>NZ_JBSWBU010000001.1:0-1263086 GCF_054052245.1 Micromonospora sp. PTRAS2
GGGCATCGAGGTGGGAGACCTGGTACGTGGCGGGGGCGGTCATGACCCGGCCTCGATCCGCTCGGCTGCGCTCATGGATTCCAGACCTTTCCGGTCGGACACGTGAAGAAGACTGCTCAGGCTACCCGGAATGCCTCTGCAGCGCTGCAAGCAACCGGCTGGCGAGATCCTTGCGGCAGACCAGCAGATCCGGCAGGCGCGGGTCGGCCTCGTTGTATTTCAGCGCAGAACCGTCGATCCGGGAAGCATGCAGGCCGGTGGCCGTCGCCACAGCCACCGGAGCGGCCGAGTCCCACTCGTACTGGCCGCCCGCGTGGACGTACGCGTCGACCTCACCCGTCACCACAGCGGCGATCTTCGCCCCCGCCGAGCCCATCGGCACCAGATGAGCGCCCACATCGTCCGCCAGATCGGTCAGGAAAACCGGCGGACGGCTACGACTGGCCGCCAACCGGATGGTCCTTCCGCCGCCCGAGGTCGCCGCCTCCAGGGTCATCGGCGGGTACGCCGGCGGATGGTCCGTGCCCAGCACCCGGTGCTGCGCCGGCAACCCCACCGCCCCCGCCACCAGGCGGTGCGGCGTCGACGCCGTACGCGCCCACAACGCCACGTGCACCGCCCAGTCCGAACGGCCCTCCTCGGAGAACTCCCGGGTCCCGTCCAACGGGTCGACGATCCACACCCGGTCGGCGGTCAGCCGGGACACCGCCCCGGCGCTCACCTCCGCCGCCCACGCCAGCCGCGACCCCTCGTCCTCCTCCGAGAGAACCGCGTCCCCCGGCCGCCACTTCGCCAGCTCGGTGCGGATCAGGTCGTGCGAGACCTTGTCCCCGGCCGACCGCAACGCCCCCGGGTCGGCGAACCCCAGATCGGCCCGCACGCCCAGCAGCGCCTGCCCGGCCTGGGCCGCCAACCACCGGGCGAACGCGCCGTCGATCATCGGAGGACTGCCCACCACTCACTCCCGTCGCCTCGCCGCGACCCACCTCGCCGGCCACGGCCACCTGCCGGCCGTGGTCCGCCGGAAAGGCGCAGACTACCGGCCGTACGACCGCCAGCCGCGCCGCCCCGCCCGGCTCAGGCCCCGTGATAGAGGTTCTGGGTCGGCTCCACACCCCGGGTGACCACCGACTCGACCACGTCCGCCGCCCGGTCCACCAGGAACTCCAACTCCTTGCGCTCCGCCGCCGAGAAGTCCGACAGCACGTAGTCGGCCGGGTCCTGCCGCCCCGGCGGCCGGCCGATGCCGAACCGCACCCGCACGTACTCCTTCGTCCCCAGCGACTTCGACATCGAACGCAGCCCGTTGTGCCCGCCCTCGCCGCCGCCGCACTTCACCCGCAGCTGGCCGTAGCCGATGTCCAGCTCGTCGTGGACCGCGATCACCCGCCCCGGCGGCACCTTGTGGAACTGCGCCAACCCGGCCACCGGCCCCCCGGAGAGGTTCATGTACGTCAGCGGCTTCATCAGCACCAGCTTCGGCCCGCCCAACCCGAGCCGGCCCTCGGCCACCTCGGCCACCGCCCGCCGGTGCCGACCGAACTTCCCGCCCACCCGGGCGGCCAGCAGCTCGGCCACCATGAAGCCCACGTTGTGCCGGTTACCCGCGTACTCCCGGCCCGGGTTGCCCAGGCCGACCACCAGCCACGGCCCCGCCTCGTCCGTCACGCCACACCCCTCCCGCTCGCCCGCCGCACCCGGCGGCCGGCCCAGACCCGGTCCCGACACGACGACAGGCGCCCCCGGGGTCGGGGGCGCCTGTCGCACGGAAAGACTGACCGGTCAGGCCTCGGTCTTCGCCTCGGCCGGGGCCTCCTCGCCCTCGGCGGCCGGCGCCTCGGCACCCTCGGCGGCCTCCTCGCCAGCCTCGGCCTCGGCCTCCTCGGCGGGGGCCTCGACCTCGGGCAGCGTGGCCTCCAGCTGCTCGGCGGTCGGGGCGGCCGTCACGGCGGCGACCGGCAGCTCCGGGTCGGCGGCCAGCTCGACGCCCGACGGCAGCTCCACGTCGGCGGCGGTGACCTGCGTGCCGGCCTCCAGGCCCTCGATCGACGCCTCCAGGTGGTCCGGCACCTTGGTGGCGTCGGCGGTCACCGAGAGGGTGTCGTGGTCGTGCACGATCAGGGTGTCCTTCGCGGCCTCGCCGGTCAGCTGGACCGGGACCTCGACGGTGACCTTCTCGCCGCGGCGGACCAGCAGCAGGTCGACGTGCTCGAAGGTGTCCTTGATCGGGTCACGCTGGATCGCCTTCGGCAGCGCCAGCACCTGGGTGCCGTCGCTGACCTCGATCGCGAACAGCTGGTTGGCGCCGCCCTTACGGATCGCGGCGGCGAACTCACGCGCGGGCAGCGCGATGTGCTTCGGCTTCTCGGCGTGGCCGTACAGCACGGCGGGCACCATGCCGGCCCGGCGGGTACGGCGGGCACCACCCTTGCCGAACTCGGTACGGGGCTCGGCGCTGATCTTTACCTCGGACACGGGGAAACTCCTGATGCTTTTCGCTGCGGCGGCTTGTCGTCTTGCGGTGCTGGGGCGAGGGGCTCGCTGGGGCTCATGCGTCATGAACGACTGCCCGGAGCACCGCGTCGATCACGGTGCCTCCGTGCGGTGCTTTTCAGCGGCCCGCCGGGCACCCTCGCCGTGGCAACCGCAACAGTCTACCCGAGCTGAATACGCGCCCGACGGCAGTCCCCGCCCCGCGCGCTGTCAGGAGCGAAAACGCCCAACACCGCCGTGCGCCGGCCGCCGTCGCGGCGGCCGACGCACGACGATCACCTCAGCTCAGGCCACCGAAGAGGGTCGTCACCGAGCCGTCGTCGAAGACCTCCCGGATCGCCCGGGCCAGCAGCGGCGCGATCGACAGCACCGTGATCTTGTCGAGCTGCTTCTCCGGCGGCAACGGCAGCGTGTTCGTCACCACGACCTCGGTGATCGGGCTGTTCTTCAGCCGCTCGGTCGCCGGATCCGACAGCAACGCGTGGGTCGACGCCACCACGATCTCCGCCGCGCCCGACTCCCGCAGGATGTCGGCGGCCTTGGTGATCGTCCCACCGGTGTCGATCATGTCGTCGACGATCAGGCACACCCGACCCTCGACCTCACCGACCACCCGGTTCGCCACCACCTGGTTCGGCTTCAACGGATCCCGCGTCTTGTGGATGAACGCCAGCGGGCAACCGCCCAGCCGGTCGGTCCACCGCTCCGCCACCCGCACCCGGCCCGAGTCCGGCGCCACCACCGTCATCGGCCGCCCGGCGAACTTGCGCTCCACGTACTCGGCCAGCACGTCCATCGCGAACAGGTGGTCGACCGGGCCGTCGAAGAAGCCCTGGATCTGCGCGGTGTGCAGGTCCACCGTGAGGATGCGGTTCGCCCCCGCCGTCTTCAGCAGGTCCGCCACCAGCCGCGCCGAGATCGGCTCCCGGCCGCGGTGCTTCTTGTCCTGCCGCGAGTACGGGTAGAACGGCAGGACCACGGTGATCCGCTTGGCCGACCCACGCTTCAGCGCATCGACCATGATCAGGGTCTCCATGACCCAGGTGTTGACCCCGTGCGTCACGGACTGCACCACGAAGGCGTCCGAACCACGCACCGAGTCCTTGAAACGCACGAAGATCTCGCCGTTGGCGAACTCGTACGCGTCGGCGGGCGTCGGCGCGATGCCGAGGACCTCACCGATCTCCCTGGCCAAGTCCGGGAAACCACGTCCGGAGAAGAGCATCAGGCTCTTGCGGTTTTCGGCGACGATGCTGCCCATGGGCCCGTCTGCTCCCGTTGGTCGGTTTGCCCGGCTGCGGTGTGGGGCCGGGGACTATCGGTTTGCAGTATCTCCCCCGCCTGACGGCCCCCGAACCGCCTCGGCGCCCTCGTGGATTGCCTCACCTTCCCTTGCGCCCACTATGCCCCAGGCGCATCCTCCGCCGCAGCCCGCAAAGCCCGCTCCGCAGCCTCCGCCGACGCCGTGCCGGCCCGCCTCCGGGCCACCCATCCCTCGATGCTGCGCTGCGGCGCGCGGGTCACCCCGAGTGCCCCCGGCGGCACGTCCTGGCTGATCGCGCTGCCCGCCGCGACGTACGCGCCCGGCCCCACCTCCACCGGGGCGATCAGGCTCGTGTCGCAGCCGATGAAGGCCGCCTCCCCCACCGTCGTGCGGTGCTTGTTCACCCCGTCGTAGTTCACGAAGATCGTCGCCGCGCCGATGTTGGCCCGCGCCCCGATCGTCGCGTCGCCCACGTACGACAGGTGCGGCACCTTCGCGCCCGCACCCACCTCGGAGTTCTTCACCTCGACGAACGTGCCGACCTTGGCCTTCTCGGCCAACCGCGCCGCCGGCCGCAGGTACGCGTACGGCCCGACGCTGGCCCCCGCGCCGACCTCGGCGTCGACGGCGTGGCTGCGCAGCACCGTCGCACCCGGCCCGACCACCGTGTCGATCAGCGTCACGTCCGGGCCCACCACCGCCTCCGCGCCCACCACGGTCCGGCCGCGCAGCTGCGTGTTCTGGTCGATCACCGCGTCCCGGTCCACCGCGACCGTCACGTCGATCCAGGTCGTCGCCGGGTCCAGGATGCTCACCCCGGTGCGCATCCACGCCTCGTTGACCCGGTCGCGCAGCAGCCGGCGCAGCGCCGCCAACTCGACCCGGTCGTTGCAGCCCAGCGTCTCGACGTGGTCGGTGGCCACGTGCACCCCGACCGGCTCACCGGCGGAGACCAGCAGGGCGAAGACGTCCGTCAGGTACTCCTCGCCCTGGTCGTTGTCGGTGGAGAGCTTGCCCAGCGCGTCCCGCAGCCGCACCGCGTCGAACGCGTAGCTGCCGGCGTTGATCTCCCGCAGCGCCCGCTGCTCGGCGGTGGCGTCGCGCTCCTCGACGATCTGCCGCAGCCGGCCCGCCCCGTCCCGGACGATCCGCCCGAGCCCGGTGGGGTCGGGCACCTCGGCGGCGAGCACGGTCGCCGCCGCACCGGCCGCCTCGTGCGCGTCGACCAGCGCGGCGACCGTCTCGGGGCGCAGCAGCGGCACGTCTCCGTTGATCACGACCACGGTCCCCGCGGCGTCGGCGACGGCGTCGAGCGCGATCCGGACCGCGTGGCCGGTGCCGCGCTGCTCGGCCTGGAGCACCGGCACGGCCTCCGGGGCGACCTCGGCCAGGTGCGCCCGGACCCGGTCCGCCCCGTGGCCGACCACGACGACGGTACGGTCCGCCCGCAGGGGCCCGGTGGCGGTGAGCACGTGGCCGAGCAGGGTCCGGCCGAGCAGGGGATGCAGCACCTTGGGCAGCGCCGACTTCATCCGCTTGCCCTCCCCGGCGGCGAGCACGACGACGGTGCGGAGGTGGGGCTGGGACACGACGTGGCTCCCGTCGGGACGGCGACAGTCTCGCGGCCATGCTAACCACGCAAGGGCGGCGATCCGCATCCGCCTGGCGAAAGCCGGCATTCCTCCAGCACGGAGAACGCGAGCTGGGGTGCCTGGATTCGAACCAGGAGCTCAAGGCTCCAAAGGCCTGCGGGTTGCCGTTACCCCACACCCCATCGCCCGCCCAGCCTAGCGGTACGTCGATCTAGTCGGGTGTACCGCCTGCCGTCCGGAACAGCTCGGCGATCATACCCTCGATCCGCCAGTAGAGCTCGCGACTGCGCGGCACGGTGATCACCAGGCAGCCTCGGTAGTCGTCGCCCGTGTTGCGGCGGACGGTGGTCGGATTGTGGCGCTTCAGCACCGACCGGCTGAACCGACCCACCGGCAGGCCCAGCCGGTCCGCCCACCATCGGACCGCCGCGTCCGCATCGGCCGACTCGTGGATGCTGACCCGGTAGTCGGGCACCTCCCGAGCGACCCCGCACTCGTCGAGAAAGCGGAGGAACAACGCGAGCAGGCCCGGATCACTGTTGATGAACTGAAGGCGGTCCTGCGCCCGCCACGGCTTGGACTTGGCACCTTCGCACCAGTAGATGGCCGCACCGAGGAGCAGACAGTCACGCCGGTCGAGGGAACCGACCACCCGTGCGGCGGCGACCATCGTCTCCGCCCGGGCGCGCTCGCGGGCCCGCCGGTGCTCCGCCCACCGGGCTTCGGTCATCCGTTGCGAGTGGGCCCGGCGGCGCTGCGCGGTCGCGTCGTCCGGGTCGAGCGGCAGGTGCTTCACCCACTCGTACGCCGTCGACTTCGCCACCCCGAGCTGTCGCGCGATGTCGTTCACCGACTGCCCCCGGGCGCGCAGTTGCGTCGCCTCGGCCCGGAGGGCGTCCTTGGCGTTGGGCCGGCGGGTCCGCTCCGGGGCGGGCACCCCGCGCAGCAGCTCCTGGACGCGGTTGCGGCCGAGGCCGGTGCGGGCCCTGATCTCGCGCACGCTGAGCTGCTCGACGGTGCGCAGTCGACGGACCTCTGCCGCCCGGGAGTCCTCCACGAACAGCAGGTTAGGACGGACGTACGACAGCGGACGCATCCACGCCGGGAACTGTCCGGTGCTTTTGCCGACGCCCTAAGTTACGGTGACGTAGGCGTAACTTCGTGATCTCTGCCGTCCCGCTGCGAGGTGCCATGTCGACCGCTCTGACCGAGTCCCACTCCACCGGTCCGAAGCCGCTGACCCAGGGCCCGCAGTCGCGGGGCATCCTGGTCGCCCTGTGGGCGTTCGTGGTCGTCCCGTTCCTGGCCCTGGTCGCCGCGGTGCCGGTCGCCTGGGGCGGCTGGCTGGGCTGGACCGACGTGGCGGTGGCCGCGTTCTGGTACGTCGTCTCGGGGCTGGGCATCACGGTCGGCTACCACCGCTACTTCACCCACGGCTCCTTCAGGGCGCGGCCGTGGCTGCGGGTGGCGCTGGCGGTCGCGGGTTCCCTCGCGGTGCAGGGCGAGATCATCCAGTGGGTCGCCGACCACCGCCGGCACCACGCGTTCTCCGACCTCGACGGCGACCCGCACTCGCCGTGGCGGTTCGGGCAGAGCGTCCGGGGGCTGGTGAAGGGGCTGTTCCACGCGCACGTCGGCTGGCTGTTCGGCCGGGAACTGTCCAACCGGGAGCGGTTCGCCCCGGACCTGCTCGCCGACCGGGCGACGCGGAGGGTGGACCGGCTCTTCCCGGTGCTGGTGGTGGTCACGGTGCTCGGCCCGGCGCTGATGGGCGGCCTGCTCACCTGGTCGTGGCGGGGCGCCCTGACGGCGCTGTTCTGGGGTGGGCTGGTGCGGATCTCGCTGCTGCACCACGTGACCTGGTCGATCAACTCGGTCTGCCATGTCTACGGGGAGCGGCCGTTCGCGATGCGCCAGGGCGACCGGGCGACCAACTTCTGGCCGCTGGCGATCCTGTCGTTCGGCGAGAGCTGGCACAACCTGCACCATGCCGAGCCGACGAGCGCCCGCCACGGCGTGCTGCGGGGGCAGGTCGATATCTCGGCCCGGGTGATCTGGCTGTTGGAGCGGACCGGGGCCGCGTGGGCGGTGCGCTGGCCGAAGCCGGAGCGCATCGCGGCCAAGCTGGCCCACCCGGAGCCGCCGGGGCGGGGTCGGCTGCGGTAAACGGGTCGGTCGGGCCGGCCGCCACCTGGCAGGATGGCCGGATGACCGACGACGGCGGCGCGACCAACGACGGCGGCAGCATCCCACGACAGGGCGTCACGGCGCGCCGGCGAGGTGACGGCATGGCAGATGGTCCGGTCGGCGGAGGCGGGACGGGCGGCGGGCGGCGGCGCGCGGTGCCGGCGGCGGGCAAGCCGCCGTCGCGGGTGCGGATGTCGGCGGCCCAGCGGCGCGAGCAGTTGATCTCGATCGGTCGGCAGTTGTTCGCCGAGCGGGGCTTCGACGCGACCTCTATCGAGGAGGTGGCGGCCCGGGCGAAGGTCTCCAAGCCGGTGGTCTACGAGCACTTCGGCGGTAAGGAGGGGCTCTACGCGGTGGTGGTGGACCGGGAGGTCCGGGCCCTGCTGGACCGGATCACCACGGCGTTGACGGCCGGTCACCCCCGGGAGTTGCTGGAGCAGGCGGCGCTGACCCTGCTGGGTTACATCGAGGAGGAGACCAGCGGTTTCCGGGTGCTGGTCCGGGAATCGCCGCTGATGTCGGCGACGGGCAACTTCAGCAGCGTGATGAACGACGTCGCGCACCAGGTCGAGCACATTCTCGGGGCCGAGTTCAAGACCCGGGGGTACGACCCGAAGCTGGCCGAGCTCTACTCGCAGGCGCTGGTGGGGATGGTGGCGTTGACGGGGCGCTGGTGGCTGGAGGTGCGCAAGCCGCGTAAGGAGACGGTGGCGGCGCACCTGGTCAACCTGGCCTGGAACGGGTTGTCGCACCTGGAGGCGAAGCCGACGCTGATCACGTCCCGGGGCCGCTGACGGCGCGGTCGGTCGGCGGCGGGTCGGCGGTCAGCGGGTGCCGGGGACGGGGTCGCGGCGGCGCCGGTCCTCGGCCTCGGCGTGGTCGGCCGGCCCGACCTTGTCGTAGAGGCCGGTGGCGAGCAGCACCAGCCCGAACAGCAGCGACACGATGACGGTGGACATCGAGAAGTTGAGGAAGTTCGCGGGGGTCTGCAGGACGGCCATCATCAGGGTGCCGGTGACGAGGAAGACCACGCCGGCGGTGAGGTTCATGTAGTGGCCGAGGTTGGTGCGCCGGGACGCCCCGATCAGCAGCACGATGCCGAAGGCCACCGAGACGAGCGAGAACGCCAGGTTGGTGCGGAGCCCGAGGGCCCAGTGGCTGCCCCGGTCGAAGAGCCCTTCGCCCCAGGTCTCGGCGGTGCCCCACACGCCGAAGAGCAGGATGTAGAGCCCGACGAGCCCGGCGAGGACGCGGTAGAGCGGCCGGGCCGGGTGGTTGACCGGAAAGTGCGCCATGACCCCTCCGTCCGATTGACACCAGTCGGAAGGATTGTCACCCCGCCGGCCGTCGGACGCGGGCCGAACCGCCGCAGCGGGGGCCGGCGCGTGCCGACCCCCGCTGCGGTGTGCGGGCTACAGGACGAGCCGGGCCTTCTGCCAGGCCTCGTTCTCCTCGTCCGTGCCGACCTTGCCGTACATGCCGGCCATCAGCAGGACCATGGAGAGGGTCAGCACCACGATGTCGGTGGTGATGGTGAAGTTGAAGATGTTGGCGTCGGTCTGGAGGAAGGCCAGCGCGGCGAGGCCGAGGACCATGAGGGCGTACGCCAGCCACTGGTTGATCGCGACGTCGAGGTTGCGGCCGATCACGGTGCCGGCGACGATCGCGATGCCGAGCACGATGCTCAGCAGCGAGAAGCCGAGGTTGGTGCCCTGCCCGAGCACCTTGGTGTCGTCCTGGGCGAGGAAGTCGTTGCCGGCGCTGGCGACGAGGCCGAGCACGCCGAAGACCAGGAAGTACAGACCAACGAGCCCGCCGATCGCCCGGTAGATCGGCCGCGCGGGGTGGTTGACGGGGGTGTGGGCCATGTCTGAGTCTCCAAGACCGTGCGGGTGAGGGGTCGCCTGCGATTGTCCCGCACGGCGGGCTGTGACGCCGCACACCCCCCGCCCGGTTGCCCTGGTCAGCTGCCGGGCACCTGCTCGGCGAGGGCCAGCCAGCTCTCCTCGACCTGCTCCCGTTCGGCCCGGACGTCCTTGAGCTGGGCGTCCAGCTCGGCGACCTTGGCGTAGTCGGTGGCGTTGGCGGCGAGCTGGTCGAGGAGGGTGACCTCCCGCTGGTCCAGCTTGGCGATCTGGCGTTCGAGCCGGGTGAGTTCCTTCTTGGCCTGCCGGGCCTCGGCGGCGGACATGCCGCCCGTGGCGGCGGCGGGCGTGCCGTCGGCGGTGGGCCCGGTGGGGGCGGCCGGGGCGGCGGGCTGCCGGTCGGCGGCGCGGGCCAGGTATTCGTCGACGCCGCCGGGCAGGTGCACGAGGCGGCCGTCGCCGAACATCCCGTACGCGACGTCGGTGACCCGTTCGATGAGGTACCGGTCGTGGCTGGCCACGATGATCGTGCCGGGCCAGGAGTCGAGGAGGTCCTCCAGCGCGGCGAGGGTGTCGGTGTCCAGGTCGTTGGTGGGCTCGTCGAACAGCAGCACGTTGGGCTCGGCGGCGAGCAGCCGGAGCATCTGCAGGCGGCGGCGTTCCCCGCCGGAGAGGTCGCCGACGGGCGTCCAGAGCCGGCGGTCGTCGAAGCCGAAGACCTCGGCGAGCTGGGCGGCGGAGACCTCCCGGTCGCCGAGCTGCACCCGGCGGGCGACCTCCTCGACGGCTTCGAGGACGCGCAGGTGGCCGGGGAGTTCGGCCAGCTCCTGGGAGAGGAAGGCCGGCTTGACCGTGGAGCCGGTGTGGAAGCGTCCGCCGTCGGGGCGGGTGATGCCGGCGAGCAGCCGCAGCAGGGTGGTCTTGCCTGCGCCGTTGCGGCCGAGGATGGCGATCCGGTCGCCGGGGCCGACCTGCCAGGTGGTGTCGTGCAGGATCTCCTTGGGGCCGGCGTGCAGCCGGACGTGCTCCAGGTCGTACACCTGCTTGCCGAGGCGGGCGGTGGCGAGCCGTTGCAGCGACATGGTGTCGCGCGGCGGCGGCACGTCGTCGATGAGCGCGTTGGCGGCGTCGATGCGGAACTTCGGCTTGGAGGTGCGGGCGGGCGGGCCGCGCCGCAGCCAGGCGATCTCCTTGCGGAGGAGGTTCTGCCGGCGGGCCTCGGTGGCGGCGGCGACGCGTTCGCGTTCGGCGCGGGCGAGGGTCCAGGCGGCGAAGCCGCCCTCGTAGGCCCGGACGGTCTGGTCGGCGACCTCCCAGGTGGTGGTGCAGACGGCGTCGAGGAACCACCGGTCGTGGGTGACCACGACGAGCGCGCCGCGCCGGCCGACGAGGTGCTTCGCGAGCCAGTCGACGCCGCCGACGTCGAGGTGGTTGGTGGGCTCGTCGAGGATGAGCAGGTCGGACTCGCGGACCAGCAGGGCGGCCAGGGCGACGCGGCGGCGCTCGCCGCCGGACATGGGGCCGACGGGCTGGTCGAGGCCGAGGTGGGGCATGCCGAGGCCGTCGAGGATGGCGCGGACGCCGGCGTCGCCGGCCCACTCGTGTTCGGCGCCCATGCTCTGGTCGAGCCAGGCGGTGCCGAGGACCACGTCCCGGACGGTGGCCTCGGGGGCGAGGGCGAGGGCCTGCGGCAGCCACAGGACGCGCAGGTCGCGGCGGTGGGTGACGCGGCCGTCGTCGGGGTCCTCCTGCTTGGTGAGCATCCGCAGCAGGGTGGACTTGCCGGCGCCGTTGAGGCCGACGACGCCGATCCGGTCGGCGTCGTCGAGGCCGAGCGAGACGTCGGTGAGCAGCGGCCCGGCGGCGCCGTACCCCTTGGACACCCGGTCCAGGTTGACGATGTTGGCCACTGGCCCACCTTCCATGATCAAGGCGTCCCGGTGCCGGCGGGCACCTGGGGACGCCTGGCTCCCAGGGTACGCGGACGCGCCCGGCCCGCCCCGGGGGGCGGGTCGGGCGCGGGTGGGTCAGCCGATCCGGGCGCCGGCCACCGGGCCGTGGGCGGTGCGCGCCTCGCGGCACACCCCGGCCGCCTCCAGCTCGGCGGCGATCCGCTCGGCGTCGCCGGCGTCGGCGGCGAGGAAGACGCAGGTGGGCCCGGAGCCGGAGACGATGCCGGCGAGCGCCCCGGCGGCCTCGCCGGCCTTGAGGGTGGCGGCCAGCGACGGGCGCATGGCCAGCGCGGCGGCCTGGAGGTCGTTGCCGAGGGTGGCGGCGAGCACCCGGGGGTCGCGTTGGCGCAGCGCGGCGAGGAGCCCGTCGGTGCTGCCCAGCGCCGGCCCGGCGGCGCCGGCGGCGCGGAGCCGGTCGAGTTCGGCGTACGCGGCGGGGGTGGAGAGGCCGCCGTCGGCGATGGCGACCACCCAGTGCCAGGAGGTGGGGCGGGCCAGCACGGGGCTGACGGCCTCGCCCCGGCCGGTGCCCAGCGCGGTGCCGCCGTGGATCAGGAACGGCACGTCGGAGCCGAGGTCGGCGGCGATCCCGGCCAGCTCGTCGCGGGACAGGCCGGTGCCCCAGAGCGCGTCGCAGGCGACGAGGGCCGCCGCCGCGTCGGCGCTGCCGCCGGCCAGGCCCCCGGCGAGCGGGATCTGCTTGCGCAGGTGCAGCCGGGCGTGCGGCATGACGCCCGCGTAGCCGGCGAGGGCGTGGGCGGCCCGGATCACCAGGTTGGTGTCGTCGAGGGCCAGCTCGCCGGTGCCCTCCCCCTCCATGGTCAGGGTGAGGGTGTCGCCGCGGCGGGCGGTCAGCTCGTCGTGGATGGAGATCGCGTGGTAGACCGTGTTCAGCTCGTGGTAGCCGTCGCGGCGCAGCGGGCCCACCCCGAGGTGCAGGTTGACCTTGGCGGGGACCCGCACCCGGACGGGGCCGGCGGCCCCGCGTCGCTGCTGGTCGTCATCGTCGTCCGGTCGCCATGCCTCGGTCACGGGACGATGCCCCGCAGGCGCAGGCGGATGTCGAACGGCTCGGTCACGATCAGCTCCTCGGCGGGGTCGGTGGCCGGCGCGGAACGGCCGTCAACCAGGTCGTACGCGTTGCGGGGTCCGGGCACCGCGCCAGCCTACTGCGCGGCCGGCGTGCCGGTCGGAGCCGACGCGGCGACGGCGGCGAACTGCTCGACGGTGAGTGACTCCCCGCGTGCGCCGGGGTCCACCCCGGCGGCGGTGAGGGCGGCGGCGGCCCGGTCGGGGCCGCCGGCCCACCCGGCGAGGGCGGCCCGCAGGGTCTTGCGGCGCTGGGCGAACGCGGCGTCGACGACGGCGAAGACCCGTTCCCGGGGCACCTCGGGGCGGGGCGGCTCGCGGCGGGTGAAGGCGACCAGTCCGGAGTCGACGTTGGGCACCGGCCAGAACACGTTCGGCGGGACCCGGCCGGCGGCGCGGGCGTGCGCGTGCCAGGCGAGCTTGACCGACGGGATGCCGTACACCTTGGAGCCGGGGCCGGCGACGAGCCGGTCGGCGACCTCCTTCTGCACCATCACCAGGCCGTGGCGGAGGCTGGGCAGCGCGGCGAGCAGGTGCAGCACCACGGGCACGGCCACGTTGTACGGCAGGTTCGCCACCAGGGCGGTCGGCGCGGGGTCGGCCAGTTCGGCGGCGGTGACGCGCAGCGCGTCGGCGCGGTGCACGGTGAGCCGGTCGGCGTACGGGCCGGCATGGTGGGCGGCGGTCTGCGGCAGCGCGGCGGCCAGCGTCGGGTCGATCTCGACGGCGTGGGTGTGCGCGGCGACGGGGAGCAGGGCGAGAGTGAGCGAGCCGAGGCCGGGGCCGACCTCCAGGGCGACGTCGTCGGCGGTGAGCGCGGCGGCGGCGACGATGCGGCGCACGGTGTTGGGGTCGTGCACGAAGTTCTGGCCGAGCTTCTTGGTGGGGCTGACGCCGAGGCGGGCGGCGAGGTCCCGGATCTCCGCCGGGCCGAGCAGGCCGGGGGTCACCACGGGCCGAAGGCGCGTTCGCCGTTGGCCGACAGGGCGGCGCAGAGCGCGTCGAGGTCCGCGCCGGTGGTCGCGGCCAGCGCGCGGACGGTGAGCGGGATCAGGTACGACGCGTTCGGCCGCCCCCGGTGCGGGGTGGGGGTGAGGTACGGGGCGTCGGTCTCCACGAGGAGCTGGTCGAGCGGGGTGAGCGCGGCGGCCTCGCGCAGCGCGGTGGCGCTGGCGAAGGTGACGGTGCCGGCGAAGCTGAGCAGGTAGCCCCGGCGGACGCACTCGCGGGCGAAGTCGGCGTCGCCGGAGAAGCAGTGCAGGACGACGGTGTCCGGGGCGCCCTCGTCGTCGAGGACGCGCAGCACGTCGGCGTGGGCGTCCCGGTCGTGGATGACGAGGGCCTTGCCGTGCCGCTTGGCGATGCCGATGTGGGCGCGGAAGCTCTCCTCCTGCGCGGCGCGGCCCTCGTCGCCGGTGCGGAAGAAGTCCATTCCGGTCTCGCCGATGCCGTGCACCCGGTCGCGGGCGGCGAGGGCCTCGATGGCGCGCAGCGCCTCGTCGAGGTCGGCGAGGCGGGGCGCCTCGTTGGGGTGCAGCGCGACGGTGGCGAGCACCGCCGGGTAGCGGTCGGCGGCGTCGGCGCTCCACGCCGAGGACGCGACGTCGACGCCGACCTGGACGAGCCGGTCCACGCCGGCCTCGGCGGCCACCGCGACGGCCGCCGCGACCGGGTCGTCGGCGGTGGCGTTGCCGCCAGCCCCGCCGGCCGGCACGCCGGCCTCGGTGACGGTGATGTCCAGGTGGGTGTGGCTGTCCGGCACGGGGCCGGGCAGCGGCTCGGGCGCGGGCGGGAACTCGCCGGCACGGCGGGCGGCCCGCTGCCGGCGGGGTTCGGTCGACTCGGTCATCGCCGCCAGCATCACACACCGCCGGTCGGCCCGGTCCGCCACCCGGCCCCTTCCCGGGTGTCCCGGCGGTCGGGTGGGGAGCGCGCCGACCAGGCACCGGTCATCGGGCCGTCACCGGCCGTTCACCCGCCCGGAACGCGGCGGGCCTAGCGTCGCCGGGGTGAGCGTCTCCCCCCAGGCCCGCGGCGCCGCCGAAGCGCGGGCGGGGCTGCGCGTCACGTGCGGCGGGGTCGCCTATCCGGCGGAGGCGATCGCCCGGGGCGCGGCGTACGAGTTGTTCAGCGCCGAGGAGGCACCCGGCTTCGAGTGGTCGCCCCGGGCGGGGGCACCGCTGCCCTGGCGGCGGTTCGCCCACGCCAGCGAGGTCGACGCGGTGCACGGCGCGGCCGAGCCGACCGAGGAACCGGACACCCCGCTGATGGTGCCGCTGCACCGCGAACGGGGCTGGTCGCAGGTGCAGCGGCTCAGCCAGCAGCCGGCCTCGGCCGGCGATCCGACGCTGGTGGCGGTGCGGGCGTCCGCGGTGGTCCGGCGGGGCACCCGGATGGTCAAGGTGCTCTCCGCGCGGCAGCTCGCCGGGTACGCCCGGGGTTGGCTACCGCACGGCTTCTGCCACCGCGAGCACGACGTGGCGCATCTGCGTACCCCGGGGGCCCTGGCGGTGCTGCGCACCGACTCGCCGGGCGGCCGCGACGACCTGGAGGTGGCGTACGCGCTGCGCTGGCGGGCGGCGGACCCGGCCGACTACGTGCGGCCGGTCGGCGCGGAGCACCGGGGGTTGACGGCGCTGCCGCCCCGGGACCGGCTCGGCCCGCCGGTGCTGGGCACCGGGTTCGTGCCGAGCGAGGCGCAGCTGGTCCCGGAGTTCGTCACGCGGGACTTCGCCGACCTGCCGATGCCGGCCAACGCCACCCTGCTGGCCTACCCGGCGTCGGGCGAGGAGGTGGTGCTCTACAGCTACCAGGCCGAGCAGCGGGGCTGGCTGCGGATGGTCGGCCCGCAGTGGCGGCACCTGCTGGCCGGGGTGCCGGACCTCTCCCCCGACCAGGAGTGGCTGCCGACCGGGGAGGCGGCCCGGTCGACGCAGCTCGTCGGCGGGTACGCCGGCGCCGCGTACGAGGCGGTCGCCGACCTGCCCGGCGGATTCCGGGTGCTGGCGATGACCCGGGCCGCGCGGTACCCGGTGGAGGCGGTGGCCCGCCGGTTGCGGCACGCCGCCTGGCGGGGCGTGCCCTGGCTCGTCCTGCGGGAGGAGGCGGGCTGGCTGCGGCTGCGGCTGGTCCGGCCCGATCCGGACGCGGTGGCCGCGACCGGGGCGCAGTGCCAGGAACGGGGCGTCTACGAGGTGTGGGCCCCGGCGGCCGAGGTGACCGACGACCGGATGGTCGACGTGTCCTATCCGCTCTGACCGGAGCGGCCCCGGCGGCGCGGTCCCGGCGGGGCCGCATATCGGGGGGCGGGTCGGGAATGCGCGGGGCGTCCGACGACCCGACCCCGCACCGGGAGACGAGATGCCCTTCATGACCGTCGGCGCGGAGAACACCGCGCCCATCGACCTGTACTACGAGGACCACGGCGCCGGCCAGCCGGTCGTGCTGATCCACGGCTTCCCGTTCAACGGGGCGACGTGGGAGAAGCAGACCAACGCGCTGCTCGCCGCCGGCTACCGGACCATCACGTACGACCGGCGGGGCTTCGGCAACTCCAGCCAGCCGGCCGCCGGCTACGACTACGACACGTTCGCGGCCGACCTGGACGTGCTGATGACCGAGCTGGACCTGCGCAACGCGATCCTGATCGGGCACTCGATGGGCACCGGTGAGGTCACCCGCTACCTGGGCACGTACGGGTCGAACCGGGTGGACCGGGCGGTGCTGCTCTCCCCGCTCGCGCCGTTCCTGCTGAAGACCCCGGACAACCCGGAGGGGCTGGACCGGGGCCCGTTCGAGGGCTTCAAGCAGGCGATCCTCGCCGACCGGTTCGCGTTCCTCACCAGCTTCTGCGACAACTTCTTCAACTACGCGGACAACAAGGGCAGGCTGGTCAGCGAGGAGGCGTACCGGGCGCACTGGGACATCGGCGCGCGGGCCTCGGCCATCGGCACGTACCAGAGCGTGGACGCCTGGCTGACCGACTTCCGGCCCGACGTGCCCCGGATCGACGTGCCGGTGCTGATCGTGCAGGGCGACCAGGACCGGGTCCTGCCGTACGGAGTGACCGGCCAGCGGTTGCAGCCGATGCTGCCCGACGGCCGGCTGGTGACGCTGAAGGGCGCGCCGCACGGCATCCCGTGGACGAACGCCGACGAGGTGAACCGGGCGATCCTGGAGTTCGTGGTGGCCCCGGCGATGGCACGGCGCTGAGCCCTTCCGCACGCCGAGCTTCCGCACGACGAGCCTTCCGCACGACGATGTCGGCGACATGGCGGTGTCCCGAGTGCCGGGATGCCGCCATGTCGCCGTCATCGCGGGCCTTCGTGGTGGGCCGGCGGGGCGGGCCCTTCGTCGGGGGCCGGCGGGGCGGGTCAGCCGGCGAGCCGGGCCAGCTCCTCCTCGACGATCGACGGGTCGAGCTTGCGGAACACCGGCTTCGGCGCCGCGAGCGGCCGGCCCGCCTCCAGCGGCACCGACTCCCAGCGTGCCCCGACCGTGTAGTCGCCGGTCAGCACCGGGTACGCGGGCCCGCCGTCGAGGTCGTCGACCTCCTCCAGCACGGGCATCGGGGCGTGCACGCCGGTGCCGCCGAGCAGCTCGTGGATCTGCTGCGCGGAGTGCGGCAGGAACGGCGTGAGCAGGGTGTTGGCGTCGCTGACCACCTGGAGGGCGACGTGCAGGATGGTGCCCATCCGGGGTTTGTCGGCCTCGGCCTTGAGCTTCCAGGGGGCCTGCTCCGACAGGTACTTGTTGGCCTCGGCGACGACCCGCATCGCCTCGCCGATGGCCTGCTTCTGACGGTGCCGGCCGATCAGGTCGCCGACGGTGTCGAAGCCGGCGCGGGCGGTGGCCAGCAGCGCCTCGTCGGCCTCCGTGAGCCCGGCGGGGTCGACCGGCGGGATCGCGCCGAAGTTCTTCGCCGCCATCGACACCGACCGGTTGACCAGGTTGCCCCAGCCGGCGACCAGCTCGTCGTTGTTGCGGCGGAGGAACTCGGCCCAGGTGAAGTCGGTGTCGTTGCTCTCCGGCCCGGCGACCGCGATGAAGTAGCGCAGCGCGTCCGCGTCGTAGCGTTCGAGGAAGTCCCGCACGTAGATGACGACCTTGCGGGACGAGGAGAACTTGCGGCCCTCCATCGTGAGGTATTCGCTGGAGACGACCTCGGTGGGCAGGTTGAGCCGGCCCAGCGCGCCGGGCTCGCCGTCGTGGTCGCCCGCGCCGGAGTAGCCGCCGAGCAGCGCCGGCCAGATCACCGAGTGGAAGACGATGTTGTCCTTGCCCATGAAGTAGTAGCTGCGGGCGTCCCTGCCCTCGGCGTCGGAGGACCACCACCTGCGCCACGCCTCCGGGTCGCCGGTGCGGCGGGCCCACTCGATGGACGCCGACAGGTAGCCGATGACCGCGTCGAACCAGACGTAGATCCGCTTGTCCGGGCGGTCGCGCCAGTCGTCGAGGGGGATCGGCACGCCCCACTCCAGGTCCCGGGTGATGGCCCGGGGCTGGAGGTCGTCGAGGAGGTTCCGCGAGAACCGCAGCACGTTGGGCCGCCAGCCCTCGCGGCCGTCCAGCCATTGCCGCAGGGCGTCGGCGAGGGCGGGCAGGTCGAGGAAGAAGTGCTCGGTCTCGACGAACTCCGGCGTCTCGCCGTTGATCTTGGACTTGGGGTTGATCAGGTCGACCGGGTCGAGCTGGTTGCCGCAGTTGTCGCACTGGTCGCCACGGGCGCTGTCGTACCCGCAGATCGGGCAGGTGCCCTCGATGTACCGGTCGGGCAGGGTCCGGCCCGTCGACGGCGAGATCGCGCCGGTGGTGACCCGGGGCACGATGTAGCCGTTGCGGTGCAGCCCGGCGAACAGCTCCTGCACCACCGCGTAGTGGTTGCGGGTGGTGGTGCGGGTGAACAGGTCGTACGACAGCCCCAGCGCCCGCAGGTCCTCGGCGATCACCCGGTTGTAGCGGTCGGCCAGCTCGCGGGGGGTGACCCCCTCGGCGTCGGCCTGCACCTGGATCGGGGTGCCGTGCTCGTCGGTGCCCGAGACCATGAGCACGTCGTGGCCGGCCATCCGCATGTACCGGGCGAAGACGTCGGAGGGAACGCCGAAACCGGAGACGTGGCCGATGTGGCGCGGGCCGTTGGCGTACGGCCAGGCTACCGCCGCGAGAACGTGACTCATGACCAGCAAGCCTAGTGACCGGCGCGGGGCCACCGCGAACCAATAGGCCGGCTCGCCACGAGCACCCCGGGCTTCTCGCCCGATTTGTCGCCGACACGCGGCCTGACCTGCACTGCTGCCCTCACCTGCCGGTGTCCAATGAAACCGTGACTGGCAGACGAGCCGCCCAGGGGCACGAGGAGCCGCCCGGCGGATCGGCGCCCGCGCCGCCCGCGCAGGCGGCCCGGCCCGCCCAGGCGGGCCCGACCACGCAGCCCGGCCCGCCCGCGCTGCCCGGGCAGGCGGTCGGCCCCGACCAGCCGGTGGAGGTGGAGCCGACCACCGGCGCCCCGGTCGACGCGGTGCCGCGCCGGGTTCCGGTCCGGCAGCCCGGCGGCCGGCTCCGCCGGGCCCCCGCCCCCGACGAGGACGCGCAGGGCGACGACGACGGGCTGTTCTGGGCCCCGATCGAACAGGTGCACTGGGACGGCACCCCCCTGCGCGAGGAACACGGCCGCCGCCGCTGGTGGCGGCGCGCCGCCGACGCGGACCCCCGGGGCGGCACCCGCCGGCGGCGCGCCGCCGACCGGCCCGCCCACCCACCGGACCCCTGGCAGGGCCTCTCCGCCCTGCTGGCGCTCAGCCTGCTCGCCGCCTTCTTCGCCTGGGTGAGCGTCGGCCCGTTCTGGCTCGCCCTCGGGCACGCCACCACCGGCACCGTCGTGATCGGCGAGTGCACGGGCGCCGGGTTGACGCAGCGCTGCCGGGGGGTCTTCACCGCCGAGGGCGAGCGGTTCATCGCCTTCGGGGTACGGGTCAGCGGGGTGCCCGCCGAACGCACCGCCACCGGCTCCACCCTGACCGCCCGGATGACCGGCCCGTCGGGCGACACCGCGTACGCCGACACCGGCGCCGGTCGGCACCTGCGCTGGCTGCTCGGGCTGCTGCTGGTGCTGGCCTGCGGCGCGGGGATCGCCCGGTACACCGGTGCGGCCCGGCTGGCCGACCGGCGGGCCCGCCGCTGGGCGGTGGCGGTCGCGGTGGCCGGCCCGCTCGTGATCAGCGCCGGCTTCCTCGCCGCAGCCTGGTAGGCGCGCCCGCCCCGGCCCCCGCCGGCCGGTTCGCCGCCCGCCCGCCGCCCCGCCGGCTGCGCTCGCCCGCCCGCCCGCCGGTTAGGAAGGGGCCCTTCCTATACAGAATGCGTTAACAAGGTGCCCTTCCTTGCACCTCAGGCGTGGACGGTGGTGTAGACGTCGCGGCGGCGCAGGCCGTACTCGGTGGCGACCTCGGTGATCGCGTCGCGCCGGGACAGGCCGGCGGCCTCCCGCTCGGCGACGGCCGCGCGGAGGGTCTCGTCGTCGGGGCGCTGCGCGGCGGCCGGTGGCGCGCCGGCCACCACGAGGGTGATCTCGCCGCGCGGCTCGTGCTCGGCGGCCCAGGCGGCCAGCTCGCCGAGGGGGCGGCGGACCACCTCCTCGTACGTCTTGGTCAGCTCGCGGCAGAGCGCGGCCGGGCGGTCGGCGCCGAACCCGGCGGCCAGGTCGGCGAGCGCGCCCGCGATGCGGTGCGGGGCCTCGAAGAGGACCAGGGTGCGTTCCTCGCCGGCCAGGGCGCGCACCCGGGACCGTCGCGCGCCGGGGGTGCGGGGCAGGAAGCCCTCGAAGCAGAACCGGTCGCTGGGCAGGCCGGACAGGGCCAGGGCGGTGGTGACGGCGCTGGGCCCGGGTGCGGCGGTCACCGGGACCCCGGCGTCGAGGGCGCCCCGGACCAGCCGGTAGCCGGGGTCGGAGACGCTGGGCATGCCGCCGTCGGTGACCAGGGCGACGACGTATCCCTCGCGGAGGACCTCGACGAGTTCGGGGGTGCGCCGCTCCTCGTTGCCCTCGAAGTAGGAGACGATCCGGCCGCCGACGGTGACGTCGAGGTCGCGGGCCAGCCGGGTGAGCCGCCGGGTGTCCTCGGCGGCGACCACGTCGGCGGCGGCGAGCACCTCGCGGAGCCGGGCGGACGCGTCGGCCGGGTTGCCGAGCGGCGCGCCGAGGAGGATCAGGCGTCCGGATTCGGACATTTCACCCAAGAGAAGCGCTCCTTCATCGACAGTTGTACCGATATCGGGGACGACGGGCGCCACCGGGCACCTCCGCAGCCTACGATCGCTGCGTGACGAGTGCGTCGACAGCGCAGAGCGCGAGCGCGGGCCAGGCGGGACCGGAGCAGGCCGGGTCCGCCGGCGACGCGACCGAGGAGTCCGGGCCTCCCCCCACCCCCGACGCCGGCGGCGGGGGCGTCCCCGCGATCGTGCGGCGGCGGCTCGCCACCGTCGACGCCCGGCTGGACGTCAACTCGTGGATCGCCACCGCCGTGGTGGTGGCGATCGCCGCGATCCTGCGCCTGGTCGGCCTCAGCTACCCCAAGGGCAAGATCTTCGACGAGATCTACTACGCCCGCGACGGCTGGGGGCTCGTCGACAAGGGCGTCGAGTGGAACTACAAGGACAACGGCCCGTCGTACGTGGTGCACCCGCCGCTGGGCAAGTGGCTGATCGGCCTCGGCGAGTGGGCGTTCGGCTACTCCGACGCCGAGCACAACATCTCCGTGCCCGGGCACCTGATGACGACCGCACCGGAGTTCGGCTGGCGCTTCGGCGCGGCGCTGGCCGGCATCGTCTCGGTGCTGCTGCTGGTGCGCATCGGCCGCCGGCTGTTCCGCTCCACCACGCTCGGCTGCGCCGCCGGCCTGCTGCTCGCCCTCGACGGCTTCCACCTGGTGCTGTCCCGCACCGCCCTGCTCGACATCTTCCTGCTGCTGTTCGTGCTGGCCGCGTTCGGCGCGCTGGTCCTCGACCGGGACGCCCGGCGTCGCCGGTGGAGCCGGGCGCTGGACGCCGGCCTCGACCCCACCGCGCCCGGCCGCGCCGGCCGGCCCGCCGGCGGCTGGCGGAACTGGCCGTGGTGGCGGCTGGCCGCCGGGGTGCTGCTCGGCCTCGCCTGCGCGGTCAAGTGGAGCGCCCTCTACTTCCTGCCGGCCTTCGCGCTGCTGGCCCTGCTGTGGGAGGTCGGCGTCCGCCGCTCCGCGGGGGTGCGCCGGCCGTGGCGCGACGCGCTGCTCGACGAGCTGCCCTGGCTGGTGCTGGCCGGCGTCCTCATGGTCGTCGCCTACGTGGCGACCTGGTCGGGCTGGCTGCTGACCGACGACGGCTACTACCGCCTCGCCGCCAAGTACCCGAACGTGCCGGGCCTGAGCGACACCCCGATCATCGGGGCGCTGAACAACCTGTGGGAATACCACAAGGCGGCGTACGGCTTCCACAAGCAGCTCGACGACCCGCACAAATACCAGTCCTGGCCCTGGCAGTGGCTGCTGCTGGGCCGGCCGGTGGCGTTCCACTGGTCGGGCGAGGGCGCCTGCGGCGCGCCGAGCTGCGCCTCGGAGATCCTGCTGCTGGGCACGCCGCTGCTGTGGTGGTCGTTCCTGCCCGCCCTGTTCGGGGCAGCCTGGATCGGCCTCGCGCGGCGGGACTGGCGGGCCGGGGCGATCCTGCTCTGCGTGGCCGCCGGGCTGCTGCCCTGGTTCTGGTTCGCCCTCGACGGCCGGACGATGTTCTCCTTCTACACCGCGCCGGCCCTGCCGTTCCTGGTCCTCGCGGTCGTCTACGTGCTGGGCGCGATCGTCACGCCGGCCACCGACGGGGCGCGGGCGCCGGCCACCAAGGGGGCCTCCGCCGACGGCGAGGACGAGGCGGCGGAACGCCGGCTGGTGGGTGGCGTCATCGTGGGCGCGTACGTGCTGCTGGTGGCGCTCTGCTTCGCGTACTTCTATCCGATCTTCGTGGGCAAGCTGCTGCCGTACGCGGAGTGGTCGGCCCGGATGTGGTTGGACGGCCGCTGGATCTGACGCGCCAGCCGTCGGATATCGGACAACCGGGCCCCGGGGCGGGCCCGGTTGTCGGGCCACCGGGGCGGGGAAACGGCTCCTGGGCGCAAAGACGCGCGCCCCGATCGCCTGCCACGGGGGAAGCGGGCGATTGGGGCGCGCAATAGGAGCTTAACCACCCGGCACCACCGGCACAACGGGTGGACTCGGGTCAGATTTCCGACGGAGCAACACCAGCCTAATGGTTTACATGCGGCAGCTAACCGTCAGTCATCCAGCGGGGACCTTACGGAGCTTTCCGGCCGCGCCGAGGGTCCGGCCCACCCCGCCGCCGGGCGCCTGAGGGCCGCCTGAGCCTCCAAAGTGGATCTCACTACACTCGCCCCGGTGATCAACAAGAGACGATGGACAACCGTCTTCCGCGGACTGCTGGCGGCAACCGTCCTGGTCGGTCCGGCGGTCGCGCTGGGTGGTCCCGCACCCGCGCGGGCGGACGAGGAGAACGCTGCCGAGCCGCCCCGGGTCGAGCTGGTGCTCGACGTCAGCGGCTCGATGCGGGCCCGGGACATCGACGGGCGCAGCCGGATCTCGGTGGCGCAGCAGGCGTTCAACGAGGTCGTGGACGCGCTGCCCGAGGAGACCCAGCTCGGCATCCGGGTGCTCGGGGCCACCTACAAGGGCAAGGACAAGAAGGTCGGCTGCCAGGACACCCAGCAGATCGTGCCGGTCGGCCGGGTGGACCGGGCCCAGGCCAAGGCGGCCGTGGCCACCCTCCGGCCCACCGGGTTCACCCCGGTCGGGCTGGCGCTGCGCTCGGCCGCCGCCGACCTCGGCACGGGTGCCACCGCCCGCCGGATCGTGCTGATCACCGACGGCGAGGACACCTGCGCCCCGCCGGACCCGTGCGAGGTGGCCCGCGAGCTGGCCGCCCAGGGCACCAAGCTGGTGGTGGACACCCTCGGGCTCGCCCCCGACGAGAAGGTGCGCCGGCAGTTGCTCTGCATCGCCGGCGCCACCGGCGGGACGTACACGGCCGCGCAGAGCGCCGAGGAGCTGACCGGCCGGATCAAGCAGCTGGTGGACCGGGCCCGGGACACCTACACCGCCGCACCGACCGTGGTGGGCGGCTCCGCCCG
Organism: Micromonospora sp. PTRAS2; assembly: GCF_054052245.1. NCBI lineage: Bacteria > Bacillati > Actinomycetota > Actinomycetes > Micromonosporales > Micromonosporaceae > Micromonospora > Micromonospora sp. PTRAS2. Next base: position 23,607 of record NZ_JBSWBU010000001.1, read on the forward strand.
GTGCCCGGACGCGCCGCTGCTCGCCCCCGGCGTCTACACCGACCGGGAACAGTTCTCTGAGCACCGCTGGTACCGGGTGCCGGTGCGCCCGGGTCAGGAGCTGCGGGCCTCGGTGAGCATCGCGCTGGACCGCCCGGTCAACCCCGACCACGCGGTGCTGCTGCGGGCCACCGCCCCCGACGGCCGGGAGCTGGTCCGGGGCGTGGACGCCGGCAGCGGTCGCACCGACGTGGTCTCCGCCGGCCTGCGCTGGTCGGCCGCCGCCGACGCCGACGCCGACGCGGACGCCGACGACGGGGAGACGCCGAGCCCGGCCGCCGGCGACACGGCGGCCGCCCCGACCACCGTCTGCCTGGTGGTCAGCAACGCGTTCGCGCCGCGCCCCGGCACCCGGGCCAGCCCGGGGATGCCGATCGAGCTGACCGTCGACGTGGTCGCCTCGTCGCCGGACCCCGGCGGGCCGGACCTGGGCCGGGGCTGGGTGCTGTTGCTGCTGCTGACCCTGGCCGGCCTGGTCACCGGGCTCGTCGCCGGGCTGCTCACCCGCTGGTGGGTCGCCACCTGGAGGGAGAACTGACGATGCGTACCCCGTTGATCCGGTCCTCGGCGGCGCTGGTCGCCGCCGCCGCGCTGACGCTCCCGGCCGCCCCCGCGCTGGCCGCGCCCACCCCCTCGCCCGGTGCCGCGACGGTCACCAAGGCCGGCACCTCGTTCCTCACCGCCACGCCGATCACCGCCGGCCAGCCGGTGCGGGTCGGCGCGTCAGGCGGCGACTACCTCTACTGGTCGTTCTCGGCCAGCGCCGGGCAGGTCCACGAGATCGCGGCGACGGTCACCTTCCCGAAGGGCCGCACCGGCGACTCCACCTGGACCGTCGAGGTCTTCGACGGCCTGCGCCGCCGGCAGGCGTGCACGGCGGGGGCGCAGACCCCGACCGCCGGGGCGTCGGCGACCAGCGTGGCGCTGGGCTGCACCCTGCGCCGGGTCCGGTCGTGGGCCGAGCCGTGGTCGGCCGACCCGCTGCCCGGCACGTACTACGTGCGGCTCTCCGTCGTGGAGCTGCCGGAGCCGGACCTCGGCCTGCCGGTCGACGTGGACCTGCTGGTCGCCGAGGTCGGCGACGGCGACGCCCCCGCCGACGACGGGGAGCTGAAGGCCCCGCTGGTGCCAAACACGAAGGCCGGGACGGTGCTGACCGGTGACCCGGCGGCGGCCCCGGCCGACGAGGAGGACGACGGAAGCCTCCTCGCCGGGTGGCTGCCGGACCTGTCGTCGCGGTGGGTCTGGACCACGGTCGGCGGGGTGCTCGCGGCGGTGGCCGGCGTCGTCGGCTTCGCGCTGACCCGCCGTCCCCGCCGGCCCTGACCCCCGCCGGCCCGGCCCCTGCCGTGGGCCGTGGGATCGGCGCGTGCCGACCGCCGATCCCACGGCCCGCCGGCGCGGGGACGGGTGCGGTACGTTCGACGGCGATGAGCGGCGTGCGGGGCGGTCGGGGCCGCGACGGGGGCGGCGGGGGCCGGGATGCGTGACCTGCTGCCGCCCGAGGTCGCGGTGGCCGTCGCCGGTGGGGACGACGGGGACGGCGAGCTGCTGCCCGCCGAGCGGGCCTGCCTGGGTGACCGGGCGGTCGAGCGCCGCCGGCGCGACTTCACCGCCGGGCGGGTCTGCGCCCGGCGGGCGCTCGCCCGGCTCGGCGTGCCGGCCGTCGCCGTACCCGCCGCGCCCGACCGCTCCCCGGTCTGGCCGCCCGGGGTGGTCGGCACCATCACCCACACGCCGGGCTACTGCGCCGCCGCCGTGGCCCGCGCCGACGAGATCCGATCGGTCGGCATGGACGCCGAACGGCACCGGGAACTCAACCCGGGGGTACGCCGGCTGGTCGGCCTGCCCGAGGAGTGGGACGACTGCGCCCGGCTCCCCGACACCGCGCCCTGGCCCGTCGTGCTGTTCAGCGCCAAGGAGACCGTCTACAAGGTGTGGCACCCGATCGTCGGCACGTGGCTGGACTTCCACGACGCCCGCATCGAGCTGGACCCGGACTCCGGCCTGTTCACGGCCCGGATCTCCCCCGCCAGGCTGGACGCGGCCCCGGTGCCCGACCCGCCCGCGACGGTCACCGGGCGGTTCGCCGTCGACGCCGACGTGGTCCGTACCGCCGCCATCCTGTTACCCCGATGAGACGGTCGGGGCGATCCCCGACTTGGCCAGGAGCGATACCGTCAGGGCGTTCGAGATCGCGATGAGGTGCCGAGGAGTACGGTGAGCCACCCCCAGGACCCATACGGGCCGCCGCAAGACCCCTACCAGCAGAACCAGGATCCAGCGACGGCACCCGTGCCCCCGTGGCCGGCCGATCCGACCGCCCCGCCGCCCCTGCCGCCGACCACCGCCCAGCCCCCGGTCTCGGGCGCGGGGTACCCGCCGCCGCCGGTCTCGGGTGCGCCCTATCCGCCGCCGGTGTCCGGCGCGCCGTACCAGCCGACCTCGGGCTCGCCGTACCAGCCCACGTCGGGTTCGCCGTACCAGCCGGGTGGGTTCACGCCGCCGCCCACCCCCGACCCGACGTACCAGCCGGGCGTGGAGGCGGCCTACCCGCCACCGCCGGGGCCGGCCTACCCGCCGCCCCCGGGTGGGTCGTACCCGCCCGGCCCGGGCTACGCGCCGGGCCCGGGTTACCCGCTCGGCCCGCCGGCCAACAAGAGCAGCAAGAAGCCGATCGTCATCATCGTGGTCATCGTGGTGGTGCTCGCGCTGCTCTGCTGCGTCGGCGGCATCGTGGCGCTGGTCACCGGGGCCAACGAGGCGGCGAAGGAGGCCGAGCGGCAGTTCCCGGACCTGCCCCGGGTCACCACCGCACCGAGCGGCCTGCCGAGCGCCGGCCCGACCTCCTCGTCGTCGTCCGCACCGGCCGACGGTGAGACCTTCAACATGAAGGCCGGCGACAGCCTGGTCATCACCGACGACGACGGCACCCTGGAGATCACGGTGCTGCGGTTCCGCACCTCGACGAAGGGCTGCAAGTCGTACTCGCCCGACCCCGACAAGGGGCTCTACCTGATCGCGGACGTCACCGCGACGGTGAAGAAGGGCAACATGTCGATCAACCCATTCTACTTCCAGTGGGTGGCCGAGGACGGCACCACCGCGAACGGGATCGCCGGCGCGCTGGCCGGCTGCGGCGACCTGCTCGACTCCGGGGTCAACCTGCGGGAGGGCAGCAAGCGCACCGGCAGCGTCACCTTCGACGTGACCAACAAGAACGGCGAGCTGGAATACCGGCACAAGCTGGAGACCGCCGGCTCCTGGAAGCCGTAGGCGCACCACCTCGCGTACGTGGGGGCCGGCCCGCCGCCGCGGGCCGGCCCCCCGTCCGTCCCCACCCCACGGGTGGCGGGACCACGGTCACCCCCGACCGGGGCCCGGCCCTTTCGGGCGGCGGCGTGTGGCGGGCCGCAGGAGGTCGACCAGGCCACGCCAGGCGTGCCCGATCGTCAGCCCGGCCCGGATGGTCGCCAGGGGGTTCCAGAAGTCCCGGAAGTGGACGATCCGCCCGTCCCGGAACCGCACCACCGAGATGTAGACCTGGTGGAACGGCCGGCCCGTGACGACGCCCCGGCCGGCACCGACGAACTCGGCGATCACCAGCTCCGGGTCGGTGGTCTCGTGGAAGGTCAGGCCGGAGAAGCGCACGTCGAACTGCTTCGGGAAGTCCTTCATGTGCTCGTACAGCTCGCGGTGGCCGGTGAACCGCGCGGGGATGCCCGGCAGGGGGTAGGGGAACTCCAGCACCCCCTCGGGGTCGAACAGCTCCACCCATTCGGTGATCCGCCCCTCGGAGATCAACTCCAGGTTGCGGGCGAACCGGGCCTGGGCCTGGGTCCGGGCCTGCTGGTCGGCGTCCATGCTGGTCAGTCCTCACTGCTGGTCGGGGCGAGGGGCACGGGCCCCGGGTCGCCGGATGCGGGACCCGGGTCGCCGGTCGGGGGTCGCCGGTCGGGGCGGGGCCGCACGAGCGGGGCGAAGTTGCGGTCGAGCAGGGCGTCGGGCAGCAGGCGGGCGGCCAGGCTGCCCAACCGCACGTCGCCGCCGACCGGATACCGGGTCCTCGGCCGCGCGGCGGTCAGCGCCCGGGCGACCGCCCGCGCGAAGTCCGCCGGGGTGGTCCCGCTGCGCCGGGCCTGCGCGGCCAGCCGGGTGAGGAAGCGGTCGAACGGCTCCGCGTACAGGTCGCCGGCCCGCCCCGCCGCCCGGGCCATCGTCTCCGTCCCGGCGTCGGCGACCTTGTCCCAGATCGGCGTCTGGATCGCCCCCGGCTGGACCACCGACACCGCGATCCCGAACGGCCGCAGCTCGCGCCGCAGGCTGTCGCTGACCGCCTCCTTGGCGAACTGGGCCGCCGCGTACGCGCCCAGGTAGGGCAGGGCGACCCGGCCCAGGCCGGAGGTGACGTTCACGATCCGGCCCCGGCCGGTGCGCAGCAGCGGGAGGAAGCCCTGGATCACGGCGACCTGGCCGACCACGTTGGTGTCGAGCTGCCGCCGCAGCTGCTCCGGCGGCACGCACTCCAGCGGGCCGGGCAGGCTGATGCCCGCGTTGTTGACCAGCCCCCAGAGGCCACCGGCCCCGACCTGCCGGGCCACCTCGTCGACGGCGCCCCGGATCTGGTCGGCCCGGGTGACGTCGAGGCGCAGCGGGGTGAGCCGCCCGGCCGTGGCGGCGGCGGCCAGGTCGTCGGCGGCGGCCCGGTCACGCACCCCGGCGAAGACCCGGAAACCGGCCCGCTCCAGGTGGAGCGCGGCCTCCCGGCCGAGCCCCGACGAGGCGCCGGTGACCACCACGGCCCGGCCCCGCGCGTCGATCCGCCGTCCGGCCCCGATCATGTTCCCGCCCCTCTGTCGGTTCCGGCCGGCACCGCCGCGACCCCCGTCGCCGTTGCGTCGGTCCCGGCCGCTGTCTCGTCGATCTCGGCCGCCGCTCCCTCGGCCCCCGTCGCCGTCGGCTCGATCCCGGCCGCCGCTTCCCCGGCACCGGCCGCCGACTCGCCGATCTCGGCCAGCACCGCGTCGACGCAGGCGGCGACGAGGCGGGCCGCCCTGGCGTCCGGGACCGCCTCCGGCACGTGGACGAAGTTCCAGGCCAGCTCCCCGTGGCTGGTGTTCGCCGTGGCGACGAAGTAGCCGCAGACGGAGAGCCCGGCGACGAACTGCGCCCCGCCGAGCCGCCAGGCCCCGATCCGGTCCGGGAAGTCGTACCGGCCGAGGTTGGACAGGCAGAGGTTCACCGGCCCGGTCCGCTCGGTCAGCTCCACGAACCGGCCGCTGGCCGCGACCGACGGCGGGCAGGAGAGGCGGACGAGGTCGACCATGGCGAAATGGCTGCCCCGGCGGCGACGGCCCGCGAGGTCGCCGCTGATCGACCGGGCGACCTGCCACAGCGACACGCCCGGCCGGTAGGGCACGAACGAGGGGACGGTGGCGACGTACGCGCCGACGGCCCGCTCGGGCACGGGGGGCGTCAGCGCGGCCCGGAAGTCCACCGGGGAACCGATCGCCACGTGCCCCGGGGCGGGCGGGGGTGTCTCGGCGGCGACCGCGAGGACCATGGCGGCGGCGAGCGCACCGTGCACCGTGGTCCGTTCCCGGCGGCACGCCCGGGCCAGCGCGGCGACCTGCTCGGCGGTGAGCGTGCGGTGCAGCAGCCGGCTCCGGCGCTCGGTGAACGGCACGAACCGGCTCGGCGTCACCCGGGTCGGCCGGTGCCGGCGCACCGCGTACAGGTCCCGCAGCAGTTGCCCGCCGAGCCGCAGCGCGCCGGTGACGCCCCGGTACCGGCGGGGGAACATCCGCTCGGCCGGTGGCAGGGCCGGCTCGGCGCTGACCGGGGTTCGGCCGTCCGGGCCGGGCGGGCCCTGGGCGGCCAGCCGGTCGGCGTGCTCGATCCACTGGCGCAGCAGCGACAGGGCGGTCGTGCCGTCGGCCACGCAGTGCGGCAGGGTCAGGATCAGGTCGTGCGCGTCCCCGGGCGCAGCGCCCGTCGTCAGCACGACGGCCCGGCAGAGCGGGCCGGCCCGCCAGTCGACCCGGTCGGCCAGCTCCCGCTCGTTGACCTCGCGCAGCCAACCTGCGTCGGGGTCAGCGGCCGCGGCGGGATCGGTGGGCACGCCGGGGGCGGCAGGCAGCCTGGCGTCGGCGGCACCGTCGCTGCCGGGCGCGGCCCGCCGCAGCGGGATCGGCCGGTCCGTCGGTACGAACCGGGGTCGCCGGCCGTCCGGCCGGGTCGCGATGGCCACCCGCAGCAGCGGATGGCGGGCCTGGAGGTCGTCCAGCGCCGCCCGCAGCAGCTCCGGCGGCAGGTGTCCGCGCACCCGGACCCGGGCGATGACGTTGAGCGGGGAGACCTGGTCGGCGATCCAGTACCAGCGCTCCAGCGGGCTGAGCGCCCGGTGGGCCCCACGCGCGGGGCTCACCGCCCGGCCGCCGGCAGGGCGTCGGGGAAGGTCAGGTCCGCCAGGTTGCGGCGGTCGACCAGGCGCGTGGGCAGCCACCGCAGGTACGCGCGGCGGGCCAGGTCCCCGGCGGGGCTGGCGAGCTGCTCGATCCGGCTCAGCGAGTGCGCCTGGCGGATCATCCGCCGGGTGCGGTCACGGCGGGCCGCCTCGTAGCGGCGCAACGCGCCCGGCAGGTCGGTGGCCCCGGCCAGGCACCGGGCCAGCACCACCGCGTCCTCGACCGCCATCGCCGCGCCCTGGCCGAGGCTCGGCAGCATCGGGTGCGCCGCGTCGCCGAGCAGGGTGACCGCGCCGTCGCCCCAGCGTCGCAGGGCGGGGCGGTCCCGGGCGGGGACGCTGATGACCGCCGCGTCGGCGGTGGCGGCCACGGTTTCGACCACCTCGTCGGCCCAGCCCGCGTACGCGCGGAGGATCTCGTCCCGGCCGCCACGCCAGTCGCGGGCCGCCTCCGGCGGCATGTTGCGGGTGCCCCACCAGTAGACGTTGTCGCCGCCGAGGTGCACCAGCCCGAACCGCTGGCCCCGCCCCCAGTAGTGGGCGGCGTACCCGTCGCGCACCAGGTGGTGCCGGTATGCGACGGTCGCCAGCCAGCACACGTACCCGGGTTCCCGGGGGCGCTCGGGGCCGACGAGCTGCCGGCGTACCGCCGATCCGAAGCCGTCCGCGCCGATCAGCAGGTCGCCGTCGGCGCTGGTGCCGTCGGCGAACTCGACCCGGATGCCGCCGTGGTGGCGGTGGAACCGGCGGGCGGCGGACCCGAGCCGGATCGGCGGGTCCCCGGCCTCGGCGAGCAGGGCCCGGTGCAGTTCGGCGCGGTGGATGGCGACGTTCTGCGCGCCGACCCGGTCGCCGAGGTGCGCGAACCGGACGGTCCTGATCGGCCGCCCGGCGGCGGTGCGGAAGTGCAGCTCCGGGTAGACCTGGCCGTGCCGCTCCACGTCGAGGTCGATGCCGAGGCAGCGCAGCGCGACGCGGGCGTTGGCGGTCAGCGAGAGCGCCGAGCCGGCCGCCCGCAGCTCCGACGCCTGCTCGTGGATCTCCACGTCGACCCCGACGCGGCGCAGCGCGCCGGCCGCCGCGAGGCCGCCGATGCCCGCGCCGACGATGATGGCCTTCGGCCGGCGGCGGCCCGAACCGGCGGCCTGCACCGAGCCGGCGGCGCGGGCCGGGCCGCCGGAGCCGGCGGGGGCGATCATCGCGCGTCCCCGACCGGCCGGCGGGCCGGGGCGTCGTCCGCCAGCAGCCCGGTGATCCGCCGCCCCACCTCGGCCACGTACGGCTCGTCCATCAGCACCAGGTGGTCACCGGGTACGTCGATCACGTCGACCCGGCCGGTGGTCAGCTCGCCCCAGCCGTTGCGCGGGTCGAGGTGCAGGGTGCCGGCGAGATCGTGCATGGGCTTCAGCACGGCGGGCAGCGGGTCGGCGGCCCGCAGCAGGGTGAGGTCCTGGTCGACGACCTCGGGCCGGTAGGAGATGATCGCCTCCCAGTTGGCCCGGAAGACCGCGAAGAGGCGGCGCACCGAGCCGCGCGGGCTGCCCGGGCGCAGCACCCCGCTCTCGCCGGCCCGACCCGCGATGAAGTCGAGCTTCGCCTCGGGTGTGGTCAGCTCGGTCGGCACGCCGCGCGTCGGCACCCCGTCGTGGCCGAGCCGCATCAACTCCCAGAAGAACCAGTCGAGCAGGACGTCGTCGGCGACCGGCACCGGGTCGCCGGGCCGGCGGGCGATCGGGTCGAGCAGGATCAGCCGGTCGACCCCGGCCCCGCCCTCGCGAAGCTGTCGCGCCATCTCGAAGGCGACCACCCCGCCGAACGACCAGCCGCCGATGGCGTACGGGCCGTCGGGCTGAACCCGGCGGATCGCGTCGAGGTAGGCGCGGGCCAGCTCGGGCACGGTACGCAGCGGCTCGGTGCCCGCGTCCACCCCGGCGGCCTGCAACGCGTACAGGGGCTGGTCGGGGCTGAGGTGGCGGGCCAGCGGGACGTAGCAGAGCACGTTGCCGCCGAGCGGGTGCACCAGGAACAGCGGTGGCCGGTCGCCCCGGGCCCGGATCGGCACCAGCGGGTCGAACGTGAGGTCCGCCCCGCCGGAGCGCAGCAGCGTGGCCACGCCCGCCACGGTCGGCGTGGCGACGAACGCCGAGACGGGCACGGCCACCCCGAACCGCTTCTCCAGCATCACCACCAGCCGCATCGCGGTCAGCGACGTGCCGCCCAGCTCGAACAGGTTGTCGTGCGCCCCGACGGCCGGCAGGTGCAGCAGGTCGGCGGCGATGTCGGCGACGACGCGCTCGTACCGGTCGCGGGGGGCGACGCGGGGCGCCTCGGCCAGCTCCAGCGGCAGCTCCCGCAGGGCCCGGTCGTTGCGCTTGCCGCTGGGGGTCAGCGGCATCCCCGGCAGCCACTGCCAGCGCGCCGGCACCAGGTGCTCGGGGAGGGTGGCGCGCAGCCGGCCGCGTACGTCGGCCAGGTCGACCGCGTCCGGGTCGCCGACGAGGAACGCGGCGAGGTAGGAGTCGACGCCCTCCCGGCGGCGGGCGACGACGGCGGCCTCCCGGATCCCCGGGTACTCCGCGGCCAGCTCCATGACCGCCATCTCCACCTCCAGGGGTTCCACCCGGAAGCCACGGATCTTGGTCTGGGTGTCGGTGCGGGCCACCCAGATCAGGTCCCCGTTGGGCAGGTAGCGGGCCAGGTCGCCGGTGCGGTAGAGCCGGCTGCCCGGCGGGCCGAACGGGTTGGGCACGCAGCGCTCGGCGGTGAGGCCCGGCCGGCCGTGGTAGCCCCGGGTGACCTGGATCCCGCCGTAGTACAGCTCGCCGGTCACCCCCGTCGGCACGGGCCGCATCCGCTCGTCCAGCAGGTGCATCTCGACCCCGGCGATGGCGGGCCCGATCGGCGGCAGGTTGGGCCACCGCGCCGGGTCGCCGGTCATCGGGTACGCGGTGACCAGGTGCGTCTCGGTCGGCCCGTACTGGTTCTCCAGGACCGCGCCGGCCGGCAGGGCGGCCAGGAAACGCCGGATCTCGGCGGTCACCCGCAGCTGCTCGCCGGAGGAGATCACCACCCGCAGCGCGCGGGGGTGGATGCCGAGCAGCTCCGCGGCCTCGGCGAGCTGCTGCAACGCGACGTACGGCAGGAAGATCCGCGCGACGGACTCGCGGTCGAGCAGCCGCAGCAGGGCCGGCACGTCCCTCCGGAGGTCCTCGTCGATGATCCGCAGGGTGCCGCCCGCGCTGATCGTGGTGAGGATCTCCTGGAACGACACGTCGAAGCTGAGCGGGGCGTACTGCAGCGTGGTGCCGCCGGCCGCCGCGCTGGCCGCCCGGATCTGCCACGCCTGGTAGTTGTCGAGCGCGCCGTGGGTCATCGCCACGCCCTTGGGCACCCCGGTCGAGCCGGAGGTGAACAGGACGTAGAGCAGGTCGTCGGCGGTGACCCGGGGCAGCGCCACGGCCTCGTCGGTGACTGCGGGCCCCGCGACGATGCCACCGGTCGCCGGGTCCGCGACGACGCCACCGGTCGCCGGGTCCGCGACGAGGTCGGCCACGTCGAGGACGGTCGCCTGGTCGCCCACCAGGCCCCGGTGCCGCCGGTGCGTCACGATCCGCGCCGGCCGGGCCTGCTCGACCATCGCGGCGATGCGCTCCGCCGGGTACGTCACGTCCAGCGGGACGCAGGCGGCCCCGGCCCGCGCGATGCCGTAGATCGCGGCGATCATCTCCGGCGATCGGTCCAGGGCGATCCCGACGAGCTGGCCAGGCCGTACCCCGGCGCACAGCAGCCCGACGGCGATCCGGTCGACCATCTCATCGAGCCGCGCGTAGGTCCACCGCTGCGGCGGGCCGCCGGAGGCAGCCTCGGCGTCGAAGGTGATCGCGACGGCGTCCGGGGTGCGCCGGGCGTGCGCGGCGAGGCGGCGTCCCACGTCGCCGGGGGTTTCCAGGGGCGGGCCGGCGGGCTGCGGCGCGGCGGCGAGGAAGCCGAAGTCCGGCTCGCCCTGCGGGTCGGCCACGATCCGGGCGAGGATGCGCAGGTAGGCGTCGATCAGCAGGTCGGTCTGCGCCGGGGTGAGGGTGCGCCCGTCGGCGTCGACGCGCAGCGACACGCGCCGGTCGGCGGGGCTGACGAACACGTTCACCAGCAGGGTGAAGTTGGTCTCCTCCCAGGTGTCGAAGCCGAGCAGCTCGACCTCGGGCAGCTCCAGCAGCGGGGTCAGCACGTGCATGTGGACGTAGTTGAAGGCCGTCTCGAAGACGGGCTCGCCGCCCCGGTCGCCGACGATGGCGTGCAGCGGGTAGCGCCGGTGCGGGTGGCACTCCCGTTCCTGCCCGTGGACCTGCCGGACCAGCTCCAGCCAGGTACGCGCGCCGGGGGTGACCCGCAGCGGCACCGTGTTGAGGAACAGCCCCGCGACGAGTTCCGCCCCGGGCCGGTCCGGCCGCCCGTGGGTGACCAGGCCGGTGGTGACGTCCGCCGCGCCGGAGTACAGCCGCAGCAGCAGGCAGTGCGCCGCGAGCAGGACCGACTTGACCGGCAGCCCGTGCGCGGCGGCGAAGCCGCGGATGCGGTCCTGGAGGTCGTCGGGCAGCGGGACGTGCCGGATGATCGTCCCCTCGTCGCCGGGCGGCTCGTACTGGCGGCAGCCCTCGATCTGGGTGAGCTCCGCGCCGTCGAGCCGGGCCCGCCAGAAGTCGCGGGTGGCGACGGAGTCGACCGCGCGGCGTTCCTCGACGACGTACGCCGCCGGGGAGGGCAGCGCGGCCGCCCGGGGCGGGTCGATGTCGACGCCGACCAGGCGCAGGTAGGTCCGCAGCAGGTCGCCGACGACGGTGGCCACGCTCCAGCCGTCGAGGAGCACGTGGTGGAAGCTGAACACCAGGTCGACGGCCCCGGACGGCAGCAGGTGCACCCGCATCAGGTGCAGCGGGGCGCGGTCGAACGCGTACCGGTGGCGTCGCCGCTGCCGCATGTGCGCCAGCACCTCGGCGTCGGCCGCGGCGGCGTCGAGGTCGCGCAGGTCGGCGACGTCGAGGCCGCCGGTCACCCGGGCGTGCACGACCTGGAGCGGCTCGGAGTAGCCGCCCAGGTCGAACGAGGAGCGCAGGGCCGGGTGGCGGTCGAGGAGCCGGGCGTGGGCGGCGCGGAACGCGACCTCGTCCCACGGCAGCCGCAGCGAGTAGCGGAACACGTCGTGGTAGGCGGTGGCGTCCTCGCGTTCGCTGCCGTGGAACAGCAGGCCGAGCTGGAGCCGGGTCGCCGGGAAGGCGTCCTGCGCGTCGCCCAGCGCGGCCCGGTCCAGGTGCGACACCAGCCCGAACGGCTCCGGCGGCGCGTCCTGCTCCCCGGCCGGCGGCGTGGCGGCGCGGGCGTGGGCGGCCAGCGCCGCCACGGTGGGCCGGGCCACCAGGTCGGCGACGGTGACGTGCAGGCCGTGCCGGGCCGCCTCGGCGCCGACCCGCAGGGCGAGGATCGAGTCGCCGCCGACGGCGAACCAGTCCTGGTGGATGCCGACGGACGGCACCCCGAGCACCCGCGCCCAGATCGCGGCGAGGGTGCGCTCCACCTCGTCGCGGGGGCCCGGCCCGGTCCCGGCGTCGGCGCGGGCGGCACCGGCGGGCGGGCCGCCGTCGACGGGCCCGACGGCGGGATCGGTGGCGGACCCGGCGGCCGGGTCGGGCAGGGCGGCCTGGTCGAGCTTGCCGTGGGCGGTGAGCGGGATCCGGTCGAGGCGGTGGAAGAGGGCGGGGACCAGGTAGTCGGGCAGCCCGTGCAGGAGCTGGGCGCGCAGCCACGCCGGGTCGAGGTCGGCGTCGGCCCGGTAGTAGCCGACGAGGTGGGTGCCCCGGGCCGGGTCGGTGCGGGCCACCACGACCGCCTCCCGCACGCCGGGCACGGCGGCCAGGGCGTGCTGGACCTCGCCGGGCTCGACCCGGTTGCCCCGGATCTTCACCTGGTCGTCGAGGCGGCCCAGGTATTCGACGGTGCCGTCGGCGAGCCAGCGGGCGAGGTCGCCGGTGCGGTACAGCCGGCCGCCGGTCACCGGGTCCACGCCGAACCGCTGGGCGGTCAGCTCGGGCCGGTCCAGGTAGCCCCGGGCGACGCCGATCCCGGCGATGCACAGCTCGCCGGGCGCGCCGACCGGCTGCGGCTCGTCGCCGGGGCCGAGCACGTAGAGCTGGATGTTGTCGATCGGGCGGCCGATCGGCACCCGGGCGGTCCGCCCGGCCGGGTCGGGCCGGCACTCGAAGTGGGAGACGTCGACCGTCGCCTCGGTCGGCCCGTACAGGTTGACCAGCCGGGGTGCCGGCGGCCCGGCGGGCAGCAGCCGGTGGAACCGGTCGACGTGCCGGGGCGGCAGCTCCTCGCCGCTGGCGAAGACCAGCCGCAGTCCGGCGGCGTCCGCGCGGGCCGCGGGGTCGTCGGCGAGCAGGTCGAGGAAGGGCCCCAACATCGACGGTACGAAGTGGACGACGCTCACGCCCTGCCGGGCGACCGTCCGCAGCAGCACGGCCGGGTCCCGCCGCACCTCCGGCTCGGGCAGCACCAGCCGGGCCCCGGCGAGCGCCCACCAGAACAGCTCCCACACGGAGACGTCGAACGACACGGGCGTCTTCTGCACCAGCACGTCGTCGCCGGTCAGCGGGTAGCGCCGCTGCATCCAGGCGAGCCGGTTGACCACCGAGCGGTGCTCGATCAGCACCCCCTTGGGGCGGCCGGTGGAGCCCGACGTGTAGCACACGTACGCGAGGTCGGCACCCTCGGCGACCGGCGCCACGGGCGTCGTGGGCCGGTCGGTCATGGCCTTGAGGTGGCAGACGGCGACCCCGGGGCCGACCGGCGGCGGTGGCGTGTCGCCGGTCACCACGAGCACCCGGGCCCCGCTGTCGGTGAGCAGGTGCCGCAGCCGCGCCTGGGGATGGTCGGGTTCGATCGCGACGTACGCCCCGCCCGCCTTCAGCGTGCCCAGGATCGCGGTGAGCAGCCCCGGCCCCCGGTCGGCGAGGACCGCGACCCGGTCGCCCCGGCCGATGCCGGCGTCGCGCAGGGCGTGGGCCACCTGGTTGGCGCGGGCGTCGAGGTCGGCGTAGCTGACCGTCTCGTCGGTGCCGTCGACGACCAGCGCGGTCCGGTCCGGGGTGCGGGCGGCCTGCCGGGCGAACAGGCCGTGCACCGTCAGGTCGTCGGGCAGGTCGGCCCGGGTGTCGTTGAGCCCCCGGGTGAGCCGGTCCCGTTCGACCTTGGGCAGCATCGGGGTCTGCGCGAGCGGCCGGTCGGGTCGGTCGAGGGCGTTGCGGAGCAGCGTGACGACGTGCCGGCCCAGGGCCTCGATCGGGAAGTCCGCGTCGAACACGTCGGGGGCGTAGTCGAGGTCCACCGTCAGCGGGCCGTCGTCGAAGTCGTTGACGAGCACGGCGAGGACGTGCCCGTCGTGCAGCCGGCTGCGCACCATCGTCCGCTGCGCGACGCCGGGGACCGGCTCCGGGCGGGGCCAGCGCATCCACGACAGGGTCACGTCGTAGAGCTGCCGCCCGCCGTCGGCCAGGGCCACGCCGCGCAGCAGCTCGCCCCGGGACAGTCCCTGGTGGGCCCAGAGCGCGCGCAGGGTCGTCTGCACCTCGGCGGCCAGGTCCGCCAGCGGTCGCGCGCCGTCGATCCGGACCGGCAGGGGCAGTTCGTTGGCGAAGTGGCCGACGGTGCGGCGTTCGACGTGGGTGCGGCGGTTGAGCAGGGGTACGCCGAGGACGACCCGGTCGGTGCGGTGGATCCGGGCGAGGTAGGTGGCGAGGGCGGAGGCGACGACGGTGAACGGGGACTCGCCCCGGGCGGTGATCCGGTCGACCAGGGCCCGGTCGATGGAGAAGCTGTGCCGCCCGCTGGTGGCGGGCCTGCCGCCGACCGAGCGGGTGCCACCGGTCGAGCCGCTGTCGCCGGTCGGGCGGTCGGCGGTCGCGCGGCGCGGGAACAGGGCCGGCGCGACGCCCGCCAGCGCGGCGCGGTAGTGCTCGCGGTCCCGTTCGCCGGGGGCCGGTCGCGGGCGCTCGGCGCGGGCGCGGGCCACGGCCAGGTACGACGACGGCGGCGGCTCCTCGGCGCTCGCCCCGGCGCGCAGCAGGCGGGCGTAGTCCTCGCTCGCCTGCTGCAGCAGCAGCCGCCCGCCCCAGCCGTCGGTGACGAGGTGATGGGCATTGAGGTACGCGTAGGTGACCGATTCGCTCTCGACGAGCAGGGCCAGTTCGTACATTCGACTCCGGCGCAGCCGAAACGGGCGGTCGAACGACCGGGCCATCCAGGAATGGCAGGCCGCACGGGGGTCGGCGTCTTCCGAGAAGTCGATGGTGGCAATTACCGGTGGTTCGTCCTCGACCCACTGATAGGGCTCACCGTTCTCTTCCTCGAAACGCAGCCGCAACGCGTCGTTCCGCAGGACGGCCCGATTCATGCAGGTACGCATCAGGTCGAGGTCGACGGGCCCGGTGAACCGCAGGTATCCCCCGACGTTGAACTGGGGCAGCTCCGGACATAGTCGACCAGCTACCCAGATGTCGGCCTGAACTGTGGTCAACGGTGCCCGGTCGACATTCTTCACTGCTCACCCCTCACGACCGAACCGCACGACCGACGCGCCGTCACATGACAATATTGATCGACTTTCGTCGCTGCCATGGCGCTGGACAGTACCGGAGTTACGACGTTTACGTCAGCGAGTTCGGCACCTTCACATCGAATTCTCATGCAAAGAAAGAGGTCGTTGCGCCGACGTCTCCGGCTGGGGTATAAGTTCTTTTCGAGATCACCTCGGCAAATCCCCCGCGCTGATAGGAATTGACGCGCGCCATGGCCATGATGGGAATTGCACGGGCGTCCGACATGGCTGATGGCGGGAGGTTCGGGTGGAGCTGACCAGACCGGGGACCCTCGTGCGCTGGGTCGACCGGCACGGCCTGGCCCGGCTCGGCATCGGCCTCGCCGCCCGCCGGGGCGACGCGCAGGCCCGGCTCTTCTTCGACCCGGCGATCCGCGACGACCCGTACCCGTTCTACCGGGAGGTCCGCGAGGCCGGCGCGCTGGTCCGGGGCCGGCTCATGTGGAGCACCACCCGGCACGACGCGGTCGTCGCGGTGCTGCGCGGCGAGGCATTCAGCAGCGACCCCGGCTCGCTGCCGGCACCCGGCCCGCTCGCGGTGCTGCGCCGCCTCGGCCGCAGCGGGCGGCCCATCGGCCCGGCTGACCCGCCCTCGATGCTGGTCGTCGACCCGCCGGCGCACACCCGCTACCGCCGCCTGGTCGCCAAGGTCTTCACCCCCCGGGCCATCGAGGGGCTACGGCCCCGGATCGAGCGGCACGCCTCGGCCCTGCTGGACGACCTCTCCCCGGACGCGGCCGGCACCGTGGAGGTGATCGGGCGCTACGCGAGCCTGCTGCCGCTCACCGTGATCGCGGAGATCCTCGGCGTGCCGCAGCACCTGCGGCAGCGGTTCCTGGCCTGGGGTGAGGCCGCCACCCCGACGCTCGACCTCGGGCTGACGCTGCGGGAATACCGTGCCGCCGAGGCCGCCATCGGGCAGCTCAACGGGTGGCTGCGCGGGCACTTCGCCCGGCTGCGGGCCGACCCGGGCGACGACCTGCTCAGCCGCCTCGTGCACCTCGACAGCGACGGCGAGCGGCTCACCGAGGAGGAGCTGCTGGCCCTCGCTGGCCTGCTGCTGGTGGCCGGGTTCGAGACCACGGTCAACCTGCTCGGCACCGGCATCCACCTGCTCATCCGCCACCCCGACCAGCTCGCTTCGCTGCGCGGGCGGCCCGACGGGTGGGCCAACGCGGTGGAGGAGATCCTGCGGTACGACTCGCCCGCCCAGACGACCGCCCGCTACTGCCTCGCCGACACGGAGGTGGTCGGCGTACGGGTGCGCGCCGGGGAGGTCGTGGTGCCGATGATGGGCGGCGCGAACCGGGACCCCGCCGTCTTCGCCGACCCGGACCGCTTCGACGTCACCCGCGCCAACGCCCGCGACCACCTCTCGTTCTCCAGCGGCGTGCACTACTGCCTCGGCGCGGCGCTCGCCCGGCTGGAGGGCCAGGTCGGGCTGGCCGCGTTCTTCGAGCGCTACCCCGACGCGGCGCTGGCCGGGGTGCCGCGCCGCCGCCCGACCCGGGTGCTGCGCGGGTACGACCAGTTGCCGGTACGGCTCCGGCCGTAGGAGGGACACCCATGCGCTCCGTCCTCTTCGCCAGCCCCGCGCACCCGGGGCAGCTCAACCCCCTGCTCGCCATCGCCGGGGAGCTGTCCCGGCGCGGCGAGCCCGGCCTGTGGTTCGCCGCCGAGGAGGAGGCGCGGGACCGGGTGGCGGCCCACGCCACCGGCAGCCCGCTGCGCTTCCGTTCCACCGGCGACACCGTGCTCCGCGTCGACGACGAGCTGTACGCCGCGATGACCCGGGGGCCGATGACCACCGCCGGCCTGGTCGCCCTCGCCCGGCAGATCCGGATCCCCGAGGTGGCCGACCGGGTCCGGGCGCGGACCCTCGAACAGATCGACGAGATCCGGCCCTCGCTGATGGTGATAGACATGCTGAACCTGGGCGCGCTCGACGCGGCGCTGGCGCGGGGCGTGCCGTACGTGCTGAGCCTGGCGTTCCCGCCCAGCAACGTCTACCTGAGCCGGCTGCCGTGGGACTATCCGACGCCCACCTCGGGGCTGCCCCGCCGGCTGGGCCCCCGGCAGCGGTGGACCAACCTGACCTTCCGCGCCCGCCTGCGGCTGTCGCTGCTGCGCGCGCTCGCCGGGCAGGCCCGGCACCGCCGCGCCCAGCGGATCGACAACGCCTTCGGCGACCCCGAGAAATACAGTGCCGCCGCGACGGCCGTCTTCGGCTACACGGTGTTCGGGCTGGAATACCCCTTCCCCGCGCCGGAGCACCTGCACCTGCTCGGTCCGATGGTGCCGCCGCGCGAACCCGCGCCCCGCCCGACCGCGACCGCGCCGGGCGGACCGGCAGCGGGCGGGCTCGCGCCCGGCGCGGAGCTGATCGGCTGGCTCGACCGGCAGACCTCGGTCGTCTACGCCTGCCTGGGCACCCTGGCCCGGCTCACCGGCCCGCAGGTGCGGGCGTTCGCCGAGGCGCTGGCCGCGATCGGGCCCGAGCACCAGGTGCTGTGGAAGCTGCCCGCCGCGCAGCGGCACCTGCTGCCCGGCCCGCTGCCGCCCCACGTGCGGGTCGAGGAGTGGATCCCGTCCCAGCTCGACGTGCTGGCCCACCCGAACGTCCGGGCGTTCGTCTGCCACGGCGGGGCCAACGGCTTCCACGAGGGCGTCCACTTCGGGCAGCCGATGCTGATGACCCCGTTCTGGCTGGACTGCTACGACATCGCGGCCCGCGCCGTCGACGCCGGCGTCGGCCTGGCGCTCGACCGTCCACCGCACGTCGACGCGGACGAGGTGGCCGCGAAGCTGCGCCGGCTGCTCACCGAGGAGAGCTTCCGGGAACGCAGCCGGCACTGGGGCGAGCAGTGCCGCCGGGCCGGCGGGGTGGGGCGGGCCGCCGACCTGGTGCTAAAGCTCGCCGCCAGCCACTGACGCCGCCGAGGCACCCGCCGCGCTGGCCACCGACGCCGCCGGGGCACCCGCCGGCGCTGCGGCGGCCGGGGAGCCGGCGGCCGGGGCGGCGAGCTTGGCCCGGGGCCGGTCGGCGTCCGGATGGCGCAGCTCGTCGAAGATCGCCAACGCCTCCCGCCACGCCCGGCGCGCGGCGTCCAGGTCACCGGCGGCCCGCAGGCTGTCACCCAGGTTGTCCAGCACCTCCGCCTCGTCGTACCGGTCGCCGAGTTCCCGGTGCAGCGCCAGCGCCCGCCGGTAGCAGTCCGCGGCCCGGTCGTGGTCGCCGAGGCCGTGCCGGACGTAGCCGAGGCTGTCCCAGGTCAACGCCGCGCCGTGCCGGTCGCCGTTCTCCTCGTGCAGGCGCAGGGCCGCCCGGCAGCAGCGCAGCGCCGGCACCGGCTCGCCCAGCCTGGCGTGCATCCAACCCAGGTTGTTGAGCGCCTTGGCCTGCCCGACCCGGTAGTCGGCGGCCCGGTACAGGTCGAGGGCCAGTCGGGTCTCGGCCAGGGCGGCCCGCAGCCGGCCCTGCCGCGCCAGCACCCAGCTCACCCCGAGGTGCGTGTGCGCCCGGCCGGTGTCGTCGCCCAACTCCCGGTAGAGCTCCAGGTCGCGGCGGTAGTGCCGGTGCGCCGCCTCGTGGTCGCCCGACCAGGTGCAGGCGATGGCCAGGCCCCGGTGCGCCAGGGCCTGCCCGGCCAGGTCACCCCGGCGCAGCGCCGCCGCCAGGGCGGTCCGCTGCGCGGCGGCCAGCTCGGGCCAGTGCCCGCTGCGGTCGAGGTACGTGGTGAGGGCCGCCGCCAGCGTCCACGCGTGCCGGTCCAGGCCGGTGGCCGCCGTCTGCTCCACGCAGGCCAGCAGGACGTGGTGCTCGGCGGCGAACCACCCGGTCGCCCAGGCGTGGTCCGGCCGGTCGCCCACCGTCACCCCCTGCTGCGGCGGCGGCAGCGCGGCGGGCCGGGCCAGCCGGTACGGATCGAGCAGGTGGTCCGCCGCGTGCGAGGCGTGCAGGTAGTGGTCGAACAGGCGACGCCGGGCGGCCTCCCGCTCCGCCTCGGGGTCGAGCCCGTGGCACAGCTCCGACGCGTACGCGCGGAGCAGGTCGTGCATCGCGTACCGGCCGGGGGTGCGCTCGGTGAGCAGGTGCACCCGGGTCAGCCCGGCCAGCAGCGGGCCGACCCGGGACGGCGGCAGGCCGGTCAGGCTCGCCACCGCCGGCCGCGCGGCGTCGGGACCCGGGTGCAGCCCGAGCAGCCGGAACAGCCGGGCCGAGTCGGCGTCCAACGCCCGGTACGACCAGGAGAAGACCGCCCGTACGTCGGTCGCGGGGTCGCCGGTGGCCAGCGCGGTCAGCCGGTCCGGGTCGGTGTCCCGCAGCTCGGCGGCGAGGGCCGCCAGCGGCGCGGCGGGCTGCCCGACGGCCCGCGCCGCCACGATGGCCAGCGCCAGCGGCAGGCCGGCGCAGCGACGGACGATCTCGTCCCGCGCCGCCGGCTCGCGGTCGGCGCGGCCCCGGCCGAGCCGGCGGCCCAGCAGTTCCCGCGCCTCGGCCGGCGGGAGCAGGTCCAGCGCCACCGGGTGGGCCCCGTCGGTGACCATCAGGCCGGTGAGCCGGTTGCGGCTGGTCACCACGACGAGGCTGCCCGGCGAGCCCGGCAGCAGGGGGCGCACCTGCTCGTCGTCGCGGGCGTTGTCGAGCAGCACCAGGACCCGCCGGTCGGCGAGCAGGGTCCGGAACAGGGCGGCCTGCCCGGGCAGGTCGGTGGGCACCCGCTGGGGCGGCACGTGCAGCGCCTCCAGGAAGCCGCGCAGCGCCTCGCCCGGCGGCACCGCCCGGCCGTCGAGGTCGAACCCGCGCAGGTTGACGTAGAGCTGCCCGTCGGGGAAGCGGTGCGCGATCCGGCGCGCCCAGTGCACCGCCAGGGTGGTCTTGCCGACCCCGGCGGTGCCGGCGATCGCGGAGATCACCACCGCCCGGCCCGCGCCGCCGCCCGGGTCGGCGTCGGCCGCGTCGGCCGGCAACAGGGCGTCCAGCTGCCGCAGCGCCGCCGCCCGCCCGGTGAACCAGGCGGGCTGGCCGGGCAGTTGCGTCGGGGGCGGCCCGGCGGCGGGTGGCGTGGGCTCCGGGGGCGCGGTCCCGGCGGGCGGCGGCGGTTCCGGGGGTACGGGCCCGGGCGGCCACTGTCCCCGCAGGACCCGAAGGTGGGCCCCGCTCAGCTCGGGGCCGGGCTCCACGCCCAGCTCGTCGACGAGGCGACGCCGGGTCTCGGCGTAGACCCGCAGCGCGGCGGCCCGCTGGCCGCAGCCGGCCAGGGCGAGCAGATACCCGGCCACCAGCGGTTCCCGCAGCGGATGCTCGGCCACCAGGGGGCGCAGGGCGCGCGCGGTCGCGGCGAACCGGCCGAGGCCGAGTTCCACGGTGGCCAGCCGCTCGCAGGCGAGCAGCCGCTGCTCGTCCAGGCCGGCGGCGGCGGTGTCGACGAAGGCCCCGGCCGCGCCGGCCAGCGCCGGCCCGCGCCACAGCGCCAGGCCCGCACGCAGCAGCCGCGCCGCCTCCGCCGGCCGCCCGGCCGCCTCCTCGGCCCGGGCCCGCTCGACCGCCTCCGCGAACTCGGTCAGGTCCAGCTCCGTCCCGCGCACGGTGAGTCGGTAGCCCCCGCCCTGGGTGACCAGGAGGTCGCCCGCGCCCGCGTCCCGCAGGGCCGACCGGATCCGGGATACGCAGACCTGCACCTGGTTCCGGGCGCTGGCCGGCGGGTCGTCGGCCCAGAGCGCCGCCACGAGCTGCCCGGCGGGGACCAGGCGGTCGGCGTTGAGGAGCAGCAGCGCGAGCACGGCGCGTTGCTGGGGGCGGTCGATGGGAAGGACCCGCCCCCCGGCGGTCACCTGGACGGGGCCGAGGAGGGACCACCGCATGGCTTTCCTCGTCAGTCGTGATCGGACGACCACAGTCTATGGACGGCGGGGGCGGCGCGGCCGGCGACAAGCGGTCGGATAGCGGACGACAAGCGGCCCCGCCCAGGCTCTCCCCATCCGCCGGCCCACGGGTGCGGCGAGAGACGGGCCGGCACGACGTCGGCCACGGTGGACAGGGAGAGCGACATGCGAGTTACCAGGGGACAGGGCGCGCTGACGGTCGTCGCGTCGACGGCGGTCGTGATCGCCGCCATGGGCTGGGCGGCGCCGGCCTCGGCGACGCCGGCCGGGCTGGAGACGGTCACCCAGTCGGCGGCCGAGAGCAGCGTGGACAAGTCGGCGCTCGCGTCCTGCCCGGTCGGCAAGGTGGTCACCGGGGGCGGCGGCTTCCTCCCCGCCGGCTCGTCGGCCGCCGGTCGGGTCGGGCTGGACCGGCTGGAGCCGCTGGCGAACGGCACCGGCTTCATCGCGACGATGCGGGAGGTCGGGCCGGTCAACTTCGCCGGCGACTGGGGGCTCCAGGCCCTCGCCCAGTGCGCCACCGCGCCGGCCGGCTACCAGGTCGTGGCCACGACCGGGGCGGCCGGGACGGAGTACGTGACGGCGAGCTGCGGGACGAAGAAGGTCATCGGGATGGGCGGGCGGGTCAACAGCGGCCTGGGCGACGTCGTGCTCGACCAGGTGGTGCCGTCGTTCGACCTGACCTCGGTGACCGTCCGGGCGGTCGCCGTGCAGGGCACCTCGCCGGCCGGCTGGAGCGCCACCGCGATCGCGGTCTGCGCCACCGCGCCCGCCGGGCTGGAGCGGATCGTGGTGACGGGGACGGGCGCGAGCGACCCGTCCGACAGCACCTTCAAGTCGTGCCCGGCCGGCAAGGGGCTCTACAGCGCGGGCGCGGACATCAACGCCGGCAACGGTCAGGTGCTGCTCAGCGCCGTCAACATCACCGGGGGCACCACCGTACGGGTGGGGGCGCACGAGGACGCCGACGGCTTCGCCGGCTCGTGGAGCCTCAACGCGTACGGCATCTGCGCCAGCTGACCCGGCGGGCCGGGGCCACCGGGCCTGGTGGCCCCGGCGGTTCCGGCCCGCCGCTCGTGGTCCTGTCGGGCACCGCTCAGTATCGTTCCGATGTATCGTCTCGATACATCGGACACAGGTCTGACTGGCGGGTCGGGCTCGCCGGGACGGCCTGCCGGCACTGGCGAGGGAGCGGCGCATGAGACGGGTCGACTACGACCGGGAGCAGCACCAGCACTACGCGCGCGGCCGGGCGCTCACCGAGCCGCAGTTGGGGGCGTGGCTGAGCGCGTTCGCCGCCGCGCTGCCGCAGCGGCGGCCACTGGTGGGGCTGGACGTCGGGTCGGGCACCGGCCGGTTCACCCCCGCGCTGGCGCGCGCGTTCGGGCCGGTCACCGGCGTCGAACCCTCGGTACGCATGCGCGAGGTGGCCCAGGCGCAGCCCCCGCACCCCGACGTGCGCTACCTGGCGGGCTCCGCCGAGGACCTGCCCGTGCCGGACGGCAGCGCCGACTACGCGCTCATGTTCCTGTCCTGGCACCACGTCCAGGACAAGCCCCGTGCGGTCCGGGAGCTGGCCCGGGTGCTCAGGCCGGCCGGGCGGCTGCTGCTGCGCGGCAACTTCAGCGACCACCACCCCGAGCCCTGGTGGCTCGACCACTTCCCGCGCGGCCTCGAAGCGGACCTCGCGCAGTTCCAGCCGCTGCACGAGGTCATCGAGATGTTCACGGCGGCCGGCTGGCGGGTCACCGGCTTCGGCACGGTCACCCAACCGTCCGAGGGCACCCGGGCCGACGTGCTCGACCGGCTGCGCCTGCGCGCGCTCTCGTTCTTCTCCCAGCTCGACCCCGACGAGGTGGAGGCCGGCCTGCGCAGCATCGAGGAGGCCGTGGCCGCCGACCCCGACGCGCCGTCGCCGCCGCTGTCCGAGCCGCTGCTCACGCTCGAACGACGCTGACGGGCGTGGCCGGGTCCACCGACCCGCTGGCCGGGCTCGACCGGATCCCGTGGGGGTCGCTGCACCACGCGTACGGGCCGGCCGCCGACGTACCGGGCCAGTTGCGGGCACTGCGGTCGGCGGACGCGCCGACCCGGAGCCTCGCGCGGTCCGAGTTGTCCGGCACCGTCCACCACCAGGGCACGCGGTGGGAGGCGAGCCGCCATGTGGTGCCGTTCCTGGCGGCGCTCGCCGACGACCCCACCACCGGCGACCGGGCGGAGGTGGTCGGCCTGCTCCGCGCGGTGGTGCTCGGCGACCGGCGCGACGACGCGTTGCCATTCGACCCGCGCCGGGCCTTTGCCGCCGCCGACGGCATCACCGACGACCAGGCGACGCTGGTGGCCCGCCACCTGGCGGCCGGGGACCTGTGCGAACACGACGAGATCGCGGGCCTGGCCGGCGACGCGGCGGTCCGCTGGGCGGCCGACGCCTTCCACGCCGGGGCAAGGCACACCGACCGGTACGTCCGCTGGCTCGCCGAGCCGGACCCGCAGCTCGCCGGGCACGCCGCCGAGCTGCTCGCCTGGTTCGCGCCCGACGAGGCGGCCCTGGCCGGGCTCGTCGCGGTTTCCGCCGACGAGGCCCACGCCGCCGCCCGGGCCAGCGCCAACCTCACCCTCGGCCACTGTCCGGTCGACTCGGCGGGGACCGACGCCCGCCTGAGCGGGCTGCTCTCGGCGAACACCGCGGTCGTCCGGGTCACCGCCGCGGTCGCACTGGCCCGTCGGCTCGGCGACCGGCTGCCCGACCGGGCCCTCGACGTCCTCGTCGAGGCCCGCAGCGCGGGCTTCGACGCCGAGGTGCCCGGCTGGGACCGGTCGGTACGCGGGTTCATGGCGCTCGCCCTGCACCGGCTCGGCCTCGGCTGACGCGGGCCAGCCAACGGGAATTGCGATTCCCGCAATACCGTTTTTCCCATGCGCCGCAAACGCGATCCGAAACAATTAATCGATTAACTCGGACAGAATTGCGACACTCGAATCGGCGGGCGCGCCACAATCTTGCGTGACAGTCGGGCCACTGCGAGACTCTGACCAGGCGGGTTCGACACGCGGCAGATTAGCCAAATACTCATTATATTCCTTTTCCCCGCGCACGCCCGCAAATATGCGTGCATCACTTCGGTGCCACGGAATAGAGCAACCGATCTGCCGCATTCGTCGAAACCGGCCGACTCCAGCACCTCCCCGACCCGCTCGATTACGACACAGAAGGACGCGTAATGACGAAAGTACGTCCAAGCTGGGCCCTCCGGGCCTGCGCCGCACTGTCCACCGTCGCTCTGTCGGCCGCACTGCTCGCGGTGGCCGGGCCGAGCCAGGCCGCAGGCAGCGCGGCGAAGAACCAGGGCTCCCCCCTTTCCGCCGGCACCGCGACCTATTCCGCGCAGGCCACGACCGCTCGCGGTCCGCTCGTCGCGACGGCCAAGGTGGGCGCGCTGGACATCACCTGCACGCTGACCCCGTCCAAGCCCTTCGTCTACTACGGCGGCCCGTACGGCGGTGGCGAGGAGGGCATCGCGACCGTGCGGTGCACCCAGCCCGTGTACGCGATCCAGGTCGAGGTCGCCCTGTTCCGCTACAGCAGCCAGGTCACCTACAACACCCACACGAGCTACAGCACCACCACCGCGAGCGCCGACACCGAATACCCCCGGATGTCCGGCGAATACCGCACCGGCGCGGACGCCTACATCACCTGGACCTACGGCGGTCCCACCAGCTTCATCCCGCTCACCTTCAGCGAGATCGCCTACCTCTGACGGGTAAGCCGGGTCGCAGCGCCGCGTCCAGCGCCGCCAACTGATCCGCGACGGGGCCGACCGTCAGTGCCCCGCTCGACGCGCCGGCCCATTCGGCCGCTGCCGGGGCGAGCGCCCGCCTGGCCCGTACCATGGCGGCCCGGTCGGCTGCGGCGATCGCGGCCCGCCCGAACAGGCACCACAGTGCCTCGGCGAGCAGGTCCGCAGGTGGGTCCGGCACGTCGGCGAGCGCGGTTCGACCCGGTTCGAGCAGGGGACGCACCCACGGCTCGTAAGGCCCCCACTGGTCGTCCGCGGAGTCGAGCGGCAGGCCACGGCGCAGGCGCAGGCCGAGCAGGGCCAGGGGCAGCAGGCCGTCGCGCATGCCGGGCATTCCCGCCTCGTCCAGCCGGGCCGCCGCACCACGGTACAGCGCCTCGGCCCGCGCGACCGACGCCCGCTCGGCGACGTCGGCGCGCAGTGCCCGATACCACTGGGTGAACACACCGACCAGGGGACGCTCGTGCCGACCGGCCAGGTCGTCGGCGGCCTCCGCGTGCCGGTCGGCCCGGTCGAACGCGGCCGTCGCGCAACTGGACTGCAGCCGAATCAGGTGGCCGAGGACCTCCGCGGAGGCCAGGCCGTGCCGGTGCGCCAGGCGCACCAGCTCGGCGCCGATCCGGTCGCGATGCACGGAGCCACCGGTGTCGTGGCAGCTCTGCATGAACACGCCGTTCAACGCGAACGCGAGCAGCGCGGGGTCGTCCAACTCGCGGGCGATCGCTTCGGCCTCCTGGGCGTACTCGCGTGGCCGCAGGTCACGGGTGCCGCGCGACTCGATCGCGATGGTGGCCAACAGCCGGGCCCGGACCGGGTCGGGGCCGCCCGGGGGGAGGACCGCGAGGGCCCGTTCAGCGGCGGCGACGATGCCGGCGGCATGCGCGGGGTCGTCGGCGCGCGGCCAGTTGGCCGGCACGTCGTACGCGCCGATCACCCGCGCGGTCAACGTCGGGTCGCCGAGCTGCTCGGCGGCGGCGATCGTCGCCGCGCGCTGCTCCCGGGCCGCCACCAGGCCACCCGCTCCGGTCACCGCGAGGTTGCGCAGCAGGCCGACCGCCGACTCCAGCCGCACCCGGGCACCACCGGCGAGCACCCGGTCGTAGGCGGCGACGGCCCGCATCAACACCTCCCCGGCCGGATCGGGTCGGGCGGGCCCGGCCAGGCTCGGCTCCTGCCGCAGGATGTCGGTCTCCAGCTCGCGCAGGGCCGGGCCGGGCTCCACGCCCAGGTGGCCGGCGAGCAGCTCACGGGCCCGACGCAGGACGGCCAGGGCATCGCCCTGCCGACCCGACCGATACAGGGCCAGCGCCAACAGCCGCCACCCCTGCTCCCGCCACGGATGCGCGATGACATGCTCGTCGAGGTCGGGGACCGCCTCGGCGGCCCGCCCCAGGTCGAGCCGGGCCTGGGCCCGCCCTTCGACGGCCTGCAGGCGCAGTTCGGCGAGTCGGGAGCGGTCGGCCCGCGCCCAGGCGGCGTCCGGAAAGTCGGCGTACGCGGGACCGCGCCACCAGGCGAGCGCCTCGTCCAGCCGGACCAGCGCTGCGGCCGCGTCCATGGTGCCGGCGTCGGTGACGGCCCGCTCGAACCGCCACGCGTCCACCTGATCGGGCTCGCAGCGCAGTGCGTACCCGAGGCCCTGGGTGACCAGCAGCGTGGCCGGTGCCCGCGGCGGACGGTCCGGCTCGACCGCCCTGCGCAGCGCCGCGACGAAGGTCCGCACGGCGGACACCGCGCCGTCCGGAGGCGACACCCACAGATCATCGACGAGATCACTGACGGGTACGACCCGGCGACGGGCCACCAGCAGTCGGGCCAGTACCGCGCGGTGCATCGGGCCCTTCAACGCGACGGGACGCCCCTGTTCGTCCTCGGCGACCACCGGGCCGAGAACGCCGAACGTCACAGGCCCACGGCGCACGGAGCCACGCTATCCCGGCGCTCATCCGCTGCTCATCCGAACCTCGGACAGTGGTTGTCGACCCGCGAGCGAAAGGTGCGAATCATGAAGTTCGACTACGTACGCGTCCCCGTCGCCGACGGCGTGGAACTCAACACCGCCGTGGCCGGCTCGGGCAGCCCGATCGTCCTGCTGCACGGCTTCCCGCAGACCCACCTGATGTGGCGGCACGTCGCCGCCGACCTGGCCGTGGAGCACACCGTGATCTGTCCCGACCTGCGTGGGTACGGCGCCAGCGACAAGCCGGCCGAGGACGGGCCGGACACCTACTCCAAGCGGACCATGGGCGCCGACGTGGTGGCCGTCGCGAAGGCGCTGGGCCACGACCGGTTCGCCCTCGTCGGGCACGACCGGGGTGCGCTGGTCGCGATCCGTACCGGGCTCGACCACCCGGAGCACGTCACGCACCTGGCGTCGCTGGACGTGCTGCCGACGCTCGACATGTGGAACGTCATGCACGGAGTCAGCGCGCAGGTCGGCTTCCACCTCTATCTGATGGCCCAGCCGCCCGGCCTACCCGAGAAGATGATCGCCGGGGCCTCCGACGACTTCTTCGGCTACTTCCTCGATCTGTGGGCCAACGACCCGCAGGCCATCCCCGCCGACGTCCGCCGCGTCTACCTCGACGCCGCCCGCGCCGCCATCGGTTCGATCGTCGCCGACTACCGGGCCTCGGCCGGAATCGACATCGAACACGACCAGGCCGACCGCGACGCCGGTCGCACCCTGACCATGCCGGTCACCGTGCTGCAGCAGGACTGGGGGTCCATGCTCGGCTTCGACGCCGCCGGGCTGTGGAAGGCGTGGGCCCCGGACCTCCACCACGTCCCGGTCACGTGCGGCCACTTCATGGCCGAGGAGGCTCCCGGCCTGGTCGCCGGGGAGATCCGCGCGTTGCTGACCCGCTGAGCGAGCGCCGGCACCCGGGCCCCGGCTCCCGTCGACCACCCGGCTTCACCGGAGGGTCGTCGGGGAGCCGGGGGCCTCGGCTACGACCCACGGGCCGATCCGGGCCGCCACCTACGAGGTGTGGCCGTTGTCCCGGTACTCCGCCTCGCACTTCAGCGAAGGGCCGAGGTCGACGCAGACCTGCAGCCCGGCCTTCATGATGTCGCGGGAGGTGTTCAGCTCCTTGCCGTCGTACGGGCCCCAGGCGTCGCTGTCGCACGTGCCGTCGTCCTCGTGCCACGTGCCGTTTGCCCACGAGCCGTCCCGGAGCTGGGCGCGCGCCCGCGCGATGACGCGGTAGTTGTCACCGGGGCAGATGTCGTTGATGGTCCAGTTGTTGTACGTCACCGAACGTGCCGAGGTGAAGTTCAGGTCCGCCCGCGTCTCGCCGCCCTCGCCGCTGCCGCCGGACGGGTACGTCCACACCCGCGCGTAGACGGAACCGTCCTCGGCCATGGCGGGCATCGGGCTGGCGACCAGCAGCGCGGCCGAAGCCACCCCGACACCGAAGATCCTGACAGAAACGCGCATACCGGAGCCTCTCCTCACGCAACGATGCCCTTTTGCTCACGGACGGCGTTCATGTTTCCGGTCCGGAGCTGTGGCGTCCAGCCCACAGATCGAAACCGGTCAAGCCCCGGCCGCAGCCGGGGAAGGTTGCTCGACCGCAATACGCACCCTGGGCACCGCCGGAGGCGGACGTGATGCACAAAATCGAAAAAGGCCGTCTCCGAACTAAGGAGACGGCCTTTTTACTGGGTGGAGCTGAGGGGATTTGAACCCCTGACCCCCTCGATGCGAACGAGGTGCGCTACCGGTCTGCGCCACAGCCCCTCCGCCGGCGAACCGGCTTCGGTCCCACCTGGCTTGCACCAGGCGGGCCGGCGACAAGACTAACAGCACACCCGCCCGCCATGCGAATCCACCCCGCCGACCCGGCCGATGCCTGCTCACGGGCCCGGTCGACGCTCACCATGTCGGCGACATGGCGGGGTCCGAGGGGCCGGGATACCGCCGTGTCGCCGACATGGAGTCGATCAAGCGCGAGTCGATCAAGGCCGCGCCGACGTGGAGCCGATCAAGGCGGTCAGGCCGAGTGGGAGGTGCGGCCCGACTGGTACGGGCGGCCCCGCAGCCCGCCTGCCCGCCGGTACGACACCGAGCCGCCGCTGCTGGCTGCTGGCGGCAGGTCGGCGGGACGGTCCAGGCCCATCGCCGTGCGGCGTACCGCCTCGCGCTGGGCGGCCAGGCGGCGCTGGGCCTCCCGGCGGGCCGCTGCGCGGCGGGCCTGCTCCCGGCGCACCTCGGCCTGTCGGGCGGCCAGCCAGGCGGCCTCCCGGGCGTGGGCGCGTCGGCGGCGGCGCTCGGCGAGGGCCCGCTTGCGCAGGTGCACCACGTACGTCACCAGGAGGGTGGCCGTGACGGAGAAGCCGATCCAGAAGCCGGGGCCGACGACGGCCACCCCGATCAGTTCGACGACGTTGAGCAGCAGCAGGGCGGCGAGCACCCGCCGCCTGCGGTAGATCGCCGGGGTGTGCGGCCGGCGGCGGGGCGCGGCCCGTCGACGGGACTTCGCGGCCGGGGGCACGGCGCGCAACCGGCCCCGCCGCCGCGTCGGGGCGGGCGGGGCGGAGACGGGGGCGGAGAGACCGCCCGTACTCGCGTCTTCACTGAGGGTGACAACAAGGGAGCGGGAGGGGTTGACCGGCCGGCGCCCGGGGACAGTGCGTCGCCGCCGGCGGCGCTGGAGCACCCGCGCCGTCGACTGCGCCCGCTCCGCCACCAGCCGCTCGGTGGCGTCGTACCGGCGAACGAGCGCCGGCGCGAGGGCGAGCAGACCGGCGGCGGCGAGGACGGCGAGGAGCACCGAGGTCGGCACCCTCACCCCTCCCGTCACCAAGTTCGGGGCAACCGCCGTACGACCGCAGGATCTTCGACGGACCCCGTTCCGGGCGGTCGAACATGCGGTCGTGCAGCGCTTGCCGCAGCTTGCAGTTACTTGAGGTTACGGGCCGCCGACCACGTTGATTGTGCGCCGCGCCGATCAGGCGGGGGTGGGACGGTTCACCCCGCGGTGGCGCGCAGCCGGTGCCAGCGGGCCAGCAGGCCGCCCTCGGCGGCGACTTCCTCGCTGGTCATGGCGTATCCGATGTGGTCGCGCCACGCACCGTCGATATGCATGTAACGCACGTGGTACGACTCCTCGCGGAAGCCGAGCTTCTCCACCACCCGGCGGGACGGCTTGTTTTCCGGCCGGATGTTCACCTCGATCCGGTGCAGCCCGCCGGGGCCGAACGCGTGGTCCACGGCGAGCGCCAGCGCGGTGGGGATGACGCCCCGGCCGGCCACCCGGGAGTCCACCCAGTATCCGACGTACGCCGAGCAGAACGCCCGCCGGACGATGCTGCCGACGTTGAGGTGCCCGACCAGCCGCTCCCCGCCGTGCTCACGCAGGCAGACGGCGAACGGCATCCCCTCGCCGGTGCGCGCCGAGCGGCGCTGGTCCTTGTGGACCCAGCGGAACGCCGCCGGGGAGTTCAGCTCGTCCCAGTTGCCGGGCAGCACCGACTCCCACGGGGCCAGCCAGGCCCGGTTGGTGCGGCGCACCTCCGACCAGGCCGCCGCGTCCGAGCGTCGGTAGGGTCGCAGCAGCACCGGGCCGTCCGCGAGCACCACCGGCCACCCCGGCGACCGCCCCGACCACAGTCCACTCACCGGGCCGATCCTCCGCTCGCGACTGCGGGGCTCGCAAGCTCACTCCTCGCGCTCACCGGCGCCGGTCCAGCAGGAGGACGTCCACGGTGGAGCCGGCGGCGGCCGTGGTGACCCGCTCGCCGAGCACCATCAGCCCGTTGGCCTCGGCCAGGCCGGACAGGGTGAACTTCCCGCCCGGCAGCGGCTGGACGGTGTAGCCGCCGCCACGCCGCTCGGCGACGTGCGCGGGACGGAACTCGCGCAGCCCGCCGGGCGAGGTGATGGTCTCCAGCAGGTGCGCGCGCACGCTCGGCCGGAACACGGGCTCGGCCCCGGCCAACAGGTTGATGGCGGGCCGGGCCAGCACCTCGAAGCCGATCAGCGCCGCGCCGGGTTCACCAGGAAGACAGACCACCGGCACCTCCTCGGCGCCGACCGTACCGAACCCGAGAGCGGTGCCGGGATAGAGGGCCACCTCGGTGAAGGTGACCGGCCCGGCCCGGCCGCCCTCCCGGCGGGACAGAATGCGGCGCACCATGTCGCCCGGCCCGGTGCCGGTGCCGCCGGTGGTGATGATCAGGTCGGCCCGCAGGGTCTGGTCCTCCAGCAGCCCGCGCAGCCCTTCCGGGTCGTCGTCGCAGATCCCCACCCGGTACGCCAGCGCGCCCACCTCGGCGGCGGCGGCGGTCAGGGCGTGCGAGTTGGCGTCCACCACCTGGCCGGGCTGGCTGCCCCGGCCCACGTCGACCAGCTCGTCGCCGGTGGCCACGATGACCACCCGGGGGCTGGGCCGCACCACCACGTGCCCGATGCCGGTGGCGGCGAAGACGGCCACCAGGGCCGGGGAGACGTACGTGCCGGCGCGGGCGAGCAGCGTGCCGGCCGGCAGCTCCTCACCGGCGCGGCGCACCCCGTACCCCCGCTTGGGGGTGCGGAAGATCTCCACGGCGGCCATGCCCTGGTCGGTCCACTCCACCGGCACCACCACGTCGGCGGCGATCGGCAGCGGGGCGCCGGCGGCCACCGAGAAGCAGGCCCCCGGGGTGAGCCGCACCGGCCGCCAGCTCGCCGCGCCGAGGTCGCCGACCACGTTGAGCCGCACGGTGCGGGACCCGGACGGGCCGGAGCGGCCGGCGTATCCGCCCGCCGCCCGGCCCGCGCCGGAGAGGTCGTCCCAGCGCGCCGCGTACCCGTCGACGGCCGCCTGGTCGAAGGCCGGGTAGGAGTGCGGCGCGACGACGTCCTCGGCGAGGACGTTGCCGTACGCCTGGGTGAGGTCGAGGTCGAGCGGAGGCAGCGCGCGTAACCTGCGCAGCACGCTGCCCAGGTAGTCGGCGAGCGGCGTCAACTCGTTCGCGGCCGCCTCGGCGTCGGCCGTCGCGGTCATGTATTAGGACCGCCCGACGCCTCGCGCATGCCGTTGAGGATCGCCTCGGTGACGGTCTCGTCGCCGTTGTTGACGAACTCGGCGAGCCACTTGCGGAACTCCGCGCCGAGGTCCTCGCGCTCGCAGGCGAGCTGCACCACCGTCTGGAGGTAGCCCAGCGGCATCCCCGTGTCGTAGCGGGTGCCCCGGTAGACGATCGCGTGCACCGGGACGCCCTCGGTGCGCAGCAGCTCCATCGCGTCGGTGAGCTGGATCTCGCCGCCGCTGCCCGGCTCGGTGCGCCGGATCGCGTCGAAGATCCGCCCCGGCAGCACGTACCGGCCGAGGACGGCGAGGTTGCTGGGGGCCTCCTCCGGCTTGGGCTTCTCGACCATGCCGGTGACCTTCACGACCTCGCCGATGTCGGTCAGCTCCGGCTCGGCCGGCTCGACGGAGGCGATGCCGTACCGCTTGGTCTCGGCCGGGTCGACCTCGAAGAAGGCCAGCACGATGCCGCCGGTGCGGGCCTGCAGCTCCAGCATCGCCGGCAGCAGCGGCTCGGACGGCTTGACGAACTCGTCGCCGAGCAGCACCGCGAAGGGCTGGTCGCCGACGTGCGACTCGGCGTAGCCGACGGCGTGGCCGAGGCCGAGCTGCTCCGGCTGCCGGCACGTGTAGATCTCGGCCAGCTCGCTGGGGCGGCGCACCGCGGCCAGCCGCTCGGCGTCGCCCTTGGACTCCAGCCGGGCCTCCAGGTCGGGCCGGCGGTCGAAGTGGTCCACCATCGATGTCTTGCCGCGCCCGGTGATCAGCAGCACGTCGCCGATGCCCGCCTGGGTGGCCTCCTCGACGATGTACTGCAGGACCGGCCGGTCGACGACCGGCAGCAGCTCCTTGGGCACCGCCTTGGTGGCCGGCAGGAACCGGGTGGCCAGGCCGGCGGCCGGGATGACGGCCTTGACCGCGCGGGAACGACCGGTTGCGGTGGCCGCTGAGGGGTTCGCTGAGTGCTCCGACATGTCGCGAGACTATCGGCCAAGGCCGTGTTGCGACGGGTGAGGACCGGAAGACGCGCCGCCGGCCCGGGGCAGGCCGTCGGCCGGGCTGACCGAACCGGCCGGCACGGCCAGTTCCTCCACCGGCGGCCAGGGCCGCGCCTCGGCCAGCCGCCAGGTGTCCCGGCCCGCCGCCTTCGCCGCGTACAGGGCGTCGTCGGCCGCGTCGAGGACCTGCTCGCCGGTGGAGGCATGGTCCGGGTAGACGGCGATGCCGACGGAGACGGTCACCCGGATCCGCGCCCCGCCGCCCGAGTCCACCGGGACGGGGGTGTCCCGGGTCGCCGCGCCGAGCCGTTCGGCGACGATCGCCGCGCCCCGCGCGTCGGTTTCCGGCAGCAGCACCACGAACTCCTCCCCTCCCTGGCGGAAGGCCAGGTCCACCTCGCGGATCTCGCCCCGCACCCGGCGGGCGAACTCGACGAGCACGGCGTCCCCGGCGGCGTGCCCCCAGGTGTCGTTGACCTCCTTGAACCGGTCCAGGTCCAGGGCGAGGACGCTCAGCATCCGGCCGAACCGGCTGGCCCGCTCCACTTCCCGGCGGATCGACTCGCGCAGGTAGCGGTAGTTCCACAACCCGGTGAGCGGGTCGGTCAGCGACAACCGCTGGGCCTCCTCGTGCAGCCGCACGTTGTCGACCGCCACCGCCGCGTGCCCGGCGAAGGTCCGCAGGGTCTCCAGGTCGGCGTCGTCGAACTCGTCCCCGCCGAGCCGGTCGTAGAGGACCAGCACGCCGAGCGCCGCCGCCGAGCCGCCGGGCGTGCCCGGGTCCACGCCGGACCGGATGCCCGGGTCGGCCGGGCCGCCGGGGGCGGCGAAGGGCACCGCGACGTACGTCTCGCAGCGCGGCTCCCCGGCGGCCTCCGCCACCGGGTCGGCCCGTCCCCGGCGCGGCTGGCCGGTCGCCGCCACCGCGCCGACGATCCCCGCGCCGACGGGCACCCGCAGGCCGGCCGCGCCGACGGCATCCGCCTCCGCACCGGCGTCGGGCGACCAGCGCCCGTCGAGCCCCTCGGCGCACCGGCCGACCAGGACGCCGCCGTCGACCAGCAGCACCGCACCGGCCCGCGCCCCGGTGGCCGCGATCGCGCTGTGCAGGATGACCCGCAGGATCCGTTGCAGGTCGTGGGTGCTGGCCAGGGTGTCGCCGAGCACGGCGAGGTGGCCGCGCAGCTGGTCCCGGCTGCTGGTGAGCGCCTGCACGTAGATGCCGGTCTCCCGGGTCATCCGGTTGAACGCGCCGGCCAGCCGGCCCAGCTCGTCGCGGCTGCGCACCGGCACCCGGGTGGCGAGGTCGCCGTGGGCCACCCGGTCCGCCGCGCCGGCCAGCTCCACGAGCGGGCGGGTGGTGACCCGGGCCAGCCGCCAGGCGGCGGCCACCGCCAGCAGCCCGGCCAGCAGCACCGCGCCGACCAGCGCCGCGTACAGGTCGGGGGGCTGCTCGCTGGGGACGGAGAGCACCAGCGGCAGCGGCTGGCCCGGCGCGGGGAGGACGCGGCGGACGTACCGGCCATCGCCGGTGGCGGCGACCCGGTCGCCGGCGGCCCGGCGCGCGGCGGCGAGCACCCCGTCGCGTACGGCCGGGGCCTCGGTGGTGTGCGCGACCCCGACGGAGCCGGGCGCGCCGTCGAGGAGGGTGACCGCGACGCCGGTGACCGCCGCGAGCCGCGCGACGAGGCCCGGGTCGACCGGCTGGGCGGTGACGACCGCGCCCAGGTCGCCGCCGGCCCGGTCGCGCAGCGCCACCCGGGCGGCGAGCGCCGCGACCGGCCCGGCGGCCGGGTCGGCGGCACCGCAGTCCCGCCAGGGCGCGGCCGGGGCGCCGGGGGTGGCGTAGGTCGGGACGCCGGCCACGTCGGTGACGAGCACGGCGGCGGCGAGGCCCCGGCCGACCACCTGACCGGCCGTGCCCGCCCGCCCGGCCGCGTCGGGGGCCAGGGCGACCGCGTCGGCCGCCGCGCGAAGCTGCTGGCAGAGGGCGTCGACCGAGGTACGCACGGTCGCGGCGGCCAGGCCGAGCCGCTCGGCCGCCCGGTTGCGGTCGACGGTCGTCATGGTCAGGCCGACGAAGAACGCCCCGAGCAGGACCGGGCCGAGCACCACCGTGAGGAAGGCCGCCGTCAACCGCCCGCGTAGCGTCAACGCTCCCCCCGGAAGTTCCGCGCCCGATGTAGCGATGCTGACACAGTGCGACCGCGAGACAAACGTTGCGTCAGGAGTGTTGCGTGCCGGATTTTTCTGATGAAGCGGAAGTGACCCACGAGGCGAAGCGGCAGGCGCGGGTGGAGCTGCTCGCCCGCCGCCGCGCGCTGCCCGCCCCGACGCGGGCGGCGGCCGCGGCGCGCGTCCGGGCCGCCCTGACCGATCTGGTACGCCGGCTGCGCCCGGCCCGGGTCACCGCGTACGTCCCCGTCGGCTCGGAGCCGGGCGGGCCGGAGCTGCCGGAGGCGCTGCGCGCGGCGCTGCCGCCGGGCGGCGAGCTGCTGCTGCCGGTGCTCCGGGACGACCTCGACCTGGACTGGGCGGCGTACACCGGGCCGGGCTGCCTCGTCGCGGCCGGACGCGGCCTGCGGGAGCCGACGGGTCCCCGGCTCGGCCGGGCGGCGGTCGCCGACGCGCGGCTGGTGGTGGTGCCCGCCCTGGCGGTGGACCGGCGCGGGCGGCGGCTGGGGCGCGGCGGCGGCAGCTACGACCGGGCGCTGGCCCGCGTCGGCACGGACGCCCTGACGGTGGCCCTGCTGCACGACGGCGAGCTGGTCGCGCGGCTGCCCGCCGAGCCGCACGACCGGCCCGTCCGCGCGGTGGTGAGCCCCTCCGGCGGGCTGCGTACGCTGACGGGCGACTCCGTGTCGGTCCGGGCACTTCCGCTGGACGAACCCGGGTCCGATGACGCACCATTGGCACTCGAATGAGTCGAGTGCCAACCGGCTGTGCCAGATCCGGAGGAGACCGTGCCCACGTACCAGTACGCCTGCACCGAGTGCGGCCAGCAGCTCGAGGCGGTGCAGTCCTTCTCTGACGAGCCGCTGACCGAGTGCCCGGCGTGTGCGGGGCGGCTGCGCAAGGTGTTCAACTCCGTCGGCATCGTCTTCAAGGGCTCGGGCTTCTACCGCACCGACTCCCGCTCCGGCTCGGACGCGGCCAAGAACGGCTCGGGCAAGCCGGCCGCCTCGGAGTCGTCCTCCGGCGGCGACTCCGGCTCGTCGGGCACGTCGGGCGGCTCGTCCGCCAACTCCTCGGCGTCGTCGGGCTCGTCCGGGTCCTCGGGTTCGGCGTCGGGCTCCTCGGGGGCCTCCGGTTCGTCGGGGTCGTCGGGGTCGTCGGGCTCGTCCTCGTCGGGCGGCACGGCCAAGGCCCCCGCCTCCAGCGCCTCCTGACGGCAACGGCTCCGGACATAGGAGATCTTGAAAGAAGCGGGCCCCTCCGGGGGCCGGAATCTTCCAAGATTCACGCCGTGGCCGTGCCATAGCAGATCATCGGCCCGGGTGGGGGTTGTCCACAGGCCGCCTCGTTGTCCACAGGTCCCGGCCCGGGCCGGGCGGGACGGCCCCCGCGCGGCCTAACCTGCTGCTCCCGGCACCGCACTGGTGCCGGGGGCGGGCGGGAGGGCCGGATGGGGAACGCCGGGGCGGACACGGGATCACTGCGGCCGCTGCGCCGGCCCCGACTGCCGGGGCGGGCGACGCTGCTGCGCGCCGCGCTGGTCGCCGCCCTTCTCGGGCTCGCCGCGGCGGTCCTGCACACCCCGTCCGGCTGCCCGCCGCCGACCGGCGACCGCTCCCCCGGCCCCGCCGCTCCACCGCCCGCCGAGGCGGCTTCCGATCCCGCCGCGTCGCCGGCCGCCCTGCCGCTGCCCGACGGGGCGGTGGGGGTGCCGATCCGGCTGGCCGAGCCGGCCGCGCTCGCGGTCGTCCGCCCCGGGGCCCGGGTCGACCTGCTCGCCGTACCGGCCGGTCGACAGGCCGGCGACGCCGACCTGCTGGCACCCCGGGCGCTGGTGCTCGATGTGGTCGGGGCCGGCGCGACCGACGGCTCCTCGGCGCTCTACCTGGCGCTGCGGCCCGAGCAGGCGCACCGCGCCGTCGGGCTCCCGGAGGGCAGCCGCTTCGCGATCGTGGTGCGGGGATGACGCCCCTGCCGGCCGACCGGTCGGGCACAGCCGGCCCGGGGAGCCGGCCGCAGGCTCCGGCGCGGGGGGCCGGCCGTCAACTCCGGTGCGGGGGTGGGCCGCCGTCACCTCCGATGCGGTGCCTCGGCGGCGCTCAGCTCCAGTGCGGGGGGCGCTCGGCGAGCAGCCAGTCGTCGTTGCCGCCGGACGTCTCGCCCCAGCCCCGGTCCGTGTCGTCGGCCGTCTGCTCGGGCAGCACCACGAAGTCCTCACTCAGGTCGACGGCGCGGTCGTCGTCGCCGCGCGCCTGCGCCCCCGGGTCGATGCTCACGAGCGGCAAGACTACCCGGGTTCCGGCCCGCGTCCGACCGGCCACCCGGCCGGACGGTTGGTAGCGTCGGTCGGCGTGACCACGCCCAGCGGTGACCGCCCCGAGGACGACTACTGGCGTCGCCCGCCCGACCCGGCCGACGGCGGCGGCGCGACCGACGACCTGCCGCGCCCACCGGGGCCCGGCCCGGCCGGCGTCGACCCGCCCACCGGCTACGGCGGGCCGCCGCCCACCACGCCGCCGCCACCCGGGTGGCGTCCCCCGCTGCACGTGCGGGCCGCGCCGCCCCGCCAGCTGCCGCCGCAGGACATGGCCGGGCTGGACGCGGTCGAGCAGCAGGCCCAGCACGTCACCTGGGGCGTCGGCGCGGTCGCCGGCGTGGTGCTGCTGGCCCTGCTCTGCCTGCTCTGCTCGCGGGCGTTCCGCTGACCGCGGCTCCCGGGCGTCCGCTGACCGTTCGCGTGGTCCGCTGACCGCTCGTGGGCGTTCCGCTGGCCCTTCCGCGTGTCCGCTGACCGCTTCGGGCGTCCGCTGGCCGCGCGGCCCGGGCCGGCTGACCTGCGCCGTCCGGCCCGGGCCGCGTCGGCTCAGAGCACCCGACCCCAGGCCGCCTCGGCGCCGGAGTCCCCGGTGAGGAAGACGTAGACCAGCGAGGCCACGCCCAGCACGACCACCACGACCGTCAGCAGCAGGGGCGCCCAGGACGGCAGCCGGGAGACCCGGTCGTCGTTGCGGGTCACCAGCAGCAGGGCGATGGCGGCCACGGCGAGCCCCACGGTGAACCAGAGCAGCGTCTCGGCGTACTCCGAATGCTCGTGGATCTGCGCGAGCAGGGCCTGGTCGAAGCCCTTCTCCTCGAACGCTTCCTCTAGTGCCTCGCCCGTCTCGGTCGACACCCAGGTGACGATCGGGGTCAGCACCGCGAGGCCGGCCACCGCCCAGCCCAGCCGGGGACGCCACCTCGGCACCAGCCCGTACGCGCTGGCCAGCAACGCGAGTAGTGGCACGAACACCACCGCCGCGTGGATCACCAGGATGTGGCTTGGCAGCCCGTTGATCTCCCTGAACACCGACACCTCCGGCCGTGGACGTGATCCCCGCGGCGTCAGCGTACGCCGCCCCCGCGGCTGTGGCCCGGACCACCCAGGTCAGGAGCTCGCTTGTCGCCCGGTGCACCCCATGCTGTCATTGACCTCATGTCCGGTGGCGAGGAACTGCTGCGGTCGAGGGGCCTGCGGGTCACCCGGCCGCGCCTCGCCGTGCTGGACGTCCTCTCCGCCGGCGGGCACCTGGAGGTCGACGAGATCACCCGGCGGGTGCGGGAACGCCTCGACTCCGTCTCCACCCAGGCCGTGTACGACGTCCTCGGCGCGCTGTCCCGCGCCGGGCTGTCCCGCCGGATCGAGCCGGCCGGCAGTCCCGCCCGGTACGAGGCGCGGGCCGGCGACAACCACCACCACGTGGTCTGCCGGGGCTGCGGCGAGATCGCCGACATCGACTGCGCGGTAGGCGAGAAGCCCTGCCTCGACCCGAACATCGCCCACGGCTTCGAGGTGGACGAGGCGGAGGTCACCTTCTGGGGGCTCTGCCCGACCTGCCAGGCCCGCCGCAGCGCCGACGACTGACACCGCCCTCCCGCCCCGTCCGGGCACGCGGCCGGGCGTGGCACCCTTGGTCGGGTGGACTCCGATGACCTCGGCCTGTTCGGTCCGGGATCGGTCACGTGGAAGGTGCACGAGGAGCCGATCCTGATCGTCGCCGGCCTGCGCTCGCTCTACCTCCAGGCGCTGCACCCCCGGGCCATGGCCGGGGTGGCCCAGAACAGCAACTACCGCACCGACGCGTGGGGCCGGCTGGTCCGGACGGCCACCTACGTCGCCACCACCATCTACGGCACCACGGCCGAGGCCGAGGCCGCCGGGGCCCGGCTGCGGCGGCTGCACGGCCGGATGCGGGCCACCGACCCGGACACCGGGGAGGAGTTCCGGATCGACGAGCCGGAGCTGCTGCGCTGGGTGCACGTCACCGAGGTCGAGTCGTTCCTGAGCACCGCCCGCCGGGCCGGGCTGCCGCTGACCGACGCGGAGGTCGACGGCTACTACACCGAGCAGCGCCGGGCGGCGGCCCTGGTCGGGCTGGACCCGGCGGACGTGCCCGGCACGGCGGCCGAGGTCGCGGACTACTACCGGCAGATCCGGCCGGCGCTGCGAATGACCCGGGAGGCGGCGGAGACGGCCGTCTTCCTCACCGCCCCGCCCCTGCCGTGGAAGCTCAACCTCCCGGCCCGGGTCGGGTTGAACCTCGGGCCGGCCCGGCTGGCGTACTTCGGCGTCGCCGGCACCGCGTTCGCGCTGCTGCCGCCCTGGGCCCGCCGGCTGTACGGCGGCCTGGGGCTGCCGACCACCGAACTGTCGGCCGACCTGACCGTCCGCGCCCTGCGGCTGGCGCTGACGGCCCTGCCGCAGCGCTGGCGGGAGGGGCCGTTGCAGCAGGCGGCGAAGGAACGGGCCGCCCGCCTGACTCCGCGCTGACCGGTCGGGGCCCGCCGCGGGCCGGCCTCGGGCGGGCGGGCCCGCTCGGCCCCGGGCCTGCCCGGGGCCGAGGGCTCGGCGTCATGTCGCCGACATGGCGGCATCCCGCCGCTCGGATACCGCCATCAGCCCGACATGACACGCCCGCCCCGCGCCGCCCCGCGCCCGCCCCGCGCGCCCGAGGTCGATCGGGCCGGCCCGGGCCGGCGGGCCCGCCGGCCCGGGCCAGGCCGGGGTCAGTCCCGGCGGTCCATGGCCGCCCAGGGATCCTTCCCCGGTGTCTGCGCGCCCGCAGGGCAGGTGCGGCGGTAGTCGCACCAGCCGCAGCGCGGCCCCGGCTCGGCCGGGAAGGCGTCGTCCGGGTCGGACCCGTCGGCGACGGCCCGCTCGGCGGCCATGATGTCCCGCGCCGTCTCCTCGGCGCGGGTGACCTGCCGGGCCAGCGACTCGACGGTGTGCTCGTGGGCGGCGATCGTGCCGGTGGGCAGATGGTGCAGCTCGACCCGGCGGCACGGCCGACGGAACACCCGCTCGGCGGCGTACGCGTAGAGCGCCAACGCCTGCGAGCCGCGCGCGTCGTCGGCGTCCAGCCCCGTGCGGCCGGTCTTGTAGTCGACGATGACCAGCTCCGGCCCGCTCGCGCCAGGGCGGAGGTCGATCCGGTCGGCGCGCCCGTTGAACGCCAGCACCGCCGTCCTGACCGCCACCACCCGCTCGACGCCGACCGGGTCTTCCTGCGTGTCCAGCGTCTCGGCGTAGGACTCCAGCCAGGCCAACGCCCGCCGGTACGCGTCGCGCTCCTGCTCGTCGTCGCGGAACCCGTCGCGTACCCAGGTGCCCCGCAGCAGCCCGGCGAGCGCCTCCGGGCGGCGGCGGTCGGCGGGCAGGGCATACCAGTTCTTCAGGGCGTTGTGCACGCTCGCGCCCAGCGAGTTGTGGGCCCACGGCGGGCCCTTCGGCGGCGCGGGCCGGTCCACGTACGAGTAGCGGTAGCGGCGGGGGCAGTCCGCGTACGCGCCGAGCTTGCTGGGGGTGCAGACGAACAGCCGCTCCGGCATGCCGTCGAAGCCGAGCTGCTCGGGCTGGGCGGCCGGGCGGGACTGGGCGGCGCGGGGGCGCGGGGTCCGGCCCGCCCCGGCGGCGGGTCGACCGGCGGGGCGGCCGGATGAGGAGGCTGGTCGCACCCCGCGATCCTGCCACCCGGTTACGACAGCCGCTCCGACCCGCCCGGCGGGTCGCACCGCCGGATCAGTCACGACCGGGCACCGGCTCCGGCCGGGCGCGGGCACGGATCGGGCCCGCCCGCCGCCCCGGCTCAGGCCACGCCCGCGCCCGGGGTCAGGTCGCGCTCGTGTACTGGGTGACGAAGGCCGCGATGGCGTCGGCGATGAGCTGCACCGCGATCGCGGCGAGCAGCAGGCCGGCGATGCGGGTGAGCACCTCGATCCCGCCCGGGCGCAGGATCTTGACGATCCCGCCGGAGAAGCGCAGCACCACCCAGACGGTGAGCATCACCGCCACGATGGCCGCGGCGATGGCGCCGTAGTCGAGCGCCCGGTCGGCCTGCTGGACGAAGAGCATGGTCGCCACGATCGCGCCCGGTCCGGCCAGCAGCGGGGTGCCCAGCGGCACCAGGGCGATGTTCGAGGTGGCCTGCTGGGTGGGGTCGTCGGCCTTGCCGGTCAGCAGTTCCAGCGCGACGAGGATCAGCAGCAGCCCGCCGGCCGCCTGGAGCGCCGGCAGGTCGACGTGCAGATACGCGAGGAGGGTCTGCCCGGCCACGGCGAAGACCACGATCACGCCGAGCGCCAGGGCCACCGCCTGCCAGGCGGCCCGGTTGCGGTCCCGGGCGGCCAGGGGGCCGGTGAGCGCGAGGAAGATCGGCATCATGCCCGGCGGGTCGACGATGACCAGCAGGGTCACGAAGACCTCACCGAAGAGCTTCAGATCCACCCGGAGAGGGTAGCCGCGCAGGTGGAGGCGGATCAGGCCGAAGCGACGGGGGTCACGCCGGTGGCCTCGGCCACGATCCGCCCGTACGCCTCGGGCGAGGTGGTGAACGCGCCGAGCCGGACGGTCTTGTGCGTGCCGTGGAAGTCCGACGAGCCGGTGACGAACAGGCCCAGCTCGGCGGCGAGCGCCCGCACGTGCGCCCGCTCGGCCGGGGAATGGTCCTCGTGGTCGGCCTCCAGGCCGGCGAGCCCGGCCGCCGCCAGCTCGACGATCAGCTCGTCGGGCACGATCCGGCCGCGCCGGCTCGCCCTCGGGTGGGCGAACACGGGCACGCCGCCCGCAGCCCGCACCAGCCGGACCGCCCGGAACACGTCGATGTCGTCCTTGGGCAGCCGGTACCGCTCGCCCAGCCACTCCGGCCCGAACGCCTCGGTGGTGGTGGCCACCAGCCCGGCGCGGATGAGAGCCTGGGCGATGTGCGGGCGACCCACCGTCCCGCCGCCCGCCCCGGCCAGGATCTCCGGCCAGCTCAGCTCGACGCCGTCGGCGCGCAGCAGCGCCACGATGCGTTCCCCGCGCACCTCGCGGGCGGCCCGCACCCGGGCCAGCTCCGCGCCCAGCTCCGGCTCCGCCGGGTCGAAGAGGTACGCGAGCAGGTGCAGCGCCACCGGCGGGTCGGCACCGTGCCAGCGGCAGGAGATCTCCGCGCCCCGGACCAGGGTGAGGCCGGGCGGCAACGCGGCCACGGCGGGCGCCCACCCGGCGGTGGTGTCGTGGTCGGTGATCGCCACGACGTCCAGGCCGGCCTCGCCGGCCGCCCGGACCAGCTCGGCCGGCGTGAGGGTGCCGTCGCTGGCCGTCGAGTGGGCGTGCAGGTCGATCCGGGCGGCGGCCGGCACCGGGGGCGGGGTCATCGCCCGACGCTATCGGTGCCGCCGGCCGGTCAGGGTGCCGGGTCGACGCCGCCGGCCTGCCAGGGTGCCGGGTCGGTGCCGCCGGCCGGTCAGGGTGCCGGGTCGGTGACGATCACCGGCCGGCCGGCCGGCTCGACGCCGGTCAACGGGCTGGCGGCGGCCCGCTCTCCGGCGACCACGCGGTCGGGCCGCACCGGCACCAGCCCGCCCCGGGCGTCGGCATACCAGGCGGTGCCGGCCGGCGTCCAGCACACCGCGCCGGCCAGCGTCGGGCCGGCGGGACGGGCGACCAACGTGCCGCCGAGGGTGGCGAGGTCGACCAGGAGCGCCCCGGTGGCGTCGGACGAGCCGGTGCGGCCGTTCAGCAGCAGCCAGCGGCCGTCGGCGGAGACCCCGCCCAGCCCGTCGGAGCTGAGGGTCGGCCCGCAGGCCGAGCGGATGGTCGCCAGCGCCCGGTTGGGGTCGAGCAGCGCCAGGCAGGGGCGTCGGGGCGTGCCGGCGGAGACGAGGCCGACGAGCCGGCCGTCCGGCAGCGCCCCGTGGACGGCGAGGACGTCGCGCCAGCCGGCGGTGGGGAGCCCGCCCGCGGCCGGATGCCAGAGCGCGTACCCGGGTCGGGCCGGATCGCGGCGCACCAGGACGGAGTTGCCGGCGAAGCCGACCGGCACGGCCGCGCCGGGCGCCGTCGTGCCGGCGACCGCGACGAGCTTGTCGCCGACGATCCCGGCGATGGAGAGCCGGTCGCCGTCGCGCCAGGCGACCTGGCCGCCGTCGGGGGCGACGGCGATCGCCTCCGCGCCGGCGAGCAGCACCCTGGTGCTGCCGTCGGCGTGCACGGACAGCAGGGCCCGGCCGGCGACGGTGGGCGCGCCCACCACCAGCCAACCCCCCTTGTCCGGTACGCGCTGCGCCCGGTCGGCGTCGGCCACCCCGAGGGGGATGTTCGTGTTCCCGGCGGTGTAGAGGGTGCCGTCGACGACCAGGTCGACCGCGCCGCCGGCCGGCCCGAGGGCCGCTCGGGGTGATCCGCCCGACGGGCTCGGCACCGGTTCCGGGACCGTCCAGGAGGAGCCGCGCGGGTCGCCGAGCACCACGGTCGGCGGGGTGGGCTG
Organism: Micromonospora sp. PTRAS2; assembly: GCF_054052245.1. Classification (NCBI taxonomy): domain Bacteria; kingdom Bacillati; phylum Actinomycetota; class Actinomycetes; order Micromonosporales; family Micromonosporaceae; genus Micromonospora; species Micromonospora sp. PTRAS2. Next base: position 67,420 of record NZ_JBSWBU010000001.1, read on the forward strand.
GGTTGCCTGGGGGCTGAGCTGCACCACGCCGGCGCTGACCAGCACCGTGGCCATCCCGGCCAGGACGGTGCCGGTGACGACCCGGCGGCGGCGTGTCCGGGTGGCCCGCCGGATGGCCAGGCCGGCCGGGTCCACGGTGCACGGCAGCGGCGCGGCGGCCTGCCGGGAGAGGGTCTCCCGGAGCGCACGCTCCAGCTCGTCCGCCGTCACGACTGTTGGACGCGCGGGAACGGGCGTCCGGTTGTCACCGGGACCGGCCACCCCGCTCACCTCCGCTCCGCGCCGACGGCCTCGGCCGGCACCGGGGCACCGACGGGCTCGACGGGCACCGGGAGCGGCGCGCCGCCGGCCGGGGCGGGACGAGGACCGGCTCCGCTCGTGGTGGACGCGGCGGGCGCCCCCGCCCGGGCCGGGCGCGGCGCGGTGGGCACCGTCGGGGCGGGACGGGACGGGGTCGCCGGGGCCGGACGGGCGGCGGCGGGTTCGGCCTGTCGGGCGGGCCGGAGGCGGGCGGCCTCCGCGGGCCGCGTCCGGGGGGCGGGACGGTTGCCCGCCCGCCCGTCGGGCTGCGGCGCGGCGTCGGTCAGGTCGAGGGCGGCCTGTGCGCCGAGCCGTCGGCGCAGGGTGGCCAGCGCCCGGGAGGTCTGGCTCTTCACGGTGCCCGGCGAGATCTCCAGCAGCGCGGCGGTCTGCGCCTCCGACATGTCCTCGTAGAAGCGCAGCACCAGCACCGCACGCTGCCGGCTGGGCAGCGCCCTGAGCTGCCGCCACAGCACGTCCCGGTCGAGCTGCTGCTCGATCTCGTCGACCCCGGCGCGTTCGGGCAGCACCTCGGTCGGCCGCTCACCGTGCCAGCGCCGCCGCCACCAGCTCGTCGACGTGTTGACCATGACGCGGCGCGCGTACGGCTCGATCGCCTCGATGCCGCCGAGCCGCTTGCAGGCGAGGTAGGTCTTGGTCAGCGCGGTCTGGAGCAGGTCCTCGGCCGTGGCCCAGTCGCCGGTCAGCAGGTATGCGGTGCGCAGCAGCGCCCCGGAGCGGGCCGCGACGAACTCGCGGAACTCCTCCTCCAGCGGGTCTTTCGCGGCCACCGCTCACCTCCCGCACCCCCGTGCCTGCATGGCAGGTTGTCATGCCGGGGGCGGACCGGGCGACGGCGAAAGGTGCGGGCTTCCTCCGATGTTCGGACGGAAAGTTTCACGCCCCGTCGTCGGCCTTGGCCTCGTCCGCCTCCTTGCCCAGTCGGGCCTCGACTGCCTGCGGCTCGTACATCTCCTCGACGACGCGCAGGTAGAGCTCGTTCGGGTTGGGCAGGTTCTTGATCTCGCGGAGCGCCTGGTCCTGGCCGGCGGACTCCAGCACGAACGTGCCGTAGTTGAGGGCGCGGCCGGTGGGGCTCTGCTCGTATTTCATGTCGGTGACCCGGGCGAGCGGCATCATCGCCACCTTGCGGGTGACGATGCCGTTGACCACCATGACCCGCTTGTTGGTCAGGATGAACCGGTCGTACCACCAGTCGGCGACCTTCCAGGCCACCCAGCCCATCACGGCGAACCAGAGCAGCACCGCGATGGTGGTCAGCGCGCCCACGTCCCGCCCGGCGAGGAAGCCGGAGAGGTAGCCGAGGACGAAGGTCGCCCCGATGCCCACCAGGATCGGCGTGGTCAGGTGGATCCAGTGCCGCTTCCACTCGCCCCGGTAGCGCTCGGTGGGGAAGAGGTAGCGCGCCACCAGCGAGCTGGGCTCGTCCTCCAGCGGCAGGACCCGTCGGGGGCCGAGCGGCATGCCGGAGGCGTCGACCCGCAGCCCGGCGAGCTCCTCTTCGGAGATCTGCGGCGGCTGGTAGTCGGCCTCCGGATCGCGGACCCAGGCCCGCCCGGAGCGCGCCTGGCCGCCGAAGGGACCGTCGCCGTAGCCGGCGTCGTCGGAGAAGGGCGGACCGTCGGAGAAGCCCTGCCCCGGGCCTGAGCCCGGAACGTCGTCGGGCCTGACCCGGGGGATCGGCTCCGTGTCTCGGTCCCGGCGCTCCCGGTCGGGGTCGTCGGGGTCGAACGGCGGACCGGAGGGGCTGCCCATCGGCGGTTAGGCGATGAGGCTGGTGAAGAAGTCGCCGAACCCCTGGGCGATGTCCATGATGCCGCCGCCGATCGACTTGAAGACGTCTGCGGCGGAGTTCGGCCGGTACGCAACAAAGAAGATCAAGAATGCGATACCGGCCCAGGTGAGGACCTTCTTGACCATGGCGGGCCATCCTCTCGCGCGGCGCCGGGTCCATTTACCGCAGCGGCACCCAGAGTATCAGTAAGGTGTCGTACAGTGAATCTCTGCGTCCGTTCTCCGACAGAACGGGAGACTTGCCAAGCCTCTCGGCTAGTCAGGCCTTCCCGTGCAGGTACGGAGACGGAGCGCCGTACACGAGCTCGGACGGCGTCCACTCTGTGAGGTCGTGCAGCTCCACGTCCTCGGCGAGCAAATGCCCCGCACTCGCCGGCCAGGCTATCGCATGAAGCCACAATCCCCGAGCCTCGCCGGCGTACGCGCTTCGATCCGTCGGAGAATTCACGAGCCACAGTGGAGTCGGGTGGCCGGCGACACGGATCCTGGCCTGCCCGACATGCCCCGGATGCCCGGGGCCGGGATCGTCCAGCGCCTCGGCGAGTTGCGGGCCCGGGTCGGGGCCGGCCATGCCGGCGAACCGGGTGCCCAGCCCGACGCCCGGCTCCTCGGCCACGAACACCAGGTCGGCCGGGCCGCCGCCGAGCGGCTCGGGCCCGGCGAAGGCCACGACGGTGGCGCGCACCCCGGCGCGCTCGTCCCCGGCGTACGCCACGCCGGTGAGGGTCCAGCCGGGCGGCATGGGCCACGGGCACCAGACCGGCGTGGCGGGGCCGTCGGGGGGCCCGGCGGCGGCGACCCGGCCCACGACGCTGGCCACGATCTCCGCGCCGATGTGCTCGGGGACGTGCAGCGGCGGCACGGGGCCGCAGCGCGCGCACCGCCACTCCGTGTGCATCAGGTCCGGCTCCCGGACGGATCCACCACACCTGGGGCAACTCACCGCGACACTCACGTTTCCACCGTCGCCCCGGCTCGCCGCCCAGTCAAGTGGAGCGGCCGAATCCCCGGCGCGTCGCCCCCGCCGGCCTGCCCCGGTCCGGAAGGGAACGGGCCCCGCCATGTCGCCGACATCGAGCGGTCCGGGAGCCCTGGACACCGCCATGTCGCCGACACGGCGGCACGACCGACCGACGGGCAGAGCGCGGCGGGCGGGGCGGAGGTCAGGCGGGCGGCGGGCCGGCGTGGGCGCGGATCCAGGCGTGCATGGCGATGCCGCTGGCCACCCCGGCGTTGATCGACCGGGTCGAGCCGTACTGGGCGATGGAGAAGAGCTGGTCGCAGGCCGACCGGGCGGCCTCGGACAGCCCCGGTCCCTCCTGGCCGAACAGCAGCGCGCAGCGGCGCGGCAGGCTCGTCGTCTCCAGCGCCCGGGAGCCGGGCAGGTTGTCGATGCCCACCACCGGCAGGTCCCGGTCCCCGGCCCAGGCGGCGAACTCCTCGATCGTCTCGTGGTGCCGGACATGCTGGTACCGGTCGGTCACCATGGCGCCCCGTCGGTTCCACCGCCGCCGCCCCACGATGTGCACCTCGGCCGCCAGGAAGGCGTTGGCGTTGCGGACCACGGTGCCGATGTTGAGGTCGTGCTGCCAGTTCTCGATCGCCACGTGGAAGTCGTGCCGACGCCGGTCGAGGTCGGCCACCACGGCCTCCCGCCGCCAGTACCGGTACCGGTCCACGACGTTGCGCCGGTCGCCCTCGGCGAGCAGCTGCGGGTCGTAGCGCGGGTCGGCCGGGGGGTCGCCGGCCCACGGGCCCACGCCGACCTCAAGCTGATCACCGGTCACGGTCTCCAGAGGGTACGGACCCCCCGGTCGCCCCGCAGCGTCGGGTGCGCCGGGCCACCCGGCCGGGTCGGGCGGGGTCAGCCGAGGCCGAGGGCCCCGCCGAGCCGGTCGAGGAACCGCCGGTCGGCCGGCGTCACGCCCCCGCCCGCCGGGGCCCCGGGGGTGGCCCGGCGGACCCGGGCCGCCACCGACTGCACCCACTGCCGGTACGCGGCCGAGTCGGCGGGGTCGGCCCGCCGACGCAGCACCCGGACCGTGGCGCGGCAGGCGGCCAGCAGGTCGACCAGGTCGGTGAGCCGGTCCTCGGGGGCGGTCGCCCCGTCGTGCCGGGCGTAGATGGCGGCGACCACGGCGCGGACCAGGTCGCTGTCGGAGGCACGCCCGGCGGCCACGGCGTCGAGGCCGGCCAGCCCGGCGACGACGCCCCGGGACGGGCCGCCGGGGTCGGGTGCGGCGGCGGCCACGAGCACCCGGCCGGGCAGGCCGGTGAGCAGGTCCCACTCGGCGGCGGAGTAGGCGGCGGTGGTCAGCGGTGCGGCGCGGCGGCCGGCAGAGGGCGGCTCTCCGGCGACGGAGTGGCTCATGGGGACCTCCGGCGCCAGCATATGACCCCGTACGGCGCGTCGGGCCCCTTCGCCGCAACCGCGCGGCGCGGGCCCGCCCGCGCCCGGGTGGGGTCAGCGCGGCTCGGGGAAGCTCGGCCGCTCCGGGTCGACGCCCTCGGGCACGGTCGCGGCCGCGTATGCCTGCTTGGGGACCATCACCCGGCGGCGGAAGACGCAGACCATGGTGCCGTCCTGCTTGTAGCCGCGGGTCTCCACCGACACCACGCCCCGGTCGGGCTTCGAGGAGGACTCGCGCTTGTCCAGGACGGTGGTCTCGCCGTAGATGGTGTCGCCGTGGAAGGTCGGGGCGACGTGCCGCAGCGACTCGACCTCCAGGTTCGCGATGGCCTTGCCGCTGACGTCGGGCACGGACAGGCCGAGCAGCAGGGAGTAGACGTAGTTGCCGACCACCACGTTGCGGCCGAACTGGCTCGCCGACTCGGCGTAGTGCGCGTCGAGGTGCAGGGGGTGGTGGTTCATGGTGAGCAGGCAGAAGAGGTGGTCGTCGTACTCGGTGACGGTCTTACCCGGCCAGTGCCGGTAGACCGCGCCGACCTCGAACTCCTCGTAGTAGCGGCCGAACTGCATCGGGGTCCCCTCCACGGGCGGGCGACGGAGTTCGGGCCAGCATGCCTTATCGAGGGTTAAGGCGGGGCCGCGGGCCGCAGCCGGGCGAGGAAATGTCACACCGGCCGCGCTCCCGGGGGGAGACGCAATGAGCGGCGGGGCCCTCCCCGGCACCCGCCGCCCACGCTCTGATGGGGAAGATTCTGCCGCACGACGAGGCCCGATCAACAGAGACCGGCGTCACATTTATCTTTTCGTAACAATACGAAGAGTGACGATCATGAAGTGTGGGAGCGATCACCGCAGGTCGAATCGCCGCTAGTCAGGCATCAGATCATCGAAGTTGATCAGCAATCGGGGCCTCCACCTGTGGAAACGCTCCCATCACGTCCCGTCACGCAAATGCGTCATGCAAGTGCACCCGGCAAGGCTGCCGGCAACAGATATGAATCGATACGCTGACACCCCGTCCCCCGGCCCCGCCGGGTTTCGGGGGCGGACGCCCGGGAATGCGCCGGGTCCCGTCCTGGTTCCAGGAGGCGTACGTGATTCCGCGGTGATCGGAGAGTCCACATGGCAACCGTTGAGCTGACCACGGCGAACTTCGACGAGGTGGCGGGCGGCGACGGCATCGTCCTCGTCGACTTCTGGGCGGAGTGGTGCGGCCCGTGCAAGCGGTTCGCCCCGGTCTACGAGCGCTCCTCCGACAAGCACCCCGACATCGTCTTCGGCAAGGTCGACACCGAGGCCCAGCAGGAGCTCGGCGCGAAGTTCGACATCCGCTCGATCCCGACGATCATGGCGATCCGGGACGGTGTGATCGTCTTCGCCCAGCCGGGGGCGCTGCCCGAGTCGGCTCTGGAGAACCTCATCGAGCAGGTCCAGGGCCTCGACATGGACGACGTCCGCAAGAAGCTGGCCGAGCACAAGCACTGAACGCCGGGCACCACCGAGCCCGCGCAGCCGGCGGCCGGACCCCACCCGGGGCCCGGCCGCCGCCGCGTCACCGGCCCTTCGGCGGGCGGCACCGGCCCCGCGTCACCGGTACGGTTGGGGCACGCCACCCGACGGAGGGACCCGAAGGGCGCCCTTCATCCCGTACCGTCGGAAACCGATGGAAACGCTGACCCGCCGGGGCCGGGGGGCCCGACTGGCCGCCACCGCGCTCGGCCTCGTCGTGTTGCTGGCCGGCACCGTCCGGGGCAGCGACGACGACTTCCCGTTCGGGCCGTTCCGGATGTACTCCACGTCCGACCCGCCGGACGCCGCCGCCCCCGACACCCGCGTCGAGGGCGTCGACCGCACCGGCGCCGTGGTCGACCTGGGCCAGGACGCCACCGGCATCCGCCGGGCCGAGATCGAGGGCCAGCAGAGCCGGTACGTCGAGGACCCCGCCCGGCTGCGCCGGGTCGCCGACGCGTACGCCGAACGCCACCCCGACGCCGCCGCGCTGGTCGAGGTGCGCATCGTGATCCGCTGGTACGGCATCGCCGACGCCCGGCCGACCGGGCGCTGGACCGACGAGACCGTGGTGAGCTGGCGGGCGGACGGGTGACCCGCTGGCTGACCGAGGCGGTCCCCCGGGGCCGGGTGGCCGCCTTCCGCACCCTGGTCTACCTCTTCGTCGCCGCCGACCTGGTGTTCTTCACCCCCTGGGTACGCGCCCGCGCGAGCGTCCCCGGCGACCTCTACCAGCCGCTGCTCGTCGGGCGGGTGCTCCCGCTGCCGACCCCCACCCCGGCGCTGGTCGGCGTGATCTTCTGGGTGCTGCTGGCCCTCGCCCTGCTCGCCGCGACAGGCCGGGCCCACCGCCTGCTCGGCTGGTCGGTCTTCGCGCTCTACCTGGAGTGGATGATCATCGCGATGAGCTACGGCAAGGTCGACCACGACCGGTTCGGCCTGCTCGTCGCGCTCGCCGCGCTGCCCACCGCCGGCCGGGCCCGGCACGGCGACCCGACCCGCACCGAGGCGGGTGGCTGGGCGCTGCGGGTCACCCAGATCGCGGTGATCTGCACCTATTTCCTGGCCGCCTTCGCGAAGTTCCGGTTCGGTGGCCTCGACTGGGCCACCGGCTCGGTGCTCGCCAAGGCGATCATCCGGCGCGGCACCGACCTGGCCGATCTGATCGCCGGCGTGCCCCACCTGCTGCTCGTGGCGCAGTTCGGCATCCTCGCCTTCGAACTGCTCAGCCCGGTGGTCTTCGTGCTGCCGGCCCGCGCCCGGCTGGCCACGGTGGGCTTCTTCTACTCGTTCCACGTGGTCACCATGGCGACGATCACCATCTCGTTCGCCCCGCACCTGGTGGCCATGGCCAGCTTCCTGCCGCTGGAGCGGGTACGCCCCGTGGCCTGGCTGCGCCGGCTCGGCGGGGGCGGGCCGGCGGGACGGCTACGCCGGGGTGGACCGGCGGGGCGGCCCGGCCAGCTCGACGATCAGCCCCTCGCAGCTGCGGGCGACGACCTCCGCCCCGCGCCGCTGCACCAGCCGTAGGGTCGGATCCTCCGCGCGCTCCCGCCACCGCCACTGCGCGTCGACGGCCAGCTCCCACAGCTGCCGCGCGGTCGCGTCGTGCTCCGCCCCGAGCCGGGCCGCCGGCGCGGTGCCCTCGCCGCCGACCAGCCGCTGTGCTTCGGCGGCCGGCTCGGCGGCGAACCCGACCCGGCCCGCGCGCAGCGCCGCGAGCAGGCGCAGCTCCGCGAACTCGTGCGCGCCGGCCACGATCCGCTCCACGACGCCGAGCAGTTCGCCGGTGCCGGGGCCGGGCTCCGCGCGCAGCAGCCCCTCCACGGCCACCAGCGCCGACCGGGCCTTCAGGGTGCCCTGCCGGTCGACGAAGAGGCGGTTGACCGACTCCCGCAGCTCGGTGAGGCCGCTGCGCCGGATCAGCTCGGTGGAGAGCTTCACCCGGCTGTCGCAGCCGGTGCGGACCAGCGTGGTGGCCAGTCGGACGCCGAACAGCCCCAGCCGCTCCAGCAACGCGGCCCGCGCGTCGGCGGAGAGGCCCACGGGCAGTCCGGCCCGGACGAACCGGTCGGCGGAGAGGAGGTGCGCGTCCAGCTCCGGGCGCGGCACCCGGGCCAGCTCCGCCAGCGCGGCGAAGTCCGCCTCGCCCAGCGTCCGGCCGGCCAGGCCCACGGTGCCGCTGCACGCGAGCGCGTGCACGCAGCGGGCGGCCACCCGGGGGTCGCGCTGCTGCCGCCGGACGAGCTGCCGGGCGGTCAGCAGCGCGTCGATCCGCCCGCCGCCGGTCTCGTCGGCGCGCGAGCGCACCAGGAGCACGTGCACCGCGCCGGCCTGGCCGACGATCCCGTCCCGCTCGGAATCCAGTGCCCGCAGGTCGCTGTCGCGGCCGTCGCGGGTCAGGTAGAGCAGGGCGTCGGCGTCGCGCAGGGCCCGCTCGACCACCGGGGCGCGCCCCTGCTCGTCCGGGTCGGCGACGGCGGGCGTGTCGATGAGGGTGAGCTGGCGCAGGGCCCGGGTCGGCCACCGCACGACGAGGTCCCGCAGCTCGCCGGGCCGCCAGCCGGGCCCGTCGACCCGCAGGCCGGTCGCCGACCGGGTCACCGCCAGCTCCTGCGGCACGCCGTCGGTCGACCAGGCGGTGGCCCCCGGGGCGGGCCCGTCCTCGTACCAGGTGAAGGTGTCCTCGCCGTCGACCCCGGCGACCGGCGCGACCTGCTCCCCCATGATGGCGTTCAGCAGCGTCGACTTCCCGGACCGCCAGCCGCCGGCGACGGCGACCCGCAGCGGCTCCTCCAGCCTGGCCAGCTCGTGCCGCAGCCGGTCGGCGGCCCAGGGGTGGTCCCGGTAGTGGTGCAGGGCCTCGTGCAGCAGGGCCCACACCGCATCCTCCAGCCCCCGCCCGGACGTCATGCCGGCTGCTCCAGCAGCACCGGGCCGGCGCCGCGCCCGGCTGTCAGCCCCTGGGCCTGCTCGTGCAGCCGCGCCAGCCGGGCCATCCTCGCCCGGATCTCCCGCTGCCGGCGGTCGCGGGCCGCCGCGTCGGTGTCGGCGGCCTGCTTCGCGCTGCGCAGCGACTGGACGATGTCCTCCTGCAGCTCCTCGGTCAGTGCGGTGAAGTGGTTACGCAGCAGCCGCTGCACCTGGCGCGCCGTGTCCCGGCAGTCCTTCGTCACCCGGAGGAAGAACTCGTCGACGTGCCGCTGGACCGCCGTCTTCGCCGCCGACTGCCGGTGCCGCAGGTGCTGCCGGCTCTCGTCGCGGATGGCCTTGCCCCCGAGCAGCGCGCCGAACCCGACCGACACCGGATTGATCATCGGCATCCCCGCCAGGGTCAGCGCGAGCCCGCACATCAGCATCCCGCCGTACGAGCCCTTCATGCCGCTGAGCACCTTCTGGGTGACGGTGAACCGGTCGATCGCCGGCCGCTCGAAGTGCGGCAGCCGCTCGGCGGGGTCCTCCGGCACCGCCGTCGACCACTCCGGCAGCGCGTCGTGGCCGTACCGGCCGAAGTGGGCGGCCACCCGGCGGGCGGTCCAGTCGCAGCGGCGGACCAGCCACTCGCGGTTCTCCCGCGCCGCCGCCGCGAGGCTGCGCTCCAGCCATTCCTCGAAGACGTCCCAGCCGGTCAGCGGGTCGGCCGTGTCGAACGCCGTGTCGACCTCGCGCAGGATCTGCCGGGTCCGCTCCCGCAGGTCGTACTCGATGTCGGAGAGCAGGTCGGTCATCTCGTCCGACAGCGTGTTCTGCCAGCGGGTGGAGCAGCGCCGCAGCTCGTCCACCTCGCGCTGGGCGGCGTGCAGCCGGGAGATCGGCCCGGCCTGCTCCTCGACCTGCTGGCTGTCCAGCTCGGCGCGCAGCGGGGCAGCGAGCTGCTCGACGACCGTGCGGGCGAGCATGGTGACGGCCGTACGGGCCAGCGCGTCGCCCTTGCCGGCGAGGTCCCGGCGGAGCCGGGCGATCAGCACGGGAAAGCCCGACTCGGCGTTGAGCGGGTGGTCGTCGGCGACGGCCGCCCGCAGCCGCAACGCCGCCGAGACCGGGATCAGCGCGGCCGGTACGCCGGCCTCGTGCAGGTGCTGCCGGTTGCGCTCGGCGACCGCCCGCCAGTCGGGCACCAGGTCGGTCTTGGTCTGCACCACCGCCACGTTCGGGTGCGACCGGGTGAGGTGCAGCAGCAGGTTCAGCTCGGCGACGGAGAGCTCCCGGGTGGAGTCGGAGACCAGCAGCACGAGGTCGGCCCGGTGCAGCGCGGCCTCCGGCGTGCCGGAGGCGGGGATCGTGCCGTCGCCGGCCGGGGTGTCCACGAGCACCAGACCGTCGGCGAGCAACGCCCGGGGGACGCCCACCTCGACGTGGGCCGGGCCGGTGCCGCGCGCGATAGTCCCGGCGACGCCGGCGGCGAGCCGGTCCAGCGGCAGCGGCGTCCGCTCGGCGGCCGGGGACACGGCCGGGACCGCCGCGTAGGGCGCGACGGAGGACCCGGCGGAGGCCAGGGCGGCGGCCCCGTCCGAGCCGGCGGGCCGCTCGCGCTGAACCGGGTGCCGGACCACGGCGGCGCAGGCTGTCTCGGCGTGCCGCACCACCGTCGGCAGGACGGTGGTGCGGCCGTCGCCGACCGGGCAGACCTGCGCGGTGACGACAGCATTGACCAGTTGGCTCTTGCCCTGGCCCGGCTCGCCGACGACCAGCACACGCAGCGCCGGCTCGAGCAGTTGGACCCGTTTGTGGTGGACCGTGCGGAGCAGGTCGGCACGCCCGTGGGCGGTGCAGGTCCGGGCGATTTCGTCGAGCACGTCCAGCCAGATTCCCGCCATCACGGGACCAAGTGTGCCGATTGCGGAGAAATTATCAAGAGGTGATGAACGATGGACCGGGCCGGGGCACCCCCTCGTGCCCCGGTCCCGTCCGCCGCCGGGGCCGCTCAGAACAGCCCGTCGCCCAGCCCGAGCAGGCCGGAGTCGGTGCCGGCGGGCGCGCCGCCGTGGCCGCCCGTCACACCACCGGTGATGCCACCGACCGCGCCCGTGACGCCACCCAGCGTCCCGGAAACCGTGTCGTCCGCGTGGTCGGTCACCCCCGACACGGCGCCGGGCACGTCGACCGGCGGCACCACGCCACCCGCGCCGCCGGGCAGGCCCAGGCCACCCAGGGCGTCGTCGACGCCGATCGAGTCGACGAGCCCACCGACCTGACCGTGGACGCCAGGCAGGACGCCGCCGAGGTCCCCGTCGAGCAGGTCGGAGTCGTCCAGGCCCCCCGCGTCCGGCGCGCCCGGCAGGCCGTCGACCGCGCCGGTGACGCCCCCGACCACCGGGTCCACGGTCGCGTCGAGGCCCGGCACCACCCCGTCGTCGAGGGTGTGCGCCACGTCGCCCACCCCGGTCAGGTCGGTGTCCAGGCCGCCGCGCCCGACGCCCAGCCCGACCCCCGGCAGCACGGTCACCCCGGCCGAGACCGTGGCCGGGTCCACGGCGATGGTGCCCAGCACCCCGGCCTTGACGTCCACCCCGGCCGAGGAACCGGTGACGCCGATCTGCTGCGCCACGTGTTGCAACTGGCCCACCGCGTCGGTGGCGTCAGCCGGCAGCGGGTCGAGGCCGAACTGCGCCGCCGGAGCCAGCGAGGTGAGTCCCTGCACCGGCGCGTAGTCGACCACCAGCGGCACCACGTCCTGGACGTCGGCGGCGGTGATGTCCTGCAGCCCGGCCGCCTGCAACGCGCCCTCCGGGTCCAGGTCGAAGGCCGACCGGGCATCGGGGTCGGTCAGCAGGTTGAGCACGAAGTCGTGCAGGGTCTGGTTCGGTTCCATGAGCCGCTTCTCCTCGGACGTGTCGCCGGCGTCGACCGGGCGTCGACAGTGACCGGCGTCGACGGACGTCGACCGTGACCGGTGACGCTACGGACGGAGCCGACGACGGGCATCGGGGAACGACCCGAAACCGCCCCCGCCGGATCGGGGCCCCACCCCCGCCGTCCGTTAGGGGGATGGGGGGAATCCGGCAGCCCGAAGTTAGGGTCCCGGTTCAGCTTCGATCTCTGGTACGAACGTATGAACCCACGGGGTCTGCCGGGCCGGGGCACCGCACGTCCCGACACCGTCGCCGCCGGTCGGCCAACTCCTGGTGAGGAAGAGACGATGCCGTACGTCCTGGGAATAGACATCGGGAACACCACGACCACCGCCAGCGTCGTCCGGCGACGGGGCATCGACTGGGCGCACCCCGAGGCCGTCGCGCTGGACGCCGGGGCAGCCACCGTCCCCTCCGTGCTGCGCCTGTCCGCCCACGGTGACCTCACCGTCGGCGCGTCCACCTCCGACGGTGGCGGTCGCGCCGTGCGCGGCTTCGTCCGCCGCGTCGGCGACGACGTGCCCGTGGTGCTCGGCGGCGAGGCGTACCCGGCGCAGACCCTGACGGCGATGCTGGCCGGCTGGGTGGTGGAGCAGGTGCGGGCCACCGAGGGCGGCCCGGCCGAGGCCGTGGTGGTGAGCCACCCGGCGGGCTGGGGCCCGCACCGGCGGGAGCTGCTGCGGCGCGCGCTGTGGGAGTTCGAGGTGCCCGGGGTGACGCTGCTGCCCTGCCCGGTGACGGTCGCCGAGGGGCACGCCGCGCGGGGGTTCGCCGGCGACCTCGCGGCCGTGTACGCGCTCGGCGGGGAGACCTTCGAGGGCGCGCTGGTCCGGCGGAACGACGACGGCACGTACGCGCCCCTCGGCCTGCCGCTGGGCCTTCCCGGCTGCGGCGGGGCGGAGTTCGTCGCGGAGCTGACCGACCACGTCCGGGCCGTGCTGGCGCGGGAGCTGTCCGCCCTCGACGGGCAGTGGGCCGACGCCGCGGCGCGGGAGCTGCCGTCGGCGTGCGAACGGGCCGTCCACGAGCTGTCCGTCGCCCCGCAGGCCGACGTGGTGCTGGACCTGCCGACCGGGCCCGCGCGGGTGCCGGTGAGCCGCGCGGAGTTCGAGGAGATGATCCGACCCGCCGTACGGGCGACCGTCGACCTGCTGCTGCGGGCCGTCCACAGTGCCGGGCTGGAGCCGGCGCGCCTCGACGGCGTCCTGCTCGCCGGCGGCGCCACCCGGGTTCCGCTGGTCGCCGAGCTGCTCCACGTTTCCCTGCCGGGCCCGGTGCAGGTCGCCCCCGATCCCCAGCTGGTCGCGGCGGCCGGGGCGGCGCTGGCCGCGCGCCAGGTGGTCGCGCCCCGGCCCCGCGTGCCGGCCCCGCGACCCGGGGCCGAGCCGGTGGGGGTCGCCGGGGTCCGGGTGGGCAGGGCGGCGGCGGTCGCCCGGGTGCCGGCCGGAGGGCGCGGCCCCCGGCACGACGAGCACGGCGACGACGGGTTCCCGGGCGCGCCACCGCCCCGGCCCCCGGTCCGGATCGCCCCACTGGAGCTGCCGAGAGCGTCCCGCCTGGCGTCGCTGCGCCGGCGTGGCCGCGAGGGAAGCGTACGATGATCATGACTATCGAGCGCCCGCTGCTGCTCAGCCGGGAGCAGCGGTCCCTGCTCGACCGGCTCGCCGCCGACCCGGCCGCGCCGTTCGCGCTCGCCGTGACCGGCCCCGGGGGCCACGGCAAGACCGCCCTGCTCAGCGAGATGGCTCGCCGCTGCCGGCAGGCCGGGCAGACCGTGCTGACCACGGTGCCGGCGGCCACCGAGCCGCCCGAGCCCGGCACCGTGCTGCTGGTCGACGACGCGCACCTGCTCGACGACACGCGGCTCGGTGCGCTCCGCGCGCTGGTGGACACCGGTCGGCACCGGATCGTCGTGGGATACCGCCCCTGGCCACGGTGCCCGGCGCTGGTCGAGCTGGCCGACGCGCTGCGCCGGCACGCCGAACCCGTGCTGCTCGTCCCCTTCAACCCTGAGCAGACCGCGCTGCGGTGCGCCGCCGCACCGCAGGCGGCCCGCCTGGCTGACCACGTGCACGCGCAGACCGCCGGGGTGCCCCGGGACGTGGACCGGCTGGTACGCGCACTGTCCGCCGCGCCGGACCCGACCCCGCCGGCCGCGCCGGGCTTGCTGTTGGGCTCGGCCGCGCCGGGGCCGGGCGGGGCGGCGTCGCCGGGCGAGCCGCCGCAGTCGGCCCTCGTGGAGTTCGGGCCGGACCTGGACCGGCTGACGCCGGACGCCCGGAGCCTGCTGCTCGCGCTCGCCGCTGGCGTGCCCCTGACGGTCGACCTGCTCGGCGCGCTGCTCGACCGGACGCCCGGCGCGGTGGCCGAACTCGTCGCCGCGACCCGGGCGGCGGGCCTGCTCACCGCCGACCACCGGATCACGCCGCTCGTCCGGCGGGCGGTCGTCGCGCTCAGCCCGCCCACCGACCGGACGGCGGTCTGGCACCGGCTCGTCGACCAGCGGCTCGGCCGGGGCGGCCCGGTCCTGCCGCTGGTCTCCGCGCTGCGGACCGTCGGCGCCCTCGGCGACTGCCCCGCGCCCGCGCTGCGGATGGCCGCCGAGGAGGCGCTGGCCGAACAGCCGGCGCTGGCGGCCGAACTGTTCGCCGCCGCCACCGCCACCGGTTCGTCCGCCCCCGGCCGCCAGGCCGTCGCCGCGCTGCTCGCCGGCGACCTGGACACCGCCCTGCGGCTGGCCGACCGGCTGCTCGCCGGTGCCGCGCCGGACGACCGGGCCGAGGCTGCGGCCGTCGCCGCGACCGCCCTGGCGCACCGGGGGCAGACCGGCCGCAGCGTGGAGCTCTACCGGTGGTCGGGCACGCCCGCGGCGGCGGCCTTCGCCGAGGTCGGGTCGCTCGCCACCGCGACGCCGACCGGCGACGCCGGGTCGGTGGGCCCGGCGACCGGCGGTCCGCCGACGCTGGGCGCCGGCGCGGCCCGGCTGATGGCCGAGGGGGTCCGGGCCAGCATCGACGGTACGCCCACCACCGCGCTGTCCACCCTGGTGCAGGCGGCGGCCCTGCTGGAGCCGGACGGCCGCACCGTCCTCCTGCCCGACAGCCCCGCCGCGCTGGCCGCGCTGACCGGGGTGCACTGCGGGGAGCTGGACATCGCCGAGCGGGTGCTCGACCGGGCCACCGCCAGCGGGATCGGCGGTCCCCTGCTGGCCCGCCGCCACCTGCTGCTGCGGGCGTGGATCCTGATGCTACGGGGCCGCACGGCCGCCGCGGCCGACGCCGCCGCGGTGGCGACCGCCTCGGGTGGCCTGCTGGAGTCCCGCGACCTGCTCTTCGCCACGACCCTGGAGCTGGGGGTGGCCCGCCGCAACAGCGACCTGGGCGCGTTGCAGCGCGGTTGGGGGCACGCGCTGGACGCCGTGGTCCGGCACCCCGTCGACCTGTTCACCCTGCTGCCCCTCGGCGAGCTGGCGATCGCGGCGGCCCGGCTGGGCGAACTCGACCGGCTGGAACCGCACCTGCAGCTGGCCCGGACGTTGCTGGGCCGGCTGGGCGACCCGCCGCTGTGGAGCGCGCCGCTGCACTGGAGCGGGCTGCACGCCGCGATCCTCGCCGACCGGCCCGGCGCGGCCGAGGAACACGTGGCGGCCCTGACCGCCGCCGCGGACCACAGCCGGTACGCGGCGGTGGCCGCCACCGCCGCCGCGAGCTGGGTGGACGTCCTGCGGGGCACGGTCGACCCGGCCCGGGTCGAGGCCGCCGCCCGTGGCCTGTACGACGCGGGGTTCTGCTGGGACGCCGCCCGGCTCGCCGGGCAGGCCGCCATCCGCACGGCGGACCGGCGGGCGATGACCGCCCTGCTGGACTGTGCCCGGGTGTTCCAGGGCCGGCACGCGGGGGCGAGGAGCGGGACCACCGGCGGGAAGGGCGGGCCCGGCGGGGCCAGGGGCGGGCAGCGTCCCCCGGGCGGCGCGGCCCCACCGGCCGCCGAGGTCGACGCCGTGCCCCGTAGCGAGCTGAGCGAACGCGAGCACGAGGTGGCCGAGCTGGTGCTGGCCGGGTTGACCTACCGCGAGATCGGCGACCGGTTGTTCATCTCCGCCAAGACCGTGGAGCACCACGTGGCCCGGATGCGGTCGCGACTGAACTGCGCCAACCGCACCGAACTGCTGGCCCTGCTGCGCACCCTCGTCGCGGAGCGGATGGCCGTCACAGCCGGTGGGGCGTGGCGGGAACGGTCGACCACATGACGACGACCTGCCCGGACGCCCCACCCGGCACCGGTCCGGCAGCGACCGGCCCGGCTGCCGCCACGCCGAGCGGCACCGCGCCGGCCCTCGGCGATCCGGGGACGGTCGGCCAGCCCACCGCCGGACCGGCCGCCCACGCCACCCGGCCCGCAGGCGCGGCGGCCGGGAGCGACGCGCTCATGCGGGCACTGGACGCGCTGGTCGACCGGGTGCCCGGGGCCCGCCTCGCCGTGCTGCTCTCGCCCGACGGGCTCCGGCTCGGCGCCTCCCGGG
Organism: Micromonospora sp. PTRAS2; assembly: GCF_054052245.1. Classification (NCBI taxonomy): domain Bacteria; kingdom Bacillati; phylum Actinomycetota; class Actinomycetes; order Micromonosporales; family Micromonosporaceae; genus Micromonospora; species Micromonospora sp. PTRAS2. The sequence goes on from NZ_JBSWBU010000001.1 coordinate 83,828, forward strand.
GCACCGACGCGGCGGTGGCCGAGCAGGTCTCGGGCATGGTCGCCGGCCTGTGGGCGCTCGGCGCGGCCACGGCCCGGTTCTGCGCCGATGCCGAGCCACGACGGATCGTCACCCGGATGCCGGGGGCACTCCTGCACGTCACCGGCATCCGCACCGGCGTCGTCCTAGCCCTGCACACCGGCGAACAGTCCCGGGCGGCCGACATCGAGTTCGAGGTGGCGCGCTTCGTGACGGAGGCCGACCGGCACCTTCCCGCGCAGCCGCACCCACCGCCCGACGCGCCCGCACCAGGGGCGGCGCTGCCGACGCCCGCCGTCCCGCCCTGGTCGGGGGCGGCGCTGCCGGCACCCGTGCCGTCGGGGTCGGGGGCGGCGATTCCGATGCCTGTGCCGCCCGGGTCGGGGCCGGTCGTCCGGGCCGGGACCACCGCGCCCGGCCGGATCCGGCCGGCCCTCCTCGCGGCGGCCGCCGCGCCGCCGGCCCCGGGCGCGGCCGGCGGGGCGACCGAGGCCGAGCAGCTCGACCTCGCCTCCCTGGTGCTGGCCCGGCCAGGGACGGGCCGGCTGCCCCGCCTCAGCCCCGAGCAGGCGCGGATCGTCCGGCGGTGCCGGCGTCCGCTGTCGGTCGCCGAGATCGCCACCGACCTGGACCTGCCGGTGGGTGCCGTCCGCGTGCTGCTCGACGGGCTGCGCCGGGCGGGGCTGGTCGAGGTGCGGGACCTGCCGTCCCACGACGGGCGGCCCTCGCTGGAGCTGCTGGAGCGGCTGCTCTCCGCGCTGCGGGCGTGGTGAGGATCAGTCCCGCTGGGCCGAGGGCACGGCGCAGGCGGCCGTGCCGCCCGGCAGCCGGTGCCGGTTGCGGGCCACCCAGCGGTACGCGGGCCAGGCCGCCGCACGGGCGGGCGGGAAGCGCAGCCCCGCCCCGGCGACCCGCCACAGGGGCCCGCTGTCGCCGAGCAGCCGCGCGATCGCGTCCGGCCCGGCGGCCCGGGAGCCGTCCGCGCCGACCCACTGCACGGCCTCGGTGCACTCGGCCTCCGTCAGGCCCAGCGCGTCGAGGTCCGCGAACTGCCAGGGCAGCACCCGCGCCCGGGTGGGGATGCGGCGCTCGATGAACTCCGCGCACTTCGTGCAGAACGCGCAGTCGCCGTCGTAGACGAAGGTCGACCTCTCCATACCCCCATCCTCCCCCGGCGTCCATCCCGCCGTGCGCCGGTGTCCGGCACGTCACTTGCACTTCGTTCGTACGCGTGTTCGAATGGGGTCCATGCGCTGGGACAACCTCTCCGCTCCCCCGGACGAGGCCGGTTCCGAGCGGGCAGCGCCGGCGGCTCCACCCCTGCCGCTGGCGCTGCCCGGCGCGGTCACCCGCACCTTCGACACGCCCGGCTTCGCGGGGATGACCTTCCACGAGGTGCGGGCGAAATCGATCATCAACCGGGTGCCGGGCACGTCCCGCGTCCCGTTCGAGTGGACGATCAACCCCTACCGGGGCTGCTCGCACGCCTGCGTCTACTGCCTCGCCCGCCACACGCACACCTACCTCGACCTCGACGCCGGGGCGGACTTCGACCGGCAGGTGATCGTCAAGGTCAACGCGGGCGAGCTGGTCCGCCGGGAGCTGGCCGCGCCGAGGTGGCGCGGCGCGCCCGTGGCGATGGGCACCAACGTGGACTGCTACCAGCGCGCCGAGGGGAAATACCAGCTCATGCCGCAGATCATCGCGGCGCTGCGCGACTTCGCTAACCCGTTCTCGATCCTGACCAAGGGCACCCTCCTGCTGCGGGATCTGCCGCTGCTGCGCCGGGCCGCCGAGGTCACCCGGGTCAGCCTGGCGTACTCGGTGGGGTTCGTCGACGAGGCGCTGTGGCGGGCGGTGGAGCCGGGCACCCCGAGCCCGCGCCGCCGGCTGGCGGCCGTCCGCGCGCTGACCGACGCCGGCTTCTCCGTCGGCGTGCTGATGGCCCCCGTCCTGCCCGGCCTCTGCGACGACGAGGCGTCGATCGACGCCACCGTGTCGGCCATCGCCGCCGCCGGGGCGGCCAGCGTGACGCCGCTGGCCCTGCACCTGCGCCCCGGTGCCCGCGAGTGGTTCGCGCGCTGGCTCGGCCGGGAGCACCCGCACCTTGTCCCCCGCTACCGCGAGCTCTACCGGGCGGGCGCGTACGCGCCGCAGGCGTACCAACGGGAACTGGCCGCCCGGGTGCGCATCGCCGCCCGCCGGCACGGCCTGCTGCGCGCCGGGGCGGGCGAGGGCCGGCGGCCCGTCGCGGAGCCGGGCCCGCCGCCGGCCGAGCAGCTCACCCTCCTCTGAGCCGGGCGGCGGGCTAGAGTCGCGGGATGCGCAGCGCCCAGCAGATCCTCGCCGACTCCGCCGTGATCGCCGTCGTGGGCGCGTCCCGCGACCCCGGCAAGGCCGCGCACCGGGTGCCGGCGCAGATGCAGCGGTACGGCTGGCGCATCATCCCGGTCAACCCGACCGTCGACGAGCTGTTCGGCGAGCGGGCGTACGCGTCGCTGGCCGACATCCCGCACCCGGTGGACCTGGTGGACGTGTTCCGCCCGGCCCGGGACGCCGTCGGGGTGGTCCGCGAGGCGGTGGCGATCGGCGCGCCCGCGGTCTGGTTGCAGCTCGGGATCGTCTCGCCGGAGGCGCGGCGGATCGCCGAGGAGGCCGGCGTCGACTACGTCGAGGACCGCTGCCTGATCATCGAGCGGGCCGCCGCCGACCTGACGCGCCTCGGCTAGCCGGCGGCCCTTCCGTGCACCGTCAGAGCTTGTAGTCGCGCAGGAGGCCGCGGGAGATGATGGTCTTCTGGATCTCCGAGGTGCCCTCGCCGATGAGCAGGAACGGGGCCTCCCGCATCAGCCGCTCGATCTCGTATTCCTTGGAGTAGCCGTAGCCGCCGTGGATGCGGAACGCCTCCTGGACGACCTCGGCGCAGTATTCGGAGGCGAGCAGCTTGGCCATCCCGGCCTCGACGTCGTTGCGCTGGCCGGCGTCCTTGAGCCGGGCGGCGTTGACCATGAGGGCGTGCGCGGCCTCGATCTTCGTGCCCATCTCGGCGAGCTTGAACGCGATCGCCTGGTGCTTCGCGAGCGGCTGGCCGAAGGTCCTGCGCTGCTGGGCGTACGCGACGGCCAGCTCGAACGCGCGGATGGAGATGCCGCAGGCGCGGGCGGCGACGTTGACGCGGCCGACCTCGATGCCGTCCATCATCTGGTAGAAGCCCCGGCCGACCTGCCCCTCGCCGCCGAGCACGGCGGAGGCGGGGACGGCGACGCCGTCGAGCACCATCTCGGTGGTCTCGACGCCCTTGTAGCCCATCTTGTCGATCCTGCCGGGGATGGTGAGGCCGGGCGCGGTCTCGCCGAAGCCGGGCTCCTTCTCCAGCAGGAAGGTGCTCATGTTGCCGTAGACAGATTCGGCCCCGGTGTCGGTCTTGACCAGCGTGGCGACCACCGAGGAGTACGCGCCGTTGGTCAGCCACATCTTCTGGCCGTTCAGGACGTAGGTGTCGCCGTCACGGACCGCCTTGGACCTGATCGCCGAGACGTCCGAGCCGCACTCGGGCTCCGACATGGAGAACGCGCCGCGCACCTCGCCGGTGGCCATCCTCGGCAGCAGCCGGGCCCGCTGCTCGGCGGAGCCGTGCTGCGAGATCAGGTACGCCACGATGAAGTGCGTGTTGACGATGCCGGAGATCGACATCCAGCCCCGGGACAGCTCCTCGACCACCAGGGCGTAGGTCAGCAGGGACTCGCCCAGGCCGCCGTGCTCCTCGGCGATGGTGAGGCCGAACAGCCCCATCTCGCGCATCCCGTCGAGGATGTCGGTGGGGTACTCGTCGGCGTGCTCCAGCCGCTGCGCGTGCGGGATGATCTCCCGGTCGGCGAACTCGCGGACGGTCTCCAGGATCGACCGCTGCACGTCGGTCAGGCCGGGCGTCTGGGCGAGTCTGGCCATCTCAGCCTCCGGGGATCACTCATCGACGCGTTACTCGTGGGTAACTGAACGCCCGGTAAGTATCGACCGCCGGGGCGGCGAGGCCAAGGCGACCAGTCCAGCCAAGCGCTGTGAAAAGGTTCACCGCCGCGGGTAGCGTCCGCAATGGGCCAGGTCACGACGGGTAGCGGGAGGTGCCGGATGAGTTATCCACCGCGCGAGCCGGACGAACCGCCATCCCCGTACGAGCCGCCGCCGCCCGGCCAGTACGAGCCGCCCCCATCGCCGTACGAGCCGCCGCCGGCCGCCCGGTACGAGCCACCGCCGCCCGGACAGTACGGCGGCCCGCCCCCGGGCTACGGGCAGTACGGCCCGCCGGGGGAGGGCCAGTACGGCCCGCCTCCCGGTCAGGGGCGGGGCACCAACGTCCTCGCCGTGCTGTCGCTGGTCTTCGCGTTCGTCTTCGCGCCCGCCGGCATCGTGCTCGGCCACGTGGCCAAGCGGCAGATCCGGCGCACCGGCGAGGACGGCGACCAGCTCGCCACCTGGGGCCTGATCCTCAGCTACATCTTCACCGTGATCGGCCTGATCGCCTGCTGCGGCTGGCTCGGGCTGGTCTTCTGGGGCGGCTCCACGGACGGCAGCTCCTACAACTGATCCCCCCGGCGCCCGGCGGCGGTCGACGGCCCCGGCCGGAGCCCGGCGGCGGTCAGCGGAACTGCGCCTCCCGGACGCTGTTGCCACCGTCGACCACCAGCATCTGCCCCGTGATGTACGACGCGGCCGGCGAGCAGAGGAAGGCGATCGCGGCGGCCACCTCGTCCGGGGTGCCGGGGCGGCCCACCGGCGTGCCGAGGCCCTGCCGGATCTCCGCCACGGTGGAGGCGGCGGTGTGGATGGTGCCGGGGGCCACCGAGTTCACCGTCACCCCGTCGGCGATCATCTCCATCGCCAGCGCCCGGGTCAGCCCCACCACGCCCGCCTTCGCCGCCGCGTACGCCGCCTCGGTGGGCAGGGCGTTCACCGGACCGGCCGTGGCCGCCAGGTTGACGATCCGCCCCCAGCCGCGCTCGGCCATCCCACCGATGAACGCCCGACTGCACAGGAACGCCGTGGTCAGGTTCCGGTCGATCTCGCCGCGCCACTCGTCGTAGCTGAGCTGGGCCACCGGGCGCAGCACCTCCGGGCTGGCCCGGCTCGCCAGGCCGGCGTTGTTGACCAGCACCTCGACGTCGCCGAGCTGCTCGGCCACCGCGTCGGCGAGCGCGCCGACCTCCGACTCGTCGGTGAGATCGGCGACGAACCCGGTCACCCCCAGCTCGCCGGCCCGCTCGTGGATGCGCCGGGTGGTGGAGACGATGGCCACCCGGGCCCCCAGGTCCGCCAGGCGGCGGGCGGTGGCGTACCCGATGCCGTCGGGGCTGCCCGCGCCCGTGACCAGGGCGACCCGGCCGTCGAGCCGCATGGTGACCGGCTCCGGCAGCGCCACCGGGGCGTCCTCGTCGGCCGGGCCGGCCCCGGTGGTGGGGCGGCTGCGCCGGGCCGTGCCCGGGCGGCTCACGTCCCGTCGTGGTCGGCTGCCGGAGCGGTCCGCGGCGCGCGCATCGATTGCCATGCCGCGATCCTGCCGGTTCGCCCTGCTCCGGGCAACGCGGCACCCGGTGACGGACGCCGCGTTTTGGGTGGTCCTGGCTACCCTGACCGCGCACCCTCGACGAGACGCGGAGAGAAGCCATGACCTACCCCCCACCGGCCGACGGTCCGAGCGACCCCTGGTCCCAGCCGTCCACACCGCCGGTCGACCCGACGCTGCCGACGAGCGGGCAGCCGATCGGCGGTGACCCGTACGCGCCGGCCGACCCGTACGCGGGGATGAAGATGGAGCAGGCCGCGCCGGTCGCCGACCCCTACGCCGCGCCCGGCTACGCCCCGGCCGGCTACCCGGCGGCGGGCTACCCGGGGTACGGGTACCCGCCGCCGCCGAGGACCAACGGGATGGCCATCGCGGCGCTGGTGCTCGCCCTCGTCGGCATCGGCTCCTGCATCACCGCGCCGATCGGCGCGATCCTCGGGCACGTGGCCCGCAAGCAGATCCGCGAGACGGGCGAGGGCGGCGAGGGGATGGCGAAGGCGGCCATCATCGTCGGCTGGATCCTGACCGGCCTGATGGTGCTGGCGATCCTCTTCTACGTGGTGCTGATCGTCATCGCCATCACCACGAGCGATTCCGGCAGCGGAACCAGCTACGGCTACTGACCGGCCCGGTGCCGTCCCCGGTCGGGGGCGGCACCGTAGCCCGCCGGCTCTCAGCTCACGGAGCGTCGGTCCCTCGACGGGGCGGTCGGCGGCGTCGGGTCACTCGGCGGGCGGCGTGAAGCGCGACGTGCGGGTCATGCCGGCCGCCCGGCCCTTGGCGGCGATCACCAGGGCCATCTTGCGGGACGCCTCGTCGATCATCTCGTCGCCGAGCATGACCGCGCCGAGCCGGCCGCCGGCCTCCGAGGTGTAGTGCTCGTACGCGTCGAGGATCAGCTCGGCGTGGTCGTAGTCGGCCTGGGCCGGCGAGTAGACCTCGTTGGCGGCGTCGATCTGGCCGGGGTGCAGCACCCACTTGCCGTCGAAGCCCAGCGCGGCCGAGCGCTTCGCCACCTCGCGGAACGCGTCGGTGTCCCGGATCTGCAGGAACGGGCCGTCGATGGCCTGCAGGTCGTGCATCCGGGCGGCCATCAGGATGCGCATCAGGATGTAGTGGTAGGGGTCGCCCGGGTAGTCCGGCATGAGCCCGCCGACCACCAGCGACCTCATGTTGATCGAGGCCATGAAGTCGGCCGGGCCAAAGATGATCGTCTCGACGCGGGGCGAGGCGGCGGCGATGGCGTCGACGTTGACCAGCCCGGCCGCGTTCTCGATCTGCGCCTCGATGCCGATCCGGCCGACCGGCAGGCCGAGGGTCTTCTCCAGCTGGGTGAGCGTCAGGTCCAGCCACTGCACCTGGGCGGCGTCCTGCACCTTGGGCAGCATGACGCAGTCCAGGTGCGCGCCGGCCCCCTCCACGACGTCGATCACGTCCCGGTACGTCCACGGGGTGGTCAGGTCGTTGACCCGGACCACCCGGGTCTTGCCGGCCCAGTCGCCCTCGTTGAGGGCAGCCACGATGTTCTTACGCGCGTCCGGCTTGGCCAGCGGCGCGACGGCGTCCTCCAGGTCGAGGAAGACCTGGTCGGCGGGGAGGCCCTGGGCCTTGCCGAGCATTTTGACGCTGGAGCCCGGCACGGCGAGGCAGGACCGGCGGGGACGACCGGCGGCGGTCATGGAGCCTCCTTCCGGCGCGGCGGGCAGGCCGACGCCACCTGTTCGGCAAGCGGATGACTGAACGATCGCAAAGGTGCTTGTGACGCCACGGTAACCTCGTGCCGTGACTGGGGTGAATGGGCCTGTGGAGGATCTCACGGGGCGGCGCACCGTGGTGGTGACGGGCGCCAGCTCCGGCATCGGCCTCGCCGCCGCGGTGGAGCTGGCCCGCCGGGGCGACCGGGTGGTGCTGGTCGGGCGGGACCCGGCCCGGCTCCAGGCCGCGGGCGAGCGGGTGCGGGAGGCCAGCGGCGAGCGGCCCGAGCTGTTCCGGGCCGACTACGCCGTCCTCGACGACGTGCGGGGGCTCGCCGAGCGGCTGCGCGCCGCGTACGACCGGATCGACGTGCTGGCCAACAACGCCGGCGCGATCGTGCTGCGCCCGGTGACCACGGTCGACGGGTTCGAGCTGTCCATGCAGGCCAACCACCTCGCGCCCTTCCTGCTCAGCACCCTGCTGCGGGACCGGGTGGGCCGGCTGGTGGTGACCGCCTCCGGCGCGCACCGCAGCGGCGTCCTCGACCCCGACGACCTCAACGCCGCCCTGCGCGGCTACCGCTCGATGCGCGCGTACGGCACCAGCAAGCAGGCGAACATCCTGTTCACCGGCGAGGCCGCCCGGCGCTGGCCGGACATCCCGGCGTACTGCTTCCACCCGGGCGTGGTGCGGACCCGGTTCGGCGCGGACAGCCGGCTGGTCGCCCTCGGCATGCGGATCATGCCGTTCCGCAGCCCGGAGAAGGGCGCGGAGACCCTGGTCTGGCTGGCCAACCAGGATCCGGCCCGGCTGGTCGACGGCGGCTACTACGCCGACCGTCGACCCCGCCGACCGCTGCGCAAGGCCACCGACCCGCAGCTCGCCGCCCGGCTCTGGGAGGCCAGCGCGAAGGCGGTCGGCGTCGAGCCGTGACCCGGGGCTACTGCTTGGCGTGGCTAGGCCCCGTGCCGGTGTCGGCTGCCAGCGGGGCCGCGGCGACCGGGAGCGGGGCGGGGACGGTGCGGCGACCGGCGCGGGACCCGCCGAGCACCACCACCGTGACGCCGGCCAGGATCAGCGCGAGCCCCGGCAGCGCGCCGACCCGGGGCAGCTGGCCGAGCCAGGCCCAGGCGATCAGGGCCGCCCCGGGTGCCTCCAGCAGGATCAGCATGCTGACCGTGGTCGCGGAGACCCGCCGCAGCGCATAGTTGAACATCGAGTGGCCGAGCAGCTGGGCCCCGGCCACCAGGCCGAGGATCGCCAGCCAGGTGCCGGTGTCGTAGCCGCCCAGCGGCACGCCGCCGACCAGGCAGACGACCAGCAGGATCAGCGCGCACACCCCGTAGCAGATGGTGGTGTAGGTGGTGGTGCTGACGGTGACCCGGGCCCGTTCCCCGAGGGCGGTGTAGACCGCCGCGAACAGGCCGCCGGCCACCGCGAGCAGGTCGCCGGCGAACGCCCGGCCGGAGACGGCGAAGTCGGCCCCGGAGGCGAGCACCGCCCCGGCGACCGCCACCGCGATGCCGACCCAGACGGCCGGCGGCAGCCGCCGGCCCTGGCCCCGGGCGATCAGCCCCTGCCAGGCCGGCTGGGTGGCGACCAGGGCGACGGCGGCGGCGACCGAGGTGAGCTGGACGCTCGGCATCCAGGTCGCGAAGTGGGCGGCCAGCGCACCCCCGACAACACGCACAACCAGCCCTCGCGCCGGCCGGCAACCGCCGGTGCGCGCCCGTCGCGGCCCGTAGCTGCGGGCCCCTCGCGGCCGGCGCCCACCGGCCCCTCGCGACCCGTGCCCGACCGGGTCAGCGCCCGGAACTCCGCCCGCCGCCGGGCCAGCGCGAACGGGCCCAGCACCCCGACGGCGAGCAGGTTGCGCCAGAAGGCGATCGCCAGGGCGGGCGCGGCGGCGAAGGCGACCAACGGCGCGGACGACGAGACCGCGAGGACGGCCAGGGCGAGGACCCCGCCGGTCAGGGGGCCCACCGGGCGGTGGTGGTGAGGGACGGGCACGGGAAGCAATCCTTACACGAGCAGCGCGACGACCACCCGTCACCACAGAACGTCAGCGTTCGATTACGATCGTCACATCCGCCGGCGACCCTCCCCCTCGACGTCCGGAGGCACTCCCCCATGCCCGTTTTTCGTGCGGTGCTGTTCGACTTCTTCGGCACGCTCACCCGTTGCGTGCAACGCGGTGCGGCCCACCGGTCCACCGCCGAGCTGCTCGGCTGCCCGGTCGACGCGCTCGTCGACGTGCTCGACCGCAGCTACTACGAGCGGGCCAGCGGGCGGTTCGGCGACGCCGTGGCGACCCTGCGCTGGGTGTGCGCGCAGGCGGGCGTACACCCGCCGGAGAGTGCGCTGCGCGCGGCCGTCGCCGCCCAGCAGCGGGCGGTCCGCGCGGACACCCGGCTGCGCGACGAGGCGGTGCCCGTGCTGACGGCGCTGCGCGCGGCGGGCGTACGCACCGGCCTGGTCAGCGACTGCACCCACGAGCTGCCGGAGTTCCTGCCGCAGCTGGCCGTGGCCCCGCTGCTCGACGTGCGGGTCTTCTCGGTGCAGCTCGGGCGCTGCAAGCCCGACCCGGCGCTCTACCTGTCGGCGTGCGGCCCGCTCGGCCTGTCCCCGGGCGACTGCCTGTACGTCGGCGACGGCGGCAGCCAGGAGCTCACCGGCGCGCGGCGGGCCGGCATGACGGCGGTGCGGCTGGCCGCCCCGGACCTCGCCGAGCACATGGTCTTCAACGCCGAACCGGCCTGGGACGGGCCGGAGCTGGGCTCGCTGAGCGACGTCCTCGACCTGGTGGACCCGGTCGCCGTGCCGGCCTGACCCGCCTGCGGCGGGCCGGTCAGCGGCGGCGGACGCGGTGCAGCCGGAACGGTCGGCGGGTGGCCCGGACCACCGGGGTCGCCCGGGGCGGCTCCGCCAGCGAGGCGTCCGGCAGCCGGTCCCCGGCGGCCGGTTCGCCGGCCGGGGTGAGCCGGACCAGGGCGCAGTCGTCGGCGGCCCACCGCTGCACCAGGTCGGCCGCGGAACCGGGGGCGTTGAGCCGCTTGGCGGCGACCGCCGGGGCCAGGGCCGTCCACTCCTCGGTGCCCGGGGCCAGCCGGGTCACCCGGGCCGGCCAGGTGACGATCCGGCCGCCGTGGTCGCCGCGCAGCGTCACCTGCGCCTCGGCCGCCTCCGCGAGCCCGGGCGCGGCCTGCTCGCCGGGGCCGCTCACGACCAGGAGCGACCCTGGCGACGGTACGCACCACAGCGCCCGCGCCGGCCCGCCCGCGACGCCCACCCAGGCGACGGCGGCCTTCTTCACCGCCTCGTCGACCAGGGGCGTGCCGATTCGCCCGTCCACCTCGTCAGTCACCCCGGCATCCTCCCGCATGCCCACCGGCCCGCGCGAGCGTACGGCGACGCCTCCCGCCCATCGCGGGTGAGAGGGGTTCCCTTCTCTACCGCAGGCGTTAACAGGGTGCCCTTCCTTACACCTCAGCCGACGAAGGGTGGGACGGCGATCTCGCCGCGCGCCACCGGCATCACGTCGCCGCGCACCGTCGCGCCGACCGCCGCACCGCCGGCCGCGGTGACCGTGCACGCCAGCAGGGACGGGCGGCGCAGCTCGGCGCCCTGCCGGACGGTGTAGGAGGAGCGCCCCTCGCCGGGGAGCAGCCCGCTGGCGACCAGCCACACGCCGAGCCCGAGGGCGGCCGAGCCGGTCGCCGGGTCCTCCGGCACGCCGTGCCCGGGGACGAAGACGCGGGCGTGCGCGGTTTGCGAGTCGGCGTCCCAGGAGAAGACGCTGATGTGTTCGAGGCCGTACCGCTGCGCCGCCGCCGGGTCGACCCGGGCGCGGGCCACCGCGTCCGGCCGCACCGGCAGGTACGGGAACTCCAGCCCGCACCCGGCGACCCGGGGCGGTGGGCCGGCGTGGTCGGCGGCGGTGAGGCCGGCCATCTCCAGCAGCGGCTCCAGGTCCAGCTCGGGCCCGAGCGTCGGCACGCCGCCGGTCAGCGTCGCGCCGTGCGCGGTGACCTCGATCGGCAGCACCCCGGCCCCGCACTCCTGGGTGATCTGCCCCACGCCGAACAGGCCCCGGCGGCTCGCGGTCACCGCCGCGCCGACGCTGGGATGGCCGGCGAACGGCAGCTCGTCGGTGGGGGTGAAGATCCGCGCCCGGTAGGTGGCCCCGACCTGGGTCGGCGGCAGCACGAACACCGTCTCGGACAGGTTGAACTCCAACGCGAGCGACTGCATCTGTTCGGTGGCCAGCCCCTCGGCGCCGAACACGACGGCAAGCGGGTTGCCGGCGAACGGGCGGTCGGTGAAGACGTCCACGATCTCGTAGGCCAAGGTCGACATGTTGATAAACAGTAGGCGCTTAGGCTGGTGCCCGTGAGCACGCCGAACCGGGTCTACATCGCCCGACTCGCCGGAGTCGCCGTCTTCGACCCGAACGGCGACCAGGTGGGTCGGGTGCGCGACGCGGTGGCCCGGCTCCGGCCCACCCAGCGCCCGCCGGAGGTGGTGGGTCTGGTCGCCGAGATGCCGATGCGCCGGCGGATCTTCCTGTCGATCAACCGGATCACCACCATCGACGCCGACGCGGTGGTGCTCGGCAGCGGCACGCTCAACCTGCGCCGGTTCGAGAAGCGCCCCAACGAGCTGCTGGTGCTCCAGGAACTGCTGGACCGGCGCGTGCAGCTCGACCCGGGCGGCCAGCCCGGGTCGGTGGTCGACGTGGCCATGGAGTGCAGCCGGGGCGGCGAGTGGTCGCTGACCCGCGTCGCCGTCCGCGAGCACACCGGCCGGCTCACCCGCCGCGGCCACCTGCACCAGGTCGAGTGGGACCGGGTGCGCGGCCTCAGCGGCATCGGCGAGAACCGGGGTACGGCGAACCTGCTCGCCGTCCTGGAGGACATGCGCCCGGCCGACCTGGCCAACGCCCTGCAGGACCTGCCGGACAGCCGGCGCAACGAGGTGGCGGCGGCGCTGGACGACGAGCGGCTGGCCGACGTGCTCAGCGAGCTGCCCGAGCACGACCAGGTGGAGATCCTCGCCGCGCTGGACCGGGAGCGGGCCGCTGACGTGCTGGAGGAGATGGACCCGGACGACGCCGCCGACCTGCTCAACGAGCTTCCCCCGACCGAGCAGGACGTGCTGCTGGACCTGATGGAGCCCGGCGAGGCCGACCCGGTCCGTCAGCTGCTCAAGTACTCGTCGGGCACGGCGGGCAGCGTGATGACCTCCGAGCCGGTGATCCTCCCGCCGGACGCCACGGTCGCCGAGGCGCTGGCCCGGATCCGGGAGGAGCAGCTCTCCCCGGCCGTGGCCGCGCAGGTCTTCGTGACCCGTGCGCCGCTGACCACCCCGACCGGCCGCTACCTGGGCATGGTGCACTTCCAGCGGCTGCTGCGGGAGCCACCGGCCGACCTGCTCGGCGGGGTGGTGGTCAACGACATCGACCCGCTGCGCCCGGCCACCCCGCTGCCGGAGATCACCCGCCGGATGGCCACGTACGACCTGGTCGCCATGCCGGTGGTGGACCGCAACAACCGGCTCGTCGGCGCGGTGACCGTCGACGACGTGCTGGACCACTCGTTGCCGCGCGACTGGCGGGACCGGGACGCCCCGACCGCCCCCGCGCCGGTGCACGAGGTGCTGGACGGCGCCGATGAGTGAGCAGCGGCGGGCGGAGCGGCTGGACCAGCCGCGCGAGCCCCGGGGCGTGAAGCTGCCCCGGTTCGACCCGGAGGCGTTCGGCCGGTGGTCCGAGGGGATCGCCCGGGGCATGGGCACGGCGAACTTCATCGTCTACATGACGGTGGTGATCGCCGCCTGGTTCGGCTGGAACACCCTGGCCCCGGCGAGCCTGCGCTTCGACCCGTACACCTTCACGTTCCTGACCCTGGTGCTCTCCCTCCAGGCGTCCTACGCGGCGCCGCTGATCCTGCTCGCGCAGAACCGGCAGACGGACCGGGACCGGGTGGCGCTGGAGGAGGACCGGCGGCGCGCGACCATGCAGAAGGCGGACACCGAGTACCTGGCCCGGGAGGTCGCGGCGCTGCGGATCGCGCTGGGCGAGGTGGCGACGCGGGACTTCCTCCGTTCGGAGCTGGCCCGACTGGCCGAGGAACTGGACGAGGCCGCCCAGCGCCGGCAGAAGCTGGAACGCCGGCAGCAGGAGCGCCCGGTGCAGGAGCGCCCGCCGCCGCGCGGGGGTGGGGCGCACCTCGACGAGCCCCTCGACGAGTTGGACGGCGACTTCGCCCGGGGCGGCCGTCCGGAGGGGTCGACCGGCGGGCGCTGACCAGCCTGCCGGGCCTGGTGACCAGGGCTGGTGGGCGCGCTGACCAGGCCGGGTGGGCCATCGATTCGCTCACACCGGGGCCCGCCGACGGCCGGCACCTATCGCCCCCGACGTAGCATTGCGGGCATGTCAGCACCCGTCAGCACCGTCGAGGACGCCGTCCAGGCCGCCCTGGCCACCGTCGACGACCCGGAGATCCGCCGGCCCATCACCGACCTCGGCATGGTCCGCTCCGCCCAGGTCGGCGACGACGGCGTGGTCCGGGTCGAGCTGCTGCTCACCGTGGCCGGCTGCCCGCTGAAGGACAAGCTGCGCGCCGACATCACCGCCGCCGTCGGCGCGGTGCCCGGGGTGACCGGGGTGGAGATCGAGTTCGGGGTGATGAGCCCCGAGCAGCGCCAGGGTCTCCAGGCGAAGCTGCGCGGGGGTTCCGCCACCGAGGAGCCGGTGATCCCGTTCGCCCAGCCCGGCTCCCGCACCCGCGTGTACGCGGTCGCCAGCGGCAAGGGCGGCGTCGGCAAGTCCAGCGTCACGGTGAACCTGGCCGCCGCGCTGGCCGCCCGGGGGTTGAACGTCGGCGTCGTCGACGCGGACATCTACGGCCACTCGGTGCCCCGGATGCTCGGCGCGGACGGTCGCCCGACCCGGGTGGAGGACCTGATCATGCCGCCGCAGGCGCACGGCGTGAAGGTGATCTCGATCGGCATGTTCACCTCGGGCAACGCGGCCGTGGTGTGGCGCGGCCCGATGCTGCACCGGGCGTTGCAGCAGTTCCTCGCCGACGTCTACTGGGGCGACCTGGACGTGCTCCTGCTCGACCTGCCCCCGGGCACCGGCGACGTGGCCATCTCGCTGGCCCAGCTGCTGCCGAACGCCGAGATCCTGGTGGTCACCACGCCGCAGGCCGCCGCCGCCGAGGTGGCCGAGCGGGCCGGCGCGATCGCCCTCCAGACGCACCAGCGGGTGGTCGGCGTGATCGAGAACATGTCGTGGCTGGAACTGCCGGACGGCTCCCGGATGGAGGTCTTCGGCTCCGGCGGCGGCACGACCGTGGCCGAGTCGCTGACCCGGACGATCGGGGCACAGGTGCCGCTGCTCGGGCAGATCCCGCTGGACACCCGGGTCCGGGAGGCCGGCGACGCCGGCAACCCGATCGTGCTGGCCGAGCCGGATTCGCCGGCTGCGAAGGCCCTCGGTCAGGTCGCCGACCGGCTCGCGGTGCGACGGGAGTCGCTGCTCGGTAAGCCCCTCGGCCTGAAGCCGGCCGGCCGCTGACGGCTGGCCGCTGACGGTCGGCCGTTTCCGCCGGTGGCGATGGCCACCCGGCGGGCCGGCCCCTCGGCGCTCCCGGCGGGATGACTCGTCTCGCCGCATAGGGAGCTGAGTCGAATACGACATCAGCCGATCTCGCCGGGACAGCGTGGGTCGACCGGCGGACCGCCGGCACGATCCTTCTGATCACCCCGTCCCGGCGGCAGGGTGGTGATGTCGTATCTGACTCAGCTCCCTATGCGCCGACCTGTGCATCGGCCGCCACGCGGGCCGGAGGCCGGGGGCGGGGTTCCGACCGGGAGGCGCGCCCCACCGGCGACGAAGGCGCGGGGTCAGGTGGCGTCGTCGTAGCTGGCCGTGCGGGGGGCCGGGGCCGTGCCGCCGGAGGTGGCCGTGACCGCGCCGCCCGAGGCCGTCGACTTCAGGTCGACCGCCTTGGCCACGTCCTTCAGGTCGTCGTGCACGGCGGTGACGTCCGCGCGGAGGCTGTCGTAGACGCCCTGCAGCGGCTTCCGGATCGCCTGCTCGTCCTCCTCGCTGAGCAGGTGCTTGCGGATGAACGCCTTCGGGTGCAGGTCCTCCAGCTGGATGTCGGTGCCCAGCTCACGGCTCAGGTCGCCGGTCGCGTTGCGGGCCATGGCGCGCAGGTTACGGACCATGCGCAGCCCGTCGCTGATCACGTTGGGCAGCCGGTCACCGAAGATCAGCAGCGCCAGGAGCAGCAGCGCGGCGATCTCCCACCAGTTGAGGTTCTCGAACACTGCTGGGCCTCCTCGTGGGCATCAGGCCAAGCGTACGCAGGTGAAGGCTCCTCGGGGAGGGGCCGGTGGGTCTCACTTGACGTCCGCGGCGAGCGTCACCGAGGCGTTCTGCCGGCTCGAACCGCGCCGGTACTCCACGGTCACCACGGACCCCGGCGCGAACTTGCGTACCAGGGCGATCAGGTCGGTCGGGTCGGTCATCGGGCGGCCGGCGAGCCGCAGGATCACGTCCCCCGCCCGCAGCCCGGCCCCGGCCGCCGGGCCCGACGGCTCCACCGACGCCAGGCGTACGCCGCCGGTGCCGCCGCTGGCCGCGCCGGTGCCGCCGACCTGGGCGCCGATGACCGTACGGCGGGCCTTGCCCGTGCCGATGATGTCCTGGGTGACCCGCTTCGCCTGGTTGATCGGGATGGCGAAGGCGAGCCCGATGTTGCCGGCCTCCTGCCCGTCGGCCACCAGCGACTTGATCGTCGAGTTCACCCCGATCACCCGGCCGGCCGAGTCCACCAGCGGGCCGCCGGAGTTGCCGTGGTTGACCGCGGCGTCGGTCTGGATGGCCGCGTAGTAGCGGGTCGGCCCGCCCGGGTCGCCCGCCTGCATCGTCCGGTCCAGGGCGCTCACGATGCCGGCGGTCACCGTGTTGGCCAGGGACAGCGGCGAGCCGATGGCCAGCACCGGGTCGCCGACGGCGAGGGCGTCGGAGTCACCGAACTCCACCGGCCGCAGGTTTGTGGCGGAGGCCACCTTGATCACCGCGATGTCGGACTCCGGGTCCTGGCCGACGACGCTGGCGGCGGCGGTGCTGCCGTCGTTGAACACCACCGACGCCTTGCCGGTGCCCCCGGCGACGACGTGGTCGTTGGTGATCACGTAGCCGTCGGTGCTGACGATGAAGCCGGAACCCTCGCTCGTCCCGCCCAGGCTGGCCACCCGGACGGTGACCACGCTGGGCAGGACGCGTTGGGCTACCCCGGCCAGCGACTCCGGCTTGCGCTGGGCCAGCGCCGGGGCCTCGGCGGAACCGGCACCGAGCACCGGGCCGCCGGCCGCGCCGCCGCGCACCGCGAAGGCGTACCCCAGGGCACCGCCGAGGGTCCCGGCGAGCAGCGCGGTGATCAGCGGGATGAGCAGCAGTTGGCGCAGCGTCGGCCGGCCCGGCGCGTCCGGGTCGACGACCGGCTCCGGCTCCGCGGCACCGTCGACGGGGCCGGGCACCACCACCGCCGCCGGGGCGTACGGGTCGCGCCACGGGTCGGCGAGCGCGTCGGACCACCAGGGCGAGGTCGCGGAACCCTGGTGGACGCCGTCGGGCGCCGTCGGCGGCCCGGCCGGCGGCGCACCGGCCCCCGGCGGTGCCGCCGGAGTCGGAGCTCCCCCGGGCTGGCGCCAGTCCCAGCCGTCGGTCACGTCGGTGCCTCCCAGTCGTCCCCGGCCCCCTCGCCCCGGGCCGGCAGGGCTGGCCGGTCCGACGACGGGGATACCGCATCCAGGATTACACGAATGCCGCGAGTGCAGTCAGCGGTTGCGGTGCGTGACCGGCCGGTGGGAACCGCCCGATCGGGCACGTTCCACCGTGATCGTCGGGCACCGGACTCGCGGCTGCGCCCGTTCGCCCCCGCCTCTAGGCTCATACCGCCAACCCGCCCCCGACGGAGGTGTCCCATCGCCACGGCCGCCAGTTCCGGCAGCTCGACGACCCCGGCGTCGCAGTTCGCCGAGTCGTACGTCACCGAGGATCTCGTGCTGCGGACCGCCCGCAGCCTCGCCCGCGAGGTGGGCCTCGACGCGGTGACCCCGGGCACGGGGGCGGCCCTGCGGCTGCTCGCCGCCGCCGGGAGCGCACGGGCGGTGGTCGAGATCGGCACCGGCACCGGCGTGAGCGGCGTGTGGTTGCTGCGGGGCATGCGCGCCGACGGCGTCCTCACCACCATCGACGTCGAGGTGGAACACCAGCGGATCGCCCGTCGGATCTTCGCCGAGGCGGGCTTCCCCTCCGGGCGCACCCGCATCATCACGGGGCGGGCGCTGGATGTGCTGCCCCGGCTCGCCGACGGCGCGTACGACATGGTCTTCGTCGACACCGAGGCCACCAACTTCAGCTCCTGCGTGGCCGCGGCGCTGCGGCTGCTGCGCCGCGGCGGGGTGCTCGCCCTGCACGGCACGCTGGCCGACGGCCGGATCGGCGATCCCGCGGCCCGGGACGTGGAGACGGTGACCACCCGGGAGACGATCAAGGCGCTCCGGGAGTCCGAGGACTGGACGCCGGCGCTGCTCCCGGTCGGTCACGGCCTGCTCGCCGCCGTGAAGTGCTGAGTCACGCCGCCCGCCGCGCGAAGCCCTGAGCCGCCCCCGCCGCCGGGGAGACGCGTCACCCGAGGGTGGCCAGCCAGCGCAGCAGGCCGCGCACCCCCCAGCCGGTGGCGCCGCGGGTCAGCTCGGCGGCGTCGCCGTCGGCCCAGGAGGGCGCGGACATGTCGACGTGCAGCCAGCGCTGCCGCAGGTCACCGGTGAACTCACGCAGGTAGAGCGCGGCCAGCACCGACCCGCCGCCGGAGTTCGGGGCGCTGTAGAGGTCGGCCACGTCGCTGCCCAGGTATTCGACGTAGTCGGCCGGCAGCGGCATCCGCCAGGCCGACTCACCGGCCGCGTCGATCGCGGCCAGCACGTCGGCGGCCAGCTCGTCGTTGTCGGAGTAGAGCGCGCCGGTGCGCTTGCCGAGCGCCACCATGTTCGCCCCGGTCAGCGTCGCCAGGTCGATCAGCAGGTCGGGCTTGAGCTCGGCGACGGCGTACGCCAGCGCGTCGGCGAGCACCAGCCGCCCCTCTGCGTCGGAGTTGGTGGTCTCGCTGGTCACGCCGCCGTAGTGGGTGATGACGTCGCCGGGGCGGAACGCCGACCCGCTGACCGCGTTCTCCGCCAGCGGCGCCAGGGTGGTGATCCGGACCGGCAGCCGCAGCGCGGCCGCGCCCAGCGTGGCGGCGACGACGGCGGCGGCCCCGGCCATGTCCTTGCGCATCAGCTTCATGGCGGGCACCGGCTTGATGGAGATGCCGCCGGTGTCGAAGGTGATCCCTTTGCCGACCAGGACGACGTGGGTGCGCGCGTCGGCGGGGTGCCAGTCCAGCTCGACCAGGCGCGGGCCGCTGGCGGAGCCGCCGCCGACGGCGAGGATGCCACCGAAGCCCTCGGCGGCCAGTTCGTCGGGCTGCCGGACCCGCAGCCGCAGGTCGGGTCGGCCGGCCACGGCGGCCTCGACCTGCTCGGCGAACCACTGCGGGTTCTTCACCGAGGACGGGGTGTTGGTCAGGTCCCGGGCCAGGCGGGTCATCCGGGCGGTGACCTCGGCCCGTTCGACCACGTCCGCGTACGCGGTCGGGTCACCGACGGCGACGTCGACGCCGGCCAGCGCCGGGGACTCGCCGGCCTCGGTGAGCCGGAAACGGTACGACGCCAGCAGCAGCCCCTCGACGAGGCCACGCACCGCGTCGGGCTCGACATCGACCGGCATCATGATCGTGAGATGTGTCTCACCGGACGCCGCCCGGGCCAGCGCGGCCCCTGCCGCCCGCCATCCGGACTCGTCGCCGTCACCCGCGCCGACCAGCAACAGCCGCGCCGGGACCCGCCCCGGCCGCAGGTGGACGTGCACCTCGCCGGCCCGCCCGGTGGCCCGGGCCGCCGGGACCAGGGCGGCGGCCTCGGCCAGCACGTCGTCGGCGAGCGCCGGCAGGCCGGGCAGCACCGTCGCCCCCTGCGCGCCGTCCTCGGCCGTGCCGGCGGGTCGGATGGGCAGGGCCAGGGCGTCGGACCGCTCGGGCCCACCCACCAGGCGGATGGCAAGCACGCTGGAACGACCTCCAGATGGGTCGGAAGAGGGCCCGGACGCGCCCCGAGCCCAGGGTGAAGCCCTGAGCCACCGGCGGGGCCGGTGGCTCAGGGAGGTGTGAACCGCCCGCGCGACGAGCGCCGCGCGGACCGTTCCTCGGTCAGCCGGCGGCTGCCTTCAGTGCGTCACCGAGCGCGTTGGCCTCGTCGGGAGTCATCTCGACGACGAGCCGGCCACCACCCTCCAGCGGGACCCGCATGACGATGCCCCGGCCCTCCTTGGTGACTTCCAGCGGACCGTCGCCCGTCCGCGGCTTCATCGCCGCCATGTTGTCTCCCCTCAGACCTGCAACAGGGTCGGTGGGTTGCCCCACAGCCTCTTCGCCATCACCCACCGCGACGTGCACGGCGGTGTCGACCAACGATTTTCCCTGATGAACACCGCCGGACCCAAACCGAAGAGGCATTGATGTAACAGGACCTAGCTTATCTTGAGAAGGCCTGTCACAATGTGCGGTCATGCAGGCACGGTCGGCACTCTTCGACCTGTACGGCGACCACCTCCGACCCCGGGGTGGCCGCGCGCCGGTCGCCGCCCTGGTCAAGTTGCTCGCGCCGCTCGGGATCGCCCCACCGGCGGTGCGCACGGCGGTCAGCCGGATGGTCCGCCAGGGCTGGCTCGACCCGCTCCGGCTGGCCTCGGGGCCGGGCTATTCGATCACACCGAAAGCCGCACGGCGACTCGACGAGGCGGCCGCCCGGATCTACCGGACCGGTCGGATCAGCTGGGACGGACGGTTCGACATGCTCGTCCTGGACAGCCCCGCCTCCCGCCGGGAGCGGCAGCGGCTCGCCGCCAACCTGAGCTTCCTCGGCTACGGCGCCCTCGACGAGCAGACCTGGGTGGCCACCCGGCCGGCGGAGGACGTCGACGTCCTGCTCGAAGAGGCCGGCGTGCGGTACGAGCGGTTCACCGCCGCGCACGCCGCCGGCACCCCGGGCGCGATGGGCGTGGTCCGCCGCGCCTGGGACCTCACCGAGATCGGGCACGCCTACGAGCAGTTCGTCGCCGAGCAGCGCCCGCTGCTGGCCGCCGTCACCGTGCGCAGCGACGACGAGGAGGCGTACGCGGCCCGGTTCCGGCTCGTGCACGCATGGCGTACTTTCCTGTTCCGGGACCCGCAGCTCCCCCCGGCGCTGCTGCCCGAGCGCTGGCCCGGCACCGCCGCGGCCAGTTTCTTCGACCGACACGCGACCCGGCTACGGCCGGCCGCCGACCGGTACGTCGAGCAGTGCCTCGACGCCACCAACCGTGAGAGAAGGGTCGTCAAGACGTGACCGAGCCGCTGCTCGTCGACCGCACCGACGCCGTCGTCACCCTGACCCTCAACCGCCCGACCGCGATGAACGCGCTCGACGTGGCGCTCAAGGAGGCGCTCCGGGACGCCCTGGCCGAGCTGGAGGCCGACCGGTCCTGCCGGGCCGTGGTGCTGGCCGGGGCGGGCGGCTCGTTCAGCGCCGGCCAGGACCTGCGCGAGCACGTGCAGATCCTGGAGTCGCCGGACGCGAACCCGCTGGACACCGTCCGGGCCCACTACAACCCGATCGCCGCCCGGCTGGCCAACCTGCCGAAGCCGGTGGTGGCGGCCGTGCGGGGGATGGCCGCCGGGGCCGGGGCGTCGCTGGCCTTCCTGGCCGACTTCCGCATCGGCGGGCCGAAGACCCGGTTCCTGATGGCCTTCGCCGGGGTGGGGCTCGCCGCCGACACCGGCGCCTCCTGGACGCTGCCCCGGCTGGTCGGCCACGCCAAGGCCGTCGAGCTGCTGATGCTCGCCGAGCCGGTCGCCGCCGAGGAGGCCAGCCGGCTGGGCCTGCTGACCCGCCTGCTCGACGACGACGAGCAGGTGCTGCCGACCGCGCAGGAGCTGGCCGCCCGGCTCGCCGCCGGCCCGACCGTCGCGTACGGGGCGATCAAGCGGCAGCTCTCCATCGCCGACGCCGGCACCCTCGCCGATGCCCTGGCCGCCGAGGCGCAGGCCCAGTCGATCTGCGGGGGCACCGCAGACCACCGGGCCGCCACCCTGGCCTTCGTCAACAAGCAGAAGCCCGTCTTCGAGGGCCGCTGAACCCGCCGCCCGGTAGGCCGCCGCACCCGCCGCCAGACGCAGCCGGGACGCGGCCGGGGTCGCCGGGGCCGGGTCAGTCGTCCTCCTCCGGGTCCTGGTTGGCCTCGGCCCCCAGCACGAACGCCTGCATCGCCAGCTCGTCGCCGGACGGCGAGACGAAGGCGGGCAGCTCGCGGGGGCCCAGGTCGCGCACGTAGGACCAGAACAGCCGGACGGCCTCCGCCGGCGTGGCCGCCTCGATCGGGAGGTCCAGGCTGACCAGCCAGGACCGGCGGGCCGGCGGCGGGCCGAGCCGCCCGACCAGCGCCCGGTAGGCGTCGGCGGGCAGGGCGGTGACCGGCCCGTCGAGCGCCAGCCCGTCGGCCGGCACCGGCTCGTCGAAGACCCGCCGGGTGTACGCGACCACGAACGCGCCGGAGGCCGGGTCGGACTGGGGGTCGTCGGGGTCCTCGCGGCGCTCGGCGGTGGCCCGGGCGACCCGGCCGAGGGCCACCAGCCGGAGCGGGTCCTCGGTCAGCACGGCCACGGCGTCACCCGGCCGGGGACCGGCGGTGGCGTCGGCGGCCCCGGCCCTGGTGGCGGTGGCCCCGGCGGCACCGACCCCGGCCCTGGTGGTCGCGGCGGTGGCGGGACCGCCGGCCGCGGCGTCGCCGGTCAGCCCGGTCAACCCGGTCAGCTCCAGCGTGTCGTGGTGGACGAGCCGCTCGGCCTCGTAGCGCCCCGGGGGGAGGAGCACGGCCCAGGCGGCGGCGCCCCGCCCGGGGTCGGGCCCGGCGGGGACCGTGCTGTCGGGGCGCTCGGGGACCGTGCTGTCGGGGCGGTCGTCGGTGTCGGTCATGGGGTCGATCCCATCACGCCGGTGACGTGGCAGCCGGCCAGGTGGTCGTCGACCATGCCGGTGGCCTGCATGAGCGCGTACGCCGTGGTGGGGCCGACGAACCGGAAGCCGCGCTTCTTCAGCGCCTTGGCCAGGGCCGTCGACTCCGGGGTCAGCGCCGGCACCTCGGCGAACGAGGCCAGCCGGGTGGCCCGGGACGGCGGCGCGTAGGACCAGAGCAGGGCGGAGAGCCCCTCGGGCAGCTCCAGGGCGGCCCGGGCGTTGGCGATCGCCGCCTCGACCTTGGCCCGGTTGCGCACGATGCCGGCGTCGGCCAGCAGCCGGGTCACGTCGACCTCGCCGTAGGCCGCCACCGCCTCGATGCGGAAGTCGTCGAAGGCCAGCCGGAACGCGGGGCGCTTGCGCAGGATGGTCAGCCAGGACAGGCCCGACTGGAACGCCTCCAGGGTCATCCGCTCGTAGAGCGCGTCGTCGCCGCGCAGGGGTCGCCCCCACTCCCGGTCGTGGTAGGGGACGTAGTCCGGGGTGCTCGCCCCCCACGCGCAGCGGGCCAGCCCGTCCGCGCCGATCACCAGGTCAGTCACGGCTCACACGCTAGCCCGAGCCGCCGGCCGGGCAAGGGCGTGCCGGCGTGGTGGCGGTATCCGCCCCCTCGGGACCCCGCCATGTCGGCGACCTGGCGGTAACGCCCCGGCCCGCACCCGGCCGCACCGGGCGGTGCGGTGGCGGCCGTCAGGGCAGGCGGCCCTGCTCGACCAGCCGGCCGAACTTCTTCAACGCCTGGGTGAGGCTGACCTTGGAGCCGGGCCAGAGCACCGGCCACGCCACCCGCCCGGCCGCGCCGCCCGGCACGTGGAACCACTCGTGCCAGACGACCTGGGTGCGCCCGCCCTCGATCTGGGTGCAGCGCAGCACCCCGGGACCGCGCAGCAGGCGGCCGCAGTGCACCACGCCGATCTCGTACGGTGCGTCGACCCGGACCACCCGCATCTCGTCGCGCAGGACCGCCGGCCCGAGCGAGGTGACCGCCTCCACGAGGCTGCCCTCGCCGCCGTCGCCCTCGACGACCCGGACGGTGGTGAACGGGATCCAGTCGGACTGCCGCTCCCAGGCCAGCAGGCCGGCGAACACCCGCTCGGCCGGCGCGTTGACGATCACCGTGGCGGTGACCTCGCCGGCGCCGGGCTGGGCCGCCTCGCGGAGGCCCTCGGCGTCCGCCGAGCCGGTCACGCCGGCTCCGACCCGACGGGGCGGTCGGTCGGCTCGCGGTCGCCGGCCTCGGGGGCGGCGGCGGTCACCGTGAGGTCGGCTCCGGTGGCGGGGACGGCGGCCGGGGCGGCGTCCCCGGTGGGGGCGTCGGCGGCAGCCGCACCGGTAGCGGCAGCGGCGGCGGGGGCTGCGGCAGTGCTGGGGGCGTCGGCCCCCGCTGCCTGCTCGGCGGCGGCAGCCGCCGCCTGCTCGCGGGTGTGCCGCAGCGCGTCGGCGTCGGCGACCCGTCCCTCGCGCAACGCGGTGACCTCCGCCTCCAGCACGCCGATCAGCTCGGACTTGTACCCGATGTCGTAGGCCGCCCGGCGCATCGCCTGGTCGACCTGGGACATCCGGTACCCGCGCGGCGCCGTGTCGAAACGGGCGTCGCCCACGTCGGACTCACGCAGCGGCCGGCTGACCGGCAGCGGGACGGCCCGCCCGTCCGGCTCGACCGGCGCGAGGCCGGGATCGCGGCCGGTGACCAGCACCGTCACCCCGAAGACCACTGCCGCGACGGTGAGCGCGACGACCAGCAGGAGCAGCACCTGACCCATGCAAGAGATCGTGGCACGCGAACGGGCCCGGAGCGACCCCGCCGGGCGGTCCTCCCACAGATCGGTGCGGATCTGTGCCGTCGTACCGCCAGGAAGGACCACCGGACGACCGGCTAGCGTCGGAGGCGGCCGGGTCGCCCGGCCGGCTACGGAAGACCGGCGGCCGCAAGGATCGACGGCCGCGACGGACCGGTGGCCGCGACGGATCGGCGGCTACGGGAGATCGGGAGGCGACATGGCCGGAGCGCTTCGGCTCGGAAGCCGGACCTTCGCGCCGGGCGAGCTGGTGGTGATGGCCATCGTCAACCGCACGCCCGACTCGTTCTTCGACCGGGGGGCGACCTTCGCGCAGGACAGCGCGCTGCGCGCGGTGGAGCGGGCGGTGGCCGAGGGCGCGGAGATCATCGACATCGGCGGGGTCAAGGCAGGCCCCGGCGACGAGGTGGACGTGGCCGAGGAGATCCGCCGCACGGTGGACACGATCGCCGCCGTGCGGGCCGCCTTCCCGGACGTGGTCATCTCCATCGACACCTGGCGGGCCGAGGTGGCGGTGGAGGCGGTCGCGGCCGGTGCCGACCTGCTCAACGACACCTGGTCGGGGGCGGATCCGGCGCTCGCCCGGGTCGCGGCCGAGACCGGGGCCGGGCTGGTCTGCTCGCACGCGGGCGGACTGGAGCCGCGCACCCGACCGCACCGGGCGGCGTTCGCCGACGTGGTGGCCGACGTGGTCGCGACGGTCACCGGCCTCGCCGAGCGCGCGGTCGCCCTGGGGGTACGCCCCGACGGCGTCCTCATCGACCCGGCGCACGACTTCGGCAAGAACACCCGGCACTCCCTGGAGATCACCCGCCGGCTCGACGAGCTCTCCGCCACCGGCTGGCCGCTGCTGGTGGCCCTGTCCAACAAGGACTTCATCGGCGAGACGCTGGACCTGCCCGTGGCCGAACGGCTGGAGGGGACCCTGGCGGCGACCGCGCTGTCGGCCTGGCTGGGCGCGCGCGTGTTCCGTGCCCACCAGGTGGGGCCCACCCGGCGGGTGCTGGACATGGTGGCGTCGATCCGGGGCGACCGCCCGCCGACCGTCACCCGCCGCGGGCTGGCCTGACCGTCGGCCCCGGCCCGCCCGGGTGCCCGCCGCACCGTCGGCCGGGCCCGGCGTTCAGGTCCAGCGGAGGATGTTCTTGCGCCAGGCGTAGAGGATGCCCAGCGCCAGCACACCCACGAAGACGCCCATCTCGGCGACCGTGACGAGCCCGAAGCCGGGCCGGTCGAAGACCACCGCCCACGGGAACAGGAAGACCGCCTCGACCGCGAACAGCACGTACAGGTAGGCGTACACGTAGTAGCGGATCTGCATCTGGGCCCAGTCGCCGCCCACCGGGTCGAGGCCGCACTCGTAGCCGGCCCGCTTGCCGGGCGGGTCCGCCGGACGGGCGGGACGCAGCACCCGGTTCGCGGCGAACGCCACGACGAAGAAGAGGGCTGCGGCGAGCAGCAGGAGCCCGAGCGTCGCGTACGAGCCCAGGTAACCGGTCACGGTGGGTCAGCCTACCGTGCCGCGCCCGGCGCACGTTACGGAACTGTTTCCCGGCGGGACTAGTGCCGCCGGGCAACTGTTACCGACTATTGAACCGTCACCGACTGTTGGCGGAGGAGCTGGCCCGCGTGGACGTACGCCCCGTTCGGCGGGCAACCGACCGACGTCTCGCGACGCTGCTCGCCGCGTCCCTGACGGTCGGGCTGCTCGCCGCGGTCGCGGCGCTGCCCGGCTGGGCCACGGCCGCGCCGCCCCCGGCCCGCGCGGCGGCCGCGCCGGCGGACCCTCCGGCGGGGCCGGCCGGCGACCCCGGCGACGAGACCCCGCCGGTCGAGCCGACGCCGGCCGAGCCGACGCCCACCGAGGCGCCGCCGACCCTGCCCCCGCCGCCGGAAACCACCGCCCCGGCCCCCACCACCACCGGGCCGGCGCCCAGCACGCCGGCCGGCCCCGCCGACCCGCCCACCACCACGGCGCCGGCCACCACCGCCGGGCCGTCGGCCCCGACCACCACCCCGCCGGTGCGCACGTCGGCCCCCGGTCCGGGCGCCCCGGCACCGGGCCGCCTCGGCGTGCGGGTGAGCACCGACGACGTCGTGCTGACCGACGCGTACTGGAACGCGGCCGGGACCACGACCACGCTGCGGATCACCGTGACCAACACCGGCGATGTCACCGAGCAGATCCGGCTCTCGTACACGCTGCCGGCCGGGATGACCGACGCGGGCACCGCCGGTTGCGCGCCGGCCGGGGGCGGCGGGCACCGCTGCGGCGCGTGGACGACGGCGGCCGGCGCGCGGTTCAGCACGCTGATCTCGGTGCGGGTCGACGGCGACGCGTGGCGGCGGATGCCGCTCAGCGGCGCGGTGCGGGTGAGCGCCACCGCCCCGGGGGTGGTGGCCGGGTCGGTCGACGACAACGAGGGCTTCGCGGTGCTCTTCCCGCCGGGCCCGCCGGTGCCGGGCATCGCGCTGCGGGCCGACGGGGTGGCGTTCGACATCAGCGGGAGCGCCAGCGAGCTGGCCGTCCGACTGGGCAACACCGGCAAGGTCGACGCGGACGGGCGGATCGAGGTGGTCCTGCCCGACGGCGTCACGATCCCGGCCCCGCCGGCCGGCTGTGCCGCGCTGAGCGCCACCCGCACCAGGTGCGACGTCGGCGCGGTGCGGGCCGGCGGGGCCGCCACCCTGCGGCTCACGGTCAGCGCGACCGCCGAGGCGCAGCGCGACGCGCCGCTGGCCGGCGCCGTGGTCGGCCGCCTCGACCCGCGCAGCGGGCAGGCCCGGCAGTTGCAGATGAGCTTCCGGATCACCGCGGCGGCCGCGATGGCCACCCCGATCGCGACGCCCGCCCCGGCCGGCTCCCAGGGGGTGCTCGCCGCGGCCGGGGCCGGCGACCGCCCCGGCGGCGGGCTCAGCACGGCGCAGCGGGGCGCGGTCGCCCTGATCGTGATCTCGGTGCTGCTGGTGGTGCTGGCGCTCGCGTTGGCCACCGTCTCGCTGCGTCGCCGGCTCACCGGCCCGTCCGGCGGCCGGTGATTCTGATTACGGCGGGCGGGGCAAACAGCCCCAAACCATGACGTAAGCGCCCGGAATCTGTTCCCAGTCGGCGGACCACTGGGCAAGCTCGACATCCCATCCGACGTAGGCTCTCGGGTAGGAACCCAGACCGGACCGGACCACCCACGGGCGGTGCGGGGCAGCGCTGTGTCAAGGAGGTCATGTGGCCGGGCAAGGCGAGGTCACCATCATGTTCAGCCGCCCGCGCGACCGCGCCGAGCGAAGCGAGGGGCAGGCGTGACGAAGCAGATCCGTCAACTCGACCGGGTGGTCATCCGGTTCGCCGGCGACTCCGGCGACGGCATGCAGCTGACCGGCGACCGGTTCACCTCGGAGACGGCCCAGCTGGGCAACGACATCTCCACGTTGCCCAACTTCCCCGCCGAGATCCGGGCCCCCGCCGGGACCCTGCCGGGCGTGTCGAGCTTCCAGGTGCACTTCGCCGACTACGACATCCTCACCCCGGGCGACGCGCCGAACGTGCTGGTCGCGATGAACCCGGCCGCGCTCAAGGCCAACCTGGCCGACCTGCCGCGCGGCGCGGACATCATCGTCAACACCGACGAGTTCACCAAGCGCAACCTCGCCAAGGTGGGCTACCAGGCCAGCCCCCTGGACGACGACTCCCTCGACGGCTACGTGGTGCACCCCGTCGCGCTCACCTCGATGACCGTCGGGGCGCTCGCCGACCAGCAGGTGTCCAAGAAGGACGCCGAGCGGGCGAAGAACATGTTCGCCCTCGGCCTGCTCTCCTGGATGTACTCCCGCCCGTACGAGTCGACCCTGCGCTTCCTGGAGCGCAAGTTCGCCAAGCGCCCCGAGCTGGTCGCGGCGAACGTCGCGGCGTTCCGGGCCGGCTGGAACTTCGGCGAGACCACCGACTCCTTCTCGGTGCGTTACGAGGTGAAGCCGGCGAAGATGGTGCCGGGCACCTACCGCAACATCACCGGCAACGCGGCGCTCTCCCTCGGCCTGGTGGCCGCGGGCGTCCGCTCCGGGCTGCCGGTGTTCCTCGGCGCCTACCCGATCACCCCGGCGTCGGACATCCTGCACGAGCTGAGCAAGCACAAGCGGTTCGGCATCGTCACCATGCAGGCCGAGGACGAGATCGCCGCGGTCGGCGCGGCGCTCGGCGCGTCGTACGGCGGGGCGCTCGGCGTCACCACCACCAGCGGCCCCGGCGTGGCGCTCAAGAGCGAGACGATCTCCCTCGCGGTGGCGCTGGAGCTGCCGCTGGTCATCGTGGACGTGCAGCGGGCCGGCCCGTCGACGGGCATGCCCACCAAGACCGAGCAGGCCGACCTCAACATGGCCCTGTACGGCCGGCACGGCGAGGCCCCCGTCGCGGTGATCGCCCCGAAGTCCCCGTCGGACTGCTTCCACGCGGCGATCGAGGCGGCCCGGATCGCGCTGACCTACCGCACCCCGGTGCTCCTGCTCTCCGACAACTACGTCGCCAACGGCTCCGAGCCGTGGCTGCTGCCCGACGTGGAGTCCCTGCCCGACCTGCGGGTCGAGTTCGCCACCGCGCCCAACGGCGACGACGGCACGTTCCTGCCCTACCTGCGTGACCCGCAGACCCTGGCCCGGCCGTGGGCCATCCCGGGCACGCCGGGGCTGGAGCACCGCATCGGCGGCCTGGAGAAGGCCGACAAGACCGGCGACATCTCGTACGACCCGGCCAACCACGACTTCATGGTGCGCACCCGGGCGGCCCGGATCGAGGCGATCCCGGTGCCGGACGTCGAGGTGGAGGACCCGGACGGCAACGCCCGGCTGCTGGTGCTGGGCTGGGGCTCGACGTACGGCCCGATCGGCGCCGCCTGCCGGCGGCTGCGTCAGCGCGGGCTCCCCGTCGCGCAGGCGCACCTGCGGCACCTGGCCCCGATGCCCGCCAACCTCGGCGAGGTGCTGCGCTCCTACGACCGGGTGGTCATCCCCGAGATGAATCTCGGCCAGCTCGCCCAGGTGATCCGGGGCAAGTACCTGGTCGACGCCATCGGCTACAACCAGGTCCGCGGCCTGCCGTTCACGGCCACCGAGCTGGAGACGATGCTGGAAGAGGTCCTGAAGAATGTCTGAGCCCGTCGCCCTCAAGCTCACCGCGAAGGACTTCAAGTCCGACCAGGAGGTGCGCTGGTGCCCCGGCTGCGGTGACTACGCGATCCTCGCCGCCGTGCAGCAGTTCATGCCGGAGCTGAACATCCCCCGGGAGCGGATCGTCTTCGTCTCCGGCATCGGGTGCTCATCCCGGTTCCCGTACTACATGAACACCTACGGGCTGCACTCGATCCACGGCCGCGCCCCGGCGATCGCCACGGGCCTGTCGGTGTCCCGCCCGGACCTGTCCGTGTGGGTCGTCACCGGCGACGGCGACGCGCTGTCGATCGGCGGCAACCACCTCATCCACGCGCTGCGCCGCAACGTCAACCTGAAGATCCTGCTGTTCAACAACCGGATCTACGGCCTGACCAAGGGGCAGTACTCTCCGACGTCCGAGGTCGGCAAGATCACCAAGTCGACGCCGGCCGGTTCGGCCGACGCCCCGTTCAACCCGCTCTCGCTGGCCCTGGGGGCGGAGGCGAGCTTCGTCGGCCGCACCATCGACTCCGACCGCAAGCACCTCCAGTCGGTGCTGCGGGCCGCCGCCGAGCACCAGGGCTCGGCGTTCGTGGAGATCTACCAGAACTGCAACATCTTCAACGACGGGGCGTTCGACCAGCTCAAGGAGCCGGCCACCCGCGACGACTTCCTGATCCGGCTGGAGCACGGGCAGCCGATCACGTTCGGTGCCGAGGGCCGGTTCTGCGTCGTCCACCCGCCGGGCGGCTTCGGCCTGGAGGTGCGGGAGACCGCGTCGGTCCGCCCGGAGGAGATCGTCGTGCACGACGCGACGGTCGCCGACCCGGCGTACGCGTTCGCGCTGTCCCGGCTGCCCGGGCTCGACCTGAGCAACACCCCGATCGGCGTGTTCCGGTCGGTCGACCGCCCGTCCTACGACAGCGTGGTCCAGGCCCAGGTCGAGGAGGCGAAGGCGAAGGTCACCGAGACCCCGGAGCAGCAGCTCGCCGGCCTGCTGGGCAGTGGCGACACCTGGACGATCCTCTGATCCGTCCCGCCCAGGGGCGACCCGTCAGGCGAGCGGAGGGCCCGTCACCGGAAGGTGGCGGGCCCTTCGTCGTGGAGCGCGGCGGGCGGCGGGCGGTCAGCCCGGCGTGCCGGCGGGCTGGGGCCGGTCGTCGCGGACGTGCACGAGCATGTCGCCGGTCTCGATGACCGCGCCGGCCCGGTCGGAGAGCGTGACCACCTTCCCCCGGCGGACCAGCGCGATGACCAGGGTGTCGTCCAGCTCGCGCGGGGAGCGGCCGACCTCGTTGCGCTCCGCCGAACGCATCGCCAGGGCCATGCCCTGGCCGGGGGTGAGCAGGTCCTCCACCACGTCGATCAGCGGCGGCGCGGAGGTGGACAGGCCGAGCAGCCGGCCCGCCGTGGCGGAGGAGACGATCACGTGGTGCGCGCCGCTCTGCTTGAGCAGCGGCGCGTTCTCGGCCTCGCGGGCCGCCGCGATGATCCGCACCTGCCCGGCGGTGAGCTGCCGGACGGTGAGCGCGACCAGCACCGACGCGTCGTCGCTGTCGGTCGCGATGATCACCGCCTTGGCGTTGCGCACGTGCGCCTCGTTGAGCACGGAGGAGCGGGTCGCCGACCCCTCGATCGCGACGAGCCCCGCCGAGGTGGCCTGCCGCAGCGACGCCGGGCTGCGCTCGACCACCACGATCCGGGACTTGTCGAGGCCGTTCTCCAGCAGCGCCGAGACCGCGCTGCGGCCCTTGGTGCCGTAGCCGCAGATGATGACGTGGTTCTTCACGCTCTTCCTCCACCGCGTCAGACGACGGCCGGTCCGGTACTGCTCGGTCAGGACTTCCAGGGTGGTGCCGACCAGGATGATCAGGAAGAGCACCCGGGCCGGGGTGACGAACAGGACGTTGACCAGCCGGGCGGACGGCGCCGCCGGCGTGATGTCGCCGTATCCGGTGGTGGAGAGGGAGACCACCGCGTAGTAGAAGCAGTCGAGGAGGGTGAGGCCGTCCTCGTTGACGTCGCGGTAGCCGTCGCGGTCGAGGTAGACCGCGGTGACGACCGCGAGGACCAGGCCCAGGGCGGCGGCCAGGCGCAGGCTCAGCGCGCTCAGCGGGCCCCGCCGCTGCGCGGGAAAGTGGATCACCGCGGGACCTGCTCCGCCTCCGTCGCCTGCACGTGCACAACATAGCGGGTACGCGCCGGACCGGCCCGGCAGGCCGGGACAACGCCGGTGGTCGGGAGCCGGTCGCCGCACCGGAAGGCGTCGGCGCAGCCGCCGTAGGGGCGGCGGGGTCGGTGTGTCGCCCGCCGAACCGGCATGATGGGAGCAGGAGCGCCCACCACGAGGAGGCCCGGATGTCGTTGCTGCGACGGGTGATCGGCAGCGTGCTGCGTCGGGTGCGGCAGCGCCAGGGCCGCACCCTGCGCGAGGTGGCCGAGGCGGCGGGGGTGTCCCTGCCCTACCTCTCCGAGGTCGAGCGCGGGCGCAAGGAGGCCAGTTCCGAGGTGCTGGCGGCGATCTGCCGCGCCCTCGGCATCGACCTGTCGGACCTGCTGGAGGAGGCCCGCGACGACCTGCGCCGGGTCGAGCGGCGGGTGCCCGCCGCGCCCCGGGTGGCGCTGGCCCGCCTGGACGAGGTGGTGCCGGTGGGCGGCGAGCCCGGCCCGCGCCTGCGCCTCGGCTTCCACGCCGACCCGGTCGGCCCGCAGCAGGGCGGGCCGCTGGTGGAGTGCCGGGTGCCGGTGGCCGCCGGCCGGGTGCTGCGGCTCGGCGGGGTCACCCCGACCGCGGGCGGCCGGCTGCTGCACGTCGGCGGGGTGGGCCTGGGCACGTCCGTGGTGTCCGTGGGCGGGGCGGTGGCGCACCCCGGCCCGGCCGTCCACGTCCTGCCGGTCCGGCTGTTCGCGTCCGCGCCGCTTCGGCGCCCCGCCGCGCGTACCGCGAGGGTGCTGGCCCGGCGGCGGGCCCGGGCGGGCCTGCGGCGGCTGACCGCCCGCTAGGCCCGGCCGGTTTCTGCCGTCGGCGGATCTGCCGCCGGCAGAAGCGCTGGGAACCACGCGCCCGGTGGGCGGACGCTGGGGGCACCGGTTCCCCTGGGCGGAGTCCGTCGCCCGCCGGCAGCGTGGAGGTCGATCACGATGATCAGGTACGACGTGTGGATGCGGGACGGTGGCCAGCCGTCCTTCGGCGACCAGGTCTTCCAGCGGCTGCTGAAGGAACGGATCATCTTCCTCGGCACGGAGGTCACCGACGAGTCGGCCAACCAGATCTGC
This sequence comes from Micromonospora sp. PTRAS2, assembly GCF_054052245.1. NCBI lineage: Bacteria > Bacillati > Actinomycetota > Actinomycetes > Micromonosporales > Micromonosporaceae > Micromonospora > Micromonospora sp. PTRAS2. The sequence goes on from NZ_JBSWBU010000001.1 coordinate 116,483, forward strand.
GCACAGCTCCTGCTGCTGGCGGCCGAGGACAGCGAGCGCGACATCTACCTCTACATCAACTCACCGGGCGGCTCGGTCAGCGCCGGGATGGCCGTCTACGACACGATGCGGTACATCAGCAACGACGTGGCCACCCTCGCGCTCGGCATGGCCGGCTCGATGGGCCAGTTCCTGCTCTGCGCGGGCACCGCCGGCAAGCGGTACGCCCTGCCCCACTCGCGGATCATGATGCACCAGCCGTCGGGCGGATTCGGCGGCACCGTCGCCGACATCACCATCCAGGCGGAGAACATGCTGCACGTCAAGCGCACGATGCACGAGCTGATCGCCCGGCACAGCGGGCGCTCGGTGGAGCAGATCCAGCAGGACTCGGACCGGGACCGCTGGTTCACCCCCGAGGAGGCCCGGGAGTACGGCCTGATCGACCGGGTGCTCAGCCGGGTCGACCAGCTGGCGGCCTGATCCCGGCCGGATGACCGCCGGCCCGGCGCGGGGCGGGGCGGCGGCCCGGCGCCGGATGGGGCGGCGGCGGCCGGACACGCCCCCTCGATCCCCGTGTCCGACCTCCGACCTCGCGAAGCCTATGTCCGGAGTGCGCCCGCCCGGGCACTTCGGGGGCGCAGCGCTTTACCGCCGATTCCCGTTACATCGCAATCCCACCGGGCGTGCCGCCCGCCACCGGGCCCCACGGGCGGCCCCTCAGCCGGCGGCGTCGTAGCGGGCGCGGGCGGCCTCGACCTCGCCGAGGTGCGTCGTCGCCCACGCCTCCAGCCCGCCCACCAGGTCGAGCAGGCTGCGCCCGAGGCCGGTCAGCGCGTAGTCGACCCGGGGCGGGACGGTCGCGTACGCGGTGCGGGTGATCAGGCCGTCGCGTTCCAGGCCGCGCAGCGTCTGGGTGAGCATCTTCTGGCTCACCCCCTCGATGCGCCGGGCCAGCTCGCTGAAGCGCTTCCCGCCGTCGGCGAGGGTGAGGACGACGAGCACGCTCCACCGGTCGCCGATCCGGTCGAGGACCTGCCGGCTGCCGCAGTCGCGGGCGAAGGGAGTGGGTTCCACGCTCTAACTCTCCATCAGATAGTGCCTTACTTCAAGGTGCCTACTCTCCAACGGGAAGTGGCGGCGGAAGCTTCCCGTTGCACCGGACGACGGATCGTCCGACCCGGAGCACGGCCCCCGACCAGGGGACCGTCTCCGGCATCGAGAGGGAGCACACCATGTCCATCGTCGTCACCGGAGCCACCGGCCACCTCGGCCAGCTGATCGTCGCCGCGCTGCTGCGGCGGGGCGTGCCCGCCGGGGAGATCGTGGCGCTCGGCCGGGACGCCGGCAAGCTCGCCGACCTCGCCGGGCACGGGGTGAACACCCGGCAGGTCGACTACACAGACCCCGAGTCGCTGCGCACAGCGTTCGCCGGGGCCGACAAGCTGATGTTCGTCTCCGGCAGCGAGGTCGGGCAGCGCGCCACCCAGCACCACAACGTCGTCGCCGCCGCCCGCGAGGCCGGCGTCGGGCTGGTCGTCTACACCAGCATCGCCAACGCCGACCGCTCCGGCATGGTCCTCGCCGGGGAGCACCTCGCCACCGAGCGGGAGATCACCGCGTCGGGCCTGCCGTACGTGATCCTGCGCAACGGCTGGTACCTGGAGAACTACACCGGCCAGCTCTCGACGTACCTCCAGTTCGGGGTGACCGGCGCGGCGGGCGACGGGCGGGTCAGCGCCGCGACCCGCGCGGACTTCGCCGAGGCCGCCGCCGCGGCGCTCACCGGCGCCGCGGAGACCAACCGGGTGTACGAGCTGGGCGGCGCGGCGTTCACCCTGACGGAGCTGGCCGAGGAGGTGTCCCGGCAGACCGGTCGCGCCGTCGGCTACACCGACCTGCCGGCGGGGAAGTTCACCGAGGTGCTGGTCTCCGCCGGCGTACCCGAGGGCTTCGCCGCCGTCCTCGCCGACAGCGACCTGGGCCTGGCCCGGGGCGAGCTGTACGTCGAGGGCGACGACCTGGCGAAGCTGATCGGCCGCGAGCCGATCACGCTCGCCGAGGCGCTGCGCGCCGCGCGCTGAGCCGCCGCATCCGGACAGCCGAATCCGGACAGCCGCGTCGGGCCGCCGCGCCGCACCGGCCCCGTCCGCCGTTCGCGGGCGGGGCCGGCGGCTCAGGCCGGGACCCGCTCCACCGGGACCCACAGCTCGGCGTCGGCCCGCGAGCCGTCGGAGGACACCCGGGCCCGGAGCATCTCCGGGCCCGGTCGGCTGCGGTACGGGTTCGACGGGAACCACTCCGTGAAGACGTCCCGCCAGAGGTGCTGGAGGGCCTGCGGGAACTCGCCCGAGGTGGAGAAGACCGCCCAGGTGCCGGCGGGCACCGGCATGGCGTCCAGGTCCCGCGGCGGGGTGGCGGCGGTGACCACGGCGTGCCAGTAGTCCAGCTCGGTGCCCTCCTCCCGGTTGACCCCCAGCTTGTCGCTGACGTTGACGATGCCCTGCGGCTCCTGGTCGGAGAGGGCCGCGATCCGCTCGGCCGTCCCGGCGTCGATGCTCTTGACGAACGCCACGATCGCCGGGTTCAACCCCTCGTACACGAGCGGGACGCGGGCCTTCCGCCCGACCAGGTGGAAGGCCCCCTTGTCGGCGATGCGGTACCGCATGCTGGATCTCCCCTCGACGACGAGCCGGAAGGACATCCGGGGCTGCGACCGCAGGGCGGCGCCGTTGCGCCGGGCCTCGCCGGGGCCGACCCCGTGCACGGCCTGGAACGCCCGGGCGAACGCCTCCCCCGACCCGTACCCGTACCGGAACGCGATGTCGAGCAGCGTCCGCTCCCCCGCGAGTACCTCGGCGGCGGCGACGGTGAGCCGGCGACGCCGCACGTACTCCGACAGCGGCATCCCGGCCAGCGCCGAGAACATCCGCCGGAAGTGGTGCTCCGACGTCACCGCGATCCGCGCCAGCTCACCCACCTCGATCCGCTGGTCGAGATGCCCCTCGACGTACGCCATCGCCTCGTTCAGCCGGTCCAGCACCCGGAACTCCCCTTCCTGCCGCCAGAAACCACGGGATCACGCGTACCAGACATCCTGGGCCCGACCCGCCGGGACGGCCGACCCGCCCCGGGCGGTCCGTGCGAGATTCCCTCACCGTCGTGGCTGCCGCCGCACCCGCGCCTGCTGGTACGGTCGCGATGTGATCGTCGAGGAGCACTGGTGGAACGGGGACGCGACCAAACGAGGACGTCGCGACGTCTACATCCGCACCGATGGTCAGCGCTGGGAGGTCCAGGCGCAGATCGGTGGTGAGCAAGGCCGCTCGAAGGTGCTGGAATGCTCCAGCCACAGTTCCGCGAGCATCCTCGCGGGGGCGTGGCGCGGAGGCAGCTCGGGCTGGCGGGAACTGCGGCGCTGAGCGTCGCCCAGCGGGGCTCTGGCGGCCGGGCCTGACCCGCCGGCCGCCAGCAGGCGTGCGCGGCGGCAGCGGCGAACGCCTATGCTCTGCGGGGGAGTCGGACGGCGTGACCGGGGAGCAGTGAGCGGACCGAGAGCGGACAAGCTGCCGCACGCGAGCAGCAAGGCCGCGGTGCTGGACGCCATCCGGGCGGCCGGCACGATCAGCCGGGTGGGCCTGATCAGCGTGACCGGCTTCACCGCGCCCACCATCTCCAACCTCGTCCGTAAGCTCATCGACGAGGGCCTGGTCGTCGAGACCGGCCACGCCGAGTCGACCGGCGGGAAGCGGCGGGTCCTGCTCCGGCTCAACCACACCTCCCGGTACGCCGTGGGCGTGTGCCTCGGCCAGGGGGTCATGACGTACGTCCTGACCGACCTGACCGGGGTCGTGGTGGCCCGGATCTCCCGGCCGGGCGTCGGCGCCGAGGCGCCCGCGACGGTCGTCTCCCGGATCGCGGCCGAGATCCCGACCCTGGTCGACAGCGTCGGCGTGGAGCGGGCGCGGCTGGTCGGGGTGGGCCTGGTCTTCCCCGGCCCGCTCACCGGCCGGGGGGTCGCCGGCCTCAACCCCGAGCTGCGGCACTGGCGGGAGTACCCGCTCGGCGCGGCCCTGGAGCAGGCGACCGACCTGCCGGTGGTGCTGGACAACGACGCCACCGCCGCCGCCCTGGGCGAACACTGGGCGGGCGGGTTCGGCACGGCGAGCGCCGCCGCCGCCCTCTACATGGGCAGCGGCCTCGGCGCCGGGCTGGTCATCGACGGGATCACCTACCGCGGCCCGAGCGGCAACGCCGGCGAGCTGGGGCACGTCTGCGTGGACGCGGACGGCCCGCGCTGCTGGTGCGGGGCCCGGGGGTGCGTGGAGGCCGTCGCCGGGCCCGCCGCCGTGGTCGCGGCGGGGCGGGCGGACGCGGGCCTGGCCGGGGCGCTCGGCCTCACCACCGGCACCGGACCCGCGGCGGTCGCCCGCGACTTCGCCGCGATCGGCCGCGCCGCCCGGCGCGGACAGCGGCGGGCGCTGGCGCTGTGCGAGAGGTCCGCCCGGTACGTCGCGGCGGCCGCCCGCACCCTCGCCAACGTGATGGACCTGGAGGTCATCGTCCTGACCGGGCCCGGCTTCGCCGTCGCCGGTTCGGTCTACCTGCCCGTGCTGCGCCAGGAGCTGCACACCGTCTTCTCCCGCTCCGCGCACGCCGTCGACGTACGGCTGTCCCGGTCCGCCGCCACCGCGTCCGCCGTCGGGGCCGCCGCCCTGGTCCTGGAGTCCGAGCTGGTGCCGTTCCACCGCGGGCTCCGGGTGTCGGAGAGCCTCGACGGGGAGTTCGCGCCGCTGCCCGGATCGGCCCGCTGACCTGCGATGGGGGTGCGATGAGCACGACGAGCGCGGTCGGCCTGGTGCTCGCCCGGGCGCCCCGCCTGCTCGGCGCCGAGCCGTTCTTCATGGAGTTCATCTCCGGCATCGAGGAGTGCCTCGCCGAGCACGGCCGGTCGGTGCTGCTGCACATCGTCGCCGACCACGCCGCCGAGATCGCCGCCTATTGCCGGTGGGCGCAGCTCCGGCTGGCCGAGGCCGTGGTGCTGGTGAACCCGACCGCCGGGGATCCCCGGCCGGCGGTCCTGCGCGAACTCGGCCTCCCCGTGGTCGTGGCCGGCGAGCCCGACGGCGACGCCCCGGCCGTCCGGCGGGACGACGTCGGCTCGGTGCGGGCGGCGGTCGCGCACCTGGCCGGCCTCGGGCACCGCCGGATCGCGCGGATCAGCGGGCCGGACACGCTGCGGCACACCCGCACCCGCACCGCCGCGTTGCTGGCCGCCGCGGGCCCGGCCGGCATCGACGCCGTGGTGCTGACCGGCGACTACTCGGAGGAGTCGGGCGCGGCCTTGACCGCCCGGCTGCTGCGCGACGGCGACCCGCCCAGCGCGATCATCTACGACAACGACCTGATGGCGGTCGGCGGCCTGGACGTGGCCGGGGAGCTGGGCCTCACGGTCCCCCGCGACCTGAGCCTGCTCGCCTGGGACGACTCCAGCCTGTGCCGCCTGTCCGCCCCGCAGCTCACCACGATGAGCCTCGACGTGCACGACTTCGGCGAGCTGGTGGCCGGCTCCGTGCTCGCGCTGCTCGACGGCGCGCCGGTCAGGGAACGGTGGTGCCCCACCGAGACGGTGATCGTGCGGCAGACCACGGCCCCGCCGCCCGGCGGGCTTGAGTAGCGCCCGCCCGCTCGCCTGCCTGCCGCCTGTCTGCCTGTCTGCCTGTCTGCCTGCCGCCCGGCGGGCGGGCGGCGCAGTCGCGAGCTTGACTTAGTGAGGTAAACAAACAAAGATCTTCGATGCGCTCCCATCGACGATCCCCTCTCGACCACGAGGAGATCAGATGAGACATCGTCATGCCCTGATGGCCGTCGGCACCACCGCGACCCTGGTCGCCGCCGGCCTGGCCGGGCTCACCTTCCCCGCCTCAGCGGCGGCCACCGGCTGCTCCGTGGCATACACCGTGCAGAGCCAGTGGACAGGCGGGTTCAGCGGGAACATCGCCATCACCAACCTCGGCTCCGCGGTCACCGGCTGGACGCTGACCTTCGACTTCCCGACCAGCGGCCAGCAGGTCACCCAGGGCTGGAGCGCCACCTGGTCGCAGTCCGGCACCCGCGTCTCGGCCGCCAGCCTGAGCTGGAACGGGTCGCTGGGCACGGGCGGGTCGACCGCGATCGGCTTCAACGGCTCGTGGAGCGGCAGCAACCCCGTGCCGACGTCGTTCGCGCTCAACGGCACGACCTGCACCGGCTCGGTGACGTCGCCGACCCCCGGGCCGACCACCACCCCGCCCCCGACGACCCCGCCGCCCACCACTCCGCCGCCCACCACTCCGCCGCCCACCACTCCGCCGCCCACGACGCCGCCGCCGACCGGTGCCGCGCCCGCCCTGAAAGTCTCCGGCAACCGGCTGGTGACGGCGAGCGGGGCGACCTACCGGCTACTCGGGGTCAACCGGGCCAGCGGTGAGTTCGCCTGCGTGCAGGGCAAGGGCATGTGGGACAGCGGGCCCGTCGACCAGGCCTCGGTCAACGCCATGAAGGCGTGGAACATCCGCGCCGTGCGGATCCCGCTCAACGAGGACTGCTGGCTCGGCCTCTCCGGCTCGCCCAGCGGCGCGACGTACCAGCAGGCCGTCAAGGACTACGTGAACCTGCTCGTGGCCAACGGGATCAACCCGATCCTCGACCTGCACTGGACCCACGGGCAGTACACCGGCAACATCTCCGCCTGCGCCGACGTCAACGCCACCTGCCAGAAGCCGATGCCCAGCATGCAGCACACGCCGCAGTTCTGGACCGGCGTGGCCAACGCGTTCAAGGGCAACAACGCCGTCGTGTTCGACCTGTTCAACGAGCCCTACCCGGACGCCGCCAACAACTGGTCGGACATGGCTGCCGCGTGGCGCTGCCTGCGCGACGGCGGCACCTGCACCGGCATCACCTACGAGGTCGCCGGCATGCAGGACCTGGTCGACGCCGTACGGGCCACCGGCGCCGGCAACGTCCTGCTGGTCGCCGGCCTGACCTGGACCAACGACCTGAGCCAGTGGCTCAACTACAAGCCGAACGACCCGCTCAACAACATCGTGGCGTCGTGGCACTCGTACAACTTCAACGCCTGCGTCACCGTCAGCTGCTGGGACAGCCAGATCGGCGCCGTCGCCGCGCAGGTGCCGGTGCACGCCGGCGAGATCGGCCAGGACACCTGTGCCCACGACTACATCGACCAGGTGATGACCTGGCTGGACTCCAAGCGCATCGGCTACACGGCGTGGACCTGGAACCCCTGGGGATGCAGCGGCGGCAACGTCCTCATCCAGGACTACGACGGCACCCCCACCAGCACCTACGGTGAGGGCTACAAGGCCCACCTGCTCTCCGTGACCCCGTAACGGCGCCACCAACCCGCCGGCCGGCGCGCCCCGCGAGTGGGGGGCGTGCCGGCCGGCGACGTGCGCGGTTACCGGGCCGTACCGGCGGGGTGGGCCGACCACCCCCGGTGGAACGCTCACGCCGGCCGGCAACGTGGAACGCTCACGCCGGCCGGCAACGTGGAACGCTCACGCCGGCCGGCAACGTGGAACGCTCACGCCGGCCGGCAACGACGCAGCACGCCGTCGGCGACGGCGGCGAGTTCGCCGGTGCCCCGGTGCAGGCAGGTCGGCACGAAGCCGGGCACCGTGCCGGTGCGGTGACCGGTGAGCGGGTCCCAGACGTGCAGGCCGTCGGCGTGCGCCGAGTAGAGCCGCCGGCCGTCGGAGAACCAGTCCCCGGCGGGGCCGGCAAAGGTGGCCAGCTCGCGGCCCGAGGCCACGTCGAACAGGCGTACGCCGGGCAGGATCGTCTCGTCGTCGTCGCCGATGCCACCGACGGCCAGCAGGTCGTCGCCGACGAAGCAGAGCGGCCCGTTCCAGTAGTAGTCGCGGAAACACAGCCGCTGGCGGGTCGGCCCGTCCTCGGACTCCCACACGTTGCCGTTCAGCCAGGGGCGAAGATCCCACACCGAGGGCTCGCCGACCGGGTGCCAGATCCAGCCGTCGTCGGCGATCATCCGGCTGCCGGGCGAGCAGAGCAGCCGGCCGTGGAAGTAGTCGAGATGGTGCGCCGGCCGTTCCTGCTCCAACGTCTTCTCGATCTCACGCGCGGTCAGCAACTCCCCGGTGGCCGGGTCGCTGACGTCGAGCCGGTTCCAGCGGGTGCGGTGCACCACCAACGGCCGGTCGTCGACCCGCGCGAAGGCCAGCGAGAACGGCACCGTGTTCGCGTGGTAGTCCCCGCCGTCGAGCGCCAGCGTCACCACACCACCCCGACCGAGGTCCACCACCCGCCCGTACCGACCGTAGTCGTCGACCACGGCGGCGAAGCGGCCACAGGCGGAGGCGTGCAGCCTGCGCCGAAGTTGCCGGTCCATCCATGGGGTGTGCCCCGGCTCGTCGACCAGCTCGACGGTCGCCAACACCGTGGCCCGGTCGTTGTCCGGGTCGAGCTCGACGATGGTGCCGTCGGCGGTGAGCGCCAGCCATCGGGAGCCGTCGGCGTCGTCGATCGGAGCGAGGTCGACCACCTGCCCCGACGACGGCGGCAGCGACCAGCCCGACACCGTCGCGTCCAACGGTTCCGGCCGTTCCAGGATCTCCGGCTCGCCGCGCCACCCGAGCATCTCCCCGTCCTCGACGAGCCGGTCGACGCATCCCTCGCACACCACGACCAGCACGGCCGGCTGGCCGGCCTCGTCGCACTCCCGGCAGACCAGGTCGAAGTCCATCCCGCGCCCGGTCAGCACCCGGAGGCACGCCACGTCCCGGTCTTCGGGTACGGCGACCAGGTGGGAACACACCCGGCTGGTGGCCGCGTCCGCCGGATGTCCACAGAAGAGGGTCAGCACGGGCAGCACGATATCCGCCCTGGTTGTCCTCCGCTCCGGGGCGCGTCAACTGGGCACCGCGACGATGCGGGCATGCATCAGCGCGTACGAGGGACGGTGCACGGCCGAGAAGAGGCGGCACGACTCCGCCGGCACCTTGACCGCCCACCGCGGGCTGACGCTGTTCGCGTAGTCCGTCACCTCTCGTCCGGCATCGGCCCGGCCTCGCTGCCACCTGCGGCAGCCGGAGCTGGCGCGTGTCCCGTAGCGTTGATGGCATGACAACACTGGTGGTGACGCTCGCGACGTTCGTGGTGTTGCTGCTTGCGGTTGTCGCCTTCGTGACTCGACGCGACCGCGCGAAGCTCACGTCGGATCAGGATTCGGCTGCGGTCCGTCAGGCAAGTGCCGACCAGCACAGGCACGAGGCAGAGCGTCACTTCGCCTCGGGCATGGCAGCGAGACACCACAATCCGTCCAGTACGTAGCGCAGGCTCGCCCGATTTGGGCAGCATCCGTCGCCCTGATGCGCGGGAGGCGCCGATCCCGCCGGAGCTGGTGGCGATCCTGCGGGCGCACGTCGACCGGTTCGGAGTGGGCGCCGACGGGCGGCTGTTCCGCAGTGGAGTGCCGACCCTCGGTGCCTTGGGACGTGGATCTCGCAGATCGGAAGGAATACCTCAGTGATGCCACCGAGGCGCAGTGGGCGCTGATCGGGCCGTTCCTGCAGGCCTGGAAGGCCAGGCGAGCACCGTGCGGAGCCGATGCCAGAAATAGCTTGACGCGCCAACGCCCATCGCGCATGGTCGATGCATATCGATGGTTCCGAATGTCTTGGCATGGGGAGAACTGATGAAGGCTTTCGTCACCACCGCCTTGGCTGCGACCCTGCTGCTCCTCGCTACGGGCGGCGTGTCCGACGCCCGGCCGGCGGCCGACGCGCCCTGCACCGGGCAGATCCACGCAAACCCGGGGTTCGAGCTCGGCGCCACCGGCTGGACAGCCGGCCCGCGCATGGTCGTGCTCGGCGACTCGATCCGGCCCGCACACACCGGCCTCGCGTACGCCGCCTTCGCCGGGCTGGACGTGACGCGTTCCGATTTGCTACGCACCACCGTCACGGTGCCGGCCGGCTGCGACCTGACGGTCCGCTTCTGGGTTCGGACCATCACCACGGAGACCAGCCGCAGCGACTACCTGAACGTCGGGCTGGCAGTCACCGGGATACCCCCGAAGACGAGGTTCTCGCTGGCCTTCGACGGCGGGGCGCAGTGGCGGCAGTACAGCATGTCGACCGGGACGGCGACGACCGAGCGCACCGCGACTGCCAGCTTCCTCGCCAGCGAGACTGCTGGCAACGGCGCCACGGCCTTCGACGTCGACGACGTCACCTTCACCTTGAGCTGACCACGACGGGACCCCAGGACCAGCACCGCCAGGCTCACCGCCACACACACGGTTCAGGACGGCGACAGCGGCAGCGTGACCACTGTGGCCCTGAACTGGGCCGGTCGACTACTACTCCCGGCTCCGCGCACCAAGATCGCTGCCCGCACTCTGCACGAAGCACTGCGGACGCCCGAGGACGGACGGAGGCCGCCCGCGGGGCAGGCCACGAGCCGACGGCTACCCATGTCCTGCAAAGATCAAGACTGCTGTACGCGTACCACTCCTCCGCCTCAAGCCCATCTCCACCGTGAGTCCGCACACCGGCGAGCAGGTCTGCTCGGCTCCGCCCGGACCTGCGATGGAGGTGGGCGGCCCCATCTCTGTCGAAGATCCCCGCCGGAGGCATCGGTTCCGGTCCTTGGCGGAGTCTGCAATCGGCCGGCCCGCCGGCCGATTGCCGGCGTTTGCGCCGCCAGCAGGCCGCGCGGTGGCGCCCGGCGCCGTCGTGAGCGCCGGGCAACACCGCGTACGTGAGGCTCACGCGGTGCGGGTCCTGCCGCACTGCTCGGCGCCGGCGGCGTTCGTGAGATCGCTCAGCCAGGCTTCGAGGCCGTAGCCGAGATAGGCGGTAGAGGTCGGCACATCCGCTTCGACCTGGGCACCGGTCCAGGTCTCCTCGGTGCGCACCAGCACGCCACCCTTGACGGGCGTGAAGTTCCAGACGTGGACGCCCATGTCGATGCGGAGGCCCTCACCGACTGCCGGCCCGGACCAGCGGATGCACGTGTTGCGCTTGAGCTGGTGAACGGTGGAGGTGATGGACAGGGTCGTGGCAGGAGTGTTCGGCGGCTCGGGTACGGGGGTGGTCCACCGGAACTGCGAGCCCGGGCGCAGCGCTCCGCGGTCCAGCCGTTCGGCGCTTGTGACTACCGGCTGCCACGACGGCCAGTGCTCCACGTCGGTCTGGAGCTTCCAGATGGTGTGCAGCGGTGCCTCGATCAGGGTTTCGGTCCGGTACCGAATCTTGGCGGCCGGGTCGACCCCTCGACCGGCGCAGGTCAGCGGAGCCGAGGCCGATGGGATCGACCCGGAAGGGCCGCCGGCGGTTGCGGCGGAGGCTGGCGATGGTACACCGAGAGCCCCGATCGCGAGCAGCGGGATCGCGAGCACTGCGGACAGTCGGGCGCCGCGGCGGGATCTGATCATCGTCCGTCTCCTTGTTCAGGGGCGAGCACCAGGAAAGTTACCCAGCATCGTGTTAGTTACAGGCTATAACTCGCGTTGAGCTACCGTCAATAGCGGCAGTGATAGCCTGTAACCGTGACCGTGGATGGATCGAGCGACAGCGAGGTGGTCGGGCCGCGCGAGCGCTACCGGGCTCAGATGCAGGCCGAAATCAAGCAGCACGCGTGGGAGCAGATCGCCACGGTCGGCGTGCCTGCGCTGTCGCTCAAGGCGATCGCCAAGCAGTTGGGCATGAGCGGGCCTGCTCTCTACCGGTACTTCGCCAGCCGCGACGACCTGATCACCGCTCTCATCAGAGACGCGTACCACGGTCTCGCCGACGCGCTGCGCACCGCGTCCCACAACGGCGCCGACCTCGCGATGCTGGCTCAGGTCGTACGCGACTGGGCCCTGGTCAACCCACACCGGTACCTGTTGATCTATGGCACTCCGGTTCCTGGCTACCGCGCACCCGACGACACGACGGCCATCGCCAGCGAGATCATGACGATGATCATCGGCGCCTGCCGGAGGGACCACGCCGACCCGTCCGGCACTCCGTTCGAGGCGCACCTCGACAGCCATCGGCAGTGGGCGGGCGACGATTCCGTGCCGGCGGCGGTCCTCCGTCGGGCACTGGCCTTCTGGACGCGGCTGCACGGCGTGCTGTCGCTGGAACTCGCCGGTCAGTTCGTCGGCATGGGCTTCGACTCGGCGCTCCTGTTCGCCGACGAGGTCGACGAACTGACGACTCGTGCGACCATGGGCGGGTGACGATCTTCGCCTGCCTCGCCTGCGGGATGCCGCTGACCGGCGATCTGGCGGAGACGGCACTGTCCGATGAGCCGTCAGAGCAGGCGGCCAACGATCATGACGTACCCGTCACGCGGGTGCGGCCCGGCAGGTTCGCCGTCGACCCGGAACCCTTCGGTCCTCCGTACGTACCGACGACTGCCGATCCGCGGGTGCACGTGTCCGACGGACCTCGGGGCACCATCCTGGTGAACCCGCACGACGTTCATGGCCTCGGCCCTCATCCCGACCCGAGGCGGCGCAACGGGTGCTGCCGACTCGATGGCTTGGACGGACCGAATCTCGTGTGCCGCGGGTGCCGCAGCGAAGTCGCGACCAAGCAATCTGACTGTTGGGTGAGCTGGCACGACCTTCGACTGCAGCCAGCGGCGGTGACGGCATCACGCTGAGCGCGTTGACGGACGTTCCACACCTGATGCCACACCGATCAACCGGCCGGACATGCCACGCTGGGCGATCATTGCACGCAGTCTGCACGGACAGCTGTAATCGGCGGCTTCGGATGGCATCGGATGATCAATCAATGCGGGAACGTATCCGCTGCTCAGGTGGCGTTTCTGCTGACCTTCGAGGTGCCCCCGGCAGGATTCGAACCTGCGACACACGGTTTAGGAAAGCGACAGCGGCAGTGTGATCACTGTGGCCGTGACCTGGGCGGGCCGGCTACTTGCCGGCTTCGCGCGTCAAGATCATTGCACGCACTCTGCACGAAGCGCTGCGGACGCCCGAGGACGGCCGGAGGCCGCCCGCAGGGCAGGCCGCAAGCGCGGAAGCTGCATTCGTGGAACCCAAGCCCATTTCGCAAAGATCAAGGCTGATGTCGGCAAACGTGAATTCCCGCCGCTGGCCAGCTCACCGTTTCGTCCATCATCAACACCGAACCTCGTCTGTCGGCCTAGCTGTCCGGACGGAATGAATATATAGCAAAACTAGCCCCTTTTGGCATGAATGTCGACCTCACTTCAAGGGTTCAATCAATGCCGTCTGATGCCGTTGCCGTGCGGATCGCCTGCCTTCCGAGTCGCCTCAGGTGGTTCAAGGACCTCGTGCTGATTCCTCACTGACGTAGCACACCGACCGCACACCCAAGCCCTCGCCGGCCCGCCAGATGCCACACAGGCGGGCTGGCGAGCCGCGACAGCACTATCGGCAGGCCGGTCGGCATCGATCACTGCTCATGGAGTCCAGATTCTTGACCCCTTCGACGCCGCCTCAATGTCCGCCGGCCATCGCACCTTGAACTCTCACATGTTAGCGAACGCCATTGATAGCCCTGCGAGCGATACGCATATCCAGCTCGTCGAACGCTCGTCGCCCTTCCTCACCAAGAGCCAAAAGCATTTTCTCGGTAAATTCCTCTGCGATGTCTAAACCGCGGTTATGATCACTGACAACTTCCTTAATTATTGAGGATTTGACATTGACCACGTCATCGACATAGTAACGAATGACAAGACCACCACGCCGACGAAGTTCCTTATACAGACCACGCGCACCCACCTGGGACCGGCCGAACGACTGGAGCCTCTCGCGCTCTGCCTCATCTAGCTTCCATTGACCAACGAGGGGGCAGGCACTTAGGACCCAAGACGCCATGCGCGAAACCTCGGAATTAGAGGCGCTTATCCAGACCTTAACCATCTTGAGCTGCAGGGCGTTAATAACGTCCGGATCGTAGTCCGGAATTAGGAGGACCGCCCAGGCAGCCGCCCACATTTTCGAGAAGTACAGGCGATCACAACGCCGGGACGGCTCTGCAATTAACCCTGAAAGCAAACGCTCAATGGAACCGTCAAGTGACGGAGCAAGATTCCGATCATCCCTAACCCCGCTTCGCAATAGGTTTCGGGCCCGGAAGGCCGCTGACATCAGCGCCAAGGCAGCGGGAATCGCGATGGCTTCGTCCTTCGAGACAAGTCTCTGCTGAATCCAGTCATCGAGTTCCACGCTCGACGCCGTAGCCCTATAATCCAAGTTGGCAATATCCGAAATTGATGAACCGAAGAGAATGAAGTCCTCAACGTCGAAGCGATACTTCTCCATACATACGCGACGCAAAAGCGCATCGTACCGCCCGCCATAGAGCTGGCCAGCCACGGAAAGACCCATAGGCCCGAGGTAACGGTGTGCGACTACACTAGCTTCAATGGCTTCCTTCGCGAGACCTGGAGCTATTTGCACCTCGTCGCGTAGACACCCAATCAGATTCACCGTCAACTGACTTGGACCGTCCCCCAATCGTCGACCTCGGCGAGTCTTCTTGGATTCAAGTAGGGACAGTCGCACTCTTTCCAACAGCCTGCCCACTATTTGAGCGGCTTCCATCTTGGATGACACTGCGGTTAGAGTGACAACTTCCTGCCATTCCTCAAGGTCAAGCCGGTCATCCAATATCTCTACGATTGACTTGTCCCGCGATGCAGCATCTAAGTGCCTGTAAGCGATTGCCTGAGCGGCTAAGTACTCCTGGAAAGTGAGGTGCTTAAATTCATAGGTCGGCTTAAGCTTCCCACCCACCAGCTCATGTCCGCTGAGGGTCATGAGACTACTGCGCTCTTCAACCCTCTCGACAAAATCGTGCACAGGGGTCATGGCGTAGGCCAAGACCTCTGGCACGTCGCGTCGCGCAGAGGTCAGAAGCTCGGAAAGCTCGTCTAGCGTTACGGTCTTTCTACCGCGAGCCATCATTGCATAGGCCGTATAGGCGAGCTGAGGAATCGCCTCCTCTGGATCGAGGGGAAGGTGGCCCTCAGCATTCCAGGTCATTAGAAGAACTTCGATCGCCTTGTCGTATAGAACGCTCCGACGGCGCGGAACCTGACCGACCCAACGCTGCACTAGCAGAAGCGTTGTGAGTAGCAAAGGATTAGTGGCGAGGCTATGAACTCGGTCTGTGTCGATGATAAACTCGGCCAATTCCAGAGCTTTCTTTTTGACCCCCACCGACTTGCCGACAACTTCACTATGCCAGGCAACTACAAGCGTTCGAATCGACGCGTCAGACAGGTCTGCCACTCGAAGTGGGTGGCAGATAGAATTTACGGAAGCAGCCACAGATCGGAAGCCTGCCTCGCGCGACGTGACAACCAGCCTGCACTTGGGATAGACGCCAATGAAGGTTCGAAGCTGACTCACGAAAGCCAGCCTGTCTCCTGCCGAGGCTATCTCGTCCAGTCCGTCGACCAGCAGCATCAGGTTGCCGTTGCGGAGTTCGCTAGCAACCAGCCTCTCGAAATCGTCGCGGTATTCCGGCATCTCTGCGCGCTCCACCTGCTCTGCAATGATTTGCAGAATTGTGTTACGGACGCTTCCCGCAAGGTGCCTGCATTTTATTACGACAGGAAACCAGGATGCCTTCGGAAGGCCATCGGCACTACCCGCTAATCTAGACTTGTCCGCGTAGGCAACCGCAATCCGCTTCAGTGCCGTAGTCTTGCCAGATCCAGGAAGTCCAAGAATTGCCAGATGATGATATTTGTCAAGCGCCCCCCCGAGCGTGTAATTATACGACACTCGCCCTTCGCCGTCTTCCAACGACGACTCAGGCGAGGAATCATCATCCCTCGTCTCCGAAACTCTTCCTGTGTTTGCGGCAGACCCGATCTCAACGAAATGCAGGGGAACGTACAACGTTTCAAGCTTGAACTGACCCGATCCCATGCTTTGATCGACAGGGAGACCTTCTAGAGTGATCCCGCCGAATTCCTGCTTCAAGTAGGCCATGTAGCGCCTCTTGACCGTTGCTCGATTGTCTGACTGCGGGGCTTTGTTGAGAAGCCGCAATCCCCCGAGGGGATCCTTAACGCTCTTTGCCGTGGAGTAGACCTGTTTAGCCATAGCGAGACTCAGAGGTGCGCCATCCGCGTGCACTAAGCAAACGGCGGCACGCTGCCGTTGCGAGTTGAAGTAGACGGCCCAGATCCAGCCAATAGAATGGCCGATTAAACCTGGATGCTCGTCCATTTCAAGGTCAGCAACGGGCCCTGCTACTTGACGAGCAGCATCAACAGCTCGGGTGGCGCCTACAATGATCTTACCGTCAGCTAATTCATCCCGCACGCGCCGGCCATCGAGCAGGGCGAAGCGGTTACCCAGTTCCTCCTCCTGCGCCACTGCCGTCGACCGAAAGCCTGCCAATGAGACGAAATAGCCGTGCACCTCGCGACCTTCACGCCGTCGGCGCTCCGCATCGAGCACACCATAGAACTTGTTTAAGTCCGCGCCGCCGGAAGGCGTCGCACCGCTCTTGAATTCGGCTACAATATCTCGCGCCTCAAAACGGTGAGTCGCGGTCAGATCTAATTCTCGACCGGTCTTATGCGTGTCAAAGAGGCAGTTGTCGTATCCAAGAGTGAAGATTAAATCAGCCGCCAACCTTGTCAAGAGGTCGCCCTGTTCGTTTGCATTTGCTGCGATGATGCGAACAGGCATGTCCACGCTTTTAACCCCCACGGTCGACGCTCTCCCTTAGGCAAGGCGCCAGTCTATGCGACGATCAGCAAACAGGGTGGGCAGCCTGACTTGACGTTGCGAGCGGCGGACCGAAAAGTTTCGCTAGGGGGCACCCTCGCCCAGACGTGTGCTGCCTAAGTAGGTGGATAATCACCCTTTGCGGACTACCCCAGCCAACTCAACCGCCAGCCCTGTCTGCCGCCGACTTACACACCGTGGAGCAGGCCAAGACCAGGGTGACAGGGTCATACGTCCGGTAGGGCTCTCCAGCTCGCCACCCTGGCCTTGGCCTGCTCGGCTCTGTCTGGTTCGGTGGCGGGCGGATGGCTTCCCCTCCTCAAGCGCTCACCACCGGAGCCGTTCGGCAGCTCCATCCCGGACGGAGGCGCTCTGACCGCGCGTCTGCTGGCCGCCTGAATAGTCCGTGAAACGGTTTGGCAATCCCACCTCGGGGCCAGCCCAGCCACCGGATGACGACCCCGATGGCCCGGTACACACTCGACCGGCGGGAGGAGTCACCTCAACCGGGCCGGCGGGCGACCACTCTTCACGGTTCTTCAAGCTGGACACCTCCACCACCAGGCGGTAACGCGTGGGCAGTTCCCACCCCCACCCTCCTCCGGGCCCGCCCCTTCCTTCTACCTTGTCCTCGACCCCGGACACCCGAGCGGCCTCGTTACTCCGTTCGGCAACTCCACCACGGCCGCCCCTGGTGCGGATTCGAAGCTCGTCGGGTGGACGCGACCGGCGATAGGGCTTCGTCGTGTTCCCCTGGTCGAGCCAGGCTCGTCTCCGGGTCACCTCACTAACCCGGAGATGACGCCAAGCGTGGGTTTTCGGGCCGGCGGACTCTCCGCCCCGGCGCGGTCAGCGCCGGGGCGGGCGACTCCGTAGGAACTGGTTGCCGCGCCCCGGCCCGCGCCGCGCGGAGCGCCTTGATCCCTACTGAGATTGTTTCGGCAACGTGCTGCCCAGCAATGCGACCGGCTCCTACATGCTGGCGTCTATCGTCCGCCGGAGGCGTTCCACTGCTGCGTAGATCGCCTGTTCGGGGCCTGGCCGGCTGGGGCGCCATTCCACGATGACCGGCCGGGCGGCGTCGGCCAGGCTGGCTACGGCTTCCTCGGTGTCTGGGTCGGGTAGCTGGCCGAGGGCGTCGATCGCGCCGATGGTCGTTTCGTAGCGGTGGCTGTTGGTTGGGGTGTTGCGCCAGTGCGGGTTGTCGCGCCACGCCTGTACGCGGTCGCGCACCTCGGCAGCGGCTGCGCGGATCAGGTCAGCGCGTTGCTGGGGTGTGAGTGCTGCCAGGTACGAGGGATCGTCGGTGGATTCTTGCGGCGGCGTGTCGGCGTCGCGCATGGCGGCGATCGTACCGGCGCGCTGTCGGGCGGCTCCGTGGCCCGGACGTCACGTCAGCCGGCGGCGGGGGTCCACTCCTGGGCGAGGATGGAGTAGAGCAAGGAGTCGCGCCATCCGCCGTTGGTGAAGACGTGGTCGCGTAGCCGGCCCTCGTACTGCATGCCGAGTCTCTCGGCAACGGTGATGGAGGCTGCGTTGTCGGGGCCGATAGCTGCGGTGATGCGGTGGAGCTTCAGCGTCTGGAAGCCGTAGTCCACCATCGTGCGGGCGGCGTCGGTGGCGTAGCCGTGGCCCCAATGGTCGGCGCTGATGGCGTATCCGAGTTTGGCGGCCTGGTGGCCGGTGAGTCCGAGTCGCGCAAACCCGATCATGCGGTCTGTGGCGTCGGCAACGGCTAGGTAGTACTCGGTGCGGGGGGTGTGCTGGGCGCGTTGGATGGTGCCTTCGACCATGGCGACGGCGGCGGCCTGGTCCCGGCTGTCGAAGGAGAGCCATTGGGTGACGCGGTCGTCTCCGACGATTGCCCACGCGTCGGCCGCGTCATCGGAGCGCATGTCGCGCAGGGTGACGACGCGGCCGGGGATGGTGATCGGGTGCATGCCCTGATGCTGCCCTATCGCGGTAGGGCGTTGGCCGGGGTGTGGGTGAAGTGTTCGATGCCGTCGATGAGGTCGCGGGCGTCGGCTGCGTGGCCGGCGCGGGTGATGGCCTGATGGACGCGGCGCACGGAGTGAATGATTCCGTTGATGCGCTGGTCGGCGGGCAGGTCGAGCACGGGGGCCAGGGCGTCGGCGGCGGCGTCCAGGTTCCCGCTGGCCACGCGGGCAATGGCCAGGTTGGCGTGGGAGCCGGCCTGGTCGCCGAACGCCCATGCCGGGTCGTTCGGGTCGGCGTACGCCTGCGTGGCGCGTAGGGCGTATCGCTCGGTGGCGGTGGCTTCGCCGGGGAGCCAGGCCAGGGCATCGCTGGCGTAGTAGAGGGTGCGGGGCTGGTTGAAGGTGCAGATGCCGCCCATCTCGTCCATCTCGTCGGGGCGTACGCGGGACCAGGCGTCCTCGGCCTCGGTGATTGCGGCCTTGGCCTGCTCGGCGTTGCCAAGGGCGGCGTAGGCGCGGGCGGCGCTGGCGGGCAGCCACACGGCGGAGGTGCCGCCGGCCTGGGTGGCGTATTCGCGGCCGGCTTCGGCGTAGCGGACCGCCTCGGCGTAGCGACCGGCCCAATAGGCCACGAGGGATTGCAGGCCGCGCAGCCACGCCTGTAGCCCGGGGTGTCCGGCCTGCTCGGCGCAGAGCACGGCGGTGCGGGCCTGGAGCATGGCCGAGTGGGGGTCGGCCATGTCGTGGGAGACCTTGGCGAGCAGGCCGCTGGTGATGCCGGCGAGGAAGTGCAGGTCTCTGGACTGGTTCGGGGCCTGGCGGCGCTCCAGGAGGGTGAACAGGGTGTCCTGTGTCTCGACCAGGTCGGGCAGCACGTGGCTGACGGGTCGTTGCGGGTAGGCCAGGGCGAGGCGCTGCACGTCCTCGGCGAGCTGTTCGATGGCGGCGGGGCTGGTGGACTCGGCGGCGAGCATGGCGTACTGACGGGCGCGTTGTGCGGCCATGGCGAGGAGGTTCCTTTCCGGGCCGGCGCCGGTGGGGTCGACAACAAGGTGTCGCTCCGGCGCAGGGGTCATCTGGTGGGGAGCCCAGGGGCGCTGTAGTTCGTCGATGGACTTGTTGAACATGGCCTGCAGTGCCCGCCGGGTGGCGGGGGTCGATGAGGCCAGGTCGCGTTCGCCGCGTGCCAGTCGCCCGAGGTGCCGGGCGCTGATCGCCGCCCGGGAGTCCATCCGGGAGAACTCGTCGGCCAGTTCCTCGTACGTGCGGTCGCTCTGCTGGATCAGGTGCTCCAGCATCGTGCGAGGTTCGCGGCGTTCTCGTGCCATCCGTCTACGCCTTCCTGATGGGCTGTCTCCACGCTCGCCCGGGTGAGGTCCTTGCGGCAAGGCAGGTCCTCGTGGTGTCCGCTCGATGTCCGCCAGAGGTGTACGTACGGGTCCTCGATCGGTCCCGTAGGTCCCGGGCACTCTCTCCTACATGGACGGCTCACCCACCGCAATTGTGCATGTGCATCCCGCTGATGCACATGGGCAGCCGCGTCGGCGCGCACACCGGGAGGTGAGCTCAGCGAGGAGGGGCGCTGAGCAAACCGGAGTTCGCGTCGTGTGGTGCGTGGAGGGGTCGCGCCCACAGCGGGGACCGCATCGGTCCTCGCCGTCCGCACCGGCTGCGTGTCCCGCGTGCGAGGGGCGGGGCTGGAAGATGGCCAGCCCTCGGCGCTCCCTGCGGGCACCGGGTGACCCGAATCGGTTGCAGCGGCGCGACTGTCTCGACTGCGCAGGCACCGGCGCACAGGGGCAGTGGGCGGGGCTGGCGGTCGTCGCCTGACCGGTGACGGCCGCCAGCCCTCCGAGATCACGCGGCGTTGCGCCGTGTCCTGAGTTGGCCCGGGGCGGGTGCTGGTGGAGGCGCGGTGTCGGCCGTAGCGGAAGCCCGCCCGCCTCGGCGCCCCGACCAATCCAAGGTAGGGAAGGCAGGCGGTCGTGGTTCCGAAGCCGGGAGACGTGCTGTACGTCAACCGGCAGGCGTCGGTGCAGTTCGGCGACCGGGCGTTGATCTTCCGGGTCATCACGGTCCCCGACCAACCCACCTACTACGGGTGGATCTGGCTGACCGGCTACGTCCTCGATCCGAAGGGCAACGCCCTGGACCGCCGGGAGATCTACGTCCAGAAGGCGGGCCTCCAACGGGCCACCCCGCCGGCCGCTGCGGTCCGCCAACCCGACCGGAAACCAACGGTACGTACGACGGCCAGGAACGCCGTGCGGAAGTGAGCACGGGCGGCGGCCCGATGGGAGCGTTCGATGGCAGTGGGAGTCTTCCGAGCGGCCTCGCGACTGGCCCCGATGGTCCCCGAGCAGGTGCGCCGACTGCGGTTCCGGCGCTCCGGGTTCGGGCGGCGCGGCCTAGCCGAGGAACACGTCTACGCGTTCCTGCGCCGCGTCGTCGACGAGCTGACCGCCAGGGACGCCGCTGAGGCCAGCCTCCGGGAGGAGAACGTCCGGCTGAAGAACGCGCTCCGGGACTGGCAAAGCCAGTTCACGCCGAGGCCGGGTCAGGACGACGAC
The DNA here is from genome assembly GCF_054052245.1 of Micromonospora sp. PTRAS2. Taxonomy (NCBI): domain Bacteria; kingdom Bacillati; phylum Actinomycetota; class Actinomycetes; order Micromonosporales; family Micromonosporaceae; genus Micromonospora; species Micromonospora sp. PTRAS2. The sequence goes on from NZ_JBSWBU010000001.1 coordinate 137,731, forward strand.
AGCGCATGGACAGGAGATCAGCAGAACGGCAGCAGAGCTGGGCGGCATACAAGTCATCACGTGGAACGACGAGCGAGACGATGACCTCCCAACTCGCGCTCTCGCTCGCAACGCCCGCTGAGCGAGCACGGGAGCATGGGGCCGTGGCTGACGCCGCGGCCCTTCCGCGTTGTGGGGGTTCTGGCCTGGAGAAACCGGGCCGCCCCAACCGTCCAAGATCGTTGCACGCACTCTGCACGGACGGCTACAAGCGGCGGCTCAGGGTGGCATCCGGCTGCACAGGATGATCAATCGATGCGGGAACGTATCCGCTGCTCAGGTGGCGTTTCTGCTGATCTTCGAGGTGCCCCCGGCAGGATTCGAACCTGCGACACACGGTTTAGGAAACCGATGCTCTATCCCCTGAGCTACGGGGGCGCGAGGGCCTAGTCTAGCGACCTGGGGGTTCACCTGGGGTGGCAGGGAGTGGCCCACGTTCACCCGCGTCACCCGGACCCCCGTTTGCCCAGCCCAGGACCACAGCTCGAGCACACGAACCCCCGTTTGCGACCAGCGGTCGGCCGGGTGACCCGTGTTGGCACCGGCACGCCTGGGTTGGCATCCGCTGGGGAGCACGCACCGCGCACATCATCGAAGATCATCCAGAGACTCCCTCTTCAGCGGGCCGGCCGCAGTCGGGGCAGGTGCCGGCCTCGTCGGCGACCTTCCGGGCTTCGGGTACCGGTGGGGGCAAGACGACTAGCGGGGTCAGCGTTCGGGGTGAGTCCTAAATCCGCCTCACGAGGAACTCCCGGCTCAGGCGGACGCGTGGGAGTGCGAGCTTTCGTCGGTCAGTCGGTTCAAGACCGTCTATGAACGGGCCTCTGTCGTGGCGCTGACAGCGGGTAGGGTCTCAGCGTGACGTCGAGCGTCGGTCCCGGGGTGGTCTTGCCGCCCGAGCGGCGGCGGTGGACGTGGGAACATCCCGTTGGTCCGCGTTGGCTGCTTCTTGGCGACGTCGACCTTGAGGGCTCCTGGGCGGACGATATCCCTCTGACGCTGTGCGCGGAGATCGAAGGACTGTTCGTGGACCTGCCGCCACGGCCTCGGGAGCGGTTCACGCTCGTCGGCTGCACGCCGGCCGGCGCGCTCGCTGGCCTCCTCGATCGGCTGCCCGCCGAGGCGCTCGGCACGGAGCATGCCTGGCTGGGCGACGTCTTCGTGACAGCGTCCCCGCCACCGTACTGGTGGGGCCAGGATCTCGGCGACGTCGTCGTGCTGGCGCAGCGCCCGAACGCCACCATGCCGGGAACCGTAGACATCGACCTCAGCGGTTTCGTCCACGTCCACGACCGCACGGAAGCCGTGATCCGTCCCGGGCAGGTGACCGAGTTCGTGCTGCAGGGCCCGGACGGGGAGCCTTACGGCACGTGTCGGGACGTCACCGGGGTGTTCCGCGATCAGGCCGCGCCCGCGGTGACGCAGGTGCGGCTCCTCGGCTGCCGGCCGGAATCTCCCCTGCTGACCAAACTCGATGCGCTCGGCCAGTCGACCAAGGCCGGTCTGCGTCGCCGTCGGATCAGCGCTGAGGTGTACGCGGTCGCCGCCGACGGCTCGGCCAGCCAGGTCATCGGGGCCATGCTGTCCGGGACGGTCGATGCCAGCGAGCCTTCGCGGATCGGTGCCGGCCTCCTCGACGTGACGGTCAGCAGCGACATGGGGGAGCCGATGCCGACGGGGATCCTCGGCATCCTGGAGCATTGGCACACCGGAAGGCCCGCTGAGAGGAATCTGTGGGCTGGCTACGACCGGGAGTTACGCCATCACTGGGCGGGCGTGGCTCTCGCCCACCGAACTGTTGCACCGGATCGGTCGGCAGGTGTCACGTACGACCTCGACGGTCGTTTCGTGACCGACATCGAAGGGTTCTACTGCGCGATCGGTGAGACCATCAACGGACCGGGCGGATACTTCGGGTGGAACCTCGACGCCCTCAATGACTGCCTACGCGGAAGGTTCGGAGCTCAGACACCGTTCCGGCTGGTGTGGCACGACTCGGCCGTCGCCCGTGAACACCTCCTCACCGGCTACGACCGGCGTCTACTGGGTCCGGCGACCACGCTGGAGTACCTGCTGGACATGCTTGCGGCGCATCAGGTCGACATCGACTTGCGGTGAGCTGACAGTCGACGCTGAGAGGACGGTTCGGAGGATTACGTCCGTCTCGGAGCGAGGGTGAATACGCCGGGTTCGTCTTCGGTGAGGACGTGGCGGTTGACCATGCGTTTCAGCTTCGCGCGGGTGCTCTCGACATGTTTCGGTAGAGGTTCGACGCCGAGTGCGAGGCAGATGCTCTTGGCGCGCATGCCGGCGGGCTCGGTGGTGAGGACGTGCAGGATCTGCTGGTAGGGGCTGCTGGCTATCGTCGGGTCGTCGGCGGTGAACTCGGCTGCGGCGAGCCCTCGTAGGGTGGTGCGGGTGGTCGCCAGATCGGCCAGTTCACGCTCGGCGTGGGCGAGTTCGGCGGTGAGCGTGGTGATCTGCTCGCGGAGCCGGTCGGCGGTGTGGCGTGTGGTGGCCTCGCGTCCGGCGATCAGGTCGAGAACCGTGGGAAGGTTCACCGGTGCCGCCAGGACGATGTGCTGGTCCCGGTCAGCCGGCGCACGATGATCGCCGTCGACGCCCACAGTGTTCGTGACGTCGAGGATTCGGGTCGGCTCTCGTACTCGCGCACGAGTCGGCGGTGCAGCATCAGCGAGCCGTAGGTCTGCTCAACGATCCACCGCCTGCGGATCGGTACGAACCCGGGCCGGGTGTCGGAGCGTTTGACGACCTCGATGTCGATGCCCAGGACGGCGCCGTGCAGGGCGAGGTCCTGTTTGAACCCGGCGTCGACGAAGGCGCAGGTCACCGTCGGGGTGTGTGCGACGACCTTGTCGAGCAGCCGGATGCCGATGGCGTTGTCGGTGACCGACGCCGCGGTCACCACGACCGCGATGACCAGCCCCAACGCGTCCACGGCCAGGCCCCGCTTACGCCCCGACACCTTCTTCCCGGCGTCCTTGCCGGTCGTGGCCGCCGGGACGTGGTTCGCCGCCCGAACCGACTGGGTGTCCAACACCACCGCGCTCGGATCCTCCCGACGGCCGACCTTCTCCCGGGCCTGGCAGCGCAGCAGGTCGTGGATCACCTGGTCGGTGCCGTCGTCACGCCACAGCGCGAAGTAGTAGTAGGTGGCCGACTTCGGCGGCAGGTCGTGCGGCAGGTACGCCCACTGACATCCGGTCCGGTTCTGGTAGAAGATCGCGTTCACGATCTCCCGCAGGTCGTAGTCACCCTCACGACCCGACACCGAGACCGCGACCCGCTTGGCTTCCAGGCCTGCAGGAACGGTCCGATCAGCTCCCACTGCTCGTCGGTGACATCACTGGGATACCGCTTTCGATCACCCATGACCGGGCTAACGCCCCATCCGCCCGACGGTCACGACCAGAACTCACATTCATCCCATCGACCTGCCGCCATCCATAGCAAACCCGCCGGAAGGCCACCAACCGGACTCAACACATAGATAGGACCAAATTACTGCGGACCGCCCTCTGAGGGGCGCGTCCTGTCCGGCTGCGACGGGGGCGGCTGGGCGGGTCGTCTCTGATGCACTGTCACTGCTGTCGCTCAGGGTCCTCGTCGGCGGCGACGTCCGGGCTGGTGTGGAGGCCGACGGCGATCCGATCCGGGAGTGGGTAGGCGTGCTCGACGGGCAGTTGATCTGCAGCTGCCTGATCGTCGCCGCGGCTCAGCAGGTCCCGGACTCGTTCAACGGTGGGGGTGATGTCCGCGACGGCGACTATCCAGTCGTCGACGTACCGGTCGACAGCCTCGCCGGACAGGCCGACCTGCAGCGACCGGTATGGCAAAGCATTCAGGCGCAGGGACCGCTCAGGGTCCCACTGCACTCGGACGGGACTGGTCTTCAACAGCCGCGACCAGGTCGCCCTGTCGCCGTGCACGTCGCGGTCGTAGTGGCTGAGACAGGCTCGCGTCAGTGCCCACTCGAACCCCTCGCGCGTGATGTCGATGGACAGCACGCGCTCCTGCCCTGGCTTGGTGGCCCAGCCGCAGCGGTACATCATCCACAGGAATGACGGCTTGATCCACGTCATCCGGTCCCGCTTGAACGGGGCGACGAAACGGCCGGCCGCGACCGCCGGCAGCGCGATCTGCGGCGGGTACGCCTGGTAGACGGTGACGGTGGCCGCCGAGTAGCGGGCGCGGATCTGACGTACGGGAACGGACACCCGCCGATCCTCAACGATCAGGACCGATTGTTCCACCCAGATTCCGTATGAACGCTATCGCGAAGGTTGACGGGCCCGCGCGGGGTTCGCCGCCGGCATTCCGCTGAGCTGCCGCAGGACTCGTTCGCCGGCGACCAGACGATCGCGGTCGACGTCGGCATCGTCACCAAGGGCGCCTGCGCGGTGTTCTGGTTCCGGTTGGTCGACCAGCACGGTTACGTAGCCTCGTTCTGCGAGAACGAGATCCGGCTGGGGATCGACGAGAGCTCGGGGAATGGGTTCAACTCGGAGCAGCGGGTCACCTCGAGCGCGTTCCAGGTCGGGCAGACGCACCGGACCGGCATCACCGTGCACAACGGCACGGCCAGGTGACGGTCGACGGCACACCCGCCTTGAGTATGCCGGTCACCGACCCGCAGCTCGTCGCGGGCCGGGTCGTGCTAGGGGCGCTCAACGACACGACCGAAGGGGACGCCACAGTGACCTTCGCGGACGTCGATCTCCGGTCGCCGGTGGTGGGTCAGCCGACGCACTTCACCGATCCGACGAACGGCTCCAGCCAGCCGATGGTGGAGCTCTACTCGTACGATCCGATCGCGCACTCCGCGGTGGCTCAGCCGGTGCTCGTGATGGCCAGTGCGGACTACTGCAAGCAGTTCAAAATCGACTTGAGCGATATCAGGTGCAGCGACCCGTACCAGATCGTCGAGAGCCACACGAAGGTGACGATCCCGGTCCGGTCCGCGCCGAAGCTGACGTCGTGGGAGAACGTCGGCGGCGGGGACGGCATCGTCTCGGTGCATGCCGGCGCCGGTCACTGGATCTCTGCGTCCGAGCTCACGAAGTGGCTGGCCGGAAAGCAGGGTGGCCTGGTCGCGGTCACCACCACCAACGGCGAGGTCACCACGCTGACCAAGATTGACAACCCCTGACCCGGTTGCGTCGCGGTCCCGGTCACCAGCGCGTCCGGGTCGGCGATCTGCCCCCCCAGGGCGCGCTCTGCCGCCGTCAAGGCGCGGCAGCATCGGAGGCGACTGCTCACGTACGCTGCCCGACGTGCAGATCGACTTGGCAGCTCTGATCGTCGACGAGTACGACACGCCCTCGCCGCAGGAGATGCGGGTGGCGTCGGCGACCCAGAGCCGGTTCGGCCCGTCGGCGGTGAACTGACGGTTGACCAGATCCGGTGCCGGCGTGTGCCGGGGACCCTGCTTCGTGGAGCCGCCGCGCCAGCCTCGCCGCAGGAACGCACCAGAGAGCCGATCTCCGACAGCCACGCGTGACTCAGGGAGTCGACGGGGCGGTGGGGGCCGGGTGCGGCATGGCCGACCGGCCGGACCTTCATCCGAGCAGCCGGCCCTTCGACGGTGGAGACCCGTGGTGCCCCGACGATTCCGGGGCCTGCTGCTCGCGTACCCCCGGGCGGATCAGCCCGCCCTCGTACGCCGCGATCGTCGCCTGCACCCGGTCGCGCACGCCCAGCTTGCCCAGGACGACCGCCACGTGGTCCTTGACCGTCGACGCGCTGATGCCCAGGACCGCCGCGATCTCGGCGTTGGACAGCCCGCGTGCCACCTGGTGCAGCACCTGCGTCTCGCGGGGGGTCAGCCCGCCGAGGCGTGCGGCGTGCTCGGGCCCGGGCCCGGTCGCGAACCGGTCGATGAGCCGGTGGGTGACCCCCGGGTCGAGCATCGCGTCCCCGGCGGCGACGACCCGGACGGCGTCGACGACCCGCTGCGGCTCCGCGTCCTTGAGCAGGAACCCGGCCGCTCCGGCCCGTAGCGCCGCGAACACGTACTCGTCGAGGCCGAACGTCGTCAGCATGACGATCCGGGTCGCCGGATGCCGCTGCCCGATCGCGGCGGCCGCCGCGATCCCGTCGGCGCAGGTCGGCCGGCCCGAGGGCGGGCCCTCCGGGCGGAGCCCCCGAACCGGCGGACCCGGGGTGGGGGGCCGGCGGGCTGGCATGCGTACGTCCAGGACGGCGACGTCGGGAGTGGTCGACGCGACGAGCGCGACGGCCGAGTCACCGTCGTGGGCCTGGCCGACGACCGCGATGTCCGGCTCGGCGTCGAGGATCGCGGCGATGCCGGCGCGCACCGTGGCCTCGTCGTCGGCGACGATGACCCGGATCATCGCAGCGCCTCCGGCAACCAGACGCGGACCGTGGTGCGGTCGGTGTCGACCGCCACCGAACCGCTGGCCGCGTCCGTCAGATCCCGCAGCGACCGCAGCACCTCCGCACCGACGGGCGGGCAGCGGCGGACCTCCAGGCCGATCCCGCCGGCGACGTACGTCACCGTGGCCACCGCGCCGTCGGCGATGAGCGCCGCGCCCGCCCGGTGCGCGGCCACCTCCAGGGGCGCGGGCAGGGACCGTGGCTCGCCGACGAACCGCAGCGCCGACCGGCGGCGCGCCGCCAGGTCGGACAGGGCGGCGACGGCGGGCGGCGGGTCGGGCCGGTCCTGGGGCAGCCCGTGCAGCAGCCGTCGCAGGGCGACCAGGCCGGCGCGGGCCTGCGCCGCGACCTCGTCCAGCCGGCCCGCCTCGGCCGCGGCGAGCGCCGAGGTGGCGTGCAGCCGCGCGCTCGCGCGCAGGTCGTCCACGATGCGCGCGCGCTCGCCCCGCGCCGCGCTGTCGGCGTGCCGGCGCACGGTCTCCCGTGCGGCGGCCTCGGCGGTCGACCGGCGGGACCGCCGCGTCGTCACCAGCCTGCCGGCGAGCCAGGCGGCGACCAGCGGTATCGCGAGCACGACGCCCAGCACTGCACCGGCCGCGGCACGGTTTCCGGTGATGTCGGCGCCCGCGCCCAGGGCCACTCCGCCGACGGCGGCCACCGCCAACGGCGCGGCGAACCCGAGGCTGGCTGCGGGCCGGTAGGCGCCCACCGCGTACACCAGCGCCAGCTCGACCCACCAGCACCACAGGAACGTCTCCGCCGGGTCGTGCCGGGTCCAGCCGGCAGCGGTGCCGGCCAGCCAGGCGACCTGGACCGTCAACGCCGCGACCAGCGCCGCGCCGGGCGCGAGCCGGCGCCACGCCAACGGCAGCGCGTGCAGCACCAGCAGCGCGACCAGCAGCGTCGCCGGAATCGGTGCGGCCAGCGGATCGGGGCCGTCCCCGCCCGGCAGCAGCACCGTGCCCGTGGACAGCCCGAGCGCGAGGACGACCATCGCCCCGTCCCGGACCGCCGCGCCGGCCCCGGCCCACATCCGGACGCCCGGCGGCGCTCCCGTCGTCGCCCGGACGGGCGGCGTCGCTCCGGTCCCTGGCGCGGCGCCCGGTGCCTCCCCGGGCCGCCACGGCAGCCTGGCCCGGACCCGCCATCCCGGACCGGCTGGCCCGGCGTCGAGGTCGCCGCCGACCGCCTCGACCCGGGCGCGGAGCCCGGCGATGCCGAGCCCGCTGCCCACGTCGCCGGCCGCGCGGCTGCCACCCCCGTCGAGCACCGTCACGGTGCACCCGCCGGGGTCGGCGGTGATCCGCACCGTCGCCGCCGCGCCCTGCGCGTACCGCATGAGGTTGGTCAGCGCCTCGCGGACGATCAGGTGCGCCAGGGCCGCGACCGCCGGCGGGACGACCCGCGCGGTGCGCTCGTAGCGCACCCACGGGTGGCCCGCCACCAGCTGGTCGACCGCCTCGATGCCGACCTCGTCGTCCCGCCCCGCCGACGCCACCACCCGGTCCAGGTCGTCGACCGCCGCCTGCCCGGCGCCGATCGCGTGTTCGATCGCCCGCTCCCGCAGCACCGGGTCGGCGAGGCGCAGCGCCGCACCGGCGGACACGAGGATCGCGGTCAGCCGGTGACCGGCCACGTCGTGCAGCTCGGTCGAGAGCCGCCGGCGTTCCTGCGCGACCGCGAGCGGCGCGAACCCGTCCACGGCCGCCCGAAAGGCCTCGGCCGAGGCCCGGTCGGCGCGGACCCGACGGCGGAACCGCCCGACCGCCCACACCCCGGCGGCCACGGCCCCGAGCACGAGCGCGGTCGCGACGGTGGCCCGCGCCGACGCGCCGGAGGCCGCCGCCGTCACGGCGAACCCGGCCACCACGGCCGCGACGCCGGCCGCCGAAACCGCCGCCGTGCGGTGCACCACCAGCGCGTACGCCGTCAGCAGCACCGCGGCCGGGCCGGCCGGGGCGGCCCCGACGACGGGGGCGGCCAGCGCGGTGGCCAGGGCGGCACCGGCCAGCGCCGGGCCGGGCACCCGCCGGCGGTAGAGCAGCGCGACCACGGCGACCACGGCGACGGCGCAGACGCCGGGCGCCAGCCGCGGGTCCGGCCGGGCGGCGAGCCACCACAGCGCCTGCGACACCGCCACGGCGCCGGGAGCCCAGGTGTCGCCCAGGTCAGGGGCCCAGCGTCGCATACCCCGATGGTACGGGCCGCCCGGCCGGTCGGGACCCCGCCGCGAGGCGGGGGTGGGGCGCGTGGAAGCCGTCCTGTGGCACGACGCGCCTGCGCCCGGCACCGGCCAGCATGATCTTCATGGTTCGTTCCCTTGTTCGCCGGAGCATCGGCGTCCTGCTGCTGCCGGTCGCCGTGGCCACCGCCGTGACCGTGGGCGGCGCGGGCTTCGTCGCCACCGCGCTCGTCACCGCCTGGATACCGCTGCTGTGCGCGGTGGGGCTCGTGTTGCTGGGCACCGTCGCCCAGCTCCTCGCCCGGCCCGCGTTCGCGCTGCTCGGCGTACGACGCCGGAGCCGCGCCGCGACGGTGCTGGCCGCCGCCGTCACCGTCGCCGTCGCCGGGCTCGCCGCCGTGACCGTGTTCCGGCCCGGCCCGCACCCGGCCGCCCCGCCCCCGCCCGCCGGCGTCCGGTTCTGGGACCTGCCCACCGGATCACGGATCGCGTACGTCCACGCCGCCGCCTCCGGCACGCCCCGCCCGACGCCCGTGCTCTTCCTGCACGGCGGCCCCGGCACCCCGGGGGAGGGGGTGCCCGCCGTCGGTGCCCTGCTCACTGCCGACGGCTTCGAGGTCTACGCCTACGACCAGCTCGGTGCCGGCCGGTCCACCCGGCTCGCCGACGTCACCGGCTACACCGTCGCCCGGCAGGTCGCCGACCTCGACGCGATCCGTGTCGAGCTGGGCGCCGAGCGCGTCGTTCTCGTCGGGCAGTCGTGGGGCGGCTCGCTCGCGGCGCAGTATCTCGCGGCCCACCCGCAGCACGTCGCCCGGGTCGTGTTCACCTCGCCCGGCCCGATCTGGGCGGGCGCCTACCCGGACGGCGGAGGCGGCGACCCCTGGGCCCGGATGCCGGCCGAGCAGCGTCGGCAGCGCGACGAGCTGTTCGCCTCGCCGCGGGTCGTCGCCCAGGCGGTCCTGCAGGGCGTCAACCCGAACGCGGCGCACGCGCTCGTCGGCGACGACGAGGCGGACGCGCTGATGCACGCCGTCGCCGTGCTCGGCAAGGACACCGCCCGCTGCCCCGGTTCGGCACCCGCCAAGGTGCACGACAACCACCAGGGCTTCTACGTCAACCAACTGACGGTCGAGGACTTCGCCCGCATCCCCGATCCGCGGCCCGCGCTCCGGCAGGCCCGGGTGCCGGCGCTGATCATGCGCGGCGAGTGCGACTTCGTCCCGTGGGAGGAAACGTACGAATACCGGCGCACGTTGCCGCAGGCGACCCTGGTCTACCTGCCGCACACGGGACACGACATCACCTCCGGCCAGCGGGAGGCGTACGACGCGCTGCTCCGCGCGTTCCTGCGCGACGAGCCGCTGCCGCTGCCGGCCTACACCTCGGCCCGACCCCCGTCGTGAGTCGGACCCCGGCGACGATCGCTCCAGCGCCGGCCCGGCCGCGCGTCCGGCGGACACCCGGCCAGCCAAGACTGGGGGTCCCGAACCAGGGAGATCCCTGGTCCCAGGCGGTTCCCGGCGGCCACACACTGGCGTTCGTCCGGCCGAGCAGCCGGGCGCTCCATCAGGGTGAAGAGGGGTACGACATGAGGCGCAAGACCGTGCGGATCGACACGATTCCGGCCGACGGCGTGGAACTGGCCGACGAGCAGCTCACCCGGATGCTGGGTGGCCTGCCGAGGCGGGACGCCGGGGGTTCGTCGAAGACCATCGACGACATCCCCAGCGGGGGCCGGAACGACACCGACAGCGACTTCTGATCGGCCGCCGTCGCCGGCCCGCCCTGTCCCGGGCCGGTCGGCGACGGCCACCCCGCTTCTTCTCGTAGTAGGCCCGGGAGGTGGGGCATTCTCTGGCGGCGGTGAACGCGGCCATCCACAAAATGTGCCGCAGTCTCAGGTGGTATCGGCGGGCAGGCCGATGGTTCCCGTAAACAGTGCCGGAGTCGCGGGAAACCGGCGCCAGGCCGGCATGAGCCGCGAGTTTGGTGGGGCTGTCGGATCCGCACCGAGATGGCCGGCCTTCTGCCGATCAGACGGTCTTCGCGATGCTGTGGTGAGCGCATGAAACGCCAAACGGCGGCCCGCTGAACCAGTCGGGCCGCCGTTCAGAGAATGTGGATCAGAGCGGGCGGATGTTTTCCGCCTGCGGGCCCTTCTGGCCCTGGGTGATGTCGAACTCCACCTTCTGGTTCTCGTCGAGGCTGCGGAAGCCGCTCGCCGAGATGGCGGAGAAGTGGGCGAAGACGTCGGCGCCGCCGTCGTCCGGGCTGATGAAGCCGAAGCCCTTGTCGGCGTTGAACCACTTCACGGTGCCTGTAGTCATGTCTGCTCCTTCGCAGGCTGTTGGCGACCGCACTGTGCGGTCGCTTACGCCGCCGCGTTGATCACCCGCGTCGAAACGACACGAAAAACGAAAAGCGCCTGGATGGGTTTCAATGCCCCATCAGGCGCCGGGAAACGTCTACGGAAATCAAAACTGCAACTCGGTTACTGTAGCACATGATCCGACGTCGGCCAGATGGCGGCGGGTGGGCCGCTGAGCTTGCTTCTCTGCGGAGGCGCGCTCGGATCCACGCCGTGCTCGGCGACCCGGCGCGGCTGGCGATCGTGGACGCCCCCGGGTGACGCCTCTTCCGACAGCAATGCCACGTCGTCGGTGCCGCGAGCGGTGTTCCACCCGCCACCCACGTCGTCCGTTCCGCCGCTGGCCATGATCGGACGCTACCCGCCGCCGACCCGGCGTGCCCTGGCATGCCGGCCGACGTAGGACGGCGACGCCTCGGACCGCCGGTCACGCACAGCAGCCCGGTCGCCGGCCGGGATGTGAGGAGGTGCGACGAGCGGGGGTACCAGGACCGAGCGGGGACGGGAACCTTCGCCTGGCCGGCTGGCTCATCGCCCGCCGACCTCGCACGAAGGGTGTGGGGCTGGTCAGTCCTGTCGCCGCGGCCCCCGCTGCTGCTTCTCGTTCTGCCGGAGGGCTTCCTCGAGTTGGTCCTCCAGGATGATGATCCGGCAGGCGGCCTCCAGGGCGGTGCCCTGGTCGACCATTTCACGGGCCCGGGCGGCCAGACGCAGCTGGTAGCGGGAGTAGCGGCGGTGGCCGCCGCTGGAGCGGTGCGGGTTGATCAGTTTCGCCTCGTCCAGGCGACGCAGGAAGTCCTGCGTGGTGCCGAGCATCTCCGCGGCCTGACCGATGGTGTAGGCCGGAGTGTTCTCATCGCCGAACATGTCTTCGGGGTTTCGCCCCATGTCACCTCCACGTCGAGGGCCCCGGCGCTTGCGCGCCGGGGCCCAGGGTTACGGGTCAGAACACCATCTACCGACCGGAACGTCGGCTTGTCGTATCCGCACCAGCCGTCACTGACGGCTTCGGGTGCGAGGATCGCATATGCGTGACCGGAGACCACCTCTCGTTCGATGGAAGCTGCGGTGTCCGCCGAGCCTGGAATGACGGCTGCCGGCGGGCGATCCAACGGTGTACGGCCCTCCCTTTCCTCTGCTGCTTCTTTCCCTTGCTGTCGTGCGGTCTGCCGGCGCCGGAGCCCACGCGACTTCATGGCCCCGACACGTGCGGCGGACATCAGCTGGAGCCCCGAAGAGAACCCTGGCCCCACCTGCGCCCGGCGTGCGTTCCGCCGGGACTGACGTGGTCCTACTGCCTACTGCATCTCGGGAGGGAACGGTGAAGCTTGTCCCCCTCCTCGCCGCCCGTCGTGACCTCACGGCCGGACGGCCCGTCTGCGTCTTGACGGATCTTTCCCCTCGACTCGAAGAAGAGTATGCCAGACCGACGAAGATGTCTAGGCTCCAAAGCCCAGATTTCCTGACCTCCAGCCATCAGGAAGGCTGGCTCGACGCGAGACAGTTTCCGCCGGTCGGGAAACGGCGCGATCCAGCGGATGCGGCCGTCAGCGATTCAGTACGTCCCGCCGACGCGCCTGCAACAGGCGCGTCGGCCCCGCCAGAATTGGACTGGCGCGGGCGTCAGAGGTCGAGGATGAGGTTCGCGGCCACCGCGGCGCCGTCCGGGCGGATGGTGGCGGCCGTCGCGGCGGCGTGGGACCGGGTCTCGGGCGACAGGGCCTGCCCGAGGGCGGTGGCCAGGGACTCGACGGTCGGAGACGGGCCGGAGTGGGCGGCGCCGATGCCCAGGGCAGCGACGCGGGCGGCGAAGTACGGCTGATCAGCCATCTGCGGAACCAACACCTGGGGTACGCCCGTCAACGCGGCCGTCGTCGTGGTGCCGGCGCCGCCATGGTGCACGACGGCGGCGCAGCGCCGGAACAGCGCCCGGTGGTTGACTTCGGCGACCACGCGGACATCGTCCGCGACGGCGGACGGGGTCAGGCCAGCCCAGCCGCGGGAGACTACGGCGCGACGGCCATGGGCGCGGATCGCGGCCAGGGCGACCTCCGCGGCGTGCTGCGGTGCGGGCATGCTGCCGAAGCCGACGTACACGGGCGGGTCGCCGGCGTCGAGGAACGCCCTCAGACCGGGGTCGAGCGGACGCGGGTCGGGGACCATCCAGGCGCCGGTCTGCACCACGTCGACGGGGTTCGCGCCGTCGGCTGGCCATGGGGCCAGGGTCGGGTCCGCGGCCAGCCACGGGTCCGCGGTGAAGACGTGGTCGCGGACGTTGTCGACCGGAGACAGGCCGATCGCCGCCCGTTCACGGTTGAGGGCGGCGCCGAAGACCGCGTTGTAGCCCTCGATCGCCAGCGCGTCGAGCTCCTTCCAGTCCGTGACGTCCGGCGGCAACGGCCGGGTCGGCGCTGACTGCGGGCGGTGGGCCGGCGACGGCAGGAAGATCGGGCAGTACGCGGCGTAGACATAACGGACGCCCAGCCGCTCCGCCACCGACTGCACGCTCGCCGTGACCGGGAACAGGCCCGTCGCCACCATGACATCGCAGCCCTCGGCGGCCGCCGGGAGCTCGGCGAACTGCTCGGCCATCAGCTCGGCGGCCTTGCGCGGCACGTCCGGCACCGTGGTCGGGGCCGGCCCGTGCACCATCTCGCGCACCGACTGGCCGATCGGCACCAACTCCACCCCGAACTGGTCCAGCCGCTCGGCGCAGTCCGGCGGGGCGCACACCCGCACGCCCGCGCCCGCCTCCCGCAGCGCGATCGCCAGCCCGACCAGCGGCTCGACATCGCCACGGCCACCGAATGTCGACAGCAATACCCGCATGCCGCAACCCCCATCTCCACGCGGATTCCAGTTACGGACAGCGATTCTGCGCGCACCCCCGGGCCTTGCCGCAAGCCCCCGGTTGCGGTATATGTTAGTTATGGCAGGGGGATGCGACTCCTTGCCGTTTTTGTTGCGCTTCTCCTTGCCGCGGCTTCCCCTGTCGCCAGGACGGGCCCTGCGATGCTCATGGGCGGGACAGTGCGCGGCACCGGCTGGTGTTCAAGCCGAACGCGTTATGGGTCACCGACATCACCCAGCAACGCACCCAGGCCGGCTGGGTGTACTGCGGGGTCGTGCTGGACGCGTTTGCCCGCCGGGTCGTGGGCTGGTCGATCGCCGACCACTGTGCTCCGAGCTGGTCATCGACGCCCTGGACATGGCACAACCCGCCCAACACCAGCCCTCGGCCAGCTGAGCACCGTGCCAACGAGAACCGTCCCAGTCGATGCAGGAGGGCACGTCGGAGTCCTTCGCGTCAGGTCACGGAACACCTCCACGGTGTCGAGTCCCGGGCCCGGCGTCGTACCCCGGGAGCAGGCGTCCGGCCACCGCGTCCGCGGTAGCCGGGCGGGCGGCCGTACCGCCGGGACAGGACGTCGTCCGACCGGACGTGGCGTGCCGTCGTGTCGGTACGCGACGACACCGCGGTGGCGGCCCGGGCGGTCCCCGGCGCTGTCAGAGCAGTCTCGCGAGTCGCTTCTTCTTCCTGTTTTCCCGGACGATCCAGGCCACGTCGCGGTCGTCGACGGCCGTCAGCGCCTGGAAGCGCGGCAGGCCGGCCGCCGGATCGGCGGCCACCGCGACACTCCAGCAGTAGCCCAACGCCTGGCGCAGCGCGCGGACGCCGTCGTCACGCCGCTGTTCGGCCGAGAGGCCGGCCAGTCCCGTGGTCGCCCGTTCGCACAGCGCGACGGCGCGGGCGGCGGCGTCCGGGGCGGTCAGCAGGCGCGGTTCGCACACGCCCGCGACCACCGCCCGCCGGAGCAACGGGTGCGGGCGCGCGGCCCAGGCCGTCGCGAGTTCGAGCAGGCGCGGCAGGTCGGCGTCGCCGAGCCGCTGCAACGCCAGGGCCACCGCCTCGCGCACCCGCCAACGGGCGTCGGTGGCGTGGTCGCGTAAGCGCGCCTCGACGTCCGCGCGTGTCCGTGCGTCCGTGGCGGTGGCCAACAGCCGGCCGAGCCCGAGCACCCCGCAGAACACCAGGTACTCGTCGTCCGTGGAGATCAACCGATCGAACGAGGTCAGCTCGCCCTCGTCGGCGACGGCTTCGGCGAGTGCGATGTTGGCGCGTGGACCAGGCAGCCCCGAGTGCTCCCGGAGGAAGTCCGGCCAGCGCGCCGGATCGAACCCGCGCAGCTCGGCCCGGTACTGATCACGCCGGCCCACCACCGCAGCGTACCCCGCGTGACGTCCACGCCGGGTCGGTCCGGCCGGATCCCGGGGCGGTCCGGTCCCCGCGTGCCGGCACCGTGGCGTCGCGCAGTGGTTCGGCGCGGCGATCCCAGGCCGGGCGGCGGGCGGGCGGCGTGATGTCGGCGCGATCAAACGAATCGGTAAACTCCGATTACAGTGGCGGCGGCCACGTGAACGTGGTGGTGAGGAAGGGCGGCGATGGAACGGCCGGAGTGGGCGCCAGCAGATGTTGATCTGAGTCGGCCGAGCGTGGCGCGAGCCTACGACTACTGGCTCGGCGGCTCGCACAACTTCGAGGTCGACCGGGAGTTCGCCCGCCAGGCATTGGCGGCGGTGCCGGACCTCCGCCTGGTCGCGCGGGCTAACCGCGAGTTCCTGCACCGCGCGGTGCGGTTCATGCTCGACGAAGGGATTCGGCAGTTCCTGGACATCGGGTCGGGCATCCCGACGGTGGGCAACGTGCACGAGATCGCCCAGGAGGTGGATCCGGACACCCGGGTGGTCTATGTGGACATCGATCCGGTGGCGGTGACGCACAGCACGCACATCCTCGCCGGCCAGCCGAACGCGATCGCGCTGCTCGAAGACCTGCGCCACCCGGAGGCCATCCTGGGCCACCCGGAGGTCCGCCGGCTGCTGGATCTCGACCGGCCGGTCGGCCTGCTGCTCGTCTCGGTCGTGCACGCCGTCCCCGACCACGACGACCCGTACGGGCTGATCAAGCGGCTGTGGACGGCGCTGGCCCCGGGGAGTTGCGTGGCGATCAGCCACGTCACCACCGACAGCCGGCCGGACGAGATGGGCGAGGGCACCCGGCTCAGCGGCCGGACGAACACGCCGGTCACCGCCCGCACCCGCGCCGAGGTGGAGGACTTCTTCGCCGGCCTGGAACTGGTGGAACCCGGCGTGGTGTGGTCCCCTCTGTGGCGTCCCGAGTCGCGGACGGATGTCGGGGAGCACCCGGAGCGGATGAGTTTCTACGTCGGAGTCGGACGCCGCGGGTGAGCGGTCGGTCCGCCGCCGACGGCCTCGACGACGGGCGTCGCCCCGGCGTCGGGGAGTTCGTCACGGCGTGGGCTGGGGCCCTGCACCGGGCCCACTACGTGCCGATCAGCGCCGGGCGGCGGCGTCGCATCGTGACCGGGCTGGCGGACCGTCTGGTCAGCGCGGTCCTCGCCGATTCGGCCGAGCCCGGCGACGGCCGGCGGATCGGCGAGGATCTGGTGGCGGTCGGCTTCGGGTCGCCGGAAGCGCTCGGTGGGACAATCGCGGTCATCGGCTCGCGGTTCCTCGGTGAGCTGGGCCTCGCCGCCGACCCCACCCGCGCCGCCCGGCTGAACGGCCTCTTGGCCGAACTCGCGGCGGGCTTCGCGGCGGCCGCGCACGACCGCAGCCTGAGAGCCCAGGACACGGTCCGGCTGGCCGCGTTGGCCGCCCGCAACCAGGCCGAGGAGGCGCTCAGGGTCAGCGAGGCCAGGTTCCGCCGCTTCGCCACCCACGACCAGTTGACCGGGCTGCCCAACCTGACGTTGTTCACCGAGCGGTTGGGCCGGCTGTCCGCCGCCGACGAGCCGATCGACCGGGTCGGTGTCTGCTGCCTCGACGTCGACGACTTCGCGGCGGTCAACGACGTGCTTGGGCATCAGGTGGGCGACCTGCTGCTCCGCGAGATCGCCGGTCGGCTCGGCGCGCTCACCGACCGGCGGATCGAGTTGGTGGCGCGGCTGGACAGCGACCGGTTCGCGATCCTGGTCCGCGACACCACCTGCGCCGAGGACACCGTCAAGATCGCCGATCAGGCGCTCGCCGCGCTCGCCGCCCCGTTCCGCGTCGACGGCACCGAGGTGCCCCTGACGGCGAGCGCGGGAGTGGCCGAGGGCGCCGTCGCCGACGGCGCCGCCGCGGCCCTGATGCGCGCCAGCGAGATCGCGCTGCACTGGGCCAAGGCGGACGGGAAGGCCACCCTGCGCCAGTTCGACCAGGATCGCAGCACCGCCGACGCCGCGCGTTACCGCCTGTCGGCGGCCATGCCGGCGGCGCTGCGCCGGGGCGAGTTCGTCGCCGCCTACCAGCCCATCGCCGCCCTGCGGTCCGGACGGCTGGCTGGGGTGGAAGCCCTGGCCCGCTGGCAGCATCCCCAGCTCGGCCTGCTGAGCGCCGCCCGGTTCATCGAGCTCGCCGAACGCACCGGCGTCGTGGTGGCGCTCGGCGGGCAGCTGCTGGAGCAGGCGTGTCGACAGGCCAGCCGTTGGCAGCGGATCCAACCCGGCCTGTACGTGAGCGTGAACGTGTCGGTGCGCCAGCTCCGCCAGAACGGCCTGGCCGGGGCGGTGGCGCAGATCCTCGACCGGACGGGGCTGCCGCCGCACCTGCTCCAGCTCGAAGTCACCGAGCAGGCCGTGATCGATCTGACCGGCGTGGTGACGGAGACCCTGGCGGCGCTCATGAAAATCGGGGTCCGGATCGTCATCGACGACTTCGGCATCGGCTATGCGAACCTGGCCAATCTCCGCTCCCTCCCCCTGCACGGCCTCAAACTCGACGCGAGCCTGACCCGTTCGTCGGCGCAGCCGGCCAGGCGGCCGGGGGCCCGCCGCCCCGGCACGGACGACGAGTTCCTCAGCACCGTCGTGTCGCTCGGGCACAAGCTCGGCCTCGTCGTGACCGCGGAGGGCATCGAGACCGCCCAGCAGGCCGACCGGCTGGCCGCGACCGGGTGCGACAACGGGCAGGGCTGGCACTTCGGCCGCCCGGTGCCGCCCGACGAGATCACCACCGGCATCGTGGCTCAGCAGCACCGCGACGCCGTGCCACCCGACACCGGGCTGCCGGCGTCTCCGGTCCAGCGGCGCTGACGCCGCTGGCGGAGCCCGGTTTCGCGCGCCCCTCGACAGGTGTTCGCAGCGCGTCTCCGCGTCGAGTCGCCAACCTGACAGCCGGCACTGAGCACAGGCACGATCATCGACCCGCCGAACGGAAGGAGCACCGACGTGCCCGCCTCAATCAAGCGCATCCGAGACAACTGGAAGGTGCAGTCCACCAAGAAGGACAAGGGATTGACCCTCACCGTGACTGTCACCGCCTACGACAACGGCATGGTCGAGGTCGACGGCGTGCCCATCAACGCCGCACCCGCCTACGACCAAGGGCACGGATGGCTGGTGGCCGCCGAGACGGTGGTGGCGACCCTCGTCGAGTTCCGCAAGGACGCGGTCAAGCGCCAGAAGGACAAGAGCAAGGGCACGCCCGACTGACGTTCGCCCCGAGCCGTCCGCCGACGTGACCACAGCGCTGCGCCGCTACTCGCCATGCCCGAGGCCGCGTCGGCGGCCGGCGGACTCGCCGATCGGGTCAGGCTGCTGCTACGGCAGGCGTCCGCCGGCCCGGACCGGCGGTGTTTCCCTGCGCGCTCTCAGCCCTGCCGTCGCCGCCGCGGCAGCGCGCGGATCGCATCGCGGCGGAAGAGTGCGTCGCCTCTTCAGGCAGGTAGGCCATGGGGTAGACCCTTCAGGAGGGGTCGCGGGCGAGTAGGCCGTCGACGAGGAGTTGCAGCATCCGGCTGGCCTGGTCGATGTCGGCGGCGGTCAGCATGATGCCGGCCATGCTGGCGGACACGTCGGCCGGTTGGACGTCGGCACGCAGGCTGCCGTCGGTTCGGCCGGCGTCGAGGATGGTGGCGATGGCGCCGTCGAGGTGTTCGCGGGTCTGGCCGGAGTTGATCGCACCGCTGGCGATCACCGCGCGTAGGGCTTCGGCCATGCCGTGTTTGGTGGCGACGAAGTCCTGGTAGCAGCGCATCCATTCGCGCATGGCATCGGCTGGCGGGTGGTCGGCCACCAGTTGCGCGGCGACGGCGCAGAGGTGGGTGAGTTCGCTGCGGTAGACCTCCTCGACCAAGGCTTCCCGGGACGGGAAGTTCCGGTAGAGCGTGCCGACGCCGACTCCCGCCTCGCGGGCGATGGTCTCGATCTTGACAGGGGCCGGACCGGTGGTGAGGGCGCGCTTGGCGGCCTCGATGATGCGCTGCCGGTTGCGCTGGGCGTCCCTGCGCGCGCCGGGGCGTCGCTCGATCTCGGAAACCATGATCACCTCATAAGCGGAATCGCTTCCGCTTCTGCTAGGGTCGAGCTGAGACAAGCGGAACCGGTTCCACTTGCGGTCATCGTATCTGGAGGTCCACCACCATGACCACATCGCAGGTGTACGCGCACGGAAAGCTGGGCGATCACGAGGTCCTGCGGGTCGGCTTCGGCGCCATGCAGCTGGAACACGCCGACCCCGCGGATGCCGTCACGGTGCTGCGCCGCGCGGTCGAGCTTGGCGTCGATCACATCGACACGGCCCAGTTCTACGGCACAGTCAACGAACTGATCAGGACCGCTCTGCATCCGTACGCCGACAGCCTGCGGATCGTCACCAAGGTCGGCGCGGTGTCCCACCCGACCGAGCGACTGGTCGCCGCCCAGCAGCCGGCGCAGCTACGGGCGTCGGTCGAGGAGAACCTGCGCACCCTCGGCACCGAACACCTCGCCGTGGTCAACCTTCGCCGGGCCGACGCGCCGCCGGGCATCACCGTCACCGGCGACCAGGTGGTCGACCTGGACAGCCAGCTCGCCGAGCTGATCGCCCTACGCGACGAGGGGAAGATCGGCGGCATCGGCCTGAGCCACGTCAACCTCGCACAACTGCGGCAGGCCCTTCCGGCCGGCATCGTCTGCGTGCAGAACCTGTACAACGTCCTCACCCGAGGCCAGGAGGACGTGC
Source organism: Micromonospora sp. PTRAS2 (assembly GCF_054052245.1). Lineage (NCBI taxonomy): Bacteria > Bacillati > Actinomycetota > Actinomycetes > Micromonosporales > Micromonosporaceae > Micromonospora > Micromonospora sp. PTRAS2. The sequence goes on from NZ_JBSWBU010000001.1 coordinate 157,749, forward strand.
TGACCGAATGCGCCGAACAGGGCATCGCCTGGGTGCCGTACTGCCCGCTCGGATCGGCCTTCGACTGGCTGCCCAGCGTTACCGACGACCCGGTGGTCATCGCGCACGCCCGACGCCTCGGCATCACCCCGGCCCAGGCCGGGCTGGCGTGGCTGCTCGGGCACAGCCGGGCCACACTGCTGATCCCCGGCACCCGCAACCTCGCGCACCTGGCCGACAACATCGCGGTCGCCCGGATCGGGCTGGACCAGGAAGCGACGACGGCCTTCGACGCGCTGGCCCAGGACACGACCGCCTGAGCGGAGAGCGGGAGCACGCACACCCAGCCCTGAGGTGGTCGCCGGCGGCGCCGAGGCGCCAGGAGGGCGTCCACCAACGAGACGCAGGACGAAGGCCGAATACTCTTGACTCGGATATTCTTGACTCGGAGGTTCTCGGGTCGTACGGTTCCGGGTATGGTCATTTCACCTTCCGCGTACTGGACAGGCCGGCTGCCCGAGGCGGCTCCGCCGGCGGACATGGCGCTGCACCGTCTGCCCACCGGCACCTATACGACGCGAGCGGTGTTCGCCGTGACCGGAGGGTCGGTACGGGACACGCGGGATTTCGCGGCCACCGCCGTGCTCATCTCCCACCCGAAGGGCGACCTGCTCATCGACGCCGGGTTCGGCGAGCACGTGGCGGAGCACATCACGATGCTGGCGCGCATGGAGCGTGCTCCCTACCAGCTCGGCCGGACCGCGGCGCAGCAGCTCGATGCGGCCGGCTATGACCGGTCCCGGCTCCTGGGCGTGCTCGTCACGCACGTGCACTGGGATCACGTCAGCGGCCTGGACTCCCTGCGGGTGCCGGTGTGGATCAACGAGGCCGAAATCCGCTACGGCGCCGACGACTCGCACGGCAGGGTGTTCCGCGCGGTGTCGCAAGGCCTGGAGATCCGGGAGTACGCCTTCGACGGCCCGGAGTATCTCGGCTTTCCGGCGAGCTTCGACCTCTACGGAGACGGCTCGGTGGTCGTGGCCCTCGCCGCAGGGCACACCTCGGGTTCCGTCGTCGTGTTCGTCACGCTGCCCACCGGGAAGCGTTATGCGTTCATCGGCGACCTCACCTGGCAGATGGACGGCATCTCCCGTGGTGCGCAACGCCCGTGGTTGATGCGCCGCGTCGCCGATGTCGACGCCAGGACCGTCCGGGTCGGCCTGCAGCACAGCATCGCCCTCAGCCGCGTGTTGCAGGTCGTTCCGGCCCACGATGTCGCCGCCTACGACAGCATCCCGCTCCTGCCGTCCCGGTTCCCGAGCGTGACACTGTGACCATGCCTGCCGCACCCGCCCCGGGCCGCCCCGAGCCGACGACCGACGACGACGCACCGCAGCGCCCCACTCTGGGACCGGGGCCCGACTCCGAGCTCACGTGGCTGCTCCACCGGGCCGCCCAGCGGATGCACGCACTCGTCGGCGCGGAAGCAGAACGCCACGGCCTGTCGCTGCGCGACCACATCGTCCTCAGCGCTCTGCACAAGACCGCCGATCTCACCCAGGTCGAACTTGGGCAAGCCCTCGGCATGGACAAGACGACTCTCACTGCGGAGATCGACCGGCTCGAGCGCATGGAACTCGTCTCACGGCGCGTCAACCCACGAGACCGGCGGGCCCGCATCATCGCCATCACCCCGAAGGGCGATGCGGCGCGCGCGGCGATCGCGGCCGGAGCCGAAGCTCGCGAGGCCGACGCGGTCCGGCCCATCCCGGCGGCCGAGGTCACACAGCTGCGACGGGCCCTCTACCTCATCATCGGCTCAGCCGAAGACCCGGGATCGTGCATATGAACGCTTCCGACAACGTGGCCGACCGCATCACCGCCGGCCGCGCCGTGTACGCCCGCAACCTCGGCGTCCCCGAGGACGAAGCCGAGAGCATGCTCGCGGCGCGAGCCGGCGCACAGTACGCCCGGGAGGCCTTCCTCGCGGCCGGCGGACCCGGATGGTCCGGAACGGAACTGACCGACCGCGACCGCAGCGTCGCCGTCATCGCCGCCCTCGTCGGCCAACACGTCGCCGATGCCCGGCTGATCACCTACCTGAACGCCGCACGCGCCGCCGGCGTCACCGAAGAGGGCCTGGCCGAGTTGATGGTGCTGCTGACCGCCTACCTCGGCCAGCCGGCGACATCGGTCGCCATGGCCACCGTCCTGAGCACGGCGCCGCTTGCTGTCCGACCCGGAGCCTCGCCCTCATGGATCAGCGACCCCACTGACCCGGCCTGACCTACAAGATCAGACCGGAAACAGCTCATCAGATGAAGCTGAGGGCAAGCCCTGGTCGAGGGCTCCGGTGTGAAGTTCTGCTTGGTCGCTGAACCAACTACCGGAGACCGCTACCAGTAGCGACTACCGCCACGCCGTCAACCGCGCCAAACAGGCCCACTACCAGCGAAGACACCGAATCCACCAGCTACGGCTGGAGTATTAGGCGGCGGCGCGGGGAGGCTACCCGCCCGGCAGTGGCGAGGTTGGTGTGGACGGCCGGATGTTCGGGGCCGCGGGTTCCCGGACAGGCCGAAGGAGTCCTCGCAGACTGCGACCATGCCGGTGACCGCCAGCCCTCGTCAGTTTCCCGACGACCCCAACTGCCGCGCCTGCGCGACCGCCGCTTCGACGGCCTGCCGGGCGCTGGTGGTACACGCGACGACCAGCACCAGAACCTGCTTGATACCGTCCAGGGCCTGCAGCAACGGACCGGGCTGCCCGCCCTGCAGGACCATGGCGACCATGGGTCGCCGAGGTGAAACCGCCCGCCCGGTCATGCTGTAGCCGGCGGGTTCCCTGCACTGGCGGCCACGAGCAGGGACAGTTCGCGGACCAGATCGTCCATGGCTTGGCCACTCTGGGCGCGGACCAGTCCGAGTGCGAGGTCGGCCAGCAGGTAGAAGCCGAGGGTGCGGGCCTGCTCGCTGGGGAACGCGGCGAGCAGTTCCTCGGCGCCGACGAGGTCACCGCGGTGCTTGGCCGCGATGACTCCGGCGGCGCGTTGGAGCAGCTCCGCTGCCGTGGGGGTGGCTTCACTCACCCGGGTCAGACCTTCGGACTCGTGGCGCGGGCGGCGTCGAAGCGGGCGATCACGTCCGACCAGTTGACCAGGTTCCACAGCCGGTCGACGTAGTCGGGGCGCACATTCTTGTACTGCAGGTAGTAGGCGTGCTCCCAGGCGTCGAAGACCAGCAGCGGCGTGGAGCCCTGGCCGACGTTGCCGTGGTGGTCGTAGACCTGCTCGACGATGAGTCGCTGCCCGAGCGGCTCCCAGGCCAGCACACCCCAGCCGGAGCCCTGCACGCTCTTGGTCGCCGCGGACAGTTGCCCGGCGAACGCGTCGAAGGAACCGAAGTGCTCGTCGATCGCCGCCGCCAGTTCGCCATCGGGCCGGTCGCCGCCGTCCGGGGACAGGTTGCCCCAGAAGATGGTGTGCAGCACGTGGCCGGACAGGTTGAACGCGAACGTCTTCTCCAGCCCGACCAGGGTGCCGAAGTCACCCTTGGCGCGGGCCTCGGCGAGCTGTTCGAGGCCGTCGTTGGCACCCTTGACGTACGCGGCGTGGTGCTTGCTGTGGTGCAGCTCAAGGATCTGTCCGGACATGGCCGGCTCCAGCGCACCGTAGTCGTAGGGCATGTCGGGCAGGGTGTAGACCGCCATCAGGATCCCCTCCAGTAATACTGCCATAGCTTCGCTGTTGCCACTATCTTGCAACAAGACGGCGGCTGTCGTGGGGAGCGGGGGCACCCTCGTGCGTTTCTTGCAACACAAGGTCGATCACCTTCACGGCCTCGCCCAGTAGCGCTCGGTGGCGAATCGGCTCGGGACGGATCATCAGGGTTTACATCTGTTCGTGATGACCTCGATGTGGGACACCACGGCTTCCTCGTCCTCGACGCCCACGCGGAACATATCGATGACCAGGTCTGGACGCCCCGCGCCGACACGGCTCCGCACCGCGATCTGCTCTGGCGGGCCGCAGCCGGATGCCGGGGGCGGTCAGCTGTATGCCGTCATGCGTGGATACCGCCCGGTGAGGAGGTGGTCGCCGAGTTCCTGGGCCTTGTATGCGACGGGATCGTGCAGGGTGAGCGTGCGGGCGTCGCGCCAGAACCGGTCGAGGCCGGTGGCGCGGGCCGTTGCGCGCGCGCCGGTGAACTCGAAGATCCGGCTCGTCGCCTCCGTGGCCAGTCGGCTGGAAACGACCTTCGCGGCGGAGACGGTCAGTGCCGCCCGGCCGCGTTCGGTCGGGGTCAGGGCAGGGCCGCAGGTGTCGGCCTCGGTGAGGGCGCGGGTCGCCTGGTCGGCCAGGAGACGGGCCGCATCCAGGGTCGCGGCGAGCTCTCCGTAGCCCGCGAGCACGTGCGGGTCGTCGACGGCCCGCACGACTCCGCTCGCGGGCCAGGGGCGCGAACGATCGCGGGTGTATCTGGCGGCCTCGTCGATCGCGCCGGCAGTGATGCCGACGAGGACCTGCGCGAGGACTGCCTGGAAGGCCAGCGACACCAGGGACAGGCGTAGGTGGCGAGGGCTGGACTCGTCTTCGGCTGCCGGGAAGGTGCCCAGCACGTCGCCCTGGCTGACCCGGACGTCGTCGAAGGCGACGCTGCCGCTCGCCGTCAGGCGTTGGCCCAGGTTGTCCCAGTCCGGAGGGTGCGAGAGGCCGCCACCAGCGCGGTGCATGACGACGACGAGGCGGGCCGTGTGGTCCTCGCGGATCGCGCTGACAAGCAGGCGGTCGGCGACGGCGCAGCCGGTGGCGAACGCGCCGCGGCCCGAGACGCGGAGCCCGTCGCTGGTCGTGGTGGCCGTGATGGTGTCGCGTGGGTTGCTGACCGCGGCTACGAACACCCGGCCGGTGGCGGCCTCCTGGCGTAGCGAGGTCGCCAGCTCGGCGTTGTCGTAGAGCGTGGCCCGCCACAGGTGCAGGTAGTGGTAGCCGAGGAGGTGACCGATCGAGGCGTCGACGGCCGCCACGATCCGGGTCACGGCGTGTGTGGTGGGGTGGTCGTCGGGGTCGAGGGCGAGTAGGCCGCTGTCGCGCAGCAGGTCGATCTCGGCGTGCGGGGGCTGGTTGGCGTGGTCCCGCTCGACGGCGTCCGCGCGGAGCCGCTCGGCGACGGTGTGGGCGGTGGTGATCGCTTCTGCCGGGTTCATGACACCCCTGTCGGTTCGGGTGCGGGGCGGCGGAGCATCCGGTCCGCGAGGATCACGACCGGTGGCAGCAGCAGGCACTGGGCGGCGATGGCCAGCCAGAAGCCGGCGAGGTTCCCGGCGGACTCGAACAGCTGGTAGAGGCCCCCGCCCGCGAGGCCGCTGAGGAACGCGCCGCCGCCTTCGGCGAGCCGCTGCTGGCCGAAGACGACCGTGGGAGATCTGTCGGTGCGGGCGAGCGCTTCGAGGGTGTTCTTGAGGAAGAGCACGGAGTTGCCCGCGCCGATGGCGAGGACGCCGGCGGCGATCGCGATCTCGTTGCCTCCGGTGAAGGCGAGCATGCCGACGGCCAGGCCACCGAAGCCGAGGGCCATCGCGTGCGGGTACCGCATCCGCTCGACCCGCTGGGAGATCAGCGGCTGGATCACGGCCAGGATCAGCGAGTACGCCATCATGGCCGCCCCGTAGAACACGGCCAGCACCCGGCCCTCGGCGTACGACGACAGGTACTGGTAGAAGTGCATGTGCAGGTAGAGGGTCAGGGCGGTCACGGCGAACGGCAGCACCGCGATTCCGTGCAGAGCGCGGCGCAGCGGCTCGACCACCTCGTGGTCGGCTCGCCGTTCCCGGGGCAGGAGGGCGTGCCCGATCGTCATCGCCAGGTGCAGCACGGTGGCGACGGCGAACATCACGGTCGGGTCGTGGATGAACAGCGCGCCCGCCACCGGCCCGAGGGCGATGCCGACGTTGCCCGTGGCATAGCTCGCGGAGACCAGCCGTGGCCGCTCGTCCGGGGTCGCGCCGAGCACGGTGTAGCCCCGCACGCTGGGCGAGTAGACCGCCGAGGCCGCCGAGCGCAGGAACAGCGCGGCGATCGTCAGCGCCGGCCAGGCGCCGCCGGCGAGGAAGCCCAGCGAGCCGAGCGTCTGCAGCACCATCGCGGCGAGCAGGCACCGTTGGAGGCCGAGTCGCTCGGCGAGGGCCGCGCCCGGCAGCCCGCCGGCGAACTGCACGAACGTGGCGAGCCCGAGGATGACACCCACCTGGTCCATGCCCAGGTTCATCCGGTCGCGGAGCAGGACCGCCAGGTACGGGTACACCGAGAAGTTGATCAGGTTGACGAGGAACCCGCTGCCGAGCAGCGCGAGTTGCACCCGGGTGAACCGGCGGATGCCGGTCACGCCTTGGTTCCCCGGACGATCAGCCTGGTGGCCGCGCCGTCGTACGGTCCGCCGGCGAAGTCGCCGAAGCACTCGACCTTTTCGAACCCGGCCTGCGCGACCATGTCCGTCAGCTCCGCTGCGCTGTAGACCCAGCAGGTGAGCGAGGTGTGCTCGGCGCGGTCGCCGCGGACCAGCGTCCAGTCGGTGCGGTACCGGGTCCAGTCGTCGAGGATCGTGTCGCGCATGACCACCATGCCGCCGGGCACGTCGACGATCTTCGGCGGCCCCACCCAGGAGGCGTAGATCTCCTTGCTCAGCAGGTCGACGATCAGCGTCCCCCCGGGCACCAGGCAGCGGTACGCGTTGCGCAGGACCTGGAGGTTGTCGTCGTGCTCGTCGAAATACCCGAAGGACGTGTACATGTTCACCACGACGTCGAACGCGTCCGGCGACACGTACTCGCGCACGTCCGCGCGGACGAACGACGGCCCGGACCCGGTACCGGCCGCCTCGGCTTCGGCGCGGTCGAGCAGCTCGCGGTGGATGTCCACGCCGGTCACCCGGTGGCCCTGACGCGCCAGCGGCACCGCGAAGAAGCCGACGCCACAGCCCTGGTCGAGCACGCGGCTTCCGGGCGGGAACGCCAACAGCGGCGAGGTGGCCACCAGCTCGGCGGCGTGCCGGGCCCGTTCGGCGGAGAAGAGCACGTCCGAGAAGCCGGACCACAGGGACAGATCCTCGTACCAGCTCACCGTGGCCTCCCATCGCGCGGCGCCCCGCGTCCTGTCGACATGTCGTATCGATGACCGGGAAAGTTCCTCACGACGGCACGACGCCCAGTCCGGGTGCGTCGCCCAGGACGATCCGGCCGCCTTCGAGACCGAGGCCCCGGAAGGGTGGTTCCCGCAGGTACAGGTGGCCGTCGAGGTCGATGTGGTCGGCCAGCGGTGCGAGCTGCGCGGCCTGGCTGATGGCCAGCTCCGACTCGCACATGCAGCTGATCATGGTGCCGAGCCCGGCCCGCCGGCCGGCCTGCATCACCCGCCGGGCGCCGCGGATCCCGCCGGCCTTGCACAGCTTCACGACGAAACCGTCGGCGTACGACCGGGCGGCCTGGACGCTCGCCTCGTCGGTGCAGCCCTCGTCGAGGAAGACCGGCAGCCGGTCGGGCACCTCCCGGTAGCGGTGGTAGTCGTCGACCGCGGTCACCGGGAACGGCTGCTCGATCAGTTGGATGCCGAGCCGCCGCAGGTGGGGGGTGAGCGCGCGGGCCGTGTCGAGGTCCCACGCCTCGTTGGCGTCGATGCGGACCGGCAGCGGGGTGACCGCCCGGATCGCTTCGAGGGATGCGATGTCGCCGGGGCCGCCGACCTTCACCTTGAAGGCGCCCACCGCCGGCGCGTTGCGGACCGCGTTCGCCGCCGCTTCGGGTCCTGCCATGGAGATCGTGTAGACGGTCGGTCCGAGCGTTCGGGCCGCGCCGGACAGCTTCCAGGTCGGCTGCCCGGCGGTTTTGCCGATCCAGTCGTGCACGGCGCCGTCGAGTGCCATCCGGGCACCTGCGGGCGCGTCCCACCGACCGATCCGGTCGAGGACGCCCTCCGGGTCCCGCAGGTCCCGTCCGAGCACCGCCGCCGCGTCGGCGTCGATTGCCGCCACGACGTCGTCGGCGGTGACGCCGTCGTACCCGGTCGGTGTGCCTTCGCCGTAGGCGGTGATCCCGTCGTGCGTCAGGGTGACCATGCAGGTCCCGACGGAGTCGATCTCGCCCCGGGAGCTGCGCACCACCTCGATGAGCCGCAGTGTCTCGCGGCGGACGGACAGTTCCATGGGCGAGTCCTCCCGATTGTGCGGCTTGCCGGAACCAGCGCAGGCCCGGCGACGACTATCAGACGCGGCGGACATCAACGGCGGCGGATGGAGTGGTGATGGAGTGGTTCGAGGACGAGGCGTTGTGGACCGGGTTCGCGGAGGTGATGTTCTCCGCCGGGCGTGCCGCCGAGGCCGAGGCGCGGGTGTCGACGTCTCCGCTGCTGCGCCTGCCGGCCGGGGCCGCCGTGCTGGATCTGGGGTGCGGGCCGGGGACGTACACGATTCCGCTGGCCCGCCGGGGCGCGGCGGTCACCGGCGTGGACCTCAGCGCGGCGCTGCTCGACCGGGCCGCGACGGCCGCGTCCGCCGCCGGTGTCGGCATCCGGCTCGTCCGGGCCGACATGCGTGAGTTCGTCGAGCCGGACCGGTACGACCTCGCGATCAGCATGTACACGTCGTTCGGGTTGTTCGCCGACCACGACCAGAACATGCGGGTGCTGCGCAACGTGCTGACCAGCCTCAAGCCCGGTGGTCGGGCGCTCATCGACCTGTACGGCAAGGAGATCGCGGCCCGCGACGGCCTCGCCCCGAAGATCGTCGACGTCGACGGTGGCACGCTCGTCGTGCGCGGCACGGTCCTCGCCGGCTGGACCCGGTTCCGGGACGACTTCCTCCTGGTCCGGGGCGGTCAGGCGCGCACGGCCGTCGTCGAGCACGCGCTCTACAGCGCCGCCGAGCTCAAGGGGATGCTCCGCGAGGCGGGCTTCGCCGACGTGGACTGCTTCGGCGGCTTCGACGGGGAGCCGTACGACAACCACGCCCGGCGGCTGATCGTGCGCGGCCGACGCGGCTAGCACGACTGGCGGGTGCGGACGTGGACCGCGCCCGCCGCGGCGACGGCACGGTGCGTGGCGATCTCGGCGGTCGGTCCTTCGGCGAGCACGATGCCGGCGTAGCCACGCCCGTCGGCGACGTGCGCGATGCGGGCACCGAGGGCTTTGGTCGGATACCAGCGCGGTTGTCCCGGATAGCGGTGCAGGTCGTCGGTCCCGTGCACGGCGACGAGTTCACCGGCCTGCTGCGGGTAGGCCAGGACGAACGCCACCGCGGGGCCTCCAGGCAGGGCCGCGTCGAGCAGGCGGGGGCGGCGGCCGAGCGCGAGGTCGACGAGGCCGGCGTAGACGTTGACGCCGAGCGCGCGGCACATCGCCTCGCCGACCAGCGCGCCGCCGATGCGGGGGTTCACCTCGATCAGCTGCGGCCCGTCGATGGTCATGGCGATCTCGATGTGCGCGAACCGGTCGGTGTAACCGAGGGCCGCCAGCACCGTGCCAGCCCACGCCTCGATCTCGCGGAGCTCGTCGGGTGGCAGTGCCACGGGGAACGCGGTCACGTCCTCCCGGAACCACGGCTGGGCCGACATGAGCCGGCTCGACAGTCCCAGCAGCCTGGTCTGCCCGGCCCAGGTCACGGTCTCGGCGCTGTAGACGGGCCCGGGCAGGAACGGCTCGGCGAACAGGCTCCCGAACAGCGCCGTGTCCGCGGCCTCGCGGCGGAGGCGGGCGAGGTCGTCGGCGTCGCGGACGAGCCACACGTTCGCGCTGCTGGTGCCGGCGGTGTCCTTGACGACAGCGGGCATCCCGACCGCCGAGGCGAGCCGGTCGAGGCTCACCGTGGCCACGTCGTCCACGGGGAAGGGCACGACCCGGCTCAGGCCGCTGCGGTGCAGCAGGTCGCGGACGCGCGCCTTGTCGCGGGCCAGCCGGATGACCGCCGGGTCGATGCCGGGCAGGCCCAATTCGGCGGCGAGTTCGGCGCCGGTCACTCCCCAGGTGTCCGTCGAGCTGATCAGGCCGCGCAGGTCGCCGATCGCGCGCAGGGCTCTGGTGACCTCCCGGCGGTCGTGCGTGTCGACCGGTATCACGTCGATCGTGCCCGGCGGCAGCGTGGCCAGCTCGTGGAGGTAGAGCGGCTCGACACCGGTCAGCAGCGCCAGCCGCTCACCGCAGGAGTGGGCGGCCCTGGCGAGGTGGGCGAGGCCGAAGGAGAGCATCTCGATGCACGCGATGGTCACGATGGATAGGTCGGGCGGGTGGGGCCCAGGGTTCCCATCGATCGACACCCATCGTTGATTCCGAGCGCGAGCAGGGTCTTTGTGTACGGATGTGCGGGCTGGTCGGTGACCTGCCCGGTCGGGCCCTGCTCGACGATCCGACCGCCCCTCATGACCGCGATCCGGTCGGCGAGCTGCGCGACGACCGCGAGGTCGTGGGTGATGAACAGGCAACCGAACTCAAGCTGGTCCCGCAGGTCGCAGAGCAGGTTGAGGACCTTCGCCTGCACCGACACGTCGAGGGCGGTGACCGGCTCGTCGCAGATCAGCAGCCGCGGTTGCAGCGCCAGCGCGCGGGCGATCGCCACCCGCTGCTGCTGCCCTCCGGAGAGTTGCCCGGGTCGGCGGTCACCCAGCGCGGGATCGAGCCCGACGAGGTCCAGCAGCTCGTCCACGCGCGCGGACCGGGACCGCGCGTCACCGATCCGGTGGATCTGCAGCGGCTCGGTGATCGCCTGCCGGATCGTCTGCCGAGGGCTGAGCGTCAGGAAGGGATCCTGGAACACCATCTGGATCTGACGACGGTGCGCCCGCAACGCCCGGCCCCGCAACGCGTGCACGTCGACGCCCGCGAGGTGAACCGTCCCGGTGCGGGGGCGGTGCAGGCCGGTGACGACCCGCGCCAGCGTCGTCTTGCCGCAGCCGGACTCGCCGACCAGCCCGACGATCTCACCGGCCGCCACCCGCAGCGTGACGTCCTCGACCACCATCCCGACGGCACCGTAGCCGGCGCTCACCCGATCGACTGCTAGCACGAGCCCTCCCTGGTCGGCGGGTGCAGGCACGCCGACCGGTGCGCGGTCGCCGGAAGCAGCGGTTGCAGGGCCGGGGGCTCGTGGTCGCAGCTGTCCTGGCGTAGCGGGCACCGGGGCGCGAAGCCGCAGCCGGCGAGGTCGTCCGGGCCGCCTCCGGCGAGGCCCGGCATGGTGCGGAACCGGGTGCCCGGCGCCGTCCTGGGACGGGGCACGGCGTCCAGCAGCCCGCGCGTGTAGGGATGGTCCGGCTCGTCGATCAGGTCAGTGGCCGGGCCCGATTCCACGATCCGGCCGCCGTACACGACGGCCACGGTGTCGGCGACCCGCGACACCACCGCCAGGTCGTGACTGACGATGATCATCGCCATGCCCAGCTCGTCGCGCAGCCGCGCGAGCAGGTCGAGCAGCTGCGCCTGCACGGTCGCGTCGAGGGCGGACGTCGGCTCGTCGGCGACCAGCAGCTCCGGCTCACCGGCGAGCGCGATGGCGATCTGCGCCCGCTGACGCATGCCGCCGGACAGCTGGTGCGGGAACTGGCGGGCGACAGCCACCGGATCCGGCAGACCGGCCAGGCGCAGCAGTTCCCCGCTGACCCGGCGGGTCGCGGCCCGCCGTCCGCCCCGGCCGGCATTGCGGACGGCCTCGTCGACGTGCGCGCCGATGGTCCGCAACGGGTTGAGGAACGCGCCGCTGTCCTGGAAGACCACGCCGACCCTGCGGCCGTTGATCCGGCGCCGCTCGCCCGGGGCGAGACCGATCAGCTCGTGGGTGTCCAGCAGCGCGGAGCCGGTCACCGCCGCGCTCGGGTCGAGCAGCCCGAACGGCGCGAGAGCGGCCGTGGTCTTGCCGCTGCCGGTCTCGCCGACGAACGCGAGCACCTGCCCGCGCCGCACCTCGTAGGACATCCCGGCGACGACGCGCCGGGAAGCGCTGCCGTCGGGATACGCGACGGACAGGTCCCGCACCCGCAGCACGGTGCCCGGATCGGGGGACGGCACCGACCGGGTGGCGCGGCGGATCCGTCCCGGGCGGACCAGGCGGATGATCGACGGTCGTTCCGCACCGGCCGCGAGCCGTTCGCCGAGCAGGTTGCTGGCGAACACCACGGCCGTGATCGCGACACCGGGCGGGTAGGCCAGCCACCACGCGGAGGCCAGGAACGGCCGCCCCTCGATGAGCATCTGGCCCCACTCCGCGTACGGCGGGGCGACCCCGAGGCCGAGGAAACTCAGCGTGGCGACGGCGAGCACGACGGTGCCGACGTCGGTGCTGGCGTAGACCAGGCAGGGCGCGAGCGCCAACGGCAGCAGGTGCCGGCCGACGATCCGGCCGTGACCGGCGCCGAGCAGGCGCAGGGCGTCCAGGTGCGGGCTACCGCGCAGGCTGGCGACGCGGGCCCGCGCGATCCGGGCGTACGGCGCCCACGACCACAGCGCGAGCGCGAGGATCAGGTTGTCCACGCCGGGGCCGCGTACTCCGATCACCGCGAGCGCCACCAGCATCCCCGGCAGTGACACGACCACGTCGATCACCCGGGAGACCACGCGGTCGACCCATCCGCCCGCGTAGCCGGCCACGGTGCCGACGACCGCACCGGCGGTCAGTGAGATGGCCAGCACCGCCGCCGTGATCGCCAGGGAGATCTGCGCGCCGTAGAGCAGCCGGCTGAGCTGGTCGCGGCCGAGCTGGTCGGTGCCGAGAAGGTGCTCGGCAGACGGCGACGCCAGACCGGCCGCGAGGTCGTTGGCGGTGGGGTCTGCCGGGGCGATCAGCGGCGCCAGCAGTCCCGCCACCGCGAACACGACCAGCGGCACCGCGACCAGCGTCGTCCGCGCCCTGCCGCGGTTCACGACGAGCTCCGGCGGGCGCGTGGGTCGATGAGGCCGTGCAGGACGTCGGCGCACCGGTTGGCCAGGATGAACCCGCCGCCCATGACGAGCACGGCGGCCTGCAGCGCCGGCACGTCCCGCGCCCCGGCCGCCTGCACGAAGTAGGCCCCGAGGCCGGGCCAGCCGAAGATCTTCTCCACCACGACGGTGGCGACCAGGAGGCTGCCGATGCCGAACCCCGCCACGGACAGGATCGGCCCGGCCGCGTTGGGCAGGCCGTCCCGGAGCACGATCGACAGCGGGCTGCTCCCCCGCGCCTGCGCCGCGCGCACGTACGGCCGGTCCAACGCCTCGCGCAGCGTGACCGCGACGACCCGGCTGAGCACACCGGCCGCCGGCAGGCCGAGCACCGCCATCGGCATGAGCCACGTCCGCGGGCCCGCCATTCCCGACGTCGGTACCAGGTGCAGACGCAGCGCCAGGAACAGCACCAGCAGGTAGCTCAGCCAGAACGCCGGCACCGACGTGACCAGCAGCGCGCCGATTCGTAGGGCACCACGCAGCGGCCCTCGCGGCAGCACCGCCCCGGCGACGCCGACCGCCAACCCGACCACGAGCGCCACCGTCGCCGAGCCGGCGACCAGCCCGAGCGTGACCCCCAGCCGGTCGGCGACCTCGGGTCCCACCGGGGTGTTCGTCCGCAGCGACAGCCCGAAGTCGCCGGTGCACGCGTCAGCGAGCCACCTCAGGTACCGCACCGGGGCGGGGTCGTCGAGGCCGAGCTCGACGCGGACCGCCTCGATCTGCTCGGGCGTGGCCGGTCGTCCGGCCCGGGTCGCCGCGAGCACCGCCGCCGGGTCGCCACGGGCGAGCAGGACCAGCGCGAACGTGCCGACCGACATGGCCAGCAGCACCCCGACGGTGTCGGCGGCCCAACGCGCGACGTACCCACCGGCGGCGACCAGGCGATCGGGCACCCTCACTCGACGGTGACTCCGGTCAGCTCCAGGTCGACGTCGGTGGGCGGCACCGCGAAGCCCTTGACGGCGTCCCGGACGGCCCACAGACGCGGCCGGTAGACCAGCGGCACGAAGCCCGCGTCGGCGGCCACCGCGTCGTAGAGCGCCTGGTATGCCGCGCTGCGGGCGGCCGGAGTGGTGGCGTAGAGCGCCTTGTCGACCAGGTCCTCGGTGGCCGGGGTCGCCCACAGCGGGGCCCGGGCGCCGGAGGTGAACAGCGAGACGATCGACCCGGACGGGTCGTACGGCGCGCCGAGCCCCTCGAAGAACGTGATGTCGTACGCGCCCTCGGCCCGCTCGTCGTAGTAGGCGGCGGAGTCGACCGGGGCGATCTCGACCGTGATACCGACCTCCTTGAGCGACGCGGCGATCGCGGCGGCCATGGCGCGCGGGTCGAGCTGCCCCTCGGCCGGTGCGGCGGGGATGAGCATCTTGAGAGAGAGCTTCTTGCCGTCCTTGACGCGGGCGTCGCCGCTGGGCGTGTAGCCGGCCGCGTCGAGCGTGCGGCGGGCGGCGTCCTGGTCGACGACGACCGGCAGGTCGGTGCCGGAGTCGGGGACGCCCGGCGGGAACACCCGCCGGGCCGGCTCGCCGTAGCCCAGCAGCAGCGCCTTCGCCAGGGCGGCGGTGTCGACCGCCTGCCGGACCGCCTCGCGGACGGCCCGGTCACCGGCCGGGCCCTTCGCGTTGAACCCGAGGATGACCGAGACGTCGGGCGCGCCGGTGAGCAGTGCGACGTCGGCGCGGTCCGTCAGCGACCGGGCCTCCACCGGCGTGATCGGGGCCAGGTACGAGCCACCGATGAGGTCGAGCTCGCCGTTGCCGAGCGCGTCGATGCGGGCCTGCGAGTCGGGGATGACCTTGAACTCGAGCTTCTCCAGCTTCGGCTTCGTCCCCCAGTAGGCGTCGTTGCGGGCCAGCGTGACGCCGGTGGCCGACTGGGATTCCACCGTCCAGGGCCCGGTGCCGACCGGTTTCTGGAACTCGCCGCTCGCGGTCGCGGACTTCGGGCTGAGCAGCCGCACCGGCCGCACGATCGACAGCTCCTGCAACAGCGGCTCGTACGGCTCGGACAGCGTCAGCCGCACGGTGTCCGCGTCCGGGGTGTCCACGGCCGAGATGATCTGCGAGGCGCGGAAGAACGTGAACTTCTTGTTCCCGACCCACCGGTCGAAGTTCCACTTCACGGCGGCGGAGTCCAGTGGCGTCCCGTCGCTGAAGACCACCCCGTCGCGCAGGTCGAACGTGACCTGCTTACCGCCCTCGGCGACGGTCCACGACTGCGCGAGCCCCGGCTCCAGCTTGCCGCCCTCCGCGTAGGTGACCAACGGCTCGTAGATCGCGTCGAGCAGCAGGAAGTTGCCGGTGAACGCGTGCGGATCCAGCGCTCCGGACTCCGCGCTCAGGCCGATGCGCAGCACCGTGGAGCTGGCGCCGGCGGCACCGGCGTCGACGGTGCACGCACTGACCAACATGATCGACGCTACGAGAGGGGCGAGCGGGCGTAGTCGTGACACGGGCTCTCCTGGGCGGACGCTGACCAGACGGCTCGGCGGCGATTCGTCGGCCACCGCTGGAGTAGTCGGCGGCACAATGCCCCTGGTTCCCCCGAGATCGGTCAATTCGTCATTCGCGAAGATTCCCTGCGCACCGGAACCGGCACGGCCGTGGACGCGACCTGAACGAAGCGCTAGACATCGACCTAGATGACTGGCCTTGGATGCCCGCGCTCCGCCGCCCCCACCGGCGGCACAACACGAGGGACGACCACCCATGCCATTCACGGTCCCGCCCGAAGCCGTCACGACCGTCCACAGCCATGTCACCGACGCCCTCAGGACGCCACGCCTCATCCGCCTGTCGGACAACACCATGCTCGTCCGGTTCGAGACGCTGAAGATCTACGCCGCCCTCGGCGCCGTCCGGGCTTTGCTCGCCGACGGCACCGTACGGCCGGGAGACACCGTCGTCGACAGTTCGAGCGGCATCTACGCCCTGGCCCTGGCGATGGTCTGCCACCGCTACGACCTCCGCTGCCACATCGTCGCCTCGACCACCGTGACACCGACGATCCGGTCGCAGTTGGAAATCCTCGGCGCGACAGTTGACCAGATGCCAGCCGAGTCCGACCTGCGCCTCGATCAGGACCGCAGGGTCGCGCGAGTACGCCAACTGCTGCGCGCCCACCCCGAGATGCACTGGATGCGCCAGTACCACGACCCCAACCACTGCCTGGGATACGCGGAACTGGCCGACCTCGTGCGCATCGCGCTCGCCGGCAGACCCCTGACGGTAGTGGCCAGCGTCGGCACCGGCGCGTCGAGCGCCGGCCTGATCCAGCCGCTACGCCAGCACGACCCGTCGACCAAACTCATCGGGGTCCAGCCGTTCGGCAGCGTCAGCTTCGGCAGCGAGCGCTTCCAGGACCCTGAAGCCATCATCGCCGGCATCGGCAGCGCCATCCCCTTCGACAACGTCCGCCCCGACCTCTACGACCGGTTGCACTGGCTGACGTTCCACTACGCCATGGCCGGCACGGTCGACCTGATGCGGACGCACGCCGTCTTCGCTGGCCTGTCCACCGGAGCGGCCTTCCTGGCAGCAGCATGGGAGGCACAGCGCCACCCCGAACGCGAGCATCTCGTCATCGGCGCCGACACCGGGCACCGATACGTGGACCGGGTATTCGCCCGGCACGAGGAGGCCCTGGACCCGGCTCCGCTCAAACCCACCGAGATCGACGCCCTCGCAGACCTCGCATTCCCATGGTCGACCATGGACTGGGACCGGCGCGCCCACCCGGACCATGCACCACCCACCCGCACCGTTTCACGTCACTACCCGGAGATGTACCGAGCACCCGATCATGAACAGGGATGCTGAGGGGTCATCAGCCCGGCCGGCACGGACAGATCGCCGTCGTGCAGGACCTCGATCCAGGCGAGAGGGCCGTTGGCAACGACCAGGCCGAGCAGGCACACCACCAGCCCCGGGGTGCTGGTCGCCGAACTCGGCGGCGAACGCCTCGAAGCGGGCTTCGGCGGCGGCGCACTGTTGGTGCACCGCCTGCGGCCAGACCCGGAGCCTCATCCTCATCGATCTCCGGGCCCGCCGCACCCCCTCCGACCTGCAAGGTCAGCCTGAAGAAGGCTCAGCGATCGTGTCAGGAACCGCCCGCCGCTTCCGTGGCGCTTCCGCGGGTTTGAGCGGCGACCATGGTGACGAGGGTGTCGATCAGCTCTTCGGCGGTGGTGTGCCATTTTTCGCCTTCGAGCTGGCCGGTGAGTTCCATGCCGGCGATGCCGTCGGCGCTGGCGAGGAGTAGGGCGGCGTATCGGCGGGCGTGGTGTTCGCCGGTCACGGCGGCGACGACCTGGAGGGATTCGTCCTGCGTGGGCTGGGCAGCCCGGGCGAAGGCGGTGGGATCGCTGGCGGGGCTGCTGAACATCAGACGGTAGAGATGGGGTTGGCGGCGGGCGAGGTTGATGAAAGCGGCGAGGAGGGCCCGCAGCTTTGCGGCCGGCGTGAGGCTGGGGTCTCGGTGGATGGCGCCAATTCGTTGACCGAGTTCGTCCCAGGCATGGCTGCCGACCGCGATCATGAGGTGCTCTTTGTCCGGGAAATGCCGGTAGGGGGCTCCACGGGTGACCCCTGCGCGCGCTCCAACGGCACGGAGGGTCACGGCTTCGAGGCCGCCGCGGTCAAGCAGCTCGGCCGCCGCTTCGAGCAGGGCCTGGCGTGTCGCGGCGGCGGTTTCAGCCCGGATCATGCGTTCATCCTATGGCCGGGTCAGGCCGCCTTTGCCGACCGCAGGCGAGGGGGTGTGGCTACCGCCCCGGGGGTTGCTACGGCTGTTGGGCCAGCGACTCGAGGTGGTGGCCCAGGTTCCGTTCGAGGTCGTCGATCCCGATCCGGGCGATGAGTTTGCCGACGGCGCGCCCTCGAGCCTCGACGCCAGGTCCCGTGGTGGATCGGGCGGACTCGACGAACGACGCCAGCAGGTTCTCCTCCGGCGGCAGGGTGGAGCGGTTCACCTGGGTTTTGACCGCCGTGATGGCTTGTTTGTCGAAGCTGGCGATACGCCGGGCGACAGCGGTGACGAAGTCGTCGAGTTCGGCATCGGGGATCGCCCGGGTGACCCAGCCGTACTGTGCGGCGCGGTCCGCGTCGTAGTCCTGACCGGTCAGGAGCACCTCCAAGGCCCGGTCGCGGCCGAGGAGGTGTGTCAGTCGCTCGGTGCCGCCGGCGCCGGGGACCAGACCGAAGCCGACCTCGGGCTGGCAGAAGATCGCCTGTTCCCGGCTGGCGTAGCGCAGGTCGAAGGCGGCGGTGTACTCCGCGCCGCCGCCACGGGTGCGTCCCCGGATCGACGCGATGCTGACGAACGGTGCGGCAGCCAGGCGCATGCCGAGTTCGACGAACCCGGGCAGGGGCCCGCTGCCGGCCATGTCCACGATGGCCGGGATCTGGTCGCTGTCGACGTGGTTGAAGAAGAACCCCGGCGTTGCACTGTCGAAGATGACGACGCTGACCTGTTCCTCGCCGCTCAGACGGTCGACGACGTCCGACAGTTCAGCCACGGTGTCCGCGCCGATCAGGTTGAACGGCGGACTGGCGAACGTGACTCGACGTACCTTCGTCGCCTGGTCGTCCACTGTGAACTGCCTCATGGAGGATCCTTCCGCTGGCCGGGTGGCGTAGGCGCGAGGTTCAGCGGCCCATGGTGTGGGAGTGCGCCATTTGCCGGAGTCCTTCTTCCACGGTGATCGCCGGCTGATAGCCCAGTCGAAGTCGCGCTCGGGTGATGTCGTAGACGCGGTCGCGGCCCATGAACGAGATGATCCAGGGGGTGAGCGGTGGTGCGGTGGCGCTGCGACGCGCCTTGGCAGCGGTCTGCATGAGCGTGGCCAGAGGTGAGGCCACTGCCCGGGAAACGCTGTTGGCCGCGCTGACGTCGACGCCGCGGGTGGCGAGCAGAGGCGTGAAGAAGTCGCGGGCGGGGCGGGGGCTGCC
The DNA here is from genome assembly GCF_054052245.1 of Micromonospora sp. PTRAS2. Lineage (NCBI taxonomy): Bacteria > Bacillati > Actinomycetota > Actinomycetes > Micromonosporales > Micromonosporaceae > Micromonospora > Micromonospora sp. PTRAS2. Next base: position 176,634 of record NZ_JBSWBU010000001.1, read on the forward strand.
GTCGGTGACGTAGCAGATCAAGCCGTGATCCCCACGGTCGAGTGCCAGCGTGATGATGTGGGCGAGGTTGTCGACGTGGCAGAAGTCGACCCTGTGCCGCCCTCCGTCGATCCAGGAGAATCGGCCGGCTTCGACGGAGTCGATGAATCCCTGCAAGGTGTGGGTCATGCCCTGGCCCCACAGGAACGGCGGCCGGATGACGACCAGAGACGTGTTCCCGTGCGGCAGGGCAAGCAGTTCCTGCTCGGTGCGCAGCTTCACGCGGCTGTAGGCGATGTTCGCCCTGCCCGTGTCGGAGTTCTCGTCGACGGTGTGGTCGTGATTGGTGCCGGTGGAGACACTGGCCGCGGACACCAGGACGAATCGCTTGACCCGTGCCTCCACGGCGGCCTGGTAGAGGGCGCGGGTCGGCAGCAGGTTGCGGTCGACGAAAAGCTGGTCGGGTCCCCAGAAGGCCATGAAGGCCGCCGAGTGCACCACGGCGTCGACCTCGCCGAGAGTCTGTAGCCACGCGGGCCCGCTGCCGGACTTGACCAGGTCCAACAGGTCGCCGCCGACCGGGAGCCCGCCGGCCGATGTGATCGCGTCCGCGGCCGCCGCGGACCGCGCGAGCGCGTGCACCGTGTGCCCGTCGTTGACCAGCCGCCGGAGGATTGCTCCTCCGGCGAAGCCCGATCCGCCCGTGAGAAAGATATTCATCGACACTCCTCGACGATTGCGTGACGCCCACGGCATACGTGCGGATACCGGCTTCCGCAGGCCGAGGACCCCGGCCCTGCAAGATGACGGCGTCATCACAGCCAGCGTAGGCAATCGAGATGACACCGTCAACGCTCTGGGATGACTTTGTCATCATCGGGATAGCTCGGTGCCGACTCAGGCCTGCTCGGACGCCGACAACCCGTCGAGGAATCGACCAAGGGCGGAGGACTGGGGGCCGGGACAGCCAGCAGGGTTGACCGAGGCATCCCAGCCACGGTCAGGTGGGTGCCGGCCTGGTCGGGCTAACCCGCCCGGAGGGTGAGCAGGGTGATCTCGCTCGGCGCGAAGATCCGGAATGGCGGGCCCCAGAAGCCGGTCCCCCGGCTCGTGTAGAGCTGGGTCCGGCCGTGCCGGCTGAGGCCCTGCACGACCGGCTGGTCGAGCCGGACCAGGTAGTGGAACGGCCACATCTGGCCACCGTGGGTGTGCCCGGACAGTTGCAGATCCACGCCGGCCGCGACCGCGTCGCCGATCTGCTTCGGCTGGTGCGCCAGCAGCAGCACGGGCAGCTGCGGGTCGGTGCCGGCGAGCGCCGCCGCGTGGTCGGCCCGATGACCGGCGACGCCGGACGAGGCGGCGGTCACGTCGTCCACCCCGGCGACGACGAGCCGTGCGCCGCCCCGCTCCACCACGAGGTGCCGGTTGTGCAGTGGCTCCCAGCCGAGGGTCCGCATGTGGTCGACCCAGCCCTGCGCCTGGCCGTAGTACTCGTGGTTGCCTGTCACGTACACCCGGGCCAGCCGGGCCTGCACAGCGCCCAGCGGCGCCGCCTGTGCCCGGCGCTGGTCGACCGTGCCGTCGGCGATGTCGCCGGTGTGGCAGACGATGTCGGGGGCCAGGTCGTTGACCACGTCGATGGTGCGGGCGGACCAGCGGGCCCGGTCGATCGGGCCGTAGTGGGTGTCGGTCAGCAGCACCACCCGGACCCCGTCGAGACCGGCACCCAACCGGTCGATGGTGACGTCCACCCGCCGGACCCGGGGCACCCGCATCGCCTCGGCGTAGCCCCAGACAGCCAGGACGATCGAGACGGCCGCCGCGCCGACCGCCACGGCTCGGGACCGCACCGGATCGGCGACCCCTGCGGCGGCCAGCGGGAGCCGGGCCACGTTGCCGAGCAGCGCCCAGACGAAGAGGATCCAGACCAGGCCGAGGAGCGTGTCCCCCGCGCGGGCCGCCGCGTCCAGCCGCCGGCGGCCGTGCCCGAGAGACATCAGAACGGGGAACGCGACCACCGCGACGACGAACACCGCCGTGCCGGCGGCCACCACCGGCGCCGGCCACCGCGCCGCCACCGTCAACGTCCACCACGGCAGCCCGAACAGCAACGCCAGGACCGCGATCAGCGTCGCCCCGGACACCAGCGGTCGCAGCAGCCCTCGCGCCGGCCGCACCTGTACGGCATCGCCAGCAGCCATCGTCGTCCTCCCGTCGGGCTCCGTGCAGCATGACACGGTCCGGGCCGGATCGACCACGCGCGGAAAGCGGAACGGATCCAGCCCGTAGGTGATCGATCCGCGCCCCGGGGGCGCCTCGGCTCGGGTGCGGCATGCCCTCCCGAGCGGCGCTGCCCGGCGTCCGGGTGCCCCGCCCCGGGCGGTCACCCGCCCTGCGCGGTCTCCTGCAGTTCAGCGGGCGCCCGCATCCGCCACGCATCGGTGATCAGTTCGGCCAGCCGCTCGACCGACACCTCGGTGAGGCGCAACATCACCAAGGGAAAGCCGTCGTAGCCGGTCGCCGTGAAGAACAGGTCGGGCTCGCCGAGGAGCAGCGCCTGCTTCTCCGCCTCGTCGCCGACGTAGAGCACCGCGATGTCGGTGCGGATGACCCGTGGCTTCCCCGGCAGGCGTTCCGGATAGGACCAGACGAATCCCTTGTTCTCCACCCGGAAGTCGAAGCCGTCGCTGTCGATCTCCACCACGTGGGGCAGCGCGAGCGCCAGACGGCGCACGTCGTCGGCATCAGCCATCCGCAGAGGCTACAACGAGGCCTGATGACCCCCGTCCTTCCCCAAGGCATCCAACGCCGGCGATCCGGGTCGCCCGGTGCCGCGAGGTCACCTGTCGCCTCCGGTGTCGGCCGGACGTACCGCATCCACCGCCGCCACGGCGTCCAGGTCCGCGACAGGCCGGCGGGGCTGCCCTGCCGCGGCGAAGGTTTCCCGAGCCACCTGGTACTGCCGCAGGGTCGCCTCCGCAATACGGTCCCAGGAGTAGGCCGTCCGCGCGTGGGAGCCGGCTCGTTCGCCCAGGGTGCGGGCGCGGTGCGGATCCGCCAGCACCCAGCGGATCCATCCGGCCAGCGCGATGTGGTCCTCGGGCGGGGTGAGGATCCCGGTCTCCAGGTGGTCGATCTGCTCGGGGATCCCGCCGATCCGCGCGCCGATGACCACCTTGCCGACGGCCTGCGCCTCGCAGACTGCGATGGGGAAGGGATCGAACCTGCTCGGCACCAGCGCGATCTGCGCGTCCGCGTACAGCGTCTCCAGCCGGCTCCTGGCCACGTAGCCGAGGAAGGTGACCCGGTCGCGGACGCCGAGCGACCGCGCGAGACCTTCCAGTTGGGGCCGGGCCGGGCCGTCGCCCGCGACCACGAGACGGACGGGAAGATCGCGCAGCAGGCTCAACGCCGCGATCGACAGGTCACAGCCCTTCTGGTGGACCAGTCGTCCCACCTGGAGAAGTTCGACCTGCGGGGGGCGCGGCCCACCGCGCGACGACGCCGGGGCGTCCCGGGCGGTGTCGTGGAACTCCGTGCCGTTGGGGATGACCACGAGGTTCTCGACCGCCCGGCCGACGGACGTACGGACCCCCCGCGCGAGGGACTGGCTGACCGCGATGATGACGGTGCTGCGCTCCACCCCCCACCGTTCGAGCCGTTGTTCGTAGTCGAGCATGACCCGGTCGGAGGTGTCCTCGTCGAGGTGGGTGCCGCCCGCCGAACGGTCGTAGTGCTTCGTCATGACCAGCGGGAGATCCCACAGGTCTGCGACGGCACGTGCCGCCAGGACGGCTCGCGAGTCGTGGCAGTGGACCAGGTCGAAGCTGGCGGGCAGCTTCCCGGCGGCCGCCGCCATGCCCACGTTGCGGTGCAACATGCTCAACGTGGCTGACGCCTCACCGGGGAGGGACAGGATCTCCGCGCCCAGCGTCCCGCAGTAGTGGTCGTCACCGCCGCGGCCGCTCTCCGGTTTCGCCCCCGTCGTGATGACCGTCACCGAGACGCCCAGCCTGCGCAGAGCCCCGGCGAGGGCTGCGGCATGCACTCCGATGCCGCTGCGGGGCCGGGGAGGGTAGTCGCTGCTGATCATCAGTACACGCATGCCGTCAACCACCGGGGAAGGAGACGAGGGCTCTTGAGGGGGCGAAGCTAGTAGTGACCCAGCCGCTGGATGTCGTCCGACCGGGGATCGAGGCGCTTCCAGTCCGTCACGAACGACGGGGCGAAGCCCAGTGCGGTCAGGATCCGTTCGCCCCCGGACGCCTTCTGGAGCGAGCCGTGCAGCAGCGCCTCGTTGATCACCAGAGCGTCCCCGGCCCTCGCCCGGACGAATTCCAGCGACGGGAAGTTCTCCCTCGTGAGGGCCGCCCTCGGGTTGCCTGTCTCCGAGACCCACGCATTCGGCGAACCCGAGTCGCCGTCCGGAAACCAGGCGAAGTTGGCCTTGTGCGATCCCTGCAGGTAGCAGAAGGGTCCATCGTCGTCACTCAGGACGTCGCTCAGATAGATCAGAACCTTGACGAACATGCAGTAGAGCTTCCCGTCATGGAACGTGTGCATATAGCTCATGTTCCGTCGGGCGACCCGGTCCCCCGCGTAATGCAGAACCTCGCCGCTGCCGTTGTGGAGATAGAAGACGCTCTGCCGGGTGCGCCGCAGCGCATAGCTCTCGATGAGCCGGTACGGCTGGTTGACGAGCGGTTCGACCAGCGCTCGCACCGCCTCACTGGCCGCCAACTCGGCGAAGTGGGCGCTGTTCCCCACCAGGTCTTCGACCTTCTCCTTCGCACCGTCGCCGAGTGCCGCCGTCGACGACAGGCGACGCACTTCGCCCCGGCACACCTCGACGGCGTCAGGGGAGAGGAACCCGGGTATCCGCAACAGCCCCATGGTGTCGAACAGGTACAGCTCGCGGGTGGACATGGGCTGCGTCTGCGACGGAGGGATGAGCATTGGGCCTCCTGAGGTCACGACCTCGGTACGGTCCACCCGGCATATCCGCCGCGCCGCTGGACAAGGGCCTCGTGGAACTCTGGGTGTGGTCCGGCGAGCCCGGACCAACTCCGAGCGTAGGAGGGGGCAAAGTCCGGACGGCGACACTGGCAGGTTCATGCCAGCCCGCCCGCGCAGCTCGGCGTGGACGCGAAGGCTAACCGGCGAACTCCCCCGGCACCGCCGCGCCCTCGTTCGGTCCACCGTCTCGACGCGTCCGGCCGAAGAGGAGGCCCTGAACAGCCGCCTCGTATCCCGCCTGGAAGCGGCTCTGCGCGCCGAGACGGGTCATCCACCGCGCCACGCTCCGGCGATAGGTGCGCAGGGACATGCCGACCCTGCGCGCGGCGGCCTCGTCCTTGAAACCGCTGACGAGCTGGTGCAACACCTCCCGGCTCAGCGACTCGGTGGACTCGTCGCCTGGGAACTCGGCGGGCAGGGCCAAGGCATGCGCGTGCATCGACCGAAGCATGAGCCCCAGGAAGGGAAGCTCCCGGCCGGCGAGGCCGCCACTGTCATACCCGCGCTGGTTCAGGGCGGACATCAGCAGTTTCCCATCCACCACGCTGAGTCGCGGCAACGGTTCCGAAGTCGTGAAGACGGATGCGCCGGAACGGACGAGCCGCCGGACCTCCCCGTCGATGGTCGTCTCACCGACCCGGCACTCGGCACTGACGTACGCCCTGACCCGAATGCCCGCCCGCGCCAGCCGGCACCCGGCGAGAACATCGAGCGCCGGGCCCGTTCGCTTCCACTCGACGGGCAACGCCAGCAGAAGTTCGTGCCTGCTGCCGGCAATGGCCCGGTAGACGACCTCGGGACCGACCATCCTCATTTCCAGTGAACCGATGACGTCGCCGAGAACGGACCCACCAGACGGCGAAGGAAGAAAAGCGACAGACCCGCCATCGTCGCGACGGCGATCTCTCGGAAGTGCGGAATCATTGATCAGATTGCCATCAGCGCGCACTTCTCCTCTTTTCATCCATGCCGCGACTCATCATGGATCCCACTGCGACCTCGACAACGGCGCTCAACGCGCCGAGCCGCGGATCAGCTTCATCGCCCAGCACCGACAGCCGGCCTGCGGCAAGCGTTCTCCCCGGCCACCCGCATAGCGGATACACCTTTGACGCAGTGACGAACACCGATCGTTCCATACGTCGACGCGCGATGTCCACAGTCCTTGTCGGAAGGTCATTCCACGCTGGCTGGATGCCCGACGTCACGGGTGGTGAGTCCGGAAGGCGTCCGCGGCCCGCACCGGGCGTCTCCGGCGACGACGGTGCTATGCGGGGCGGCGACGGGGGCGGGCCCGGTGCCCATATGCCTCCGCCTGGAGGCGGTAGAGGCTCGCGTACTCGCCCCCGGCCGCCAACAGCTCCGGATGCGTGCCCTGCTCGATGATCCTGCCGCCGGAGACGACGACGATGCGGTCGGCCAGGTGGACCGTCGAGAAGCGGTGGGACACCAGCACCGTGATCGCCCCGTCACCGCCGTACTCGCGAGCCTGCCTGGTGAAGAGTTCGAACAGGTCGTGCTCGGCCTGCGCGTCGAGGGCCGCGGTCGGCTCGTCCAGGACGAGGAGCAACGGGCTCGTGCGCATCAGCCCTCGCGCGACGGCGAGCCGCTGCCACTGCCCGTGCGACAGCTCGATCCCGCCGAAGAGCCTGCCGAGGAGGGTCTCGATGCCGTCGGGAAGTTCGTGGACGAACTGCGCGGCGGCGGCACGCTGCAGGGCACCGTCGACGGCGACGACGTCCCCGATCTTCCGCAGGTCCCCCGCGCCGACCGACTCCCGCACCGGGACCTGGAGCTTCAGGAAGTCCTGGAGCGTACCGGTGCTCGCCGCCGCCCATCCGGACGCGTCCAGCCGCATGAGGTCGACCCCGTCGACGGTGATGGTGCCTCCGGTCGGACGAAGCACCCCCATGAGGAGCTTGATGAGGGTGCTCTTGCCCGCCCCGTTCTCCCCCACGACAGCGATCGAGCAGCCTGCGGGAACGACGAGGTCCACCCCGTCGAGTACGCGCTCGTCGGTGCCGGGATAGGTGAAGGAGACCCGGTCCAGGACGATTCCCCGGGTCAACCGCGTTGGCGGCGGCAGCACCCCGGCACGGGAGGCCGACGCGTATCTCGTGAGCCAGAAGTGATGTTCGGCGATCCGCCCACCGGCAGCGACCTGGGTGATCGCGTCGACCACCGCCTGCTGCTGGGTGCGCAGTTGACCGGCGAGCGAGATGAGCAGGACGGCACCACCCGCGGTGGTCTGCCCGGACGCCATCAGGTGCCCGACGAGGACGAGGGTGACGGCCAGGGCTCCGTAGTAGAGCGCCCAGCCGGCTGCCTCGATGCCCAGGCCCCGGAGCCGCGCCGCCCTCTCTTCGCGGGCGGCCCTCGTCCACAACTGCTGCGCGAGCCGGTTCAGCTTCTCGGCGTTCCCGCTGATCCGCACTTCCTTCGCAGGGCCGGGTCGCAGGCACAGCTCATGCAGCGCGGCCTCCTGCCGCAGCGGCTCCGCAGTCGCGTCGAACGCCTGCTGCTGGATCTTCCGGGCCCGGTTGGTCAGGACGAGGATCGGCAGGGCGCACGGCGCCAGAATGGTGAGCAACGGGTGGAGATCCGCCAACAGCCAGACGCTCAGGCACAGTCCGACTCCGGCGGACACGGCGTAGGCCGCCGCCCAGCCGGTGGTGGTCAGGGCAACCGTTCCACGCCGCAGCATCGTGATCTGGTTGAGGAACTCGGCGCGCTCCAGGTGCTCGATCGTCGGGATCCGGGCCGCTGTCTCCGTGATCTCCTGCTCCATGGCCATCTGGACACGGTTGACGAGGTCGTTGCGGAAGTTGAGGGCCAGCCGCTGGCCCACGACCTGCATGACGTAGGCGAGGATGCCGACCACGACTGCCTCGACGAGCCCGGCGAGCATGCGGGTGCCCGCCGCATCGACCAGCCACCGTTGGGCGCTCGCGGTGGCGGCGACGAGGCCGGCCTGGAGCAGGACGAGGACCCCGACGAAGCAGGTCACCCGGGGATCCGCGCGGTAGCTGAGCCGCAGGGTGTGGAGCGCCATCCGCAGGCTCGCCGGCACGGTCACCCCGGGGACTCCCGCTGCGGGTGCCGGGCCGTGAACCTCGACGCCTGGAGCGTGAAGAGCCTGGCGTACGTCCCGCCGTCGGCCATCAGGGAGTCGTGATCGCCTTCTTCGGTGATCCGCCCACCGTCGAGGAGCACGATCCGGTCGGCCGCCCGGACGGTGGAGAACCGGTGTGAGATCACCACCACCGAGGCGGCCGGTATCGACCCCAGGATCCGCTGGTGGAACTCCGCCTCCGCCCTGACGTCGAGGTGCGCCGTCGGCTCGTCGAGGAGCACCACCTGCCGCCCCTTGTCGACCGCGTGGAGCGTTCGTACCATCGCGAGCTTCTGCCACTGCCCGCCCGATAGGTCTGTGCCGGCGGTCCCCGTACGCCACAGCGACGTGTCCAGGCCGCGGGGCCGGCCCGCCAGCAGAGCCCCCGCCCCGGCACGCCGGATCAACTCGTCGAGCTCGGCGTCGTCGGTCTCCACCTCCGGGGCGGCCAGGGTGATGTTGTCGCGGAGGGTCAGCGGATAGTGGACGAAGTCCTGGAACAGCGCGGTGACCCTGCGCCGCCACGCCTCGGGGTCGAGGTCGCGCAGGTCGACCCCGTCCACCGTGATCCGGCCCCCCGTCGGCTCGTACAGGCCCGCGAGGAGCTTGATCAGGGTCGTCTTCCCCACCCCGTTCACCCCCACCAGGGCCAGCCGCTCCCCCGCCCGGATGGTCAGGTCGAGTCCGTTCAGGACAGGGCGGGGCTGGCCCGGATATTCGAAGAACACCTCCTCGAACCTGATGGTCGGGATCGTCGCGGGCGGCAGCTGCAGCTTCCGCCGCGGTTCGACCTGCACGCGCTCAAGGACGGCCAGCGCCCGCATCGGATCCTTGCCGTACTCGATGTCGTGTGCCTCGGCGCCGAGGGCGGCGACGGCGAAGATGCCCCAGGCAGCGACCAGACACGACGCCAATGCCCCCATGCTGATCCGACCGTCGAAGGCCGCACGGCCGGGGACCCCGAGTGCCAGACCGGCACAGACCACGGCCAGCACGGCCGCCGTCTTCTGGCTACGGAGAACCCTCCGCCGCAACTTCCAGTAGTCGGCCAGCCAGGCGAGGTGGGCGGCGGCCCGGCGTTCGACCACCCACCCGGCGAGACCGAACAGGCGGACCTCCTTCGCGGCCTCGGGCCCGGCCGCCAACTCCGCCCAGTAGTCGACCTTGCGCCGCTCCGGCATCGCCGCGTCCTTGACCGACTCGAGGTGCATCCACTGCCGGACGGCGATCCACCGCGAGGTGACGGAGAGCAGGAACAGCACTGCCGCCAGGACCGGGAAGTAGGCGCCGAGCGCCACGGCCATGGCCGCCGCGGAGAGGATCCGGCCGGTCAGCGACAACTGGCCCACGGCCGCCAGACCGGCGGACCTGTCGCGCCACGCCACGCCCTGGTCCGCGGCGCGCAGCGCCACGTCCTGGAAGGCGGGATCCTCCAGGTGGGCCATGCCGGGCGGCCGGGAGGCGATACGTCGAAGCTCGGCGCGCACGGCACCGTCGACCTGCCTGGCGATCGAGGCCCGCAGGGTTGATCCGGCGATCTCCGCGAACTGCCGGACGAACATCAGGAGGGCGACGGCGACGGCCAGCCGGACGAACTCTCCCGACCTCGAGAGCATGGCGTCGACGAGTCCGCGGGTGGCCGCGACGGTGATCGGGCCGACCGCCACGACAACGACGAGGGATGCGACCAGGGCAGCCAGCCACCGTCGGTCCGCGTGGCGTAGCAGCCCGAGCAGCCTGCGCCGTTCGACGTACACCGCCCGCACACCGGACGGGTTCACGTTCTCCCACAGCGGCGGCGGGCGAAGGGCCGCGCCGCTCATGAGTCAACCACGCTGTTCCGCGCCTTCGAGCTGCTGGAGCGCACGCCGGAACAGCTCGGGGAGCCGGCGGATGTTGTCCTCGACCTCCGCCGACTCGATGGACGCGAAGTAGTGGCACAGGACGCGGTTCTCCGCAGGCGGCAGCCTGCTCCACGGCCCCGAGCGATAGGGCTCACCGAGCGGCTGGGCCGCGTCACCGAGCCGCCCGCCCAGCACCGAGTAGAACATCTGGGTGACATGGCGGGGGCGAAACAGGATCTCCCGGGGCGTCCGATCCATCATGACCTCCAGGTAGTCGAGGTCGAGGAAGCGGCGACGGTGCGCGCAGACGAATCCGCAGCACATGTGCGGCACGTACGGCACGCCGGGTAACGCCTCGGGAATCCACCGCACCCCGCCCGGCAGTCGCCCCGACGCGAACCGCTCCTGCGAGTACATGAAGGCCGGCTGCCGCTCGGTGGCGGCGGCCCACCGCATCACCTCCAGCGGTTCGCCGAAGAAGAGGATGTCGCTGTCCATGCCGATGACCAGGTCGGCGTCACCGAGCAGGAAGTAGTCGACGAGTTGCAGGATGCGGACGTTCCTCCGCCGGACCTCCGCGAGGAGGGGATGGTCCCCGAGCATGGCCTGGACCATGTCGTCGGCGTCGGGCCGCCGGATGACGCGGACGCCCGGGACCTGTTCCTCCAGCAGCGCCCGGTCGGCGTCGGTCAACGAGCCGTCGTCGTGCACGACCGCCGCCACTCCGCGCCAGTAGCCGGCGAGTGACTTGATGGCGAACAGGTACAACGGAACGTGTTTGTGGGAGACCAGGGAGTGAACCTGCACCGGGGCGGCACCGTCGAGTTCGGCCGGAGGTGCCTGGAGCATCCGACGGTGCAGTTCGTCAGGCGAGGAATGCGGCATCAGCGTCACCTTCGCCGGAGACGGATCTGCCGGGCCACCCGCTACCGGCGTCGCGCCCATCAGACCTCCTCGACACGATGTCGCAAACGGTCTCGTCGTCCGACGACGGTAACGCGAGGAAGGCCGGCCGCCGGCTCGTCGGCCACATCCTGCCAACCCGGGCTCAGCCGGCGGAGCCCCGACCGGCACGACCAGCCGGCGTCGACGGGTCGGAGGTCGGTCAGCGGTTCCCGCCGCTCAGTGCGGCGTCCCCGGTTTCGGCGTGACGCGTACGTGTGCGCGTTCTCCCTGCCTGCCGACGAGGCTGAGGAACTCGACGGGCCCGGCGCTGGTGGCGCCGAACCAGTGGGGGGTGCGGGTGTCGAACTCGGCGGCTTCCCCGGGTTGCAGGGTGAGGTCGTCGTCGCCGAGGACCAGGCGCAGGGTGCCGTTGAGGACGTAGACCCAGTCGTAGCCCTCATGGGTGCGCAGCTCGGGTACGCGGTTGTCGTCGCCTGCGGGCAGGACGAACTTGTAGGCCTGGATGCCGCCGGGCCGGCGGGTCAGCGGCAGGATGGTGGAGCCGTCGCCGGTGGCGATCGGACGCAGGTTGATGCGGGGATCGCCGGTCAGCGGGGCGTCGACGAGTTCGTCGATGGTGACGTTGTGGGCGCGGGCGAGCGGGAGCATCTGCTCGAGCGTGGGGCGCCGTAGGCCGGCTTCGAGGCGCGAGAGGGTGCTGGCGGAGATGCCGGTCTCCTCGGCCAGATCGGTGAGGGTGATGTTGCGGCGCTGCCGCAGCTGCTTCAGCCGCGGGCCGACCGCGTCGAGGGTGCGGTCCAGGTTCTCGTCCATGCACCCATTTTGCCATTCGGCAAGAAACTTTGCGCATCTTCGCCGGGGCGCCCAGGATCGGGTCACGACCGGAGGAGACCGCGAAAGGGGCAGGTCACATGCGAGATCAGACAGAACTGGTGCGGGACGGGATCGTCGTCGAGGACACCGACCGGGCCGTCGCCCGGCTGACGAACGCGCAGGCCATCCGATGACGCACAGCTTCGACAAGGCCTACTGGCAACAGCACTGGCAGCAGACCCACGCCGGTCGGCCCGGCTCCATGGCCGGCAGCCCACCCAACCCGTACCTCGCCCGCGAGACCGCCGGCCTGGCACCGGGCACCGCCCTGGACGCCGGATGCGGCGCCGGCGCCGAGGCGATCTGGCTCGCCTCCCGTGGCTGGCAGGTCACCGCCGCCGACATCTCCGCCGACGCCCTCGCCCACGCTGCCGGCCGCGCCGCCGCCAGCGGGCCGCCGGAGCCCATCCGGTGGGTCGAGGCGGACCTGACCGTCTGGGAACCGGGCCGGCGCTTCGACCTGGTCACCACCCACTATGCGCATCCCGCGATGCCGCAACTGGCGTTCTACCAGCGCATCTGCGACTGGGTGGCAACCGGCGGCACCCTGCTGATCGTCGGGCACCTGCACACCGCGCAAGGCAACGGCCACGACCACGGTCACGGCCATGGCCACGGTCATCCCGCCGAGGCGACGGTCACCCTCGCCGAGATCACGGCCGGCCTCGACGAAGCCGACTGGGAGGTCGTCACCGCCGAGGAGCACCAGCGCCCGATCCCCGGGCCCGGCGGCCAGCCGGTCACGCTGCACGACGTCGTCGTACGCGCCACCCGCCGCCGCTGACCCCACCCTCTCCCGACGCCGGGGACCGAGGTCCCTCCCGGCGTACCCCATCGCGCCCCTTGGAAGGAACCCGCGCATGCCCGCCCCCGACAGATCCCCGAGCGTGAGCGTCCCCGACGCGACGGTCCTCTTCGTCTACGTCCTGGCCCGGGGGCCGCGACGGACCATGCCCACCACGCCGGCCACCCCGTCGCAGCCGACCAGCGACGCCATCGCCGCATGACACCCGATCCACCGTCAGCCGGCCGGCCCGGCCGTGACGCCGACACGGCGTTCCGGACGGGCCGGCGGTCGCGGCCCGGGCGTGCCGTCCGACTCCATCGTGGCGCAGACCGCCTTCTCATGGCGGCGGTAGCTCCACCACCCGCGTCGCCCAGCGGCTCATCAGGGCGGGGTCGTGGGTGATGAGCAGGACCCCCGCCGAACTGCGGCGCTGGTAGTCGGTGACGACGGCGGCGACGTGGGCCTGGGTGGAGGCGTCGAGCATGGCGGTGGCCTCGTCGCAGAGCAGGTAGTCGGGCCGGTGCACGAGGGCGCGGGCGAGGCAGGCGCGTTGCAGTTGCCCGTCGCTGACCGCATGGGGGCGGCGGGCGAGCAGGTCGGGCGTGAGGCCGACCAGGTCGGCCAGGTCAACGGTACGGGCGGACGCCTGGTCGCGGGACGCGCCGGTGGCGCGGAGCGGTTCGGCGATGAGGTCGGCGAGGCTCAGCCGGGGATCGGTGGCGGAGCGGGGGCTCTGGAACAGGATCGCGACGCGGGTCCGCAGGGCGGCGGGCAGCCGGTGCCGGGCACCGCCCACGGGGTGCCCGTCGATGGTGACGTGCCCGCTGTCGGGGGCGTGCAGGAGGGCGAGCACACGGGCGAGGGTGGACTTGCCGCTGCCGGAGGGCCCGCGCAGTCCGACCGTCTCGCCGGGGGCGATGTGCAGGTCGACCCGGTCGAGGACGCGCTGCCGGCCGTACGCGACGGTGACCCGCCGCGCGGCGAGCCCGCCGGCTGCGGCCCCGTCCACGGTGTCGTCGGTGGTGACGGTCATGCGGGCGCTCCGGGGGTGAGCCGGTGGTGGCAGGCGACCCGCCCCGCGCCGTCGGGCAGGAGGCGGGGTGGGATGTGGCAGGCGTCGGTGGCGCGGGGGCAGCGTGGGGCGAAGGCGCAGCCGTCGGGCAGGTCGGTGAGCATGGGCGGATGACCGGGCACGGGCGTGAAGGCCCGGTCGGGCAGGGCGTCGAGCAGCCCGGCGGTGTAGGGGTGGGCGGGCGCGTCGAACAGGGCGGCGGTGGGGCGGTGTTCGACGATGCGGCTGGCGTACATGACGGCGACGGTGTCGGCGACGCGGCGGGCGGCGGTGAGGTCGTGGGTGATGAGCAGCACGGCCGCGCCGGTGTCGCAGCGGCGGCGCAGCAGGTCGAGGGTGTGGTCGACCAGGGGCCGGTCGAGGCCGGTGGTCGGTTCGTCGGCGAGTAGCAGCGGCGGGTCGGGGGCGAGGGCCAGGGCGGTGGCCAGCCGCTGGGCCATGCCGCCGGACAGCTCGTGGGGGTAGCGGTCCAGGTCGCCGGGGTCGAGTCCGACGTCGGCGGCGATCCGGTCGGCGGCGGCGGGGGCGGCGCGGCGGGTGTGTCCGTGGGCGCGCAGGGTTTCCTCCAGCAGCCGCCGGCCGCTGCGGACCGGGGTGAGCGCGGTGGCGGGACTCTGCGGGACGAGGCCGACGGCGCGGCCACGTACGTGGCGGGTGAGGTGTCGTTCACCGGCGTCGATCAGGTCGACCGGATGGCCGTCCGGCGGGTGCAGGTGGGCGCGTCCGGTGACGGTGGCGTTGCGGGGCAGCAGACCGAGCAGGGCGTGGGCCAGGACGGATTTTCCGCAGCCGGATTCGCCGACGACGGCCAGCAGTTCGCCCGGGTGCAGGGTAAGGCTCAGGTCGGTGACGGCGTGCACCACGGCGCCCCGGAGGTGGAAGCGGACGGTGAGCCCGTCGACGCCCAGCAGGGCGTGAGCGCGGCGGGTGTCGGTGGGGACGGTGGTGGTCACAGGTGCAGCTCCGCTCGGACGCGGGGGTCGAGGCGGTCGCGCCAGCGGCCGGTGAGCACGGCGAGGGCGAGGGTGACCGCGACGAGGAGGAGGCCGGGGACGATGCTGGCCCACCAGGCTCCGGTGAGCAGGGACCGCTGCCCGTCGTTGATCATGTTGCCGATGGAGGCGAGGTGCGGGGGCAGGCCGAGGCCGAGGAAGGACAGGGCGGTCTCGTGCCAGACGGCGTGCGGCACCATCAGGGTGGTGGCCAGGGCCAGTCGCGGCAGGACGTGCGGCAGCAGGTGCCGGGTGAGCACGCGGGTGCGGGATGCCCCGCCGGAGATGGCGGCGTCGACGAACGGGCGGGTGCGCAGGCTGAGCAGCTCGGAGCGGACGATGCGGGCGGTGGACAGCCAGTGCGTCAGCCCGATGGAGGCGATGACGGCGCCGAGGCCGGGGCGCAGCATCGCGACGACGAAGATGCCCAGCAGCAGGTGCGGCAGGGCGGCGACGGTGTCGACGACGCGCATGAGGGCCCGGTCGACCCGGCCGCCGAGGGTGCCGGCGACCGCGCCGACGAGGCCACCGACGACGGTGGCGACCAGGGCGGCGACCGCGCCGACCAGCAGCGACACCCGCAGGCCGTAGAGGCTGCGCAGCGCCACGTCGCGGCCGAGGTCGTCGGTGCCGGCCAGGTGGTCGGGCGAGGGCGCGAGACGGGTACGGGCGAGGTCGACCGCGCTCTGGTCGAGTGGCCACAGCAGCGGCGCGAGCAGGCATGCGGCCACCGCGGCGGCGAGGACGCCGACGGCCACGCCCGCGCCGAGGCGACCGGCGCGGGCCCGGGTCGGCGGGTGGGTGCGGGCCGGGGTGGTGGCCGGCGGCCGGGCGAGGTCAGTCATCGAGGCGTACCCGGGGGTCGGCGGCGGCGTAGGCGAGGTCGGTGGCGAGGTTCGCGGCCAGGACCACGACGGCGGTGGCCAGGGTGGTGGCCGCGAGCAGCGGGAAGTCGGCGCCCAGCGCGGCCGCGACGGTGACCGCGCCGAGGCCTGGCAGGGAGAACACGGTCTCCACCAGGACCGCGCCGCCGACCAGTTCGGGCAGATGCGTGCCGACCAGGGTGAGGAACGGCAGCAGCGCGGTGCGCAGCGCGTGGCCGAACAGGACGGTGCGGCCCGGCAGGCCGCGGGCGCGGGCGGCCAGGACGTGGTCGTCGCGCAGGCTCTCGGCGACGGCGTCGCGGACGAACAGCACGAACCACGGGGCCTGGGAGATTGCCAGCACCGTCACGGGCAGGATGAGGTGCCGGGCCACGTCGGCGGGGTCGGTGCCGGTCGCGGTGATGTCGGTGAGCCCACCGGCGGGCAACCAGCCCAGGGCGAGGGCGAACACGGCGATCGCCGCGAGGCCGATCCAGAACACCGGCATCGACTGCACGGCGTACGCGGCGGCACGCAGCGCCCGGTCGAACCAGCCGCCGCGCCGGTACGCGGCGAGGGTGCCCAGCAGCACGCTGGCCACGAGGACCAGGGCGAGGGCGGTGCCGACGAGCAGCAGGGTCCAGCCGGCACGGGCGGCCAGCACGGAGGTGACCGGCTCGTGACGGCTGGTCGACCAGCCCAGGTCGCCGCGCAGCAGGTTGCCGATCCAGCGGGCGTACTGCACGGGCAGCGGGTCGTCGACGCCCCAGTTCGCGCGGATCTGCGCGAGGTTCTCCTCGCTGGTGGTGAACGCCGCCGCGCCTGCGTACTGCTGCGCGGGGTCGATCGGGGAGGCCGCGCCGAGGGCGAACATGCCCATGCTGGTCGCGGCCAGCACGGGTACGGCCACCACCAGCCGCCGCCGGACCACCGCCCCGGCCCCGGCCAGCCGCCGACGCCCGGCCGTCGCCGCGGTCACGGCTGCTTCGTCCAGGTGTGCACGTTCCACCAGAGGCTGTTGGCGACGTCGTGCTCGTGCGGCTCCACCCGCGGCGTCACACCCGCGACGGTGTCCTTCACGACGTAGGTGTGCTGCAGGTAGGTGAGGAACACCCACGGCACGTCGGCGGCGAGCTGCTTCTGGAAGGTGGCGTAGGCGGCCCTGCGGACGGCCGGGTCGGCGCTGTCGCGGCCCTGCTGCAACGCGCGGTCGGCGACGGCGGACCGGTAGGAGCCGGGGTTGAAGAAGCCCTGCCCGGCGAGGGCCGAGCCGAACAGCTTGTAGGAGACGAAATCCGGGTCGTACGGGGTGCCGTAGCCCATCACCAGCGCGTCGGTCTTCATCCGTGGGGTGATCGCGTCCCAGGTCAGCCCTTCCGGGGTGACCCTGATGCCGATCTTCTTCGCGTCGGCGGTGACGGCGAGGGCCAGTTCCTTGCGCAGGCTGTCGGTGGCCGGGTACATCAGCGTGAACGCGGCCTGCCGGCCGCCCCTGGCGCGGATGCCGTCCGGGCCCGGCCTCCAGCCGGCGGCATCCAGGATCGCGGTCGCGGCGGCCGGGTCGGCGGTGGGCCGGCCGACGATCGACGGCTCGGCGAACTCCGAGGAGGGCGGCACCGGCCCGAACGCCGGTTCCCCCGCCCCGCCGAGGACGCCGGTCACCATGGCCTGCCGGTCCACCGCCGTGTTCAGGGCCCGCCGGATCGCCAGGTCGCCGGTGACCGGGTTGCCCATGGGCAGCATGACGCCCCGGTAGTCGGCGGTCGGGACCCGCTGCACCCGGTAGCCGCCCTGCCCGTCGAAGCCGGTGGCCAGCTTGGGTGCCAGCTCGGCCGCGTCGAACTCCCCGGCCCGCATCCGCTGGGCGCGCACGTTGTCGTCGGCGACGAACGCGACCACGACACCCGGGTTCTTCGGCCGGCCGCCCCAGTGCTTGTCGTAGGCCGCGAGCACGAGCCGGTCCCCCGGCGTCCACGCCGTCACCCGGTACGGGCCGGTGCCGACCGGCCTGCGGTTGAACTCGGCCTTGTTGACGTCCTGCCCGGCGAACGCCTTCGCCGGGACGATCCCCAGCGCCAGCCGCTGCAGGAAGGGCGCGTACGGGTGTTTCAGGGTGAAGACCACGGTGGCCGGGTCGGGCGCGGTCACGGAGGCGAGCATGTCCAGGTCGGAGCGCAGCGTGGAGTCGACCTTCGGGTCGAGCACCGCCCGGTAGGTGAAGACGACGTCCTGGGCGGTGAGCGGGGTGCCGTCGTGGAACAGCACGCCCTCGCGCAGCCTGGCCGTCACGGTCCTGCCGTCCGCCGACACGGTCGGCAGGTCGCGGGCCAGGGCGGGCACCAGCCGGTTGCCGGCGTCCCGGGCGACCAGCCCGTCGAAGATCAGCGACGCGCCGTCGACGCCGTAGTTCAGCACCGGGTTGAGGGTGTCCGGTTCACCCGCGGTGGCCACCACCAGCGTGCCGGCGTCGCCCGCCCCGCCGGACGACGCCGTCGGCGACGAGCAGCCGGCGACGGCGAGCAGGGCGGCGACGGCCGCCGCCGTCACGCGCGCGGGCAGGGGCTTGACCATGACGTACTCCAGGGATCGTGCGGCCACGGGCGGCGGCTCCTCGAACGTTCGTCGTCGCATGAGCTGGGCGGGCACCCCGGCGATGGTTCGGATCATCGCGCCGCCGGAGCACCCGCCCACTGATGCCACTATCGCGTAGTTGCCAAAAGTTGGCAATAAGCCCCCATGGAGGTGCCCGTGACACCGCTCCCCGCCGGTGTCACCCCCGGCCTCGCACGGGCGCGATCCTCCGCCGCGCGACTCCAGCGCCGCCCCGGTTTCGCCAACGCGACGGGCACTCACGGAAGCCGATTGCCGATAGTGTTCTCCACCACCCTGTCCGCTCGTCCTGAAGGGTTCTGCCATGAGCTTTGATCGTCGGCGGCTGTCGCGAACTGTCGCCGCCGCGCTGCTCCTCGCCGCCGGGGTGGCTGTCCCCGCCGGCCCCGCCGAGGCAGCGAAGAAGGGCCCGGACCTCGCGGTCGCCGCGTCCGGGACGAGGGTCCCGCTGGGGGTCGAGAGGAAGGTCGTCCATCTGAAGGTCAGCAACCTGGGGGACGAGACCCCGACCGACGTCGTCGTCAGGGTCCGCCAGCCGCAGGAGGGCCCCGGCCCCCTGCCGGTCGGCCTGATCTGGCACTCAAAGGGTGGCGTGGGCGAGTGCGACGGTGATTTCGGCGGGTTCTACTGCCGACTGTTGCCCGAGCTGATTCCGGGGCCGGGCGAGACCGTCGACGTTCCCGTCGACGCGACCGTCTACGGGGCTGCGGGTCCCTACGAGGGCAAGTTCGAGGCTTCGGTCACCATCGGGCCGGAGAAGGACGCGAACCCGGCCGACAACACCGGATGGTTCCCGCTGGAGCTGGTCGACCAGTCCAGTGCCGACCTCTCGGTGGTCGCCCCGGACGTGAAGCAGTCGGTGCGGGTCGGGGCCGACGACACGCCCGAGCCCACCGGGACGCTGCACCCGGGTGAGACGGGTGCGGTCCGGCACACCGTCGCCAACCAGGGCCGGAAGGCGGTCAGCGGAGTGCGGGTCACGCTGCGCCTGCCGGAGGGGGTGACCTTCACCAGCCAGCCCACCGAGTGTGTGCTCGCCGACGCCGGGCGGTCGGCGGTCTGCACCTACGAGAGCCTCACCCTCGTCCCGGCCGTCGAGGACACCGATCCGAACGACACGACCTACTCGGCGGTCGAGCTGTTCAACCTGGTGAAGACCGCGGCCTCCGCCACCGCCCCGGCGACGTTGCGGGGCGGAACCGTGCAGGTGGAGGGCCTCGCCGAGCGGTCGACGGACGGCCGCTCCAAGCCTGCGCGCACCGCGCTGCCCGCGAACGCCGTCGCCGTGCGGGTGGCCGACACGGACGACAGCGACAACGAGGACGGGTTCGCCGTGGTGCTGGCCGCGAAGAGCGGCGGCGACGATGGCGGCGAGGATGGTGGCGGCGGCGGTGACGGCGGGTTGCCGGTCACCGGGCCGCAGGCCGGTCTGATCGGCGGGATCGGCGTCGCGGCGCTGGCGGTCGGAGCCGCGTTGTTCCTCGCTGCCCGGCGTCGCCGGATGATCCTGGTGAGCCCCGGGGACGAGAGGTCGGCAGGCTGAACCGCCCCACCGGCCGGTGCGGCCGGACCGGCCCCGCTCGGGGGACGAGCGGGGCCGGTCGGCGATCGCCACCGCCTCAGGCGGTGCGGCCGGGTCGGGGTGCGACGGCCTCCGAGGCCGCCCGGGGCCCGTCGGCCGTGAGCATCACGCGAGGGGCGTGAGGTTGAACCGCTGGTTGGTCTGCCCGTGGCAGTCGTAGAGCTGGATCTGCGCCCCGTTGGCCGTGCTCCAGACGTCCAGGCAGCGCCCGGACTGCACGTTGCTGACGGTGCCGTTGGAGTTGACGTTCCACTGCTGGTTGGCCTGGCCGTGGCAGCCGTAGATCTGGACCGCCGCGCCGTTGCCCGTGCCCGCCGCGTCCAGGCACATGTCGCCGTACACCCGTAGTTGCTTGGTCGAGGTGTACGTCCACGACTGGTTGGACTGCCGGTTGCAGTCCCAGAGCTGCACCCGGGTGCCGTTGGCGCGGGAGGCGTTGGGCACGTCGACGCACCGGCCCGACTGCGCGCCGACGAGCTGGCTGGCGGCGCCGGGCGGGCTGGTCGGCGAAGGCCCGGTCGGGGTGGTGGTGGGGGTCGCCGTCGGGCTGGTCGGCGGGGTGGGCAGCAGCGGGCACGTGCTGCGGTAGGTGACCACGCCGCTGGTGTCGAGCAGCGGGCAGAGGAACTGGCTGTAGCGGGCGTCGTTGTCGATGAAGATCTTGAGGAACGGCAGCATGGTCCGGATCAGCACGGGGTTCGACCGGCCGACCATGAACCCGTGGTCGGCGCCCGCGACCTCCAGGTAGGCGCTCTCCGTGGTGCTCGGGAGGCTGTTGTAGAGGCCGGTGGCGTAGGACGGGGTGACCACCGTGTCGGCCTGCCCGGAGAAGACCATCGTGGGCACCCGGTCGGTGGCCAGGTTCGACGACGGCGAGTACGGCGCGATGCCGACCGCCGCCTTCAACGACGAGCGCCGCATGGCCGCGCTCAACGCCCCACCGCCGCCCATGGAGTGACCGGCGACGGCCAGCCGGCTGGAGTCGACGCGGTCGCGGACCGGGCTCTGCTGGGTCAGGTAGTCCAGCGCGGCGAGCAACTGGGTGCCCCGGGCCGTGTCGAAGTCGTTGCGGCTGTTGGTCTCGATGCCGATCACGACGAAGCCGTGGGAGGCCAGCCACGGCCCCATCCAGGCCAGCTCGACGGAGAACAGCGCGGTGTAGCCGGGCGAGATCGCGATCGCGCCGAAGGTGCCCTGGCTGGTGTCGGTCGGGTAGTAGATCCGGCCGCCGTTGAAGCCGTAGCCGGTCGGGACGGCGACCGACGTGTTGGCGAAGGGGCCGTTCTCGGACGCGACGCTGGCCCGGGTGGGGTCCGGGCCCCGCTGGTACGGGTTGTCGGCGGCCGACGCCGATCCGGTCGCCACCGCGATGGTGAACAGCCCGACGGCGGCGGCGATGCCGGCTGCGGCCAGCTTGGCCAGTCGTCCCCGCAGGCCGGGGGCCACCCGGCCGGCGCTGGTGTCGTCCGGGGGCGGGGGGTGCGCGTGTCCTCGCACTGTCGGTTCCTCCTGGTGGTGGGGTGGGTGCGGTGGGTCCGGCCGGGCCGGGACGGGCCAGGTCTACGTTCACATCGATCGATGGTTACCAAGGCTGACAGACAACCCCGGGCGTTTCAACCGGTAGTTTCGAACGAGATGCCCGAAAGTTTCGACCACTGCCGACCGATGACCTGGACCCGAAACGGCGACAACGGCACCGCCGGTGACGCGCAGTGCCGTTGTCGCCGTGACGATCAGGCCAGCCTCAGCTCCCCGCCCCGCCCCCGGGAGCCGGCCCCGCCGAGCAGGCCCCCGCCACCTCCAGGTGCCGATTCCTCACGGACGCAGGGCCTTCGCGGCGGGAGTCCAGGTCGACTCGTCCGCGACGTCGGCGACCGTGATCCCCTTCGCGACCTTCTCCACCTCGGCCAGCGGCAGCCTGTTGCCGAGGCCCTGGCTGCTGACCTGGAGGACGACGCTGCCGTCGGCGCTCCAGACGTTGCAGAAGCCACCCCGCGCGGGGCCGTCGGTGGTGCGGTAGCACTTCGTCGTGCCGGGCTCCGGCGACTGGTTCGAGCTGGTGTTCGGCGTGACGAAGATGTGGAAGCCGTCCTTGATGGTGCCCTCGACCGCGTCGTACGGCAGGGTCAGGCCCGAGGTGGGCATGGCCGGCCTGGTGTACGTCGCGCCGCCGTAGTCGCCGGCACGGGCCGTGGCGATGCCGCTGAGGCCGGGCATGGCGTGCGTGCCGCTCTGCAGCGGCAGGTAGCCGGCCGGCACGTAGCCCACCGTGAACGGCACCGGGGCCGGCTTCGGCCTGCCGGGCTTCAGGCCCTCGACCAGGCCGCCCAGGTCCCGGAAGCTCGGCGCGGCCTGGTCGCTGGAGATCGACGTGACGGCCGCCCAGGCGTCGTGGGCGTACTCCCAGGCGAACAGCTTGTTGCGCGCGTCCGTCGGGCCCTGCGGGCCGAGGCCGACCGGCAGCGTCGCCTGGACGGCCTTGCGACCGGCCACGGTGACCTTCTCGCCGCCCTTGATCTTGGCGGGGTCGAAGGCGCCCGGCCGGTAGACGGTCAGGTACGCCCACAGGCTCGGCTTCCCCTTGGCCGCCCTCTTCTTCCACTCAAGGATGTCGCCCCGCGTTCCAGCCTCCTCCTCGGCCGTGACGGGCTTGTCGTTCGAGGTGTGGCGGTCGGAGTAGACGGAGGCGATCTGGTAGGCGGTGGACGCGACGATCGGGTCCTGCACGTGCAGCGTGCCGGCGTCGTACCCCTGGAAGGTGAAGGTGAACGGCGGGGCGTCGGGCCATGTGGCCTCGGCGGGCTCGGCCGCCGCCGCGCCGGCCTGGGCCGGCGTGGCCGGGGTGTTCCGCTCGGCGCCGGAGGTCGGCAGCAGGAACGCGCCGGTGACCGCGACCACGACGAGACCGGCCGCGCCCGCCGACGCGAAGCCGGCCCGGCGTCGCCGCTCGGCCCGCCGCCCGGCCGCGACGATGTCGTCGACGGTGCGGGCCATCGGCGGCTCCTCGCCCGTCACGGCGTCCACGAATTCACGCAACTGCACTGGTCCACTCCTCCATCTGCTTCCCGGTGAGACTGATGTGTTCGCCGGCGAGGGCCTCGCGCAGCTTCGCCAGGCCACGGGAGGCCTGGCTCTTGGCCGTGCCCACCGTGCAGTCGAGCACGCCGGCCGTGTCCTCCAAGCTCAGGCCCAGGTAGTGCCGGAGCACGACCGCAGCCCGCTGCCGGGCCGGCACGGCGTCGAGCGCCGCCCGCAGGCGCATGCGCTCGTCGGCCGCGGCGGCCGGGTCCCGCAGCGCCACGTCCGGCATGGCGTCGCCGGCCGACCGCTCGCGTCGCCAGGGCCGGCGGGTCTCGTCGATCGCGGCCCGGTAGACCATGGTCTTGGCGTAGAGATCGGGCCGTTCCAGCTTCCGCCAGCGGGGGTAGAGCTTGACCAGCGCGTTGGCCACGGCGTCCTCCGCCGTGTGCCAGTCGCCGCAGGTCATGTACGCCAGCTTGCGCAGCGACGCCATCTGTGACGTCACGAACTCGCGGAACGCCTGCTCGTCTTCGGCTCTCAAGTCGACTGCCTCCTCATGACGGAGGTAGAACGGAGCCACCCGGCCGGGGAGTTGCACCGTCCGGGGAAGTAGTCGCCCGAAAACTCTGCGCAACCGCGCCGCGCGCCCGACGGGGCGGGGAGCGCCGCGACCGCAGCCCGGCGACCCAAGATCGAAACTATCGCTTGATGAATCCGCAACTTTCTGAAAACATATGACCATCAATACGTGAGCGTTAACACGGGCTGGTGGCAACCCCACGACTCCGGGAGGTGCTTCCGTCGACCACGCGGAGGAAGCCCGGACGCCCGTGGCCGCCACCACCCCGTGGCCCGGCCGGGCAGCCGGGCCGCTCACCCAAGCGGCAACCCGCCGGGCGTCACGTTCCGAGCCCCCTCCTGCCGGGCCGGCCGACGGACGGCAACACGACCCCACCACGCACATGACGATCGATGGAAGGAACCAGGCAATGGTGAGGCAGTGGAAACACAGATACGTCCTCTCCTCCGTCGCGGCCGCGGCGGCGCTCGTCGTCGCCACCGCCGGCGGCGTGCTGACCGGCAGCCTCGGCCAGGCGGCGGAGGCCGCGACGAACGGCACGCTCGCGGCGACCGCCGGCTGTGGGAAGGCCCCCACGCTGACCAGCGGCACGCGCACGATCTCCAGCAGCGGGCAGAACCGCAGCTACATCCTGCGGATCCCCGACGGGTACGACAGGAACCGCCCCTACCGGCTGATCTTCGGCTTCCACTGGCTGAACGGCTCGGCCAACAACGTCGCCTCGGCCGGCTACTACGGCCTGCTGCCGCTGTCGAACAACAGCACGATCTTCGTCGCGCCGCAGGGCATCGACAACGGCTGGGCCAACACCAACGGCCGTGACCTGACCCTGTTCGACGACATCTCCCGGGTGATCGAGAACGACCTCTGCGTCGACACGACGCAGCGCTTCGCGCTCGGCTGGAGCTACGGCGGGGCCATGAGCTACGCGGTGGCCTGCGCCCGGCCCACCGTCATCCGGGCGGTCAGCGTCCTGTCCGGGGCCAACCTCAGCGGCTGCAACCCCGGCACCCAGCCGGTGGCGTACTTCGGCATCCACGGCATCTACGACAGCGTGCTGAACATCTCGGCGGGCCGGTCGCTGCGCGACACGTTCGTCAGGAACAACGGCTGCACCGCGCAGAGCCCGCGCGAGCCGAGCCGGGGCAGCCTGACCCACATCACCACCGCCTACTCCGGCTGCCGGGCCGGCTACCCCGTGCAGTGGGCCGCCTTCGACGGTGACCACACCCCCAGCCCGGTGGACGGCTCCTCCAGCCCCAACGACTCCCGGACCTGGACCTCGGGCGAGATCTGGAAGTTCTTCAGCCAGTTCGCGTCGACCACGCCGCCGACCACCGCTCCCCCCACCAGCACGCCGCCGACCACCCCGCCCCCGACCTCCCCGCCGCCGACGACTCCGCCGCCGACCGGCGAGCCCGGCACCTGCACCGCCACGTACCGCGCGGTCAACAGCTGGCCCGGCGGGTTCCAGGGTGAGGTCACCGTGGCCAACGGCACCACCGCCACGCTGAACGGCTGGACCGTACGCCTGACGCTGGGCAGCGGCCAGGCCATCAGCAGCGTCTGGAACGGCGTCAACACGGGCACCACCGGCAACGTCACCGTCAAGAACGCCGCCTACAACGGCACGGTCGCCCCGAACGGCTCGACGACGTTCGGGTTCACCGCCACCGGCGACGGGCCCGCGCCCAGCAACGTCTCCTGCACCAGCCCCTGAGCACGGCACGATCAGGGCCCGGAGCCACCCGGCTCCGGGCCCGCCGGCCGTCAGCGCCCCGGCTCGGTCCCGGACGGCACCGCCCCGTCCGCGCGCGCGAGGTCGCGGGGCTCGTAGTCGAACCAGTCGAAGCGGACGCTGCCGGACCCGGCGTACATGCCGACGACCCGGCCGGTGAAGCCGCCGGCGACCTCCGTGGACAGGTAACGGCCGTCGAGCGTGCCCAGCACGTCGTACGTGCCGTCCGCCGCCTCGACGCCGAACCGGAGCACGTCGGGTTCCTTGGCCGGGTGCCAGTCGCCGGGCGACGGGGCGACCACGTCGACGCGCAGACACACCGGGCCGGCCCCGACGGGCCGGGTGGCCACCGTGGACAGCACCGAGCCGATCCGCGCGAGCACCCGCACCTCGCCGTCGCCCGCCTCGATCTCGTAGTGGTGCCGCTCGTCGAGGCGTACGGCGAGGCCGCCGCGCCCCCCGGTCGCGTCGACCAGCGTCCGCACCCGGCACGACAGGTGCTGCTGGCGGCGGCCGACGAACGTGACGTCGGGCTCGTCCAGCGACGCGCCGCGCGCCCGCAGCGTGAGCCAGCCGGGCCGCTCGGTCAGCGACCAGCTCCCGGCGGGTCGGGACCGCACCGACACCCAGCGCGGGTGCAGCCCGTCGGCGTCGAAGTCGTCCCGCACGGGCGACGTCGGCACCGGGTGCGCGGGCCACGGCGGCGCCTGCATGACCGGCTCGACCGCGCCCACCACCGGCCAGTCGTCGACCCAGGTCACCGGGGCCAGGAACGTCTCCCGCCCGAGCACGTGCCAGCCGGGGGTGCCGCCGCCGGGGCGTACGCCGAGCAGCACCATCCACCAGGTTCCGTCGGCCGCCTCGACGAGGTCGGCGTGGCCCGTGTTCTGGATCGGACGGTTGGTGCCCCGGTGGGTCAGGATCGGGTTGGCCGGGCACGGCTCGTAGGGCCCGTCGGGCGCGGGGGCGCGGGCGATCGAGACGGCGTGCCCGCGTTCGGTGCCGCCCTCGGCGATCAGGAGATACCAGTGGTCGCCGACCCGGTACAGGTGCGGGGCCTCCGGTGCCTGCGCGCCGGGCGCGCCGGACCACAGGCGGCGGGGCGGGCCGAGCGTCCGCCCGGTGTGCGGGTCGAGGCGCACCTGCTCGATGCCGGCGTAGGTGCACCAGCAGGTGCCGTCGTCGTCCCAGGCGAGGTCCGGGTCGATGCCGCCGATGCCGGGCAGCCGGACGGGATCCGACCAGTCGCCGGCGGGGTCGGTGGCGGTGTAGAGGAGGTTACCGCCGCCGTCGGCGCAGTTGGTGACGATCAGCCAGAAGCGGCCGTCGTGGTGGCGCAGCGTCGGCGCGTAGACGCCGGCGGACGACGGCATCGTCGCGGGCAGCACCAGTTGGCCGGGCCGGTCCAGCACGTTGCCGATCTGTGCCCAGTGCACGAGGTCGCGGCTGTGGAAGATGGGCACCCCGGGGAAGTACTCGAAGCTGGAGCAGGCCAGGTAGTAGTCGTCGCCGACCCGGCAGACGCTCGGGTCCGGGTGCAGACCGGCGAGCACCGGGTTGGTGAACGCGCCGTCGCTCCAGCCGGCGGTGCCGGGGGTCGTGCGGGCCTGGGCCGGAGTCATCTGCTGCCTCCCGGGGTCGAGGTGGCCCGCGCGGTGCGGGCCGTACCGCAGTCTCCCCGGCGGCGGGTTTCGGGTCAGCCCCCCGCGCAGCGTTCGACCGGCGACCCGAATCACCGCCGACAATGCAACAGCAGATCGACGGGACTCATTTTGAATTGCGCCTCCCGAGCGATTGGGAGCGACTGCCGCCGCTATTCTTGGCCCCCCTCACGACAGGGACGTGTTAGCGCAAACATCGTGACCCGGTATTCGGCACTCGCGGGCCCTTGCCCCATAGGTCGCGCTCACGTGATTCGCCGCGAACCGGGCGACTTGCACCTGATCGGAGCGCGGCTGATCTGCCGCTACGGGAGCGCTTCCACGCCCGGCGGCGACTGTTTCACGAAGATTTCCGGCAAGTCTCGGGAACGTCTTGACACCGCATGTGAGCGATAACACTATGAACCTCCCGTTACGTTGGCGGCAGGAGTTCGCATGAAAGTAACCGTGGGTCGTGGTGCCTCCGGAGGGCTACGACGGGTCTCACTGGCAGCCGTGGGGGCGCTCCTCCTGTGCGCCGGTGTCGTGACGATCGGCACAGCGGCGCAGGCGGCCGACGAGTGGTCCCCGGAGTCGTCGCACACGTCGACCGACCGGGGCGACGGCACGTACACCGTGCCGCTGCTGCGCTCCGACGTGCCGGACATCAGCGTCGAGCGGGTCCCGGCCGCCGAGAACGACGAGGGCCGCGACATCTACTACATGATCAGCACGACGATGCACCTGAGCCCGGGTGCACCGATCATGAAGTCGTACGACCTCGTCAACTGGGAGACGGTCAACTACGTCTTCGACCGGGCCAGCATCGGCGACTCGTTCTCCCTGCGCAACGGCCAGAACTCCTACGGTCAGGGGCAGTGGGCGTCGTCGCTGCGCTACCACGACGGCATGTACTACGTCGCGTTCAACACCAACAACCTCAACGGCGCGTACATCTACCGCACCGACGACATCGAGAACGGCGCGTGGCAGCGCACCGCCCTCGGCCGTGGCCTGCACGACCCGTCGCTCTTCTTCGACGTGGACGGCACGCCGTACATCTTCTACGGCTCGGGCGGCACCAGCGCCGTACGCCTCAACGCCGGCCTGACCGCGATCGAGCAGGACTACCCGAACATCTTCACGGCGGCCGACTACGCCGGCCAACCGTTCATCGGCGGCCTGTTCGAGGGCGCGCAGTTCTACCACATCGACGGCTGGTACTACGCCGTCATCATCACCTGGCCCTCCGGCCAGGGGCGTCAGGTCGTCATGTTCCGCTCGAAGGACCTGCTCGGGCGGTACACCTCGGCCGGCGGGGTCAACACCTACGAGGCGCGCGGCGTGCTCAACTCCAACGGCTTCGCCCAGGGCAGCCTCGTGCCGGTCGCGCGCGTCGGCGGCGGGACGGACTGGCACGGGATGTTCTTCCGCGACACGTTCCCGATCGGCCGCATCCCCGCCCTCATCCCCGCCACCTGGTCCGACGGGTGGCCGACGTTCGGCAACAACGGGGTCGTGCCGGTCGACGGCGCGTTCACCAAGCCGATCCGGCTGAGCCCGGCCGAGGAGGCCCTCGAACGGCAGAAGAGCATCGTCGCCTCGGACGACTTCGCCAACGACGCGCCGCACAAGACGTACCAGGACGAGGAGTGGACGATCCCGACGCCGCCCGACCTCGACGAGTCGCTCCTCGGCGTCGAGCTGCTCGGCAACGCCGGCTTCGAGTCCGGCAGCGTCTCGCCGTGGTCCGCGCAGTTCGGGGCGACTCTCGCCCTGGAGCCGGCCGACGCCGCCTCGGGCGCGGCGGCGCTGCGGGTCGGCAACCGCACGCTCAACGGCTCCGGCCCCCACCAGAATCTCGCCGGCAAGCTCCAGCACGGTGTGACCTACACGGTGTCGGCGAAGATCAAGTACACCTCGGGCCCGGCCAGCGTCCGGTTCAACCTGGCCGCCGACTGGGGCTCCGGCGTGCAGGTCATGACCTTCGGCACCGTCCCCGTCGGCCAGTGGACGACGGTCACCGGCCAGTACACGTTCCCGGCGACGGCGAACCTCGCCAACGTCAAGTTCGCGGTGGAGACGCCGTGGGGCAACCCGCAGCCGGCGTCGTCCACGGTGGAATACCTGATCGACGACGTCTCGGTCGTCGGGCAGCCCGTCACCACCGAACACCCGACCGAGGCGGAGATCGCCCCGAACGGCTCGCGGCTGGACCTGGCCTGGGAGTGGAACCACGCCCCGGACAACCGGTACTGGTCGCTCACCGACCGGGAGGGCTGGCTGCGCCTGACCACCGGCAAGGTGGTCACCGGCCAGTACGTCTACACGAAGCTGTCGAACCGGGCCGAACTCGCCTGGTTCGAGGAGGCGCGCAACACCCTGTCGCAGCGCACCTTCGGCCCGCGCCAGTCGGCCGAGACCCGGATGGACATCTCCGGCATGCGCAACGGCGACGTCGCCGGCCTGGCCGCCTACAACCGGGGCTTCTCGTACGTCGCGGTCAAGCGCGTCGACGGCCAGAACACCCTCGGCGTGGTCAACCGGGGGCAGCCGTTCGCGGTCGACCTCGACCAGGCCGCGCTGGAGAGCTTCCTGCCGGGCACGACGGTGCCGCTGGGCGACGCGACCGTGGTCCACGTGAAGGCCGATCTCGACTTCGCCGCGCCGGTCGGGCAGCTCTGGACCACCTTCTACTACAGCCTCGACGGGCTCACCTGGACGCAGCTCGGCAACCGGGTCGGCCCGCAGACGCTCGACGGCAGCCTCGCGCACTTCATGGGCCACCGGGTCGGCCTGTTCAACTACGCCACGCAGGCCACGGGCGGGCGGGTCGACTTCGACCACTACCTGCTCAGCGACACGCTGACCGCGCAGGGCCTGCCGCTGGACACCGGCGCGCTCGACGCGGCCATCGCGCACGCCGAGACGCTCGACAGCCGGCACTACCCGGCGGACGCCTGGGCGGCGATGCGGGCCGCGCTCGCCACCGCCAAGGCGGCCCGGGCCGGCCGGTTCGGCACCCAGAACCAGATCGACGCGCCGCAGCGGTCGCTCAGCTTCCAGTTGGCGCGGCTCGGCGTGCTCCGCGCCGAGCCCGAGCTGCCGGTGACGGCGAGCGCGCAGACGCGCTGCGTCGGCGGCCGCGCCTACGTCGCCGTACAGGCCACCAACGGCCACACCGCACCCGTCGACATCACCCTCGAAACCGCCTACGGCACCCGCACCGTCACCGCCGTCGCACCCGGCGCCAACGCCTACCAGTCCTTCACCACCCGCGCCACCTCCGTCGCCGCCGGCACCGCCACCATCCGCGCCACCGGCACCGTCGACGGCACCACCGTCACCACCGTCGTCACCGCCAACCACCCCGCCCTCAGCTGCGGCGCATAGCCGACCGGCCCGAGAGGGGCCGGCGACCCACCACCAGTGCACGTCCCAACGAAGGAGCACACCGAGTGAGACAACGCTTGCGAGGGGCTACCCGGCGACGGGTGACCGCGATCGCGGCGGTCGGCGCCATGCTGGCCGCGGGGCTGGTCGCCACGTCGGCGCCGGCCCAGGCCGCCGAGGAGAACCTCATCGTGAACGGGGGGTTCGAGGCCGGCGTCGCCAACTGGTTCGTGAACAACGGCAACTCGACCGACGGCGCGACGCTGTCGGCGACGTCGGACGCCTACGCCGGGTCGGGCGCGGCGCTCGTCACCGGCCGGGCGACGACCGGTTCCGGGCCGATGCAGGATCTCAGCGGCAAGGTGCAGGCCGGGCAGACCTACGCCCTCACGGCCCGGATCAAGTACGAGAACGAGGCCGGGCCGGCGACGAAGCAGTTCTTCGCCACCATGCACTACGGCGGGTCCACCTACACCAACCTGGTGAGCGTGGTCGCGACGAAGGGGCAGTGGGCGCAGTTCAACGGGACGTTCACCATTCCGGCGTCCCAGAGCGTGTCGACGGCCCGGATCTTCTTCGAGACGCCGTGGACGAGCACGCCGTCCACCGACCCGGCCCTGCACCTCATGGACTTCACGCTCGACGACGTGTCGGTGATCGGCGCGCCGCCGCCCCCGCCGCCGTCGAGGACCATCGAGGTCGTCGGCAAGCTGCCCGGCGAGCACAACCCGTTGATCGGGCACAAGTTCGGCGCCGACGGCTTCGGCTTCGTGCACAACGGCCGGGTCTACCTGTACATGACCAACGACACCCAGGGCTACGCGCCCGACCCGGTCACGGGCATCTCGCCGAGCATCAACTACGGCAACATCAACCAGATCACGCTGATCTCGTCCGAGGACCTCGTGAACTGGACGGACCACGGCGAGATCCAGGTCGCGGGCCCGAACGGCGTCGCGCCGTTCACCGGCAACTCGTGGGCGCCGGGCATGGCCAAGAAGACGGTGAACGGGAAGGAGAAGTTCTTCCTCTACTACGCCAACGGCGGCGGTTCGAGCAACGTGATCACGGGTGACTCGCCGCTCGGCCCGTGGACCAGCGAGCGGACGAGCACGCTGATCAACGGCAGCACTCCCGGTGCCGAGGACGTCGCGTGGAAGTTCGACCCGGCCCCGCTGGTGGACGACGACGGCCAGGGCTACCTCTACTTCGGTGGCGGCCCCGCGTCGACGAGCATGCCGGCCGCCGAGCGCTTCAACAACCCGAAGAACATCCGGGCGATCAGGCTCGGCGACGACATGGTCTCCACCCAGGGTTCGGCCGTGGTGGTCGACACCCCGGTCTCGTTCGAGGCGGCCCAGGTCTTCAAGCGCCAGGGCAAGTACTACCTGTCGTACTCGTCGCACTTCGGGGGCGCGGACTTCGGCGGCAACCAGACCCCGCTGCCCGGCTACCCCGGCGGCGGCCAGATCGGCTACCTGATCTCCGACGACCCGATGTCCTGGCCGAAGGAGACCTACGCGGGCGTGCTGTTCCCGAACCAGTCGCAGTTCTTCGGCGCCGGCACGGGCGGCAACAACCACCAGTCGGTGTTCGAGTTCGGGGGCAGGTACTACTTCACCTACCACGCCCCGACGCTCAACAAGCGCATCAACGGCAACACCACGCAGGGCTACCGCAGCCCGCACATCCAGGAGCTGACGTTCAACCCGGACGGCACGATCCAGCAGGTCGTGGGCACCTACGCGGGCGTGGACCAGGTCCGCGACTTCGACCCGTACCGGTTGTTCGAGGCGGAGACCTTCGGCTGGAGCAAGGGCATCGCGACCGCGAAGGTCGACGGCGGTTCCGCCCAGTTCGGCACCTCCGCGCCGAACCTGGTGGTGCGTGACATCGACAACGGCGACTGGACGGCGCTGTCGTCCGTCGACTTCGGCACGGCCGGCGCGGCGAGCGTGACGGCGAAGGTGCGGGCGCTGGCCGCCGGCGGCCGGGTGCAGGTGCGCCTGGACGACGTGGCGGGCCCCGTGGTCGGCACGGTCGAGGTCGACACGCCCGCCGGCGAGTGGGCCGAGGTGACCGCCGCGCTCCAGGGCGTCAGCGGCGTGCACGACGTCTACTTCACCTACTCGGGACCCGCCGGGGCGGACCTCTTCGAGCTCGACTCCTGGAAGTTCGCGGCCGCGACCGGTCAGCCGGAGCTGCCGGTGACGGCGAGCGCGCAGACACGCTGCGTCGGCGGCCGCGCCTACGTCGCCGTACAGGCCACCAACGGCCACACCGCACCCGTCGACATCACCCTCGAAACCGCCTACGGCACCCGCACCGTCACCGCCGTCGCACCCGGCACCAACGCCTACCAGTCCTTCACCACCCGCGCCACCTCCATCCCCGCCGGCACCGCCACCATCCGCGCCACCGGCACCGTCGACGGCACCACCGTCACCACCGTCGTCACCGCCAACCACCCCGCCCTCAGCTGCGGCGGATGACCACCAACCCCCATCAACCACGGACGTCAACGGAGATCGCATGAACACATGGAAGCGTAAGCGGCTGTACGCGGCGGGTGCCGCGGCCGCCATCCTGGCCGGGACGGCGGCGCTGCCGGCACCGGCCCTGGCCGAGGACGGCGCCGACGTCCGGGTGACGGTCGACATCGAGGAGATCCGGGAGCCGGGCGTGCTCGCCCTGTCGGTCGCGGGCGACTCGGTCGCGCTGTCCGAGGACGGCTCGACCCTGCTGGTACGCCAGTTCGTCGGCACCCTGCCGACGGTGACGGTCACCGACACCCGCACCGCCGACGAGGTGCCGGCCGGCGCGGCCTGGGCCGTGGTCGGCAGCGCGAGCGACTTCGTCGGCAGCTCCGGGCAGGCCCCGATCAGCGCCGGTCACCTCGGCTGGAAGCCGCGGCTCATCGACGGCGGCACCACCGGCTCGGTGACCGAGGGCGAGGAGGTCGTGACCGTCCTGGACGAGCCGACCCAGCCCGGCAACAATGTCGGCCTGGCCGACCAGGAGCTGCTGATGTCGACGTACGACTCGGGGGCGGTCGCCGGTGACTCGTACTCGGTCAACGCCGACCTGTACCTGCGCACCCCGGCGGACGTCGCCGCGGGCGCGTACACCTCGACGTTGACCCTGTCCCTGTTCGAATGATCACGCGCGGGGGCGGGGCCGGCAGCGGTCCCGCCCCCGCACCCCGCCGGAGGACGCCCGATGATCCGTTCCGTGCCGCAGGCGCTGCCGAGGCTGCTCGCCGTGCTGGCGGCGGTGCTCGTCGCCGTGCCGGTCGCGCCCACCGGTGCCGGCGCGGAACCCGCCGCGCCGAAGCTGACCTGGGCGGTGCAGCCGGCCGACCCGGACGGCCCGGACGGCCGGCGGTGGATCGAGCGCACCCTCGACCCCGGCCAGGTGGTGACGGAACACCTGGCCGTGCGCAACTTCAGCGCCGCCAGGGCGGTGTTCCGCCTCCAGGCCGCCGACGGCTATCTCACCGACAAGGGCCGCTTCAACATGCTGCCCTCGACCGAGACGTCGAAGGACGGCGGCACCTGGATCTCGGTGCGCGACACGGTCACCGTCGGCGCGAACGAGACGAAGGTGGTGCCCTTCACGATCACCGTGCCCGCCGACGCCGCGCCGGGCGACCATCCGGCGGGCATCGCGGCGTCGGTCACCAGCACCGGCGGCACGGTCGCCGTCGAGAGCCGGGTCGGCTTCCGGGTCATGCTGCGCGCCAGCGGCACGGCCACGGCGGCCCTGGCCGTCGACGACGTGACCGCCACATACGCCCGGTCCTGGAACCCGTTCGCGCCGGGCACGCTCCGCCTGCGGTACGCGGTGGCCAACGGCGGCAACGTCTGGGCCTCCGGCCGGGGGCGGGTGACCGTCTCGGAGGCGTTCGGCCTCGCCAGACGGGACACCACCGTCGAGGTGGAGGAGCTGCTGCCCGGCGGCAGCCGCGTGGCCCGGGCCAACGTCGGCGGCGTCTGGGGGCTGGGCCCGCTGCGGACGACCGTGACGGTGACCCCGGCGGCGCTCGGCGACGGGACCGTCGCCGACGTCCGGCAGGCCACGGCCACCGTGACGGTCTGGGCGGTGCCGTGGCCGCAGCTCGGCCTGCTGGTCGTTCTCGTCGCGGTCGCCCTGCTGCTGCGGGCCGTCCGTCGGCGGCGGCAGCGGCGGCTCGACCTGCTGCTCGACCGGGCCCGGCAGGAGGGCCGGGCGTCCGCGACCACGGTGGGAGCTTCGACGGACTGAGGCCGGCGACGTCCGGCCGGCGTGGACGGGGGCGTCGCCGGGTATGGTGCGGGGTGACGGTGTCGGCAGGAGGTTCCTCCGCCGTCGGGCATCGTGATCGGGCGCCGGTGTGAGCGCCGACTGGGACCATGCGGCAACACCACCCGCAGCCGCCCAGGTTCTTCCTCTCCAGAAACGGGACTCCCGCATGACTTTTCACGACGACGATCGATCGGCCCTGTTCCTCGTCACGCCGACCGCCGACGACCTCGACGACCGGGGCGTGACCTTCGACGGCAGCGAGGAGGCGATGCGGCGGCTGCGCCACCCGTTCGCGGTGGGCCCGGTCGACCAGGCTGCCGCCTCGACGGAGGCGGGCGACCGCCCGGGGCGGAACGCCTGACGGGCCCGCCACCTGTGGTATATATGGACATCGATTGATGTCCGGCGGTGCCGCGCCCCGGCCCCGCGCCCGCCACCGAGGAGGTCGGGATGACTCGGCACCGCTCCCGCCCGCACGCCTGGATCGCCGCGTTCCTCGCGCTGGTCGCCCTGCCGGCCGCCCTGCTCGTGCCGCCCGCGCCGGCCTCCGCCGCGAACACGCTCACCATGCTGGGCGCGGACGTCTCCAGCGTGCAGCGCAGCCTGGACCTCGGCGCGCGATATTACGACGCCGCCGGCACGGCGCGGGACCCGCTCGACATCCTCAAGGGCCTCGGCGTCAACTACGTCCGGCTCCGGGTCTGGAACAACCCCGCCAGCGGCTGGAACAACAAGGCCCGGGTGCTGGCGTACGCGCGGACGGTCAAGGCCAAGGGCCTCAAGCTGATGATCGACTTCCACTACTCGGACACCTGGGCCGACCCGGGCAAGCAGTACAAGCCCGCCGCCTGGGCCAGCCACGGCATCGGCCAGTTGCAGACGGACGTCTACAACTACACCTACGACGTCTGCTCCAGCCTCAAGGCGCAGGGCACCACGCCGGACAGCGTGCAGATCGGCAACGAGATCAACGTCGGCATGCTGTGGAACGACGGCAAGGTCGTCAACAACGACTTCACCAACCTCAGCCTGCTGCTCAAGGCCGGCTACCAGGCGACGAAGCAGTGCAACGGCGGCACTCAGGTGATCATCCACACCGCCAACGCGGACAGCATGGCCAACGCGCGCTGGTTCTACGACGGCATCCGGGCCAAGGGCGTCCAGTGGGACCTGACCGCCCTGTCCTACTACTGCATGTGGCACGGCAGCCTGGCCAACCTCTACAACGTCATCACCGACGTGCGGTCCCGCTACGGCCGGCCCGTCGTGCTCACCGAGACGGCGTACCCGTTCACCGCCGCGAACGCCGACGGCGAGCCGAACTCGATCAACGGTGGCGAGCCCTGCGCCGGCCACCCCGCGAGCTGGAGCGGGCAGGCCACCGAGTTCGCCTGGGTGCAGAACACCGCCCGCGACGCCGGTGCCGTCGGCGTCTTCTACTGGGAGCCGACCTGGTACGCCGTCCCCGGCAACGGGTGGGACCCGGCGAACATCAACGGCACCGGCAACCAGTGGGACAACATGGCCATCTTCAACTGGACCGGCCAGGTGAACCCCAACATCCGCTGGACGCCGTAGCCGGCCCGGCCACCGCGCGAACGGCGACCGGACCGGCTCAGGGGCTCAGGCGAAGTCGAACACGAGGGGGAAGGCCAGGACGACGACCCAGGCCCAGCCGGCGTACACGGCGAGGTAGCGGGTCTGCCAGCGCTCCAGGCGGGCGAAGGGCGCGCGGCCCCGGACGAAGCCGAGGAACAGCCACGCCGACCAGGCCAGGTTGGTCAGCAGGACGATGTTCTCCCCCAGCGCCGCCGTCTTGTTGGGGCTGAAGCCCCACTCGCCGATCCGGCTGGTGATCGCCACCAGCACCAGGACGTCGATGACCAGGGCGCTGACGACGAGCGCCAACTGGAGGCGGTCGAACAGCCCGGGCCGGGCGGCGGGGTCGCGGGCGGAGATGGCGTACAGCAGCAGGCCCAGCACGACGACGAGCAGCAGGTCGAACAGGATGAGCACGTCGCGCTTGACGTCGATGCCGCTGTTGGTCCAGACGACGGCGACCAGGAACGCCAGCAGGGTCGCCGCGAACAGCGGCGTGAAGACGCGGGTCAGCACCGGGGCCATGTTCTCGATGACGCTCTGCTTCGCCTCGACCAGCCACGCCGACACGACGACGGCCGCCATCGCGCCGCACGGCAGCAGCCACGAGCTGATGAACTGTTCGGCGTCGATGCCGATGGCCCGGAAGGTGCCGGCGGTGAAGGCCGTGAGCACGCCGCCGCCCAGGGCGAGGAGGCTGAAGTAGATCACCCACTCGCCGGTGAACCGGATGAAGTCCATCCGGCGCCGCTCGGAGCGCCAGTCGCCGCCCACGTAGGCGACGCCGACGACCAGCCACAACGCCAGCGGCAGGTGGATCGCCGTGAGCCCGAAGGACTGCGAGTCCCCGGCGAGCGGGTAGGCGTTCGCGGCGACCCCGCCGAGGGCGAACAGCGCCACGAGCGCCCCGACGACGCGGACGCCGACCCGGCGCTGCCAGGCGAAGTACGCGGCCAGCGCCGGCAGCGCGAACAGGCTCAGATTGCGGGCGTAGAAGGCGGCGTCCTCGTCGGCCAGGTCGAGCCCGAACCAGCTCGGCACCTTGATGGCGAGGGCCGCGAGGGCCGCGCAGAGCACCATGACGGGCAGCTCGCGGCGGGCGCGGGCGGCGGCGGGCGCGTCCGGCTCCCCCGGCAGGACGAGCTGTTTCCATAGCCGCTCGGAGTGCTCGCGGGCGAACTCCCGCGACAGCTCGTCGAGGCTGCCCATGCGCTTGACGGCGATGAGGAACGCCTCGTCGGTGCGCAGGCCCGCCTCGGTCAGCTCGGTGATCCGGCTGCGCAGGTGGTCCTCCAGCTCCTCGGTGTCGGCGTGGTGCAGCTCCCGGCGACGGCGGGTGTAGGCCCGCCACTGGGCGATCTGGCCTTCCAGGTCGCTGTCGCTGTCGCTGTCGAGGGTCATCGTCCCGCCTCCCAGGCCGGTGCCACGATCGGGTTGATGGCCCGGGTCGTGTTCCAGACGCCGCGCAGGGCGTCGACGACCGCGGCCCACTGGCGGTGCTGCTCGACCAGCTCGGCCCGGCCCTGGTCGGTGATGCGGTAGTACTTGCGGCGGCGTCCCCCGGGCGGGGTCTGCCAGTACGACTCGACGTGCCCGAGCCGCTCCAGGCGGTGCAGCAGCGGGTAGAGCAGACCCTCGGTCCACTCCAGCCGCCCGCCCGAGAGCTCGTTGACCTGTTTGAGGATCGCGTAGCCGTAGCTCTCGCCCTCGGCGAGGATCCCCAGCACGAGCGGCGTCGCCGAGGCGGCGACGAGGTCCTTGGTGATGTGCATCCGACCACCTATCCCTAGAACTGCAATGCATAGTAGTTCTAGGTAACATGCCCCGCAATCCCCTCCGGCGGGGCCATCCGGCCGGCCGGTCTTTTGCCGTTCCGGCAACTTCTCTTGTCGGATCGGCGGGCCGCGCGGCACGGTGGGCGCACGACGAGCGAAGGAGGCGCGCGGTGGACGAGGCGTACGACGTGGTGGTGGTCGGCGGGGGCGCGGCCGGGCTGAGCGGGGCCCTGGCCCTCGCCCGGGCGCGGCGGTCGGTGCTGGTGGTGGACGCCGGGCAGCCGCGCAACGCCCCGGCCGGGCACGTGCACAACTACCTGGGCCGGGAGGGCACCCCGCCGGCCGAGCTGGTGGCGGCCGGGCGCGACGAGGTGACCCGCTACGGCGGCGAGATCGTCGCCGGCCGGGTCGAGGCGGCAGCCCGGGGGGACACCGGCTTCGTGGTCACGCTGGACGGCGGGCGGGAGGTGCGGGCGCGGCGGCTGCTGGTGGCGACCGGGCTCGTCGACGAGCTGCCCGACCTGCCGGGGCTGGCCGAGCGGTGGGGTCACGACGTGCTGCACTGCCCGTACTGCCACGGGTGGGAGGTCCGGGACCGGCGCATCGGCGTCCTCGCCACCGGCCCGACGGCCGTGCACCAGGCGGAGCTGTGGCGGCAGTGGAGCCCGCACGTGCTGCTCCTGCTGCACGACGCGACGCTCGCCGCCGAGGACGTCGAGCGGCTCGCCGCGCGGGAGATCACCGTCGTGGCGGACCGGGTCGCGGCCGTCGAGGTCACCGACGACACCCTGACCGGGGTACGCCTGGCCTCCGGCGAGGTCGTCGCGCTCGACGCGGTGGTCGTCGCGCCCCGGTTCACCGCCCGCGCCGAGGTGCTGGAGTCGCTGGGGTGCAAGCCGGTCGACGTCGAGTTCGGCGGGCAGGTGATCGGCAGCCAGGTGCCCGCCGACCCGACCGGAGCCACCGCCGTGCCCGGCGTGTGGGTCGCGGGCAACGTGGCCGACGTACGCGCCCAGGTCGTCGCCTCCGCCGTGGCGGGCCTGGCCGCCGGCGCGGCGATCAACGCCGACCTCGTCGCCGAGGAGGGTCGCGCCGCCGTGGACGCGTACCGGGAGCGGACGCGGACGATGTTCGAGGAGGCCGCCTGGGAGGAGCGCTACCGCGCCCGGCCGGCGGTGTGGAGCGGCCGGCCCAACCCCCAGCTCGTCGCGGAGGCGACCGGGCTGCCGGCGGGCCGGGCGCTCGACGTCGGCTGCGGGGAGGGCGCCGACGCCGGCTGGCTCGCCGGGCGGGGCTGGCGGGTCACGGCGGTCGACATCTCCGCCACCGCCCTGGAGCGGGCCGCCGCCCACGCCGCGGCGGCGGGTCCCGAGGTCGCCGACCGCATCGAGTGGCTGCACGCCGACCTGCGCGTCACGCCGCCGGCCGAGGGCGCGTACGACCTGGTGTCGGCGCAGTTCATGCACCTGCCGGGCGCGGCGCGGCGGGAACTGTTCGCGCGGCTCGCCGCGGCGGTCGCGCCGGGCGGGACGCTGCTGATCGTCGGGCACCACCCGCGCGACCTGCGCACCACCGCCCACCGGATGCACTTCCCGGACGCGATGTACACCGCCGAGGAGGTCGCGTCCGCCCTCGACCCCGCCGCCTGGCAGGTGCTGGCCACCGAGACCCGGGCCCGGGCCACGGTCGACCCGGAGGGCCGCGAGGTCACCATCCACGACGCCGTGCTGGTCGCCCGCCGCCGGGCGTGACCGGCCCCGCCCGGTGCGCCGCACGCGCGCACCGGGCGGGGCCCGGCGTCAGGCTCGGGCCGTCACGCTCCCTCAGGCGCGGGAGCAGGGGCTGCCGTTGAGCGTGAAGGCCGCCGGTGCGGCCGAGTTGCCGGTGTGGTTGGCCTGGAAGCCGATGGACACCGAGCCGCCGGGCGGGATCGCCGCGTTGTAGCTGACGTTGGTGGCGGTCACCTGCCCGCTGGTCGGGGCGTAGGTGGCGTTCCAGCCGCCGGTGATGCTCTGCCCGGCCGGCAGGGTGAACGCCAGGGACCACCCGTTGATCGCCGAGCTGCCCGTGTTGGTGATCGTGATGTCCTCGGTCAGGCCCGTGCTCCACGCGTTGACGGTCGCGCCGACCCGGCACCCGCCGGCCGGCGGGCCCGTCGTGGGCGACGGGGAGGGCGAGGGCGGGGTGGGCGGCGGGGTCGTGGGGGGCGGCGGGGTGCTGCCCGGGCCGCTGACCCGGTAGACGACCGTGCCGTGGCTCGGGACGCTGGCCGAGATCGTCCCGGTGGTGGTGCTGGTGCCGTTGGTCCACGCGTCGCGCAGGGTGAGGGTGCCGGGGCTCATGCCGATCGCGGGGGCCGTGATCGAGACCGTCGTGGTCGCGCTGCCCTGGTTGAACAGCGCCACCGCCACGTCACCGTTGGCCAGCTTCTTCGCCAGCACCCGGCGGGTGCCGTCGTTGGACACCTGCACCCCCTGGAGGCCGAGGGGGTCCTGGTTGATGGCGATCAGGTTCTGGTTCTTGAGGATCGTCTGCGTCGCCGCGTTCATCGACCGGATGTCGTTGCCCGCGATGAGCGGCGACGCCATGATCGCCCACATCGCGAAGTGGCTACGCATCTCCGTGTCGGTCATCCCGCCCCGGCCGACCTCCATCATGTCCGGGTCGTTGAACGCCCCCGGCCGGGCGTACGACGCCAGCGGCACGGTCACGTTGATGATGTTCTGGATCCCCATCGGGTAGCCGTTGGTCTGCCCGGTGTTCCACGCGTTGGTGATGTCCTCCGTGGTCCGCCACATGTTGGCCACGTCGCCCCAGTTGCGCTGGGGGCCCGTCTTCTCGTGGATGCTGTTCGGGTTGATGCTGAACACGATCGGCCGGCCCGTCGCCGCCAGCGCGTCGCGCATCTTGGCGAACGTCGCCACCTGGTCGTTGATCGTGCCCTGCGGGGAGCACCAGTCGTACTTGAGGAAGTCGACCCCCCACGCGGCGAACTGCCGCGCGTCCTGGACCTCGTGCCCGCGGCTGCCGGTCGCCCCCGGATACCCACCGAAGTACTGCGCGCAGGTCTTGTCCACCGGCACCTGGTAGATGCCGAACTTGAGACCCTTGCCGTGGATGTAGTCACCCAGGGCCTTCATCCCGCTGGGGAACCGGGTCGGATCCCCCTGGAGGTTGCCGGCGGAGTCCCGGTTGGGGTTGAACCAGCAGTCGTCCACCACCACGTACTCGTAGCCCACGTCGCGCATCCCGCTGCTGACGATCGCGTCCGCCATCTGCCGGATCAACGTCTCGTTGATGTTGCAGCCGAACGTGTTCCAGCTGTTCCAACCCATCGGCGGGGTGCGGGCGACCCCGTTCTCCAGCGCCTGGCCAGCCGGCGCGTGCAGACCCACGGCGGCGCCGACCAGCAGGAACCCGGCCGCCAGGGCGGTCACCCACCGGCGGCGGGAAGCGGTACGTCTCATCGTTGTCTCCTCTTCGGCGGCGGAGCCGACCGCCGCCGACGCTGGACCGGGGCGACTCTCGCCAGAAAACTATAGGCGTCTATGTTATCGGTAACAACAGCCACCGCCGGCCCCGTCGGCCGAGACCGCCCCGGCAACACCCCCCGCCAAGTGTGACGTGGATCACCACCGATGGGAAACCGGGGTGGGCCCGGGGATCGTCTTGCCTGTTGTGAGACAGAGCCTGGAGACCCTCGACGAGGGTGCGCTGCTGCGCCGCGTCGCCCGGGACGACCGGCGGGCCTTCGACGAGCTGTACCGCCGTACGTCGCCCTGGTTGACCGCCCGGCTGCGGCGGCGCTGCGCCGACGACGACGTGGTCGCCGAGGTGCTCCAGGACACCTACCTGGCGGTGTGGCGGTCGGCCGGCAGCCAGGCCCAGCACGCGGGCGGCGGCAGCGCCGTCGGCTGGCTGTGGACGATCGCCGCCCACCGGCTGGTCGACGCGTTCCGCGCCCGCGCCCGCGCCGAACGGGTCCCGGCGGTGCGGACCTTCGCCACCGTCGCCCCCGCCGCCGAGGAGGAGGCGCTGGCCGGCGGGATGGACGCCGACCTGGAGCAGGCGCTGCTGGCGCTGCCGCCCAACCTGCGCCGGGTCCTGCGCGCGATGGTGCTCGACGGGCTGACCACGCGGGAGACCTCGGTGCTGCTCGGCATGCCGGAGGGAACCGTGAAGACGTACGCGCGGCGGGCCCGCATCGCGCTACGGGAGGCGCTGTCATGACCGACCACCCCACCCCCACCCTCATCTCCCGGTACGCCACCGGCGACGACGGCGTCGACGACGTCACCGTCTGGGCCGTCGAGGCGCACCTGGAGTCCTGCGCCGGGTGCCGGGCGCTGCTGGCCGACGCGGCCGACCCGGCCGCCCGGCAACTGCTGGACCGGGTGGCCGTCGGGATCGCCGCCGGCCTCGACGCCGGGCCCGGGCCGGTGCGTCGCCGCCGGCTACGGCGCACCGGTGTCGCCGCGCGGCTCCTGCCCTGGCTGGCCACGACCACCGCGCTGGTGGTCGTCGCGGTCCTGCTGGAGATGGTGTCGGGCCGAATGCCGTCGCCGGTGCTGCTGGTCGCGCCGTTGGTGCCGCTGCTGCTGGTGGCCGCCGCGTGGAGCCGGCGCACCGATCCGGCCTGGGAACTGATCGCCACCGTGCCCCGCGCGGGGCTGCCGCTGCTGCTGCGCCGGACCCTGGCGATCCTGACGGCGGTCGTCCCGGTGCTGGCCGTGGCGGGCTGGTGGACCGGGCACTCGCCGGCGCTGTGGCTGCTGCCGTGCCTGGCCTTCACCGCCGGCGCCCTGGCGCTGGGCGGGCTGGTCGGGGTGGACCGGGCGGCGCTCGGGTTGGCGATCGCCTGGTCCGTCGGCGTGATCACGCCGAGCCTGGTCGGCCAGGAACTGCCGGTCGTCCTCCAGACCCGTAGCTGGCCCGGCTGGGCGCTGGCCACCGTCGCGCTGAGCGCGGTGGTGCTCCTGCGGGCCACCGACCACAGCCGGCTGCGCGCCGACCGGAGCTGACCGGTCGTCACCGGCGACCCCGGTCGTCCGGCCGGTACATCCCCTTCTCCGTCGGCGGGCACCGCCGACGACACGACGAACGGAGAGATCATGATGCGTGCCGTCAGCGCGGCGGAGACCGCACCGACCACGTACGCGTGGACGGTGCACGCCGAGAACCTGGCTGTCCGCGCCGGCCGACGCCTCGCGGTCAACGGGCTCGACCTGGCGCTGGGCACCGGTGTGCACGGGCTGCTCGGCCCGAACGGCGCCGGCAAGACCACCCTGATGCGGGCGCTCGCCACCGTGGTGAAGCCCGCCGGTGGGCGGCTCGACCTGCTAGGCGAGAACGTCAGCGGCCGCGCCGACCTGCGTCGGGTCCGCCGCAGGCTGGGCTACCTGCCGCAGCACTTCGGCTTCTATCCGCGCTTCACCGTCCGGGAGTTCGTCGAGTACATGGCCTGGC
This sequence comes from Micromonospora sp. PTRAS2, assembly GCF_054052245.1. Lineage (NCBI taxonomy): Bacteria > Bacillati > Actinomycetota > Actinomycetes > Micromonosporales > Micromonosporaceae > Micromonospora > Micromonospora sp. PTRAS2. Next base: position 219,766 of record NZ_JBSWBU010000001.1, read on the forward strand.
TCAAGGAGATGCCGAAGGCCGACATCCCCGGCGCGGTCCAGCGGGCCGTCGACCGGGTGGGCCTGACCGACCGGGCCGACGCCCGGATGAAGACGCTCTCCGGCGGCATGGTGCGCCGGGCCGGGATCGCCCAGGCGATCGTCAACGACCCGGAGCTGCTGCTGCTCGACGAGCCGACCGTCGGCCTCGACCCCGAGCAGCGGCTCGACTTCCGCGAGTTGCTCCGCGACATCGGGTCGGACAGCTGCGTGCTGGTCTCCACCCACCTGGTCGAGGACGTCGCCGTGGCCTGCACCGACGTGGTGCTGGTGCACGAGGGCCGGCTGGTGTGGCAGGGCACCACGGGGCAGCTCGCCGCGCAGGGCGGCACCGGCGACGCCGGGGACAGCGCCGCCGAGCGCGGCTACTCGGCGCTGCTGCGCTCCCACCGGGAGCGGGTGGCGGCATGACCGGGAGGATCATGCGGACCGAGGTGCGCCGGTCGGCGGTCCCCGGCATCGCCCTGCTGCTGGTGATCGTCGGCGCCGCGCTCATGCTGACCGTCACCGGGGGGTACGCAGGGCGGTGGACGCAGTTGGCGGTGTACGCCCGGTCCACGCTGATGATGCTGATGCCGCTGGCGCTGGCCGGCGGCGCATGGTTGGGACGTCGCGACCGGCGGCACCGGGTCGACGAGCTGTTCGGCACCACCGTCCGGCCCCGGTGGCAGCGCAGCGTCCCGCTCGCCGCCGGCTACGCGGTCGCGCTGGTCACCGTGTACCTGCTGACGTTCCTCCTCGGGATCCCCTGGGTGGCGCCGAGCGCCGGATACTTCCCCGTCGCGACGATCCCGATCACCGCGGTCGGCGCGCTCGCGCTGGTCGCCGCCGGCTGGCTGGGCATGGCCGCCGGGCGGGCGGTGCCCCGGGTGGCCACCGCCCCGATCCTCGCGGTGGTCGCGTTCGCCGTGCTGACCTTCGTGCCCGACTACGTCTCGATGTCGGGCTACGACGAGAACTTCACGAAGGTCCGGCCCGACCCGGCGGTGCTGCTGCTGGCCCCTGCCATCAGCTCGTTGAACGACTTCAAGACGATCCCGTCGTCGGTCAGCCTGCTCCAGGCGCTGTGGCTGGCGGCCCTCGCCGCGACCGGGCTGCTGCTGCTCGGCGCGGTCGGCCGCCGCGCCGTCGCACTGGCCGTGCTTCCGGCCGTGGTCGGTGCCGCCGTGGCGGTGCCGTTGCTGCCCACCGGCGGCTACTCCGGGTCGGCCGTGCTCGATCCGGCCGCCGTCGAGCTGGTCTGCGACGACGACGGCCCCCAGGTCTGTGTGACCCGGGCGCACGCCGCGCTGCTGCCCAGGGTCGTCGGCCCGGCCCGGGAGACGCTGGCCCTCATCGACGCGAAGCTGCCCGGCGCCGCCCCCACCCGCGTGGAGGAGAGCAGGCAGCTGCTCGACAACACGGTCCGGTCGGACGCGAACCATGTCCGCGACGACGGAACCCTGGTCTTCGACGCCCTGTCGGTCGGCTGGACCGGCTTCTCCGACGTCTCGCCCGACGAACTGCGGGCAGCGCTGCTCGACGCCGCCTGGTGGCGGGAGTGCGGGACCGACCACACGACCTACCTGGCCCGTGCGGTCGCCGTCGCCTGGCTCACCGGCGGGCAGCCGGCCCTCGGTCGGGGGTCGACCCCCGAGGAGCGGGAGAAGGTGGGCGCCGCCCTCCGGGAGCTGCGGAACCTGCCCCCCGACGAGCAGCGCAAGCGGGTGCAGGCGGCCCGCACCGCCGCGCTCGGCTGCGAGATCGACCGGTTCCACTCGCTGCTGTTCCTGGCGCAACCGTGAGGTGGCTCCGCCTGTACCTGCGGGCCCGGCGGGTTCCCCTGGCGCTGGCCGGCACGGTCTGCGCGGTCGGGTCGCTCTGGGCGAGCTGGCCGTACTTCTCCGACGGGCAGACCGTCAACGCCCGGGTGGTCAGCGTCGCCGCGCTGATCGCGGCGGTCGCCGTCGGCACCACGCTCGGCGGCGCCGACGACGCCCTCGACCACACGGCGTCGGTCAACTGGCCCGCCCGCCGCGCCGGGCACGTCCTGCTGGCCGCCGCCGCGATCGTCGCGCTGCTCCTGGCCAGCACGCTCACCGACGTGCGGTTCGAACCACTCGGCGTGGTGGCGCGCAACACGGCCGGCCTGCTCGGGCTCACCGCGCTCGGCGCCGCGCTGCTGGGTGCCGCGCTGTCCTGGATCGCCCCGCTGACCTGGACCCTCGTCGCGATGCTGCCGTGGCTGGGGCCGAGCGACCAGGTGCGGCTGCAGGTCGGTGCCTGGCTGGTCCAGCCGGCCGGCACCACCGCCGCGACGGTCTGCGCGACGGTCCTCGCCGTGGTCGGGCTCGTCGCGTACGCCCTGCGGGGCTGCCCCCGCCGCCCGGCTGCGGAGACGGCCCCCGACCGGTGACGTGGCCCGCATCGGGCCGGCGGCCGGATACGGGCCGGGCCGCGTCGGGGCGGAAGTAGCCCCGACGCGGCCCGGGTTGGGCTGCCGTCAGCTCAGCTGACGGTCACCGAGATGGTGGTGGGCGGCTGCTGGAGCTGCCCGTAGTTGTCGACCGCCCGCACCGAGATCGTGTACGCGCCCGCCGGCACCACCGGCGACGTGTACGCGAAGTTCGACCCCGGCGAACCCGGGCTGGTGAGGAACGTGGCGATCCACGGGGCGGAGCCGCCGCCGAACGCGCCGGAGGAGTTCATCCCCTGGCCCGCGCCGTTGACGATCTGCACCTCCACCTTCGACATGCCGACGTCGTCCACCGCGCGCCCGGTCACCACGATCCGCGAGTCGCCGAAGACCGCGCCGTTGGTCGGGCTGAGGCTCGGCTCCAGGCGCGGGTCGAGGTCGCCCGGGTAGACGAGGTACTTGGCGGTGGCCCCGGAGGTCGAGCTGTCCTGCTGGCCCGACGTGTCGACGGCCCACGCCTCGACGCTGTACTCGCCCTTGGTCGGCAGGTCGACCGACAGGGTGAAGGCGGTGCTCGTCGCGCCGGGCGAGGCGAGCGTGGCGTTCACCGTGGCGAAGCTCGCCGCCATCGTGCCGTTGGGCTGCACGTACCGGCCGGTGTCCAGGTCGCGCAGCGCCACCCGGACGCCCTGCACGCCCTTGTCGTCGGTCGCGGTGCCGGCCAGGTTGAGGTGCAACTGCTCCACGTTCTGGTCGGTGCCGGTGAAGTTCAGCTTCCCGTTGGGGAAGGCGTCGCCCGGCACCTGGGCGGTGACGGCCAGCTTGCCCAGGTTGGCGTTCGTCGTGACCAGGCCCAGGTTGTCGGTGGCGCGTACCCGGAAGTCGTAGATGCCCGGGGTGAGCGCCGCGGTGGTGAACGACCAGTTGTACGACGCGGCGTTGAGGTTCGTCGGCGACACCCGGTGGTACGCCGCGACCGCGTCGGGGCCCCACGTGCCGTCGGCGGCCAGCGACTCGCGGGTGGTGGTGTTGCGCAGGTAGACCTCGACCGACTTCAGGGTGCCGTCGTCGCTGGCCGTGCCGGAGAAGGTGAGCGGGCTGCCGGGGGCCACGGTGACCGGGCCGGCGGCGGTGGGCGGGGTCATCGCGGCGGGCGCGGTGATGGCCACCGTCGGCGCCACGCCGTCCTCCGCGATGATCCAGTCCCGGTTCTCGCCGCGCAGGTCGCTCTGGCCGGCGGTGTCGATGGCGGTGGCGGTCATCCGCCACTCACCCTCGGTCGGCAGGGTCACCTCGACCTGCCAGGTCGTCGACACCGCGCCGATCACGTCCGGCTCGGTGCGGAACGTGTTGTAGACCGGCGCGACGGTGCCGTCGTCCTGGAGGTAGCGGTTGTCCGGGGTGCGGAACGAGTAGGTCAGCGCGTTGACGCCCTTGTCGTCGGTGGCGGTGCCGGTGGCCACGAAGGTCTTCGTGGCGAGCAGGCCGGCGGCCGGCGCGCTGAACTTCGTCGTCGGGGGCAGGTCGTCGAAGCTGAACGTCTCGATCTTCTTGACGGCCTTCGTCGCGTCGGTCTCGCTGCTGGTGCGGCCGAACGTCTTCGCCTGGATCTGGTATTCGCCGACGGGCAGCGAGACGGCCAGCGACCACATGGTCGAGGTGGCGTTCGGGCTGGCCAGGGTCGACACGATGACGGCGGACGAGCCCCACGTCTTCAGGTCCGGCTGGAGGTACTTCTTGGAGCCGCGGTTCTGGATCTCGAGCTGCACCTTCTTGACGCCGGACGGCGCGGTCGCCTGGCCCTCGATCGTGAACGAGCCGTTGGCGGGCTTCACCCGACCCTCGATGGGCGTGTCGATCGTCGTCTCCACCGCCGAGGGCGCCGGCACCCGGCCCAGGTCGAAGAAGCCGACCCGACCCACCGTGAGGCCGCCCTTGGTGTTGCCGTCGCCGCCGACGAAGAGGCCGCGCGGGGTGGCCAGCATCGCCTTCTCGCCCTCGTAGGAGCTGGAACCCGGGTTCCACTCCAGGGCGGTGCCCGTCGCCGGGTCGAGCGCGCCGAGGTGGTCGCGGCGGACCACCTGGTCGCCGAGGCCGTAGCCGCTGAGGCCCTGGCCCGTGCCGTACCCGACGTTGTCCAGGCCCGGCCACGGGACGTTGGCGGTCGGCGACTCCTGCCAGCTGAAGTGGCCGCCGACGTAGACGGCCGCCTCGGTGACGGCGACCGAGTAGATGCTGTCGAAGTGCCGGGAGATCCAGATCGGCTCGACGTGGTCGCCGCCGGCCATCGGGAACGCCATCGCGGTGTCGTTGATCGGCGGGCGGTCGCCGCCCGAGCCGCTGGTGACGACGAAGTACGAGTCGTCCGGCGAGATGTCGCCGCCGAAGGCCCGCTGGATGCCGCCGACGAAGGAGAGGTTGTCCTCCCACAGGCGGGTGCGCCACGGCAGGAGCGCCTTGGTGGCGGTGTCGATCAGGCCGACGCCGTAGCGGTCCTGTCCGGCGATCTGCCGGCCGGTGTGGACGACCATCAGCTTCGCGCCGTCGTGGGTCAGCTTGAGCTGCTGCACGGTGAGCATGCCGCCGACGCCGATGCCACCGGACAGCTGCAGGTCGAAGCCGGCGTCCACCGCCCCCGTGGTCGGGTTGAGCGCCGCCAGGCCGGTGCGGTTCGTGCTGTTGATCTTGGTGAACTGGCCGCCGACGTACACCGCGTTGTTGGTCACGGCCAGGGCGGTCCCGCGGCCGTTGCCCTGCGCGGTGAAGCCGGCGACCGGGGCACCGGTCACCGGGTCGAGCCGGGCGACCTTGCGCTTGGTGAGTCCGCCGACGGTGTTGAACGTGCCGGCCACGTAGAGCGCCGAGCCGTCCGGCGACGCCTCGACGGACTCGACGGCCCCGTCGAACGTCGGCCGGAAGCCGGTGTCGACCTTGCCCGTGTCGATGTTGTACGACGCCAGCCACCGCTGCGCGAGCGCGGTCTGCCCGACGTTGGCGATCCCGGTGAACGAGCCGGCGATGAACACCCGGTTCCCGATCACCTCGATGTCGGTGACCTCACCGTCGGTGATCCTCGGGACATCGTTGCGCGGTGCGCTGGGCACCAGGCCGGTGTGCCCCGGCCTTTCCACGACGAGCGCCTTGGCGGCAGGACCCGCCTGCCAGGCAGACACCGCCGCGATGACCGGTTGACCGATCAACACGACAGTCCCGGCCACCAGACCCGCGATCACGCGGCTCCGAACACGCATCGAGACAAACCCCCTGTTAGCGCCCGCATCGCGCCACCGGGTCGGCCCCGGCAGCGTCCACCCGCCGGCATGCCGAGGACACCGTAAGAGGCGAAACCGCCTCACCATCTCGTGCCTCGCCGGAATCAGGCCGATCGCCATCAGACATGATCCCGGCGACGGAACGCACCACCATCGGAGCGAATCTCACTCCACCGAACGGATCGGGCTCGGCGGCTGCGCCGGGGCCGGCCTCCGGCCCCGGGCAACGGATCGCGGCCCGACACCCGCGCCGGGACCAGCCTCAGGCCCCGCGTAGGCGGGCGTAGACGTCGCCGGACCGGCCCGCCGGGCGGAACCGCTCCAGCAGCCGCACCAGCCCGGCCGCGTCGAGCCACTCGTCAGCGGCGTAGCGCATCGTCTCCACCGGCGAATAGTTGTAGCGGTACCCGCCGGCCGGGCCGCCCAGCCGGTCCACGATGTCGAGCGCGGCGAGGGCCGCGTCATGGGCCGGGGGGAGGTACTCGAAGGACAGCGCGGGCAGGGGCCGGCTGAGCCCCGACAGCACGTCCACCTCGAAGCCCTCGACGTCGATCTTGCAGAACGCGGGAACGCCGTGCGCGGCGACGAGGTCGTCGAGGGTCACCACGTCGACCTCGACGGACCGGTCCCAGCGGACCCCGGAGAAGCTGCTGTCCGCCGTGACCGACTCGATCCACTCGGTAGACATCGTCGAGACCGTCGGGGTGGCGGTGGACAGGGCGAGCCGCGCCCGGCCGGCGTCCGCGCCGACGGCCTCGGGCACGATCGTCACGTTCGGGTCCCGGCCGAAGAACAGGCGCAGGGCCCGCAGACAGTCGGGTTGCGGCTCCACCGCCACCACCCGCGCGCCCAACCGCCGCCAGGTGCGTACCCGGCCGCCGACGTGGGCGCCGATGTCGAAGCCGACGTCCCCGGGCTTGAGGAACTCCCGGTAGAGCTCCAGTGCCCGGCGGTGCTTGTGGGGTTGGCCGTGGTAGATGGCCAGGGAACGGGTGAGTCCCCAGGCCCGGCGCAACGTCCGCTGTCCGGGCCGCGGGTCGCTGGTCATGGTGGTCCTCCCGTCGCCCCGCCACCGGGACACCTCGGATCGTCGGCGCCGCCGCACCGCTCCGCCGTCCGGCTGTCCGGTTGGACGCCGCGCGGCGCTGACAATGACTACGCGGGCAGCGGCGAAACGGTTCATCCGCCCGGGATGCCCGCCGGTCCACGAGAGAGGTGAGAGGGGAACCCTGCTATACCGAATGCGTTAACAGGGGGCCCTTCCTTACCGGCCCAGCAGGCGGTTGGCCACCCGGCGCAGGCGGTTGCGGACGCGCCGGTGCAGGGCGGGCTTCTTCTTCGCGGCGGGCACGACCCGCACCGGGGCGGCGCCGTCAGCGGCGCACCGGAAGGTCAGCGGGAGCCGCGCGTCCTCGGTCCACCCGTTCTCGGTGAGCCGGGCCTTGAGCAGCCAGGTGCCCTCGGTCCGGCCCGAGTTCAGGGTGGCGAAGTCCACCGTGGCGGTGGCGTGGTGCACGAGATGCACCCGCCCCTGCCCGGCGCCCTGGACCGGGGCGTCCTCGACCCGGAACTCGACCGGCAGGAAGCACTCCTCGCCGCCCTCCTTGCGCCGGGCCACCACGTCGAGCCGGGCCATGGCCCGGCGGGCCGTGACGTCGAGGATCTCCGGGTCGAGGTCGACGGGCAGGACGATCTGGTAGCGCCCGTCGGAGGCGGTGAGGGCCACCGGCTGGTCGCCGGACGCGAGGTGCGCGGTGACGTCGACGGTGAGGACCGTCCCGTCCACCCGGTGGTCGTCGACCCGGGCCTGGACGCGGACGCCCGCCTCCCACTCGGCCAGCTCGCGCAGCCCGGCGACGTCGTCGGCCGCGGTGAGGGCCGTGATCGCCCGTTGCAGCGGCGGGAGCCCAGCGGCCACGCCCGGCGCGAAGCGCTCACGGACGATCTTGCCGCACTCCAGCGCCACCTGCTCCACCCAGTCGGCCGGCTCCCGGAGGAACCGCTTGCCGCGCAGCCGGCTGACCATCTCGTTACGCAGCCAGCGCCGGTGCAGCTTGTCGCGCAGCGGCCCCGGCTCGGTGTGCGCGTCGACGACGTCCAGCACGTCGCGCAGGTTGGCGTAGTAGCCCGCCGGGTCCAGCCCCTGCGCCGTCACGTTGCCGGCGTCCTCGCGGCGGATGTGGTGGTAGCAGACGTAGTTCGACAGCACGGAGGTGCGCTTGGACAGCAGGAAGGCCCGGACCACGAAGAGGTGGTCCTCCAGCCGGCGCTTCTCCTCCACGAAGCGGATCTCGTGCTCTTCGAGGAAGGACCGGCGGAACAGTTTGTGTGCCGTCAGGCTGTCGATCAGCGGGGCATTGTCCAGCGTGGCGTCCGGACGGTCCCGGCGGAACAGCTCGCGCGGCACCGAGCGCCCGTGGCCGGCCATCTTGCCGATCACGATGTCCGCGTCGTTCTCCACGGCGTACGCGTAGAGGCGTTCCAGGGCCTCGTCGCCGAACCAGTCGTCGTCGTCGGAGAAGAAGACGTACTCACCGCGGGCGTTGGCGACGCCGACGTTGCGCGGCCGGGACGGCCAACCGGAGTTGTCGATGTGCACCACCCGGATGTGCGGGTGCGCGGCGGCCAGCTCGTCCAGCCGGGCCCCGGTCGAGTCGGTGGAGCCGTCGTCGACGAAGACCGCCTCGAACTCCCCCGGCTGCAGCGACTGGCGCAACAGAGAGGCGATCAGCCTCTCGATGTGCGGGCCGGAATTGTAGGCCGGCACCACCACGCTGACTTTGGGAACATTCGTACTGGCCGTCATCGTCTTCTTCCCCGTCAAGTCCGTGAACCGGTATGCGAACAACCGACGAACATCATGGACCGGAACGGGCACCCTGCGGTGCCCCACGTGTGTCCATGCCGTTACGCCGGCCGGCCCGTCCCGCTCCACCTGGACTGCCTCGCCCCGGTCCGGAACACGGAACACGGTAGCGGTCCGGGCCACGGCGGGTGAGCACCCCCCTGCCGCCCGCCGGTCGCCGCGACACGCGCCGGGATGGGCGATTGTCGCCGTGTGACGCGATTGGGCACGTCCGACCGGGGAAGTTCACTGTCGTACCACCGGCCCCGGAGGAAAGGGATGCGGCCGTGACCCACGACCAGTACGACAGGCGGGACCCCCAGGAGCAGTTCCCCACCCCCGACGAGCAGACCGGCGGGCAGCAGTCGGCCCCCGGGCGGACCGGGCGGATGCCCGACGCGCCCGACCACGGCGAGGACAGCTACCGGGGCACCGGACGGCTGACCGGCAAGCGGGCCGTCATCACCGGCGGGGACTCCGGCATCGGCCGCGCCGTCGCCGTCGCCTTCGCCCGGGAGGGCGCGGACGTGCTGATCACGTACCTGCCCGAGGAGAAGGACGACGCCGAGGAGACCGCCCGCCTCGTCCGTGCGGCCGGCCGCACCGTGGTGACCGTGCCCGGCGACATCCGCGAGGAGGAACACTGCGTGGAGATCGTCCGGCGGGCCGTGGACGAGCTGGGCGGGCTGGACATCCTGGTGAACAACGCCGCCCACCAGATGGCGCAGGAGGGCGGCATCACCGACATCACCACCGAGCAGTTCGACCGGGTCCTCAAGACCAACCTGTACGCGATGTTCTGGCTCTGCAGGGCCGCCGTGCCGCACCTGGCGCCCGGCTCCACGATCATCAACACCGCGTCGATCCAGGCGTACCAACCCTCGCCGCAGTTGCTCGACTACGCCACCACCAAGGCCGGCATCGTCAACTTCACGAAGGGGCTGGCGCAGGACCTGGCCGACCGGGGCATCCGGGTCAACTGCGTGGCGCCGGGGCCGGTCTGGACGCCGCTGATCCCGGCCACCATGCCGGAGGAGGCCGTCGAGTCGTTCGGCGGGGACGTCCCGCTGGGCCGGGCCGGCCAGCCGGCCGAGCTGGCCCCCGCGTACGTCTTCTTCGCATCGCAGGAGTCCAGCTACGTCACCGGCGAGGTGCTCGGGGTGACCGGCGGCAAGCCGCTGGCCTGACCGCGACCCACGGCCGGGCCCGCCCACCCCCGGCGGGCCCGGCCGTGGGTCGTGTGAACGGCGGGCGCGCAGGGTACTGCCCGCTCATGGGATCGTTGCGGACGTCGCCGCCACCGCCCCGCGCCGTCGAGATGCGGACCTGGGCGCTGTCCACCGGGGCGGAGCTGCGCGGCCTGCGCGCCTCCCTGCACGAGGCGTTGACCGGGCATGCGCTCGCCGAGGGCGAGGAGCTCGACGACATCCCCGAACGGATCGTGCTCGTGGCCACCGAGCTGGCCACCAACGCCCTGCTGCACGGGCTGCCGCCGACCACCGTCCGGCTGCTGCGCGACGACGACCTGTTCATCCTCGACGTCGCCGACCACGACCTGACCACCGTGCCCGAGCTGGCCGACACCCGACCGCTGGGGGCCGGCGGTCGTGGCCTCCAGCTCGCCCGCGCCTTCTCGCTGGACGTCGGCTGGTACGCCACCGAAGGCACGAAGCACATCTGGGCGTCCTTCCCCCGGCGGGAGGCCGACGAGGCGGGCGGCACCCGCTGACGACGGGAGGCGGCATCCGCTGACGAGGGCGGGACGCTCGCAGGCAGTGGGCCGCCGAGGTCGGCGGGGATTGGCCGGACGGCCACCCGGGTATCGGTCCACGGCCGTCGGCGAGAGGGGAAGGGGCCGGCGGCGGAAGGGGGCCGTCATGGACGTCGAGAGCCGCCCGGACCCGATCCGGTCACGCCGGATCAGGGCCACGTCGAGCCGCCGGCCGCGCACCGCCGGGCCGGACGACGACCTCGCCGGCCGCCTCGCCGAGATCGCCCGCGCGCTCCAGGACGAACCCGGCCTCGACGCCACCCTCCACGGGATCGTCCGGTGCGCCGTCGGCACCGTGCCGGGCGCCTGGCACGCCGCGATCACCGAGGTAGAGGGCCGGCACCGGGTGGTGACCAGCGCGGCGACGGGCAATCTGGTCCGCCGGGTCGACCAGGCGCAGTACGACACGGGTCAGGGCCCGTGCCTGACGGCGCTCTTCGAGCACCACACCGTGCGGATGCCCGACGTCGCCGCGGAGACCCGCTGGCCGGACTTCGTCCGCCGGATCGACGGGCTGGGCGTACGCAGCATGCTGTCGTTCCAGCTCTACCTGGCCCGGGACAACCTCGGCGCGCTGAACCTCTACGCGCGTGAGCCGGGGGCGTTCACCGACGCGTCGGAGCGGATCGGGGTGCTCTTCGCCGCGCACGCGGCCGTGGCGATGGGGGACGCCCGGAGGCTGGCGCAGCTCTCCCAGGCGCTGGACGTGCGGGACCTGATCGGTCAGGCGAAGGGGATCCTGATGGAGCGGCACCGGCTGACCGGGGAGCAGGCGTTCGAGCTGCTCGTCCGGGCCAGCCAGCGGCTCAACGTGAAACTGCTCGACGTCGCCCGCGACCTGATCGAGACCGGCGAGCTGGTCGACCGGCCGTGACCGGGAGCGCCGACCCGGGCGGCCGGCGTCATCGAATCGGCGGTGCGTCGTCAGCGGGTCTGCGGTGCCTCGTCATCGAATCGGCGTCGCGTCGTCAGCGGGCCGGCGTCGCGTCGTCAGCGGCCTCGGCCGGGATGATCCCCAGGCCGAGCAGCTCCAGCACGCCGGTGATCTCCAGGACCCGGCGGACCGTGGGCTGCACGTCGGCGACGGTGAGGCGGCAGCCCCGGTCGGCGGCCCGGCCCTGGGCACGCAGCAGCACCAGGATGCCGGAGGAGTCGAGGAACCGGACGCCGCCGAAGTCGAGCTCCAGGGCGGCCGGCGGTGCGCCGTCGAGCAGGTCGGCGAGGACCGAGGCCAGCTCACCCGAGGTGGCGATGTCGATCTCCCCGGTCACGACGAGTCGCCCCCGACCCTCGGCGACCGTGAACGGGCCGATCGACAGGCCACCGGGGGGTGGCAACGAAACGGACAGCGGCGTGGCGGGGCCCAACGGGAACTCCCCTGATCGGCACCGGCAGCGATCCCTCGTAGCAGAAGGCGGGTGCCGGTCGTCCCCAGGGTAGCCGTCATCTGCGTCGATCGCACTCACCCAGCGTGCCGGCAGCGCACCACCCCGTCCGAACGGGCCGCCGGGGCCGGACCTCAGAAGCCGTCCGGCACCGGGTCGTCGTACTGACCGGGCGGGCCGGTGAACACGGCACCGTCCACCTCGGGCCAGGCGTTCGGGAGGCAGCCGTGCAGGCCCAGGGTCTGCTGCTGCATGACCGGGGCGGGTCCCCCTTCGCGCGGGCACAGCTCGTGTCCCCGGCCGAGCCGGTGGCCCACCTCGTGGTTGAGCAGATACCTACGGTAGGTGGCGAGGTCGCCGGTGAACTGCGGCACACCGCCCGCCCAGCGGGCCACGTTGATCACCACCCGGTCACCGTTGCGGCAGGACGTGTAGTGGTCGGTGACGTCCCCGCAGAGGACACCCCGGGTCACCGGTGTGGTGAGCGCGACGGTGAAGTCGGCCGGGTCGTCCGGGCCGACGCGTTGCAGCCGCCACCGGCCCGCCCCGGTCCAGCCCCGGGGGTCGGCGAGGATCGCGCCCACCTCCCGGCCGAACCGCTCCACGTCGACGCCGTCGATCCCCTCCTCCACCGTGACCCGGTACCGCAGCAGCTCACCGGAGCGCCCGGCGACGGCGCCCCGGAGGGTGGCGGCGCGGAAGTCGCCCGTACCCCGGGGCGGGAAGGTGATGTCGGCGGGCGCCTGCGCGGCCGGGGTCGCGGGCCGGGCCGGGGCCCGGGTGGTCGGCGAGGCGAGGGTGGGCGCGGCGACCCCCGCGGCCGCGACCGGCCTGGTCGCCTGGTCCGGCCCGCCCCGGCGGACGGCCCCGGCGCCGGCCGTGGCCAGGGCGACCACGGCCAGGGCGACGCACGCGACCACCGGCCCGTTCCGGGTGGCGGCGCGCCGCCGGCGGTGGCCACCCGGGCCGGACCTGGCATGGGTACGACTCGACAACTCGCGCTCCGTCCCGTCGATCCGCTGTCGGTGCACGGAGGGATTCCGCACCCGTGCACGGATGGATACGGACGGCGACCCGGAGCGGATGAGGCGTCCGGCGGTCATTTCGTCGGCCGTGGCGGCGCTCACGCCCGGCGGGTGCTGCTCCGGCGGTACGGTTTCCCGGCGGCACCTGGTCGACGGCTCCGCCCCGACCAGCGGACGTTCCGCCACCAGACCCTGAGGAGCAGCTCGTGCCGGACGCCGACGCGCTGGTCGCCGACGCCCTCGCGGCGGCGCGCGGCACCGACGTACGCGCCGCCGAGCGGCAGTTGGACCGCCTGGTGGTCGGCGCCGGCGTGCCCGACGGGCCGGCGGCGGTCGACGCCGCCCTGACCGCGCGCCTGGTGGGCGGCGTGGGCCGGCTCTGGCCCCGGGGCTGGCAGCCCGTCGACCTGGTCCGCATCGCGACCCGCCGGCTCGGCCCGGCGGCCGGGCGGCTCGTGGCCGACCTGGCCGCCGCCCAGCGCAGGGTCCAGCCCGATCCGGTGCCGACCTGGTGGGACGACCAGCTCGCCAGCCTCGACGCGGCCGTGTGGTGGGACGACGACCGGCGGCACCTGACGGCCTGGGCGGCCCGGGAGGGCACCGACCGGATCGCCGCCCTGCGCGACGCCGTCGACGTGCTGGCGCTGGTGGAGGGGCTCCCGCCGATCGCGGTGCTGCGCCCGCCGCCCGGCGTGGCCGCCCCGGCCACGGCCGTCGGGCGCGGCGGCAGCGGGTCACGGATGCTCGACCGGGTGCGGGCGCTGCTGGCCAAGGCCGAGTCGACGACCTTCCCGGCGGAGGCGGAGGCGCTGACCGGCAAGGCGCAGGAGCTGATGGCCCGGCACAGCATCGACGCGGCCCTGGTCGAGGCGACGGCCGAGCGGGGCGACGCGCCCGGCGGGGTGCGGCTGGGCACCGAGCCGCCGTACCCGGGGGCGAAGGCGCTGCTGGTGCAGGAGGTGGCGGCGGCGAACCGCTGCGAGTCGGTGTGGTCCGACGACCTGGGCTTCGCCACGGTGCTCGGCTTCCCGGCCGACCTGGCGGCCGTCGAGCTGCTCTACACGTCGCTGCTGGTGCAGGCCACCGCCGCGATGCTGCGGGGGCGCACCGAGCGCCGGGTGCGCGGCGGCAGCCGGCGCACGAAGGCGTACGACGAGTCGTTCCTCAACGCGTTCGCGCTGCGCATCGGCGAGCGGCTGCGGGCCGCCGCCGACGAGGCGGGCCGGGAGGCGGCCCGGGAACAGGGCGGGGAGCGGCTGCTGCCGGTGCTCGCGTCCCGCGCGACCGCCGTGCGGGAGCGGCTGGACGACCTGTTCCCCGGCGTGACCAGCAAGCGGCTCACCGTCGCCGACGAGGAGGGCTGGGCGTCCGGCACCTCCGCCGCCGACCGGGCGGCGCTGCACCCGGGCGGATCCGCTCCGGCCCGGGTGTCGGGTTCGGCGCACCGGCTCCGACCCCCTGCCGGGACGCGCCGACGGGGCGCGGCCGACACGTGAGGAGTACGCCGTGAAGTACATGCTGCTGATCTGGAACCGCCCCGGCTTCGTCGACGGCATGTCGGAGCAGGACCGGGCCGCCCTCCTCGGCGAGGTCGACGAGATCATGCGGGAGCTGACGGCCTCCGGCGAGCTGGTCGGCGGGCAGGCGCTGGCCGACCCGTCGCAGACCCGCACGGCCCGGCTGGCCGGCGACCGGGTCGAGGTCACCGACGGGCCGTTCATGGAGAGCAAGGAGCAGTTCGCCGGCTATCTCACCGTGGACTGCGAGTCGATCGAGCGGGCCGCCGAGATCGCCGCCGGCTGGCCGGACGTGGTGCGGGGGTTCGGCGTGCTGGAGGTGCGGCCCATCATGGACGAGGCCGGGGCGGAGATGTGACCGGTGCCGGGCCGGTCGGCGGCGACGCGACCGGCTCCGCCGGGCCGGGCGGTGCGGGCGTCGGTGACCTGCTGCGCGGGCTCGCGCCGCAGGTCCTCGGCCTGCTCGTGCGCCGGCACGGCCAGTTCGACGCCTGCGAGGACGCCGTGCAGGAGGCGCTGCTGGCCGCCGCGACCCGCTGGCCCGCCGACGGGGTGCCCGACCACCCCCGGGCGTGGCTGCTCACCGTGGCGACCCGCCGGCTCACCGACGCCTGGCGCAGCGAGCACGCCCGCCGGGACCGCGAGGTCGCGGTGGCCCTCCGGGAGCCGGCGTACGCGGCGGTGGCCCCGCCGCCCGACGAGCAGCCGCCGACCGGCGACGACACCCTCCTGCTGCTCCTGCTCTGCTGCCACCCGGCGCTGAACCGGTCGGCGCAGGTCGCGCTGACCCTGCGCGCGGTCGGCGGGCTGACCACCGCCCAGATCGCCCGCGCCCACCTGGTGCCCGAGGCGACGATGAGCCAGCGCATCCGTCGGGCCAAGCAGCGGATCGAGGCGGCCGGGGCCCGGTTCGTCCTGCCCTCGCCCGCCGAACGCGACGAGCGGATGCGCGCCGTGCTCCAGGTGCTCTACCTCGTGTTCAACGAGGGCTACACCGCGTCCAGCGGGCCGGACCTGCAGCGCGCCGAGCTGACCGCCGAGGCGGTCCGGCTGACCCGGGAGCTGCGCCGGCTGCTGCCCGACGACGGCGAGGTCGCCGGGCTGCTGGCGCTGATGCTGCTCACCGACGCGCACCGGGACGCGCGCACCGGCCCCGACGGCGAACTGGTGCCGCTGGCCGAGCAGGACCGCAGCCGATGGAACCGGGCCGCGATCGCCGAGGGCACCGCCCTGGTGACCGAGGCGCTGACCTGGTCGCCGCCCGGGCCGTACCAGCTCCAAGCGGCGATCGCGGCGGTGCACGCCGAGGCCCCGAGCGCCGCCGAGACGGACTGGCGGCAGATCGTGGCGCTCTACCGGCTGCTGGGCCGGCTCGCCCCGAACCCGATGGTCACCCTCAACGAGGCGGCGGCGGTGGCCATGGTGGACGGTCCGCGCGCCGGCCTGGCCCTGCTCGCCCCGCTCGACGGCGACGAGCGCGTCGCCGGGCATCACCGGCTGGCCGCCGTGCGGGGCCACCTGCTGGAGCTGGCCGGGGACCCGGCCGCCGCCCGGGACGCGTACCGAGCGGCGGCCCGATCCACCACCAGCCTCCCCGAGCGCCGCTACCTGGAGGGCCGCGCCGCCCGGCTGGCCTGACGGGGTTCTACTTGGTCGCGGCCGGTTCCACCGCCGGGCAGTGGGTGTCGGGGGCGGGGGGTGCCAGCTCGATCAGGTAGCGGTCGATCGTGGCGCCCATGCAGGGGCTGGTGGTGTAGCTGCCGTGCCCCCACCCCTCGTACGCGAGCAGGACCCCGTGGAGCTGGCGGGCGACGGCGGCGGCCCGGTCGAACTCGCTCACCGGGTCGTGCCGGGTGGCCGCCACCAGCACCGGCACGTCGGTGCGTCCCCGGAGCCGGTGCTGCGGGTTGCCGACGGGCGCGCCGAGGCACAGGGCGACGGCCTGCGCCCCCATCGGATACCGGACGTCGGGCGCGATCGCGGCGAGCCGGCGCAGTAGCCGGGCGTACTCGGTGTAGTTGTCGACGGGCAGGCTCCAGTCCTGGCAGAAGACGGCGAGCGGGTTCGCTGCGGTCGCCGGTGTCCCTGGGCCGGCGGTGGCGGCGGCAGCGGCAGCGGCGGACGCCGGGGTTGCCGACCAGGTCGCGATGCGGCCGGCGAGTACCGCCCAGTCGGGGCCGTAGAGGTCGCGTTGGGCGCGGGCGGTCAGCGCGAACGGGGTCAACGTCGGATCGGGCAGCTCGCCCCGCTCGGCCCGGTCGAGCAACTCCGCCCAGCGCGCCCGGACGTCCTGGCCGTGCAGGACGCAGTCGGCGGAGCGGTCACACCAGGCCACGAACTCGTCGAACGAGTCCTGCGCGGCGGCGGCCTGGCTGGCCAGGAACGGCCGCATCGGCAGGCTGTGGTCGATCACGCTCTCCAGCACCATGGCCCGCACCCGGTGCGGATACTCGTCGGCGTACTGCGCGCCGAGCAGCGTGCCGTAGGAGCTGCCGTGGAAGGTCAGCCGCTCCTCGCCGAGGGCGGCCCGGACGGCGTCGAGGTCGCGTACCGCGCTGCGGGTGTCGAGGTGGTCGAAGACGGGGCCGGTGCGGGCCCGGCAGTCCGCGCGCAGCTCCGCGTTGTCGCGTACGGTGGCCTCGAACTGCGCCTGGTCGGTGATCACCTGTGGGACCCGGGCGAGCAGGTCCGCCGCGCAGACCACCGGGTTGCTGCGGCCGACGCCGCGCGGGTCGAAGCTGACGATGTCGAAGCGGCGGCGCTGCTCGGCGCTGAACCGCACGCTCTCCACCACCTTCTGCACGCCGGAGTCCCCCGGGCCGCCGGGGCCGAAGAACAGCACGCCGACGCGGGCGGCGGGGTCGGTCGCCGGCCGGCGGGCCAGGGCAAGATCGAACCTCGGGCCGGCCGGGTCGGCCCAGTCCACCGGCAGCGACAGGGTGCCGCACTCGGCGGAGCCGTCGGCGGGGCAGGGCACCCAACGGATCGGCCCGAACGCCGTCGGCCCTGAGGTCGGCCGTACCGTCGGCTTTGCTGCCGGATCGGCGCGGGCCGCGCCGGGCGGGCCGGCGAGGAACGTGCCGGCGACGGCCGCCGCCAGTGTCGCGCCGACGGCCCGGCGGAAGCCGGCGAGCGCCGGCCCGCCGGCTGCGGATTTGCGGGTACGCAGCATGAGATGCTGTCCTCTCCTCGAAGGAGCGTTGCGCTGAGAACTCGCCCACGGGCGAGGTGATGCTGCTTCACCTGGGTCGCCGAGTTGCCGCTCGGCGGCCCAGGGCCATCGTTGGTTGCCGGCGCTCAGTCGACGTCCCGCAGGACGCGCTCCAGCGCGGCCGTCCGGGTCGCCAGTTCGCCGAGCCGGGCGTCGATCGTGGCCAGGAGCCGCTCGTTGGCCTCCTGGGCCCGCGCCGACGCCTCGGCGAGCCGGCGGTAGTCGTCCTCGCGCCCGCCGGACAGCCTGGCCCGGCGGTTCTTGGACAGCTGCACGACGACCACCGTGACGACGGTGACGAGCAGGGTGAAGATGCCGGCCGCCCCGATCACCTCGGTCCAGTCGTGGCCGCTCATCCCGGTCATTCCCCTTCCTGTCCGGCCGTGTCCGGCGGGGTCAGCGTCTCGGCCGCCCGCCGGATGGTCTCGGGGGTGAGGGTGAACACGAACGGATTCACCTCGTAGTACTTCATTGCCCTCCCGTCCTCGGAAAGCTCCAGGCGCGCGGAGACCAGCCCGGCCGCCGCCAGCTTGCGCAGGTGGACCTGGAGCAGGGCCCGGCTGATGCCCAGCTCGCGTGCCAGCCGGCTGACGTAGGCGCGTTCCCTGGCCAGCGCGGCGACCACCCGGAGGCGGTGCGGGTTGGCCAGGGTCGCCAGCACCCGCAGGAGGTCGTCCCCGGTGGGCGGCTCGTCGCTCATAACCAACCCTTGCACATGCAAAGGAAAGTTAGCAGGGCTGGTCGCGCGGTCACAAGTGGACGGTCCCCGATTTCGGACAGGGGTGATCCCCGGGTTGTCCCCGAGACCGACGGCGGATCAGAAGAGGCGACCCCGGTACGGGTGCAGCCGGCCCCACGTCGACCATTGCCAGTGCGTCCAGACAGACCAGCAGGTGCTTGGAGACGTCGGTGATCAACCAGGCGCCGAGCACCCGCAGGCGCTGGTCGTCGACCTCGAACGTCGGCAGCCGGTACTGGTCGGTCGAGAACCTGATGCCGTTCACAGCGGAGCCCTTCCAGGTCAGACGACGGGCCAGCCATGGGTGAACCCGCCGCGCCTTGTTCCTGGTCCGCTACGACCCGTGGGGCGCGGTGGTGACGTCCTTGCCGCTGCCCTGCGCCCTGGCGATCAAGAGAAAGAGATCCACCTGGGTCAGGCGTGGCAGTCCCGGGCCAGCTTCGGCGGGATGTCGACGAAGGTCTCCCCCAGCCACTTCGCCGGGCTGGCCGCCTTCGCGCCCCCGTCGAGCTGCTTCGCGACGTCCGTGATCAGCTTCTCGATCTCCGGGTCCTCGGCGCGCGCCGCCTGCCTGCGTACGTCGCCGGCCAGCCCCGCGATGGTCCGCTTGAGCCGGTCGTTGAGCTCGTCGGGGGTGGTCTCCTTGTCCCGGGTGACGGCGGCCGAGTCGGCGGCGAGCTTCTTGCTGCCGGCGAGGATCAGCCGGTCGACCTCCCCGCACACCTCTGCGGTGTTGGCGGCGGTCACGGCGGGCGTGGACGCCGACGGCGTCGAGGTTGCGGCGAACGGCTCAACGGAATCGGTCGGCGCGGTGGAGGCGGTGGGCGCGGCGGTGGCGGGCGCGGCTGCCGGGTCGTCGGTGGTGTCGTCGGACTCCTGGCAGCCGGCGGCGAGTGCGAGCACGGCCACCAGGGCGGCGGCGCGGAGCGCGGTCACGGCAGGACGAGACATGTTCTCCCCGTTCGGTGGTGGACCGTCCCAGCATGCCGGCCGCCGTCGACCCCGGCACGTCGGCCCGCCGAGGTCACAGACGCAAGCGGGCACGAACGCGCGCGCCGGGCCGGCAACAGGGGCCGACCCGGCGCGCGCGACGGGACGTACGACTCAGCTCTTGAATGCGTCCTTGATCTTCTCGCCGGCCTGCTTGAGGCTGGCCTTGGCCTGGTCGTTGCGGCCCTCGGCCTCCAGGCGCTCGTCGTCGGTGGCCAGGCCGGCGCCTTCCTTCAGCTTGCCGGCGGCGTCCTCGGACGCGTTGGCGATCTTGTCATCGAAACCCATCATGAACCTCCAACGTCCTGGTCACTGGGGTGGTGCGACACCCATCCAGTACCCCGACGCGGCCCGCCAAACCCTCAACCGACGCGGGCCGGCCGGAAGCGGCGCAGGCGGAGGCTGTTGGCGACGACGAAGACCGAGGAGAAGGCCATCGCCGCGCCCGCGATCATCGGGTTGAGCAGGCCGGCGGCGGCCAGCGGGAGAGCGGCCACGTTGTAGGCGAACGCCCAGAACAGGTTGCCCTTGATGATCGCCAACGTGCGGCGGGACAGCCGGATCGCGTCCACGGCAGCCGTCAGGTCGCCCCGGACGAGGGTCAGGTCGCTGGCCTCGATCGCCACGTCGGTGCCGGTGCCCATGGCCAGGCCCAGGTCGGCCTGGGCGAGGGCGGCGGCGTCGTTGATCCCGTCGCCGATCATCGCCACGGTGCGGCCGTCGGCCTGGAGCTGCTTCACCACGTCCACCTTGTCGGCGGGCAGCACCTCGGCGGTCACCTCGTCGATGCCGACCTCGGCGGCCACCGCCCGCGCCACCGTGGCGTTGTCGCCGGTGAGCAGGATCGGCGTGAGGCCGAGGGCGCGCAGCCCGGCGACGGCCGCCGCGCTTGTCGGTTTCACCACGTCGGCCACCGCGAGCATCCCCCGGGCCCGGCCGTCCCAGCCGGCCAGCACCGCCGTCCGGCCGGCGGCCTCCGCGTCGGTCACCGCCCGCTCGATCTCATCCGGTACGTCGAGTCCGCGCTCCCGCAGCAGCCGGGGCCGCCCGACGGTCAGCTCGCGGCCGTCGACCGTGCCGGTGACGCCGAGCCCCTCCACGTTGGCGAAGCCGGTGACCGGGGCGAGCGGCCCCGCGTCGGCGGCACCGGCGGCCACGGCGCGGGCGATGGGGTGCTCGCTCGCGGCCTCCAGCGCCCCGGCGAGCCGGAGCACCTCGGCGGCGTCCTCGCCGTCGGCGGGCAGAGCGTCGACCAGGGTCATCCGGCCGGTGGTGACGGTGCCGGTCTTGTCCAGCACCACCGTGTCGACCTGCCGGGTGGATTCCAGCATCTCCGGGCCCTTGATCAGGATGCCGAGCTGCGCGCCGCGCCCGGTGCCGACCAGCAGGGCGGTCGGGGTGGCCAGGCCGAGGGCGCACGGGCAGGCGATGATCAGCACCGCCACGGCGGCGGTGAACGCGGCCGTCGGGCCCGCCCCCGCGCCGAGCCACCAGCCGAGGGTGCCGGCGGCGAGCGCGATCACGATCGGCACGAACACCCCGGAGATCCGGTCGGCCAGCCGCTGCACGGCCGCCTTGCCGGTCTGGGCCTGCTCGACGAGCCGCGCCATCTGGGCGAGCTGGGTGTCGCCGCCGACCCGGGTGGCGGTGACCACCAGCCGGCCCCCGGCGTTCACGGTCGCGCCGACGACGGTGTCGCCGGGGCCGACCTCGACCGGCACGGACTCGCCGGTGAGCATGCTGGCATCGACGGCCGAGGTGCCCTCGTCGACCACCCCGTCGGTGGCGATCTTCTCGCCGGGGCGGACCACGAACCGGTCCCCCACGGCGAGCCGGTCCACCGGGACCCGGGTCTCCACGCCGTCGCGCAGCACGGCGACGTCCCGCGCGCCCAGCGTAAGCAGGGCGCGCAGCGCGGCACCGGCGGTCCGCTTGGAGCGCGCCTCGAAGTAGCGGCCGGCGAGGATGAACACGGTCACCCCGGCCGCCGCCTCCAGGTAGATGTTGCCGGCCCCGTCGGTGCGGGTGATGTCGAGCCGGAACGGGTGGGTCATCCCCGGCATGCCGGCGTCGCCGAGGAACAGCGCCCACAGCGACCAGCCGAACGCGGCCAGGGTGCCCAGCGACACGAGGGTGTCCATGGTGGCCGCGCCGTGCCGCAGGTTGATCAGGGCGGCCCGGTGGAACGGCAGGCCGCCGTAGACCACGACCGGGGCGGCCAGGGTCAGCGACAGCCACTGCCAGTAGTCGAACTGCCAGGCCGGGACCATGGCGAGCACGACCACCGGCACGGCCAGGGCCACGGACACCCAGAGCCGGGTACGCAGCCCGCGCAGCTCGTCCACCGGCTCGGCGGCGGCCGTGGCCGACTCGGGCGATGGCGAGGGCGACGGTGGGGGCGGCAGGGCGGCCGTGTAGCCGGTCTTGGTGACGGTGGCGATCAGGTCGTCGGGGGTGACGTCGTCGGCGTACGAGACGGTGGCCTTCTCGGTGGCGTAGTTGACCGTGGCGGTCACGCCGTCCATCCGGTTGAGCTTCTTCTCGATCCTCGCGGCGCAGGACGCGCAGGTCATGCCGCCGATCGCCAGCTCGATGCGGTTCGGTGCGACCGGTAGCGGTCGCGTGGGCGAGCTCATCGCTGCCTCCCGTCAGTCGTGCCCGTGCCCGGGGGCGCCGTGGTCGGCGTCGGCGGTCGGGATGCTGGTGGCGGCCGGTGTGCCGGTCGTCGTAGGTGTGCCGGTCGTCGTAGGTGTGCCCGACGCGCCGGGGCCGGCTCCGGCGGGGGTGCCGGCGACGACGGTGAACTCGGCGGTGCGCACCGTGTCGCCGTGCCGGAAGTCGAGGTAGAGCCGGTAGGTCCCGGCCGAGGGGAACTCGGCGGAGAACGTGACCGCCGG
The DNA here is from genome assembly GCF_054052245.1 of Micromonospora sp. PTRAS2. Lineage (NCBI taxonomy): Bacteria > Bacillati > Actinomycetota > Actinomycetes > Micromonosporales > Micromonosporaceae > Micromonospora > Micromonospora sp. PTRAS2. The sequence continues at coordinate 241,851 of NZ_JBSWBU010000001.1, forward strand.
CCCGGCCGGGGTCGCCCCGTCGCCGGGAACGCCCTCCGGGTGCACGTGCAGGTACGCCAGGTCGCCCTGCCGCAGGGCCACCAGGTGCCCGTACGCCCCGAGGTAGGGCTGCAGGTCGGTGATCGGCGCGCCGTCCCGGCTGACGGTCAGGGTGAGCCGGCTGACCCGGCCGGGCTGGGCCGTGCCGGCCAGGGTGACGGTGTAGCCGTCGACGGTCGTGGCGGTGGCGGGCGGCGGCAGCGGCCGGGCGTCGAGCGCGCCGGGGACCGTGACGTCGACGCCGAGGGTCAGCGCCGGCCCGCCGGCCGGCGTGAAGTCGGCGAACGCCCGCCAGACGCCGGGGCCGGCGAGCGGGGACGCCACCCGCCAGGTGCCGTCCGGCCCCGCCTCGGGGTGGACGTGCCGGAAGCCGGAGAGATCCCGCCGGGCGACGATCAGGTGCATCCGCTTGTCGTGCGCGACCTCGTAGCGGGTGACCGGCTGCCCGTCGGGGCCGGTGATCCGGAAGGCGAACTCGCCGGCCGGTGCGGCCAGCGGGGCGAGGGTGTAGCCCCGGTCGGAGACGAGCAGCCCGCCCGGCAGGTGGGCGGCCGGCGCGTCCCCGGCGTCGGCGTGGGTGGTGGTGCCGTGGGCGGGGTCGTCGGCGTCGTGGCGGACGTCGGCGGCCGGGGTGACGGGGCCGACCACCTGGCCGACCCCGTACGCCGCGCCGAACACCGCCGCCAGGCCGAGGGCGAAGCCGCTCAGCTTCGTCGCCGTGTTCATCGTGTGCCTCAGTTTCTCCGCGGGGGCGGCGTCACGCGTCGACGAGGGTGTATCCGGCCTCGTCGACGGCGGCGCGCACGGTTTCGGTGTCCAGCGGGTTGTCGCTGGTGACGGTGACCCGGCCGCCCTCCAGGTCCACCTTGACGTTGGTGACGCCGTCGATCGCGCCGACCTCGGTGACGACCGAGCCGGCGCAGTGCCCGCAGCTCATCCCCCGCACCTCGTACGTCGTGCTGACCATCGCTCTCTCCTTCCGCTGCACCTCACGTTACCCCCGGGGGGTAAACGCGAGGCGGACCACCGTCTCAGGAACGCCAGGAATACCGGGTGGGGGTATCCGACACAGGGAACCGTACCATACCCCCGAGGGGTATGGTAATCTCGGTCGCATGACCGGCCCCACGCCCGCCCCGACCCGGGGGTACACCGCCAGCAAGGACCAGTTGCTCGCGCGGCTCCGCCGCGTGGAGGGTCAGGTCCGCGGCATCGAGAAGATGGTCGACGAGGACCGCTACTGCATCGACGTGCTCACCCAGATCTCCGCGATCCAGGCGGCCCTGGACAAGGTCGCCCTCGGCCTGCTCGACGGGCACGCCCGGCACTGCCTGCACGAGGGCGCGGTCGAGGGCCGGGCCGACGAGATGGCCACCGAGATGATGGCCGCCGTCGGCCGCCTCATGAAGCGCGGCTGACGCCCGCCCGGCCCCACCGACGCCGCTGGGCCCTCTGACCCCGCCCGGCCCTCTGACCCCGCCCGCGCAGCCCGGCTCGCGACTCGCCCCGCGCGACTCGCCCCGCGCCGCTCGCGGCTCGCCCCGCGCGCCGACAGGCGCTTGATCGACTTCATGTCGGCGACATGGGGGCATCCCGAGCTGCGGACACCCCCACCTCGCCGGCATGACGCGTGGGGCCCGGCCGTCAGAGCCGGCCGAGGATCTTCCTCATCTGGTCGATCTCGCCCTGCTGGCTCGTGGCGATCTGCTGGGCCAGCGCCTTGGCCTCGGGGTTCGCCCCCTCGGCCAACTCCTCCCTCGCCATGGTGATCGCGCCCTCGTGGTGGGCGATCATCATGGTCAGGAACTGCCGGTCGAAGCCGACGCCGCGCGCGCCGGCCAGCTTCGTCATGTCCGCCTCGGACATCATCCCCGGCATCTCGTGGTCCATCTCCGGCATGCCGTGCCCGTGCCCCGGGGCAGGCGACGGGACCGGCCGGCCCCACCCCGTCAGCCAGCCGGTCATGGTGGCGATCTCCGGCGCCTGGGCGGCCTTGATCGCGGCCGCGAGCCGCTTGACCTCCGGGTCCGCGGCGCGGGTCTCGGCCAACTCGGCCATCTCCACGGCCTGCCGGTGGTGCGGGATCATCATCTGGGCGAACATCACGTCGGCGTCGCCGAACGCGGCCGGCCCGCGCGTCGGAGTCCCGGCGGCGCTGGCGCCGGCAGCGGCGGTGCCGGCGGCCGGCTGGTCGTGGCTGGGCGAACCGTGGTCGGCGGAGCCGCAGGCGGCCAGGCCCAGGACGGCGGTCAGGGCCACGCCGGCAAGGGCGGCGCGGCGCGCGGTCGTACGAGTGGTCATGGTGAATCCTTCGGTCTCGGTCACGTACGAGGGCAGGACGGAGACACGGGTCACCGGCAGAGCCGGGCACCGCGCCGGGGCGTCCTACGTACGCGACACCGAGACCTCGGCCAGCCGAAGGCCGAGCGGGCGGGATGGCGGGGCGCGCGGCCCGGCGGACACGCCACCGGCCTGCCAGCCGGGCGGGCCGGGTGCCCGGGCACGGGTCAGCAGGAGCACGGCGACGAGCAGGGCCACCCCGAGCGCGCCGAGCACCGCCAGGCAGGCGCTCCACCCGGACGGCCCGTCGGCGCGGCCACCGTCCGGCAGCAGCCGGGCGGGCGCACACCCACCGGCCGGACAGCCGGCGCGGGCACCCAGGGTGACGGCGGCGACCATGCCGCCGACGGGGACGGCCATTCCACCGGCGAACGCCCAGAGCGCATCCGCGCCGCCGGCAAGCGCCACAGGGACAGCCGCGCCGCCGGCAAGCGCCACGGAGACAGCGGGCGCCACAGGGACAGCCGCGCCGCCGGCAAGCCCGACGGGGACAGCGGGCGCCACGGGACCGCCCATGCCGCCGACGAGTGCCACGGGACCGCCCGTGCCGTCGGCGAACGCCGCTGGGGCCGGGTGGCCGTCGCGCGGTGCTGCCCCGTCGTGGCCGGCGTGGGTGCCGCCGGAGTGTGCGCCGTGGCCGAGGGTGTGCATGGCGGCGAGGCCGATCAGGGTGCAGAGCAGCAGCGCGAGGCGACCCCACCGCCCGCCCGTCACCGCCGTCGTCCCCACACCACCACGCTAGAGCCTCGCCCGGGGTCGACTCACCTCGCCTCGCGGATGCGGGCGCGGAATGTGACCCGGCACCGCGAGCCGGGCTGCGGCCCCGGCCGGAATCAGCCGGGGGTGAGGCGGACCCGACGGAGCAGTTGGGCGTTCAGCGCCACCACGATCGTGGACGCCGACATCAGGATCGCCCCGACCGCCGGGCTCAGCGCCACCCCGGCCCAGGCCAGCACCCCGGCGGCCAGCGGCAGGGCCACCACGTTGTAGCCGGCCGCCCAGGCCAGGTTCTGCACCATCTTGCGGTAGGACGCCAGGGAGAGCCGGGCCACCGCCGCCACCCCGCGTGGGTCGGACGAGGCGAGCACCACCCCGGCGGACTCGATCGCCACGTCCGTGCCGGCCCCGATGGCGATGCCCACGTCGGCGCGGGCCAGCGCCGGGGCGTCGTTGACCCCGTCGCCGACCATCGCCACCGTCAGCCCACGTCGTTGCAGCTCGGTGACCTTCCCGTCCTTGTCGGCCGGCAGCACCTCCGCGAAGACCTCGTCCACACCGGCACGGAAGCCGAGATCGGCGGCGACCGCGTCCGCCACCGCCCGGGCGTCCCCGGTGATCATCGCGATGGTGCGGATGCCCTGGGCACGCAGCTCGGCGATCGCCTCGCGGGCCTCGGGGCGTACTTCGTCGGCGAGGGCGAGCGCGCCGAGCACCGTGCCGGGGAGGCGGACCAGGTGCAGCACGGCGGCCCCTCGCCCCGCCCAGTCGGCGGCGGCCTGCTCCAGCTCGGTGGGGAGGCCCACGCCCAGCTCGCGCAGCAGGGCAGGCCCGCCCACGGCGTACTCCGTGCCGTCGATCGTGGCCCGCACCCCACGGCCCGGCAGGGCGCGGAAGCCGGTGGCCGGTGCGGGGCCGCCGCGCTGTTCGGCGGCGGCGACGATCGCGCGGGCCAGCGGGTGCTCGCTGTCCGCCTCGACGCCGGCGGCCAGCCGCAGCAGCTCGTCCTCGCCGGTGCCCGCGACGGCCGCGACGCCGGTCACGGCGTGCTCGCCCCGGGTGAGGGTGCCGGTCTTGTCGAACAGCACCGCGTCGACGGTGCGCATCCGCTCCAGCGCGAGACGGTTCTTCACCAGGATGCCGGAGCGCGCCGCCACCGCCGTGGACAGCGCGATGACCAGCGGGATCGCGAGCCCCAGCGCGTGCGGGCAGGCGATGACCAGCACCGTGACGGTCCGCACGACGGCCTCGTCGGTGTCGCCGAGGAGGGACCAGACCACGACCGTCACCACGGCGGTGGCGGTGGCGACGTAGAACAGCCAGGCCGCGAAGCGGTCCGCGAGCACCTGGGCCCGGCCGCTGGAGCGCTGGGCCTCGGCGACCATGCGCTGGATGCCGGCGAGGGTGGTTTCCTCGCCGGTGGCCTGCACCTCGACCCGGAGCGCGGAGTCCGTGGCCACCGTGCCCGCCACCACCCGGTCGCCGACCGACCGGGCGACCGGGCGGGACTCGCCCGTGATCATGGACTCGTCCAGCTCGGCGGCCCCGTCGACGACCCGGCCGTCGGCCGGCACCCGACCGCCGGGCCGGACCAGCAGCACGTCGCCGACGTGCAGCGCGGCCACGGGGACCCGCTCGGTGCCGCCGTCGGGCCCGACCCGCTCCGCGTCGTCGGGCAGCAGCGCGGCCAGCGCCGCGAGGGCGCCCCGGGCCTGGCCGATCGCCTTCATCTCCTGCCAGTGCCCGAGCAGCATGATGGTGACCAGCGCCGCCAGCTCCCACCAGAAGTCCAGGTCGAACGCGCCGGCGCTGGTGGCCAGCGACGCGGCGTACGCCACGCTGATCGCCATCGCGATGAGCAGCATCATCCCGGGTGCCCGGTCGCGCAGCTCCCGGACCGCGCCGACCAGGAACGGCCACCCGCCCCACCAGAAGACCGCCGAGCCGAGCACCGGGCCGACCAGGGCCCGGCCGGGGAACTCCAGCGAGTAGCCGAACCAGTCCATCACCATGTGGCTGGTGACGACGATCGGCAGGGTCAGCGCGAGGCAGACCCAGAACCGGCGGCGGAACATCTCCGGGTCGTGCCCGGCGTGCTTGTCGTGCCCGGCGTGCCCGGCGTGCTCGTCGTGGGCCATGTCTCCAACATGCCCTGCCGCCCGCTGAATCGACAGCATGTCGGCCAGATGGCGGTATCAGGGCGGCCGGAACACCGCCATGTCGCCGACATGGTGTCGGCCGACCTGCGTTCGCAGGTGAGGGTGGCTACGATTCCGGGCGATGGGACGTGGGATCCCGCTCCGGGCGGCCCGCAGGGCGGAGACCGGGCCGCCGGTGGGGCGGGGCGGGGCTTCGGGCGGCCCGCGGGACGGGCAGGTCCTCCGGCGGCCGGCCCGGTGCGGTCGTCCGGGCAGCCGGCCCGGATCGATCGCCCGCGACGCTGAACCGTCCGGGCCGCCGAGCCGTACCCCGCGCTGACACCGTTTGGAGATCGTCGATGGGCGCCGACCACAACCGACCCGCCCCGCCCACCCCACCGAGGGTGCGGCGGGTCCTCGTCGCGACCGTGGTGCCCCTCTTCGTGCTCACCGTGATCGCGGCGGTCGTCCTGTGGCCCCGCGGCGGCGGCCCCGAGGTCGACGGCGGCTCGCCGGTGCCCCGCTATCACGGCACGGTGACCCGGGTGGTCACCGAGGAGTGCCCGCCGCAGCCGGAGACGCCGGAGGGCGGCGGGCCGGGCGTCGCGGACGGCCCGTGCGGCACGGTGACCGTCCGGGTGGAGCAGGGGCCCGACGCCGGGCAGCAGGTCGAGACGCCGATCCCGACCGGCCCCGGCGCGCCCACCGTCGCCGTCGACGACCGGATCGTGCTGGTGAAGCTGACCGACCCGGCCGACCCGGCGGCGAGCGCCTACAACATCGCCGAGCACCAGCGCGGCGCCCCGCTGATCTGGCTGGCGGTGGTGTTCGCGCTGGCGATCGTCGCGTTCGGCCGCTGGCGGGGGGTGGCCGCCCTGGCCGGGCTCGCCGCCACCTTCGCCATCCTGCTGACCTTCGTGCTGCCCGGCATCGGCGCGGGCGGGTCGCCGCTGCCGATCGCCGTCGTCGGCTCCGCGTTGATCATGTTCGTGGTGTTGTACCTCACCCACGGGGTCACCGCGCAGACGTCGGTGGCCGTCCTCGGCACCCTGGGCAGCCTGGTGCTCACCGGCCTGCTGGGCACCCTGGCCACGGCGGCCACCCACCTCACCGGGTACGGCAGCGAGGACGCCACCACCCTGTCGATGTTCCGGGGCGACGTGGACCTGCACGGCCTGCTGCTGGCCGGCATCATCATCGGTTCGCTCGGGGTGCTCGACGACGTCACCGTGACCCAGGCGGCCACGGTCACCGAGCTGGCGCACGCCAACCCGGGGTTGTCCCGGTTGCAGCTCTACCGGGCGGCCACCCGCGTCGGCCGGGCGCACATCGCCTCCACGGTCAACACGATCGTGCTGGCGTACGCGGGCGCGTCGCTGCCGCTGCTGCTCCTGCTCACCGCCGACTCCCGCCCCGTGACCGAGATCCTGACCAGCGAGTTCCTCGCCCAGGAGATCGTCCGCAGCGCGGTCGCCACGCTGGGCCTGATCGCCGCCGTGCCGCTCACCACCGGGCTGGCCGCCGTGGTCACCGCAGCGGGGCGCACGGCGGCGGGACACACCGCCACTGGGCACGCCGCTGAGGGGCACACCGCCGCGTCCCGGCCCGGCCCGGCGGACGGCGGGGACGTGCCGGCGGCGCGTACCCCCGGGGGCGGGCGGCGGACCGCGGACCGCAATCTCGCGCTGGAGGCGCTCGGCGGCGGCCGGGCGGCCGAGGGGGTCCCCGACGACCACGCCCCCACCCACCCCCCGGCCGGACGGCCGCACCGAGAAGGAGGCACGGACACCGCATGGTGACACTTCACAGCGTGACCGGTGGCGGCATCCGCCCTGAGAAGCGCATCACTGATTACCGATGGCGATTACGAAATGACGCTTTTAGTCGGCATCCGGACGTAGCTCCCCGCATGGGCTCTCGGGTAACCTCGCTGCCGGTCACCGCCGAAGGCGCGAAGCGGCGCCTGCGGTGCCGCCGCCCAATCGCCGCGAGGCGAGCCGGGGAACCAGGTGCCCGGGGTGAATCCGCGCGAGCGGTAGGGGCCGCTTCCGCCCCGAACCCGTCAGCTAACCCGGTCGGCGGTCGATGGAAGGGAACATTGTGACGGCACCCCTGCACCGCTGGTTGACACCCGTGGTGGCCGTGCTCGCTGCCCTGGCGGTCGTCGCCGGGCCGGCCGCCCCGGCGCTCGCCCTGCCCGCCGCCGCCCCCCAACCCTCGGGGCACGAGGAGGACGACGAGCCCCAGCTCATCACCGACGTCATCGAGGCGACGAACCGGGACTACGCCCAGGCGAAGTCGAAGCTCGAGAAGTCCAAGAAGCGCCAGGCCCAGCTCGCCGACGAGGTGCGCAAGGCCCAGGAGGAGCTGGACGCGCTCGCGCCGCAGGTCGGCGAGATGGCCGCGCAGTCGTACCGGACCGGCCGGGTCGGCGCGATGGCGATGCTGCTGGAGAGCAACACACCGGACTCGTTCGTCAAGCGCGCCTCGGCCCTCGACGAGCTGAACATGGTCAACGCCAACAAGCTGGCCGAGGTCAGCGCGGCGAAGAACCGCGCCGAGCAGGCCAAGCTCGCGCTCGACGCCGAGGTCCGCGAGCAGCAGAAGCAGGCGTCGGTCATGGCGAAGAAGAAGTTCGACGCCGAGAAGGCACTCGCCCTGGTCGGCGGCAAGGGCTTCACCGGCGGCCTGGTCAACGCCACCTCCCCGGTCGCGAGGATCGGGCCGGGCCGGACGTCGGACGGCGACTGGCGGCCCGAGTCGTGCAGCGAGAACGACCCCACCACCTCCGGCTGCATCACGCCCCGCACCCTGCACGCCTACAAGGAGACCAAGCGGGCCGGCTTCAACCGGTTCGTGGGCTGCTACCGGCCGGGCGGGCCGTGGGAACACCCCAAGGGCCGGGCCTGCGACTGGTCGCTCCAGAACAGCGGGTTCTCCCCCTGGCACAACAACGACACCCGGATGTACGGCAACAACCTCGCCGCGTTCCTGATCCGCAACGCCGACCGGCTCGGCATCTACTACGTCATCTGGAACCGGCAGATCTGGTTCCCGGCGACCGGCTGGAAGTCCTACAGCGGGCCGTCCAACCACACGGACCACGTGCACATGTCGCTGCTCTGACGCGGCGCGCCGCGCACGACGAGAGGGGCCGTCCCGCTGTGGGGGCGGCCCCTCTCGTCGTGTCTCGGGCGGCGGTGCGCGTCAGGGCCGGGGGTGAGCGCCGGGCGGCGGGGGTGCGTCAGGCGGCGGCGCGGGCCGGGGTGGCGTCCGCGGCCATGGCGGCCGGCACGGCGGCCACCGTCCGCACCCCGCCGGCACTGAGCCGGTACGACATCCCGACGACCGCGCAGCGGCCCGCGTCGACCTCGGCGGCCAGCACGGGCGACCGGTCGAGCATCGCCTCGACCGTGCACGCGATGTGGATGTCGACGATCTCGTCGATGCCCTCGACGCCCCGCTCGGCGGCCCGGTGCAGGCTGGGCACCACGGCGTCCACCACGGCCCGCAGGTTGCCGGCGGGCTCGCTGCCGGTGCCGGCCGCCGCCTTGGCCGCCTGCACCGCCCCGCAGGAGTCGTGGCCGAGCACCACCACCAGGGGGGTGCCCAGCACGGTCACGGCGTACTCGACGCTGCCCAACACCTCGGGGCCGACGGTGTGCCCGGCGGTGCGGACCACGAAGAGGTCCCCCAGGCCACGGTCGAAGATGATCTCGGCGGCCAGGCGGGAGTCGGAGCAGCCGACGATCACCGCGAACGGGTGCTGCCCGTCGGCGACGGCCGCCCGGTGGTCGGCGTCCTGGTTGGGGTGGCGCGGCGTTCCGCTCACGAAACGGTGGTTGCCGGCGTGCAGTTCGGCGAGGGCCCGGGCCGGGGTGCAGGCAGCGCCCGGCTCGCCCGGTCGCCCGACGGACGAGAGGGGGTCTAGCTGGCCGGAGCCCGCCTGAGCCATCGACATGCTGGAATGCTCCATGCCCCATCACCTCGTCATTCACGCGCACGACCAGTTCCCCCACGGTCACACGCAGCGAAAGGCACGTCAAGCGTTACGTGATACACATTTCCTGCTTTGGGAAGGGCTTGCGCAGGCCCGCGCTCCGGCCCGCGTCGGCCCAGGGGCGTGGGCGTCGTCGCCGAGCCCTAACATGTCCGACATGGCGACGACAGCAGGTGGGAACGGGAGCACCCGGAACTGGACGTTCCTCACCAACCACGGCCATGTCCTGCTCGCCATCGCCCGCAACCCGACCGCCCGGCTGCGCGACGTCGCGGACGAGGTGGGCGTGACCGAGCGCGCGGCGCAGGCGATCGTGGCCGACCTGGAGGCCGGCGGCTACCTGCGGCGGACCCGGGTCGGCCGGCGCAACGAGTACACGGTCAACCCCAGCGGCCACTTCCGCCACCCGGCCGAGGCGGACCGCCAGGTCGGCGACCTCCTCGCCCTCTTCACCACCGACCAGCCCGAGCGGGACGCCCCGGACCAGACCGGACGGAGCGCCCTGGACCAGGTCGGGCGGACCACCCCGGGCGGGCACACCCCAGGCCGGGCCGAAGGGGACGCCGGGTGACCGGGCGGGCCGGGCTGCGGCGGGGCGCGCTGCCCGCGCTGGCGGCCCTGCTCGCCACCGCCGTCGTGCCGCCCGCCCCGGCGTCGGCCGCCCCCAGCTGCGGGCCGACCGGCAGCCCCGCGCCCACCGCGGCACCGTGGGCGCTGACCCGGCTCGACCCGGGCGCGGCCTGGCGGGTCACCCGGGGCGAGGGCGTCACCGTGGCGGTCGTCGACTCCGGCGTGTCGGCCACCCACCCGCTACTGCGGGGCCAGGTGCGACCCGGCCGGGACTTCAACGCGCTGCCCCCCAACGAGGGTCAGTGCGACGCGGCCGGACACGGCACGATCGTCGCCGGCATCATCGCCGGCCGGGAGGGCACCGGCTCGCCGTTCACCGGCGTCGCACCGGCCGCCCGGATCCTGCCCGTACGCGTGCTGCCGGACACCCGGCGCACCAACGACGAGGGCCTGCCGGCGCAGATCGGCCTCGCCATCCGCTGGGCCGTCGACCAGGGCGCCGACGTGATCAACCTGTCCCTGGTCACCCTGCCCCGGCCCGAGCTGGCCGCCGCCGTCGAGTACGCCCTCGCCAAGGGCGTCGTCGTGGTGGCCGCCGCCGGCAACCGCCAGGAGCAGCAGCAGGACCTGCCGGCGTACCCGGCGGCGTATCCCGGGGTCATCGCCGTGGCCGGCGTCGACGCGCAGGGCGGCCACGTGGGCAGCTCGGTCAGCGGCGACTACGTGGACATCGCCGCCCCGGGGCTGGACATCGTCGGCCCCGCGCCCCGGGGGCAGGGGTACCTCGCCGAGCCGCAGGGCGGCACGAGCTTCGCCGCCGCGTACGTCTCGGGGGTGGCCGCGCTGGTCCGCGCCGCGCATCCGGACCTCACACCGGACGGGGTGGCCTACCGGCTCACCCGCACGGCGGACAACCCCCCGGACGGGCACAACGCCGAGGTCGGCTACGGGGTGGTGAACCCGTACCGGGCGGTGACGAGCGTGCTCGGCACGCGCAGCGACCCGCCGCCCGGGGCGTTGGCCGCCCCCGCCCCGCCGCGGGACCCGCTGGGCTGGCAGCGGGCCGTGGCGGTCTGGGTGGCGGCGGCCGGCGCGGTGCTGGCCGGCGTGCTGCTGGCCGCCAGGCCGATCCTGGCCCGGGGACGGCGCCGCGGCTGGCGGCCGGGCCGCCGCCCCACCCCGGCCGGGGGATGACCTCGGCCGGGCCGCCGCACCGTCAGCGCAGGATGCCGGGGGTGGCGTCGCCGCCCGCGCCCCAGACGTCCTCGTCCTCCTCCAGCCAGGTGTTGCGCACCTGCTCCTCCTCGGCGTAGCCGGCCCCGCCGCCCGCGCCGGCCACGCCGCCCCGGCCCGCCGTCGCGCCACCTGGCCGACCGGCACCGGCGGCCCGGCCGCCCGCGCCCCGGGCACCGGCGGCACCGCCGCCCATGCCGGGGGCCATCATGCCGCCCATGCCCGGCTTGCCCGCGCCGAGCCGGCCGCCCGCGCCCCGGCCGGCGCCCCGGCCCGCGCCGGCGGCACCGCCGCCGAGCATCGGCGGCAGCCCGGGGCTGACCGTCTTGCCGAGCGCGCCGCCGCCGGGGATGCCGCCGCCCGCGCCACCACCGGACAGACCCGCGCCGCTGCCGCCGCCCAGCCCGCCCGAGCCGAGGCCGGTGGTGGTCGGCCCGCCGGCACCGGCCAGGCCGGTCCCGTAGCCGTCGTCCAGCCCGCCCGGGTCCACGGACCCGGTGTCGGGGAGGTCGGTGACCGGGGTGAGGTCCGGGTGGGTCGTCGACCCGAAGTCGGGCTTGCCGTCGCCGACGTCCGGCAGCTTGCCGAGGCCCGTCGGGGATGCGCCGCCGACGCCGCCGGTGGAAGGCATGCCGCCCACCGAGGGGACCCCGCCGGCACCCCCGCCGCCCGGGCCGCCGCCGAGGTTCGGCACCTCCGTCGGGCCGGTCCCCAGGTTGTTGGAGGTCACCGTGCCCGGCGCCTCCATGGTGCGGTCCTTGAAGTTGCCGTTGACCTCGTCGTAGACCTTGCGGGCGTCGCCCTCCTGGTCGGAGAACCAGCCGGTCACCCAGTCGCCCACCTTGCCGAGCTGCTCGGCCGGCCAGCTGCCCATGACCTCCGCCGTGACCCGGGTCTCGAAGAGCCCGACCCCGAGGGTGATCTCGCCGTTGCGGGCGGCCAGGACGTCACCGACACAGGCCGCCGGGATCGGCATCTTGTTCTGGGCGTCCTCCAGCTGGCGGGCGGCCGTCTCCAGGGTGGTCACGATGCTGACCTTGCCCCGCCCCGGGTTGTCGATGTCGTCGACGATCGACTTGGCGTTCTTGGCGAGCCCCTCGATGTGCGTCTTGAACGACTCGTACGCCGGGCCCTTCCAGACCGCGCCGAGGTCCTTGACGTTCTTCTCCAGGCTCTCCCGGACCTGATCGACGTTCTTGATCAGCTCCTGCCAGCCCAGCGCGGCGCTCTGCACGTCGGCCGGGCGGCCCTCGACGAGGACCTCCCGGGCCATGTCCTCCCAGCTCTTGTCCCCCATGCTCCGCTCCCGTCGATCTAGCTGCCGCCGCGGGCGGCGTCGGTGAAGGCCTGCTGCATCTCCTGCGCGGTCATCTCGTTGGCCCCCTCGGCGGTCTCGTAGTTGCGCTTGACCGTGCGCAGCGCCTCGGCCGCCGAGTACAGGTTTTCCGAGAGGGTGCGCAGCCCGCCCTCCGTGCCGGTGTAGACCTGCTGGTGCCGCTGGGCGAGCTGGAGGGCGTACGGGAAGCCGCCGAGCGGCCCCTTGCCGGCGACGGCCTGGCCGCCCCCGAGCTTCTCGGAGATGTCGGCCATGTCGTAGGAGAGCCGGTGGAGGTAGCTGGCGTGCGTCTCCAGCCAGGTGATGGCCGAGTCGAGGTTGCCGGCGTCCCACTCCGTCTGGACGCCCTTCTCGCCCTTGCCGGCGACCACACCGCTCGGCGTCTCGGCCTGGTCCACGCCGGTCCGGTCGAAGCTGATCCCCCGGATGTCGCCCATCCCCGGGTACAGCGGGTTGATCGGCAACGGCACGGGCAGGTCGACCTCCACCCGGTCCGGGTCGTTCCGTTCGTCGCTCATGGTGCCCTCCCCTGGCCCCGTATCTCAGGTGTCGGTGTCAGCGCGGCTGCGGGCCCGGCGGCCCCGCCGGGTCGTGCGGGTGCCCGCCGGCCGGACCCGGCGGCGGCCCGTGCGGGTGCGGGCCCGGCGGCGGGGCGTACCCGTGCGGGCCCGGCGGGTTGTGCGGATACGCGCCCGGCGGGCTCTGCGGCCGAGGGCCCGGCGGGCCGGACGGGACCCGGCGGCGGGCCGCCCGGCGGTTGACCACGACCAGCACCACGATCACCACGCCGGCCAGGAGCACCGCCAGCAGGCAGAGCGCGAGCTGGATCGGGGCGTTGTCCGCCAGGCCGAAGGAGACCGCCGGCCGACCGTCGTCGGAGTCGTCGGCCGGGGAGTCGGCATCGGGGTCGCCCGGCCTCGGGGAAGCGCCGGTCAGCAGCGGATTGCCGTCCACCTCGGGCACGGTGGCGGTCAGCGCGGCCAGCACGTCGACCCCGCCGAAGCCGTACTCCGGGTCGCGGCCGGGTGCGCCCCGGTCGCGCGCGGTGCGGATCAGCCGGTTGACCACGTTCGCGGCGTCGAGCCGGGGATAGCGGGACCGCACCAACGCGGCGACCCCGGAGACGATCGCCGCCGCGTCGCTGGTCCCGTCGCCCACGCCGTACCCGTTCGGAGACACCGGCGGCGGCACCGAGCTGATGATCCGCTCACCGGGTGCGGCGAGCACCAGCTCCGGGCCGGTGACCGACCCGCCCCACCGCGAGCCGTTCTTCGCGGTGCCCCCGACCGCGAGCACGCCGGGCACGTTGGCCGGAGTCGGCACGGCCTGGTTGGTGCTGCGGTTGCCGGCGGCGGCCACCAGCACCGCGCCCTTGCCGAGCGCGTACCGGACGGCCTCGGTGACCTGCGGATCGTCGCCGGCGGTGCCGACGGACAGGTTGATCACGTCGGCTCCGGCGTCGGCCGCCCAGCGGATGCCACCCGCGATGTCGTATTCGCGGGGCTGGCCCAGCGCGACCGGCAGGATCCTCGCCTCCGGGGCGATGCCGAGCAGGCGCATGGGCCCGCCGCCCCGACCGGCGATGATGCCGGCCATCGCGGTGCCGTGGCCATGCTCGCGATCCGGGTCGGCGTGGCCGTCGGCGCGTACCGCGCTGGACAGCGAGGTGCCCTTCAGGACCTGACCGCGCAGGTCGGGGTGGGCGGCGTAGACCCCGCCGTCGATCACCGCGACCGTGACGCCCTTGCCCCGGGACAGCTTGTGCGCCTCGGGAATGCGCAACGAGTCGAGGTGCCACTGGAGGCCGCGCACCGTGTCGGCGGCGCGCGCCGGGGCGGGCGCGGCGAGCAGGCCGCCACCGGCGAGGTTGACCAGCACCAGCGTGGCGGCGGCGGACCGCAGCAGCGGTCGGCGGTGTCCCCCCGTGTGCATCGTTCCCCCCGGCTCTCGTCGGCCCTCACGCAGAACGGCTCCGATCCGGCTCGACCGGACCGGAGCCGTTCCCGCGTCAGCTCAGCTGTTCCACACCTTGGAGTTGCTCATCTCCGTGGTGACGTAGTTCTCGCGGGCGATGCCGACCGCGCCGCCGATGTCGTTCAGGATCTTGTTGATGTCCCGGACGGCGGCGTCCCACTGCGCCTGGTGCTGCTCGTAGGCGGTGCGGTCCTCGCCCTCCCAGTGCAGCTTGCTCAGCATGGACCGCAGCGTGTCGAGCTTCTCGTCGATGGTCCGCGAGATGGCGGTCATCTGCTGGTTGCTGCTCTCGAGAACCGCGTAGTCGACCTTGATGCTCATGATTTCCTCCCCTACGCCTGGCTGCCGGTCACGGGTTCAGCGCAGCGTGGAACTTGTCCAGCATCTGCTGCTGCTCCTCGTCGTTGACCTGGTGGGTCGTGCCGGACTTGTCGAGCAGGTCGGCGATGTTGTCCATCGCGGTCAGCAGCTTGGCCGTGTCCTCGTTCCAGCGCAGCATGAGCTGCTGGAAGCCCGAGGATGCCTGCCCCTTCCAGGCCATCGCCAGGTCGTCGACCACGTTCCACAGCTTCTTGAGCTCACCGTCGACATCGCCGCGCGTGGACCGCACGTCATTCGCCGCGGTATGCAGAGTCGATGCGTCGACCTCGAACGCCATGCTTCACACCCTTCCGTCATCGTTGTGGCGGCGGAAATCTGCCGCGCCCCTCCCCCGTGGCAAGGCGACCAACCCCACCGACGGACATTCAGGATGCACCGTAACCGACCCCGTCCACGCCGCGCAGCCCTGTCAGCACGCCGCCGTCGCCGCGCCGGGGCGGTTCCTGCGGGGGAAGGTCCTCATCGGACCCGGTCCACGAACGTCAGGACGGCTGGCGGTAGGACCGCACGTGCATCGCCACGCCGAACACCAGAATCGCGGCCAGCAGCACCACGACCGGCCAGAGCACCGGCTTCTCGAAGGCCCGCTCGATCACCACCGGCAGCAGCGCGGCGACGCCCGTGAGAGCCGCGATCTCGGTGGCCCGCCTGGCCCAGGTCGCCTTCGAGAGCTGGGC
The DNA here is from genome assembly GCF_054052245.1 of Micromonospora sp. PTRAS2. NCBI lineage: Bacteria > Bacillati > Actinomycetota > Actinomycetes > Micromonosporales > Micromonosporaceae > Micromonospora > Micromonospora sp. PTRAS2. Next base: position 257,256 of record NZ_JBSWBU010000001.1, read on the forward strand.
GATCAGCCCCAGCACGAGAAAGGCCGGGATGCAGACCAGGGAAAGCATGGTGAGCGCAAACAAGGTCGCCGCCTCTCACTGGTAGAACTTGGAGTCCTTGACCCAGTCGATCTTGATGTCCTTGATGTCCGGGTCGGCGCCGGTGGCCGCCCAGCCGGGGCGGGAGTCCGACACGAAGGCGAACCGGTTGTTGTTCTGCAGCCCCGCCATCAGGCTGGTGAACAGCGCGCTGATGTCGCCGAAGACCAGGGCGAGGATCGCCACGCTCACGGTCAGCCCGGCCACCCCGATCGCCTCGGCGATGGGCGCGGTCGCCGGGAACGCCTGGAGGGCGACCGCCGCGATCACCGCGATCAGGATCGGGACGAGCGCCTCGACCAGCGCGTTCACGGCGTCGTTGAAGGCGTCGCGGGCGGCGGTGAGGCTCTCCTTGTTGGCGTTGAACGCCTCGGCCAGCGAGTTGATCTCCGCCCCCAGCTTGCGGAGGAAGAGCTCGAACGCGTCCCGGTCGTCGAAGTCCCACTCCTCGTCGGACGGCGGTACCTGCCCGAGGGCCTCGCCGAACTGGTCCGCGCCGAGCAGCCGGGCGGCGTCGCCCCACTCCTTGATGGACCTGTTGACCTCGTCGTTGTCGAACGTCTCGAGGTAGGCGATCCACGCGCCGAGGAGGCCCGCGCCGACCAGCCACGCGATGTTGGCCCGGGCCGCCGGGAGCAGCCCCCGCACCGGTGCCGTCGCCGCGGCGACGGTGTGCGTGCCGGTCACCGTTCCGGCCGCGTTCGCGATCAGGATCTCCGTCATCGGCTGCTCCCCCCGTGGTGCTCCCGGGCGGTCACTTGACCACCCAGGGCTGGTCCGACTTCTCCCAGTTCTTGGCGGTCTGTTCGAGCTGCTCGGCCGCCCGGTGCAGGTGCTCGACGCCGGTCTTCACGTTTTCCAGGTGGCCGTCGACCGAGGCGTTGTGCGCATCGACGGTCGCGCCGCCGAGGAACGTCAGCGACCCGCTCGGCAGCTTCACGCTCTCCAGCAGCGCCTGCACGTTGCGCAGGTACTGGATCGGGCCGTCCGGGGCGTCCAGCTTGCGGCCCGCCTTGCGGATCGCCTCGACGTCGACCTTGTTCGCCATCCGTGTCTCCCTGCCGGGCTCAGCGGCGCAGGCCGCGGAACGGGTCGTCCAGGTCCACCCCGAACCGGCGGAACCAGTCCTGGGGGGTCAGGGTGCCGTCCTGGGCCTTCCTGACCAGCTCGGAGCCGCCGAGCATCTCGGTGAGCAGCTCCTGCTGCTGCTCACCGAAGGCCGCGTACGCCGCGTCGATCGCGGCCTGGAGCGACTCCGCGAGGGAGAAGCTGTCCAGCCGCATCGCCCGCGCGTTGATCTCGATGTCGCCGATCTTCATCTCGCCGTCGACCGTGACCCGGACCAGGCCGTCCGGGCTCTCCCCCGGCACCCGCAGCTCGGCGCGCCGCCGCTGCAACTCGGCCAACCGGCGCTGCTGCTCCTGTGCCTGACGCAACATGTTCTCGACGGCGCCGCCGCCCCCGTATCCCCCCGAGGTGCTCACCACGGTCCCTTCTGCACGATCGACGATCGGCCCGACGCTACCGGACCGGGTCACCCGGCGTCCGTCCCCGGCCCCGACGGAACGCGGCTAGGCCGGATCGGACCAGGCCGTCTGGATGAGCTGCTGGCCGTCGCGCCGCCGCACCAGCGTGCCCCGGCCCGGCGGCTGCGGGCTCGGGCGCAGCGTGCCGAAGACCGGCCCCTCCTCCCGAGCGCCGGACATCAGCAGGCCGGGCGAGTCCAGCTCGCGCAGGCGTTGCAGCACCGGCTCGTACAGCGCCCGCGCCACCCCGCCCATCCGGCGGGTGACGATCAGGTGCAGGCCGATGTCGCGGGCCTGCGGCAGCAGCTCGTGCAGGGCGCTGAGCGGGTTGCTGCCGCCGGAGGCGACCAGGTCGTAGTCGTCCACCAGGATGTAGAGGTCCGGCCCCTTCCACCAGCTCCGGTCGCGGAGCTGGGCGGTGGTGACGTCCGGGCCGGGCAGCCGGTTGGACAGGGCGCTGCGGATCGACGCGAGCCCCTGGGCGAAGACCTGGTTGGACGGGGCGTAGTCGAGCAGGTGCTCGCCCTCGACCGCGCCGAGCAGGCCACGCCGGTAGTCGGCGATGACCAGGCGGGCCTGCGCCGGGGTGTAGCGCTCGACGATCCCCCGGGCGATCACCCGCAGCAGGTTGGTCTTGCCGCACTCGGCGTCGCCGAACACCGTCAGGTGCGGCTCGCTGGCCAGGTCCAGGTGGACCGGGGCGAGCGCCTGCTCGTTCACCCCGATCGGCAGGCCCGGCGCCGACCGGTCGGCCACCCGGGCCAGCTCGGCCAGGGGCAGCCGGCGCGGCAGGAGCCGTACCTTCGGGGCGGGGGTGCCCGGCCACGCCCGCGCCACGTGCCCGGCCAGGGCGACCGACGCCTCCGTCAGGTCGTCGACGTCGCGGCGGCCGTCGATCCGCGACACCGCCGCCAGGAAGTGCAGCTTGTCGCGGGTCAGGCCACGACCGGGGGTCTTCTCCGGCACGTTCTGCGCGGCCCGCCGGTCGATCTCCGACTCGGCCGCGTCGCCGAGGCGCAGCTCCAGCTTCGTGCCGAGCAGGTCGCGCAGGTTGATCCGGATCTCCGCCCAGCGCACCGCCGTGATCACCACGTGGATGCCGAAGCCCAGCCCCCGGTTGGCCAGGTTGGTGATCGTCTGCTCCAGCTCCTCGTACTCCTGGCGCAGGGTGTTCCAGCCGTCCACCACGAGGAACACGTCGCCGAACGGGTCGTCGGCGAACTCGCCGGCCGCCCGGCGACGCCGGTACGCGGCCACCGAGTCGATGCCGTGCTGGGCGAACCGCTGCTCCCGCTCGTCGATGATCCCGACCACCTCGGCGACCGTGCGGCGGACCGCCTCGGTGTCCCGCCGGCCGGCCACCCCCGCCGTGTGCGGCAGCCCGTCCAGGCTACGCAGCGCCCCGCCGCCGAAGTCGAGGCAGAAGAACTGCGCCTCGCGCGGGGTGTGGGTGAGCGCCAGCGAGGCGAGCAGCGACCGCAGCAGGGTGCTCTTGCCGGACAGCGACGCGCCGACGATCACCACGTTGCCGCCCGCGCCGGCCAGCTCCACCATCATCGGGTCGCGCCGCTGCTCGTACGGGCGGTCGACCACCCCGACCGGGACGGTGAGCCGGCCCCGGCCCGCCCAGCCGGCGGTGGTCAGGCCGTACGTCGGGTCGACGGCGAGCTGGCCGAGCAGGTCCGCAAGGCTCGGCGGCTCCGACAGCGGCGGCAGCCACACCTGGTGGGCGGGGCGGCCCTGGCCGGCGAGCCGACCGATCAGCACGTCGAGCATCGCCACGGCCTTGCCCTCGGCCGGCTGCTCCGGCTCGGCCACCGGCTCCGCCGTCAGGTCCGGGGCGGGCACCGGCACGAACTCCGTGCCGTACGGCACGATGCGGCGGCGCACCAGCGCCTGCGCCGAACGCGCCTGCTCGCCCGGGGCCCGGTACGGGCCGGACACGTACGCGGCGCGGAACCGCAGCATGGTGGCGGTGTCGGTCTTGAGGTAGCCGTGGCCGGGGGCGCTGGGCAGCTCGTACGCGTCGGGCACGCCCAGCACGATCCGGCTCTCCACCGCCGAGAAGGTGCGCAGGCCGATCCGGTACGACAGGTGCGTGTCGAGGCCGCGCAGCTTCCCCTCCTCCAGCCGCTGCGAGGCCAGCAGCAGGTGCACGCCCAGCGACCGGCCCAGCCGGCCGATCATCACGAACAGGTCGATGAAGTCGGGCTTCGCGGCGAGCAGCTCGCTGAACTCGTCGCAGATGATGAGCAGGCTCGGCATCGGCTCCAGCGCCTCGCCGGCGGCCCGCGCCTTCTCGTACTCGTAGCGGGAGACGTAGTTGCCGGCGGCCCGCAGCACCTCCTGGCGGCGGTTCATCTCGCCGGCCAGGGCGTCGCGCATCCGGTCGACCAGCGGCAGCTCGTCGGAGAGGTTGGTGATCACCGCGCTGGTGTGCGGCAGCGCGTCCAGGGAGGCGAACGTCGCGCCGCCCTTGAAGTCGACCAGGACGAAGTTCAGCTCCTCCGAGGAGTGGGTGACGGCGAGGGCGGCGACCACCGTACGCAGCAGTTCGCTCTTGCCGGAGCCGGTCGCGCCGATGACCAGGCCGTGCGGGCCCATGCCCTCGTGCGCGGACTCCTTGAAGTCCAGCTCGACGACGTTGCCGTCGGGGCCGACGCCGAGCGGGATGCGCAGCCGGTCGCGGTGGCTGCGCGGCCGCCACGTCTGCCGCACGTCGACGGCGGCGGCGTCGCCGACGCCGAGGAGGTCCGGCAGCTCGGTGCTGCGGGCCAGCGGCTCCTCCGCGCCGGCCTGCTGCTGGGAGAGGCGGTAGGGGGCGAGCTGCCGGGCCAGCCCCTCGGCCGCGGCGGCGGTGAGCCGGTCGGGGCGGCCCAGCCGGGTGGTGGTGGCCCCCCGGACCAGGTCGACGGCGGTGCCGTCGCCGACGTCGAGGCAGAGCAGCCAGCGGCCGGCGTCGCGGGGGACGGCCCCGGAGAGGTCGACGACGGTGGTGCCGAGCAGGCTCGGCCCGGTGAGCTGGCAGGTGGCGGCGACCTCGCCGCCGTCGACGACCACCACCAGGTGCGGCGCGGTGGTCAGCGGCTTGGCGTCCGGGCTGAACCGGGCCCGGCCGGCCAGCTCGTCGGCGAGGGACTCCTCGGCCTCGGCGAGGGTGGCGAAGACGAGGCGGCGGGCCCCGGCGGCGTCGGTGCGGCCGGGGTGCTGGGCGTGCGGCAGCCACTTCACCCAGTCCCAGGCCGGCTGCCGGTCGTCGGCGGCGACCACGACGACGACCAGGTCGTCCGGGGCGTGGAAGGTGGCGAGCTGACCGATCGTGGCCCGGGCCAGGTCGAGCACCGGCTCCCGCTCGCCGCGCAGCACCACCCGGGAGAACGCCCGCACCGACAGCGCGGTGGGCAGGTCCGGCACCGTGGAGTGGGCGCGGACGAACCGGCGCAGCGCGATCGCGCTCATCGGCTCCAGGTCCTCCACCGGCTTCGTCTCCGGCGGCACGATCTCCACCGCCAGCCGCTGCGGGCCGACGGCGATCCGCGCCTCGCCGAAGTCGTCCTCGGTGACCCGGCGTTCCCACAGCCGGCGGGACGCGGCGATCGACCAGAGCGCGTCGGGCTCCGGGTGCCGCCAGGTCATGGCGGCCCGCTGCTGCTCGGCCGCGCGCCGGGTGCGCTTGCGCATCTGGGCCAGGTAGCGCATGTAGTCGCGGCGCTCGGCGTTCAGCTCGGCCTTGTCGTTGCCGCCGCTGCTCAGCGAGCCGATCGCCATGCCGAGCATGGAGACCCCGAAGAGCCCACCCGCGACGTACGTCATCATGCCGCCGCCCCGGCCGGCGTAGAGGAACGCCATCGCGCCGACGCCGCAGACCATCGGCAGGATCATCAGGAGCTGGCCCATGCCCCGGGGGGTCGGCTCGGGCAGCTCCGGCGGGGACTCCAGCAGCACCTCGCCGCGCGGCAGGGCCGGCCCCGGTTGACGCGGAAGCCGACGGAACACGACGGTGCTCACGGCGTTCTCCTCCCCCAGAAGCGGCCCGGACGCCGGCCGGCGCGGCGTGACGTGCGGCCGGGTGGCGCGACGACCGGGCGCGGGCCGTCGGGTGGGCATCGTACGTGGGGGCCATCGTAGGTAATCTCCCGTGGGCGTCGGGGACCCACTTCGGCGGCGGCCCGGGCGGGTGGAGCGCAGGCGAACGCGAGGAGGCCACAGTGGCGACGAGGACGGCGACCGGCGGCCTGAGCCGGGTCACCATCGTGGCGCCCCGGACCAGGATGGATCTCGCCCTCCCCGCCGACGTGCCGCTGGCGGACCTGCTGCCGACGCTGCTGCGGTACGCGGGTGAGGACCTCGCCGACGAGGGGGTGCGGCACGGCGGCTGGAGCCTCGCCCGGCTCGGCGGGCAGCCGCTCGACGGTGGGCGTACGGCCGCGCAGCTCGGCGTCCGCGACGGCGAGGTGCTCTACTTCAACCCCCGCGCGGCGGCGGCCCCGGAGATCGTCTTCGACGACGTGGTGGACGCGGTGGCCACGGCGACGAATCAGCGCCCCGGCAGCTGGCAGGTGAGCACGAGCCGCTCGTTCGCGGTGCTGTTCGCGGCGGCGGCGCTGTCGGCCGGCGCGCTGGCGGCGCTGTTCACGGGCCCGCCGCAGCTGCCCGGGGCGATCGCCGCCCTGCTGGTGGCGGTCGCCCTGCTGGTCGGCGCGGCCGTGCTGTCCCGGGCGGCCGGCGACAGCCGCACCGGCGCGGTGCTCGCCCTGGTCGGCCTCGGCCACGCCGCCGTCGGCGGCCTGCTGGTGCTGGCCGGCGACCGGGGCCTGGGCGAGCTGGCCGGCCCGCACGTGCTGCTCGCCGCGACCGCCGTGGTGGTGTTCGGCGCGGTCGCCGCGCTGGCGGTCGGCGACCGGCTGCCGCTGTTCTTCGGCGCGGTCGCCGTCGGCGGGGCGGTCGGCTTCGGCGCGGTGGTGAGCCTGGCGTTCTCGGTGGGCGCGCCGGCCGCCGCCGCGGTGGTCGCCACGGTCGCGTTCGCCACCCTGCCGGCGCTGCCGATGGCGGCCTACCGGCTGGCCCGGCTGCCCGTGCCGTCCATCCCGACCGGCCCCGACGACCTCAAGACCGACACGGAGACCGTCGACGGCCGCGGCGTGCTGCGGCGCAGCGAGCGGGCCGACGAGTTCCTCACCGGCCTGCTGTGGACGGTCGCCCTGCTGGTGCTGGGCGGGGAGGTCGTGCTCGCCCTCGACGGCCGGCTGCCGGCGGTGCTGCTCTGCCTGGTGCTGGCCCTGCTGTCGCTGCTGCGCGCCCGGCCGTTCCTCGGCCGCGCCCAACGCGTTCCGGTGCTGCTGGCCGGGGGCCTCGGGCTGGGCCTCACGGCGGCGGCCACGTTCGCCGCGGGCGGGGCGGCCGTCCGGCTCGGCGTGGTCCTCGGCGGGCTGGTGGTGGCGGCCGTGGTCAGCCTGATCTACGGGCTGACCGTCGCGGGCAAGCGGATCTCGCCGGTCTGGGGGCGGCTGCTGGACATCGTCGAGGTCCTGCTGATCATCTCCCTGGTGCCCCTGGCGGTCTGGGTCTGCGGCCTCTACGGCTGGATCGTCAACCTCCGCCCCTGACCCGCCCCTGCGGGGAGGGCTCAGTCGGGTCGGTGGTCGACGACGCGGCGGGCCGTCGGGGCGGCGGCCCAGGCGGCGGGGCCGTGCTCGCCGTCCAGCGGCCGGGCCGGCGTGCCCGCCCGGCGGGCGACGTCCCGGACCACCGTGACCAGCGCCTCGACGTGGTCGGCCGGGGCGGCGACGCGCAGCAGCGGCGGGCCGGGCCGGTCGCCGGGGCGGGCCACGGCCGCGAACGTGTGCGACGGTGCGGAGGTGGCGGTGACGGCGTCCACCAGCGGCCCCCAGGTGGCGCCGGCGCGGGCGCGCAGGGCCAGGCAGCGCTGGGTCCAGCCGCCGCCGCGCAGCCCGGTCCAGGTCTCCGCCTGCGGCTCGGGCGTCAGGTCCAGGCCGGCCCCGGAGACCAGCGCGGCGCGCAGCTCGTCCCGGCCCAGGACCCGGTGGCGCAGGCCGGCGGCGTGCAGCGCCTTGCCGAGCCGGCCGACCGCGGCGGCGACGGTGCGGTGCACGCCGAGCGTCCCGCCGCCCCGGGTCACCGCCTCGGTGCGGGCGTCGCGCACGGACAGCCGTACGGCCACCCAGACGGTGCGGTGGGCGGCCGGGGGCGCGCCCGGTGCCGGATACCAGACGAGGGTGTGCGAGACGACCTGGGCCAGCGACACCGGCGCGGTGAACTCGGTGAGCACGGCCAGCGCCCGGTCCACCACCGCCGCGTCGATCGAGCCGGCGGGAGCGCCGGGCGGCGGGTCCAGCGCCACGGCGGCGAACCAGCCCCGGACGTCCTGGCCGACGCCGAGGCGGGTGCCGCGCTCGGTCAGCTCGATCATGGTCAGCTCGGGGGCGACGACGGCCAGCCGCGCCTCGCCCGTGTCGCCGCCCGCCGCCGCCCGCGCCTCCTCCCGGCGCAGCCGCAGCCGGCGGCGCAGCAGCAGGTCCTCGTACCACCAGCGGCCGCCCCGGCGGGCGAAGGCGGCGGCGACGGCCGCCACCGCGACGACCCCGACGACGCCGACCAGCCACGGGGGTCCACCGAGCGCGGCGTAGCCGGCCAGCGCGGCCAGCTCCGCCACGACGAGCTGGCCGACGACGACCGGGCCGAGCCGGCCCCGGCTGCGCCGGTCGGCGGGGACCACCGCGCGGTCGGGCGGGGCGGGCCGGGCGGGCGGATCGGCGGCCGTACGACCGGGTGGCGCCTGGACCTGCGTCATCGGTGGCGTCCCTTCTCGACAGCGGCTCTCCTGGCGGGCAGCCTGGCGGGCGGCGGCCCCCGCCCCGCGTGGACGGCGGCCCCTTATCGTAGGGAAGCCCGTGGCGGCGCTCGGACCTGATCGCCACGGCCCACCCCGTCGTCGGGCTCGATCGTCGCGGCCCGACCCGCCGCCGGAGGTAGCTCATGCGGACCCGCCGCGACCAGGTGCAGGCGTACCGCTTCGTCACCCGCCGGATCGTCTCCGCGCTGCTCTCCGGCGACCCCGAGACGACGAACCTGCCGATGCGGCGGCTCGGGCTGGCCGTGGTCGGCAGCGTGGTCGCCGCGGCGGTGGTGCTCGGCGGCGTCGGCGCATACGGCCAGCTCACCGGCAACGCCGCGCCGCTGGAGGCAAACACGCTGGTGATCGAGCGGGAGACCGGCGCGACGTACGTCTACGTGGACGGTCTGCTGCACCCGACCCTGAACTACGCCTCGGCCCGGCTCGTCCTCGACGAGGCGGACCCGACGGTGCGGACCATGTCGCGGGCGTCCATCGCGGACCGGCCGCGCGGGCGCACCATCGGGATCGTCGGCGCGCCGGACGCGCTGCCCGACCGGAAGGCGCTGGTCGGGCTGCCCTGGTCGGTCTGCGACGTGCCGGACCCGGCCGCTCCCGACCGGTCGACCACGCACGTGGTGATCGACCGGCCGCTCGCCGGCGGCACGCCGCTGGGCGACCGCGCGGTGCTGGCCACCGTGGACGGCCGGCGCTACCTGCTCACCGGCGACGCCCGGCTGCGGATCGCCGGCGGGGACCCGGCGACCGCCGCGCTGCGGATGGCCGGGGCCACCACGCTCACGGTCGGCGAGCAGCTGCTCAACGCCGTGCCGGCGGGGCCGGTGCTCCGCGAGCCGCAGCTGCCCGGCGACGGCGAGACCGGCCGGCAGGCCGTGGGCGACGGGCCGGCCCGGGTCGGCGACGTGTTCCGGGCCGCAGGCCAGCACTACGTGCTGACCCGGGAGGGGCTGGCGTCGATCGGCGAGGTCAGCGCCCTGCTGCTGTTGCGCGACGGCGGCCGGATCACCGACATCACCCCGGACGAGGCTGGCCGGCTGCTGACCCGGCAGCGGGTGGAGCCGGAGGGCACGCCGCGCACCCTGCCGACGCTGCACCCGGTGCAGGCGGGCCGGACGGTGCTCTGCGCCACCTACCGCAGGTCGGCGGCCGACGCGCCGCCCACCACCACCCTGGAGGTCTTCGACCGGGTGCCGACCGAGCTGACCGGCCCGGCCGCGACCCCGGTCCGGCAGGGGGCCCGCGACGCGGTCCGCACCGCCGAGCAGGTGCTGCTGCCGGGCGGCAGGGGCGTGCTGGTCCAGGCCGCGCCGGGCGCCGGGGAGGGCGGCGCGGGCGCGCCGGGCTCGACGGTCTACCTGGTCACCGCCCAGGGGGTACGCCACCCGCTGGGCACCCGGTCCGGCGACGCGCTGACCGCCCTCGGCTACGGCGGGGTGCAGCCGCTGGCGGTGCCCGCGTCACTGCTGGCCCTCATCCCGACGGGTCCCGCCCTGGAACGCCAGGACGCGCTCGCCTACTTCGCCCCGGGCACGTAGCCGCTGCCGCCGGGCACGTCGGCGCTGCCGCACGGGCACGCAGCCGCTGCCGTGGGGCGTCGTCACGGGTCGCCCGGTCTGGTCGCCGTCCACTAACCTGATCCTCGCCAACGGTTATCGACGACGTACGGGGAATGCCATGACCGGGCGCACGACAGTCGACGTACTGTCCCTGGAGGACTTCCAGCGACGGTTGGCCGCGCGGCTCACCGAGGCCGAGGCCGTGCTCAGGAAGCTCACCACCGAGTTGCAGTGCCGGCCGCCGGATCTGGGCACGTTCGCCGACGCGACCAGCAACGCCCGCCGCTACTCGGCCCTGCAGACGAGCTACGCGCAGCGGGTCGAGCGGCTGCGCGACGCGGTGAAGGCGGCGCAGAGCGCGACCGGCACGATCCTGACCAACTACCGGACCACGGAGGCGCGCAACGCGGCCAACGCCGCCGACATCGCCGCCGCGCTGACCGGGGTCGACGACGCGCTGAACGGGAGGGACGACCCTCGTGTCTGAATACACGGCGCGCTACGAGAACGTCAGCCACCAGCGGCTCTACGACGCCGTGCGGGCCGGCGACCCCGAGCAGATCGACGGTCTCGCCAGCAGCTGGAGCTCCATGAAGGGCACCCTCGACGACCTCGCCCGCGACCTGCGCGCCGACCTGGAGAAGCTGGCCAACGGCTGGACGGGCGACGCCGGCCGGGAGTTCCAGCGGCGGGTGTCGCTGATCGTCGACTACTCGACGACCCTCTCCGAGGGGATGGCCGACGTGCGGCAGGGGCTGACGCTGATGGCCACCGACCTGCGCGCCGCGCAGAAGCAGGCGGAGAGCCCGGCCGAGACCGACGACCACGACAAGACGGTCTCCGGGGCGATCACGGGCGGCCTCACCGGTGGCCTGCCGGGCGCGATCGTCGGCGGCTTCCTGGGGCACGAGCAGGACAAGGCCGAGCAGGAGAAGGCGCACCGGCGGATGGTCCAGGTGGTCGCCGAGCTGGCGGCCGGCTACGACCTGTCGGCGTACGGCCGGCTGGTCGACCCGCCGCCGCCGGACGGCGACCTGCCGTACGACCCGAGCACCAGCACGTCGACGCCGACGGCCGGTCCCGGGGCCCACGCCCCGAGGAGCGCGCCGGGCGGCGGCTTCGGCACCCCGACGACGGGTCACGCGACGGTGGACGCCCCGGGCAACCTGACGGACGGGCCGAACACCGGGACGACGGGCGGGAACGACGACGGGTCGACGTCGCCGGGCGGCACGGACGGGACCGGCGGCACCGACCTCGACACCGGCACGTCCCTGGCCGGCGCTGCGCCGCTCGGCGGCGGCGTGCCGGCTGGCCCGGTGGGCACGGCGGGCGGCGTGACGGCCGCCGCGTCGGCCGGGGCCGGGGCGGGGCTGCTCTTCGGCGCGCCCGCCGGGGCGCCGGTCGGCGTGCTCGGCGGCGGCACCGGCTCCCTGGCCGGATCGGCCCGCACGGGCGCGACGGTGGCGGCCCGGCCGGCGGGTGGCCTGGCGGGGGCCGAGCACCGGGCGGCCACGGGCGTGGGCCGGGTGGGTGCGAACGGCACCGGCGGCGGCCGGGCGGGCGTGCTCGGCGGGCGCGGGCGGGCCGACGACGACGAGTCCGACGAGCGGCTGACCTGGCTGACGGAGGACGACATGGTCTGGCGGGACGGCGACCCGGGAGTCCCTCCGGTGCTCGACGCCGGCTGACGCTTCCGCCACGCGTACGCTGCGGGGCCCTCCCCGACGGGGAGGGCCCCTCTTCCGACCTGCCTATCCACCATGCGTATACATGGTGTGTATAGTCGCGGCCATGTCGATCGGTCAGACCTTCCTCGGGCTCCTGGAGTCCACCCCCCGCCACGGCTACGACCTGAAACGCGCCTACGACGAGCGCTTCGGCCAGGCCCGCCCGCTGCACTTCGGCCAGGTCTACGCCACCCTGTCCCGGCTGCTGCGCAACGGCCTCGTCGAGGTGGACTCGGTCGAGGCCGGCGAGGGCCCCGACCGCAAGCGGTACGCGATCACCGAGGCCGGGGTGACCGACGTGCGGCGCTGGCTGTCCCAGCCGGAGAAGCCCGAGCCGTACCTGCACAGCGTCCTCTACACCAAGGTGGTGCTGGCGCTGCTCACCGGCCGCTCCGCCGCCGACCTGCTCGACACGCAGCGTGCCGAGCATCTGCGGCTGATGCGCGAGCTGACCCGGCGTCGGGACTCCGGCGACCTGGCCGAGCGGCTCATCTGCGACCACGCCCTGTTCCACCTGGAGGCCGACCTGCGCTGGCTGGAGCTGACGGCGGCCCGGCTGGACGAGCTGGCCGAGGCGGTGCGGCGATGACGGGCATCCACGCCGACGGCGGTGCGGCGATGACGGGCGCACGCGCCGACGGCGCAACGCCGGCGGACGGCCACGACCGGGGGACCCCGGCGGAGGAGCTGCTCGTCGCCGAGGAGCTGCACCGGGCCTTCGGCCCCACCCCGGCGCTCGCCGGGGCGTCGCTGACCGTCCGGGCCGGCGAGGTGCTGGCGGTGCTGGGCCCGTCCGGCTCCGGCAAGTCGACCCTGCTGCACTGCCTCGCCGGCATCGTCCGCCCCGACTCGGGGCGGGTGACCTACCGGGGCGCGGACCTGACCACCATGTCGGACCGGGAGCGCAGCGCCCTGCGGCGGGGGCAGTTCGGCTTCGTGTTCCAGTTCGGGCAGCTCGTGCCCGAGCTGACCTGCCTGGAGAACGTGGCCCTGCCGCTGCGGCTGGAACGGGTCGGGCGGCGGGAGGCGGAGCGGCGCGCCGCCGAGTGGCTCGGTCGGCTGGAGGTCGGCGACGTGGCCGGCAAGCGCCCCGGCGAGGTCTCCGGCGGGCAGGGCCAGCGGGTCGCCGTGGCCCGGGCGCTGGTCACCGCCCCCCGGGTCGTCTTCGCCGACGAGCCGACCGGCGCGCTGGACTCGCTGCACGGCGAGCGGGTCATGCGGCTGCTGACCGGGGCGGCCCGGGACACCGGTGCCGCCGTGGTGCTGGTGACCCACGAGGCGCGGGTGGCCGCGTACTCGGATCGGGAGGTCGTGGTGCGCGACGGCCGCACCCGCAACCTGGAGCCGGCCGCGTGACCGGGCCGCGTAAGCGGGGCCGGGCGCTGGCCGACCTGTGGCTGGGCGCGCGGATGGTCGTCACCGGCGGCCGGGACGGGTGGACGCGGGCGGCGCTGACCGCGCTCGGCGTCGGCATCGGGGTGGCCATGCTGCTGCTCGCCGCCGCCGTGCCGGGCGCGCTCGACGCCCGGGCCGTCCGCAACGAGGCCCGCAACGACACCGGGTGGCGACCCGAGAAGGTCGCAGCCGCCAATACCGTGCTCGTCGCCCTTGCCGACACCGCCTTCCGGGACCGCCCGGTGCGCGGCCGGATCCTGCGCGCCGAGGGCCCCGCCGCGCCGGTGCCGCCGGGGCTGACCAGGCTGCCCACGGCCGGTGAGGTGGTCGTCTCCCCGGCGCTGCGGGACCTGCTCGACTCGCCCGACGGCCCGCTGTTCGCGCCCCGGCTCCGCGGCGCGCGGGTCGCCGGCACGATCGGCGCGCAGGGCCTCGCTGGCCCCGGTGAGCTGGCCTTCTATCTCGGCAGCGCGGACCTGACCGACGAGTGGGCCGTGCGGCGCGACCACTTCGGCGGCGGGGAGCCCGGCGAGGAGTTCTCGCCCGTGCTGATGGTCCTCGTCGTGGTCGTCGTCGTGGTGCTGCTGCTGCCGATCGTCGTCTTCGTCGGCGCGGCGGTCCGCTTCGGCGGGGACCGCCGGGACCGCCGGCTCGCCGCCCTGCGCCTGCTCGGCGCGGACACCGCGATGATCCGCCGGATCGCCGCCGGCGAGGCGGCGGCCGGCGCGGTGCTCGGCCTCGCCGTCGGCGGCGTCCTGTTCGCCGCCGGCCGCCAGCTCGCCCCGCTGGTCACCCTGCGCGACATCAGCGTGTACGCGGCGGACCTGCGCCCCACCCCGACCCTGGTGGCGGCGGTCGCGGTCGCGGTGCCGGTGCTCGCCGTGCTGGTGGCGCTCGTCGCGCTGCGCCGGGTCGTCGTCGAGCCCCTCGGGGTGAGCCGCCAGGGCCCGGCCGTGCGTCGCCGCCTGTGGTGGCGGCTGCTGCTGCCGGCCGCCGGGCTGGCCCTGCTCTACCCGCTGACCGGCGTCGGCGAGGGCCGCGCCGACACCGCCGACTACCAGGTGGCGGCGGGGGCGGTGCTGCTGCTGGTCGGCACGGTCACCCTGCTGCCCTGGCTGGTCGACCTCGCCGTACGCCGGCTGCGCGGCGGCCCGGTCCCGTGGCAGCTCGCGGTGCGCCGGCTGCAACTGGACAGCGCCACCTCCGCGCGCCTGGTCAGCGGCGTGGCGGTGGCGGTGGCGGGCAGCATCGGCCTGCAGATGCTCGTCGCCGGGGTGGAGGCGCGGTTCACCACCCGCACTGGCCAGGACACCTCCCGGGCCCAGGTGATCGTCAGCTTCGACGAGCTGCCCGACCCCGGCGCGGCGCTGGCCCGGCTGGCCACCGCGCCGGGCGTCACCCGCAGCGCGGGCACGTCGGGCACCTTCGCGCTCGGCAGGGGCGCGGCCAACCGCACCGCCGACGTACGCATCGGCGACTGCGCCACCCTGGCCGAGTACGCGCGGCTCGGCCCCTGCGCCGACGGGGACGTCTTCCTCGCCCAACCGCCGGCCGGCGAGCAGCAGCTCACCGGCTTCGGCCCCGGCGACCGGGTGACCGTGAGCCCGAACGAGACGGCCTGGACCCTGCCACGGCGGCTGCGCACCGTGCCGGCGATACCGGACCCCGCCGGCTGGACCGGCGCGGGCCTGCTGGTCACCCCCGGCGCGGCCGACGCCGCCTGGACCGGGCTGCGAGCACAGGCGCTGCTCAGCCTCGACCCGGACGACCCCGACGCGCTGGAGCGGGTCCGCAACGCCGCCGCCGAGGTGGACGTGCGCGCCCGGGTCATGGCGCTGGACGAGGAACGCCAGGCCACGCAGTTCGTCAACGTCAAGCGGGGCCTCGTCGTCGGCGTCGCGGTGACCCTGCTGCTGCTCGGCGCGAGCATGCTCGTCGGCATGCTTGAGCAGTTGCGGGAGCGCCGCCGCCTGCTGGCCATGCTGGCCGCCGTCGGCACCCCGCGCCGCACGCTGGGCCTGTCGGTGCTGTGGCAGGCGGCCGTGCCGGTGCTCGTCGGGCTCGGCCTCGCCGTCGCCTTCGGCCTGGGCCTCGGGGCGGTGCTGCTGCGCATGGTCGGCGCGCCGGTCTCGGTGAGCTGGCCGGTGGTCGGCCTCGGGGTCGCCCTCGGCAGCGGCGTGGTGCTGCTGGTCACCGGCGCGAGCCTGCCCGCCCTGTGGCGGCTGACCCGGCCGACGGGCCTGCGGACCGAGTGACGCCGGCCGGTCCGGCCGACGAGGGCCGGCGCGGGCCGGGCGGCCGGCCCGTCGCGCCCCGGCCGGCGGGCCGGGCGTCGACGGGCCGGCCGGGCGGTCAGCAGAAGCTGCCGGCGTCGGCCCCGCCGTCCTGCCGGGTGGTGCGGAAGTCGCAGAGGTCGTAGCCGTTGGCGGTCAGCACCGCCTTCGCCTCGGCCAGTTCGGCGCCGCCCAGCGCCGGCCCGCGCGACAGCACGAAGCCGGTGCGGCGGTCCGGGTCGCCGACGACGGCCCAGCGGTAGTCCGCGTCGAGGCCCATGACCACGTAGTTCGGCCCACCGAAGTAGAGCCAGCGCCCGCCGACCTCCAGGAACGAGACGGTCAGCACCGAGTTGGCCGGCGGGTTCTCGCTGCGGGCCCGGCCGGTGACCGCGCTGGTGGTGCCGAGGATCGTCCGGCAGGTGTTGCGCACCCCGACGGTGCCGTCGGGCTGGACGTCGTACCGGGCCTGCACGTTCTTGAAGCACTGGATCTCGAAGATCGCCGGGATCGCGGCGACCTGGTACCAGTCTCCGGCGTAGCGCTGGAGGTCGACCGCCGCCACCGGGGTCACCGCCGCCGCGTCCACCGACGGCGCGGCGCTGGCGGGCGCGCCGGTGGCCGCCACCGTCGCGGCCACGAGCAGGGCGGTGGCGGCGACGGCGTGCGCCACCTGTCGACGTACTCCCATGGGGTCTCCTCCGGTCTTGGGCTCCACCGTGGGGTGCGGCACCCCACGGGCGACGGCGGGGCCGCGCTGCCCGACAGATGCCCGGGGCCGCCGCCGGGAAACTGTCAGCATTCTCATGGCTGTCGATGCATCCGGCGGCGGCACGACCGTCGTATCCCGACGGGGCACCTCTGTCCACTGCGGCGGGTCGTGGCCCGGGTCACCAGCCGGGCCGACCGCGGAGGCTGCGGACGGGCCGCAACGGCGATAGGTTGGTGTCGTGCAGTCCGTAGCGTTCGCCCGGCCGTCCCTGCCGGCGACGCTGCGCGGGTCGCGCCTCTCGTGGCGGTCGAGGCTGCGCCGCATCGGGGAGTTGGGTCGCCTCGCGCTGACCACCCTGGTCCTCGCCGTCGGCCTCGGCGGCGTCGCCGCCCTCACGGCCGGCGCTCCCGCCATGGCGTCCGCGGCCACCGGCCCGGCCCACCCCGTCGTGGTGGCCAGCCGGGTCGACTCGCTGGGCCCCGCCGCGACGGCCGAGCCGCGCACCGATTCGGCCGCCCAGCGCGCCCGCCCGGTCGTCGGTGACGCGCGGCGGCCGGTCCCCGCCCCGGTGGGCGGGCCCGTGGCGGCCGTCCCGGCCGACCGGCCCGCCGTCGACCCGGCCGCCGGCACCGTCGTCCGGCGCGGGCCGCCCCGGCACTGACCCGGGCCGCCACCAGCCGCCGATCCGGTCCGCCCCGGCGTCGTACCGCCGCACCGGCACCGCACCGGCCCGCCGCGAGCCCGCCACCCGCCGCGCCCCGCGCCGCCGACGACCCCGCCCGCCGTCACCCGCCCCGGTGACGACCCCGGCAGGGCCCGTCCGGCACCGGTCGACGCGCGGCCCCCGCCCGCACCGCGGGCCCCGACCGTCAGTCCACTTCGTCCCCTCCGAGGTGCCCCTCATGCAGACCGCCCTCTCCTCCGTCCTGCTCGACGTGCCCCGGGCCGCCGCGATCTGGCTGGCCCTGCTCGTCCTCGCCGTCGTCGCCGTGGCCGGCCTGGTCGCCCGGCCCGACCTGTTCCGCTCCGTGATCGGCGGGCGAATCCGCGAGGCCGCCATGCCCAGCCTCCTGGAGGAGGCCGCCGAGGAACGCGCCCAGCGCCGGTACGCCGACGAGGTGGCGACCGCGGCGGAACGGGCCGCCGCGACCGCCGGCCGGATGCGGGCCGAGTGGCTGTCCGCGCAGGACGAGGTCGAGGCCGCGTGGCAGGCGTACGAGGCGGCGGAGGCCGACGTCCGCCGGCTGGCCGCCGCCACGGCCCTGCCCCGCCCGCACACCGAGCGCACCCCCGCCGAGTACGCCGACCGCGAGCGCTACCTGCACCGGGCCGCGCTGGACGCGTACTGGCGTCGGGAGTTGTCGGAGGAGCAGCTCAGCGACGTGTTCGCGCACCGCAACGGGTGGGACCCCCGGCTGCACCCGGTCGACCAGGAGCTGGTGCTGCGCCGCGCCGTACGCGACCACCTGCGCGCCCGGCAGGAGGCCGCCCAGGAGCGCGAGCAGGCCGCCTGGCGGGCCGCCGAGCAGGCCGCCGTCGCCGCGCGCAGCCTGCGGGACGAGGCCTTCGCCGCGACCGTGCCCGCCCCGCAGGAGCAGGAGTCGCTGCTGCCCGGGGTGGGCGACGAGCCGTCGCCGGCCGCCGAGCAGACCCGGGAGATGCCGGTGGTCGCCCGGCAGAAGCCGGCCGTGGCGCGGGGCCGGGCCGCCGTCCCGGCCTGAGCGGCCTCGCCCGGCGGTGCGGGTGGCCGCCGCGCCCCGGGTCCCGTGCCGGCCGCCGCCGGGCGGGTCGGGGCGGCCGGCACGGGGCTCAGAGCTGCCGCAGGATGGCCACCTTGTCGTAGGCGACGGCGACGACGTCCGGTTTGCCGTCCCCGGTGACGTCGCCGATGGCCACCCCGTCCCGCTGGGGCCCGACGCCGTCGACCCGGTTCGTCGTGTACCCGCCGAGCGCCCCGGTCGGCTGCTGCAGGTGGACGCTCACCGCCAGCCAACTGTCGTGGACGACCGCCAGGTCGTTGCGACCGTCGCCGGTGAGGTCACCGACGGCGAGACCGGAGGCGATGTCGTAGGCCGGATAGCGCACCGGCGTCGTGGCGAGCCCACCGGCGCCCTGGGTGAACACCTGGACGGCGGAGTCGGGGCTGTTGCCGTCGACGCTCGTCACCAGGTCGGCCCGGCCGTCGCCGGTCACGTCACCGACCGCCGCGCCGTTGCTGACCCGGCGGTAGCCGTTGCCGTCCTCCGGCGTCCGGTACGTCGTCGCCGGTCCGAAGGAGCCGTCCGCGCGGCGCAGCCGCACCCACGTGCCGTGCCGGTAGAACTGCGCGACGTCGAGCCGGGCGTCCCCGTTGAGGTCGGCGGCGAACACCTGCTCGCCCGGGGCACCGGCCAGGTACGGCCCGGTCACCGTCGAGTGGACCGGGAAGGCACCCGTCGCGGTCTGCGCGTGGATCCGCACCTCGCCCGGCCGCGCGCTGACCACCAGGTCCGGCCGGCCGTCCCCGGTCATGTCCGCGATCGCGACGTCTCCGGCGCTCCCCGCGACGAGCACGGGTGCGGCGAGCCGCCCGTCCCGCTGGTACAGCAGGTCGACCCCGGCGGACGACGACAGCGCCACGTCCATGCGTCCGTCGCCGTCGATGTCGGCGACCGCGAGGCGTACGTCGCTGTTGTAGCCGCCGTGCGCGACGATCCTCGTCGGAGCGCCGTAGCTGTGGTCGGCGCGCTGGGCGAAGAGCAGCACCGAGCTCGTCTGCGTGCCGTCCACGGCGTCGACGCCGACGACGATGTCGGGCCGGCCGTCCCCCGTGACGTCGGCGACGGCGACGGCGTTGGTGGCCGTCGACCCGCTGGCGAGATACTGCGGGGGCGCGAACGTTCCGCTGCTCGCGGCCCCGGCGCCTGCCGGCACCGCCGCCCCGGCCACCGCGGCGAGCGTCGCCGCCAACCCGACACAGGCACGTCTGTCCATCGCGAAATCCCCCGTCACCGTACGGTCACCCATCGATCACTGTCGGCACCCCCTCTTCCCTGAGCGCCGACGGCGCAAACTCTGCCGCCCTCCTTCGCCCCCGGTCGGCTAGCGTGGGCGCATGACGGAGCGCACCTGGCTGCTGGTCGTCGCCGGCGTCGTCGTGGCGGCGACGCTCGTCGGCGCCATCGTGCTGGCCGTACGGGTGGTCCGCACCCGCAAGCTGCTCGGCACGCTGGGCGTCGGCGGCAAGGTCGCCTTCTGGGGCGCGCTGGCCTACACGATCTTCCCGATCGACGTGCTCCCCGACCCGATCTACCTCGACGACATCGGGGTGCTCGCCGCCGCCCTGCTCTACCTGGGCCGGCTGGTCCGGCAGCACCGCGCCGCCCAGCGGCAGCTCCCCGGCCAGCCCGGGCCCCAGGAAGGCAGGACGCGCCGCCCGGTCGGCTGAGCCCGTGCCATGATCGGGGCCGGGCCCCGCACGAATAGGCCGCACAGGGGCCCGCGCGGGGCGGCCGGATCGGACGGGGGCGGGACAATGCCGGGCGACCATCGGTTGGGCATCCACGACGAACGGGTCCTCGCGTTCTGCCGGGAGCGGCACCTGGCCACCCTGACGACGCTGCGCGCGGACGGGACCCCGCACGTCGTACCGGTCGGGATGACCCTCGACCCGGCCGCCGGCCTGGCCCGGGTGATCACATCGGGCACGTCGGCCAAGGCCCGGCACGTCGCGGCGGCCGGCGCGGCGGGCACCCCGGTGGCGGTCTGTCACGTCGACGGGAGGCGCTGGCTGACTGTGGAGGGTCGGGCGGTGCTGCGCGCCGACCCGGCGTCGGTCGCCGAGGCCGAGCGCCGGTACGCCGAGCGCTACCGCGTCCCGCGCCCCAATCCGCAGCGGGTCGTCATCGAGATCGCCGTGACCCGGGTGCTGGGCAGTCTCTGACCGGTTCGGACGGTCGCGTCGGGGTACCAGCCTCAGCACCGACCGACCCGCAACCGGTAAGGGGCACCGACATGACCGACCCGCAGAGCAGGACCGACCACCCGCAGGGCGTGACCGACCAGGACGTCGTGGACGTACTCGTCGCCGACCACCGCGAGGTGGAGGCGATCTTCGTGGAGCTGGAGGGCCGGCAGGGCGCCCCGGAGCACCGCCGGCAGCTCGCCGACGTGGTGATCGCCGAACTGGTCCGCCACTCGGTCGCCGAGGAGCAGTACGTCTACCCGGCCGCCCGCCGGGCGCTGCCCGACGGCGACCAGCTCGCCGAGCACGAGATCGCCGAGCACGCCGAAGCCGAGCGGACCATGAAGGAGCTGGAGTCGGTCGACCCGTCGGAGGCCCGGTTCGAGCCGCTGCTGGCCCACCTGACCAAGGCCATCCGCCACCACGTGCAGGAGGAGGAGTCCGACCTGTTCCCCCGGCTGCGCGCCGCGATGGCCCGGGAGGAACTGGTGGAGCTGGCCGGCAGGGTGCAGGCGGCGAAGAGGTCGGCACCGACCCGGCCGCACCCGGCCGCGCCGGACCACCCGCCGGCGAACCGGCTGCTCGCCCCCGGCACCGGCCTGGTGGACCGGCTCCGGGACGCCCTCAGCGGCCGGCCCACCTCCATGGAGGAGCTGCGCGAGAAGCAGCTCTGACGACAGGACTCGCGCCGCCGCCTGCCGGGCCCTCCCCCCGGGCGACCCGGCAGGTGGCGATGCATTCGTCCTCAGTGGATGGTGGGTGCGTCGCCCGTCAGGGTTCGGGGGCGATCCGCCGGCGGCTGTCCGCCTCGGAGACGAGGATCGCCTCCATCGGGCAGGAGTCGGCCGCGTCGAGCACCGCCTGCGCCGGGGACACCCGCTCGGCCAGCGGGCGGGACAACCCGTCCACCAGGCCGAAGTGCCTGGGTGCCGTGCCGGCGCAGATGCCCGAGCCGATGCACCGGGTCGGGTCCACGTGCAGCCGCCACCCCGGGCCGGACTGCCCTTCCTCCATGCTCACCTGATCCTCCCCCTCACCAGGCCACCGGCATCGCGGTGAGGCCGCGTACCAGCAGGCCGCTCTTCCAGACCAGCTCCGGCTCGGGCACCGCCAGGCGCAGCCCCGGGGTGCGGTCGAGCAGCGTGTCCAGCACCACCTGAAGCTCCATCCGGGCGAGCTGGGCGCCGACGCAGTGGTGCACCCCGTGCCCGAAGCCCAGGTGCGGGTTGACCTCCCGTCCCAGGTCGAGCCGGTCGGCGTCGGCGAAGACCGTCTCGTCGCGGTTGGCCGACGGGATCGACACGACCACCGGCTCACCCGCGCGCACGAGCACGCCGCCGATCTCGACGTCCTCCTTCGCGTAGCGGGCGAAGGCGGCGGTCGCGCCGAGCGGGACGAAGCGCATCAGCTCCTCGACCGCGCGGGGCACCAGCGTCCGGTCGGCCCGCAGGCGGGCCCACTCGTCGGGGTGCTGCAGCAGGACGTACGCGAAGTTGGGGATCTGCGTGACGGTGGTCTCGTGGCCGGCGGCGAGCAGCCCCGCCGCGAGCTGGACCACCTCCTCCTCGCTGAGCCGGTCGTCGGCGTCGCGGGCCCGGACCATCGCGCCGATCAGGTCGTCGGTGGGTTCGTCGCGCCGCCGCGCGATCAGCTCACCCATGTACGCGAACAGGTTGTCGATGTACTGCTGGATCCGCTCCGGACTGAGCGAGGTGGTCGAGACGATCGCCTCCGACCAGGTGTGGAACCGATCCTGGTCGGCGACCGGCACCCCGAGCAGGTCGCAGATGACCCGGATCGGCAGCGGGGTGGCCACGTGCTCCACCAGGTCGGCCGGCGGGCCGGCGGCGAGCAGGTTGTCGACCAGCTCGTCGGCGATCTGCCGGGTGCGGGGCCGCAGCTCCTCGACCCGGCGCGCGGTGAACGCGCGGGCCACGAGCCGGCGCAGGCGGGTGTGGTCGGGCGGGTCCATGGACAGGATGCCGCCCTGGATCTGCCGCGCGGTGTTGCGCGGCTCGTCGCGCCCCACGGCGGCGGCCCGGCTGAACCGGGCGTCGCCGAGCACGGTACGAACGTCGGCGTGCCGGGTGGCCAGCCACGCCGGTTCGCCGTACGGCAGGCGGACCCGGATCAGCGGCTCGTCCCGGCGCAACCGGGCGTAGCGCGGATCGAGGTTGAGCCGGTCGGGATCGCCGAACGGGTAGCGCTGGATCGTCGCCTCGGATGTGTCGGTCACCGGATGACTCCCTCTCGTCCGCGGCCCCGCCGTCGGGCCGCCCGGTCCGCCGGGGCGACCCACCTGGAGTCATGCCCCGAATACGGATCGTAGCGAGAGAGTTCGATGATCGGCCAGTGAGCGGGGCCGGATTTCCGGCCCGGGTCGCCTTGACGAGAGTTCCCCCTGGCCCGCCCCGGCGCGGTGGGCCGCTCCGACGCGACGGCCGCCCCGGCGCGACGGCTGCTCCGACACGACGGTCCCGGGGCGCCTGGCGTGGCGGCCCGGGACCGGAGGCGGGTCGGGGTCAGCGCGGCGAGGTGTCGCCCTCGCCGGTGCGCCGCTGGGCCATGTCGACACCCTTGTCGATCTGCTTGTCGTACTTGCCGCCGCTGCGCTGGTCGGCCATGTCGCCGGCCTTCTCGATGCCCTGGTCGACCTGCTTGTCGTGCTTGTCGGCGAGGTCCTTGGCCTTGTCCATGAAGTCACTCACGCGCTTCTCCTCCTCGGGCTGGATCCCTCTGCTGGATCCCTCCGCTGGGGTCCTGACCGAAGCGTTCCCTCCCCCCACCCGCACAAACCGCCGCCGGGTCGGCCGCGCCCGCCGACCTTGGACAGTTCGCGTTCCGCCCGAACGACAACCGTCAAGATTGGTACGAGGTGGGGCGGGTGTCGGGGAGGTGAGGTTCGGGTACGGGGGACTCGCCGAGAAGTGGGAGGGTGACGTGGTCGACGACGGTGCCGGGGGTACGACGGACGACGGGCGACACAGCCAGTCGGCGACGGGAGACGAGCGAGACACCCCGCCGACGACGGACGACGGGCAGCTCGCCCGGCGGGTCGCGGTCGACGCCAGCGGCGCGTGGCCGCGCCAGGCGTGGGCCGGGCTGCCGTGGCTGGTCCGCTCGGCCGTGCTGTGGAGCGCCTGCCTGGTGGTGGTTGTCGCCGGGCTGTACCTGGTCGGGAAGATCGCCGTGTTGCTGGCCCCGCTGGCGATCGCGCTGGCCGCGACGCTCTTCCTCACCGCCCTGCTCGACCCGGTGCTGCTCCTGCTGCGCCGGCTCCGGCTGCCGGCGGCGCTGGCCGCCCTGCTCACCGTGCTGTTCCTGCTCGGCATCCTGGTCGGCGTCGGGGTGCTGGTGTGGAACCTGACCGCCAGCCAGTTCAGCGAGCTGAGCCAGGAGCTGGACCAGGGTCTCCAGCGGACGCGGGACTTCGTCACCTCCACCCTCCCGGTGACCGACGACCAGCTCGACAAGCTGATCCGGCAGACCCGGGACGGGCTGGGCGGCGCCCCCGACCCGGTCGGCGGGGCGCGGACGGCCGCCGAGGTCGCCGGTTCCGTCCTGCTCTCCCTGGTGCTGCTCTTCTTCCTGCTCAAGGACGGCCGGTCCATGTGGCACTGGGTGCTGCGCCGCACGGCCGGCCCCAACCGGGACGTCGCCGCCGAGGCCGGCCGGGTGGGCTGGCGGACGCTCGGCGCGTACAGCCGGGGGACGATGATCATCGCGGCGATCGACGCGCTCGGGATCGGCCTGGCCCTGGTGCTGCTCCGGGTGCCGCTCGCCCTGCCGCTGGCCCTGATCACCTTCCTCGGCGGGTTCGTCCCCATCATCGGGGCCACCGTGGCCGGGGCGGTGGCGGTGCTGGTGGCGCTCGCCGCGAAGGGGCCGACCGTCGCGCTGCTCACGCTGGCCGCCGTGATCGCCGTCCAGCAGATCGAGGGCAACCTGCTGGAGCCGCTGGTGATGAAGCGGCAGGTCCAGCTGCATCCGGCGGTGGTCCTGGTGGCGGTGACGGCCGGCACGCTGATCGCCGGCATCGCCGGGGCGTTCGTCTCGGTGCCGATCACGGCGGTCGTGTACCGGGTGATCGACACCGTGCAGCGGCACCGGCAGGCCGCCGCCGCCCGACCGCCCGCACCGGCCTGAGACCCGCCTACCCCGCTCGGACCCGGCGGGCCCGGGGCGCGGGCGCGGTCAGGTGGGCGGGCGCAGGTGGGTGGCGAACCAGTCGGCCGCCGCGTCGGCTACCTGCTCCAGCGCGCCCGGCTCCTCGAACAGGTGGGTCGCGCCGGGCACCACCCGCAGCTCGCCGACGTCGCCCAGCTCCGCCTTCGCCTGCTCGTTGAGCGTGATCACCTGCTCGTCCAGCCCGCCCACCAGCAGCAGCGTCGGGGCGGCCACCCGGGGCAGGGCGGCGCCGGCCAGGTCCGGTCGGCCGCCCCGGGAGACCACGGCCCGCACCCGCTCGGGGCGGGCCGCCGCGGCGACCAGCGCGGCGGCGGCACCGGTGCTCGCGCCGAACAGGCCCACCGGCAACCGGGCCAGCGTCGGCTCGACGGCCATCCAGTCGACGATCGCGGCCAGCCGGTCGGCGAGCAGCCCGATGTCGAACCGGAGTTCGGCCGTACGGGCGTCGACCCGGTCCTCCTCCGGCGTGAGCAGGTCCACCAGCACCGTGCCGAGCGCCCGCCCGTTCAGCACCCCCGCCACCGCCGTGTTGCGGGGGCTGTGCCGGGAGCTGCCGCTGCCGTGCGCGAAGAGCACGACCCCCGTGGCCCCGGCCGGGACCAGGACGTCGGCCGGCAGCCCGGCGTCACCCGCCGGGATCGTGACCTCGCCACCCCGGGTCGTCGTGCCCACCTGTCCCCGTGCCGCCATCGCACATCCTCCCCACGGCTTCCGCCTCGTCCGGCGTCGCTTACCCGCCCCGGCGGCCGGGATTCGCCGTTGCCTTGACATCGGCGGCAAGGTCTAGCGTTGCGGTCGGTGGCGGGTGAAGGAGGTCGGATGCTGATCGGTGAGCTTGCGGAACGCGCCGGCACGAGCACCCGGACCCTGCGGTACTACGAGTCGCAGGGGCTGGTCCGGCCCCGCCGCTCCGCCAACGGCTACCGCGTCTACGACGAGGCGGAGCTGCGCGTCGTACACGAGATCCGGGCCCTGCTCGCGGTGGGCTTCGGCCTGGACGACATCCGGCCGTTCGTGGCCTGCCTCCGGGCCGGGCACGCCTCCGGGGACGTCTGCCCGGACTCGGTGGCCGTGCTGCGTCGCAAGCTGGCCGAGGTGGACGCCTACCTCGACCGGCTCGGCGCGGTGCGGCGACAGCTGCACGACCAACTCGCCCAGGCCATCGCGTACCGGGAGGAAACATGCCTCAGGAAACGGGAACCACCCCGCTGACCGCCGTCACCGACGCCTCGTTCGCCACGACGGTGCTCGCCGCCGACCGGCCGGTGGTCGTCGACTTCTGGGCCGAGTGGTGCCCGCCGTGCGTGGCGGTCTCCCGGAGCCTCGCCGAGCTGGCCGGGGAGTTCGGCGACCGGTTGCGCATCGTCACGCTCAACACCGACGAGAACCCGGCGACGACCCGGGCGTACCAGGTGATGTCGATGCCGACCCTGCTGGTGTTCCGCGACGGGGAGGTGGTCGGCTCCACTGTCGGGGCCCGCCCCAAGAGCAACCTGCGGCTGAGCTTCGCCCGGCACCTGGAGCCCTGGCGGCCCTGACCCGGCCAGCCGCCCGGCGCTACCCCCATGCCGCCGGCCGCCGCTGCGGTTTGCCGCCGGGCCGGGCGGGAAGGCCCGGGGTGACCGCAGCACCGGCGCAGCCGCGCCCCGACGGATCGCGAGGATCGTCATGGCCCGACGACAGGACAGGTCCAAGCAGCAGACCGCCGAGCGGGACGAACAGCGGGAACGGGACGCCGAGCGCAGCCGGGACTGGGCGGACGAGGCGGCGCAGGCCCGCACCGCCGACGACCCGAGGGCCGTCGCCCCGCACGACGCGGCCGGTCGCCCCTCGAACGGGCGGCAGTTCTGACCCCTCCCGGTCGGTCGGGGAAGCGCCCCGGCCGACCGGGAACGCCCGCCGGGCGGACGGGCTCAGCCGAGGTGTTCCGGCAGGTGGAGCAGGGGTGCCCGGCCGGGCGGCTGCTCCGGCTCGGTGCTCGGCGGCGTGAGCGGCGGCACCGGCACGGTGACCGGCTCGGCGCAGGTCACCCGCACCTTCTCGCCGTGGTGCCGCAGCTCCACCCCGTCGCCGGAGCAGCCGTGACGCAGCGCGTACGTCGTCTGGTGTGCCCGGACGTCGACCCGCAGCCGCAGCCCCCGCCACTGCAACGAGAACTCCAGCCGGTCGAGCCGGCTCGGCAGCCGGGGCGCGAACGTCAGCAGCCCGTCGTGGTCGCGCAGCCCGCCGAACCCGGCGACCAGGGCGATCCACGCCCCGGCGAGGGACGCCATGTGCACGCCGTCGCGGGTGTTCTCGTTGAGGTCGTGCAGGTCCATCAGCGCGGCCTCGCGCAGGTACCGGTGGGCCAGCTCCAGGTAGCCGACCTCGGCGGCGATCACCGCCTGCGTGCAGGCCGACAGCGACGAGTCCCGCACGGTGCGCCGCTCGCAGTAGAGGAAGTTGCGCCGCTTCTGCTCCTCGGTGAACGCGTCCCCCCGCCAGTGCATGGCGAGCACCAGGTCGGCCTGCTTGATGACCTGCTTGCGATACAGGTCGAAGTACGGGTAGTGCAGCAGCAGCGGGTACTTCTCGGTGGGCGTGTGCTCGAAGTCCCACTCCTGGAGCCGGGTGAACCCCTCCACCTGCTCGTGCACCTCGACGCCCTCGTCGTACGGGACGCACATCGCGTTCGCCGCGTCCCGCCAGGCCGCCGCCTCCTCCTCGGTGACCCCGAGGTCGATCGCCTGGTCCCGGAACCGCATCGCGCACTCGGCGGCGGTGAGCAGGTTCCGTTGCGCCATCAGGTTGGTGTAGACGTTGTCGTTCTTCACGGCCGTGTACTCGTCGGGGCCGGTCACGCCGTCGATGTGGAACCGGCCCTGCCGGTCGTGGTGGCCGAGGGAACGCCACAGCCGGGCCGTCTCGATCAGCAGCTCCAGGCCGATCTCCCGCTCCAGCCCCTCGTCGCCGGTGACCAGCACGTACCGGCGCAGCGCGTCGGCCACGTCGGCGGCGATGTGGAACGCCGCCGTCCCCGCCGGCCAGTACGCCGACGACTCCGGCCCCTCGATCGTGCGCCACGGGAACGCCGCCCCGGCCAGGTTCAGCGTGCGGGCCCGCTCCTGCGCCTGCGCGAGGGTGGAGTACCGCCAGTACAGGGCGTCGCGCACCGCGCCCGGCTGGGTGTAGGTGAGCACCGGCAGCACGAACATCTCGGTGTCCCAGAACGCGTGCCCGTCGTACCCCGGGCCGGTGAGGCCCTTCGCGGAGATCGGCCGGCGCTCGGCCCGCGCCCCGGCCTGGAGCACGTGGAACAGCCCGAACCGCACCGCCTGCTGCACCTCCGGGTCGCCCTCGACCCGGACGTCGGCGGCGTCCCAGAACTCGTCGAGGTATTCCCGCTGCTCCCGGCGCAGCCCGTCCCAGCTGTCGAGGCGGGCCGCGGCGAGGGCCGCGCCGACCTGGTCGCGCAGCGCCGGCAGCGACCGGCGGCTCGACCAGCCGTACGCCAGGTACTTGACCACCCGCAGCTTCTCGCCGGGCTTGAGCACGCAGCCGACGGTGGTGCGGACCCAGTCCTCGTACCCCTCGGTGGTGACGGTGGTGTGCTCCGGGGCGTGCACGTCGTGGTCCATGGCGGCGGCCACCCGCAGCCCGCTGACCTTGGTGCGGTGGATGAGCAGCCCGCCGTCGTTGGTGGTCAGTTCCTCCTCGGCCTGCAACGGCGACTCCAGCACCGCCGCCACCCGGGGGTCGCGGCTTTGCGCCGGCAGGGACTCGTTGGCCACCAGCTCCGACTGGAGGATCAGCCGCAGGGGCCCGTCGACCGCCTCCACCTCGTAGTTGATGGCGGCGACGGAGCGCTGGGTGAACGACACCAGCCGCGTGCTGCGCACCTTGACCTCGCGCCCGGCCGGGGTGCGCCAGTGCAGCTCCCGGTGCAGGGTGCCGGCGCGCAGGTCGAGGACCCGCTCGTGGGCGAGGAGTTCGCCGTACCGGACGTCGAGGGGCTCGTCGTCGACGAGCAGCCGGATCAGCTTGCCGTTGGTGACGTTGACGATGGTCTGGCCGGACTCGGGGAAGCCGAACCCGGCCTCCGCGTACGGCAGGGGGCGCAGCTCGTAGAAGCTGTTCAGGTACGTCCCGGGCAGGCCGTGCGGCTCGCCCTCGTCGAGGTTGCCGCGCAGGCCGATGTGCCCGTTGGAGAGCGCGAAGACCGACTCGGACTGGGCCAGGACGTCCATGTCGAGCCGGGTCTCGCGGATGTGCCAGGGCTCCACCGGATAGGCGCGTTCCCGGATCATGCGTCGGGCCTCCTGTCCACCAGGTCGGCGAGGTCGGTCACCACGACGTCCGCCCCGTGCGCGCGCAGCTCGTCGGCCTGGCCCACCCGGTCGACGCCCACGACGTACCCGAATCCGCCGGCCCGGCCGGCGGCCACCCCGGCGAGGGCGTCCTCGAAGACGGCGGCCTGCGCGGGGTCGACGCCGAGCAGCTTCGCGCCGGCCAGGAACGTGTCGGGGTGCGGCTTGCCGCGCAGCCCCTGCTCGCGGGCGACCACCCCGTCGACCCGGGCCTCCAGCAGCGACTCCAGCCCGGCGGCGGCGACGACGTCGCGGCAGTTGGCGCTGGCCGAGACGACGGCGCGGCGCAGGCCGGCGGCGGCCGCCGCCCGCAGGTACGTCACGGAGCCCGGGTAGACCTCGACCCCGTCGGTGTGGATGCGCTTGAGCAGGACGGCGTTCTTCCGGTTGCCGACGCCGTTGACGGTGTCCGCGTCGGGCGGGTCATCGGGCGAGCCCTCCGGCAGGACGATGCCCCGGGAGGCGAGGAACGACCGCACCCCGTCGGCGCGGGGCTTGCCGTCGACGTACCGGTTGTAGTCGGGCCCCGGGTCGAACGGCCGGTACGGCTCTCCGGTGGCCGCCGCGCGACGCTTCAGGAACGCGTCGAACGTCTCGGTCCATGCGGCGTTGTGCACCCGGGCGGTCTGCGTCAGCACACCGTCCAGGTCGAAGAGACACGCGGTCACGTGAGCAGGCAGGCCCAGCACGGTACGAATCTATCCACCCCCGGAACCCCCCAAACCCCTTTGCGAAGGAAGGGCCCCCTGTTAACGCATACGGTATAGAAGGGCACCCTTCTCACCACGCGAGGCGGCGCGAGGCGCGGCGGCGCGCGGCGCGGCGGGCGCGGGGGTCAGGGCACCGGTCAGCGGTGGGGGCGCAGCGTCCAGACGACCGTCATCGCCGAGGTCGGCGTGCCGTCCTCGGTGGCGATCTCGACGTCGACCGGGAACTCGGGCCGCCGGCCGGCCTCCAGTTCCGCGACCACCTCGGGCGCCGGCCGGCCGAGCCGCGCGGTGGCCAGCACCGCACCCATCGCCACCTTCCCGTACGCGATCTCGGCCCGCACCGCCAGCGGCACCGCCCGGTCGAGGAGCTGCCCGAACGCGGCGAGCACCACCGCGCCGGAGGCGGTCTCGCCGAGGGCGAACATCGCTGCGGCGTGCGGGCCGCCGACGTGGTTGTGGGTGGCCGGCGAGTCGGGCAGCCGGACCACGGCGCGCACGCCGCCGTCGGCCTCGGGGGCCACCTCGACGAATTCGACGCCGAGCGTGCGGGCGAACGGCACCGCCTCCAGCATGCCGGCGGCGACCTGGCGCGAGTCGATGGTCATACCCGCACGTTACTCCGCAGTAACTTCCGGCTCAAGCGTCGGCTGCGGGGGCCAGCGGGTGGAAGTGTTCGGTTCCTGACCCGACGCTGTCGGAAGCTGGCGCGGCGGCGGCACGATGGGGAGCGTGATCGATGCACAGCAGCGCGCCGCAGCCCTCGTCGTCGACGCCGCGCGCCGCGCGGTGACCGGCTACGCCCCGGAGGAGCTGGAGGTGTTCGACGGGGTGGCCGCCGGCTGGCGGGAACAGGCCGCGAGGGGGGCCCGGCAGCAGGAGGCCCCGGGCAGCGCGGTCGGCTTCGGCATCGACACCGCGCTCGTCAGCGAGCTGTTCCTCCAGGCCACGTCCGCCGCCGTGACCGAGGTGCTCGTGCTCGGCGTGACGGGGGCCGGCGCGGGGCTCCGGGCCAGGTGGCTGCGACGCCGCGGCCGGGACGCGACGACGGCCGGGCCGACGGAAGCGCTCGAACCGACGGAGGCGCCCGAACCGACGGAGGCGCCCGAACCGACGAGGCCGGCCGGCGAATCCGCGAAGGCCGCCAGCGGACCGGAGGGACCGGCCACCGGATCGGCGGGACCCGCAGCCGGCACCGGACCGACGGCACCGGGGGCAGACACCGGGCCGGCCGACGGGCTCGGGTTGACCGGCCCCCAGGTGGCCGCACTCCAACAGGCGTGCCGCCGGCACGCGCTCGCGCTGGGCCTGCCGGCGGACGCGGCCGATCTGCTGGCCGACGCCCTGGTGGGCGCGCTGGCCGCACCGGGCGACCGGTGACCCGGCCGGCCGGCACACCCGAGGCGGGCCGCGACCAGCCCCCGCCACCCCAGGACCGCGACGAGCCCCCGCCACCCGAGGACCGCGACCCGACGACGACGTCCCAGGGCCGCGACACGACGCCACCCGACGACCGCGACACGACGACGCCCGGTCACGACGGCGACGGCGGCACGCCGTACCGGCTGGGCTGGCTGTACCTGCTCGTCGTCGCGGCGCTGGTCGCCGTCGGGATCAGGGCGGGTGACCTGCTCTTCCTCGCCAACCGGGCGTGGAGCCTGCCCTGGGCAGCCGCCTTCGCCGAGTGCGAGCTGGCATACGGGGCGACCGCCACAAATCCCGTCCCGCCCGGGTTCACCGACTGCATGGCCGGTCCGGCCCGAGAACGTGGGTTGGTCATGCTCGGGGCGGTGGGCGTGGTGCTGGCCGGCGCGGCCCTGTTGCTGCTGCTGGTGCCGGCGGTCGACCAGTGGCGGCTGCGCCGGCACCGGGGCCGGTTCGCCGTGCCGGGGGCGGCCGACCGGTTCGCCGTGCTCTGCGACGACAACGGGCTGACCGGCCGCAATCGGCCACGCCTGCTCATCGCCGGCCCGCCGGTCCGGCAGGCGTTCACCATCGGGGTCGTCGGCCGGCGGCCGCTCGTCGTGCTCCCGGCGGGGGTGGCCGTGGCGTACCGCGACCCGGCCCGGTTCGACCCGGTCGTGCAGCACGAGCTCGCCCACGTGCGGGCCCGCGACGTGACCTGGGTGGCCGCCGTACGGGGACTCGTCTGGTTGCCCGTGCCCGCGATCGCCGCCGGCGTACTCGTGGAGGTCGCCTCCAACCGGCTGATGTTCCCACTCGGCGACGGGCCGCCGCAGGTCGACCCCGGAGCAACGGTCGCCCTCCTGGGTGGCTCGCTGCTCACGGTCCTGCTCCTGGCGGGCCTGGTCGCGCTCCTGGCGGCCAGCCTGCTCCGGATGCGTGAGCGGGAGGCGGACCGGCACGCGGCCCGGGCCGGCCAGGCGGACGCGCTGGCCACGCTGCTGACCGACGCCGTTGCCCGGACCGCACCGGGTGGCAACCCGGTGGCCGCCGCGCTGCGCCGCCCGTTCGCCCACCATCCCCGGCCGCTGGACCGGGTCCGGGCGCTGCGGCGTCCGTACGGCGTGCGCGACGGTGACCTGGTGCAGGGGCTGGCCGTCGGCGCGGTGACCGTCGTGGCGATGGCCGCCGCCGCGAACGTCACCCGGGAAATGCACTACGCGGCGCAGGGCTGGCTGCCTGCGGGGGTTGCCGCCTGGGTCGGTGCCGCGCTGCTCGTCGGCGGGCTCCTGCCGTCGCTGCTCCGCCGCGCGGAGTCGGCCCGGCGGACCGGAGTGCCGGCCACGTGGTGGCGGCCGGTCGCGGGCACGGCGACCGGCCTGTTCGTGGCCGCGTTCGGCACGGCGATGCTCCCCCTGCCCGGGGCCAACGGACTGTTCCTGACGCCGGGGACGGCGGACGGCCTGCTGTTCGCCGCCGCTTCCGCAGCGCTGGGCGCGGGCGCGGCCGGCCTCTGCGTGGCCCTCGCGACCGTGCTGGTCGGGCCGAGGCCCGCGGCAGGCCCGGCACGGGCTGCGGGGCGGCTCGCCGGGCACCTCGTGGCGATCGCCGCCACGGCGGTCCTGCTGTGGCCGCTGCCCTTACTCGCTGCGGTGTTGCACACGGACCTCCCGGAAGCGTTCCGGGCCTGGCTGGTCTACTCGCTGCCGAAAGCCGGCTGGCCGGCCGCGCTCGCGCTG
This sequence comes from Micromonospora sp. PTRAS2, assembly GCF_054052245.1. Taxonomy (NCBI): domain Bacteria; kingdom Bacillati; phylum Actinomycetota; class Actinomycetes; order Micromonosporales; family Micromonosporaceae; genus Micromonospora; species Micromonospora sp. PTRAS2. The sequence goes on from NZ_JBSWBU010000001.1 coordinate 289,727, forward strand.
CTGGCGCTGCTCGCAGCGCGGTTGCTCCCCACCGGACCGGGTGCACTGCGCCGGGTTGCCGGGTCGATGGAGGCGCAGGTGGTCGCGCTCGCCGCGCTCGTCGGCGGCACCGCCGCGATCCTGCGTACCCAACTCGATCCGCCCGCGACCATCGACGAGGCGCTCCGCGCGGCGCAGGCGCGGTGGCTGCTCTGCGCCCTGACCGGCTGGGTCGTCCTGCTCGCGACCGCGACGAGGCCGGGCCCGCGGGCCCTCGCCCGTGGGCTGCTCGCCGCCGGGTCCGCGACGGTTCTGGCCGGCTTCCTCCAGTACGCGCACTCGGCCGTGACCGGACGCTCGGCCGACGCCCTGGCCCTGCGACTCGCCGTCGGGACGCCCCTGGTCTGGCTGCTGTTCCTGGCGGCGCTCACGTCGGCCGTCCTGCTGCTGCGCCCGGCCCGCGCCGTGCCGCCCGGCCGGGTTCCGGAGCCGCCCGACCGCCCAGCGCTGCCGGGGCGGCTGGTCGTGCCGGCGACCGGGCTGGTCATCGGCCTGCTGGCCGGGGTCGTCCTCGGCCCGGGAGTGCCCGGCAGCTACGCGCCGGTGCCGCTGCCCGCCGCCCTCCCGTCGGCTCCGCCGGACGGCACCGGCACCGGCACCGCCGCGCCGGCCGGTTCGCCGGGGCCCGGCGCGGGCGGGACGATCCCCGCCGCTCCGACGACGACCACGGATCCGGCGCGCACGGGGCCACCGACCGTCGGCACCTCCGCCGAAGCCGGTCGTTTGCTCACCGGCACCGAGGCCCGGAAGGTCGCGCGGGCGGTCCGGTCGGCGCTGCCCAGGTCGTGGGTCTCCGAGGAGGCCGGGCCGGCCACCGAGTCCCGGATCGAGCCGGCCGCCTGCCGCCCGCTGGCCCGGGACGCCTACCTCGACGGGCTGAAGCCCGGCGAGCGGGCAGCCGCCGAGGCGCGCTACTCCACGCCGCCGGGCCAGGTCGGCATCGCGTCGACCACGGCGAAGGTGACCGTCGCCTCGTACGCCGAGCCGGTGCCCGCCTCCGTGTTCGCCGCCGCGGAGGCCGACCGCGCCGCGTGCCGGCGGTTCACCGGCAGCAACGACGACGGCCCGCCCGTGCGGTTCGCGGTGCGCGCCCGGCCGGCGCCGGCGGTCGGCGAGCAGTCCTGGCGCGTCGACTATGGGCTCTCGGTCGGCAGCGGGGTCAACGAGATCACCGGCAGCAGCGCGTTCGTCATGGTCCGGGTGGGCCACAACCTCGTCACGCTCACCGTGACCTCGGTGTCGCGGCCCCTGGACGAGCGGCTCGTCGCCGACGCGCTGACCGCCGTCGCGCGCGCCCTCGACCGGCCCTGACCCGAACGCCCCTGGCGGGCGGCGGCGGCTCAGCGGTGCGCGTGCCTCAGCGGTGCTTCGCGTGGGCGACGAACGCCGCCCAGCTCGCCGGGGCGAACACCAGCACCGGGCCCCGCCGGTCCTTGCTGTCGCGCACCGCGACCGCCCCCGGCAGGTTGTCGGCCACCTCCACGCAGTCGCCCTGGTTGCCGCTGCTGCGGGAGCTCTTGCGCCAGGTCGCGCCGGTCAGGTCCATGCCTCTGCCGCCTCCGTGATCGCCGTGAGCGTGGCACCGTGCGGCAGCGCCTCCGCCCGCACGGACTCCCACACCTGCCGCAGCGAGTGTATGTCCACTGTGCGCTCCACGATGGTGCCCTGCAACTGGTTGTCCAGGTAACCGACGTCGTTCGCCTCGGGCAGGGTGGCGAGCACGAACGCGCCGTTGAGCCCCGGGTACGCGCCGGTGCCGCGCGGCACCAGGTGCAGGTGCACCCGGGGGCGGCGGCCCATCTCGACCAGGTGCCGCAGCTGCTCGCGCATCACGGCGGGCCCGCCGACGGGGCGTTCCAGCACGGTGTAATCGAGCACGGCCACGAGCTGCGGCGGGGCAGGCCGGTCGAGCACCGCCTGCCGGGCCAGCCGCGCGGCGAGGGGCGGTTCGATCGCCTCGCCGACGAGCTGGGCCGCGCCCTCGTAGAGCGCGCGGGCGTACCCCTCGGTCTGCAGCAGGCCCGGCACGACCAGCGGCTGGAAGCTGCGCAGCGTGGTGGCCTCCTGCTCGATGGTCACCCACTCGCGGAACCACGGCATGAGGCTCTCCCGCACCAGCGTGTCCCGGATGCGCACCAGCAGCCCCTCGCCGCCCAGCGTGTCGTCGCACCGCTGGGTGAATTCCTCCCGGGGCGGGCGGCGGCACTGCTCGACCGCCGCCACGAGCGACGCCGAGTAGTTGACCCGCTCGCCGAGGGCCTCCTGCGACAGGCCCGCGCCCGTCCGCAGGCGGCGCAGCTCGCCGGCGAACAGCTCCAACATGGGGATCCGATGGCTCATCTGCACACCTCTGCACGCACGCCCCGGCCGATCCGGACGGCCGGGCTGGTGGGAGCGGAAAGACTTCTGAGAGTAGTACCGCGATCAGCAGACTGTCACACAGCGGGGCCGCTGCCGCTTCCACCCCCGGGAACGCGGCGCGACCGCACGGGCCCGCCCCGCCATTCCCCCGGCGGGGCGGGCCCCTCCCGGCGAGAAAAGGAGACGTACGTGATCAGCCACCAGCTCCCGCAGCCCGGTGACGGGCCGGCGGCGGACCGCCCCCGGGCGTACCCGCCGCACGCCACGCCGCACACCCCGCTGCGCCCACTGTGGTGCTGCCGGGCGTGCGGGCAGCCGTGGCCGTGCGCCGAGGCGCGGTTGCTGCTCAAGGCGGACTACGCGGGCAACGCGATCGGCCTGTCGATCTACCTGTGCGGGATGTTCTACGAGGCGGCCCGGGACCTGTACCGGCTCAACCCCGACGACGGCCCCGCCCCCGCCGACCTGTACGCCCGCTTCGTCGCCTGGGGCCCGTACCGCCGCCGCCCACCCACCCCCGACCCCCCATGACCGGGGCCACCGGTGGCGCGGACGGGCGTCAGAAGAGGTTGCCGAGGGTGCGGATGATCTCGGCGTAGAAGTTGCCCTCGATGCTGCGGAACAGCGCGAACCCCTCGCCGGGGCTGCCGAAGAACGGGCGCAGCGTCCAGGCGAGCTGGGTGCCGACGAAGCCGAAGAGCAGGATCCACACGTACAGCAGGGTCATGCTGGCCGGGCGCTGCGCGTCCGGTCCGGGGCGGGCCGCCGGGTACGGCCACTGCCGGTGCTGCTGCGCCGGATACCCGGGCGGGAGCAGGCCCGGCCCGGCCGGCACCAGGTGCTGCCCGGCCACCATCTGCTGCGGCGGGACGCCGACCGCGACGGGTACGGGCGCGGCGGGCTCGCCGGCCCCGTTCGCCGGGGCGGCGGCAGCCGGGCCGGCGGGAACTGCCGGAGTGGCCGGGGCGGCGGGAACTGCCGGAGTGGCCGGGACCGCCGGGGTCGCGGCGCTCGCGCCGTTCGCGCCGACCGCCATCGGCTCGGCGGCGGGCTGACCGACGGCCTGCGGCGTCACCTGAACAGCCGGCACCGCCAGAGCCGGCGCGGCCGGGACAAGGGCCGGGGCAGCCGGGACGCCGGCCGGGGCAGCGACGGAAGGAGCCGCCGCCGGGGCGAGCAGGCCGTGGGCGTTGAGCACCTGCATCCCGCCGGTCAGGAAGCGCAGCCCGACCACCGCGCTCAGCGTCAGGATCGCGACGTTGAGCAGCTTGAAGAAGCCGTAGTCCGGGGCGGTGATCAGGAAGAACAGGCTGATCGGCGCGAACGCCACGGCCAGCATCGAGGTGACGGTGATCGCCACCATCACCAGCGCCAGCGACTGCCGCACCGACAGCCGGGCCCCGAACACGAGGTTGAACAGGTAGAGCGTGGGCAGGCAGATGGCGAGGGTGACCAGGAACAGCAGTGGCAGCTTGACCGCCGACGTCAGCGCCATCAGCACGCTGTGGAACGCCCCCAGCACCGCCCCGTAGCAGGCCAGTGCGACGCCGGAGCTGGCCAGCATGCGCAGCGTGAGGCCGTTGAGGTCGCGGTCGGCCACGATCTGCTGCCAGATGCCCTGCCGGTCGCGCAGGATGCGCTCGATGACGAGCGGGCTCGGACGGTCACCCGACACGGGCTGACCCCTTTCTCACACTGTGCTCAGTGGACGAGGTCCGCTGACCGTAGGGCACCGCCCGCCCCGCCCGCCACCCCGCTCCGCGCCGGAGCGGATCGGAACGGGCCGCTCAGCGCCAGCCCACGTCGATCCGGTCGCCGCGCTCGTCGAAGAAGTGCAGGGCGTCCATGCGTACGGAGATGGCCAGCGGGTGCCCGGCGCTGACCGCCGGGTACGGGGCGAGCCGCACCGCCAGCTCGGCGGGGCGGCGGTGGTGCCGGCCCGGGTCGTTGAGCACGCTGGTGCGGTTGCCGCCGCCGCTCCGGGCCGACCCGGCGGGGGCCTCCTCGGCGTCACCGGAGCGCCCGGTGAGCCGCTGCATGACCTGCCCGAACCGGCGCAGCCCGCGCTGGCCGCCGCTGGTCTCCTCGGCGCGGTTGCCCATCTCGTCGACCACGATCGCGGTGGCCCCGATGTCGAGGAACGCCAGCGACTCGTGGCCGTGGTGCTCCAGGTAGCGGATCCGGCCCTGCAGGACGTGCCCGGGGGTGTCCGGCGCGACCGGGGTGAGCGCCTCGGCCCGCATCCCGACCACGATCCGCTCGCCGTGGTAGTGCGCGACGGCCCGGCTGCGGATGTCGTCCCACGGCAGGTAGAGCGACTGCTCGCCGAGGTTCAGCGCGACGTACCGGTCGAGGTGGACGTAGACCGACGCCTCCAGCAGGTTCATCCTCGGGCTGCCGAGGAACGCGGCGACGTAGAGGGTCGCCGGCCGCCCGTACACCTGGGTGGGGGTGCCGACGTCCTGGAGGACACCCTTGCGCATGATCGCCACCCGGTCGGCCATGGTGAGCGCCTCGGCCTGGTCGTGGGTGACGTAGATGGTGGTGACGCCCAGCTCGCGGGTGAGGGCGGAGATCTCCGCGCGCAGTTCCGCCCGCAGGCCGCTGTCGAGGTTCGACAGGGGCTCGTCCATCAGGAACAGGCCCGGCCGGCGGACGATGGCCCGGCCCATGGCGACCCGCTGGCGCTGCCCGCCCGAGAGCTGGCTGGGCTTGCGGCCCAGCACGTCGCCGATGCCCAGCGCGCTGGCCACGTCGGCGACCCGTTCCCCGCGCGGCGACGGGTCCACCCCGGCCAGCCGCAGGGGGAAGCCGATGTTGTCGCCCACCGTCATGTGCGGGTAGAGGGCGAAGTCCTGGAAGACCATGGCGATCTTCCGGTCCCGGGGCGGCAGGTCGTTGGCCAGCTCGCCGTCGAGCAGCACCGCGCCGGCGGTCGGGTCCTCCAGGCCCGCGATCATCCGCAGCACCGTCGACTTCCCACAACCCGACGGGCCGAGCAGGACCATGAACTCCCCGTCGTTCACGTCCAGATTTATTTTGTCGACGGCTACTGTGCCGTCCTGAAATACCTTGGTCACATCCTTGAGCGCGACGGTTGTCACCGTCTCCTCCCCAGCCCCTCGGTTGAACCCCGAATGAATGTGACCAGGATCATGGACGCCGCACATCGGGTAAACGTGCCATGTTCGGCTCGTGACAGACCTATTACATGAACCTGCGGTTCAGCCGACTTCCCCCAGGAACACCCGCCGGACGACCCGCTCGGCGGCATGCCCGTCCTCCAGGGCACAGAACCGCTCCCGGAACCGGCGGCGGGCCGCCGTGGCGGGCTCGGCGTCGACCGCGCCGGAGCGGAACAGGTCCAGCAGGCCGGGGAAGCTGGTGGTCACCGCGCCGGGGGGCTCGGCGAGCAGGTCGAGGTAGACGCCCCGGGCCAGCCGGTACGCCTCCCAGTCCGGCGCGTAGACCACGATCGGCCGGTCCAGCACGGCGTAGTCGAACATCGCCGACGAGTAGTCGGTGACCAGCACGTCGGCGGCGAGGTAGAGGTCCTCCACCCGGTCGTGCCCGCTGACGTCGCGCACCCGCGCGGGGCCGGGGGCCGCCCCGGAACCGGGGACCGGCCGCCGCCGGTCCCGGTCGGCGAAGTAGTGGCTGCGCATCAGCAGCACCCCGGCCGGGCCGAGCGCGTCGCGCAGCAGCTCCGGGTCGAACGGCGGCCGGTAGCCGGGCAGGTGCTCGCGGTGCGTCGGGGCGTACAACACGACCCGGTCGCCCGCGGCGAGGCCGAGCCGGGCGCGCACCTCGCGCACCTCGGTGTCGGTGGCGGTGACCAGCCGGTCGTTGCGCGGGTAGCCCACCTCCAGCGTGGTGTACGCGGCCGGGTACGCCCGCTCCCACATCTGCGTGGAGAAGCTGTTCGCCGAGACGCTGTAGTCCCAGCGGTCCACCCGGCGCAGCAGCTTCGCGAAGTCCATCCCGACCGCGCCGACCGGGTACCGCTGCTGGTCCAGCCCCATCACCTTCACGGGGGTGCCGTGGTGGGTCTGCACGTGCACCGACCCGGGGCGCTTGCGCACGAAGTCGGGGAAGTTCACGTTGTTGACCAGCCACGTCGCCCGCGCCAGCACGCGGTGGTACTCGCGGGTGCCGGCGACGACGTACTCCACCCCGGGCGGCAGGGACGCGACCCGGTCCCGCCGGACGATCCACACCCCGCGCACCTGCGGGGCCAGCCGGCGGGCCGCCTCGTAGATCGCGGCCGGGTTGCAGGCGTACCCCCGGAACCAGTAGGCGGCGTAGACGGCGAGGTGCGGGTCGAGCGGCCGGCGCAGCTCCGCCAGGTAGTACTCGCGCAGCACCGCGTCGCGGCCCAGCCGGGCGGCCCGGCGGGCAACGGGCCTGCCCCGGCGGACCTGCCGCCCGGCGACCTCCCGGGCCTGGTTGGCGGCCCGCAGCGCGCTGAACGTCCGCCACCGGCCGGCGGCGACCAGCCGGTGCTTGAGCCCCTCCACGCCGGGCGGGGCCGGGTAGCCGCCGGGCGGCAGCCAGCGGGCGTGGTCGGCGGTGATCCGGTCGAAGAAGGCCGACCGCAGCTCGGGGGCGATCCGCTCGCCGTTGCCGAGCACGGTCAGGTAGTGCCAGATCATCCGCTCGAAGACCGCCGGCCGCAGGCCGTCGACCGGCGGCGTCCGCCCGTCCATCCACCGGAACACCCGGTGCCACTGGACGAAGACCTCGAAGTGCCGGTCGCCCCGGGTGCGGGTGATCGCCCCGGCCCGGCGCTGCCGGTAGTTGAGGCAGACCCGGTCGAGCACCCCGATCCGCTCGGCGGCCAGCAGCAGCGGGTAGCTGAACGCGACGTCCTCGTACCAGCCGGGCTCGAAGCGCAGCCCGAGGTCGACGAGGAACTCCCGCCGCACCAGCTTGTTCCAGGCGGTGTGCAGCAGCCGCAGCGTTTCCGGCCGCTCGGCCAGCCGGAACGTCTCCTCGCCGGGCGGGGTGGGGAGGACGTCGGCCAGCGCGCTGCGGGTGGCCCGCCCGTCCCAGCGCACCCGCACGTGGTCGACGAGCAGCACGTCGGGGCGGGTCCGGCGCAGCCGGGCGGCCACCTCGGCGAGGCAGTCCGGGGCGAGCCAGTCGTCGCCGTCGACGAACCAGACGTACTCGCCGCCGGCCCGGTCCAGCCCGACGTTGCGGGCCGGACCGAGGCCGACGTTGTCGTCGAGCCGGACGGCGTGCACCCGGTGGTCCCGGGCCGCGTAGTCGGCGAGGATGTCGCCGCTGCCGTCCGGCGAGTGGTCGTCGACGCCGATGACCTCGACGTCGTCGAACGGCTGGCCGAGGATCGAGTCGAGGCACTCGCTCAGATACGCCTGCACCCGGTAGGCCGGTACGACGAAGCTGATCAGCGTCATCGGCCGGCCCCTCACGTCAGCCCGGCTGGCGGACCTCGCCGCCCGCCGGGACCCCCACGCCCCGCCGGGCGCGGGCGGGCAGGACGACCCAGGCCAGGACCACGCTCCCGACGAAAACCACGAGCAGGTACGCACCGAGTGTAGCCATGGCAATCCCCGCGAAACCGGCGAAAGCCGCTACCGCGAGCACCGCCGAGCGCCCCTCCCAGCCCAGCGTGGCACCGTGCAGCGGCGGGGCCGCCTGCCGCTTCTCCAGCCGGGCGGTCAGGTCGTAGTGGTGCAGGGTGAGCACGAAGACGTACCCGAAGACCACCCACGCGGGGGCCCCGCCGACCACGCCGGCGGCGATGGCGAACAGGTATTCGCCGGCCCGCAGCGCCGCCGGCACCAGCCAGTCCAGCGGGCCGTTGTGCGCCGCCCCCGCCCCGAGCGCGGCGACCAGCAGCACCAGCAGCGCCACCGGCACCGCCCAGGCCAGCCCGCCCGCCTCGTCGCCGGCACGCACCCGCAGCCCCGCCGCGACCAGCAGCGCCGCCGGGCCGAGCGCCCCGAGCACCGCCAGGGTCAGCGGGCCCATCGGCCGCAGCACCGGGAACCGGGCCGCGATCGGCCCGTCGTCGCGATGCAGGGTCGCGTCGACCGTGTCCAGCACCGGCACCCACATCCAGCGGGCCCGCAGCGTGCGCAGCGCACCCGTGTACGCGAACGCCAACACCCCCCAGGTCAGCACGGCGACGAGGCTGACCAGCGGCCCGAACAGCGCCACCGTCAGCGCGATCAGCGCCCACCGCTCCCCGATCGGGAACACCACCGTGCGCTTGAGCCAGTACGACAACGAACCCGTGTCGGCCTGCACCCGGGTCGACGCGGCGTTCAGCCGGTCGCCGATCCCGCCGCCGCCCCCGCCGACGGCCTTCGGCCGGCGCGCGGCCTCGTCGTGCAGCACCCCGTACCACGTGTCGGTCATGTGCCGGACGGTCTGCAACGTCATCGCGGCCACGGCCAGCGCCCAGCCGTAGCGGAACCCGGCAGCCGTCGCGCCATAGCCGAGGCCGGCGTAGACCAGGTATTCCTTGGCCCGGTCGGCCATCGTGTCCAGCCAGCCGCCCCACGCGCTGAAGTGCCGGGTGTAGCGGGCGAGCTGCCCGTCGACGCAGTCCAGCATGAAGCCGAGGTAGAGCAGCACCGCGCCGGTGACCAGCGCCGGCCGGCCGCCGACGCCGAACAGCACCGCCGCGACGGCCGCGAAGAGCACCGAGATCGCGGTGACCCCGGTCGGCGTCAGGCCGAGCTTCGCCGACACCTTCGTCACGTACGGCGACCAGGTGCTGACGAAGAACGTGGTGAAGAAGTCGTCCTTCTCCTTCACCGACAGCCGCAGCTCGGCCCGGTCCTCGTCGACGGCGGCGACGGCGGCCTCGGCGGCGGCCAGCCCGGCCGGGTCGGCGACCCGGTGGGCGACGAGCAGGCGTACCCGATGGGCGAACGTCAGCGTGCCCAGCGCGGTGAGGCCGGTGAACAGCCGGTCCACGGCGGACCCGGCCGCCTCGGGCCCGGCGGCCGGCGGCGTGCCCGCGACGGCGGCCGGGTCGGTGCCGGCGATCGGCGTGTCGGCGATCGGCATGCCCGCAATCGGCGTGCCCGCGACGGCGGCGCGGGCGGCGGCGGCCAGCGCGGGCAGGTCGTCGCGGCCCACCCGCAGCGCGCCGCCGAACACCCCGGTCTGCCCGCCGTCGAGCCGCCCGTCCGGGCCGGCGTCGACGACCTGGCCGCGCTCCTCGCGCACCACGGCCTGGCCGGGGGCCGGCGGGTCGGTCAGCACCAGGGCCACCGTCGGGCCCACCGGGCTGGTGGCCAGGTGCCGCAGTACGGCGGTGTGCGCCACCAGGTCCGTCCCGCTGACGATCACCGGCCCGGTCGCGGCGTCGACAAGCGTCGCCAGCTCGGTCAGGTTCGCGGCGCGCCGCACGTGGGTCACCCCGGCCCGGTGCCACTGCTCGGCGAGCCGGTCGGCGAGGGTGTCCCCGAGCGTGTCCCCGGCCGCTGTCGGCTGGCCCGCGGCCGGCGTTCCGGCGGCGAGCACGATCGCGACGGTCACCGCGCGACCGCGGCGTGGTACGCGTCGAGCGCCTCGGCGATCGTCCCGTCGACGGTCAGCCGCCCGGCGTCGAGGTAGAGCCCCCGACGGCAGAACCGGGTCAGATCCTTTTCGTTGTGTGACACCAGCACGAGTGTGCGTCCCTCCCGAAGCAATCTCTCGATCGTCGCATAGCACTTCTCGCGGAACTCCGCGTCCCCGACCGCCGTCACCTCGTCCATGAGCAGGATCGGGTGCGGCAGGTGGGAGATGATCGCGAAGCCGAGGCGGACCTTCATCCCCGACGAGTAGTGCCGCACCGCCGTGTCGATGGCCCGTTCCACCTGCTCGCCGGCGAAGGAGACGATCTCATGAAAGTGTTTCCGCAGGTAACGCGCCGACAGGCCGTGCAGGCCGCCGACGAGGTAGAGGTTCTCCCGCCCGGTCAGGTCGTTGGAGAAGCCAGCCGAGAGCTCCAGCAGCGGGGCCACGTCGCCGCGCACCCGGATGCTCCCCTCGTCGGGGATGAGCACCCCGGCGATCAGCCGCAGCAGGGTGCTCTTGCCGGTGCCGTTGCGGCCCACCACCCCGAGCGTCTCGCCGGGCGCGACGCGGAACGACACGTCCCGCAGCGGCCAGAACCGCCCGTCGTCGGCGGACCGGCCGTCGGTGCCCCGGCCGCCGGGGCGGATGAAGAACTCGCGCAGCCGCAGCTGCCGCCGCCGGTTGCGGACGAACCGGATGCCGAGCCCGTCCGCCTCGATGATCGGATCGGCGGTCATCACAGCTCCTTGAGCACGGCGGGTTCGAGCCGCCGGAACGCCCACCAGCCGGCCACCAGCACGAGCACGCTCACCACGACCGTGGTGACGAGCAGCCGGGCGTCGGGGAACTGGTCCGGATACCACACGGCGTGGTGCAGCTGGAAGATGCCGACCAGCGGGTTCAGCTCGTACGCGGTCTTCACCCACCCCGGCAGCGTCGACTCCTGCACGAGGCTCAGGGGGTAGATGATCGGGGTGGCGTAGAACAGCACCCGGATCACCAGCCGCATGAACCGCTCGATGTCGCGCATCAACACGTTCAGCGCCGACAGCAGCAGCGCCAGCCCGACCAGCAGCACCGCCTGCACGGCCACGGCCAGCGGCAGGGCGAGCACCGACCAGCCCGGGTGCACCTCGCCGCGCACCGCGTACGCGACGGCGATGGCGGCCAGGATCGGCAGGCCGGCGGCGTACTCGGCGAACCGGCCGGTGATCCGGCCGATGGGGAACACCTGGCGCGGCACGTTCATCGTGGTGATCAGCCGGGCCTGGCCGGTGAGCGCGTTGGTCGCCTCGCTCAGCGCCGAGCTGGTCCACATCCAGGCGAAGATGCCGGTGATCAGGAACAGCGGGTACGACCCGGCGGCCTGCCCCAGGTGCCGGCTCGTGTCGCCGGAATAGAGCACCCCGAAGACGAACCAGTAGATCGCGCCCATGCCCAGCGGCTCGATCAGCGACCAGAAGTAGCCCAGCACCGACTGCTGGTATTTCACCGCGAGGTCGCGGCGGACGAGGATGCGCAGCGAGTTGCGGTGCGCCCACAGGCGGGCGGCGGGCCCCTGCGGGCCGGCCGCCCGGACGCCAGACGTCACCGCCCGCCTCCTCGCCCGCTCAACACTCGATCACGTTGACGGCCAGGCCGCCCCGCGCCGTCTCCTTGTACTTGACCTTCATGTCGGCGCCCGTCTCGCGCATCGTCTTGATCACCTTGTCCAGCGAGACGTGGTGCACCCCGTCGCCGCGCAGCGCCAGCCGGGCCGCAGTGATCGCCTTGATGCTAGCCACCGCGTTCCGCTCGATGCAGGGGATCTGCACCAGGCCCCCGACCGGGTCACAGGTCAGCCCCAGGTTGTGCTCCATGCCGATCTCGGCCGCGTTCTCCACCTGCTCCGGGGTGCCGCCGAGCGCCTCGGCCAGCCCGGCGGCGGCCATCGAGCACGCCGAGCCGACCTCGCCCTGGCAGCCCACCTCGGCCCCGGAGATCGACGCGTTCTCCTTGAACAGCACGCCGATCGCCCCGGCCGCCAGCAGGAACCGGACCACGCCCGCCTCGTCCGCCCCCGGCACGAACCGGGTGTAGTAGTGCAGCACCGCCGGGATGATGCCGGCCGCGCCGTTGGTCGGCGCGGTCACCACCCGCCCGCCGGCCGCGTTCTCCTCGTTGACCGCGAGCGCGAACAGGGTCACCCAGTCCATCACCCGCAGCGGGTCGGCGCTCGCGGCGTCCGCCTCCAGGCCGCGCCGCAGCTCCGCCGCCCGCCGCCGCACCTTCAACCCCCCGGGGAGTACGCCGTCGCGGGCGCACCCGTTCTCGACGCACTCCCGCATCACCCGCCAGATGTCCAGCAACCCGGCCCGCACCTCGCCCTCGGTGCGGCGGGCCAGCTCGTTGGCGAGCATCACCTCGCTGATCGACAGCCCGTTGCCGGCGCTGACCGCCAGCAGCTCCGCCCCGGTGCCGAACGGAAACCGCACGCGGGTGGTGTCGGGCACGATCCGGTCCGCCCCGGCCGCCGCCTCGTCGACCACGAACCCACCGCCGACGGAGTAGTACGTCCGCTCGCGCAGGAGCGCCCCGCCCCCGTCGTACGCAGCGAAGGTCATCCCGTTCGGGTGGTACGGCAGCGACCGGCGGCGGTGCAGCACCAGGTCCCGGTCCGGGTCGAAGTCGACCTCCTGCGCGCCGAGCAGGGTCAGCCGCCGCCCGGCGCGGATCGCGGCCACCCGGGGAGCGACGGTGTCGGTGTCGACGGTCTCCGGGGCCTCGCCCTCCAGCCCGAGCAGCACGGCCGGGCCGCTGCCGTGGCCGTGACCGGTGGCGCCCAGCGAGCCGAACAGCTCGGCGCGCACCCGGACGACGTCGGCGAGCAGGCCGTCGGCCTTAAGCCCGGTCACGAAGGTGCGGGCCGCCCGCATCGGTCCCACCGTGTGCGAGCTGGACGGGCCGATGCCCACGCTGAAGAGGTCGAAAACGCTGATCATGTGCACTTCCTCGCCGTCGTACGCCCTTGTACGGACCCGACGGGCGAGCCTACCCGCCGCCCGCTTCCCTGCTCGGCGCGTCGGGGCGGGCCCGCCCGGGTAAGCACCTACGGGTCAGGGGTACCGGGATCCCCCTCGCGACGGAGGGCGGGTGCAACGGCGGTTCCTACCGTTGAGTCAGAGGCGGCGGGCACGCCGCAGAGTGGGAGTACGACGATGAGTCGCAAACTGGTCCGGCCCCGCGAGGGGCGCATGCTCGCCGGCGTCTGCGTCGGCCTGGCCCGCCGGTTCAACACGTCCGCCAACCTGGTCCGGCTGCTGTTCCTGCTGTCGCTGCTGCTGCCCGGCACCCAGGTGATCGTCTACCTGGTGCTGTGGGTGCTCATGCCGAACGAGGACCGCTACGCCACCGCCCGCTACTGACCCGCCGCACGCGAACGCCCGCCCCGGCTCCCCCCGGGGCGGGCGTTCGTTCGCTGTGCGCGCTGGTGTTCGCGCGGCTCTGCGCGCTGGCGGGTCAGGGCGCGACGTAGGTGACGGTCACCTTCTCGTAGCCGAGGGAGCGCAGCAGGCCCTCCAGCATCTTGTTGGTGTTCTCCTGCGCCCGGTCGGTCAGGCCGCTGTCGCGGGCGGCTGCCGTGATCCGGTCCTCGGCCAGCTTGTAGACCTGCTGCTGGCGGTTCGGGTCGCCCTTGACCAGGTCGTTGATCCGGTTGAGCAGGCCGCGCTGCTCCGTCACCACATAGCTCTTCTCCATGTCGAGGTTGGTCTGGCCGAGCTGCGGCGCGGGCAGCTTCACCTCGACGGACTTGCCGTCGGGCGAGACGACCACCGCCCCCTCACCGATCTTGGTGAAGTCGACGTACGCCTCCACGCTGCCCGCCCCGACGAAGAGGGTGCGCTGGTTGAGCAGGAACTCCGGCACGTTGTCGCGGTCGTTCTGCAGGTCGACCACGACCTGGAAGTTGCCCTCGGCCGCGACGTAGCGGCTGAGATCCTGGATCGACTTGAGCAGCGGTGGTTGGCTGCGGTCGGTCTGCTCCTTGGCGAAGGGGTTGCGGAAGTCGGGGAACACGTTGGTGGCCTGCGCGCCGAGCAGCACGACCACGGCCACCGCCGCCGCGCCGAGCACCACGAGCAACCCCCGGGCGGGCCCGGAGGGGCCCTTGGGGGCGGGCCGGTCGACCTCACCGTCGTGGGACATCGCTCACCATCCTCGATCGAACATCGTCTGCGGATGACGTTACGGCCCCCATGCGACACCCGCCCGCCAACGGCACCGAGGCGTATGGTTCGTGGCGTGCCCAGCGGTCGTCTCATGCGGATCCACAGCGCCGAGTTCCAGGCCATGGCCGCCCGGGTCCTGCGGGTCACCGAGCTGACCTCCCGCCTGAACGTGCTGCCCTTCGAGGACGAGGCGGGCAAGGCGGAGCTGTTCGCGCAGATCCTCGGCAGGCCGCTGCCGGCGCGGGTCACGATCTATCCGCCCTTCTACACGGACCACGGCCTCAACCTCGACCTCGCCGAGCGGGTGTTCATCAACCAGAACTGCACGTTCCTCGACTACGCCGGCATCCGGCTCGCCGAGCGGGTGATGGTCGGCCCGAAGGTCACCTTCATCACCAGCGGCCACCCCGTCGACCCCGGGGAACGGCGGCTGTATCTCACCGGCGCGCCCATCGACGTGGCGGAGAACGTGTGGATCGGCGCGGGCGCCACGATCCTGCCCGGCGTCAGCATCGGCCGGGACGCCGTGGTCGCCGCCGGTGCGGTCGTGGCCGACGACGTACCGCCGGCAACCCTGGTCACCGGCGCGAAGGCGACCCCGCGTCGCCAGTGGTGACGCCCCTTCCCGGCTGCGCCCGCCCCGACCACGGGACCGTGCTCGACGACGAAGTGTGAGACAAGCCCACGCGACTTAATGACAAGCACCCTTGACATGAAGTCGCACGTGCTTGATATTTCACGTCATGAGCACCCCCATCAAGCGCTACGCGCGCAACCTCACCGCCGCCATGGCGGCCTACGTCGGCGTCCTGGTGGGCACCCTGATCGGCCTGCGCGCCCTGCCCGACGACAGCCTGCTGCGCTACGTCATCGCGCCGCTGCCGGTCCTGCCGGCCGTCGGGCTCGTGATCGCCTTCGTCCGCTACCTGCGCGACATCGACGAGTTGCAGCGCCGCATCCAGCTTGAGGCGTTGGCGATCGCGTTCGGCGCCAGCGCACTGATCAGCTTCTGCTACGGGTTCCTGGAGAACGCCGGGCTTCCCCGGCTCAGCGCGATCTGGATCGGCCCGGCGATGGTCATGCTGTGGGGCCTGTCGTCCGGGTTCGTCTCCCGCAGGTTCCGGTAACGACGTGCGGAACCGACTCAAGGTCCTACGAGCCGAGCGCGACTGGTCGCAGGCCGACCTCGCCGAACGAGTCGGCGTCGCCCGGCAGACCATCAACGCGATCGAAACAGGGCGCTACGACCCGTCACTGCCGTTGGCCTTCGCCCTCGCGGCGCTGTTCGCGCAGCCCATCGAGGAGATATTCTTCCCCGACGACGCCCCGCCCCCGGGCAGGTGAACCCAGCCCGCGCCCGTCACCGCCCACCGTGCGCCGCAGCGCCCCGCCCGGCCAGCAGATCTTGGAAGCCGACGGCCCCTCCGGGGGCCGGAATCTTCCAAGATTCGAGGACCGCCAACGGCATCGAGCCAGTCAGGGCAGCCGCGCAGTCAGTCCAGGATCGCCGTCGCCTCGACCTCGACCTCGACGTCGGGCTCGAAGAGGTAGTCGACACCGATGAGCGACGCCGGGGGCAGGGGCTGCGGCAGGCCGAGTTCCCCCGCGACGTCGTCGACGCCGGCCATGAAGTCGCCGATCCGCTCCGGCGCCCAGTTCGTGACGTAGAACGTCAGGCGGACGACGTCCGAGAAGCCCGCGCCGGCACCGGCAAGACCGTGGGCCGTGTTGCGGAGCGCCTGGGCAACCTGCCCCCGGAGGTCACCGGACGCGACCGGCCGCCCCGCCTCGTCGCGGCCGATCTGGCCCGCCACGTGGACGTGGCGCGACCCCGACGCGACCGCGACGTGGTGGTAGGGGACGGGCTGCATCATGCCCTGGGGGGAGAAGAGCTGGACACCCATCACGTTTCCTTCCTCGAACCAACCTTGGTATCTCCTTGATACCTGGTGCTTAGCGGAAACTTCAACGAGACTAGGTGTCATGGCAGCTACCGACCCCGGCACGGCGGAACGCCTCGACGTCACCCCGGCGCACCGCGAACTCCTGGACCAGGTCCTCGACAAGTGGTCGCTGGAGGTGCTCAACACCCTCTGCGAACGACCCTCGCGGTTCAACGAGCTGCGCCAGGCGATCCCGGCCGTCTCCCAGAAGTCGCTGAGCGCGACCCTGCGCCGGCTCGAACGCAACGGCATCGTCGAGCGACGCGTCCTCTCGTCGCGGCCGGTCGCCGTCGAATACCGGATCACGCCGCTGGGCAAGACCCTCCGGTCGCCGGTCGACGCCCTCCTCGACTGGGCCGACCATCACCTGGGCGCCATCGAGGCGGCCCGCCGGGCCTACGACGAGGCAGAACCCGCCGCGTCGTGACGGCGGACGAGGTCCCGCAGCCCGACGGCAAACGCCCGCCCCGGGTACGGGACGGGCGCGTCACGCCTGTGGCGGCTCAGGCCCGCTCGGGCACGTGCGCGACGAACGCTCGCCACGCGACCGGCCCGAACGCGAGCGCAGGCCCGGTCGGGTCCTTCGAGTCGCGTACGCCGACGACGCCCGGAATGTTGTCGGCGACCTCGACGCACGCGCCGCCGTTGGAGCTGCTGCGGGTGGACTTCCGCCACCGCGCGCCGATCAGATCATCCATGCTCTCGCCCTCAGCAAATCGATGGTCTGGTCTCGCGGCAACGAGACTGACCTGACGGTATCCCAGACCGCCCAGAGTGGAGCAACGTCTCTGGTTACACGACCGGCCGCCTGATCGTCGAGGTAACCGACGTCCTCACCGTCGGGCGTCGTCGCGATGATGAACGGTCCCGCCTGCCCCGCGTGCAGGCCGGCGCTCAACGGCAGCACATGCACCATGACGTTGGGACGCTGCGCCATGGCCACGAGGTGGTCGAGCTGATCGTCC
Source organism: Micromonospora sp. PTRAS2 (assembly GCF_054052245.1). Taxonomy (NCBI): domain Bacteria; kingdom Bacillati; phylum Actinomycetota; class Actinomycetes; order Micromonosporales; family Micromonosporaceae; genus Micromonospora; species Micromonospora sp. PTRAS2. The sequence goes on from NZ_JBSWBU010000001.1 coordinate 306,785, forward strand.
ATCACGTCGGGATGGCCGCGGAGCAGCGTCGCCTGGTCGATCACGAAGACGGCCATCGGAGGGCAAGGGCGGTCGAAGACCGCAACCTGCCGTCGGAGACGAGACTCGACGTGGTCGTCCGCCTCGGCGCACAGTGGGCCGCTGGAGAGAACCGCCCGAGCGTATGCCTCCGTCTGGAGGAGCCCTGGCAGAACGGCGGATTCATACCATCGCAGGCCGGTGGCCTCGCGTTCGATCTCGGTCCACGGGCGGAACCACGCCGGTTCCTTCCGGCGCAGAACGTCCGGCCACAACTCCAGCACGTCCCTGCCGAGAAGTTGCGCGACCTTGGCACGGTGCCTGGTCTGCGGAATCCGTCCTTGGCTCGCCCAGCGGGCCGCCGTCTTCGGGTCCACGCCTATCTCGGCCGCAAGGCTCTCCGCCGTGTGCCCAGACTCCACCATCGCCACCTGCACACCCTTGTGCATCACGCACCCTCCCGCAGCATTACGCGACATCCCGCACGCCAGGGAGACATAGTGCAACGCAACGTGTTCGCTCCGCAACCAGAAGGTCAGGCGAAGGCGTTGAGCCCCGTCAGCCGCTGCCCGATGACGAGCTGGTGGATCTCGGAGGTGCCCTCGTAGGTGAGCACGCTCTCCAGGTTGTTGGCGTGCCGCATGATCGGATATTCCCCGGAGACGCCGTTCGCACCGAGGATCGTCCGGCACTGCCGGGCGATGGCCAGCGCCTCCCGCACGTTGTTCAGCTTGCCGACGCTGACCTGCTCGGGGCGCAGCCTCCCGGCGTCGGCGAGCCGGCCCAGGTGCAGCGCCAGCAGGAAGCCCTTCTGCCACTCGACGGCCATGTCGGCGAGCTTGGCCTGGGTGAGCTGGAAGCCGGCGAGCGGCCGGCCGAACTGGGTGCGCGTGCCCGCGTACGCCAGGGTGGTCTCCAGGCAGTCGCGGGCCGCACCGAGCGCGCCCCAGACGATGCCGTGCCGGGCCTCGGTGAGGCAGCTCAGCGGGGCCTTCAGCCCGGCCGCGCCGGGCAGCAGCGCGTCCGCCGGGAGCCGGACGTCGTCGAGCGCGATCTCGCCGGTGAGGGAGGCGCGCAGCGACATCTTGCGCCGGATCTCGCGCACCGACACCCCGGGCGCGTCCAGGGGTACGGCGAACCCGCGCACCCCCTCCTCGGCGCGGGCCCAGATCACGGCGACGTCGGCGACCGGCGCGTTGGTGATCCACATCTTGCCGCCGTGCAGCAGCCAGTCGTCGCCGTCGCGGCGGGCCCGGGTGGCCATCGACGCCGGGTCGGAGCCGTGGTCGGGCTCGGTCAGCCCGAAGCAGCCGATCGCCTCGCCGGTCGCCATGGCGGGCAGCCAGCGCTGCTTCTGCTCCTCGCTGCCGTAGCGCCAGATCGCGTACATGGCCAGCGAACCCTGCACCGAGACCAGGGACCGCACGCCGGAGTCGCCGGCCTCCAGCTCCAGGCAGGCCAGCCCGTACGCGACGGCGGTGGAGCCGGCGCAGCCGTACCCCGTCAGGTGCATGCCGAGGAGGCCGAGCCGGCCGAACTCCCGGGCCAGCTCGCGGGCCGGGACGTGGCCCCGCTCGTACCAGTCGGCGACGTGCGGCCGGACCCGGTCGTCAACCAGCCGGCGCACGACGGACCGGATCTGGCGTTCCTCGTCGTCGAGGAGGGAGTCCAGGTCCAGCAGGTCGACAGGAGTCATCCCGCCACCCTAACGAAGCCTCAGGAGCGGGTCACTCGTGCTGACCGGCCAGCACCAGCACCCGGGCGTGGATCTGGTTGCGCTGCTGGAGCGCGGCGCGCAGCGCGCGGTGCAGCCCGTCCTCCAGGTAGAGCCCGCTGTTCCACTGCACCACGTGCGGGAACAGGTCCCCGTAGAAGGTGGAGTCCTCGGCGAGCAGCTTGTCCAACGCCAGCTCACGCTTGGTGGTGATCAACTGGTCCAGCCGCAGCGGACGCGGCGGGATCTCCGCCCACTGCTTGAGCGTCAGGTTGTGCTCCGGATAGGGACGCCCGTCCCGGACCGCTCTGAAGATCACGACGGCACGCTCCCCTCCCCCTCACCGTTCCGACCCACCGCGCCGGGTCGGATCGCGGCGTGGCACCGCGCGGCACGGCACCGATGACCGTGCCAGCGTAGCCGCCCCCGCCACACCGCGTTTTACTCCCTCATGTCGCTTTCGCGACCGCTGTTGGTCAACCCCGCCCGGCGACGCCGGGCCGGACCGCCGACACCTTCCCTCCGACGGCGGGCCGGGCCGCCGACGCCCCCCGGCGTCAGCTCCAGCGTCCCCGCCGGACCACCTCGTCGACCGGGCGACGCCCCCGCCGCAGCGACGGCGACCGGTGGTCCGGTGCCCGGTAGCCGACGGTGAGCGCCCCGACCGGGTCGTACTCCGCCGGCACCCCGAACGCCTCCCGGTACGCCTGCGTGCGCTGCGGCGGGATGCCGAAGAAACACGCGCCCAGCCCCTCGTCCACGGCGGTGAGCAGCATCAGCAGGGCGGCGAAGCCGGTGTCGACATACCAGTACGGCACCGGCCAGCGCTCCTGCGCGCGGTCCGTCCAGCCCTTGTCCGGCTCGGCGTACCGGTCGAGGTACGCCGAGCGGTTGGCGTGCGGCACGACGATCAGCGGGGCCCGACGCATCCCGGCCAGCCACCGCTCGCGCCCGCCGCCGTCCGGGGTGGTCGCCGCCCAGAAGCGTTCCCGGTCCGCCGGCTCCTCCAGCACCAGGAACCCCCAGCCCTGAGCGAACCCGGCCGACGGGGCCCGTACGGCGTGGTCGAGCAGCCGCTGCACCACCTCCGGCGGGACGGGGCGGTCCGGGTCGTAGTTGCGCACCATCCGGCGTCGCCGGAGCACCTCGGCGAACTCCACGCCGCCTGCTCCCCCTGCTACCGGGCCCCGGGCCGGATGCCCATGGTGCCCCGCCAGGTGTCGCCCGGCTCCAGAGTGATCACGTCCTTGCCCGAGCGGTACGCGTCCGGCGGGCAGGTCATCGGCTCGATCGCCACCGAGCGGCGGTGCCGCTCGCCGGTCAGGGTGTCCCCGGAGAAGACCTGCCACCAGCCGAACTCGCGGTCCGCCCAGACGGTGACGGCCGCCGCGTCGTCCGGGGCGGCCAGGGTCACCGAGGAGCCGCCGTCGGCGTCGCGGACCACGTCGCCGAACGCCGTGTCGAGCACCGCGTGGCCGATCCGCCGAGGGCTGGTGTAGTCGTACTCGGTGCCAGCCACCGGGGTCGCCCCGACCGGCAGCAGCCGACCGTCCACCTGCACCCGCAGCTTCGCCGGCACCCGCAGGGCGAGGTCGTCCACCGCCACCCCGGGCAGTTGCAGGTAGGGGTGCATCGAGAAGCCGAACGGGCAGGGCTCCCCGCTGACGTTGGTGGCCTCGTGGTCGATGCGCAGGCCGTCCGGGCCTACCGAGTATCGGTTGCGCAGCCGCAGCGCCCACGGGTAGCCCGGCTGCGCGGGCAGGTCGTAGCCGAGGGTCACGGCGTCGTCGGACTGCTCGACGAGGTGCCACGGCACCCAGTTGACCAGGCCGTGCAGGGCCGCGCCCCGGCTCGGCTCGGTCAGCGTGAGCTGGAACTCCCGGCCGCCGAAGGCGTACTGGCCGTCGCGGATCCGGTTCGGCCAGGGGGCCAGCACCTGCCCGGCCCCGCCGGGGCAGAGCTCGTCGGCGGCGAACCCGTCGACGTAGTCGACGCCGTCGTGCCGGTACGTCCGCAGGCCGCCGCCGACCTCGACGAGCACGGCCTCGTGGCCGGCGGCGGAAATGGTCCACTGGGTGCCTGACGGCGGGCGGGGTGCGGCGTTCTGCATGCCGGTGACCTTAGTCGGTCACCTCTGCGCACGGGGTGCGCGGTCCGTCACCGCGCGCACCCCGCCCGGCCGCCGGTGTCTGCCCGTCACCGGCGGCCGGACGGTCAGCCGCGCGCCTCGGACGGCGCCTCCGACGTGGCCGCCCGGTAGCGCACCAGGGCCGGGAAGACGGCCGCCAGCAGCAGCGCGAGCACCGCCGCGGCGAGGCCGCCACCGACCCAGGCGACGCCGGTGCCGAAACCGGCGGCCATCGTGCCCGCCCGCAGGTCGCCGAGGCGGGGCCCGCCCGCCACCACCACCGTGTTGACGCCCTGGAGCCGGCCCCGCATCCGGTCCGGCGCGTGCACCAGCAGCATCGTCTGCCGCAGCACGGCGCTGACCAGGTCGGCCGCGCCGGCCACGGCGAGCAGCCCGACCACCAGCCAGAGCTGGCGGGCCAGCCCGGCGGCGGCGATGGCCAGCCCCCAGCCGACGACGGCGCACACCAGCGCCACCCCCTGCCGGTGGAGCCGACCGATCCAGCCGGACGTGAGCCCACCGAGCATCGACCCGATGGCGATGGCGCTGAACAGCCAGCCGACGGCCGCGCCGCCGCCGAAGCGTTCCTCGGCGATCTCGGGGAACAGCGCCCGGGGCATCGCCAGCACCATCGCGATGAGGTCGATGGCGAAGGAGAGCAGCAGCACCGGCGTGGTGGCCAGGTAGCGCAGCCCGTCGACGACGCTGGCCAGCCCGGCCCGGCGGGGCGAGCCGTCGCCGTCGGGGTCCGGCTCCGGCGGCAGCGCCGGCATCCGCAGCGTCGCCCAGACCGCCGCCGTGAAGAAGACCGTGTCCACGCCGTACGCGATGGGCAGCGCGACCCCGACCTCCCAGGCCGCGAAGATCAGCCCGGCCAGCAGCGGCCCCAGCACGGACGCGGCGGTGTGGGTGGTGAAGTTCAGGGTGCTCGCGGCCGGGACCAGCTCGGCCGGGACGAGCCGGGGGATGCTCGCGGTGCGGGCCGCTCCGCTGACCGCGAACCCGACCGACTGCAACGCCACCAGGACCAGCAGCAGCACCGGGCTGCCCACCCGGAACACGGCCTGGGCCAGCAGCCCCACCATCGACGCCCACAGCACCGCCTGGCTGACCAGCAGCACCGCGCGCCGGTCCCGGGCGTCGGCGACCGCGCCGCCCCACAGCCCGAAGACCAGCAGCGGCAGGAACGCGGCCACGCCGAGCAGCCCGACCCAGAACGAGTCCCGGGTCAGCGCGAACATCTCCACCGGCACGGCCACGGCCGTGAACTGGAAGCCGAGCATCGCGACGCTGTTGCCGACCCAGATCCGGCGGTAGACGGGCACCCGCAGCGGGCGCAGGTCGATCGCCCAGCGACGCGCCCCGCGCGGCCGGGTCTCCTTGACGGCGGTCACGGGGCGAGCCGCTCCACCACCCACCGGCCGTCGTCGGCCGGCCCCGGGTCGGGCGCGGTGCGGCGGAACCGCAGCCGGTCGTGCAGCCGGCTGGCCCGGCCCTGCCAGAACTCCACCGTCTCGGGGCGCACCCGCAGGCCGCCCCAGTGCGGGGGCGCGGGCACCGGGTCCACGTCGGCGAACCGCTCGGCCACCGCCCGGTAGCCGGCGTCCAGCGCGGCCCGGTCCGGAATCACCCGCGACTGCTCGCTGGCCCACGCGCCGAGCTGCGAGCCGCGCGGCCGGCTGGCGAAGTACGCCTCGGTCTCGGCCCGGTCGACGGGCTCGATCCGCCCGGCGACCACCACCTGCCGCTGGCTGGGAAACCAGGGGAAGACCAGGCTGGCGTACGGGTTGGCCAGCGCCTCGGTGCCCTTGCGCGAGCCGTGGTTGGTGAACAGGACGAAGCCCTGCGGGTCGTACCCCTTGAGCAGGACGGTGCGCCCGCTGGGGCGGCCGGCGGCGTCGGCGGTGCCGAGCACCATCGCGTTCGGCTCGGGCAGGCCGGACGCCACCGCGTCGGCGAACCAGCGGGCGAACTGGGCGTGCCAGTCGGCGGCCAGATCAGCCTCGGAAAGGCCCAGGTCGGCGGCGTACTCGTTACGCATGCCGGCCGGGCCGGGTGTGTCACCCGTCACAGCTACCCTCCCCTTCGGTGGCCCCGTCACCCTCGGCGACGCTGGCCAGCCCCTACCGCCCAGTCTCATCGACCCCGCACCTTTGTCCACCGGCGGGGATGTCGCGTGCAGCACAGTCGTCGCGGGTCGCGCAGCCGGTTACCCACCAGGCAAGATGTCACGAACACGTCCCTGAGGGTCGCCTAAGGCGCTCGGCCGGCCGGGCCGGATGAGCCCAGGCGGGCGCATCGAGCAGATCCAGGAGTAAGAATGGCCGACTTCAAACCGGGCCTGGAGGGCGTCGTAGCCTTCGAGACCGAGATCGCCGAGCCCGACCGCGAGGGCGGTGCCCTGCGCTACCGCGGCGTGGACATCGAGGATCTGATCGGTCAGGTCTCCTTCGGCAACGTCTGGGCGCTGCTGGTCGACGGCCGGTTCGGCCCCGGCCTGCCGCCGGCGGAGCCGTTCCCGGTGCCCGTGCACTCCGGCGACATCCGGGTCGACGTGCAGTCCGCCGTCGCGATGCTCGCCCCGTACTGGGGGCTCAGCCAGCTCCTCGACATCTCCGACTCCCAGGCCCGCGAGGACCTCGCCCGGGTGTCGGTCACCGCGCTCTCCTTCGTCGCCCAGTCCGCGCGCGGCCTGGGTCTGCCGGCCGTGCCGCAGAAGGAGATCGACAAGGCGGAGACGATCGTCGAGCGCTTCATGAAGCGCTGGCGCGGCGAGCCCGACCCCCGCCACGTGAAGGCCGTCGACGCCTACTTCATCTCGGCCGCCGAGCACGGCCTGAACGCCTCCACCTTCACCGCCCGGATCGTCGCCTCCACCGGCGCCGACGCCGCCGCCTGCATCTCCTCCGGCATCGGCGCGCTCTCCGGCCCCCTGCACGGCGGCGCGCCGTCGCGGGTGCTCAGCATGCTGGAGGCCGTCGAGCGCAGCGGCGACGCCGAGGGGTACGTCAAGGGCGTCCTCGACCGGGGCGAGCGGCTGATGGGCTTCGGCCACCGGGTCTACCGGGCCGAGGACCCGCGCGCCCGCGTGCTGCGCCGCACCGCCAAGGAGCTGGGCGCGCCGCGCTTCGAGATCGCCGAGGCGCTGGAGAAGGCGGCCCTGGCCGAGCTGCAGGCCCGCCGCCCCGACCGGGTGCTCGCCACGAACGTCGAGTTCTGGTCGGCCGTCGTGCTCGACTTCGCCGAGGTGCCCGCGCACATGTTCACCTCGATGTTCACCTGCGCCCGGATGGGCGGCTGGAGCGCGCACATCCTGGAGCAGAAGAAGCTCCAGCGGCTGGTCCGCCCGTCGGCCCGCTACGTCGGGCCGGGCAGCCGCAAGCCGCAGCAGGTCGAGGGCTGGGACGCCATCCCGCACGGCGTATGAGCAGTGCAAGGAAGGGCACCCTGTTAACGCTTTCTGCATAGCAGGGGCCCCCTGTTAACACCCACCACCTGGGTGCGCGACGCCCGTCCGATCCACCCGTCGACGCGACGACGGAAGGGGCCCCGCCGGTTCGGCGGGGCCCCTCCGCGTACCAGAAGGTCCGCCCGGCCCCGCGTAACCGGGGGTGGGGTGGCGACGTAACCGGGCGGATGTGTCATACGCCTCAGCTCCGGCGGCGGGACCCTCGGGTGTCCGGGCCGCCCCGGGTGCGAGGATGGGGGCTCGGCAGTGCCGCCGCACCGGGCTCGGATCCGGCCGCCCGTGCGCCCCACGCACGCGTCCGTCCTCCGCGCCCGACCACCACCTGTGACCGGGCCCCGCCCACGCGGAAGGATCTCGACAACCGTGGCTGACGCACCGACCATCCGGATTCCCGACGACATCAAGCCCGCCGACGGGCGGTTCGGCTGCGGGCCGTCCAAGGTCCGTCCGGCGGCCGTCTCCGCCCTCGCCGACGCGGCGACGGGCTTCCTGGGCACCTCGCACCGGCAGAAGACCGTCCGCGACCAGGTCGCCCGGCTGCGGCGAGGCATCGCCGAGTTCTACTCCCTCCCCGAGGGCTACGAGGTGATCCTCGGCAACGGCGGCACCACCGCCTTCTGGGAGGTCGCGACGTTCGGCCTGATCCGCGACCGGGCGCAGTTCGCCAGCTTCGGCGAGTTCGGCGCGAAGTTCGTCAAGTCGGTCAAGGACGCCCCGTTCCTCGGCGAGCCCACCGTGCGCAAGGCCGAGCCGGGCAGCGCCCCGGCGCTGGTCGCCGAGGCCGGCGTCGACGCGTACGGGCTGCCGCAGAACGAGACCTCCACCGGCGTCGCGGTGCCGATCAACCGGGTCGCCGGGGCCGACGAGGGCTCGCTGCTGCTGGTCGACGCGACCTCGGCGGCCGGCGGCCTGGCGGTGGACGTCGCCGAGACCGACGTCTACTACTTCGCCCCGCAGAAGTGCTTCGCCTCCGACGGCGGCCTCTGGCTGGCCCTGATGTCGCCGGCCGCCCTGGACCGGGCCGCCGAGATCAAGGCGTCGGGCCGCTACATCCCGGCGTTCCTCGACCTGGTCACCGCGATCGACAACTCGCGGCTGGAGCAGACCTACAACACCCCGGCGCTGGCCACCATCTTCCTGGCCGCCGAGCAGACCGACTGGATGAACGAGCAGGGCGGCCTGGCCTGGGCGGCCAAGCGCACGGCCGAGAGCGCCGGCATCGTGTACGGCTGGGCCGAGCGCTCCGCCGTGGCGACCCCGTTCGTCACCGACCCGGCGCTGCGCTCCAACGTGGTCGCCACCATCGACTTCGCCGACGGGGTGGACGCGGCGGCGATCGCCAAGGCGCTGCGGGCCAACGGCATCGTCGACACCGAGCCCTACCGGAAGCTGGGCCGCAACCAGCTGCGCATCGCGCTCTACCCGGCCGTCGAGCCGTCCGACGTGGAGGCGCTGACCGCCTCGATCGACTACGTGGTCGAGCGGCTCTGAGGCAACGTCACACTGGGTGGCCGCCGCACCGCCGCCGGCCACCCAGTGTGATCATCTTCGCAGCTCATCCGCGACATGCGGGTGTCGCATCCCCCACCGGGTTGCGGATGGGCGTACCGTGGTGCGGGACGCCCGGGTGGCCGACCCGTGGCGTGCGGCCAGCGAAGCGGGACGGAGGCAACGCTCATGCGCCCAGTACGCTTCGTCGCCCTCTCCGAGGACGGCCAGGCTCTGGTGCTCGCCGACGAGGTCGGGCGGCTGCTCGCCCTGCCCATCGACGAGCGCATCGCCGGCGCCCTGCACGCCGAGCCGGGCGCGCCCCCGCTCGCCGTGGTGCCGAACACCACCGACCACCCCCTGCCGTCGCTGTCCCCGCGCGACATCCAGGCCAAGATCCGTTCCGGCGAGTCCGCCGAGGACGTGGCCCGCATCGCGGGCGTCCCGGTCGACCGCGTGCTGCGCTACGCGGGCCCGGTGCTCCAGGAGCGGGCGATGCTCGCCCAGCACGCCCGGCGCACCCGCCTCAAGGGCGCCGAGAAGCCGACCCCCCTGGCCGAGGTCGTCAACGGCCGGCTGGCCCAGCACGGGATCGACACCGAGAAGATCTCCTGGGACGCCTACCGCCGCGACGACGGCACCTGGCGGATCATCGCCACCTGGCCGTCGGGCAAGGCCACCGCGCAGGCGGTCTGGGATCTGGACAAGACCCGGCAGCACGTCGTCCCGCACGACGACATGGCGCAATACCTCTGCGCCGAGCGCCCCACGCCGATCCTCGGCCAGGAGCCGGCACCCGAGCGCGGCGGCCACGCGCTGCCCGGCCCCTCGCGCGGCGAGCCGAGCCGGGGCGGGCACGGGCTGCCCTCGGCGGCCGGCGACCACAGCCGCCCGGGGCGCGACCCGATCCGCGCCGGGCGGGACGCCCTGCTCGCCTCCCTGGACCGGCCGCTCGGCTCGACGTCCGGTCGCGGCCTGGAGCCGCGTACGCCGGCGGCGCTGGCCGGGTCGGACGCGCCCCGGCAGCGGCCGGTCGGCGGCGGGGCGGCGGCCCTGCTCGGCGGCGGCCAGGGCTCGGCGTTCGACGACGACTCGGACGCGCCCAAGGAGGTCCCGGCCGTGCCGTCGCTGGCGGTGCTCCGGCCCCGCCGCACGGGCGCTGCCGCGGCGGCCTCCGGCGGCGAGTCCACCGACGCCTCCGGCAAGCCGCGCAAGCGCCTGCCGAGCTGGGACGACGTGCTGTTCGGCAGCGGCCCGGCGGCCCGCGAGTCCTCCTGACCCACCCGCCTGCGCCGGGCGGCACGCGTTCCCCGCGCACCGCCCTGCGGCGGCAGGCAGTCGGCATCCCGCCGTGGCAGGGTGGGTCGTATGGAGTACACGAATCTGGGACGCACCGGTCTGTCGGTGAGCCGGCTCTGCCTCGGCACGATGAACTTCGGTCCGCAGACCAGCGAGCCGGACAGCTACGCCGTCATGGACCGGGCGCTCGAGCACGGCATCAACTTCTTCGACACCGCCAACATCTACGGCTGGCAGACCGGCGAGGGCATCACCGAGCAGATCATCGGCCGCTGGTTCGCCCAGGGCGGCGGCCGGCGGGAGAAGGTGGTGCTGGCCACCAAGGTCTACGGCAAGATGGGCGACTGGCCCAACGAGCAGGGGCTCTCCGCCCGGCACATCATCCGGGCCTGCGAGGATTCGCTGCGCCGGCTCCAGACCGACGTCATCGACCTCTACCAGATGCACCACGTCTCCCGGGCCACCCCGTGGGAGGAGATCTGGCAGGCGATGGAGACCCTGGTCGCCCAGGGCAAGGTCGTCTACGTCGGATCGTCCAACTTCGCCGGTTGGCACATCGGGCAGGCACAGGCGGCAGCGCAGCGGCGCAACTTCCTCGGCCTCGTCTCCGAACAGTCCATCTACAACCTGCTGACCCGGGCCGTCGAGCTGGAGGTGGTGCCGGCCGCCCAGCACTACGGCCTCGGCATCATCCCCTGGTCACCGCTGCACGGCGGGCTGCTGTCGGGGGCGCTGCGCAAGATGGCCGAGGGCGGGGCCGCCCGCAGCGCCGCAGGCCGCGCCGCCGAGGGCCTGGCCGAGCACCGGCCGACCATCGAGGCGTACGAGAAGTTCTGCGCCGACCTCGGCCACGACCCGGCGGACGTGGCGCTCGGCTGGCTGCTCTCCCGGCCCGGGGTGACGGCCCCGATCATCGGCCCGCGCACCATCGACCAGCTCGACCGGTCGCTGGGCGCGCTGGACGTCCGCCTCGACGAGGCGGCGCTGGCCCGGCTCGACGAGCTGTTCCCGCCGGTGGGCAAGGGCGGCCCGGGCCCGGAGGCGTGGGCCTGGTAGGCGCGCCCGGTCGCCGGGCGCGCTCGGCGCTGGGCGCCCCGCCGGGCGCGCTCGGCGCTGGGCACGCGCCGACGCTGGGCGACGCCCCGCCGGGCGGCGCGGCGCCATGTCGGCGACATGGCGGCTTCCCGCCTTGGGGATACCGCCATGTCGCCGACATGGCGGGCCCCACCGGCCCGGCCCCGGCCCCACGGGCCCGACCGGGCCACCACCCGGCCCGACCGGCCCGACCCGACCTGGGCCCGACCCGGCCCGACCCGGCCGCCGGTCCCGGTCAGATCGGCCAGGCGGCCACCCGGTCGTACGTCGGCTGCGGGCCCTGGTGGCTGCGGACCAGCACCAGCTCGGCGGCCGGCCACGGCGGACCCAGGTAGTCGTGCAGGGCCTCCCGGTCGGCGGCCACCTCGGCGCGGTCGATCCGGTCGCCGGGGCGGGCGATGGTGAGGTGCGGGGTGAACGGCTTCTCGTCGTACGGCAGCCGGCCCCGGCGCAGCCCCGACCGGACCAGCCGGGCCAGGGCCCGCAACGCCTCGACGTCGCCGCACACGTCCACCCAGAGGACCGTGAACCGGCCCCGGCCGAAGCTGCCCCCGCCGCCGAGCCGCAGCACGGACGGCCCGGTCCGGCCGCCCGCCGGTCGTTCGGCCGCCGGCAGATCGCGGGTGCGGAACGCCTCGGCGGCGATGCCGAGGGCGCTCTCGACGTCGACGAGGCGGCCCGCGTCGACCTGGCCGAGGAAGGCGACGGTGAGGTGCGCCCGCGCCGGATCGGCGAGCCGTACGTTGGTGCCGGCCGCCGCCGCACGGCCGACCCGGAGCCGGGCCACCTCGGCGCTCAGGTCGGCGACGGCCTCGGGTGGCGGGAAGACCGCGACGAAGAGCCGCATCCCGGCGGCGGGCACGACGGTGCCGGTCAACGGGGGCTCGGCGGGGGTCAGCGGTGCCGCTGGCGGTGTCGGGGCCGCGCGGCGGGCAGGGTGAGACCGGCCGCGTGCAGCATCCCCTCGACCCGGACCCGCTCGATCTGCCGGTCGACGCCCTCCAGCTCGCCCAGGTGCTCGGGGAGCCCCAGGCAGCGGCAGGCGGCCCTGAGGTGCTCGTCGTACGCGTCGACGACGGCGGCGTGCCAGATCACCGCCCGGCCGCCCGGGTTGACCCGGTGCCCGGCGAACCGGTGCAGGTCGGCGGCGATCTGCTGGAGGGACCGGCGGTCCTCCCGGTCGAACTCGGTGAGGTCGATGCCTCGGGTCAGCCCCTCGGCGTCGACGGCCCGGTCCAGCCGGGCGATGGTGCGGCGTTCCCGGCGTCGTTCGCGCCACTCGGCGTAGCCGCAGGCGACCCGGTCGATGATCTCGTCGGCGCAGAACACCAGCGCAAAGGCGACCGGAAGACTCGCGACAGCGACGAACGCCAGGGCAAGGAGCATCGCTCGGCCTACCTCCACGTATCGACGCTATGCTCCCGCGAGCCTCACCGCCACCGGTTTATTGACATTCACCAAACTCAATTGCTTGGCGTCAGCAGGGGGCCTCTCCCCGCTCCCCGCTCCACCACGTAGAAGCGGGGGGACGGGAGCACCCGCAGGCGCAGCCGGGCCCCCGAGCGGCGCAACTGCCAGGCGAGCGCCAGCAGGGCGGTGGCCAGCGAGATCAGCCCGCCGATCCAGATGCTCGCCCCGGCGCCGAACCGCTCGGCCACCCAGCCGATGATCGGCGCGCCGACCGGGTTGGTGCCGAGGAACACCAGCACCCACAGCGCCATGACCCGGCCCCGGAACGCGGCGTCGGTGCCGAGCTGCACCCGCTGGTTGGCCGACTGGGCGAAGAAGACCATGAAGAACCCGGCGGGCAGCAGCAACGCCACCACCATCCAGTACGCCGGGGCGAGCCCGACCAGGGTGCCGAAGACGGCGCACCCGACCGCCGCGCCGAGCACCAGCCACACCGAGGGGCGGCTGCGCCGCCCGGTGCCGGCCAGCGCCCCGACGAGCGCGCCGACGGCCAGCGCCGTGCTGAACAGGCCGAACGAGGCGGCACCCGTCTTGAACACGGTCTTGGCCAGGGCGGCGAGGGTGAGCTGGAAGTTGAACAGGCTCATCCCGATCACCGACATCACGGCCATCGGCAGCAGCAGGTCGGGGCGGCGGGCGACGTAGCGCAGGCCGTCGACGACCCGGGCGGAGTCCCGCTCGGCGACGGGGAGGAGGTCCTTGCGGTGCAGCTCGGCGGGGCGCATCCGGACCACGGTGGCCAGCGGGCCGAGCGAGCTGAGCGCGGTGAACAGGAAGACCGGGCCGACGTCGACGGCGGCGATGGCCAGGCCGGCGACGGCGGGGCCGACGATGCGGGCCGAGTTGAACACGGCCGCGTTGAGCGACAGCGCGTTGGGCAGCAGCGACGTGCCGACGAGTTCGGAGACGAACGCCTGCCGCACGGGCGTCTCCACCGCGTTGGCGACGCCGAGCAGGGCGGCGAAGACGAAGACGTGCCAGAGCTGGACAAGCCCGGTGAGCACCAGCAGGCTCATCCCGAACGACAGCACCGTCCAGAACGCGTTCGCGACGAAGAGCAGCAGGCGCTTGTCGTACCGGTCGGCGAGCCGCCCGGAGAGCAGGGTGAGCAGCAGCACGGGGGTGAACTGGAGGGCGGTGACCACGCCGAGGGCGGTGGCGGAGTCGTCGGAGAGTTCGAGGACGAGCCAGTCCTGGGCGATGAACATCATCCAGACGCCGATCAGTTTGATCAGCTGCCCGGACGCGAAGAGCCGGTAGTTGCGGACCTGCAGTGACTGGAACATCGTGCTCAGCTTCGCCTGCACCCTGGATGCGCCTCCTCGCTCGTACGCCTCATCGACGGCGGACGGCGCGGACCAGGCGGCGGCGCGCCCCGGTGGGCGCGGCGCGTCAGGCGCGGGCGAGCTGCTGCAGGATCTCGGCAGCCCGTTGCAGGGTCTCCCGGTCGGTCTCGGGCAGCTCGGCCAGCCGGCTGGCCAGCCACTCGTTGCGGGCCCGCTCGAACTGGTCGAGCACGGCCCGGCCGCCCTCGGTCGCCGAGAGGATGACCTGCCGGCCGTCGGTCGGGTGGGGGGTGCGGCCCACGAGGCCGCGTTCCTCCAGCTTCGCGACGATCTTGGTCATCGTCGGCGGTTGCACCCGTTCGACGTCGGCCAGTTCCCGGGGCGTCAGCGCGCCCGCCAGCACGAGGCTGGTGAGCGCGGAGAGCTGGGTGACCGTCAGGTCGCCGACCGGTCGGGCCTGTCGGACCCGCCGGTTGAGCCGGGTGATCGCATCACGCAACTGGGGAGCCAGCTGCGCCGGTGGCACGCGTCTCGCCGTCACCGTCCGCTCCGTCACGATAGTTAGCCTAACTAATGAGCCTGGCTAACGACAGCCGTTATGACCATGCTCACCAGGGGGTGTGCGCCCCGGAAGCCGGGGTACCGGTCCGGCACCCCGACCCCCGGGAACATGGGGCGTCAGAGTACGACCGACTCGATCGGCCCGCGCAGGAAGTACAGGACGAACAGCGCCGCCACCGCATACAGCAGGGGGTGGACCTCGCGGGCCTTCCCCTTCGCCAGCTTCACGATCACGTACGAGATGACGCCCGCGCCGATGCCGTTGGAGATCGAGTACGTGAACGGCATCAGGGTGATCGTGAGGAACGCCGGGATCGCGATCTCGTAGTCGGTCCAGTCGATCGTCCGCACCGCCGTCATCATCAGGAAGCCGACCACCACCAGCGCCGTCGACGCCGCCTCGAACGGCACCACCACCGCCAGCGGCGCGAGGAACATCGCCAGCAGGAACAACGCGCCCGTGACCAGGTTGGCCACGCCCGTGCGGGCGCCCTCCGCGACACCGGCGGCGCTCTCGATGTACGACGTGTTGCTGGAGACGCTCGCCGCGCCACCCGCAGCCGCGGCGATCGAGTCGACCAGCAGGATCTCCTTGGCCCGCGGCGGGGTGCCCCGCTCGTCGAGCATGTCCCCCTCCTGGCCGATCGCGACCATCGTGCCCATCGTGTCGAAGAAGTCCGTGATCAGCAGCGTGAAGACGAACATCAGCGGCACCAGCCAACCGACCCGGGTCCACGAGTCCAGCACGTTGAAGTTGCCCAGCAGCGACAGGTCGGGCACGTCCACGACCGTCTTCGGCAGCTCCGGCACGTTCAGCGACCAGCCCTTGGGGTTGGGCTTGCCGTTGACGAAGGACGGGCCCACGTTCGCCACGGCCTCCACCACGATCGCCAGCACGGTCGAGGCGAGGATGCCGATCAGGATCGCGCCGCGCACCCGGCGCACCACCAGCACGATCGTGACCAGCAGGCCCACCACGAAGACCAGCATCGGCCAGCTCACGATCTTGCCGCCGATGCCCAGCCCCACCGGGACCGTCGTGTTCGCCGCGTCCGGCACCCGCCGGACGAAGCCGGCGTCGACCAGGCCGATGATCGTCAGGAAGAGGCCGATGCCGACGCCGATCGCGGTCTTGAGCTGTGTGGGCACCGAGCGGAACACCGCCGTACGCAGGCCGGTGAGCACCAGGATCGCGATGAGCACACCCTCGATCACCACCAGGCCCATCGCGTCGGCCCAGGTCATCTGCGGGGCGATCTCGTACGCCACCAGCGCGTTCACGCCCAGGCCGGCGGCCAGCGCCATCGGGAACCGGCCGACCACCCCCATCAGGATCGTCATCAGGCCCGCGACGAGCGCCGTCGCGGCGGCCAGCGCCGGGATCGCCAGCTTCTTGCCGTCGCCGTCGACGGCGCTGCCGATGATCAGCGGGTTGAGCACCACGATGTACGCCATCGTGAAGAACGTCGCCAGGCCGCCCCGCACCTCCCGGCCCGGTGTCGAGCCGCGCGCGGTGATCTCGAAGAAGCGGTCGAAGGCGTTGCGGGGGTGAGCGGGATCGGGTGGAGTGCCGTTGTCCGGCGGCGCAATGGCCATCTGGTCCTCGCAGGTGATCATCCGTCTGTCGCGCGCATCGTCGCAGATCACACGCCAACTGGGAAAGTTGATCGCGTACGCTTGCCCCCGTGCGACAGGAGCAACCGCCGCGGCCCGAGCCGCTCGACCCGCCGATGGTGCCGTTCGCGGTCGCCGGGCTGGTCGCCTGGGCGGTCGCCGGCCTGGTGCTGCTGCTCTTCTTCCGTGGCTGGCTGACCGAGCACGGCCACCAGGACTGGCTCTGGATCTGCCTGGCCGGTTTCCTCTGGGGCTTCCCCGGTCTCGCCGTGATGATGCGTCACGACGCCAACCGGCGTCGCCGCCGCGCCGCCGCGCGGGCCGGTCAGCCCGCCGACACCCGAAGCTGAGCCCGCCGGGTCACGGGTGGCCGTACGGCTCGCCCGGCTCCGCCGCCTCCACCGAGCCCGGGGCCCGGCTCACCGACATCGCCTCGACGGCGCTGTCGTCGTAGACCGTGGGCAGCTCGTCGACCGGGCTCTCGGGCGTCTCGACCAGCGTCTCCGAGTGCGCGCCGCAGCCGTGGTCGGCGCTCACCACCCGACCGTCGTCGGGGGCGTAGAAGTTGCCGCACGCCCCGAACGCCTGCCGCAGCGCGCCGGCCAGCGGCAGGTAGAAGCCGCACGTGCCGCAGCGGGCGGCGGCCGGGGCGGCGGTGGAGATCGGCGCCGACGGGCCGTGGTCGCCGTCGTACCAGCGCTGCGCGGCCTCGCTGCGCCCCTCCCGGGACAGCACCCGCGGCCGACCGAGGCCCAGCTCCCAGGCGGTCTCCTCCACCGCCGGGTCGTCGGACAGGACGTACCCCGGGGCGAGCCGCTCGTCGTCGGGCGGGGTCGGCAGGAGGTCACCCGGGCCCAGGTCGCCCGGCTTGAGCCGCTCCTGCCAGGGCAGCCAGCCCGGCGCGAGCAGCGCGTCCGAGCCCGGCAGCAGGACCGTCTCGCAGACGGTGACCTTGCGGCTGCGCGGCACCCGGGTCACGGTGACCGCCCACCGCCAGCCCCGGTAGCCGGACAGCCGGCACTCGAAGTAGTGGGTGACGACCCGGTCCCCCTCGGCGACGGCCTGGAGGTGGTCGCCGACGTCGGAGGGCTCCACCTCGGTGATGGCGTCGCGGGCCACCTCGACGGCGGCGGCGCAGACCTGGTCGAGGCGGGCGGCACGTGCGGAGGCGGGCCTGGTCACCCGACCATTGTTCCCCATGGGTGCCGAAGACCGACAGGCACTCCCCGCAAGGTCGTTCTCCGGCGGTGCTGGCGCGGAGGTGGGGGGCATGGGCGAGGATGGTGCACATGCCGTTGTTCTCCCGCTCCGATCGGTCCATGCTGGGGCGGACCGTCGGCACCGGCATCCGGGCCGTCCGCCTCGTGCTGCGCGGCTCCGCCCGCGGCGGGCGCTGGATGACCCGCCAGGCCGGCTCGGCCCGGGCCCGGGGCGCGGGCGGCGAGGTCGGCATGGTGCGCCTGTTCGACCTGCACGCCCTCTCCTGCGCGGGAGACACGCTGATCGCGATCGGCCTCGCCGGGACGATCTTCTTCAACGTCCCCCTCGGCGAGGCGCGCAGCAAGGTCGCGCTCTACCTGCTGGTCACGATGGTGCCGTTCGCGATGCTCGCGCCGGTGGTCGGCCCGCTGTTGGACCACTTCCGGCACGGCCGGCGGTACGCGCTCGCCGCCACCATGCTCGGCCGGGCCTTCCTGGCCTGGCTGATCTCCGACTACATGCACGGCTTCGGCCTCTACCCGGCGGCCTTCGGGGTGCTCGCGCTCTCCCGGGCGTACGGCGTGGCCCGCTCGGCGGCCGTGCCCCGGCTGCTGCCCGAGGGGCTCGGCCTGTCCCAGGTCGGCGCGCGGGCCAGCGTCTACGGCACGGTGGCCGGCGCCCTCGTCGTCCCGCTCGGGCTGGCCGCGTTCTGGTTCGGGCCGCAGTGGCCGCTGCGGGTCGCCTCGGTGCTCTTCCTGGTCGGCATGGTGATCGCGTTGCGGCTGCCGCCCCGGGCCGACTCCGAGCCGCCCGAGCGGGTGCCCCGCCCGCTGCGCTCCCTGGGCCGGCGGGCCGCCGGGGACCGCCCGCTGGGGCGTGGCCGCCCGTCCGGCCGCCTCGTCATCGCCAGCCTGATCGGCGCGGCGCTGCTCCGCGTCGTCTACGGCTTCCTGCTGCTCTTCCTCGCCTTCGCGCTGAAGAAGGGCGACCTGACCACCGACTTCTTCGGGCGCGAGCTGAGCGCGGAGATGGCGCTCGGCCTCGTCGGCGGTGCGCTGGCGGTCGGCAGCTTCCTGGCCACCGCGGTCGGCACCCGGCTGCGCATCCACCGCCCCACCGCGATCCAGTCCAGCAGCACGATCATCGTGGCCGGCACGGCCGTTCTCGCCACGATCCAGTTCTCGCTGCCGATGGTGGCCCTGCTCTGCCTGGTCGCCACGCTGGCCAGCGGCGTGGCGAAGCTCGCGGTCGACGCCTCCATCCAGGAACGCATCCCGGAGCGGCTGCGGGCCAGCTCGTTCGCCCACTCGGAGACGGCGCTGATGCTCGCCTTCGTGGCCGGCGGCGCGCTCGGCCTGGTCCCGTTCGACGGCCGGCTGGGCATCGCCGTGGCCGCCGGCGTGGGCGTGCTCGCCGCCGCCCGGGGCGCGTACGTCGCCGGCAAGCTCCGCGACCAGCGGCTGCTCGGCCGTCCGCTCGGCGACGACGAGCTGGCCGACGAGCCGGTCGGGGATCCCGCCGGGAAGCCGGCTCCTGGGGACCGCCCTGCAGCCGACGACCCGACGGCGCACGGACCGGTGACACCCGAACCGGTGATGCACGACCCGGTGACCGACCACGACCCGGTGACGGACATCGCCCCCACCTCGCCCGCACCCGCCTCCTCCGCCCCGCCCGGCTACCACGTCTACCGGCCGTCCTCCGCGGTCGCCGGCGCCGGCGGAGCGGGCGCGGCCGACGACGAGGCCCGCCGGGAGCCCCGGGGGCCCCTCGCGTGACCGGCGGGACGGGCGTGACCGGCCCGACCGTCCGGATCGGCGGGACCGGCCGGCTCGGCGAGGCCGGCCTGCTCGTGGTGACGGCGGTGCCGGCCGAGGCCGAGGCGATCCGCGCCGGCCTTTCCGCCGCTTCGCCCGGGACCACCCCGCCCGCGGCTGCGCCGGCCGGGACCTCGCCGGCCGCCGCCGGGGTGACCGTGGTGCCCGTGGGGGTGGGTCCGGCCGTCGCCGGGGCGGCCACCGCCCGGCTGCTGGCGCTCGCGGAGGCCGCCGGCCGCCCGTACCGGGCCGTGGTCAGCGCGGGCATCGCCGGTGGCTTCGTCGGCCGGGCGGCCGTGGGCGCGACGGTGCTGGCGAGCCGCAGCGTCGCCGCCGACCTCGGTGCCGAGTCGCCGACGGGCTTCATCCCGGTGGACCAGCTCGGCATGCCCCCCGAGCTGCTCGGCGCCGGCACCGCCGTGCCCGCCGACCCGGGCCTGCTGGCCGCCCTGCGCGCGGCCCTGCCGGCGGCGACGGTCGGCGCGGTGCTCACCGTCAGCACGGTCACCGGCACCGCCGCCGGCACCGCCGCGCTCGCCGACCGGCACCCCGACGCGGTGGCCGAGGCCATGGAGGGGTACGGCGTGGCGGTCGCCGCCGCCCAGGCCGGCGTGCCCTTCGCCGAGCTGCGCACCGTCTCCAACCCGATCGGCCCCCGGGACCGCAGCGCGTGGCGGATGCGCGAGGCGTTCGCCGCCCTCACGGCGGCCGCGGCGGCGCTGGGCTAGGGCTGGAGCGGCGCTGGGCCAGGGAGCAGCGCAGCACCGAGCCACGCACGGTCGAGGCGCATCGCGTAGTGCCCCCGCCCCTCGATCCGGTATCCACAGGCGAGCAGCAGGTCGACACCGCCGAAGTCCGCGACGGCGTGGGCGACCCGGACCCCGGCCCGCTCCATCTCCGCAGTCAACGCCGCCACCAGCCGCCGCCCGATCCCCAGCAGCCGGCACGGCCCGGCCACCAGCACGCCGTCCAGCACGATCTCCCGCTCACCGGCGTCGATCAGGTCGCCGTACAGCAACCGGGGGTCGCGCTCGTGGGCGCGCAGCTCACCGACCAGGCGGCCGTCGGGCAACTCCGCCACGAACCGCCAGCACGTCCCGGGCAGCCCGTCGTCGGTGACCCGGCGCACGGTCACCTCGCGGCGGATCCGCTCGCCCCACCGACGGCGGTCCCGACGCTCGCGGCTCAGCTCGTACGTCGCCGCGGGCAACCGCCGCGGCCAGTGCTGCGGCGGAAGGTTCCACCACCCCGCCCACCAGGCACCCGGCCAGTCCTTCGGGCCATGCACCTCCCAGGCGTCCAGGTGCGCCGGGTACCGCCGCCCCGCCTCGTCCCGCAGCCCGTCGTGCGGCACCCCGGGCACCGGCACCACCTCCGGCACCCGGTCGTCGCCGGGCTGGTCGCAGGTGTGGTCGCCGGGCTGGTCACCGGGCTGATCGCCGGGTATCCCGATCGCCACCCGCCCGCCGGCCGCCCGCACCAGCCGCTCGACCGTCCGGAACCGGACGTCCCCGGAGCGGCCCGACTCGATCCGCGCCAACGTCGCCTGTGGCACCCCGGCGAGGTCCGCCAGCTCACGCTGGCTCAGGTCCGCGCGGCGACGCAATGCCCGAAGCGATCCGCCCAGATCGACCCGGTCCGCTGTCTCTGCCATGCCTCAATGCTGTTGCCCACCCCCGCCGGTCATCAACAACCCCCGCCAGGCTGTGGACAACCTGTGGATAACTCCACTCGCTGTTGAGGACCGATACCTGCGTGCCGCTCACTAGGGAGCTGAGTCACCTACGACATCAGGGACTGGAGCACGACACCGGAGCCACCTGCCAGGCACAGGCCAGGGAGCGGCGCGAGGCGAGGCGGCACGGCGGGCCCAGGAGACAGCACGAGGCGAGGCGGCGTGGCGGGGTCGCAAGACAGCGCGAGGCGAGGCGGCACGGCGGGGTCGCAAGACAGCGCGAGGCGAGGCGACGCGGCCGGAAGGCCGGAAGGCGGCGCGCAGCGAAGGAGGCCGGCAGGACGATTCCCGGCATGTCGGGAACCGCCCTTCCCGGACCGGCTGCCCGGGACCAGCCTGCCTGGGCCAGCCTGCCCGGACCAACCTGCCCGAGACCAGCCTGCCCGGCAACAGCCCGCCCGGGGACCAGCCTGTTCGGGGCCGGCCTGTTCGCTGAGTCATCCACGACATCAGCTCTCTAGCCGGCGGAAGAAGTACCCGGGGTCCGCCGGCACCGTCGCCGCACGGCAGGACCGCCGCCGCACGGCAGGCGCCCGCGCCGAGCGGGTGGCGGGCCAGAAGGGGGGCGGGGATACGGTGGGGGCGTGGCGCTCACCCTGGCGATCTCGCCCTGCCCCAATGACACGTTCGTCTTCGACGCCCTGGTGCACGGCCGGGTGCCCGGCGCGCCGCCGGTCGAGGTGACCTACGCGGACGTGGACGTCACGAACACCGCCGCCGAGCGGGGCGCGTTCGACCTGGTGAAGGTGAGCTACGCGGCGCTGCCGTGGCTGCTGGACGACTACCACCTGCTGCCCTGCGGGGGCGCGCTCGGCCGGGGCTGCGGGCCGCTGGTGCTGACCCGCCCCGACCGGGCCATCAGCGGGCAGGCCGGCGACGGGCAGACCGGCACTGCACGGGTCGGCAACGCGCAGCCCGACAGCGCCGACCTGAGCGGGGCGACGGTGGCGGTGCCCGGGGACCGCACCACGGCGTACCTGCTGTTCCGGCTCTGGTCGGCCGAGCGCCCGCCGGCGCGGATCGAGGTGGTCCCGTTCCACGAGATCATGCCGGCGGTGGCGGCCGGCCGGTACGACGCCGGGCTGGTGATCCACGAGGCCCGCTTCACCTACCAGCGGCACGGGCTGACCGCCCTGGTCGACCTCGGTGAGTGGTGGGAGGGCGACACGGGGCTGCCGATCCCGCTCGGCGCGATCCTGGCCCGCCGGGGTGCGGTCGACCCGGTCGAGGCGGCCGGCTGGATCCGCGAGTCCGTACGCCAGGCGTGGGCCGACCCGGAGGCCAGCCGGCCGTACGTGCTCTCCCACGCGCAGGAGATGGAGCCCGACGTGGTGGACCGGCACATCGCCCTCTACGTCAACGAGTTCACCGCGGACCTGGGGGACGCGGGGTTCGCCGCCGTGGAGGCGCTGCTGGGCCGGGCCGCCGACGCCGGGCTCGTGCCCCGGGCCGCCGGCCCTCAGACCTCCAGCTCGCGCGCCACCGCGTGGACCAGCTGAGCGATCTTCTGCGCCGTCTTCTTGTCGGGGAACCGCCCCCGCCGCAGGTCCGGCTGGACCTTCGCCTCCAGCACCTTGATCATGTCTTCCACGAGGCCGTGCAGCTCCTCCGCCGGCCGGCGGCGCAGCTCCGCCACCGACGGCGGGGCCTCCAGCAGCTTGACCCCCATCGCCTGGGCGCCCCGGCGGCTGTCCACCACGCTGAAGTCGACCCGCTGACCACCCTTGAGGTCGGTGACACCCGCCGGCAGCGCGCCCTTCGGCAGGAACACGTCGCCACCCTCGTCGCTGGTGACGAACCCGTATCCCTTGGCCGCGTCATACCACTTCACTCGACCCGTCGGCACCTGAGAACCCCTGCTTCACTTGAGACGTCTACTGCTCCAAGGCTAGCCGGATCATGGTGGCGAGCGCCGCCGGGAATCCGGTGAGGTCGGCCAGGACCAGGCTGGCCCCGGCCGAGCGCAGCTCGTCGGCCGAGCAGGGGCCCGTGGCGACCGCCACGCCCGGCACACCCGCCGCCCCGGCGGCGACCATGTCGGCGGTGTGGTCGCCGACGTACAGGGTCGCGCCGTGCGCGCGCAGCGCCGTCGCCTTCTCCTCGGCGAACAGGTCGCCGGCCAGCTCGTCGACGGCCAGCCCGAGGTGGTCCAGGTGCAGCCGGGCCAGCCGGCCCAGCTTCGAGGTGACGACCACGACCCGGCCGCCGTGGGCGTGCACGGCCTCGATGGCCTCGACCGCGCCGGGCATCGGCAGGGTCGGGGTGATCGCGTACGCCGGATACAGCTCGCGGTACGCCTCGACGGCCGACTCGACCTGCTCGGGCGGGAACCAGCGGGCGATCTCCACCCGCAGCGGCGGACCGAGCCGGGACACCGCCGCGTCGGCGTCCACGGGCACGCCGGTGCGCGCCGTCAGCGCCCGGTACGCCGCGGCGATGCCGGGACGCGAGTCGACGAGGGTCATGTCGAGGTCGAAACCGACGGTGAGCGGGGGCATGCCGAGAACCTACCCGGCCGGCGGGTCCAGCCGGACGTCCGAGGGGCGCGCGGGCCCCGTCCCGGGCTAGCGTGGAACGACGATGACGACCTCACTCGCCGACCACCTGCGGACGCTGCCCGACGAGTCCCTGGCCGCCCTGCTCCAGCTGCGGCCGGACCTCGTCGTGCCCGTGCCCGCCGACGTGTCCGCCCTCGCCGTCCGGGCCCAGTCCCGGGTGTCGGTGGCCCGGGCACTGGACGGGCTGGACCAGTTCACCCTCCAGATCCTCGACGCCGCCCGGCTCACCCGGGACCCGGACGACGGCACCACCTCCACCGAGGCCGTCCTCGCCATGGCCACCGCCGGCCCGCGCCCGCCCGCCCCGGCCACCATCCGGGGCGCGGTGCACAAGCTGCGGGCGCTGTTCCTGCTGTACGGGCCCGAGCACGCCCTGCGCGTGGTCGACGGCGTCGACGAGGTCGCCCCGTACCCGGCGGGGCTGGGCCGACCCGCGACGGAGCTGGACGCGCGCACGGCGGCCCTCTGCGCGGACCCGGCGAAGCTGCGCCGCACGCTGCTGGCCGCGCCCCCGTCGGCGCGGGCGATCCTGGACCGGCTCGCCGCCGGCCCGCCGGTGGGCAGCGTGCCCCCGGGCGCGCTCCAGGCCCCGCCGCTCGGGGCGGAGGACACCGTCCCGCCGGACCCGACCAACGGCGGCGCGCCCACCGGTTCGCCGGTGCGCTGGCTGGTCGACAGCCGGCTGCTGGTGGCGGTGTCCGCCGGCACGGTGGAGCTGCCCCGCGAGGTCGGCCTACTGCTGCGCCGCGACAGCGGCCCCCTCGGGCCGCTGCGCACCAGCCCACCGCCGGTGGCCGCCGTCGCGCGCGAGGCGAAGGCCGTCGACTCGGCCGGGGCCGGGCAGACCATGGAGGTGGTACGCCACACCGAGGCGCTGCTGGAGCTGCTCTCCGCCGAGCCGGCTCCCGTGCTGCGCTCCGGCGGGATCGGGGTGCGTGACCTGCGCCGGCTGGCGAAGGCCCTCGCCCTGGACGAGGCGACGACCGCCCTGCTGCTGGAGGTGGCGTACGCGGCGGGGCTGGCCGGCGAGCTGGAGCTGTCCGGGGCGACGACCACCCGGTACGGCGCCGACCAGCAGGTCCTGCCCAGCGGCGGGTACGAGGTGTGGCGGGCCATGTCGCTGGCCCGGCGCTGGGAGCAGCTGGCCCGGGCGTGGCTGCTGATGACCCGCCAGGTGGGCCTCGTCGGGCAGCGCGACGACAGGGACCGCCCGATCGGCGCGCTCTCGCCCGAGGCGGAACGGGCCGGGGCGCCCGCCGCCCGCCGGGCCGTGCTGGCGGTGCTGGCCGACCTGGAGCCGGCCATCGCGCCCACCCCGGAGGAGGTGCTGGAGCTGCTCGACTGGCGGGCGCCCCGGCGTAGTCGGGGCCGGGAGGCCGCGCACCGGGAGGCCCTGGTCGAGGCGGCGCGGCTGGGCGTGACGGGGCTGGGGGCGCTCACCTCGTACGGGCGGCTGCTGCTGGCCGACGTGGCCGAGGCCGACGAGCGGGGCGGGGACGACCCGCTGGGGTTGCGCGCCGACGCCGAGGACGCGTCCACCGCCGTGCGGGCGCTGGACGGGCTGCTGCCCGCGCCGGTCGACCACTTCCTGGTGCAGGCCGACCTGACGGTGGTGGTGCCCGGCCCGCCCGACCCGGCGCTCGCCGGCGAGCTGGAGGTGGTGGCCGAGCACGAGTCGGCGGGCGGGGCGAGCGTGCACCGGGTCACCACGGCCAGCGTGCGCCGGGCCCTGGACGCCGGTTACTCGGCCGACGACCTGCACGACCTGTTCCGCCGCCGGTCCCGCACGCCGGTGCCGCAGGGGCTGACGTACCTGGTGGACGACGTCGCGCGCAAGCACGGCGGGCTGCGGGTCGGCTCCGCCGGGGGGTACGTGCGCAGCGACGACGAGGCGCTGCTGGCGGAGGTGCTCGCCGACCGGCGGCTGGAGGCGCTGGCGTTCCGGCGGCTGGCCCCGACGGTGCTGGTCACCCCGTACCAGGTGAACCGGATGCTGTTGGCGTTGCGCGACGCCGGGTACGCCCCGGTGCCCGAGGACGCGTCGGGGGCGGCGGTGCTGTCGCGGCCGAGGACCCGGCGGGCCCCGGGGCGGGCCCCGGTGGGCCGGACGGTGGACCCGTTGGCGTCGCCGAAACTGGCCCTGCCCCGGCTGCTCGGGGTGGTGGAGCAGATCCGGCGGGGCGAGGCGGCGGCGCGGGCGGCCCGGCGGGCCCCGGCGGTGGTACGCGGCACGGCGGCGCGCACCGGCCCGGCCCCGGTGCACGGTCACTCCGACGCCCTGGCGGTGCTGCAGCAGGCGGTGCGGGACAAGGCGCTGGTCTGGGTGGGTTACGTCGACGCGCACGGGGCGACCGCGTCGCGGCTGGTCCGGCCGGTGTCGATCGGGGCGGGCTACCTGCGCGCCGAGGACGAGCGCACGGAGATGCTGCACACGTTCGCGCTGCACCGGATCACCGCGGCGGTGCTGGAGGGCTCCTGAGCCGCCCGGCCGCCGGGTCGGGCGTCGCCGTCGACGGGGGCGTCAGCGGCGGCTGCGGCGCACGGTGCCGACCACGGAGACGGCCAGCAGCAGGGCGAACCCGGCCCCGGCGGACTCGCCGACGGAGGCGACGAAGCCCTGCCGCTGGACGAGCCAGCCATAGAGGAACCAGCCGACGAGGAGCACGGCGGCGGTCGCGTACGCGAGCAGCGTCGCCGCCGAGACCTCGCCGGCCGGCGCGGGTTCGTCGTCGGCGGTCACGTGCCGGGCCGGCGGCCGAAGAGGACGACCCGGCTGCCGACCTTGCCCAGCTCCCAGGCGCGGAGGGCGTCGGCGGGGAGGAGGTTGACGCAGCCGTGCGAGCCGATCGACTTGTCGTGCAGGTAGGTGGTGGTCTGGTGGTAGCCCATGCCCTGGGTGAAGTGCTGCCAGTAGGGCAGCCACACCTCGTACGGGTCGGACCACTCCTTGATGTTGCGGTAGTTGATGGTGAACGTGCCGGCGGGGGTGGCGTAGCCCTTCATGCCGGTGCGGGTCACCGTCGGGCCCCACACCACCTTGCCGCCGCGCAGCGCCCACGTGGTCTGGCGGGTCAGGTCGATGCAGAACGTGGTGCCGGAGGAGGCGGCCTTGCAGCGCTTCGTGTCGGTGGTGGCGAGGCGCTTCGCCACGTCGTACGTGGTGGGGCCGGCGCGGCCGGCGGCGGGGCGGATGTCGTACCGCTGCTGGAACTTCTTGATGACGGCGCAGTCGGCGGCGGACTGGCGGCCGTCGACGGTCATCCGCCCGAAGCCGCCCAGCCGGGCGAGGTAGGTCTCCACCTCGCGCTGGTGCTCGCCCAGCGGGCATCCGGCCGGCGTCGGCTCCGGCGCGGGCTTGGGCTTCGCCTTCGTCGGGGTGGGCTTCGGCTTCGGCTTGGCCTTCGTGCGGGTGGGTTTCGGTTCCGGCCGGGTCCGCTGGTCGGAGCCGGACGAACCGCCCGCCCCCGTTTCCCGTTCCGCCGAGCCGGCCTGGGCGAGCCCTCCTCCACGGCCACCCGGGTCGGCCTGGCGTTCGGGCGTGCACGCACCGACGCCGACCAGCGTGACCACGGCCAGGGCGACGACCCGGGCGCTGAAGCGAACCTGTCTCATGAGGCCTCCCCGGGTCGGTCGTCCCACTGCCTAGACGCCGGACGTACCGGAATGGTTGCACCTGGTGTCCGAATTTTCGGCCCCATTCGGGCTTCGTGCAACACTGGTTGGTCGGCCCGGGGTGGGTAGCCGCCCGGCGGGGGCCCGTTGACCAGGCCAAAGAGAGGACGCCGGCGTGAGCGGTGGACCACTGATCGTGCAGTCGGACAAGACGCTGCTGCTGGAGATCGACCACCCCGACGCCCAGTCCTGCCGGATGGCGATCGCCCCGTTCGCCGAGCTGGAACGCTCGCCGGAGCACGTGCACACGTACCGGCTGACCCCGCTGGGCCTGTGGAACGCCCGCGCCGCCGGGCACGACGCCGAGGCCGTGGTGGACGCGCTGCTGAAGTACAGCCGCTACCCGGTGCCACACGCGCTGCTGGTCGACGTGGCCGAGACGATGGACCGGTACGGTCGGCTCCAGCTCGCCAACGACCCGGCGCACGGCCTGGTGCTGCGCGCCCTGGACCGGTTGGTGCTGATCGAGGTCGCCAAGAGCAAGAAGCTGGCCGGGATGCTCGGCGCGAAGCTCGACGACGACACGATCGCGGTGCACCCGTCGGAGCGGGGTCGGCTCAAGCAGGCGCTGCTGAAGCTGGGTTGGCCGGCGGAGGACCTCGCCGGGTACGTCGACGGCGAGGCGCACCCCATCGAGCTGGCCGAGGGCGGCAAGGACGGCGGTAAGCCGTTCACGCTGCGCTCGTACCAGCGGGAGGCCGTGGAGGCGTTCTGGGCCGGCGGGTCCGGCGTGGTGGTGCTGCCCTGCGGCGCCGGCAAGACCCTCGTCGGGGCGGCGGCCATGGCCGAGGCGAAGGCCACCACCCTGATCCTGGTCACCAACACGGTCGCCGGCCGGCAGTGGAAGCGGGAGCTGATCGCCCGCACCTCGCTGACGGAGGAGGAGATCGGCGAATATTCGGGTGAGCGCAAGGAGATCCGGCCGGTCACCATCGCCACGTACCAGGTGCTCACCTCGCGGCGCGGCGGCGCGTTCACCCACCTGGACCTGTTCGGAGCGCGCGACTGGGGCCTGGTCGTCTACGACGAGGTGCACCTGCTGCCCGCGCCGATCTTCCGGTTCACGGCGGACCTCCAGGCCCGCCGCCGCCTGGGCCTCACCGCGACCCTGGTCCGCGAGGACGGCCGGGAGGGCGACGTGTTCAGCCTGATCGGCCCCAAGCGGTACGACGCGCCGTGGAAGGACATCGAGCAGCAGGGCTGGATCGCCCCGGCGCAGTGCACCGAGGTGCGGGTGACCCTCACCGACGCCGAGCGGATGTCGTACGCGACGGCGGAGGCGGAGGAGCGCTACCGGATGGCGGCGACCGCCCGCACGAAGCTGCCGGTGGTGCGGGCGCTGGTCGACCGGCACCCGGACGAGCAGGTGCTCGTCATCGGCGGGTACATCGACCAGCTGCACCAGCTCGGCGAATACCTGGACGCGCCGATCGTGCAGGGGTCCACCACGAACAAGGAGCGGGAGCGGCTGTTCGACGCGTTCCGGTCGGGCGAGGTGCGCACGCTGGTGATCTCGAAGGTCGGCAACTTCTCGATCGACCTGCCGGAGGCGGCGGTGGCGATCCAGGTGTCGGGCACGTTCGGGTCGCGGCAGGAGGAGGCGCAGCGGCTGGGTCGGGTGCTGCGGCCGAAGGCCGACGGGCGGCAGGCGCACTTCTACACGGTCGTCTCCCGGGACACGATCGACACCGAGTACGCGGCGCACCGGCAGCGCTTCCTGGCGGAGCAGGGCTACGCGTACACGATCGTGGACGCCGACGACGTCCTGGGCCCGCCGCTGCCCAGCGTCGACTGACGCCCGCCTGATCGACTCCATGTCGGCGAGGTGGCGGTATCCCGGCGGCCGGATACCGCCACCTCGCCGACACCAGGCGTGCTGGGCCGCTCAGTTGCGCTTCGGCTGCAGGACGCCGACTTCCTCGATCCGAGCCATGATTGCGCTGACGAAGGCGGCATAGCCGATCTCCGGGTCTGGCTGCCGGATGGGGGCGTCTGGCTCCCGGGACGAAGTGACCAGGCAGGTGGCGTCGTACAGGCCGGCGCTCCGCAGGCGCTTGCAGAGGAGTACGTAACGATCGAGGATGGACGTGCCGGCGAACACGGGATCGACCGGAAAACTGCCGCTCCGAGGGCTGCCCTTGTTGGTGGAGCGGGACGTCTCTTCCACAAGCACGAGGTAGCCGAGCCACGGCCTCAGCCGACCGAGGAGGCCGTGGTCGTATGCCTGTCGCAGATCGAAGGCGCTGCCGATCGCCTCCTCGCTCCGGTTGTTGAAGTTGTTCGTGAACGACGGGGCAACCTGCGACTTGAGCTCGATCGCTGCGACCAACTCACCCTCGTGTAGCACGACGAGGTCCCATTTCTTGGCCGGCCGGAAATAGCCAGGCAGTTCGAGCCCGGACCTGCATCGCACGGCGGCGGGCGGAAATCCCGCGTCGCGGAACACCGTCGCGAGGTACTCCGTCAGCGCGTCGAGATGCGCTCCGCCAGTGACCGCACCCCGCCCTCCGGTGTCGGCCCTGCCAGACAGCAATTTCTTAGCGGCCTGGGCCTCGCGAACTGCCCAGGAGCTACGAACTGCTTCCTCGAACGCGCGCTGATCCACCGATCACGTCTCCAGAATCCTCGATCCCATACACCCGCAGGGCAACCTCCGTCGCCGCACGCAGGTCACGCGCGTCGAAGGCGGCGGCGAGCGCAGCACGGTCGGTGGCCGAGATCGTCTCGGGCCTCGGGACACGGATCCGACGCAGGTACTGGGCTTGGAATCGAAGGGTGCCGCCCCGCATCCTAACGGCATAAGCCTCCACAAAGGCCTGCGCGACACCGGAGAGCAGCAGTCCGCCAAGGACTCGCAGGTCCCAGGCGTCCGAAACGATGTAGTACAGATTGTGATGCGGATAGAAGCCACCCTCGTCCAAGACGGGATGAATCGCGGTCTTCATGTCCGGAAAGAGCAGCTTCGGGCGGTCGACCAGGGAATGGTCAACCTTGTCAATGGTTCGGTACCAGTGCGCGGGGCGCTTTCCAGCGACGTGCCGGCGCTTGAGCGCCGCCGCGTGGCGCTGGTAGTACGCGCGCAGGCGCGGCAGAGCTTCCAGGTTCACGAGCTGGCCGTCGGCGTCCCACGGGTTGACGAGATAGTGGCCGGACCAACAGTGCTTTCCCGATGTCGTGTCCTTGACCATCGACAGCGGCAACAGCCGACGCGGCTCGACGTCGGCGTCCGTGGTGATGAAGACGCTGTCGGCGCCCGTCGCCACGCCGATACCGACCCGGGTGCCGGTGCCCGGGTCCTCCAGTGGAGGGAAACGATCGTTCAGCGCCTCGATCATGGCTAGCCGGGCCGGCGACCCCGCTGGCCAGGAGTCACCACCGGCAAACCAGTGAGGGAGTCGAGCGACCTCGAAATGACCATTGACGCCCCCCCTGGGCTCGGCAGAACAGATCGCCTCCACCAGCTCCGGCGCGTCCTGCGACCCGAATCCCCGCCGAGTGTCCACGACCACGGCGGCACCCTGTTCAGCGCGACGTAGCACCGTGACGGCCGGATAGGCTGACACCTGCTCCTCGAACGCGTCGACGTCGTGCATGGTCACGGTGGCGTCGACGCTGTAGCCGGCAGCGATGAGCTCCCGCAGTTGCCGGCCATACTGGTTGCGCATCCAGCGATCGGCG
This sequence comes from Micromonospora sp. PTRAS2, assembly GCF_054052245.1. NCBI lineage: Bacteria > Bacillati > Actinomycetota > Actinomycetes > Micromonosporales > Micromonosporaceae > Micromonospora > Micromonospora sp. PTRAS2. Next base: position 337,587 of record NZ_JBSWBU010000001.1, read on the forward strand.
CAGATGAAGGCGAGGACACCACCCGGCGCGAGGCAGCGCAGCCCACGCTCGTAGAAGCCGACGTAAAGATCGGACCGGCCCGTCATGGTCGGACAGGCGGCGCGATAGGCGAGCATCCGATCCGCCGGCACGTCCTCCAGCCGGACGTAAGGCGGATTACCCACGACGAAGTCCACGGCTTCCGGGACGTGTGGGTCCAGCAGGTAGTCCGCCTGCCGCACCCACGCCGTTGCCACCTCGCGTGCGTCGGGAAGCGACCACCCCCCATCGACCAGCACGTCCCGCACCAGCCGCCTGCTGGCCGCCACGTTCACGGCCAACAGGTCGAAGGCCCGTACCGCCCGCTTCGCATCGAGCAGCGGCCGATCGTGCTTGCGGCACGAAGCGCTGACCCGCGCCGCCATCCCTGCCAGGAAGGCGCCGCCGCCGCAGGCCGGCTCGACCGCCACCAGAGCGGCAAGATCACGGTCGGCGGTGTAGCCGGCCAGGTCGAGGACTAGATCGACGACCCAGCGGCGGGTAAAGACCTCGCCATGCTCGACTGACTCCGCCGGAATGGCGGTCAGCGACGACAGCATCTCGCCGAGCATGGGCTGTCGCATCTCCGCTGCTGCCGCCTTCACCCGACGAGCATAGGACAGCCGGCTGGGCAGAGATCGGACCAGGACGACGCGGCTCGCGTATCCGCCCTCAGCGGCTCAGCCTGGTCTCCCGCGTCATGTGCGACAGCTTCTCCGGATTGCGTACGGCGTAGAGCCCGCCGATGCGACCGTCGTCGACGTGCACGGCCAGCACGGTGTCGAGTTCCCCGTCGAGCCGGATGACGAGCGCCGGGTTGCCGTTGACCTGCGTCGGCAGCAGCGACGTGACACCCGGAACCCTGCCCCACCCGCCGGCGAGCAGGCGGGCCACCTTGTCGGCGCCCACGACGGGCCGCAGGACGGCCTGCTTGACTCCGCCGCCGTCGCCGAGGAGGACGACGTCCGGGGCGAGCAGGTCGAGCAGGCGCTGGAGGTCGCCGGTTTCGACCGCCCGCCGGAACGCGTCGAGCACGGTGCGGGTCTCGGCCGCCGGTACGACCCGGCGCGGCCGGCGCGCCGCCACGTGCGCCCGGGCCCGGTGCGCGATCTGCCGGACCGCGGCGGGGCTCTTGTCGACGGCTTCGGCGATCTCGTCGTACCCGAGGTCGAACACCTCGCGCAGCACGAACACCGCCCGTTCGGTCGGCCCGAGGGTCTCCAGCACCAGCAGCATCGCCATCGACACGCTGTCGGCGAGCGCGACGTCGTCGGCCACGTCGGGCGCGGTGAGCAGCGGTTCGGGCAGCCAGGGGCCGACGTAGGACTCCCGGCGGCGGCCGAGCGCACGCAGCCGGGTGAGCGCCTGGCGGGTGGCGATCCGGACGAGGTAGGCGCGCTGGTCCCGCACCGCACCGAGGTCGACGCCCGCCCACCGCAGCCACGTCTCCTGCAGGACGTCCTCCGCGTCGGCGGCCGAGCCGAGCAGCTCGTACGCGACGGTGAACAGCAGGTTCCGGTGGGCGAGGAACGCCTCGGTGGCCGGGTCCGGCGAGCCGGCGCCCCGGTCGGCGTCGGCTGCGGTCTGCGGTGTGCCCGCCATGGTCGGCCCCCGTTCGTTCTCGGCTGCGTCGGTTCGCTTTCGGCTGGTCGCCCATCAGACGCCGGTCCCCGCCGCCGTGTGACACCTCCGCCTGTGGCGATCGTCACCCAGCTCGGGCCGTCACGGGGAGCCGGGCGCCGGCATCTCGTGTTCGTCCCATCTCCGGGGCAACGAGCGAACGAGCGAAGGACGGAAGCCATGGACACCCGATTCGACCTGTTCAGCAACGAGCTGGCCACGAGGTTCGCCAAGCGGTTCGCCAACGCCGGCATGGTGATCCACCAGTCGCCGCTGCCGAGGTCCACGCAGGAGCTGGTGTCGCTGCGGGCCAGCCAGATCAACGGCTGCGGCTGGTGCATCGACATGCACACCAAGGAGGCGGCCGCCGGCGGCGAGAGCCAGGTCCGGCTGCACCTGGTCGCCGCCTGGCGCGAGTCGACGGTCTTCACGGAGGCGGAGCGGGCCGCGCTGGCGCTCGCCGAGGAGGGCAGCCGGCTCGCCGACGCCCACCAGGGCGTGTCCGACGAGACCTGGGCCCAGGTGCGCGAGCACTACGACGACGACCAGATCGCCGCGCTGGTCTGCCTGGTCGCCCTGATCAACGCCGCCAACCGGCTGGCCGTGATCGTGCACCAGCGGGGCGGCTCCTACCAGCCCGGCATGTTCGCCGCCGCCCTCGACTGACGCCAACCTGACCGAGTCGTCCTGCAAGGGCACCGCGACGTCCGTCCACAGTGGCACAATCGGGACCGTCACCGACAGCCGCCGGAAGGGACCCGAGTGAAGCGCCGAATCCTGTCCGCACTGACGGTCGCCACCGTCGCTCTCGCCGGCTCCGCCGTGGCTCCCACGGCCGCCTCGGCGAGCGACGCGTGGGGCATCGTCTGCAACCTCACGCAGAACACCTGGCTGCGGGCCGCCCCGCACGCCCAGGTCCTGCGCACCCTGACCGCCGGGCGGGGCTTCCGCTGGCACGGCCAGGTCTGGGCGGAGGACGACGACGTCTGGATCTACGGCCACGGCGCCGAGGACCCGGCGATCGACGGCTGGGTCCCGGGCGGCAACACCACCTGCTGACGCCCCACCCCTCTCACCGGTCGTCGCGCGCACGCAGGGCCTGGCCTGAGGTTGTTCGCCCGCCGTTCACGGCCGGGCCAGCTCCCGCTCGGCCCTGCGTGCCAGCCTCCGTCGCAGCGATAAGACGGAGGACGACGTGACACCGAAACGCATTCTCACCCCGACGGCCGGCCTCGCCGCCGCCGCGCTGGCCATCACGGGCACGCTGGCCGTCACCGGCACGGCCGCCGCCGGCCGGCACCACCCCGCCGGGGGCCTCACCTTCGACCGCACCGCCACCTACCCCGTGTTCCAGAACCGGCCGGCCGGCGAGGACCCGGCGACGGAGACGGTCGCCGAGATCTCGGCGGTCAGCCCCGACGGCCGCACCCTGGTCTACACCGACGCGGCGGCCCGCCGGATCGGCTTCCTCGACATCTCCCGCCCGGACCGGCCGCGCGGGCTCGGCACGCTCTCCCTCGCCCAGCTCGGCGACGCCGAGGACGAGCCCACCTCGGTGGCGGTCCTCGGCCGGTACGTCCTGGTCGTCGTCAACACCAGCGCCAGCTACACCGCCCCCTCCGGCCGCCTCGACGTCATCGAGCTGGCCACCCGCCAGCGGGTCCGCAGCATCGACCTCGGCGGCCAACCGGACTCGATCGCCATCAGCCACGACCAGCGGTACGCGGCGATCGCCATCGAGAACGAGCGCGACGAGGACGCCACCCCGCCCGGCCGGAAGAAGGGCGACCTGCCGCAGGCCCCCGCCGGCTTCGTGCAGATCCTCGACCTCGACGGCAGGTCGACGCCGCAGCGGTGGAAGCTGCGGACCGTGCCGCTGACCGCCGCCGACGGGCAGGCCCTGCCCGCGCTGGCCGCCGCCGGGATCACCGAGCCCACCGACCCGGAACCCGAGTACGTCTCGATCAACGGGCGCAACCAGCTCGCGGTCACCCTGCAGGAGAACAACGGCGTCGTCCTGGTGGACGTGCCCACCGGCCGGGTCACCCGGGCCTTCAGCGCCGGCACCGCCTCGGTCGGCGGCATCGACACCGTGAAGGACGGCCGGATCGAGCTGACCGGCTCGATCACCGACGTGCCCCGCGAGCCCGACGCCGTCGCGTGGGTGGACGACCGCTACCTGGCCACCGCCAACGAGGGCGACTGGCGGGGCGGCACCCGCGGCTGGTCCGTCTTCGACAGCCGCACCGGCCAGGTGGCCTGGGACGCCGGCAACACCTTCGAGCGGCTCGCCGTCCGCCACGGCCTGCACAACGAGGACCGGGCCGCGAAGAAGGGCGCCGAGCCGGAGGGCGTGGCGATCGCCGAGTACGGCGGCGTGCGGTACGCGTTCGTCGGCTCGGAGCGGAGCAACTTCGTCGCCGTCTACGACCTCAGCCGGCCCACCGCCCCGGTTTTCCGGCAGGTCCTGCCCACCACCAACGGCCCGGAAGGGCTGCTGCCGATCCCGTCGCGGGGGCTGCTCGCGGTCTCCAGCGAGACCGACGACGCCGACGCGGGCGTACGCGCCTCCGTGTCGCTCTACCGGCTGGGCGGTGGCACCCCCGGCTTCCCGAGCCTCGTGTCGGCCGACGACGCGCAGGGCGCACCGATCGGCTGGGGGGCGCTCGGTGCCCTCTCCGCCGCGCCGAGCCGGCCGCAGCAGCTCTACAGCGTCACCGACGCGGCGTACACCCCGACCCGGATCCTGACGGTCGACGCCGGCCGGTCCCCGGCGGTGATCACCGACTCGCTGCCGGTGACCGACGCCGACGGCAACCCGGCCGCCTACGACGCGGAGGGGATCTTCGCCCGCCCGCAGGGCGGCTTCTGGCTCGCGGTCGAGGGCGCCAAGGGCGCGGAGAACAAACTGGTCCGGCTCGACGCCGCCGGGAAGACCCAGCAGACCGTGCCCCTGCCGGCGGAGGTCGCCGCCGGGCTCGGCAAGCAGGGCTTCGAGGGGGTCGCCGCCAGCACCGACCGGCACGGCCGGGAGATCGTCTGGGCGGTGCTCCAGCGCGAGGTGTCCACCGACCCGGCGGGCGTCGCCCGCATCGGCCGGTACGACGTGACCGCCGGGACGTGGAGCTGGTTCGGCTACCGGCTGGAGTCCACCGCCGTCGCGGGCGACTGGATCGGGCTGTCCGAGGTGACCGTGGTCGGCAACCGGCTCGCCATCATCGAACGGGACAAGCTGAACGGCCCGGCCGCCGCGCTCAAGCGCGTCTACACGGTGCCGATGCCCGCCGGCCCCGCCGCGCCGGGCCCGCTGGCGGTGCTGCCGAAGACGCTCGCCGTCGACGTGCTGCCGGCGCTGCGCGCGACCAACGGCTGGACCCAGGAGAAGCTGGAGGGCCTGACCGTCGCCGGCAACGGCCAGGTGTACGCGATCACCGACAACGACGGCGTCCAGGACGCCACGGGCGAGACGGTCCTGCTCCGGCTCGGCCCCGCCGCAAAGGTCTTCGGCCGCCGCTGACGCCCCGCTCCTCTGCTCGAATGTCGGGCAGGTGGCGGTATCCCGCCGCTCGGATACCCCCACCTGCCCGGCATGGCGTCGTCGGTCAGAGCACCCGGGTGATCTCCTCGGCGGCGACCCGGGCGTCGAGGCGGGACCGGTCCAGGTTGGCGCACACGACCACCGACGCGCCGACCGACAGCGGGGCCAGGAGCCACTTGAGTGGTTGCTCGTGCTCGACCGCGTCGACCAGCAGCCGGTCGCCGGACCGCAGGCCGAGCTGATCGGCCACCTCCCGGGCGAGCCGACCCCACGCGCCGAAGCTCGTGCCGTCGGGGGTGGCCGCCTCCGCCGGGTGGACGCCGGCGTAGTCGGGCGGCGTTTCGGTGTGCCGGAGCACCTCGGCGTCCCAGTCGAGCCAGCCCACCGGCACGTCCGCCAGCGGGCCCGGCCCGGTGCCGACGAGATAGCGGTGCACCCCGTCGGGCACGTCCTCCAGCCAGTCGTCGAGCCGCTGCGGGGTGACGAACACCGCGTCGTACGGCCGGTCGCCGCCCGGCTCCAGCACCGGCAGCCCGGCGGTGGCCCGGGGCCGGAACGACACGGCCAGACCCACCGACCAGGCACCCAACAACACGGCGGCGGTACGCCAGTGCGGCGGCAGCAGCACCGCGACCCGGCTGCCCGGGGCCAGCCCGCAGCCGTCGCGCAGCAGCCCGGCGGTGCGCGCCGCCCAGCCGCCCAGGTCAGCGGCGGTCAGGGCGACCCGGTCGCCGGTAGCGTCGTCACAGAAGGTGAACAGCGGCCGGTCGACCTCGGCGGGCCCGGCCACCGGCAGGGGCATCAAGTCCGGCGCTCCCATCGCACACCTCCCTGTGAGCGGCCCACTCGGGCCACGGAAGGTCACCGTACCGCCACGAACTGACTCTGCGACGACGGCATGCGACGCCTAAGCACCTCCGCCAAGCGGGAGCGATCAGGCGGCCCGGAGCTTCCGGATGACGTACTGGTTGAGGCTCATCCCGTCCTCGGCAGCCTGGATGGCGAGTTCGCGATGCAGGCTCTCACCGACGCGGAGGTTGAACTTGCCCGAGTAGCTGCGGTCGGCGATCGGCTGCGGCACATGCTCGCCCTGCTCTGCCAGGTCCGCGATCACGTCGCGAAGCAGGTCCTGGAGCCCTTGAAGCGCGCCGACCTGCGACGACGCGAGCCAGGAGAGCGACGGGAACTCGGCACAGGTCGCGACGAACTCACGATCCTCGGCGGACCAGGTGACGCGGTAGGTGTAGTGGGTGATGTCAAGATGGGTTTCGGGGTCCATCACAGGGCCTCCTTCTTGTCGATCGCCTTGAGCACCTGCCGTACCTGGTATGCCTTGACCTTGCCTTTGTCGTTCTGGATCTTGACTCGCGGGTATCCGCCCAGGGCATCTTGAACACCGCGTGAGAGGTGCCGGCCTGCCGGGGCTTCCCGAAGTAGTGCTCGCACACCGCGTAGAGATCGTTGTAGGCAACGTTCTGCTGGTTGCTTCACATCACTGCAACGAGCTTGGCTACGGACGGCACGAGCCGATGGTACTGCAGGCGGTACCATCGCCGCTACGCCTCCCACCGTCGGCCGGTCCGGCGTCGCCTTCAAGATCCGCGATTACCCCCGCGTGCAAGGGGAGCAGTCGATCGCAGCTTCGATGTGGTTGATCTGCCGGGGATCACCCCCGCGTGCGCGGGGAGCAGGTCAGGTCGCATCCGCCGGTGAAGATGCGGACGGGATCACCCCCGCGTGCGCGGGGAGCAGCGCGAGCTCCAGTACCCCGAACAAGAGCGCGCGGGATCACTCCCGCGTGCGCGGGGAGCACCTGGCGGCGCTCGTCCTCGGTGAACCGCAGTTGGGATCACCCCCGCGTGCGCGGGGAGCAGATCTTGCAGGTGAGCGCACCCACCGGATCCGCGGGATCACCCCCGCGTGCGCGGGGAGCAGACACCGTGCCCCACCACACCGCTTGCACCTCGGGGATCACCCCCGCGTGCGCGGGGAGCAGGTCGACACGATCTGACCGCCCGGCCGGAACCCGGGATCACCCCCGCGTGCGCGGGGAGCAGGCGGGCCACCTCGATTCAGTTGACGCCGGCCTGGGATCACCCCCGCGTGCGCGGGGAGCAGCCGATCACGGGCTGGTCGCGGTGGAGGAAGTAGGGATCACCCCCGCGTGCGCGGGGAGCAGTTCCGTTCGCCTACCCACACGGGATAGGCCGCGGGATCACCCCCGCGTGCGCGGGGAGCAGATCAACAGCGCCGACCGCCCGCAGGACTTTCCGGGATCACCCCCGCGTGCGCGGGGAGCAGGTCTCCGTGGCCGCCGCCCGCGCCACCGTGCGGGGATCACCCCCGCGTGCGCGGGGAGCAGGCGTCCTCACCCCGCCCCGGCTGCGTCACCGTCGGATCACCCCCGCGTGCGCGGGGAGCAGGCGAACGAGCCGATGACCTGGTTGGTGCCGTCCGGATCACCCCCGCGTGCGCGGGGAGCAGGCGGTGGTCTGGAAGACGCGCACGGCGTTGCCGGGATCACCCCCGCGTGCGCGGGGAGCAGCCGACCCCGTACCCGGTCCCGTACGGGTCCGACGGATCACCCCCGCGTGCGCGGGGAGCAGCGTTCCGGCAGCGAGACGAACTTCTGCGACCCGGGATCACCCCCGCGTGCGCGGGGAGCAGTTCGTCGGCGGCCGACACGTCGTTCACGAGCACGGATCACCCCCGCGTGCGCGGGGAGCAGACGTCCCACCTGCTCCCTGCGCGGTCCCGGCGAGGATCACCCCCGCGTGCGCGGGGAGCAGGTGCACGTCGATGTCGAGGCGAGCCTGCGCACGGGATCACCCCCGCGTGCGCGGGGAGCAGGGGCAACCGCGATCCGTTGCTTGCCCTGGGACAGGATCACCCCCGCGTGCGCGGGGAGCAGCAGTCGGGCCGGTAGATGCTGCCCCCGGGCCGGGGATCACCCCCGCGTGCGCGGGGAGCAGCGGCTGCCGGCGGCGTCCAGGATGAAGATCAGGGGATCACCCCCGCGTGCGCGGGGAGCAGACGGCCGGTAGATGTCCCGAAGTTGGCGTACAGGGATCACCCCCGCGTGCGCGGGGAGCAGGGCGTACAGTTCCGCGAATCATCTGTTCCTGAGGGATCACCCCCGCGTGCGCGGGGAGCAGCTGTCGAACTTCACGGACTTCACGGACTTCACGGGATCACCCCCGCGTGCGCGGGGAGCAGATGAGGAGGCGTAAGTGGATCCGGTCTACCTGGGGATCACCCCCGCGTGCGCGGGGAGCAGTCATGGGCTGTTCGTACTCATGGGGTGACACCGGGATCACCCCCGCGTGCGCGGGGAGCAGCTCATCCCGCCCCCGCAGACCGGAGGGCTCGGCGGATCACCCCCGCGTGCGCGGGGAGCAGCACATCTGCCCCTGGTCGCCGCGGGCCGTCATGGGATCACCCCCGCGTGCGCGGGGAGCAGAGCCGTGCGGGGCGCTGTCGCGTTCGGGGTGGGGGATCACCCCCGCGTGCGCGGGGAGCAGACTTCCTGAGCTGGGACGCCAAAGATCAACTACCCCATTTTCCTTCACTTGGTTCGGAGGGCACCGACGATCCGCTGCCCCCATCTGGGGCCCTCCGCCCGAACCTCCGGCGCTTGGATGCCTTGCTCCACCCCGGGCCTACTGCCGGGTTGTACGACCTCCGATCCGTAGGCCGACGCATCAGCGTGATCCCGTCGAAGTCCACCGGCTCCCAGTGATGGTCGTGTACCTCGAAGGTCAGTCGTTGCTCGCCTGGCCGCTGGTAGACGAGCAGTGCCCGGCCTGGCCCGGCCATCTCGACGACCTTGGCCCAGAGCCGCTGTCGGATCCGGCTGTTCACGTGCCCCACGTACACCCCGGCAGAGATCTCCAACAGCCACTGTGTCAGGTGCCCACGCAGCCCTTCAGGGCAGGCGGTGAGGATGATGACGGTCATCAGAAGTCCACGTCCCCGGAGTAGTTCCGGCCGCCGGCGAGTTCGTAGCCTTCCTCGTCCCACAGGCGTACGGCATCGCTGCCGGCTTCCTCGTCGAGCTGTTCCTCGTCGATCGGTCCGGCCGAGCCATCGGTGAGCAGCAGGCCTCGAATGTCGCGGACGCACCGGTCGAGCAGCGCGCCGTCGTGGACCCGGTCACGGACGGCCCGACGGGTGTCCGAGCCGATGTCGGTCGACTCGCCGGCCGCGATGTCGAAGGCGACCGGGATGCTGATCTCGGCCTTGTACAGGTCAGCGATGTCGTAGACGAACGACCGCTCGTGGCCGGTGTGGACGAATCCGAGCCCCGGCGATGCGCCGATGGCGACGATGACCGCGTGCACGATGCCGTACAGGCAGGCGTGCGCCGCCGACAGTGCCTGGTTGACTCGATCGCTGCCATCGAAGTTGTCCGGGTCGTACTCCCGGTTGTTCCACGACACGCCCGTGCGCAGCGAGTGTTCCCGGTAGCAGCGGCGGACCCTCGCTCCTTCCTTGCCGCGCAACTGCTGCATCGTGAGCCTGCTGGTGTCTTCCCCGGGAAAGCGCATCCGATACATCGCGCGCGCCACCTGGAGTCGCCGGTCCCGGTGCGAGACGGCGGCGGCCTGGGCGATGAGGAGGCGGCTTGACCGGGCGAGTGAGCGCCCGTGTGCGTAGTACCGGATGCCGTGCTCACCGACCCAGACGACCGTGGCTCCGTTGTCGGCGATCAGCATCATCGCCTGCTGGGTGATGCTGGTGCCGGGACCCAGCATGAGGACCCCGAGGGTGGCGGCCGGCAGATGCACGACGCCTTTCTCGTCGGTGGCGGTGATCGCGTTGCTGTCCCGGTGGATGACGCATCGTTCGAGGTAGACGAAACTGATCCGGTCCTGCGCGCGGTTGAGTTCCGCCAGTTCAGCCGGCGGCACACCCGGGATCTTCTTCACGAGGTCGGCTGCGCGGGCGCGAGGGTCAGCAGCCCGCACCCGTACGCCCGCGCGTGGCCGATGCCCCGGGTGAGGACGTTACGGAACAGGGCCGGGTCCTCGATGTCGAGGACGCCGTCGTAGGTGGCCGTGACGAGCGTGACCGGCCGTTGTCCGTGGTTTCGGGTGAACCGGCGAACCTGGCGGTCGTAGGTGACGAGGTTCAGCTCCCCGTCAGCCTGCCGGGCGATGGTGAACCCGTGCCGCTCGGCTCGGCTGGTCAGCCACTCGATCTGCTGCGTGGCGGTGACCTGACCGAATCTCTGCGTCGTCGGCGAGTTCTCCGTCTTACGGCCGGTGCGGCTGGGGTTGGCCGTCAACCGGAACGCCCATCGCTGCCCCTTCTCCAAGGAGTCGAGCAGGCGGTCGTAGGGGCGGGTCTCCCAGGACTCGCTGCTCCTCGGCCAGCCGGCCTGCTCGACGAGGTGGGTCAGCTCGGGCTCGGTCGGGCTCACGATGTAGAGCACGACCTGCCGGTCCCGCCGCTGGTCGACGCGCCACAGGGTGCGGGCGTCGTCGCGGGTGTGGTCCTCGGGACGGGGGAAGCCGGACAGTACGGCGGCGTGCATCGCCTGCGGCGAGGCGAGCAACTTGCGCGCGCCCTGCCGGGCGGTGTTCATGAGGAACCGGGTCAGGTACATCGTCGTCCTCACAGCCACGTGAGCGGGTCGTGGTCGGCCAGGGCGGGGCCTCCGGGGACACCGGCGGCGACGGAAGGACGGCCGTCGGGGTTGGGCACGAGGACCCGGGTACGGACGACAGCCCGCCACCCGTACTGCCGGTGGGCCGGGTCGAAGCTGATCGGCTCGTCCTGGAAAGTCTCGGTGGCCTCGGCCCCCGGCGGAGCGTCGAGGAGCGCCTCCAGCCCAACGGTCGATGGTGCGCGCTCACGCAGTCGCTTCGAAGCCTGCCACGGCACGTCACCGAGCACCTCTGCGACCGTGCCGGGGCGGACGCCGAGGGTGACGGGCGCGACCGGCGGGCAGGACCGGCGGCCCAGATAGAGCGGGAACTGCGGCCGGCGTACCGCCTCGTGCAGGCCGTCGAGCAGCTCGCTGTCGCCACCGATCGCGGCGAGGAACACCGCGTCGGAGAGGTAGTAGCGGTTGGTCAGCGGCATGCTGTCCCGGCCGTCGAGGGTGCGGGCAACCTGAAAGTCGCGGAGGATCTGGCCGGGCTGGTCGATCCGTACCCCGAAGTCAAGGCCGAGCAGCTCGGTCAGCGGATCGGTGCGCCGCTGCCCCCGGGCTGCGGCGAGCAGCCCGATCACTCCGCTCTTGGTGGGCGCGATCTCGGTGTGCCGCTGGGTGAAGCGGCTGGTCGACCCCCATGCCTGGAGCGGGCCGGCCAGCCGCAGCAGCAGGACGCTCATGCCGGCGTGCCGAGGCGGTCCGCGACAGTCGTCCCGACGGCGCTGACCAGGCCGGGCAGGGGCAGCACCTCGCCGAGAGGTGCGAGGGCGGCGGTACGGCTGCCGACGTGGGTGACCCAGGCGGCGACGGCGGGATCTCCGTACGTCTCCTCGATCTCGGTGGTGTAGTCGGCGAGCTTCTGGGCGGCCTCGGCGACCATGCCGGAGCGATCCCCGAGCTGCCGCTCCCGAACGGGCTCCTCGAAGGCCCCCACCAGGTTGACCGACTGGGTGTCACGCAGCCGCACCATGACCGCGTCGGGGCGGGTGCCGTTGGCGAACGTGTTCTGCTTGCCGGACGGCATGCTGGTGACAAAGGCCTGCAGGAATGCCGTCACGGCCTCACGCGTGGCGTCGGCGTCGCCGAGGGTTTCGTGCAGGCGGTCGACGTCGACCGTCGCATACCGGTAGAGGGTGGCGGAGTTGAACTCGATCGTGCCGATCATGCCGGCACCGGTCTCCTGGTTGTCGTGCTTACGGTCGTCCACGGCGGTGTAGTAGTCGAACTCGTTGTCGACGGCGTGGACGCTGAGGGCGTGGGCGACCTGGACGGCGGCGTCGACGTTCAGGTCCGGCACGTCGGCGAGCATCCGGCCGAACATGGCAATGTCGATGGAGTGGTCGGTGTCGGCTAGCTTCTGGAGCTGCTTGGTGTCGAGCTTGTCCCCGGTCCGCTCGGCGTCGATCGCGGCCCGCGCCAGGTTCTCCTGCTGGCGGTGGCTGAGGAACATCAGGTAGCCGGACTCGACGTCCGACTTCGCCGCCGCCTCGCTCTTGCCCTTCTTCGCCGCGGCCTCCTTCTTCACCAGACCGGACGCCTTCAGCACATCGGCTGCCAGGGCGGACGCCCGATCCTTCAGCTCTGGGTCGAGGTCGGCGATCCGGGCGGCGATCGCCTCTCCGATGCGCTTGGTCCGCTCGCCGAGCTGGGAGTCGTCGAGGGTACGGCGGAACGCCAGCCGGACCGCCCGCTTCCAGGACTGGGAGGAGACCCGGGCCCGGCGCACGCCGCCGTAGGTGGCGGTCTTCGGGGAGCCGGAGTCGTCCCGGTTGATGTTGCTCGGCGGCACGGTGTGCAGGATGTGGACGTCCAGGATCGTGCGGCTCATGGTCACTCCTCGGAGGTGGCGCCTGCGGGCGCGGAGTCGGCTTTCGAGTCGGTGCTGTCGTCGCCCCGCCGGTCCCCGGGCTCGGGCTGGCGGTAGAAGTCACGGCCCCACAGGCCGCGGACCTGGGCGGGCCCCCATGGCTTCTGCAGCCTGGCCAGGTCCTCGGCGAGCACTCCGTAGTCGAGGGCGATCCGGTGGTCCCGCAGAAGCCGGATCAGACTGCGCAAATGGGTGGTGACGGCGGCGTAGCTGGTGGCGGTGCCGAGGGCGGCGAACCGCCGTCGCACGGCGACGGCGCTGTCCGGGTCGCTGCACAGCAGGCTGACCGCCCCGCCAAGTCCGATGCCGTCCTGGTGCATGGGCGTGTCGCGGAGCGACTGCTGATGCACCGCGTACAGGGTCAGCGCGGTGTGCATGGCCCGCTCGGTGTGAGTCGGGTCGTCGCCGAGGCGATCCCCGAGGTACTTCTCCGCCACGCGGGTCTGCTCCAGGATCGTGAAGTCCTCGCCGGGCTCCCGGCCGACCACGCCCCGCAGCCTGGCCAGGGCGGCGATGGCGAAGCTCTCCTCGCGAAGGTAGCCCTCCTGCAACACCACGACCCGGGTGGCGACGTATCCCCCGAAGGGCCCGCGCGGGCGGGCGTACCGCTTGGGCTCCGGGCTCTGAGTTTCGTTGTCGGCTGGGGCTGTGACGGTCACGCCGGCACCTCCTGGGAAACGGGCGGGTTCTCGGTGACAGCAGCCATCGGCAGGGCGCGACGCAGGGCGTCGCGGAAGAACTTGTCCGCGAGCGGGCTGCTCAGGTGCTTCTTCTTCTCCTGGTCGACGTAGCGGCCGGCCCAGGCCTGCGGGCCAGCCTGCTCCACCAGGTCCCGGCCGAGCCGGCGCACGCAGCGATCGGCCAACGTCTGCCACTGGATGCGCGCCCGCGCCGGGTCGCTGTGGGGGCCGAGGTCGCCCAGCCAGCGCCGGAACAGGACGTCCAACTTGGCGTAGCCGATTTCGGCGGCCCGGTCTGCGGCGGCAGCGGGCGGGTCCTCGGCCCGGTCCCCGTACCCTCCGGCGGCGCGGCACAGGTCGGCGGCCAGCCGGCGTAGCGTGAGGACAGCGGCCTCGGCGTCGGCGGCGCTGTCCACGATGGTGACGGCAAGCGGACCCGCCGGGTCGAACGCCTGCACGGGCATGGTCAACGCGTCCTGGTAGACCTCGTCGACCACCGACATCTGGTTGCCGTAGACGACGCCGACGGCGCGGGCGGTGACCCGGTACTGGTCGTCGATCAACCGCCTGATCCGGAGCCGGGCCAGCCACTGGCTGACCGCCGGCGGTCGTCGGCTCGCGGCTTCGGCCCCCGGTCGTTCGGTCGGGGCGGGCAGCAAGCTGGTCAGCCCGCGCCAGAGGGCCCGGGTGTGGTCGTGGAGGGCGGGCAGATAGACGAGGGGCTGCCCGAGCTTCTTCTCCTGGTTGGCGCTGCGCCGCCAGCCGCTCATCGGCTCCTGCTGGTGCAGGTTCGGCCAGGCGATGCGGTCCCCGTTTGCGATCATGGCACCGGTGATCCCGGCTTGGTCGCCGAAGAGGCGGATCCGGCGAGACTGCCAGGTGTAGAGGTTGAGCAGCCCGTGCGGGCCACGAGCGCGCTCGACCTCCTCGGTCGGGCCGTGCGGCTCGCGCTCCCAGACCGGGGAGTCACGTTCCGGGTCCTGCCGGAGGTAGTCGCTGTCGAGCGGGACGAGGTTGAGCAGCAGTGTCTCGCGCAGTGTCCGGCCTTCGAGGTAGACCAGCCCGAGGGAGCCGCAGGAGGCGGGGCCGATCGGGTAGCCCTTCCCGCCCTTGACCCGGTCGTCACCGACCGCCCCGGACTTGATGCCCGACGTGTCGTACGCCTGGCAGTGGACCAGCCAGACGGCCGCCTCGGCAGGTGTCAGCCGGGCGAGGCCGGGCCCGAGCCGGGTGGTGAGGTAGGGCGCGTTGTTCGGCACGTCGGCGATCAGCCGTTCCAGGCCGAACCCGTCTCCCTTCTGCGTACGTAGGCCGGCCACCTGGTAGAACGGCGTGACCGGGTGCAGCAGGTCGAAGCGGTCCCGGTACTCGTCGAGGTAGCCGGCGATGTCGTCCGCCGGCAGTTCGGAACGCCGCCACAGCCCCTGCCAGGCGTGCTCGTCCTCGGGTCCGTCGACCGCCCGATGCAGGATCGCGAGGAGCAGCCTTAGGATCGCGGACGTCTGGGTCGGCAGGTCACCGACGACGGCCCGCAGCTCCGCCGCTTGGGCGAACAGCTCGTTCAGGGTGACCAAACGACGACGGCCGGACAGGTCGAGCACCGGTATCCACGGCTGCTCGATCAGTGAGAAGGAAGAGGTGGTGGCATCCGGCATCTGAAGGTTCTCCATCCACTTCGACCGGCAATGAGATCAGGGCCTGAACCTGTCCCTACCAATGCGACGGCGCTTGCACTGTAGTCGCTTCCCGCGTCACGCGGGGTGATCCACTGTCGCTACCGATATTCACGATGCTCCCTGCGTAGGCAGGGTTTTCCGCAGCTCAACAAGGCGCGGGCCACCGAAGTTGGTAACCAAGAGTCAGCAGCATTGCGCGGCCTGTCTGATAGCGGACAACCGTCGGTCAGTCGCCACGCGGGTCGGCCTTCTCGACGCGCAGGCCGCTGTGCCGGTCGTACGTCAGGACGTGATCGGCAAGGCGGGCCTGCCCCCGCTCGTCGAGATCGAGGATCAGCTCGCCGCCGATCAGCGGATCCTTCTCCCAGGCCGGGAAGGCGTTGCGTGCCTCCAGTTCGGCGATGATCCGCTCGGTGCCACCGTTGGCGGTGAGCGCCCTCGGCAGCGGCAGAGCGCACCGCAGCATCGCGCGGGCTACCGCCTTCGACGGCGCGAAGTCCGTCGGGACAGTCACATCGCCACCCTCGGCAAGCCAGGACGGGGTGCGCAGTTCGTCTCCCCGGCGGACCAGCAGCAGCACCTCCAGCGTTTCGGCGGCGTCGTCGCGCACGTGTGCCCGGCCGCGCCGTTCGTCGCCGTTGGCGGTATCGGTGTTGCCCACGTTGGCGTCGAGCCAGCTCAGCAGGGAGACCCCCGGCTGCTTGACCGGCCGGATTCGGAACGTCTCCGCGCGCTCGCCAGCCGCGAAGGTCCGCTTCAGCGCCTGCGTCTCGGCCTTGGCCAGCGCGTCCTGCCACGAGGGCGGGCCGACCGGCTCGGCGCCGTATGCGTCCTGCACGAGGGACGCGATGTCCTGCGGAAGGGCAAGGCCACTCTTGCCGTCGAGGTAAGGCAGGAGCACAGCCGCCGCCCGGAGCAGGACGAAACGGTCGTACACCCGGACCGAGCCGGTCACCGGGGCGGGCGGCTCGGTGGCCCAGTCCGCGCCGGTCACCAGGCACCGAGGATGCGCGAGCCGGGCGGGGCGGTCGCCCCGGTGGTGCCGGTGCAGCCGGCCGAGCCGTTGCAGGATCAGGTCCACCGGGGCAAGGTCGGTGACCAGCAGGTCGAAGTCGATGTCCAGGGACTGCTCGGCGACCTGGCTGGCCACGATGACGTGGCGGCTCGGCCGGGTGCGTCCGAGCTTGGCGAGGTGGCTGGGAGGGCCGAAGGTGTCCCGCAGCCACTTGTCCTTGGCCGCACGGTCGGCGGCCATGAAGCGGGAGTGCGCCACCGACACCGGAATCCGCGGCCCGAGGCGCTCGCGCAACCCGGCCGCCGTGTCCAACACCCGCGCAACGGTGTTGCGGACGACTAGGACGCAGCCACCGTCCGCAAGGTCGGCCCAGAGCCGGTCGGCGAGGGCAGCCAGGTCGTCATCCGCGCCTTCCAGCCCTACGTCGAGGCTGCGGCCAGACGCCGCGCAGCCCACCGCCACCGGCTGCCGGTCGACACCGGAAACGCTGAGCAGCGGATACCGTCGATCATCGCGCAGAGGTTGGTAGTCGTCGGCGGCGGTGCCGCCCGCGCGATACCTGCGGCGAGCGCCGCCCGCCTGCCGACGGCCCAACCGACCGTCGTCGTAGGCCCGCATCACGTCGGCCCGCCGCGCAGCGGGAAGGGTCGCCGACAGGATGACCACGGGTACGCCGTGGGCCCCCAGCCATTCCAGCGCCCGGTCCAGGTACCGGCTCATGTAGACGTCGTAGGCGTGCGCCTCGTCGATAACGACCACCTTGCCGGCGAGGCCGAGGTGTCGCAGGGCCACATGCCGGGCCTGCAACGCGGCGAAGAGCAACTGGTCGATGGTACCAACGACGAAGCTGGACAGCAGCTTGCGCTTCCGGCCGGCCAGCCAGCCGTGCACGGCGGTCTGTGTCCCGCCCTCGTCCAGGGCGATCGCGCTGGGCAGCACCCCCCGGTAGAGCCGGGAGTATTCGTCGTTGAGCATCGCTTTGCCGTGCGCCAGGGCCGCATCCCGGGCACCCCTGCCCAGATCCGCATCAGGGAGCCGGCTGAGCCAGGTCAGCACCCGGCTGAACATGGCGTCCCCGGTCGCGCGGGTAGGAAGCGCCAGGAAGCAACCGCCCGCACCGCTGCGCCGGGCGAGAATCTCCACGGCCGCGAGCGCGGCCTCGGTCTTGCCCTCACCCATGGGCGCCTCGACGATCAGCAGACCCGGCAGCGGCATGGTGTGCGCCTGTTCCACCACTGCCGCCTGGACCGGGTAGGGCCGCGTCCCAGCCGGCAACTCGAAGCGCCGGGAGAACAAGGTCGAGATATCCAGGCCACTCACGTCGACTGCCTGCCAGGGGGTCGGCAGGTCGAGTTCATCCCACGCCTGGGCAAGGCGGTCCGGCGCATTCTCCCGCTGGAAGCCGTACGGGAAGAGATCGTCGTTGCTGGCGATCCAGTCGGCGACGATCACAATGGCCGTCAGCAACACCTGCACCGGTTGCGGCAGGGCGGCCTCCCGCCAGACCGGCAGCCTGGTGGTCACCTCGGCGTGCTGGCTCATCCAATCGAGCAGCTCCTCGCGCACCTGCGGCCACAGCCCGTCGACTCCGAGCAGGTAGGGCCGGTCGCGGATTGCCTTGAGGTCGCCGTCGGTCGGCGGCACCCCGTGGTGGCCGCCGACGACCACCGCGTACGCCTCGGCCTGGTCCCGGGTCCAGCCCTTCGCACCGGTCAGCCAGTCGATCAGGGCGAGATGCCCGGCCGGCCCGTGTGGGGCGCAAAGGCGGTCCTTCTCCACCCGATCATCGAAGTCGAAGCCGTGTCTTCGCATGTCTTCCCGCAGGTGCTTCACCTGCCAGGCGAACGCCGGGGTGGCCTTGCCGATGTCGTGGATGCCGGCGAGCCAGCGGACCAGCCGGCGGCCGTCGTCGGCCCCACCGGGCAACGGCGCAGCGATGGGCCGCCGAACGCTTTCCGGTAGCCACATGTCCCACAGCAGGCCGACGACATCGGCGCTGTCGGCGAGGTGACGATGCAGCGGAAGCCAGAAGCCCCGGTCGCGGTTCGTCTTGCCCCAGACAAGACGGGCACTCTCGCTGAGACCAGGTCGATCGGGCACGGAGGAGATGAGAACAGAGGGGTACGACACCTGACGACCAACTCCCAGGGACGACTCGCAGACCGACCACGCGGCCGCTTTCAGCATCGAGAACGACGCTCATATACGCCCGGACGCGGCCTGGCTGGAGATCGAGCAAGATTAATCCGGTCGCCGGAACCCCTCCCCGTCGGACGCCCTCGCGGAGATTCCATCGGTACGCTGATCCGGCTGCGACTCACACCAACCCAACCGGCGCGCTCGATTCCAACAGCGATGGCCTTGAGAGGCAAGTGAACGAAAACCAGGAAGTTGATCTTTAGCATCGCAGGTCAGAAAGCCTGCTCCCCGCGCATGCGGGGGTGATCCCCGGTCAGCGATCGACCCGACATCACCGGCCATCTGCTCCCCGCGCATGCGGGGGTGATCCCGTCGAGCCGGACATGGTGACGAACCAGTCGCCCTGCTCCCCGCGCATGCGGGGGTGATCCCTGCTCGCCGACCGCAACGCGGTCGTGGCCGGGCTGCTCCCCGCGCATGCGGGGGTGATCCCGCGTCACGTCGGTAGGACGCTGCATCACGGCACTGCTCCCCGCGCATGCGGGGGTGATCCCGCGCCCAACTCAACTACGACCAGGCCGTACAGCTGCTCCCCGCGCATGCGGGGGTGATCCCGCACCGGTGATCGTGTTGCCGGTGATCGTCTTCTGCTCCCCGCGCATGCGGGGGTGATCCGCGGCCGTTTCCCGGCGCTGCGGTGGCCACCATCGGCCACACGCTGCTCCCCGCGCATGCGGGGGTGATCCGGGGGTCAGGTCACCCCTGACCCCCAACCGACCCTGCTCCCCGCGCATGCGGGGGTGATCCGGCGACGCCCGAGCAGCGGGAGGTACTCCGGCTCTGCTCCCCGCGCATGCGGGGGTGATCCCAGGCTCGACTTGCTGGCCAGGAAGCGGTCCACCTGCTCCCCGCGCATGCGGGGGTGATCCCCGACCCTGACCCAAGCGGGAGCCGGCACCGTGCTGCTCCCCGCGCATGCGGGGGTGATCCGGCCGTGCAGGTCGTGGTGTCGGTGCTCGTGACCTGCTCCCCGCGCATGCGGGGGTGATCCCTGCCCCGCCGGAACAGCGCTGCCGGCGGCGGGCTGCTCCCCGCGCATGCGGGGGTGATCCCGTCAAGCCCGTCCCTCGTCGCCGCGCCGTCGTCTGCTCCCCGCGCATGCGGGGGTAATCCCGGCCGTTCCCCGGCGGCCCACCCCCACCGAATCTGCTCCCCGCGCATGCGGGGGTGATCCCGGGCCCTGGACCACGGACCCCGCCGACTTCCCCTGCTCCCCGCGCATGCGGGGGTGATCCCGGGATGAACCCGTCGGCCCGCCGGGTCGCGACCTGCTCCCCGCGCATGCGGGGGTGATCCGGTGACCGACGCCGACACCGACCCGGAGCCGGACTGCTCCCCGCGCATGCGGGGGTGATCCCCCGTACGTCCTGCCGGCCGCGTCCGACCTATCCTGCTCCCCGCGCTTGCGGGGGTGATCCCCGGGCGCTCGCCCCACCATCCAACTCCGGGGCCTGCTCCCCGCGCATGCGGGGGTGATCCCTGGGCGCTGCGAGCCTACGACGACGCGGGTGTCTGCTCCCCGCGCATGCGGGGGTGATCCCCACTGCGGGGCGTCCGGACCGGGTCGCCACTCCTGCTCCCCGCGCATGCGGGGGTGATCCGTGGTGCGTGGTGTTGGTGTTCTCCGCCTCGACCTGCTCCCCGCGCATGCGGGGGTGATCCCGTCATCGACAGCGACGCCGGACAGCCGATGTGCTGCTCCCCGCTACATGCGGGGGTGATCCGCTGATCTTCGACGTGTCCGCGACGTGGCTGGGCTGCTCCCCGCACATGCGGGGGTGACCCTGCGGCACTCGTCGTTACGCATCCGGCCTGGCCGCGCTTCCCCGCGCACCACCGTGCTTGCGCCTAGTTGCTGCTAGCGCTCGGCGACGAAGACACCTCGGCCGGGGCGGCCCACCAGGACGCCCCGCTTCCGCAGCGTCGCCCAAGCCCTGTTGATGGTCGACAGCGACACGTCGTACTCGTCGGCCAGCACATGACCGGGCGGCAACTGGGCACCACGAGGCCACTCCCCCTCGTCGATGCGCCTGACAAGGTCCTCGAGCAGTTCGTTCATGGTGGGCGGGATAGGCACGAGCACCCCTTGCAGTCGGTTGGCTCTGCCAGTATCGATCCACCTCCTGAGACAGGCAAAACACCTAAGCCATTTGGCAGTGCTGACATAGGTGAGGACACTGCGACTACTCTTGACATTGCTTCAAAAGCTCCGTACGGTTGCATTCAGTGACGCGGTGCCTGCGGTCGGTTGGCGCTTGCCGTGGTGGTGGCCCGTCACGTCAGCACCACTCCCCCCGTTCCGGGGCGGCTGGGCCATTCCCCCGGCCCGGCCGCCCCGGCCCCAGTTGTGCCCTGCCGCCGCACGTCGAGTGAGGCTGCGCCGGCAGGTCCACCCCCAACCAACGGAAGGGCACTGGAATGTCGAAGACCCCGACCCCAAGCCGATGAAGGGCCCCAACAGCCGGTGGGTCGTGCACGTGCCGATCCTCGTGCCGGACCTGCTCCGCGCCCGGATCCTCGCCCGCACGGCGGCGCGCGTCCTGGCCCAGCTCAGCCGGTGCGTCGACGTCGGGGAGGTGACCGTGTCGACCGAGGACGAGCAGCGCGTACATCATCGGGTGTTCTGTGACCGGCGACTGGCCGGCGGCGCGCGGTGCGGCCTGCCCAGCGACCACCTCGCGCCATGCGCGACCCGGCGCAACCAGCGGGCCTACGGGCGGCGCGAGCCACCGGGGGCGTAGACCCTGGTGTGCCCGGCATAGACCTACGGCCGCTTCCCGGTGACCGTCGGGTCCGGACAGTGGACGGATGACCGGTCACGGGGAGCCACGGATCGCCTCACCTGCCGAGGGAAGCGCGCCATCGACGCCGGGCCGGTGGCGTCGGCTCGCGCCGGTGCTGGCCCTGTTCGCGCTCGCGCCGTGGGCCGCCGAGTGCTCCTGGGGCGGGTTCGTCGTCACCGACTATCCGCTGGTGCTGATCTTCCTCGCCCCGCTGTACGGCGGGGCCGCCCTGCTGGTCCGGGCGGTCGCCCGACGCATCGGCGGCGGCTAACCGGCGATCGTCCTGCTGGCCGCCGCGTCATCCCGGTGTACGCCAGCCACGCCACCGCCGGCCTGGTGCCCGGCTGGGCGGGGATCGGGGGTACGCACGGCGCTCACCGCAGGCGTCGTGGCGCTGGTGGTGGTCGGGTGGTCGCGGCGGGCGGGACGGGATCAGCGGCACGTCCTCGCCGCCTGGTCCGCCGGCCTGCTCTCCGCCGCCAGTTTCGCCTACGCTTCTTCGCACCGCGCAGCCCACCCTGCCGCATTCCGCACCGTAGCCACCGCCACCGATAGTCCCTGACCGGATGGAGGGCGCGGGGCCCGCACACTCCCCTGGTGCGTGCGGGCCCCTCGGGCACCGGTCAGGCGGTGGTGCGGATCTTCGCGGCGTTGTCGTTGAAGCCGGAGGGGAGGCTCGGGGTGTCGCCGTTGAACCGCCGCGACGCCCCACTGTGGTTGGTCAGCGTGGTGTAGTAGCAGCCGCCGTCGGGCAGGAACGACGACAGCCGCCACTCGTACCAGCCGGGGTTGATGCCGTAGCCGGCCGCGTCGCACCAGGCGCCGCCGTAGACGTGGTCGTAGGCCCCGCCGTAGTTGGCGTGCTCGATCAGCGTGAATATCTGCACGGATGCGGTGACGCCGGCCTCCCTGGTCGCCGCGAGGGCGGCCTGCTCCGACGCCCCGCACCGGCGGGAGAGGACCTCGGAGAACTCCTGCCCCGCCTTGAGGGGCGCCAGGACGGTCACGCAGACCGGCCGCCCGTCGGCGGGGGCGGCGGCCTGGGCGGCGGCGCTCGCGGGCGCGGCGAGCACGCTGCCGGCCGCGAGCAGCGCCGCCGTGGCGGCGAGGGCGAGCAGCGCGGCCCGGGTCCGGCTGATGGTCGACTCGAACATGCGGTTTCCTTTCGGGTACGGCAGGAGAAGGCCGTCATCGGCACGCGGAGGGATCGGATCGACCATTGACATTCGTGGCCGAATAAGGCTGACCAAAGGCAGCAATTCCGTCGAGGCGCCCCTGCAATCCACCTCTGTGAACAGAGTCGCCCACGCCTCCAGCAGCGGCAACGCCCTTCGACTCAGCCCGAAATCCGCCACCGACAATCACGCCGCGAGATGGATCTGCGACATCGTACGTCGATTAGGTTGAATGGGGTTGCCGACGATCTCCCGGGCGACAAGGCTGGTATTTCTGGTCACACGAACGGGGGAAAGTCGTAATGATCAGGATTCTGTTCACCCCTGACGACCTCGCCCGGGTGCGGATCGCCGAGGCACCCGACCCGATGTGGGAGGTGCTGCTCAGCATTCATCTGCTGCAGGGCCGGCCGGAGGCGCCCGGCATCCGACAGTGGTGGCGGCACACCCGCCGTCAGCTGCCCTCGGCGGCACGGCTGCTCGCCGAGCTGGCCCCGCCCCGCGGCTACTCACCGGACTTCCTCACCCCGCCCGCCGGCACGTACGGCCTGGCGGCCGGAATCGAGGCGCTGCTCACCACCAGGCCCCGCCGGCTCGCCGGTGACCTGCGGCGGCTCGCCGAGCAGCGCCGTCCCACCCCACTGACCCGGTCACTCGCGCGCGCCGAGCCGGCGAGCCTGCGCCTGGTCGCCGACGCGGTACGCGACTACCACCGGGCGGCGGTGGCCCCGTACTGGCCGGTGATCCGGGCCGCTGTCACCGCCGACCGGGCCACCCGGTTGCAGACGCTCACCGGGCACGGCTTCGAAGGGCTGGTCGGGTCGCTCCACCCCGACCTGCGGTGGCGCGCACCGGTGCTGGAACTGCACGGCACGAGCTTCAGCCGGGACGTCCGCCTCGGCGGCCGTGGGCTACGGCTCGTCCCGTCCTTCTTCTGCTGGCGGAGGCCGACCCTGCTCCGCGATCCCGAGCTGCCACCCGTGCTGGTGTACCCGGTCGCGCACCGTCCCGCCCTGGTGCCGGCCCCGCCGGAGCAGGCGTACGCCGTCGGGCCGGCCGATCGCGCCGGGCGCGGCCGGTCCGACGCCGCCCGGACGACCGACCTGGGCACCGCCGCGCCCGACCGCCCCGACACCGGCTGGGCGACCGGCCTCGACACCGCCCAGGCGGCCGGGCTCGACACCGCCTGGCCGCCACCGTCGGTGGACGCGGCCGAGGGCGCGTCGCTCGCCGCGCTGCTCGGTGGCACCCGGGCGGCGGTGTTGGCGGCGGTGGGCGCGGGATGCAGCACCAGCGAACTGGCCCGGCGGGTCGGCGTGTCGGCGGCCACCGCCAGCCAGCACGCGAGCGTCCTGCGGGCCGCCGGGCTGATCGATACCCGTCGGACGGGCGGGTCCGTGCTGCACACGTTGCGTCCCCTCGGGCGGCACGTCCTGGCGAGCGGCGCCACCGTCGCCGCAGTCGGCTAGCGCTGCCGGGTCTGGTTGGTTAGGAAGGGCCCCTTGTACAACAGAATGCGTTAACAGGGGGCCCCTCCTTACACCTCGGGGCCGCCGTCGAGCAGCGGGGCGAGCAGGTCGCCGTGCTTGTCCACCCGCTTGAGCACCTCGGCGGCGGTGTAGGGGCGAGCAGCCGGGCGCTTTCCGGCCGCGCCGGCCGCCACCTCGTCCCAGGTCAGCGGCGTCGACACGGCCGGCACGGGCTGGGCGCGCAGCGAGTACGGCGCTACCGTCGTCTTCGCCGCGTTGTTCTGGCTCCAGTCGATGAAGACCTTCCCGCCGCGCAGGTTCTTCGCCATCTTCGACACGACCAGCTTCGGGTGGGCCTCCTCCAGCTCGCGGGCGACCCGGTGGGCGTAGTCGGAGACGACGTCGGCATCCTGGGTGCCGGCGATCGGGCAGCAGAGCTGCATGCCCTTCTTGCCCGACGTCTTCGGATAGGAGTCGAGCCCGTCGAGGGCCAGCCGGTCGCGCAGCAGCAGCGCCACCTGGCTGCACTCGCGCAGCCCGGCCGGGGGGCCGGGGTCGAGGTCGACGACCAGCAGGTCGGGGTGGCCGCCGATCTTCCACTGCGGGGTGTGCAGTTCCAGGGCGGCGAGGTTGGCCAGCCAGACGAGGGTGGGCAGGTCGTCGGCGACGACGTAGTCGATGGTCTCGCGGCCCTTGGTGGAGCCGGGGGCGGGGAGGTTCTCGGTGCGTACCCAGGCGGGGGTGGCTGCGGGGGCGTTCTTCTCGAAGAAGCTCTTGTCCTCGACCCCGTTGGGGTAGCGGATGCGGGTGAGGGCCCGGTCGGCGAGGTGCGGCAGGAGCACGGGGGCGATGCGGGTGTAGTAGTCGATCACCTCGCCCTTGGTGAAGCCCGCCGCCGGGTAGAGCACCTTGTCCAGGTTGGACAGCTCCAGCGAGCGGCCCTGCACGTCGACCTTGAGCCGGTCAGCCGGCATCGTCCACCTCCTCGGGCGGCTTGTCGGGGCGCAGCCGCAGCACCCGGGGGAAGCGCAGCCGGCCGTCGGGGGTGCGCTGGCCGTACTTCACCTCCACCACGACCTCAGGATCTACCCAGATGGCGCCCCGGGCATCCTCGCTGGGCACGTCGGCGGCGAACGGGGAGCTGCCGGCGCGCAGGGGTTCCAGCTCGCGCAGCAGTTCGCGTTCGAGGGCCGCGCCGATGCCGCCGCCGACGCGGCCCCGGTAGGTGAGCCGGCCGTCGGGGCGGGGCACGCCGACGAGCAGGCCGCCGATCTTGCGGGCCCCGGGCCGCCAGCCGCCGACGACGAAGTCGCCGGTGACCTCCAGCTTGACCTTGACCCAGTCGGGCGAGCGGACGCCGGGCCGGTAGGCCGAGCCGGTGCGCTTGGCCATCACCCCTTCGAGGCCGTGTTCGCCGGCCGCCTCGTAGGTGGCGGGCCCGTCGGCGAAGACGGGGGGCACGGCCCACCGGGCGCCGCCGAGTCCGAGGCCCTCCAGCAGGTCGCGGCGTTCGCGCCAGGGCCGGCCGGTGAGGTCCGCGCCGCGCAGCCGCAACAGATCGAAGATCAGGTACGTCACGGGTACGCTCGCCGCGAGCCGGGCCGCCTTCGCCGGATCGCGCACGTGCATCCGTTCGGCGAGCGCGGTGAAGGAGGGCTGACCGGCCTGGTTGAGCAGCACCACCTCCCCGTCGAGCAGGGCGTCGTCGATCTGCTCGGCGAGGGTGATCAGCTCCGGGTAGGCGGCGGTGATCTGCACGCCGGAGCGGGCGTACAGGTGTTGCCGGCCGCCGACGATGTCGGCGAGCGCGCGTACGCCGTCCCACTTGAACTCGTACGCCCACTCGGCGCCGGCGGGCAGCGGGCCGGTCGTCGCGAGCATCGGCTTCAGCGGCGCGCCGGGCATTTCCTGACTGTAGTAGGGCAACAGAAGTCATCGCGCCCGCTTCGATCCTTTGCGATCCTGAACGTTAACCGGGGAGAGGAGCGGGGGATGCGGGCGATCTGGAAGGGGGCTGTCTCGTTCGGGCTGGTCTCGATCGCGGTGAAGCTCTATTCGGCCACCGAGGAGAAGGACATCCGCTTCCACCAGGTGCACCGGGAGGACGGGGGGCGCATCCGGTACAAGCGCACCTGTTCGGTGTGCGGTGAGGAGGTCACCTACGACGACATCGCCAAGGGGTACGACATCGGCGGCGGCGAGATGGTGATCCTGACCGACGAGGATTTCGCGGACCTGCCGCTGACCACGTCGCGGGCGATCGACGTGTTGGAGTTCGTCCCGGCGGAGCAGGTCGACCCGATCCTCTACAACAAGGCGTACTTCCTGGAGCCGGAGGGCGCGGCGACGAAGCCGTACGTGCTGCTGCGCGACGCACTGGTCGACTCGGAGCGGGTGGCCATCGTCAAGGTGGCGCTGCGCCAGCGGGAGCAGTTGGCGACCCTGCGGGTGCGCGAGGGGGTGCTGCTGCTCAACACGATGCTGTGGCCGGACGAGGTGCGTACCCCCGATTTCGGTTTCCTGGGCGAGGACCTGAAGGTCCGGCCGCCGGAGCTGGCGATGGCCAGCTCGTTGATCGACTCGATGGCGGGCGAGTTCGAGCCGGAGGTCTTCACCGACGACTACCGGGCGGCGTTGCAGGAGGTCATCGACGCGAAGGTGGAGGGCCGGGAGGTCGTCCAGCCGGAGGAGGTCGAGGAGGCCCCGGCGGCGGCGGTGGACCTGATGGCGGCGCTGAAGGCGTCGGTGGAGCGGGCCCGGGCGGCGCGCGGGGAGCAGCCGGAGCGGAGCGGCGAGCCGACCCCGATCACGTCGGCCCGGTCGGCGCAGAAGGCCACGAAGGCCGCGAAGGAGGCGAAGGCCCCGGCGCGGAAGGCTGCCGAGAAGAAGCCGGCGGCGAAGAAGGCGGCCGGCGGGACCGGCGGCGGGTCCACCGGGGGTACGAAGAAGGCGGCCCCGGGGAAGGCCACGACGAAGGCGGCGGGGGCGAAGGCCGAGAAGAAGGCGCCGGCGCGAAAGGCCGCCCCGAAGAAGGCGGCGCCCCGCAAGACCGCCTAGCCGGGGCCGGTGTCACCGGGAATCGAGGCGTCCCGGAGTGACCAGGCCGGGATGAGTGGCTGCCTCCACTACACGACACGCCGGTGCGGTTCCACCGCAACCGGCCACTGATCGCGCGCACCTCGGACGGGGCCCCGCAAGGGGAGGTCAGCCCTGTTCGGCGAGCCGCCGGCGGTCGAGCCCCTCGATCAGCAGGTCGAGGGCGAAGGCGAACTCGTCCTCGTCGTCGCAGCCGCCGAGGGCGCCGCTGTGCGAGACCGCGACGGCGAGTTCCGCGATGTGCGGCATGCTCTCGGCCCAGGCGGCTGCCTGCGCGGCGGTCTCCGCCTCGGTCGCGGGGGTGTTCGGCGAGTCGTCGAACAGGTCCTGGCTGAAGCCGAGGATCCGGCTGCCCAGCAGGTGCAGGGCGTGGTGGCTCAGGCTCACCGAGCAGCCGCCGCCCCGCAGCACGGCGAGCACCCGCTCGATGTGCCGCAGCACGGCCGGGGTGGGCGTGTCGCGGGCCTCCAGCACGCGGGCCGCCCAGGGGTGGCGCAGCATCGTCCGGCGGGCCCGCATGATCAGCGCCCGCAGTTGGTCGGTCCACGGCCCGGGGGTGCCTGCGCCTGCCGGGCCGCTGCCGGCCGCCGCCTCGCCGCCGGCCCCGGTCCCACCGCCGCCGCCGACTGCGGCGGCCTCGGTCCCACCGCCGCCGAGCGCGGCGGCCTCGATCTCGCCGTCGACCTCGATCTCGGCGGCGACGGCGTCGACCATCGCGGCGAGCAGGGTGTCCTTGTCGCGCAGGTGGTAGTAGATCGACATCGCGTCCACGCCGAGGTGCTGGGCGAGCCGCCGCATGCTCAGCCCGGCGAGGCCGTCCCGGTCGGCGAGGCCGATCGCGGCGGCGACGATCGCCTCCCGGCTGAGGCGGGCGGGGGCGCGGGTCGCGGAGCGGTCGTCGGCGTGTCGGGGCACCTTCGGATCCTACTTGCCGCCCTACGGCGTAGGACTTACTCTACGGTGTAGACCTACACCGTAGAAACGAGGCCGCCATGGGCACCTCCCCCAAGCCCCCGCCGAGGTGGTTCGTCCGCAGCGCCTGGCTGGGCCACAAGGCTCTCCTCCGCGTCACCGCCGACCGGGTGGGCCTGAGCGCCCCGACGCCGGGCGGCCGGTTCGGCATGCTGCGGCTGCACACGACCGGCCGCCGCTCGGGCCGGCCACGTGCCGTCATCGTCGGCTACATCCGCGACGGCGACCGGTTCGTCACCCTCGCCATGAACGGCTGGGACGCGGCCGACCCCGCCTGGTGGCTCAACCTCCAGGCCCACCCCCGGGCGACCGTCGACCTCGGCGGCGAGTCCCGCGAGGTGACCGCCCACCGGGCCACCGGAGCCGAGCGCGACCGGCTGTGGTCGGCGCTGCACGACTACCGGGGCTACGGCGACCTGGACGGCCTCGCCGCCCACCGGGGCCGGGACACCGCGATCGTCGTCCTGACCCCGGTGCCCGCCTAGGCGGCCGCCGGGCAGGCCGGACCGGCGACACGAACCGACGGCCGGATCGGCGGCACGAATCGGCGGCACGAACCGGCGGCACGAACCGGCGGCCGGACCGATCAGGAATCAAGAAGCACAGGTCAGTCGGCCGCAACTAGCGTGATCGGCATGGACATCACCATTCACACGAGCTTCCTGCCGCACACCGACCCGGAGGAGTCCCTCGCCTTCTACCGCGACGTGCTCGGCTTCGAAGTCCGCAACGACGTCGGCACGGGCACCATGCGCTGGATCACCGTCGGCCCCGCCGGCCAGCCCGGCACCAGCATCCTCCTGGCCCCGCCGGCCGTCGACCCCGGCATCACCGACGACGAGCGGCGCACCATCGCCGAGATGATGGCGAAGGGAACGTACGGCTGGATCCTGCTGGCCACGCCCGACCTGGACGGCACCTTCGAGAAGATCCAGGCCAGCGACGCCGAGGTCGTCCAGGAGCCGACCGAGCAGCCGTACGGGGTGCGCGACTGCGCCTTCCGCGACCCCGCCGGCAACCTCGTCCGGATCCAGGAACTGCGCTGAGCATGGCGGCGGAGACGGCGTCGGAGTCGACCGCCCGGCGCGGCGCCGGGGGCCACGGCCTGATCCGGGTGCGGGGCGCGCGCGAGAACAACCTCAAGGACGTCAGCGTCGACCTGCCGAAGCGGCAGCTCACCGTGTTCACGGGCGTGTCCGGCTCCGGCAAGAGCTCGCTGGTGTTCGGCACCGTCGCGGCGGAGTCGCAGCGGCTGATCAACGAGACGTACAGCGCCTTCGTGCAGGGCTTCCTGCCGACGCTGGCCCGGCCCGAGGTCGACGTGCTCGACGGGTTGACCACGGCCATCGTCGTCGACCAGCAGCGGCTGGGCGGCGACGTGCGCTCGACGGTCGGCACCGTCACCGACGCCAACGCGATGCTGCGCATCCTGTTCAGCCGGCTGGGGCGGCCGCACGTCGGGCCGCCGGCCGCGTTCTCCTTCAACGTGCCGTCGGTGCGGGCGAGCGGCGCGATCACGGTGGAGCGCGGCGGCGGCCGGACCGTACGGCAGACCTTCACCCGCACCGGCGGCATGTGCCCACGCTGCGAGGGCCGGGGCACGGTCTCCGACCTCGACCTCGCCCAGCTCTTCGACGACTCGAAGTCGATCGCGGAGGGCGCGATCACCATCCCCGGCTGGAAGGCCGACAGCTTCTGGACGGTGCGGGTCTACGCCGAGTCGGGCTTCCTCGACCCGCACAAGCCGATCCGCGAGTTCACGACGCAGGAGCGGCACGACTTCCTGCACCGGGAGCCGACCCGGGTGAAGGTGGAGGGCGTCAACCTCACGTACGAGGGGCTGATCCCCAAGGTCCAGAAGTCGTTCCTCGCGAAGGACCGCGAGGCGATGCAGCCGCACATCCGGGCGTTCGTGGACCGGGCGGTCACCTTCACCGCGTGCCCGGAGTGCGGCGGCACCCGGCTCGGCGAGGCCGCCCGCTCCGCCCGGATCGGCGGCGTCAACATCGCCGACGCCTGCGCGATGCAGATCAGCGACCTCGCCGAATGGGTCGGCGGTCTCGACGAGCCGTCGGTCGCGCCGCTGCTGGACAAGCTGCACCAGACCCTCGCCTCGTTCGTGGAGATCGGGCTGGGCTACCTGTCGCTGGACCGGCCGTCGGGCACGCTGTCGGGCGGCGAGGCGCAGCGGGTGAAGATGCTGCGGCACCTCGGTTCCCCGCTCACCGACGTCACGTACGTCTTCGACGAACCCACGACGGGCCTGCACCCGCACGACGTCCGGCGGATGAACGACCTGCTGCTACGGCTGCGGGACAAGGGGAACACGGTGCTCGTGGTGGAGCACAAGCCGGACACCATCGCGATCGCCGACCACGTCGTCGACCTCGGGCCCGGCGCGGGCGCGGCCGGCGGGTCCGTCTGCTTCGAGGGCACCGTCGAGGGGCTGCGGGCCAGCGGCACCGTGACCGGCCGTCACCTCGCCGACCGGGTCGCCCTCAAGGAGACGGTACGCACGCCCACGGGCCGGCTGCCGATCCGGGGCGCGTCGACCCACAACCTGCGCGGCGTCGACGTCGACATCCCGCTCGGCGTGCTCGTCGTCGTCACCGGCGTGGCCGGCTCGGGCAAGAGTTCGCTGGTGCACGGGTCGATCCCGGCCGGCGCGGGGGTGGTGTCGGTCGACCAGGGCCCGATCCGGGGTTCGCGGCGGAGCAACCCGGCGACGTACACGGGGCTGCTCGACCCGGTCCGCAAGGCGTTCGCGAAGGCCAACGGCGTGAAGCCGGCCCTGTTCAGCGCCAACTCGGAGGGTGCCTGTCCCGGCTGCAACGGCGCGGGCGTGGTCTACGTGGACCTGGCGATGATGGCCGGGGTCGCCACGGTGTGCGAGGAGTGCGAGGGGCGGCGGTTCGAGGCGTCGGTGCTGGAATACCGCCTCGGCGGCCGGGACATCGCCGAGGTGCTGGCGATGCCGGTGACCGAGGCGCGGGAGTTCTTCGCCGCCGGCGAGGCCCGTACGCCGGCCGCGCGGGCGGTCCTCGACCGCCTCGCCGACGTGGGGCTGGGGTATCTCACCCTGGGCCAGCCGCTCAGCACGCTGTCCGGTGGCGAGCGGCAGCGGCTCAGGCTGGCCACCCACCTGGGCACCGAGGGCGGCGTGTACGTCCTCGACGAGCCGACCGCCGGCCTGCACCTCGCCGACGTCGGGCAGCTGCTGGGGCTGCTCGACCGGCTCGTCGACGCCGGCAAGTCGGTGCTCGTCGTCGAGCACCACCTGGCGGTCGTGGCGCACGCCGACTGGATCGTCGACCTGGGCCCCGGAGCCGGTCACGACGGGGGTCGGATCGTCTTCGAGGGCACGCCGGCCGACCTGGCCGCCGCCCGCTCCACGCTCACGGGTGAGCACCTCGCGGCGTACATCGGGGGGTAAGAAGGGGCCCCTTGTTAACGCATCCGGTAGAGAGGGGTCCCCTTCTCACCACAGGTGTTAATAGGGGGCCCTTCCTTGCAGGTGGGGGTCAGCCGCGGCCGAGCTTCTGGGTGGGGGTGATCCGGACGATCACCCGCACCTCGCCGGGCTGCCCGAACGGGTAGGTCTCCTGGCCGAGGTATTTCTGCGCCATCTTGTCGATGTGCGCGTCGGCCCCCTCCTCGACGAACTCGGCGGTGCCCTTGACCCACAGGGTGCGGAAGTCGTTGGCCTTGTCCACCACCGAGACGGCCACGATCGGGGTCCGCTGGATGTTGTTGTACTTCTGCCGCCCCTTGGCGGTGTTGAACACGATGTGCTCGCCGTCCGTGTCCACCCAGACCGGCGTGACGTGCGGGCTGCCGTCGGGCTCGATGGTGGCCACGTGGGCGAGCTGCGGTTCGGCCAGCAGGGCCAGGTCTTCTTCGGTGAGGATCGCCATGGTCGACAAGTTACCCCCGTCGACCCCCGCGCGCCGGCAACCGCAGCCGCTCGGACCGGTGGGGGTGGCGGCCGAGGCAGCACCGTGGGCAGCAGGGCGGGTACCGTGTGCGCTGGCCTCGGCAGCGGCCGCCGGGCCCCCCACCTCTTGATCAGGGAGTCGACGTGAGCGAGCGTGTGCAGAACCGGTCGGCGGGCCAGGGCCCGGGCAAGGCGGAGCGGCGACTGGCCGCCCAGCTGGCGGCGAAGAAGGCCGCCGAGAAGAAGCGCCGCCTCCAGTCGATCGTCGGCGCGCTCGCCGGTGTCGCCGTCGTCGGCGTGCTGATCACCGTGTTCGTGGTGGTCAACCAGGGTAAGGACGACGCGCCGGAGGAGGTCGCCTCCGCCCCGTCGGCGACCGCGCCGGCCGAGGAGCAGCCGCCCACCGCGCCGCCCGCCCCGCAGCTGCCCGAGGGGTCGGACCCGGCGCTGGCCACCAAGCCGAAGGTCGAGGCGGGCAAGGGCGAGCTGAAGAAGCTCACCGTCAAGACGCTGATCGAGGGCAAGGGCGCGGCGGTGAAGGCCGGGCAGCAGATCACCACCAACTACGTGGGCGTGTTCTACGCCGACGGCAAGGAGTTCGACGCGTCCTGGAACAGCGGCCAGCCGGCCACCTTCCCGATCGGCGTCGGCCAGGTCATCAAGGGCTGGGACCAGGGCCTCGTCGGGGTCAAGGTGGGCAGCCGGGTGCAGCTCGACATCCCCGCCGACCTGGCGTACGGCAACGACTCCTCGGGCGGCCGGCCGGCCGGACCGCTGCGGTTCGTCGTCGACGTGCTCGCCGCGCAGTAGCCCGCACCTGGTGCGGTAGTTCACAACAGTCTTTCTTCCCGTCGCCTACGACCAGTAGGTTCGGGGTCACCGTGGGCGGTCCCGCCCGCCGCACGGTGACCCCATCGACGCGGAGGTGCACGTGGCGGCGCTGGACGATCCGGGGATCGCCCGGTTGATGTGGACCCACTTCGAGCCGGTGCACACGGTGACCTACTTCCATCCCCGGGCGCGGGCGGCGTTCGAGGCGGTCGGGCTGCGCGGCTTCTGGCGGGGCTACTTCGCCGGCCGGGCCGCCCCGCTGGGCGCCGTGGAGGCCGCCCCGGTGGTGGCCGCGTTCTTCAGCTTCGCCCCGCCCGTGGTGGCGCGGGCCGTGCCGGCGGTGTGGCAGTTGGTGACGCCGGCCGAGGCGCTGCGGGCCCGGCTCACCGGTGCCGTGCAGGCGCTGGCGGAGCTGGCGTACGAGCTGCCGGAGCGGCACCTCGCGGAGGCCGCCGAGCTGCTGGAGGAGGCGGCCGGGGCGGCGCGGCCGGAGGGCCGGGTGCTGGGTGCGGCCAACGCGGCCCTGCCGGCCGCCGAATACCCGCTGGCCCGGCTGTGGCAGGCCGCGACGACGCTGCGGGAGCACCGGGGCGACGGGCACATCGCGGCGCTGGTCGCCGCCGGCCTGGACCCGGTGGAGACGCTCGCCTGGCGGGTCGCCGAGGGCATGCCGGAGCTGAACCTGCTGGGCCGGGGCTGGTCGCCGCAGGAGTGGGAGGCGGCGGCCGCGCGGCTCGCCGAGCGGGGCTGGCTGACCGGGGACGGGAAGCCGACCGAGCACGGCCGGGCGGAGTTCCGGGCGGTGGAGGACGCCACCGACGTGGCCGCCCTGCATCCGTGGCAGGCACTCGGCGCGGAGCGCACCGACCGGCTGCGGGAGCTGCTGGAGCCGCTGGCCCGGGCCGGGCACACGGTGATCCCGCCGGAGAACCCGATCCGCCTGCCGCCGCTGCCGGCCTGACATCCCGGGCGGCGGCACACGCCGCCGGGCCCGCCCACGAGCGACCGGTGCCGGGCCACCGGCCGCCGACGAGGCCGGTAGCGGGCCGCCCCGGAGAGCGGGCGGGCGAGGGCTCGGGCAGGATGGTGCCCGTGGCGGATGCGGTGGTCTTCGACCTGGACGGCGTGATCGTGGACTCCGAGCCGGTCTGGGAGGAGGTGCGCCGGGCGTACGTGGCGACGCACGGCGGCACCTGGCAGCCCGACACCCAGCGACGGCTGATGGGGATGAGCACGGGCGAGTGGGCCCGCTACCTCAGCGGCGAGCTGGGCGTCGACCGGACGGCCGAGCAGGTCGCCGTCGAGGTGGTCGACGAGATGGCCCGGCGGTACGCCGAGCGAGTACCGGTGATCGACGGGGCCGACGAGGTGGTACGCCGGCTGGCGGCGCGGTGGCCGTTGGGGCTGGCCAGTTCCTCGCCGACGCGGCTGATCGCGGCGGCGCTGGCGGCGACGGGGCTCACGGAGGCGTTCGGCGCGACGCTGTCGACGGAGGAGACCGAGCGGGGCAAGCCGGCCCCGGACGTCTACCTGGAGGTGGCCCGTCGGCTCGGTGTCGATCCGGCGCGTTGCGTGGCGGTGGAGGATTCCTCGAACGGGGTGCGTTCGGCCGCCGCGGCGGGGATGCGGGTGGTGGCGGTGCCGCACGGGGCGTACCCGTTGGATCCGGACGCCGAGGCGCTGGCGGCCGTGGTGCTGCCGGCGGTGGGTGACCTGACCCCGGAGGTCGTCGCCGACCTCGGCTGACCGCGCGGGCAGCCCGGCCATGCGGGCCGGGCGGCCGGTCTGCCTGAATCGCGGCCTTCACCCGGCTTGCCCGCCTACCGTCGGTGGCATGAGAGCTGTGGTGTACCAGGGGCCGCACGAGGTGGCGGTCAACGAGGTCCCCGATCCGCGGATCGAGGCGCCGAACGACGTGATCGTCAGGATCACCACGACCGCGATCTGCGGTTCGGACCTGCACATGTACGAGGGCCGCACGCTGGCCGAGCCGGGCATCGTGTTCGGCCACGAGAACATGGGCGTGGTCGAGGAGGTCGGGCCCGGGGTCGTGCACATCCGCAAGGGCGACCGGGTCTCGATGCCGTTCAACGTGGCGTGCGGGTTCTGCCGCAACTGCCGGGAGGGGAAGACGGGGTTCTGCCTCACGGTGAACCCGGGCTTCGCCGGGGGCGCGTACGGCTACGTCGCGATGGGGCCGTACCGGGGCGGGCAGGCCGAGTACCTGCGCGTGCCGTTCGCCGACTTCAACTGCCTGCGGCTGCCGCCCGGCACGGAGCACGAGAACGACTTCGCGATGCTGGCCGACATCTTCCCGACCGGATACCACGGGGTGGCGATGACCGGGCTGCGCCCCGGCGAGAACATCACCGTGATGGGCGGCGGGCCGGTGGGGCTGATGGCCGCGTACTCGGCGCTGCTGATGGGCGCGGCCGAGGTGTTCCTGGTGGACAAGGTCCCGGACCGGCTGCGGCTGGCCGAGTCGATCGGCGCGATCCCGGTCGACTTCACCGCCGGCGACCCGGTCGAGCAGATCCGGGAGCAGACCGACGGGGTCGGCACCGACCGGGGCGTGGACGCGGTGGGCTACCAGGCGTCCGGGGCCGGCGGCGAGGAGCACCCGGCGGCGGTGCTGAACAGCCTGGTGGACGTCGTGCGGCCGACGGGGTCGCTCGGGGTGGTCGGGCTGTATCTGGCGCACGACCCGGGTGCGCCGGACGAGCGGGCGGGCCGGGGCGAGTTGGTGTTCAAGGTCGGCAAGTTCTTCGAGAAGGGCCTGCGGATGGGGACGGGGCAGGCCAACGTGAAGTCGTACAACGAGTACCTGCGGAACATGATCATGGCGGGGCGGGCGAAGCCGAGCTTCGTGGTGAGCAAGGAGCTGCCGCTGGCCGACGCGCCGGAGGCGTACCAGCGCTTCGACCAGCGGGAGGCGGGCTACTCGAAGGTGGTGCTGAAGCCGGCCGCATAGTCCGGCCCGGCGCGGCTGGTGCTGAAGCCGACCGCGCGGCCAGCTCGGGCAGGGCTCAGATCGCCCGGCTCCGGCTCGTCCACGGCAGCCGCCGCCCGGCCGGGTCGTCGGGGGCCGGCGGGGGTTCGTCGCGCGGCGGGTCGGCGCGGCCCGCGTCCGGCCTCGCCCGGCCCGCGCCCGGTCCGGTCCGGCCTGTCGGGGGCGGCAGCGCGCCCACCACCGGTTTGTCCCGCATCAGCACTCCCCTACCTCCGTGTACCTGGTTATACGGTTCCGGTGGCGGGTGGGATCGGAATGAAGCGAGATCACCCGGGTAGCGGACCGGGGACGGGTCCGCGACGGGCCCGCCGCAGGCGAGGGTGAGGAGCGACGGCGATGCGGGCGATCGTGTACGAGAGCAACGGCGACACCTCGGTGCTGCGCCTGGTGGACCGGCCGGTGCCGGAACCGGGGCCCGGCGAGGTGCTCGTCCGGGTGGCCGTCTCCGGGGTGAACCCGACCGACTGGAAGGCCCGCCGGGCGTCGCCGCCGCCGGCGGGCTGGCAGACGCCCGGCCAGGACGGCGCCGGGGTGGTCGAGGCGGTCGGGGCGGGGGTCGACCGGAACCTGATCGGCGAGCGGGTGTGGCTCTGGGAGGCCGCCTGGCAGCGCCCGTGGGGCACCGCCGCCGAGTACACGGTGGTGCCGGTCCGGCAGGCGGTGCCCCTCGGCGACGCCTCCTTCGACGTGGGGGCGGCCCTGGGCATCCCGTTCCTCACCGCGCACCGCTGCCTGACCGCCGGGGAGATGATGCCGGGCAAGCTGCACGCCGGGGCGCTGGCCGACCACACCGTGCTGGTGCAGGGCGGGGCGGGGGCGGTCGGCAACGCGGCGATCCAGCTCGCCCGCTGGGCCGACGCCACCGTCGTCGCCACGGTCAGCAGCCCGGAGAAGGCCAACCTCGCGGCGGCGGCCGGCGCGTCGTTCGTCGTGAACTACCGGGAGCAGGACGTCGTCGAGGAGGTCCGCAAGATCGCCCCGGACGGCGTACACACGATCGTCGAGGTGTCGGCGGCGCGCAACGCGGCGGCCGACGTGCAGCTGCTGCGGGCCGGCGGGGCGGTCTGCGTCTACGCCGACGACGGCGGGGGCGAGATGACGCTGCCGATCCGGCCGCTGATGGCCCCGAACGCCCGCTGGCAGTTCGTGCTGGTCTACACCGCCCCGGCGGTGGCCAAGGCACAGGCCGTCGCCGACGTGTCGGCGGCTGCCGCGCAGGGCGGCGTGCGGGTGGGCGAGGAGGCGGGGCTGCCGCTGCACCACCACCCGCTGGCGGCCACGGCCGCGGCGCACGAGGCGGTGGAGAACTCGGTGGTCGGCAAGGTGCTGGTCACGACCGCCGAGGAGGCGAGCGCCGGGTAGGACGCGGGCGCCGACCGGACCGGCACCGAACGGGCGCGTTCACCGGCTGTTTCCCCGTCGCCAGGACAGAGCCGAACAAGTTTCGCAAGAATGAAGGGGCGGATGAACCGCCCCTGGGCGGGCGGCCCCGGCGCGGTGCGAACGCCGGGGCCGCCCTTGGGGGGAGGGAGGTCTAGGAGTACATCCCTGCCCATTCAGGCGACGATGCGCCTGAAATTGTTACGGCGTTGTCAGCTCCCGGACACTCAGGACCCCTTCGGCGTACCGGGACCGGACGACCTTCTTGTCGAACTTGCCGACGCTGGTCTTCGGCACGGCGTCGACGAACGCCCACCGCTCCGGCAGCTGCCAGCGCGCCACCGAACCGGCCAGGAAGTCGCGCAGCTCCTCGGCGGTCACCTCGGCGCCCTCGCGGACCACCACCGTGGCCAGGGGCCGCTCGTCCCAGCGCTCGTCCGGCACGCCCACCACGCAGGCCTCCAGCACCGCCGGGTGGGCCATCAGGGCGTTCTCCAGCTCGACCGAGGAGATCCACTCGCCGCCGGACTTGATCACGTCCTTCGCCCGGTCGGTGAGGGTGAGGTAACCGTCGGGCGACAGCGTCCCGACGTCGCCGGTGCGCAGCCAGCCGTCGCGGAACTTCTCCTCGTCCGGGGCGTCGTCGCCGACGTACCGGGCGGTCACCCACGGCCCCCGGACCTCCAGCTCCCCGACGGAGGCCCCGTCGGCGGGCAGCGGCTCGCCCAGCGGGCCCACGATCCGCGCGGCGACACCGGCCGGGACGCGGCCCTGCGTGTACCGGTAGCGCCAGGCGTCCTCGCCGGTCGCCCCCGCCGGCGGCCGGGCCACCGAGCCCAGCGGGGACATCTCGGTCATCCCCCAGGCGTGGATCACGTCGATGTGGTGCCGCTCGTCGAACGCGTGCATGAGAGCGGGCGGGCAGGCCGAGCCGCCGACGATGACCTCCTTCAGCGAGGAGGTGTCCACGTCGTGCGCGTCGAGGTAGGCCAGCAGGTCGTTCCAGATGGTCGGCACCGCGCCGGCCAGGGTGGGCCGCTCGGCGGCGATCATCGCGGCGATGGGGGCGGCCTGGAGGAACCGGTCCGGCATGATCAGCGACGCGCCGGAGAGGAACGCCGCGTACGGCAGCCCCCAGGACATGGCGTGGAACATCGGCACGATGGCCAGCTCCCGGTCGGTCGGCCCGAGGCCGAACCCCTCCGGCATGCAGATCTGCAACGAGTGCAGGTAGATCGACCGGTGCGAGTAGGCGACCCCCTTGGGGTTGCCGGTGGTCCCGGAGGTGTAGCAGAGGGCGGCCGCGTCGCGCTCGTCGACCTCCGGCCAGTCGAAGACCTCCGGCTTGCCAGCCAGCAGGGCGTCCCAGTGGTGTACGGCGATCCGGTCGCCGGCCGCCGCCACCAGCGGGTGCGGGGTCGCCCCCGCCGACGACCACCACGTGCCGCACCGTGGCCAGGTCGCCGATGACCCGGGCCAGCAGCGGGATCAGCGTCGAGTCGACCAGCACCACCCGGTCCTGCGCGTGGTTGGCGATGTAGGCGACCTGGTCGGGGAAGAGTCGCAGGTTGAGCGTGTGCAGCACCGCGCCCATGCTGGGCACCGCGAAGTAGGCCACCAGGTGCTCGTTGTTGTTCCACATGAACGTGGCGACCCGCTCGTCGCCGGTCACCC
Organism: Micromonospora sp. PTRAS2; assembly: GCF_054052245.1. Lineage (NCBI taxonomy): Bacteria > Bacillati > Actinomycetota > Actinomycetes > Micromonosporales > Micromonosporaceae > Micromonospora > Micromonospora sp. PTRAS2. Next base: position 376,183 of record NZ_JBSWBU010000001.1, read on the forward strand.
CGCACTCGTCGCGCAGCGCGTGGGCCAGCCGGGCCGCCGACCGCCCCACCTCGGCGTACGACATGCGACGCGGCTCGCCGCCGGTCCAGGTGACCACCTCGGCGGTGCCGTGCACCGTGGCGCCGTGTTCGAGGATCCGGGCGACCTGGAGCGGCGCGTCCATCATCGTGCTACGCATGGGTAACAAGCTAGTGTCGGCGGTCATCCGTTGGGAACCCCCGTTAGGTTGTCCGGGTGAGCATCTCCTGGGCCGACTCGTACGTGGGGCAGCTTCGCGCCCTCGCCGGTGACCGCACCCTGATGTTCGTCGGCGCCCGCGCGGTGGTCCGCGACAGCGCCGGCCGGGTGCTGCTGATCCGGCGCTCCGACAACGGCCAGTGGGCCATGCCGGCCGGGGCGATGGAGCTGGGCGAGTCGATCGCCGACTGCGCGGTACGCGAGGTGCGCGAGGAGACCGGGCTGCGCGCCCTGCGGGTGGGCGCGTTCGCCCTCTACACCGGCCCCGACCGGATCACCACCAACATGTACGGCCACACCTACCAGGTCTTCACCGTCGCCTTCCGGGTCGAGGACTGGGACGGCGAGCTGGTCCGGGCCACCGACGAGACCACCGACGCGGGCTTCTTCCACCGCGACCGGTTCCCCACCCCGCTGTCGGCCTCCGTCACCGAGACCCTCGCCGACCTGGACGTCTTCGAGCAGGCCAACCGGATGATCCTGAAGTAGCCGCCGCCCGGGCCCGGCCGCCCGGCTCCACCCCGCCTGGGCCCGGCCGCCCGGCCCCAGCCCGCCCGGGAAGGGGCGGGGCGGGGCGGGGCTCACAGCATCGTCTGGCTCTTGGCCTCCATCTCGGCGGCGGCCTCGTCCCGCGACTCCTTCGCCAGCGGCTTGCCGCCCGGGGCGGGGGCCTTCCCGCCCAGCGGGTCCGCCCCGCCCGACGCGCCGCGCGGCCCGGCCCCGCGCAGCTTCTCGTCGGGCAGCGCCAGGGTCACCAGCACCGCCACGACGGCGACCAGCCCGGTGGTGAGGAAGACCAGGTGCAGCGACTCCACGAAGGCGGCCTGGATGGCGGCGCGGACCGGGCCGGGCAGGGCCAGGATCGTCGCCGGGTCGTTGATCGACACGTTGTTGCCGCCGCCGGCCAGCACCGCCGCCCGCTGCTGTGGCGGGAGCTGCGCGAGCGCGGCCGGCATCCGGGCGGCGAGCTGGTCGGCGAGCCGGGACGACAGCACCGCCCCGAGGATCGCCACCCCGAACGAGCCGCCCAGCGACCGGAAGAACGTCGCCGAGGAGGTGCCGGCGCCGAGGTCCCGGGGGCCCACCGAGTTCTGCACGGCGAGGATCAGCGACTGCATGGACAGCCCCAGCCCGACGCCGATGACCGTCAGATAGCCGAACGCCACCCACAGCGACGTGTCGACGGCCAGGCGGGTGAACAGCAGCATGCCGGCGAGCAGCACCGCCGACCCGGCGACCGGGAACCACTTGTACCGGCCGATCCGGGTCATCGCCCGGCCGGTGAGGACCGAGGTGACGATGATGCCGGCCATCATCGGCAGCATCAGCAGGCCGCTGCGGGTCGGCGAGGCGCCCTTGACGATCTGGAGATACAGCGGGATGAAGATGATCGACCCGAACATCACCAGGCCCAGGACGAAGCCGGCCCCGTTGGCCAGGGCGAACGTCCGGCTGCGGAACAGCCGCAGCGGCAGGATCGGCTCGGCGACCCGCGCCTCCTGGAGCAGGAACAGCCCGCCCAGCACCGCCCCGGCCACGAACAGCCCGATGATCACGGCGGAGCCCCAGGCGTACGAGTTGCCGCCCCAGCTCAGCGCGAGCAGCAGGCAGCTCACCCCGGCGACCAGCAGCGCCGCCCCGAGCCAGTCGATCGCGTGTTCCCGCCGCTGGAACGGGATGAGCCGCATGACGTGGTAGCAGACCACGATGGCCAGGATCGCCAGCGGCACGTTCAGGTAGAAGATCCACCGCCAGTTGGCCTCGGCGAAGTAGCCGCCGACCAGCGGCCCGGCCACCGAGGCGATGCCGAACACCGCCCCGAACAGGCCCTGGTAGCGACCGCGTTCCCGGGGCGACACCACATCCGAGATGATCGTGAACGCGAGCGTCATCAGGCCGCCCGCGCCGAGGCCCTGCACGCCCCGGGTCACGATCAGCTGGGTCATGTCCTGCGACAGCCCGGCCAGCAGCGAGCCGAGCAGGAACGTCCCGATCGAGAAGAGGAACACCGGGCGGCGGCCGTACAGGTCGGCCATCTTGCCGTACAGCGGGGTGGAGGCGGTGGAGGCGAGCAGGTAGGCGGTGACCACCCACGAGTAGTGGTCGATCCCGCCCAGCTCGCCGACGATGGTGGGCAGCGCCGTGCCGACGATGGTCTGGTCCAGCGCGGCGAGCAGCATGCCCGTCATCAGGCCGAACATGAGCAGGCGTAGCTGCCGGGGGTGCAACACCGGGCTTTCTTGCGTGGTCATCCCGCCTTCTTTCCCGCCCGGCGCGGATCATGCGGGCCGGGCGGGAAGAAGCGTTCCCCGTTCAGTGGCGGCCCTCGGCGAACTCCTCGACGATCTTGGCGCAGAAGGCGGGCAGGTCATCCGGCTTGCGGCTGCTGACCAGACCGTCGTCCGTGACGACCGGCTCGTCGACCCAGGTCGCGCCCGCGTTCGTCAGGTCGGTGCGCAGGCTCGGCCACGAGGTGATCCGGCGGCCCCGCACCACGTCCGCCTCGACCAGGGTCCACGGGCCGTGGCAGATCACCCCGACCGGCTTGCCGGCGTCGAAGAACGCCTTCACGAACCGGACCGCGTCCGGGTCGGTGCGCAGGAAGTCCGGGTTCGCCACCCCGCCGGGCAGCACCAGGCCGTCGTACCGGCCGGCGTCCGCGTCGGCGACGGTCACCTCGACGTCGTACGTCCCGCCGTGGTCCAGATGGTCGAATGCCTGGATCTTGCCCGGCTTGAGCGAGACCAGCTCCGCCGTCGCCCCGGCGTTCTCGACCGCCTCGCGCGGCCGGGTGTACTCGACCTCCTCCACGCCGTCGGTGGCCAGGAAGGCGATCCGCTTGCCCTGCAGTGTCGTGCCTGCCATGTCGTGTCTCTCCTCTCCGGGGTTCCTCTGGACGGTTCCCGGGGCCCGCCGCCCGAAACCGGCCCAGGTTTGATCCCGCAGGGCCGGGGGACCCGGGTGGCATGGCAGGAGCAGCAGCGGAAGAGCGCCGGCTCGCCACCGTCGTGGAGAGCTGGCTGGGCCGCCCCGTGCTGGTGATCGGCGACGCCATGCTCGACGAGTGGCGGTTCGCCGAGTCCGACCGGCTCTGCCGGGAGGCCCCGGCCCCCGTCCTCACCCTGCGCCGGCGCATCTCGGCGGCCGGCGGGGCGGCGAACACCGCCGTCAACGTGGCCGCCCTCGGCGGGCGGGCGGTGCTGGTCGCCCCGGTCGGCGCGGACGTCGCCGGGGACGAGCTGCACGACTGCCTCGACCGGGCCGGGGTCTGGGACCGCACCGTCGCCCAGCCCGGCCGGCACACCCCCGTGAAGCGGCGGATGCTCGCCGGCAACCAGATCCTGCTGCGCGAGGACTCCGGCGACCCCGACGACGCGCTCGACGGCGACGGGGTGCAGCGGCTGCTCACCGCCCTGGAGTGCGCCACCGAGGAGCTGCGGGCCGCCGCCGGGGGCGAGGCGCCGACCCTGGTGGTCTGCGACTACGGGCTGGGCGCGCTGCCCGCGCCCGTCCGCGCCTGGCTGGTCGCCGCCCGCGACCGGTACGCCACGATCGCCCTCGACGCCCACGACCTGGCCGACTGGCGGGGGCTCGCGCCGACCGTGGTCACCCCCAGCTTCGCGGAGGCGACCCGACTGCTCGCCCGCGCCGCCTCGCGTACCGACTCGCACCTGCACCTGGACCACCCGGCGGCCGACCCGGCGGACGGCCCCTCGGAGCTGAGCGTGGGCACCGCGCCGGGCGCGGCGGGATCCCCGGCGGCCGCCGCACCGGCCGGAGTGCCGGGAGCCGGAGCACCGGGGGCCGGAGCGCCGGGAGCCGGAGCACCGGGAGCCGGAGCACCGGGAGCCGGAGCGCCGGGAGCCGGAGCGCCGGGAGCCGGAGCACCGGGAGCCGGAGCACCGGGAGCCGGAGCGCCGGGAGCCGGAGCGCCGGGGGCCACGCCGCCGCCGGCCGGGGTGCCGCTCGGCCCGCCCACGGGCGGGACCGGCGAGCCGACGCCCGGCGAGGACCGGGTGGCGATGACCGGCGACGGGCTCAGCGTCACCGGGACCGGCGTGACGGTGAGCGCCCTGGCCGGCGCCGGGGTGGACCGGGCCGTGCTGGCCGAGGCCCGCCTCGCCGAGCTGCGCGCGCACACCGGCGCGGACGTGGTCGCGGTGACCCTGGACACCGAGGGCGCGGTGGTCGGCGGCGCGGACGGCGCCTCCCGGCGCAGCCACAGCACCCCGGTCCCGGCGAGCCACGCCGTCGGCGCGGGCGACGCCTACCTGGCCGCGATGACGCTGGCGCTGGCCGCCACCGCGCCCCTGCCGACCGCCGCGCAGCTCGCCCAGCTCGCCGCCACCATCACCGTGTCCGACACCGGCACCTGCGTGTGCCGGCGGGAGGACCTGCTGCACGCACTCGGCGCGCGCGGCGACGACGCCGGGCACCCCGTGCTGGTGGCCCCGGACGAGCTGGCGGCCATCGTGGAGACCCAGCGCGGCGCGGGCCGGTCGGTGGTCTTCACCAACGGCTGCTTCGACGTGCTGCACCCGGGGCACGTGCGCTACCTGGAGCAGGCGCGGGCCCTCGGGGACCTGCTGGTGGTGGCGGTCAACTCCGACGGCAGCGTACGCCGGCTGAAGGGCCCGGACCGGCCGGTCAACCCGGTGGAGGACCGGGTCGCGCTGCTCGCCGCGCTGGCCTGCGTGGACCACGTGGTGATCTTCGAGGAGGACTCCCCGGCGGACCTGATCGAGGTCGTCCGCCCCGACGTGTACGTCAAGGGCGGCGACTACCCGCCGGAGATGGTGCCGGAGGCCCCGCTGGTGCGCCGGCTCGGCGGGCAGGTCCGCACCCTCGGGTACGTGCCCGACCGCTCCACCTCCGCGATCATCGACCGCATCCGGGCGCACGGCCACGGGACCGTGCCGGGCGGGCCGGAGCGGGTGGACGCCCACGGCCGATCGGCTGTCCCGGGCGAGCCGGAGCAGGTGGACGCCTACGGTTCCACGGCGTCGACGCCGGGCCGGCCGGCGTGAACCGACCGCTCGACCCCGGCGCTGGTGGCGTCGACCGGCCGCGTGCCCCCGCCTCGGATGGCGTCGGCCGACCGCTCGACCCCGGCACGGCCGACGGTTTCCGCCTCCCGCGGCAGCTCGACGTGCTGATCCCGACGCGCAACCGGCCCGCCGAGCTGGCGGTCACCCTCGCCGGGCTGGCCGCCCAGGAGGGCGTCGCCGGGTTCGGCGTGGTGGTCAGCGACCAGTCCGACGGGGACCCCGCGTACGCCCATCCGGCCGCCGCGACGATGGTGCGGGCGCTGCGCCACCGGGGCCACCCGGTGCTGTTGACCCGCCGGCTGCCCCGGCGCGGGCTGGCCGAGCACCGGGCGTACCTGCTGGACGCCTCGGTCGCCCGCTACGTGCTCTGTCTCGACGACGACGTCTGGCTGGAGCCGGGAACCCTGCGCCGGCTGGTCACCGCGATCGGCGAGCTGGGCTGCGGCTTCGTCGGCAACGCGGTGCACGGGCTGTCGTACGTCGACGACGTCCGGCCGCAGACCCACCGGCACTACGAGGAGTGGGCGGGCCGGCCGGTGCCGGAGCGGGTCCGCCCCGGCACGCCGCAGTGGGAGCGCGCGGCGATCCACTCGGCGGCGAACCTGCTGCACGTCACCGAGGGGCTGCGCCTGCCGGCGGGGGCGTGGCGGGCGTACAAGGTCTCCTGGGTCGGCGGGTGCGTGCTGTACGACCGGGCGGCGCTGGTCGACTCGGGCGGCTTCGACTTCTGGCGGCGGGTGCAGCCCAACCACCAGGGCGAGGACGTGGCCGCCCAGCTCGCCGTGCTGGAGCGCCACGGCGGCGCGGGCGTCCTGCCCAGCGGCGCCTACCACCTGGAGTCGCCGACCACGGTCACCGAGCGGGACGTCGAGGCGTGGGAGGTCGTGCTCGCCGACTCCCCCGAGCGGGTGTGAGCAGGGGACCCTTCTCGACCGTATGCGTTAACAGGGGGCCCTTCCTTACCCGGCCAGCAGGTCGTGCGCCGCCTCCAGCACCTCGATCGCCGGCACGTCGGCGACGAACGAGTCCCGGTGCGGGCACTCGCCGTCGCCGGGGCGGTGCGGGTAGATCCCGGGGGTGCAGTCGACGCCGCAGACCGGGCAGCGCACCGTCCAGGAGGCGATCGGGCGGTGCCGGCCGCGCAGCAGGTGCCCCCCGTTGATCAGGTTGCCGATCCAGTAGACGCCCACGGTGGGGGTGCCGACGGCGGCGGCCAGGTGCAGCGGGCCGGTGTCGTTGGAGACCACCAGCGCGCAGCCGGCGTAGCAGGCGGCGAGCCCGCCGAGGCCGAGCGCGCCGACGAGCGGGCGCACCGGCACGCCGGCCGCCGCGACCACCCGGTCCACCACGTCGCGTTCGGCGGGGGTGCCGGTGACCAGCACCTCGTAGCCGTCGCCGGCCAGGGCGCGGGCCACCTCGGCGAACCGCTCGGCCGGCCAGCGCCGCCGCGTGTCGGTGGCCCCGGGGTGCAGGGCCACCCGGGGCCGCCCCGGCGGGCCGAGCACCGCGTCGGCCTCGGCCCGGTCGGCGTCGGTGACCGCCAGCACGGGGACGATCCCGGCGGGCGGCGCGCCGACCAGGCCGACCACCTCCAGGTAGCGCAGCACCTCGTGCTGGTAGTAGACGTAGCGGATCCACCGGTCCAGCGGCGGGGCGTCCTCGGCGCGCAGCCCGGCGGTGACCCGCGCGCCGAGGCCGCCGACGATCGGGTTGGAGTTGCCCCCGCCGCCGTGCAGTTGCAGGGCCAGGTCGAAGCGTTCGGCGCGCGCGGCGGCGAGGAAGTCGCCCATCGACGACTCCGGCTCGCCCGCGCCGGGCTCGCGGATGCCGGGCGCGGGCGGGACCACCAGCACCCGGTCCACCGGGCCGGGCCGGTCGCGCCAGAGCTGCGCGTGCCACGGCGCGCCGAGCAGCACGATCTCCGCCTCCGGGTACGCGGCGCGCAGCGCCTCCAGGGCGGGCAGGATGAAGATGAAGTCGCCGAGCGCGTTGGCGCGCAGCACGGCGATCCGCGCGACGTCGGGGACGCGCTCGCCCAGCGCGGCCGGTGCGGCGGCACCGCCCTGCGGGCCGGACGTCGACGGGGTGACCATCTCTGCCCGACCCGCTACGGCCGGTCGATCTCGTCGACGGCCGTGTCCGGGTGATGCAGCTCCCGGTCGGCGGCGGGATCGACGGGGGCAGGCGCGCCCGTCGAGCCGGTGCTCGTCCGGTGGCCCGGGCCGGTGCCGACTGCCCGGTGTGCCGGGCCCCCGTCGGCTCCCCGGTAGCCGGTGCGGCCGACGGTGATGGTGCGCGGGGTGGGCCGGGCCGCCCGGGGCAGCCGGACCCGGAGCAGGCCGTGGTCCATCACGGCGTCGATGCGGTCGGGGTCCACCCGGGCGGGCAGGCCGACGCGGTACTCGAAGCCCCGGGTCTCGAAGCCGCCGGGGATGCCCTGGTCGGCGTTGACCTCGGCCTCCGAGCGGGCCCGGACGCACAGCTCCCGGTCGTCCAGCTCGACGGCCACCTCCTCGGGGGCGACGCCGGGCAGTCGGACGACGACCTCCCAGCCGTCGGCGGTCTCGCCCAGCTCCACCTCGGGCGGGCCGGACCGGCCGCCGCCGACGAGGCGGCTCAGCTCGGCGCGCAGCGACTGGAGCTCCCCCATCGGGTCCCAGCTCTGCTGCCGGCCGCGCCAGCCACGGCCGTCGGACTGCTGGCTCATCGCACGTCTCCGATCCGCTGGCCGGCCGCCCGGGGCCGCAGCGAGCTGGGCGCGTCGAGGTCGGCGTCGGTGTCGACGCCGACGCCGAGCCGGTCGACCAGCTCGCCGCCGAGCCAGGCGCTCGCGCCGAGGATGGCCAGCGCGACGACCTCGATGGCGATCAGCGCGCCGCCGGCGGCCCGCGACTCGGCGTTGAGCCGGACCACCCAGACGGCGGCGAAGAGGAGGATCACGGCGAGGTTCGCGGCGGCGTGGGTGAGGCCCACCCGCTTGGCGCGGGTGCCGGTGGGGATGGCCAGCAGGTCGAACGCGCCGGCCGCCGCGGCCAGCAGGCCGCCGATCAGGCCGACGGTGATGTTCCAGTACGCCACCTCGCCGAGGAAGGCCGGGCCGCCGACGGTGTCGACGACGTCGAAGATCACGGCGGTGACCAGCAGACCGACGGGGAACGTGATCAGCATCGGGTGCACGGGGTGCCCGAGCACCTTGAGTCGGCTCTCCATCGCGGCCTCCGTTGGTCGGTCCGTGCACGAGTTGCCGGCTGGGCGAACGTGCGGGCTGGGCTGCTGTCACGGCTCGGCTGCGCCGCCTGAGGCCGTACCCGGGACGTCCGGTGACAAACCTCGCGCTCGCGGCGTTCGCCTAGGCTCGACCCTGACGGGCCGGGCAGCGCCGCCGCGGGCCGCCACCGGGGTCAACGGTTACGGGGAGGCTGACGTGACGGTGGAGATCACCTCGCACGAGGAACTGCGCGAGCTGCTGGGGGCGCCGATGCCCCGGGCGGTGACCAAGGAGCGGCGGGCCCTGCACGAGCGGGACCGGCAGTGGCTGGCGGCCTCGCCGTTCTGCCTGGTCGCCACGGCCGGTGCGGACGGGGCCTGCGACGTCTCGCCGAAGGGCGACCCGCCCGGCTTCGCCCTGGTCCTGGACGACACGACGATCGCGATCCCGGAGCGGCCGGGCAACCGGCGGGCGGACGGCTACCACAACATCGTGGACAACCCGCACGTCGGGTTGATCTTCCTGATCCCCGGCCGGACGGACACGCTGCGGATCAACGGCCGGGCCCGCCTGGTGCGCGACGCCCCGTTCTTCGATGACATGGTGGTCCGGGGCCACCGGCCCGTCCTGGCGATCGTCGTGGAGATCGAGCAGATCTTCTTCCACTGCGGGAAGGCGTTCCTCCGCTCGGAGCTGTGGCGGCCGGAGACCTGGCAGCCCGACGCGCTGCCGTCCCGGGCCCGGCTGGCCAAGGAGCTCGAGGTCCCGACGGAGAGCCTGGAAGACCTGGAGGTCTACTACGGCCCGGCATACGAGCGCAAGATCTACGGCTGACGCGAATGTCGGGGAGGTGGCGGTATCCCCGGCTCCGGATACCGCCACCTCCCCGACGTGATCTCGTCAGCCACCCACGCTGTGCAGGTCCTCAAGCACGGAGGCCGGCACCGGCCTGCCGAGCATCGCGCAGACGGACGCGTCGGTGGCGGCCATGGCCACCCGGTAGTAGCGGTCCCAGCCGGCGTTGGGCTCGGCGTCGAACGGCTCCGCGTTGGCGACGCTGACCACGGTGCGCCGGCCGTCGGCGGTCGCCAGGGCGATGCTGTGGTGGCCGAGGGTGTCGCCGCCGTGGCCCCACACCGTGCCGCACGCCGAGTCGAGCCTGATCAGCCCGAGGCCGTAGCCGCCCTTCATGGGGAAGTCCGCCGGCAGCTCGACCGTGGTCGTCATCTGCCTGAGCTGCTCGGCCGAGAACAGCTCGCCCCGCAGCACGGCGGAGAAGAACCGGGCGAGGTCGTCGGTGGTGGAGATGACGGCCCCGGCGGCGCCGCCCCAGCCGCCGATCGGCCAGGTGGCCGTGTCGACGTAGCTGGGCTGCGGGCCGGCGAGCCTGACCCCGTAGCCGTGGGCGTAGCCGGGCCCGGTGTGGACCGCGCGCGGGTCGGCGAAGTAGGTGTGCCGCAGGCCCAGCGGCGCGGCGATGCGCTGCCGCACCAGCTCCGGCAGGCCCCTGCCGGTCAGCTTCTCGATGATCATTCCGAGCAGCGTGTAGTTGGTGTTCGAGTAGGACCAGCCCGTGCCCGGCGCGAAGTTCGGCTCGTGCGCGAACGCCACGGCAAGCAGCTCCGCCTCGGTCCACACCCGCTGCGGGTCGCCCGCCAGGCCGGCCATGAACGCCTCGTCGCCGGTGTAGCTGAACAGGCCGCTGGTGTGGTTGAGCAGCATCCGGACGGTGATGTTCCGGCCGTTCGGCACGACCTGCGGCAGATACCGGGAGACCGGCGCGTCCAGCCTGAGCTGCCCACGGTCCACCAGCTGCAGGGCGAGCACCGCCGTGAACGTCTTCGTGTTGCTGCCCGCCTCGAACTGGTCGCGGGCGGCCATGCGTCGCCCGGTGGAGATGTCCGCGAGCCCGGCGGCCGTACGGGTCACCCGGGGGCCGTCGCCGATCCGGGCCGCGTACCCGGGCGGGCCGACCGCCATCATCCGGCGGGCGACGTCCTCCAGCACGGGGTTGCCGCCCCGCTGGGCGGGGGCGGACGCCGCCGGGTGCCCGTCGGCCCCGGCGGCGGTGGCGACCCCGGGGGCGGCCAGCACGGCCGCGGCGGTCGCCAGGATCGCGGTGGCGCGCATCAGGCGGGACTGCTTGGGGGTGGTGTTCCGCGTCGTCGTCATGCATTCGAGCATGTCGACCTTCCGGCGTCGGGTCATTGCCGCCCACTGCCCGACCGTCGTCCAGGGCACACCACCGTCCACGGTGGTGCCAGCACTACCCGCGCCGCGCTGCGGTAGCGTCGCGGGCGTGCTGATCCGGGAGTTCACCGACGCCGACTGGCCCCGGGTGTGGGAGATCGTCGCCGAGGTCGTCCGGGCCGGGGACACCTTCACGTACGACCCGGCGACGACCGCCGAGCAGGCGTACGACATCTGGGTGGAGCACCCGCCCGGGCGGACCGTCGTGGCGGTCGACGGTGACCGGGTGCTGGGCACGGCCAAGATGGGCACCAACCGGCCGGGGCCGGGATCGCACGTGGCCACCGCGAGTTTCATGGTGGCCGCCGCCGCCCGCGGGCACGGGGTCGGCACGGCCCTGTGCCGGCACGCGCTGGACTGGGCGCGCGGGCGCGGCTATGCCGGGATGCAGTTCAACGCGGTGGCCGAGTCCAACCACGCGGCGGTCGCAATCTACCGCCGGCTCGGGTTCGAGGTGGTCGGCACCGTGCCCGGCGCGTTCGCGCACCCGACCCTGGGCCGGGTCGGCCTGCACGTCATGTACTGCGCGTTCTGAGCTACTGCCGCCAGCCGTCGGCGTTGCCGAACGACTCCCGGGAGATGCCCGACCCGGTGTGCGGCCAGTCGCCGAACAGCTTGTCGTGCAGGTGCGCGAACAGGTAACAGATGCTCTCGCACTCGGCGTCGGTGACCGCCAGGTCGGGGTTGGCCCGCACCGCCTCGTAGAACTCGCGGCCGAGGGCGACGATGTGGCCCCGGGCGTAGAGGAAGCCGTCGTCGGAGCCGTCGGTGACGGCGTGGATGTCGGCGCGGTCGAGGTCGTAGAGCTTCCGCTCGACCACCCGGTCCAGGGTGGTCAGCTCCTCGCTCGACAGGTCGGCGGCGAGGGCGCGCAACTGGTCGACGAACGGGTCCAACCACTCGTCGAGGGCGTCCGGGTCGACGTCGCCGGCCGCCGGGTCCCGCTCCCGCAGGGCCCGGCGCAGCGCCGCCGGCTCGGGGCCCAGCCGCTCCCACGCGGCTTCCACCATGGCCCAGAACCGGGCCTCGTCCTCGACACCGGGCAGCTTCGCGACACCGTCCACCGACACGCTCATGAGCCGCAGGCTAGCGGGCGGCACCGACATCCTCCCCGGGCGGGCGGAGCGGCTACCGGTGGCGGGCCAGCAGGTCGGCCACGGTGGCCGGCGAGTACACCCGGCCACGGGCAAGCACCGCCACGACCAGCGGGGCGAGCACCGCGACCAGGCCGAGCAGCGCGGTCTGCTGGTCGGCCGACACCGGCAGCCCGAAGGCGACCAGCAGGCTGAGCACGGCGGCACCGGCGGCGGTGACCCCGCCGACGGTCAGCAGCGGCTCGGAGGCCGCCGCCGCGTGCGCGGGAAGGGGAACGGGAACGGACTCGGGCATGACGGGCCTCCTAAGGGCTCGGTCGCGGACATCGGTCGTTCATTCGGTCACGCAGGCGACGATGCGCTGCGGGCCGTCGGCGGTGACGACGGTGACGACCTGTGCGGTCGTACCGTCAGGGCACCAGGGCCCCGGCGGACCGCTCGGACCGCTCGGGCCGACTGGGCCGACTGGGCCGACTGGGCCGTCCGGGCCGGCCTCGCCCTGCGGCCCCATCTCGCCCCTGGGCCCCTCCGGCCCGGACGGCCCCGGCGGGCCCACGGGACCACCCGGACCAGCCGGACCACCCGGGCCAGCCGGGCCGGCGGATCCGGCGGGGCCGGACGGCCCCTGCGGGCCCTGCTCACCGCGCGGTCCCGGCGGGCCGGTGGGACCGGCGGCACCGTCGAGGCCGGGCACCCCCGGTGGCCCTGGCGGACCGGCCGGGCCGGGATCCCCGGGTACGCCCTTCAGATCCTCCGGGTCGACGACGCACGTCCCGCCGAGCTGCCGGACCTGCTGGCACAGTTGCTCGGCGCCGGACACCGCGGTGGCCGCCCGCTGCTGCTGCTGGACGGTCTGCCGCCCCATCGACGCCGCCCACCAGCCGATCGTGGCGGCGATGAGGGCGGTGGCCGCGACGGCGATCACCGCGCGGCGGCGGCCCAGACGGTTCATCCGTAGCCGTAGCTGAAGGGTCTCGTCGGTCACGCATCACCGCCTGGCTCGTGCGGACGCAGTCTCGTCAGTTCCCGCAGCAGGGAGTCGGCGTGGTCCTCGGCCGCCCGCCGGGCGGATCGCGCCTCGTCCACGGCCTGCTGGAGGGTGTCGAGCCGGGCCTCGGCGGCCGAGCGGCGCACCTCCGCCTCGTCGGCGCGCCGCTCGGCCCGGTCGATGGCCTCCTGGTACTCCTTGCGGTCGGCCCGGTTCGCGTTGAGGAGGTACAGGACGACCATGACGAGCAACCCGCCGGCTCCGACCGCGCCGAGGCCACCGGGCGGGACGAGAGTCGCCAGGTCCACACGACGTCAGCTCGACAGCCGGGCGGTCAACTCGTCGACGACCTTGCGGGCCATGTCCTGCGGCACCGCCGCCGCGATGGCCGCCGGGGTGAGCCCGGCGGTCGCCAGCGCCTCGGCGAGCCGCTGCGGGGACAGGCCGGAGAGCACCCCGGCGATGATGGCGGGCTCGTCCGTCCAGTCCTTGCCCTGCAGGGTGGTGACCCCGGCGACGACGCCGTCCAGGCGGGCCATCAGGTAGTCGAGCTTGGCGACGAGGCTGTTGCTGGCCGCCGCCGGACCGGCGCCGTCCGGGTCGACGGCTCGGCCCATGCTGCTCCCGCCGTAGAACGTGCCTAGGTAGACCTGGTGGATTTCGTTCTCGGCCTTCTCGCTCATGTCGTCCTCCGGTGTCGGGGGGCTGATCAGCCCGATTTCGGTCAGGTAGCGGCGGAACAGCGGGGTCTGGTCCCGGCCCGCCTTGGTCGAGTCGCGGAAGAAGCTGAAGTGGGTGTGCCAGAGGTGGGAGCTGTCGCCGGTGCTGCGCTTGCCGAGCCGGTCCCACCGCTTGACCGTCTTGCCGTCGGGGGAATAGATGATCTCCCTGATGTCCCGCGTGTCGGCCGTGCCGGCGGTGCACTGCTGCACACACCAGACCGAGAACGAACGCAGGTCGTGGGTGCGGCCGCCGGACTTCACGCTGAAGCCGCCGACGTCCAGGGCTGACGCGTCGAGGGTCAGCCCCGAGCTGTCCCGGGTGGACTCCACCACGGAGTAGTCACCGGGCACGACGCGGTCGGAGCCACAGTGGTAGCCGCCCCGGTGGGAGGCGTCGCCCACGATGCCGACCTCCGCTGGTTCCAGGTCCTGCGGGCGTGAGGTCTTCGGGTCGACGTCCAGGTGGGTCAGGAGCAGGCTTCGGACGGCCATCAGGTTCGCCGGGGCCCGGGTCATGGGCGCTCCCTTCGGGTAGTTGGGAGCCGGGCCAGATGACTACCGAGTACGCATACCCTCCGTTAGGCACAAGCCCGACCAAGTGGTGCACAACGGCGGGCAGTTGACCCAAGGGTAACTAGATAATCACGCTTTCACCAGGGCAAACGCCCCAGCTTCGGATAGTGCTATCCAAGCCCTGACCTGCCCGAACACCCGGACCGGGCGGGCGGGCAGGGGCGGCGGGGCGGCGACATGGGGGCATCCGGCGGGCCGGATCCGCCACTAGGCCGACATCGCCGGCGGGCGTCGCCGCCTCCAGACATAGGCGAGGACGAGGGCGGCCAGACCCAGGAGAGCCAGAGCGGCGGCGACGGCCGCGCACACGGCGAGCCGGCGTTCGGCCGCCGCGACGTTCGCGGCGTGCTGTTGCAGCATCTCGGGCGTCGGGTCCTGATAGGGCAGTGACGTCCCGGCCACCTGCAACAGGGGCAGGCACGGCAGCAGGCAGGAGGCGAGGAGCAGGAGAACCCCGACGGACAACGCCACGCGGCTACGGGACATCACGACAGGCTCCCACAGCCCGCCCACCCCCGGACCAGCCGGTGCGCGGGGCGCGGGGCGCGGGGCAGCCGCCACCCACGGTGACCCCGCGCCCGCCCTCGCCCACACCTCGCGCTCCCTTTGCTCTGCACCCATATCCGCAGCACCAGCGCCGACCTGCATCTCCGCCACGGTGACGCAGGGCGCGGCGGGGGACGGCCGATCACGTTGGGTAAGCCGTTGCGTATCTGGGTGCAGAGCAAAGGGAGCGGGACGGGTGGCGTCGACCGGTGGAGGCACACCCGTGTCACGCCGGGCGGGAGAGCTTGCGGCGCGGCGGCCGCACGCGGCAGGGCCCGGCCCGGGCGGCGGCGCGGCGCGACAGATACCGGAAACGACGAAGCCCAGGCCATCTGACCTGGGCTTCGTCACCGAGCCGCCTGACGGAATCGAACCGTCGACCTACGCATTACGAGTGCGTCGCTCTAGCCGACTGAGCTAAGGCGGCAACGAACGTCGAGTGTACGGCACGCCCCCGCCTCCACCACAGCGGGATGCCTCCCGCAACGGAACGACGGCGGGAACAGCCACGGCGACGGGTACCCGCGCCCGGCATCCGGGCCCAGCGGCACCCGGACCCCGGCACCCAGGCCCGGCAACCGGACATCCGGCCCGTCCCTGCTCACACCCGACAGCGGATCGGCCCCACCCGGACTACGCTGCGGCTGGTGACCGACGATCGCACCCCCGTCGACGGCCCGGCCCCTCTCGATGATCCCGACGACGAGCGCGCCTTCGCCCGCACGGCCCGCCGGCCGCGCAGCATCGACCCGCCGGAGTTGGGCTTCACCCCGCGCAGGCCGGTGCCGTGGCTCGCGCCGCTCCTGCTGATCAGCACCGGCCTGCGTACGCTGCTGGCGATGCTGTTCGGGGCGTACCTGGACAAGCGGGAGCTGCAGAACTCGCTGGAGGCCCGCATCGAGCGCCAGGTCGGGCCGGACGGCGGGCTGTGGCTGGACTACGTGGCCGACCTCGGCGACGGCTTCGACGCCACCTACTCGGTCGCGTACCTGCTCGCCCAGCCGGAGCTGACCGTCGACGGGCACCGGCTACCCCGCGCGCAGACCCTGGTGATGGGGGGCGACCAGGTCTACCCGTCGGCCTCCTACGAGGCGTACGAGGACCGCTGCAAAGGGCCGTACCAGGCCGCGCTGCCGGTCACGCCGCCCGAGCGGCCCACGCTGTTCGCGGTCCCCGGCAACCACGACTGGTACGACGGGCTGACCGCCTTCCTGCGGCTGTTCGTCCGCTCCCGGGACCGGCACTTCGGCGGCTGGGGCACCGGCCAGTCCCGCTCGTACTTCGCCGTCGAGCTGCCCGCCGGCTGGTGGCTGCTGGGCCTCGACGACCAGTCCGGCTCGTACCTGGACGACCCGCAGCTCACCTACTTCGACACGGTCGCGAAGCGGCTGGGGCCGGGCAGCCGGGTGATCCTGGCCGTGCCGGCGCCGACGTGGGTCAAGGCCGTCGACCACCCGACGGCGTACGACTCGATCGACTACTTCATCCGCACCATCGTCGCGCCGACCGGGGCGCGGGTGCGGCTGCTGGTCTCCGGCGACCTGCACCACTACGCCCGGTACGCCGGCCCGGACCGGCAGCTCGTCACCTGCGGCAGCGGCGGGGCCTACCTGTACCCGACCCACCACCTGCCGGAGCGGATCGAGGTGCCCCCGCGCGACACCCTGTCCCGGCGGGCCAGCCGCAGCCTCCCGTACGACCTCGCGGCCACCTTCCCCGACCGGGCCCGCTCCCGCCGGTACGGCTGGGGCGTCTTCGCCCGGCTGCCGAGACGCAACCCGGGCTTCGGCACCCTGCTGGGCACCGTGCACACCCTGCTCATGCTGGCCATGGCCGGGGTGGCGGCGGGCCGGGCCGGCGGCACCGAGCAGCGGCTGCTGAGCGTCCCCCTGGTGGCGATGCTGCTGGTGACGATGCTCGGTGCGGTCTTCTTCGCGAAGCCGCCGAGCGCGGGCGGCAAGCGGCACGTGCGGCACTGGATCCTCGGCGTCACGCACGGGCTGGCGCAGGTGGCGCTCGCCGCCGCCGGCACCTGGGCCTGGCTGTCGGTGCCCCTGCACGACTGGCCGTGGCCGCTGCCCGTGGCCGCCGCGGCGGTGGTGTACGGCCCGCTGATCGGCCTCCTCGCCACCGAACTGGTGGCGGCGTACCTGCTGGTGGCGGCAGCGTTCGGGGTCAACGTCAACGAGCTGTTCGCCGGTCAGGGCATCGACGACGCGAAGGCGTTCCTGCGGATGCGCATCGACCCGGACGGCACGCTCACCGTCTACCCGGTCGCCGTGGACCGGGTCGCCCGCGACTGGCGGCCGAACCCCGACGGGTCCCCGACCGCGTCCTGGCTGACCCCGAAGGAGCCACTGACCCCGCGCCTGGCCGAGCCGCCGATCGTGCTGGAGCCCTGAGCCGGCTCAGGCGTTGTAGCGCTGGTCGTGGGCCTGGCGGGAGCCGCAGACGGCGGCGCGGGAGCACATGGAGCGCGAGCCGTCGGCGTCCAGCCGGACGGTGACCGCATCGCGGGGGACGCTGTGCCCGACGACCCGGCCGTCGCCCTCGGGGGTCGACACCCGGCTGCCGACGGGCGGGGCCGACTCCTGGAACTTCTGGTAGAGCGGGTGCTCGTACTTCAGGCAGCACATCAGCCGGCCGCAGGCCCCGGAGATGCGCAGCGGGTTGAGCGGCAGGTCCTGGTCTTTCGCCATCCGGATCGTCACCGGCTCGAAGTCGGTGAGGAAGGTGGCGCAGCACAGGTCGCGCCCGCAGGAGCCGATGCCGCCCTGCACCCGCGCGGAGTCGCGGGCGGAGAGCTGGCGCAGCTCGACCCGGCAGTGCAGGGTGGCCCCCAGGTCGCGCACGAGGGACCGGAAGTCGACCCGGTGCGGGGCGGTGAAGTAGACGGTGGTGCGGTCACCGCCGCCGTCGGCGGTGGCGAGCACGTGGTCGACGGCGACCACCTTCATCGGCAGGCCGTGCTCGCGGATCAGCCGCTTCGCGGCCACCTTCGCCTCGGCCTTGCGCCGCCGCAGCAGCTCGTCGCGGCGCAGGTCGTCGTCGGTGGCGAGGCCGGCGAGCCGGGGAAAGCCGTCGGTGTCCTCACCGACCCACTGCGCGGCCCAGACGCACTCCGCCACCTCGGGGCCGTCGTCGGTGGGGACCAGCACCCGGTCGCCCACCTGCGGGCGGAACTCGCCCGGGTCGAGGTAGTAGAGGCGCCCGTACCGGTTGAAGCTGACCGCGCAGAGCATGCCCATGCCTTCACCCTACGACGCGGTGCGGCCCGATACCCACCCCCGCGTCACCGCCCGGTCACCGGACCCGCAGCGGGGAGCCGTGGTAGGGCCCGCCGACCGTCGACCCGCGCCAGGTGGTCTCCGCGAGGCTCGGCGACCACTGGCGCAGCAGCGTCTCCGCCCCGTCGTAGGCCACACCGAGCACGGCCAGCACCCGGTGGGCGATGTCGGCCGCCGCGAGCAGCCCCGCCCCGCCCGGCCCGGCCCCGCCTGTGGTGGCGGTGGCGGTGGCGGCGCGCACCCGGACCGCCTCGGCGGAGCCGAGCACGTCGGCGAGCGCGCGGGCCAGCGCGAGGCGGCTGCCCTCCACCCAGTCGGCGAGGGCGTCGGCGTAGCCGGCCGTGGCCTCCAGCCGGCCCACCAGGCTCTCGGGGCCCTCGTCGAGGTGGCGCAGCAGGACCGCGCGCGCCTGGTCGTACGCCGAGGCGGCCGGCCCGGACCAGGCGGCGGGGTCGGTGAGGGTGCGGCTGACCTCGTCGTACGCCCGGACGAGCCCGCGCACCGCGTGGCCGGCGCCGGCCAGCGGGGCCGGGTGCAGGTCGAGGAAGCCCCGCACGGCGTCACCGGGAAGCACCTGCATGCGGCGCAGCAGCGGCCAGAGCCGGTGCCCCTCGGGTGCCCCGCCGGCGAGCAGCGTGTCGACGCGGTCGAGCAGGTCGAGCCCCGGCTCGGCGAGGCGGTCGAGGGCGTCCATCAGAACTCCCGGCCCAGCCGGCGGCGGACGGCGTCGTCGACCCCCGAGTAGCGGTCGGCGGCGGTGCGCACCGCGGACGCGGCGGCGGCGAGGCGGGACGCGGCGACGGTCGCCTCCCGGGCCCGGTCGCCGGTGGCGTCGGTCCACCGCCGGTGCAGGGCCCGGCCGATCTCGCCGGGTCGCCCGGGGACGTGCGCGCCGAACGCCGGGTGCGGCGGGTCGGTGGCGGTCACGGCGCGGGCCAGCGCCTCCAGGGTGGCGCCGGCCTCGTCCAGCCGGGCGGCGAGGGCGCGCAGCTCGTCCACGTCAGGCCCCCGCGAGGGGCCGGTAGGCGGCGAACGTCTCGTTGTGCAGCTTCTCCCGGGCCCACTGGGCCGCGTCGGCGGCGGCGGCCACGGCGGCGCGCACGGAGGCGGCCACGTCGCGGTGGTGGCGCTGGTGCAGCGGGCCGAGGAAGCGCACGTCGGTGATCCGGCCGTCGGCGGTGACCGCGACCTCGACCAGGCCGTCCGGGGAACGCACGGTGACCTCCACGGTCGCCACCGCCTGGTCGAACTCGGCCTGCAACGCCTCGATGCGGCGGTAGCGCCGCACCGCCTCCTCGATCCAGGCCTCGTCGATCTCCCCCCGAGGCATCGCGGACTCCTCCCGGCAGTGCACTCACTGAGTGTGCCGCCACGGTCACCACGGCATCACCGGACCGTACCGCACACCAATCGGGCCTGTCGATGCCCTGTGGACGGAGCAGGGGTGGGCGGTTCAGCCCTTCCAGAGAGCCAGCATCATCGCCTCCACGGCGATGCGCGGCTTGACGTTGGACTCGATGGCGGACCGGCACTCCAGCACGGCCTCCAGCCGGCGCAGCGCCCCCTCGGCGTGCCACTTCTGCCCGCCCGCCTCGGCCAGCGCGGCGGTGTCGGTGTGCACGGGGGCGACCGGCGCGCGCAGCGCCGCGACGAGGGCGTCGCGGTAGAAGCCGGCGAGGTCGACCAGGGCCCGGTCCAGGGCGTCGCGCTGGGCGCGGGTGGCCCGCGACTTCTGCCGCTTCTCCAGGTCCTTGAGCTGGCCGGCGGCGCCGCGCATCGCGCCGGCCGCGCCCCGGCCCGTGCCGCCCGCGCCGAGCGCCGTCTGCAACGCGGCCTTCTCCGCCTCGTCGAGTTCGGCGACGGACGCGGCGGCCTCCGCCTCGGCGGCCTCGATCAGCGCGGACGCCGCGTCGAAGGCGGCGCCCACCCCGGTGAGCCGGCGGGGCACGGCGAGCACGGCGTCGCGCCGGCTGCGGGCCTGCGGGTCGCCGGTGAGCCGCCGGGCCCGGCCCACGTGCCCCTGCGCGGCCGCCGCCGCCCACCGCGCCACGTCCGGCGCGATCCCGTCCCGGCGGACCAGCACCTCGGCCACCGCCTCGGGCGCAGGCTGCCGCAGCGGTACGACCCGGCAGCGCGACCGGATGGTCACCGACACGTCGTCGGGGTGGGTGGACGGGGCGCAGAGCAGGAACACCGTGCGCGGCGGTGGCTCCTCGACGGCCTTGAGCAGCGCGTTGCCGGCCGCCTCGGTGAGCCGGTCGGCGTCGGAGATGATCACCACCTGCCAGCGCCCGCCGGACGGGGTGCTGGCCGCCCGCAGCACCAGGGCACGCATCTCGCCGACGCCGATGCTGAGCCCCTCGGGTGCGACGAGCCGCACGTCGGCGTGGGTGCCGGCCATCGTGGTGTGGCAGCCGGGGCAGGTGCCGCACCCGGTGCCGTACGCGCACTGGAGGGCGGCGGCGAAGGCGCGGGCGGCCAGCGAGCGGCCCGAGCCGGGCGGCCCGGTGAAGATCCACGCGTGGGTCATCCCGGCCCCGGGGTCGGCGGCGGGCTCACCGCCGGGGGTGGCCTGCCGGAGCTGGGCGGCGGCCGCCGCGGCGGCCCGGCGCAGCGTGGCGACCGCGTCGTCCTGCCCGACGAGGTCGGCGAAGACGCCCGGCGGGCTGGCGAGGGCTCCCGACGGGGCGGCGGTTTCCGGCGCGGCGGCTGCGGAGACGTCCGGCATCAGGTGCGGTGCTCCATCGTCACCAGCTCCGAGTCGGATAACTCGGGCTGCACCGAGGTGTCGGGTCCCTGGGCGGGCCGGGGGTGCACGATCCCGGCCGGGTCGACCAGGAACTCCTCCACCCGGCGGGCGACCAGCGCGGCGGTCTCCTCGACCGGGCGGGAGGCGTCCAGCACCAGGTAGCGCTTCGGGTCGTTCGCGGCGAGGTCGAGGAAGGCGTACCGGACCCGCTCGTGGAAGGCGACGGACTCGGCCTCCAGCCGGTCGGGGCCCTCGTTGCGGGCAGCGACCCGGGACAGGCCGGTGTGCGGCTCCACGTCGAGCAGCACCACCAGGTCGGGCTTGAGCCCGCCGGTGGCCCAGGAGGAGAGCCAGGAGACCTCGTCGACGGGGAGCGTCCGCCCGGCCCCCTGGTAGGCCAGGGACGAGTCGACGTACCGGTCGCTGATCACCACCGCGCCCCGGACGAGCGCCGGCCGGACGACGGTGGCGACGTGGTGCGCCCGGTCGGCGGCGTAGAGCAGGGCCTCCGCGCGCGGGGACGGGCCCTCGGCGGTCGCGTCGAGCAGCAGGGCGCGGATCCGCGCGCCGACCTCGGTCGCGCCCGGCTCCCGGGTGACCACCACCTCGCGCCCCTGCCCGCGCAGCCGCTCGGCGAGCGCGGCGAGCTGGGTGGACTTGCCGGCCCCCTCGCCGCCCTCGAAGACCACGAAGAGCCCGCTGGAGACGAAGTGCTCGGCCGGCATCAGGGGGCGGCCCCGGATCGACCCCCACAGGTCGGCGAGGACCGGCACGCCCTTCTTGTCGTCCATCTGGCCGAAGGCGCTGATGCCGGCGAAGATGCCGGCGGCACCGGCGGCGAGCAGCAGCAGCCGGGTGGAGGAGACGGAGATGCCGAGGTCGGCGATGGTCAGCTTGCGGGAGCCGCCGACGCCGACGAGGAGGCTGCTCAGCGCGATGGCGAGGATCAGCACCAGCCGGGTGCCGATCTGCACCACCGCGAAGACCCGGCCGCGCACCTCGTCGGCGACCTCGCCGCCGAGCAGCGTGGTGCCGGCGAGGAAGGCCATCCCCGCGCCCGCCCCGACCAGGATCGCGCCGAGCATCGCCATGGACAGGTGCACGGCGAACGCGAGCACCAGCACCGACGCGCTGGCCAGCACGATGCTCATGCCGAACCAGCGCCGCCGGGACATGTCCCGGACGATCATCGGGCCGAGCCCGATGCCCAGGGCGAGGCCGATGAACATCGCGCCGAAGAGCAGGTAGAAGGCGGCGTCACCGGCACCGAGCGAGGCGGCGAAGAACTTGGCCGTGCCGATCACGATGCCGCCGCCGGCGAACGCGCCGAAGATGCCGAGCACCAGGCCACGGACGAGCGGGGTCTGGCCGATGTATTTCCAGCCCTCGGTGAACTGGCGCATGACGCCCTGTTCGGTGCGCGCGGCCTCGCCGGCCTGCGCCTGGCTGATCTCCTTGATCCCGAAGGCGACGACCAGGGCGGTGGCGAGCCGGGAGAACGCGTTGAACCAGAGCGCGAGCTGCGCCGGCTCGGCCCAGGACGGCATCTCGCCGCCGGTGGCCGCCCGGACGCTGCGGTCGAGCAGGGCGAGGCCGAGCGCGGCGGCGATCGGGGTCAGCCCGTACGTGGTGATCAGGGTGAGCTGGTTGGCCGCCTCCAGCCGGGCGCGCGGGATGAGGTTGGGGACCGCGGCCTCCTTGGCCGGGATCCAGAGCAGGGTGATCGTCTCGATCAGGAAGGTGGCGACCGCCGCCCAGCCGACCACCAGCCCGCCGCTGGCCCCGGTGAGCGCGAACAGCGGGATGGAGGCGAACAGCAGGAAGCGCAGCACGTCACAGATGACCATGGTCCAGCGCCGGTCGAACCGGTCGGCGAGCACGCCGGCCACCGGGCCGAGGATCAGCGCGGGCAGCAGCCGGATCGCGATCAGGGTGCCGAACGCGGCGCCCTGGGCGGTGCTGCCGGAGACCTGGGCGGCGGCGAAGACCGAGGTGGCGAGCAGGCCGAGCCAGTCGCCGAAGGACGCGGCGCCGAGCACGATCCAGAGCCGGCGGAACGGTCGGATGCGCAGCACGGAACGGATCGCGGCGGCCCCGGACCGGTCGGCCGGCTGCGTCCCCGCCGGCTGCGTGCCCGCCTGGGTGCCGGTGCGGCCGGTGTCCTCGGCGCCGGGCGGGCCGGCCGACGGCGACTCGCCGGGCGACTCGCCGCTGTTCTGGCTTTCGATGGCCGTACCTCCACGTGCCGGCCCAACGTTGGGCATCCCGGTGCAACACTCTAGTCCCGGCCGGGGGACTTCCCGCCCGTGACAGTGCCTGCTCGCCGAGCCTAGGCCGCAGACGCCACCCGCCGCCGCCCGTGTCCCCGGGCCGCCGGGAGGAAGACGGCCCGGCAGATGCGAGGCTCTTTCACAATTGACCGATCGACAGTTAGCGTGCACACGTGACCAGCGAAGGCGACAAACTGCGCGTACGCCTGGAACGGGCGACCGCCCACCTCGACCCGCCGTACGCGGTGGTCGACCTGGCGGCGTTCGACGCCAACGCGGCGGCGCTGCCCACCCGGGCCGGCGGCAAGCCGATCCGGGTCGCCAGCAAGTCCGTCCGGTCCCGCGAGCTGCTCCGCCGCGTGCTGGGCCGCCCCGGCTGGCGGGGGGTGATGGCGTTCACCCTGCCCGAGGCGAGCTGGCTCGTCCGCGCCGGCGTGACCGACGACGCGCTGGTGGCGTACCCGACGGCCGACCGGGGGGCGCTCGCCGAGCTGGCCGCCGACGAGGGGCTGGCCGGGGCGGTCACGCTGATGGTCGACGGGACCGACCAGCTCGACCTCGTCGACGCGGTGTGCCCGCCGGGCCGCCGGCCCGCGCTGCGGGTCTGCATCGACCTCGACGCGTCCTGGCGGCCCCTGGGCAGGCGGGTGCACGTCGGGGTGCGCCGCTCACCGGTGCACAGCGCCCGGGCGGCCGGCGCGCTCGCCGCCGCGATCGCCGCCCGGCCGGGCTTCCGGCTGGTCGGGCTCATGTCGTACGAGGCTCAGATCGCCGGGCTGGGCGACGCCCCGCCGGGGCGGGCGGCCCTCGCCGCCGCGATCCGGGCCGCCCAGCGCGGGTCGTACCGCGAGTTGCTGGCCCGCCGGGGCGCGGCGGTGTCGGCGGTACGCGAGCACGCCGACCTGGAGTTCGTCAACGGCGGCGGCACCGGCAGCGTGTCGGCGACCAGCGCCGATCCCGCGGTCACCGAGGTCACCGCGGGATCGGGCCTGTACGGGCCGACGCTGTTCGACGCGTACCGGGCCTGGCGGCCCACCCCGGCGGCGTTCTTCGCCTGCGCGGTGGTCCGCCGGCCGACGCCGGAACTGGCGACCGTGCTCGGCGGCGGCTGGATCGCCTCCGGCCCGCCCGCCGCCAGCCGGCTGCCCACCCCCTGGCTGCCGACCGGGCTCAAGCTCCTCGGCGCCGAGGGCGCCGGCGAGGTGCAGACCCCGCTGACCGGCCCGGCGGCGGCCGGCCTGCGCGTCGGCGACCGGGTGTGGTTCCGGCACGCCAAGGCCGGCGAGCTGTGCGAGCGCGTCAACGAGCTGCACCTGGTCGACGGCGACCGGGTGGTCGAGACCGTCCCCACCTACCGGGGGGAGGGCCACGCCTTCCTCTAGCCTCGCCGCCGCCGGTTCAGGAGGCGGGGGCGGGGGCCGGGGTGGTGCCGGCGGCGGCGGCCGACGCCTCCACGTGCCGGTGCAGGTATTCGCGGATGAGCGCCTTCGCCTCGGCGAGCACCCGCTCGTCGCCCTCGGCGTTACGCCGGAACGCCAGCTTGATCAGGGCGTCGGCGGCCTCGACGGCGATCTCCAGGCAGAACCGCAGGCGCGGCTCGTCGACCATCCCGAACCGCTCGGTGAGCACCCGGGCGAGCTGGTCGGCGATCACGCCGTTGTTGTCCCGCTGCTCGTCCAGCAGGTGCAGGTCGACCACGTCGCCGAAGTGCAGGGTACGGAACCCGGGGACGGTGCGGTGCATCGTGATGTATTCGTCGATCCCCGCGTCGACGCCGTCCCACCAGTGCGTGAGGTCGTCCGAGGCGAACCGCTCGTCGAGCCGCTGGAGGTAGGATTCCATCGTGCGCAGGGTCAGCGCCTGCACGATCGCCCGCTTGTCCGGGAAAAACTGGTAGACCGACCCGATCGCCACCTCGGCGCGCTCGGCGAGCAGGGTCGTGGTCAGTCCCTCGTACCCCACCTCGTCGACGAGTTCGGCGCAGGCGTCCAGCATCCGCTGGACCCGCGCGACGCTTCGACCCTGGACCGGCACCCGGCGCAACGGCCCGGTCGTGGCGGCTGGTGTGGACACTCGGCGCCACCCCCCTTCGACGGATGAACATATCTGCACGTCACGAGTACGTGACTACCGGTACAACGAGCGGACCTGGATTGCGGTATTTACCAGGCACAACGTTCCTGATATGAAGACATCTCACGTTCACGTCGAGGAGCGCGCATGGGCAGCACGACCCCGCCGAGCCACCACTGGAGCAACTGGGCCGGCAACCAGCGCAGCACCGCCACCACCATCCTCCGCCCCCGTACGATCGCCGACGTCACCGCCGCCGTCCAGGCCGCCGCCGACGCCGGCGAGCGGATCCGGCCCGTCGGCAGCGGCCACTCCTTCACGGCCGTGGCGTGCGCCGACGGCCACCGGATGGAGCTGACCGACCTCGACACCGAAATCCGGGTCGACCGCGACCGACGCCTGGTCACCGTACCGGCAGGGATGCCGTTGCACCGACTCAACGCCCTGCTCGCCGGGCACGGGCTGGCGCTGCCCAACCTCGGCGACATCGACGCGCAGACCGTCGCCGGGGCGATCTCCACCGGCACCCACGGCACCGGCGCCGCGTACGGCTGCCTGTCGACCTTCGTCGAGGCGCTCACCCTGGTCACCGGCACCGGGGAGGTGCTGCGCTGCTCCGCCGACGAGCACCCGGACGTCTTCGCCGCCGCCCGCGTCTCCCTCGGCGCCCTCGGCGTGCTGACCGAGGTGACCCTGCGCGTCGTGGACGCCTTCGTGCTGCGCGCCCACGAGCGCCCCGCCGCCCTCGACGACGTCCTCGCCGACCTGCCGTCGCTGGTCGCCGCGCACGACCACGCCGAGTTCTTCTGGTTCCCCTACACCGACCGGGTGCAGCTCAAGACCAACGACCGGGTGCCCGCCGACGACCGGCCGCTGCCCCGCTGGCGGGCCTGGCTCGACGACGACTTCCTCTCCAACACCGTCTTCGCCGGCCTCTGCCGGCTCGGCCGCGCCGCGCCGGGCCTGGTGCCCGCGATCAACGCGGCCTCCGCCCGGGCGCTCAGCGAACGCACCTACACCGGCCGCTCCGACGCGGTCTTCTGCACGCCGCGCCGGGTCCGCTTCATGGAGATGGAGTACGGCCTGCCGCGCGCCGCCCTCCCCGAGGCCCTGGCCGAGGTGCGCCGCATCGTCGACAGGCTCCCGTTCAAGGTGCAGTTCCCGGTCGAGGTGCGCTTCACCGCCGCCGACGACATCTGGCTCTCCCACGGGTACGGGCGCGACTCCGCGTACATCGCCGTGCACCAGTACGTCGGCGCGCCCTACGAGCCCTACTTCCGGGCCGTCGAGGAGGTCGCCGCCGGGCTGGGCGGTCGCCCCCACTGGGGCAAGCTGCACTGGCGCGACGCGGAGTCGCTCGCCCCCGCGTACCCGAAGTTCGCCGACTTCCAGTCCCTCCGCCACCACCTGGACCCGCAGAGAGTCTTCGGAAACCCCCACCTGACCACCCTCCTGGGCCCCTGACGCGCCCCGCGCGAAAGGGCCTCGCGAATCTTGGAAGGAAATGGCCCCTGGAGGGGCCGGAATCGTCCAAGATCTCCTCGACGGCGTCAGCCGGGCCAGCCGGCGGCACGCAGGGCGGCGCGTAGCTGGTCCACCACTTCCTCGGGGCGGTCGCGGACGGCCCAGGACGGAAAGCGGAGCACTCGGTCGCCGTCGATCCAGAGCGCGTTCTGCCGGCGCATGTCGGCCCACGCCGCACGGGGGTCGAGGTGCTGACCGCCGTCGATCTCGACGTGCACCCCCCACTCGTCGAAGTAGGCGTCGAGGTAGCGACGCCGACCCGTGGCGTCGTACCGGACCTTCTGCCGGGTCGGCTCGGGCAGCCCCGCACCCCGGACGAGGCCCAGGAAGCCCAGCTCGGCGAGGGAGTGCGCGCCGCCGGCCGCATCTGCGGCGGTGCCCAGGACCAGCCTCCGCCGGCGGGGGCAGCCGGTCGAGCACCCGTCGCAGGTCGTCGCCACCGACCAGGCGCTGTTGGAAGCCGGCGGCGATCACCGCCCTGGCCTCGTCGTCGCTGCTGGCCCATTGCGCGGCGTCGACGATCGACCGGGCCGGCATCGTGCGGCGGGGCTGCCCGACGGCGAGCACGTCCTCGTCCGGTAGGCAGGTCGTCCGATGCGCCAGGACGCCCGGCGGCAGCGGTCCTCGCCGGCAGGCGGCTGGCAGCAGCAGGTGGACGGGGCGACCGGGAAAACCACGCAGGCCGCCCGCCTGCGCGGCGGTCAGCCCACCGAGCACCGCCGTCGGGCCGGCGGCGAGCACGCCGATCCACCGGAGCTGATCGGCACTCACCGGACCGTTGTGGGTCACGAACACCGCCCGGTGCACCTGCCGCCACCGCCGGCTGTCGACCCGGTGCCGGATCGCCTTGCGGGACAGGTGCCGCAGCGCCTGGCCGAGGCTGATCACCTCTTCCTGATGGAAGAGCAGCCAGGTCAACTCGTCGGCGTCGTCGCCCGGCAGCGCCCGCCGCCACCCCGCCCAGCCCTGCCGCCACGAAAGCCCACGACAGAACCCTGCCGCACGGCCCGCCACCCCCGCAGCCCCTGTGGACAACGGCGAGATCTTGGAAGAATGTGGCCCCTCCGGGGGCCTGAATCTTCCAAGATCTCAGGTGGTGGCCTTCTTGGGGGGTGTCGCCTTCTTGGCCGGGGTCGCCTTCTTGGTCGCCGTGGACTTCGCAGCCGTCGTGGACTTCGCAGCCGCCGTCGTCTTCGTGGCGGCGGTGGTCTTCTTCGCGGTCGTCGTCTTCTTCGCCGTCGTCTTCTTCGCGGCCGGGGCCTTCTTCGCCGCCGCCTTCTTCTTCGGGGCCGGGCCCTTCGCGCGCTTCTCGGCGAGCATCTCGGAGGCTTCCTCGACGGTCAGCGCCTCCGGCGTCTGCCCCCGCCGCAGGGACGCGTTGAACTCGCCGTCCGTCACGTACGGGCCGAACCGGCCGTCCTTGATCACCAGCGGCTTCTCGGTGAGCGGGTCGTTGCCCATCTCCCGCAGCGGCGGCGCGGCGGCCCGACGCTGGCGGGTCTTCGGGGCGGCCAGCAGGGCCAGCGCCTCGTCCAGCGTGACGGTGAACATCTTGTCTTCCGAGTCCAGCGAGCGGAACTCGTCGCCCTGCTTGACGTACGGGCCGTAGCGGCCGTTGTTGGCGAAGACCTCCACGCCGTCGGGGGCCACCCCGACCAGCCGGGGCAGGCTGAGCAGCTTCAGCGCCTCGTCGAGGGTGAGCGAGTCCGGCGACTGCGTGCGCAGCAGCGACGACTTGCGCTCGCCGCTGGCCACGTACGGGCCGAACCGGCCGGACTTGAGCAGGATCGGCTCGCCGGTCGACGGGTCGTCGCCGAGCTTGCGCTCGCCACCCCCGCCGAGGAACAGCTCGTGCACCTTCTCCGGGGTCAGCTCGTCGGGGGCCAGCCCCTCGGGGATCGGCGCCCGGTCGCCCTGGGCACCGCCCTCCTCGCCCTCACCGTGGGCCGCCGGCTCCTCGCCGGGCACGCCCCGCTGGAGGTACGGCCCGTAGCGTCCCACCCGGACGACGACCTCGCGGCCCTCGTCGTCGGTGTGCAGGGGGATCGAGTTGACGCTGCGCGCGTCGATCTCGCTGAGGTTCTCCGTCACCAGCTTCTTCAGCCCGCCGGCGTGGGCGATGGTCTGGTCGCCGGCCCCGTTGGCGCTGCCGAAGTAGAACGCGGTGAGGAAGTCGACGGCGGCGTGGTCGCCACCGGCGATCTCGTCCAGCTCGTTCTCCATGCTGGCGGTGAAGTTGTAGTCGACCAGGCGGGGGTAGTGCCGCTCCAGCAGGCCGATCACCGCGAACGCCAGGAACGACGGGATGAGCGCCTGGCCGCGCTTGCTGACGTACCCCCGGTCCTGGATCGTCTGCATGATCGACGCGTAGGTGGAGGGGCGGCCGATGCCCAGCTCCTCGAGGGCCTTGACCAGCGACGCCTCCGTGTAGCGCGACGGCGGCTGGGTGTGGTGGCCCTGGGCGGCCAGCGCGTCGGCGGTCAGCGGCTGGTCCTTGACCAGGTTGGGCAGCCGGCGCTCGGCGTCCTCGGCCTCGGCGTTCTCGTCGTCGGACGACTCGACGTACGCGCGCAGGAAGCCCGGGTCGGTGATCGTCTTGCCGGTCGCGCCGAAGTCGGCCTCCTCGCTGGCGGAGGAGACGGCCCGGATCCGCACCGAGACGCTGGAGCCGACCGCGTCGGTCATCTGGGAGGCGATGGTGCGCCGCCAGATCAGCTCGTAGAGCTTGAACTCCTCGCCGGACAGTTCCTTGGCCACCTCGCCCGGGGTGCGGAAGTTGTCGCCCGCCGGGCGGATCGCCTCGTGCGCCTCCTGCGCGTTCTTCACCTTGCCGGTGTAGCGGCGCGGCTCCGGCGGCACGCTGCGCTCGCCGTACAGCTCGACGATCTGCCGGCGGGCCGCCGCGATGGCGGTCTCCGACAGGTTCACCGAGTCGGTACGCATGTAGGTGATGTAGCCGTTCTCGTAGAGCCGCTGCGCGGTGCGCATCGTCTGCTGCGACGAGAACCGCAGCTTGCGGGCCGCCTCCTGCTGGAGGGTGGAGGTGATGAACGGCGCGTACGGGCGGCGGCGGTAGGGCTTCTCCTCGACCCGGGTGACCGTGAACGGCCGCCCCTGCAGGCGGGCCGCCAGGCCGCGCGCCCCGCCCTCGTCGAGGTGCACGACGCCCGCGCCCGGCCGCACCCGGCCGGTGGTCGGCTCGAAGTCCTTGCCGGTGGCGATCCGGTCGCCGTTCAGCGCGACGAGGGTGGCGTTGAAGGTGCGCGGCCCCTCGCCCGGCTTCGCCACGGCGAGGGTGGCCAGGATGTCCCAGTATTCGGCGGTGCGGAAGGCCATCCGCTGCCGCTCCCGCTCGACCACGATCCGGGTCGCCACGGACTGCACCCGGCCCGCCGAGAGCTTCGGCATGACCTTCTTCCACAGCACCGGGGAGACCTCGTAGCCGTAGAGCCGGTCGAGGATGCGCCGGGCCTCCTGGGCGTCGACCAGGTCCCGGTCGATCTCGCGGGGGTTGGCCACCGCCGCCTGGATCGCCGGCTTGGTGATCTCGTGGAAGACCATCCGCTTGACCGGCACCTTGGGCTTCAGCGTCTCCACCAGGTGCCAGGCGATCGCCTCGCCCTCGCGGTCCTCGTCGGTGGCCAGGAAGATCTCGTCGACCTCCTTGGCCAGCTTGACCAGCTTGCTGATCTGCTGGCGGCGGTCGGGCGAAACCACGTAGAGGGCGTGGAAGCCGTTGTCGACGTCCACCCCGAGCCGGGCCCACGGCTCGCCCTTGTACTTGGCGGGCACGTCGGCGGCGTTGCGCGGCAGGTCGCGGACGTGACCGAAGCTGGCCTCCACGACGTACCCCGGGCCGAGATAGCCCGAGATCGTCTTGGCCTTCGCCGGTGACTCGACGATGACCAGACGGGTGGTCCTGGCGTTGCTCGGCACGTCTCCTGCGACCTCACTCCTGCTCGTGGCCGGCCGATCCGGGGCGCGGACCACCCGCGGTCCGCCGGAACCGCCGGCGGTCCGGATGTCCAACGTAACGCGCCGTCCGCGTTCCGGGTTTCGCGGGCGGCAAACCGCCCACGCCGCTTCCCCGGGCACCGGCGACGGTCTTGCCGGACGGCGCCACCGTACACCGTGGGTAGGCCCTCGGGCGGGCCACTGTGACGACGCCGCCTCTCGGTGGAGGTCCGACCAGCCGCTCCGCCGCCGCCGTCGGACGGCCGGAGTGTCCTTGATCGGACACCCGGAGGAGGCCGACCGGCGACGCCCCGCCCGGCCCAGGACGTGCCGCGGCACCCGGCTCAGGGCGCGGCGGGCCAGTCGGCGGCGGCGGGCGGGCGGTCGCCGATGAGGTCGGCGAGGCGGGCCAGCCGGCGGCGGCCCGTGATCCGGTACGCCGGCCCGCCCGCCTGCGCGTCGAGCAGCACCGCCGGCAGGCCGACGGCGGCCAGGGCCGCGCCGACCGGTTCCCGGCAGTGCTCGTCCGCCGCGCCGAGGCGGAGCAGGAACCCGGGCGGGTCGGCCGCCCCGGCGGCGGCGACCCAGAGCCGCAGCCGGCGGCCGTTGAGGTGGAACCCAGCGGGCGGCCGTTTCACCTCACCCGCTGTCGGCGGGCCGCGCAGCCAGGCCAGCGCGAGCGGCGCGAGGGTGCTCGCGTACGAGGTGCGCACGAGGTGCCGCCCGTCGGCGGTCGCCTCCCAGGTCGCGGCGACGCCGCGCCGGGACAGCTCGGCGACGAGCACGTGCACCCGCCAGGCGGCGTCCAGCACGATCGACAGCCGGGCGGTGCCGCCCATCCGGGACACCTCACCGGGACCGGCGAGCAGCCCGGCCAGGTCGGCGACGGACGGGTCCGCCGCCTCGGCGCCGAACAGGGAGAGCTGCCGCACCGGGTCGGGTGGTCGGTCGGGGGACGTCAGCGGCACTCCGGGACCTCGTCGAAGGCCTGCCTGAGTTCTTCGGAGTCGAGCCGGCTGGTGTCCAGCGCGCTGGCGTCGTACTCCTTGTTGAGGGTCTCCACGGCCGTGCGCACCCCGTCGTAGAAGGCGGTGGCCTCGCCGGTGCCGAGCCCGTCGATGGTGTCCCGGGCCCGGCCGTACGCGTCGCGCACCTTGCCCAGGGACGCCTGGAAGCGGGCCGAGACCTCCTCGCCGTTCTCGGTCTCGGGGACGCCGGCCTGGTCGATCTTGCGGCGGGCGGTCTCGCTGGCGTCCTCCGCGCCGGCAAAGAGCCGCACCAGGTTCTCCTTCGCCTGCGCCGGGGTGGTCTGCGCGGTCATCTGCTGCTGGGTGCTGCTGGTCAGCTTGTTGATCTCGGCCCGCCACGGGGTGAGCGCCTCGCAGACCGACGCCGCCCACGCCCGGGGGCTGGGGCCGCCGCCGCACGCGGCCAGCGCCAGGACCAGCGTGGCGAGGACCGCCGTCAGCTTTCCGGCGGTCGCCGCCCGGCACGTGCGCATGCGTTGCAGCGTACGGCCTCAGCGCCGTTGTGCCACGGGTCGGTTTGCCGCCCCGGGCCCGCCACGGGGTGTGCGGGTTCCCGGCCGGCGGTGGTGGACCGGCCGGGAACCCGCTGTGTCACCGCTCAGGCGTTGACCGTCTCCGGCCGCTGGTCGGCGCTGCCGGCGCCGGTGCCGCTGTCGTCGGAGTCGCCCATCGCGATGCCCTTGCGCTTGCTGAACACCACCGCCGCCACGACGATCAGCGTGGCCACCACCGCGATGCCGACGCGGAGGCCGACGTTGCGGTCGTCGCCGACGCTCCACGCCACGACGGCCGGCGCGATCAGCAGCGAGACCAGGTTCATCACCTTGATCAGCGGGTTGATCGCCGGGCCGGCGGTGTCCTTGAACGGGTCGCCGACGGTGTCGCCGATGACCGTGGCGGCGTGCGAGTCGGAGCCCTTGCCGCCGAACGCGCCGTCCTCGACGAGCTTCTTGGCGTTGTCCCACGCGCCGCCGGAGTTGGACAGGAAGACCGCCATCAGGGTGCCGGCGCCGATCGCCCCGGCCAGGTACGCCGCCAGCGCGCCCGGCCCGAGGCCGAAGCCGACGGCGATCGGGGCGAGGATGGCGAGCAGGCCGGGGGTCATCAGCTCGCGCTGCGCGTCCCGGGTGCAGATGTCGACGACCTTGCCGTACTCGGGGCGCTGGGTGCGGTCCATGATCCCGGGCAGCTCGCGGAACTGCCGGCGCACCTCCATCACCACCGCGCCCGCCGAGCGGGACACCGCGTTGATGGCCAGCCCGGAGAAGAGGAACACCACGGCCGCGCCGATGATCAGGCCGACGAGGTTGCGCGGGTTCGCCACGTTCAGCGAGTTGAGGATCTCCGCGCCGACGTCGCCGACGCCCGCGTCCGAGTACGCCGTGCGCAGCGTGTCGGTGTACGAGCCGAACAGCGCCGTCGCCGCGAGGACGGCGGTGGCGATCGCGATGCCCTTGGTGATCGCCTTGGTGGTGTTGCCGACCGCGTCCAGCTCGGTGAGGATCCGGGCGCCGTTCTCGTCGATGTCGCCGGACATCTCGGCCACGCCCTGCGCGTTGTCGGAGATCGGGCCGAAGGTGTCCATCGCGACGATCACGCCGACGGTGGTGAGCAGGCCGGTGCCGGCCAGCGCCACCGCGAACAGCGACAGCGTGATGGAGCCGCCGCCCAGCAGGAACGCGCCGAAGACGCCCGCGCCGATCAGCAGCGCCGAGTAGACGGCCGACTCCAGGCCGACGCTGATGCCGGCGAGGATGACGGTCGCCGGGCCGGTCTGCGAGCTCTTGCCGATGTCCTGCACCGGGCGGCGGTTGGTCTCGGTGAAGTAGCCGGTGAGCGCCTGGATCGCGGCGGCCAGCACGATGCCGATGATCACGGCGGCGATGGTCACGCCGCGCGGGCCCAGCGGCGGGTCGCCGCCGTCGACGCCGAGGCTGGCCCGCCACTCCGGCCCGAGCAGGTCGGCCCAGGTCGGCTTGAGGTAGACGAAGGAGGCGATCGCCACCAGCACCGCGGAGAACAGGGCGGAGAGGTAGAACGCCCGGTTGATCGCGGTGAGACCGTTGCGGTCGGAGGCGCGCAGCCGGGTGATGAAGACGCCGACGATCGCCACCAGCACGCCGATCGTGGAGATGATCAGCGGGAGGACGAGACCGTCGTTGCCGAACGCGGCGCGGCCGAGGATCAGCGCGGCAACGAGGGTGACGGCGTACGACTCGAAGAGGTCGGCGGCCATGCCGGCGCAGTCGCCGACGTTGTCGCCCACGTTGTCGGCGATGGTGGCGGCGTTGCGCGGGTCGTCCTCGGGGATGCCCTGCTCGACCTTGCCGACCAGGTCGGCGCCGACGTCGGCGGCCTTGGTGAAGATGCCGCCGCCGACCCGCATGAACATGGCGAGCAGGGCCGCGCCGAAGCCGAAGCCCTCCAGCACGGTCGGCGCGTCGCCCTTGAACAGCAGGACGACCAGCGCCGCGCCGAACAGGCCGAGACCGACGGTGAGGAAGCCGACCACGCCGCCGGTGCGGAAGGCGATCTTCATGGCGCCCTCCCGGCCGCCGGTCGCCTCCCGGGCCGCGGCGGCGACCCGCAGGTTCGCGCGGGTGGCCAGCCACATGCCGGCGCCGCCGATGAACGCGCTGAACAGGGCGCCCACCACGAAGAAGGCGGACCGGCCGATCTTCACCGCCATCTCGCTGCCGTCGGTGTCGTGCACCGGCAGCAGGAAGAGCAGCACCACGGCGATCACCACGAAGATCGCGAGGGTCCTGAACTGCCGGAGCAGGTAGGCCGAGGCCCCCTCCTGCACCGCTCCGGAGATCTCCTGCATGTTGGTGGTGCCCTTACCGGCTGCCAGCACGGCCTTGGTCAAGGCGGCGGCGAAGACGAGTGCCACCAGCGCGATGACCGCGGCGATGACGACGTACGTCAGGTTGGCTCCGGTAAGGGACAGTGCGCCGCCGTCGGCGGCCATGGTCCCGGACATCTGTGTCCTCCTGTACCGAACACTCGCGCCGGCCGGTGGAGACGCACGGACCGACGCCTGGATGCGGACTCGCAAGCGCGCCAACCCACTCCAGCGGACCAGCGATGAACACCCATACCCGCTGGCTGCGGGAAGGATCACTTGCTGACAACCCGCGTACTGTAGCCCTCTGTAGTGCCAGAGGTCACATTGAGGGGCACCGTGTTCGGATGATCTTCGTCGCTGTGTTACGAGAAGAATTCTGATATAAGCCCCGACCACGACGAACGGGCCGCCCTCCCGGTCGGGAGTGCGGCCCTGAGCAGCCAATCAATGGGTTGAGCGCCGAGTCAGTCGGGACGACTGACCATGCGATCAGCGGGGGTTGATCCGGGAGTCAGCGACCCACCGGCCACACCATGCGGACCTCCGTGCCGACGCCCTCCTCGACGGGGCGCACCTGAAGATCCTCGACGAAACCGGCCAGCAGCGCGAAGCCCACGCCGGTGGTCAGGTCGTCCTCGTTGAGCGACTCGTTGGCGAGCTGGTCGGCGTCCAGCGCGGCCAGGCCGATGCTCGCCTCGATCGGCGCCCGGTCCACCACCCGCACCGCGTACGCACCGCTGTCGGACATCTCCACGAGCACCGGATCCGGCACGTTGTACTGCCGGTGCAGCGCCACCGCCCGGGTGCACGCCTCACCGATGGCCAGCCGCACCTCGTCGAGCAGGTCCTCGCGGACGCCGGCGCGGCGAGCCACCGCGACACCGACCAGCCGGGCGGTGCGCACGTGCACCGGGGCCGGCGAGAAGGAGAGCCGGACCGTCGCCATCAGGCGCCGGAGCCGGTCGGATCGGCCCCGATCGCCGCGTCGACGGTCGGGTACAGCGGGAAGACCTGATCCAGGGCGGTGATCCGGAAGATCTTGAGCAGGGGTTCCTTGCCACAGACCAGCGCGAAGCTGCCGCCGGCCGCGCGCAGCCGCTTCAGCGCGCCCACCAGCACGCCCAGCCCCGTGGAGTCCAGGAAGTCGACCCGGCCCAGGTCCACCACGACGTGCCGGTCCCCGCCGTCGATCAGCTCCAGCAGCCGTTCCCGCAGCCGAGGGGCCGTGTAGACGTCGACCTCACCGCCGACCTCGAGCACCGTGTGCTCCCCCACGGCACGGGTCGCCAGCGACAGCTCCATCGGTCCTCCTCGCAAGAGTCGTAAACTCTCCTGGGCATCTAACCATCCCCGCCGGGGCCGTCCGCGAGGTCACCGGCGAAGGGCTCCCCCATACCCACACCCCCGCCGGTCAACTCCGAACACTTGTGCGAGAGTGCAGACATGCCCCCCGCAGCCACCGTAGCCGCAGGCCACGGCCCCGACCGCCCACCCGGTGCGGCCCCGGCCGAGCTGCTGCGTCGGCTGCGCGCGCGCACCGGCGGCGACACCGACCCGGTCACCCACGTCGAGCGGGTGCCGGCCCGGCCCGGCGAACAGGCACCGTGGCCGCAGTGGACCCCCGAGGAACTGCGCGCGGCGTTCGCCCGCCGCGGCGTCGTCGCGCCGTGGCGGCACCAGGCCGAGGCCGCCGACCTGGCGTACGCGGGCACGCACGTCGTCGTCGCCACCGGCACGGCGTCCGGCAAGTCCCTGGCCTACCAGCTTCCCGCGCTGGCCACCCTGCTCGCCGACCCCCGGGCCACCGTGCTCTACCTCGCGCCGACCAAGGCGCTCGCCGCCGACCAGCTGCGCGCCGTCGCCGGCCTGGAACTCGACGGGGTACGCCCCGCCACCTACGACGGGGACACCCCGCGCGCCGAGCGGGAGTGGATCCGCCGGCACTCCCGGTTCGTGCTGACCAACCCCGACATGCTGCACCACGGCGTCCTCCCCGGGCACGCCCACTGGTCGGGGTTCCTGCGCCGGCTTGCGTACGTGATCGTCGACGAGTGCCACACCTACCGGGGCGTGTTCGGCTCCCACGTCGCGCACGTG
Source organism: Micromonospora sp. PTRAS2 (assembly GCF_054052245.1). Classification (NCBI taxonomy): domain Bacteria; kingdom Bacillati; phylum Actinomycetota; class Actinomycetes; order Micromonosporales; family Micromonosporaceae; genus Micromonospora; species Micromonospora sp. PTRAS2. The sequence goes on from NZ_JBSWBU010000001.1 coordinate 412,679, forward strand.
TTGCGCCGGCTGCGCCGCCAGTGCGCGCGCTTCGGGCGTACCCCCGTGTTCCTGCTGGCCTCGGCCACGTCGGGTGACCCGGCGACGGCGGCCGGGCGGCTCACCGGCCTGCCCGTCGCGGCCGTCACCGACGACGCCTCGCCGCGCGGCGGGGTGACCTTCGCCCTGTGGGAGCCGCCGCTGCTGCCCGGCGACCAGGCTCCCGGGGCCGGCGGCCAGGCGGGCGGGGCCGGCGACCTCGCGCCGGTGCGCCGGTCGGCGCTGCGGGAGACCGCCGACCTGCTCGCCGACGCGGTCGCCTCCGGCGTGCGCACCCTCGCCTTCGTCCGGTCCCGCAAGGGCGCCGAGGTGGTGGCCGCCACCGCGCGCCGCGCCCTCGACGAGGCCGTCCCCGGGCTCGGCGACCGGGTGGCCGCCTACCGGGCCGGCTACCTGCGCGAGGAGCGGCGCGAGCTGGAACGCGCCCTGCTGCACGGCGACCTGCTCGGCCTCGCCTCGACCAACGCCCTGGAACTCGGCGTCGACCTGGTCGGCCTCGACGCCGTGCTGATCTGCGGCTGGCCGGGCACCCGGGCGTCGCTGTGGCAGCAGGCCGGGCGGGCGGGGCGCTCCGGCGACGAGGCGCTCGCCGTGCTCGTCGCCCGGGACGACCCGCTGGACACCTACCTCGTGCACCACCCGGAGGCCCTGTTCGGCCGCCCCGTCGAGGCCACCGTGCTCGACCCGGCCAACCCGTACGTGCTCGCCCCGCAGCTCGCCTGCGCGGCGGCCGAGGCCCCGCTCACCCCCGCCGACCTGGACCTCTTCGGCGACGGCGCGAAGGAGGCCGTCGACTCGCTCGTCGCGGCGGGCGCGCTGCGGCAGCGGCCGACCGGCTGGTACTGGCGGCACCGCGAACGCCCCGACGTGGACCTGCGCGGCGAGGGCGGCGCCCCGGTCTGCGTGGTCGAGGCGGCCACCGGGCGGCTGCTCGGCACCGTCGACGGCGGATCGGCCCACTTCCTCGTCCACGCCGGCGCGGTCCACCTGCACCAGGGCGTGTCCTACGTGGTCGACTCGCTGGACCTCGACGACGGGTGCGCGCTGGTGCACCCGGAGGAGCCCGACTGGTCCACCCACGCCAGGGACGTCACCTCCCTCACCGTGGCGTCAATCCGCTCGTACGTCGACGCCGGGCCCGTCGGGCTCTTCCTCGGCGAGGTGGACGTGACCAGCCAGGTCGTGTCGTACCAGCGACGCCGGATCTCCTCCGGCGAGGTCATCGACACCCGCCCGCTGGACCTGCCGGCCCGCGAGCTGCGCACCGTCGCCGTCTGGTTCACCCTCTCCCCGGAGTCGCTGGCGGCGGCCGGGGTCGAGCCGGCGGACGTGCCCGGGGCGCTGCACGCCGCCGAGCACGCCGCCATCGGGCTGCTGCCGCTGATGGCCACCTGCGACCGGTGGGACATCGGCGGGCTGTCGACGGCGCTGCACCCGGACACCGAGGCCCCCACCGTCTTCGTCTACGACGGGCACCCCGGCGGGGCGGGTTTCGCCGAGCGGGCGTACGGCACGGCCGCACAGTGGCTGCGGGCCACCCGCGACGCGATCGCCGAGTGCGGCTGCGAGGCGGGGTGCCCGTCCTGCGTCCAGTCCCCGAAGTGCGGCAACGGCAACAACCCGCTGTCCAAGCCGGGCGCCCTCCGGGTGCTCGACGTGGTGCTGGCCAACCTGCCCGCGCCGGGGGCCGCGCTGCCCCGGCAGGGTGACCGACGCTCCGAATAGCCGGCGTGCCGGACGGGCCGGTATCGGAAGGCGTGCATGACCGAAAGGCCTAGTGGGCATTGATGCATGGGAGCGCTTCCATGTCAGGCACCCGCCCCACTACCCTGAGATCGCCGTTTCCAGCCGCCGGAGGAGGAGTCGTGGCCGACACCATCGCCGAGACCGTCGACCTGCTCTACACCATCGACCAGGAACACCTCACCCCCGACCAGCAGATCGCCCTCGGTGCCGCCATGGCCACGCTCGCCCAGGCGGAGCGGCTGGAACAGATCAACGAGCGGCTGCGCGGCATCCACCAGGTGCTCAACGCGTGGGCGCTCAAGGCCACCGTCGACGGCGGGCGCTGACGGCTGCCAGCGGGCCGGCGGCCGTCAGCCGGCGGGGCGGGTGCCGGCGGGCTGTGCGAGTGTCGGTTCGCGGGCGGTTGTCGGCCGCCGGGCGGTTGTCGGCGGGCTGTGCGAGACTCCGGCGACCCTTTGGAGGAAATCTCATGCAGCTCGACACCTTGCAGCACCAGCAGCAGTTCCACGTCCGGCAGCGAATCCGGATGATGGTCAACCAGTACGAGGTCCACTCCGTCGCCCCCGACGGCTCGGAAGGCGGACTGCTGGCGTTCGCCCAGCAGAAGCGGCTGGCGTTCAAGGAACAGGTCACCATCTACACCGACGACAGCAAGCAGCAGCCGCTGCTCGGCTTCAAGGCCCGGCAGCGGCTGGACCTCGGCGCCACGTACGACGTGACCGACCACGCCGGCACCCCGATCGGGCTGTTCCGCAAGGACTTCGCCCAGTCGCTGCTGCGGTCCACGTGGCACGTCGAGCAGGCCGGCCTGCCGCAGATCACCGGCCAGGAACGCAGCATGCCGGTGGCGCTGCTGCGCCGGTTCGTCGACTCGCTGTCCTGGCTGCCGTACCACTTCGACTTCACCGCCGGCGGCCAGCCGGTGTTCTCGGTCATCAAGAAGTGGGGCCTGCGCGACCGGTACGTCGTCGAGGTGCACAACCCGCAGATCGACCGGCGGCTCGTGATCGCCATGGCGATCGGCCTGGACGCTCTCCAGGGCCGCTGACCCGGGGACGCTGCTGGCCCGACGTCATCCCGGTCCGACGGCCTTCGGCCCCGCCGCTGGCTTTCGGCCCCGCCGCCGGCCTTCGGTCCCGGCTCCGCTGAGCGGCCGGGGCCGGGCCGGGACGGCCCACACCACCACTCCCATCTGCTCGGCCAGGCGCAGGACGTCGGCCGGGCCGGGTCCAGGGCCACGGCAGCAGGCGGGAACGCGACGCTCCGCCGGCGGGGTGGGAGGCCACTCCTTCCCTGATCGAGCACGATCTTGTTGCCTGCCCGCCCGCTCACACCTACGCCGAGGCCGGGTGAGCGACTTTGGCACAGGTGCCAGGAGGAGGTCAGCGGGCGCTCATGCAGATCGGTGGGCCGACTCCGGCAAGACGAGCACCGGCAGGCCGGCGCTCAGGCGCGGGAGATGTGGATCAGCCGGTAGTTGGGGCTGTGCCGGGTCTGGAGCGGCACTCGGGTCCGGTCGAAGTCCGGGTTTCCGAGCTCGACCTCGGTGCCCTCCGGCACGTTGAACTCCCTGACGGTGAAGGTCAGGGGCACGTAGCCGGGCAGGCTGGCGTTGCCGCTGTTGACCCTGTTGATGCCGTCGATGACGCCCTGCGCAAACCCCTGGCCGGGCTCGTTGTCGGTCAGCACATAGGCATGGCTTGCGGCCCCCATCACCTCGTCGAGGCAGGAAGCGAGGTCGTTCGGCGGCGCCAGCTTCGTCCACGGCCCTGGGTGCGGCACGAAGATGTCGGTGTGCGGCACGTGGTTGCCGAACGCGGTGATGGACGCCTGGTGAAGCATCACCGCGTTGGCGGGCACGCCGACGCTCGCAAGCGTGGATTGCGCCGTCGGCGTCATGTCCGGGTCGTAGGCCGACACCTGGCCGCGCTGGCTCGCGAGGTCACGCAGGAAGTTGGCCTCTCCCCGGCTGACCACGTTGATCCCACCGGTCAACGTGTTCCGCACCACCGCCAGCGCCTCCTCGACGTGGTACCACTCGTCGTCGTCGGCCAGCGTCTGCAACTGGGCGATCATCGTCTGGGGAAGGCCCGCGAACGCCGGATAGGTGGGGACATCGTTCGACTCCAGCAGGGTGGGGTCCGCCGGGTCCCCCGCAGCGATCATCCGCTGGACCGCCGGCGCTCCGACCTCGTGCCCGCCGGTGTCCGCGTCGTGCTGCTCCGATTCGGCGGCGGGGGACGGAGGTGCCGCTGACAGCGCCCTGGCCGCGGTCTCCTCGGCCTCCCGCTCGAACCGGTCGGACGGGTCGCTGATCCGCAGCCCGTCGCCGTGATCCGTGCCGTCCACCGCGCCCAGGCGCTGCTGGACGACGTGGGTCAGCTCGTGGGCGAGGGTGTGCCGGTCGGCACCGCCCTGGCCGATCACCACGTGGTTGCCCGAGGTGTAGGCCCGTGCCCCGATCTCGCCGGCCGACTGCTCCGCCGCCGTGCCGGTGTGCAGCCGGACGTCGGAGAAGTCGGCGCCGAGCCTGGCCTCCATGTCGGCCCTGGTCGTCTCGTCGAGCGGTGTCCCCGCGGAACGCAGCACCTCCGGCACCGTCGACCGTTGGACCGGCTGCCCTCCGGCCAGCAGGCGGCCGACCTCGGCGTTGCCGATGGCGCGCTGGAGCGCCGGCAGCGCGGCCGGCGTGAGGGCGTCCGGCCCCAGGTCGGCGTAGGCCGGGTGGGCTGCCGCCGGTTCCGCGTCCCGGACGGGTCCCGTCAGGGACGCTGAGCCCAGCCGGCGCTGCCGATCCGGGTCCTGCCGTGCGTGCATGATCGTCTCCGTTCGACGGGCTCCGCGGGACCGGTTCGGACGGGTGGGGCCTGGCTCGGGCGACGAGCCGGCCGGGACGAGCCGGGCGATCTTCGTCATCCCACCTAAGCGCGCGGAAGACCGCTCCGCGAGAGCCGCCGGGGCACACCCGTTGCCCCTGAGGGCGCGCGCCGCGCTGTCGATGCGTCATGCCCTGACCGGGCCGGCGCGGGCGGTCGCCATGGCGACCCGGGTGAGGCCGGGCACCGGCGTGACGGTCACCTCCGTCGCCACCACGGCGTCCAGCCCGTCGAGCCGGCAGCCGGTCAGCCGCGCCCCGTTGGCCCGCGCGACGGCATCGGCGGACGCGCAGGCCACCTCGCCGCCGGTGAGCGCCTGCGCCGCTGCGGCGAGCGCGGCGAAGTCCGCCGCCACCGCGGCCCGCTGGCGCGCGACCCGGGCAGCCTCGACGGCCGCGCCGAAGACGCCGACGATCACGAACACCAGCCCGACGGCGAGCAGACACACGGTCGCCCCGCCCCGATCGCCGCCGCACCGCCGACCCACGGTCGTCCCGCTCGTCTCGGCCCCGCCGGACCGCCCGTTGCCCGGAGCGCTCGCTGCGCGGGCCGGTGCGCCCAGGGTGACTGAGCGGGTCCTCACGACTGCGGGCCCGGGGCGCCGGGCTCGACGGCGGCCACCGCCGTAGCGGTCACGGTGATGAGGGGCAGCCGAGCGCCGAGGGCGCGCACGGGTGCCCGTACCGACGCGGTGACCCTTTCGCCGCCCACCGAGACCGAGACGTCGGCTCCGGCGGGTGCCGCCGCCTCGCCCGCCGCGACGCCGGGCTGGCCCCGGGAGGCGGCGAGCGCCGCCTCCCGGGCCGCCCCGAGGCAGCCGGCCTGCGTCGCCACCGCGTTGACGGCGGTGAGACCGGCGAGCAGGAGCAGCAGCAACGCCGGCAGGCCGGCGGCCATTTCGGCCGTGAACGACCCACGCTCCCGGGGCCGCCGGAGTCGACGCCGCCGCGCCCGACGACCACGTCGACCGGATGCTGGCTGCCGCTCCGGCGTACCCCGATCGCGCACGGCCTGCCGGCGGGGCGTCACTTCAGTGCCCGGTCGATCACGGCGGTCAGCGCGGACTGGACGTTGCCCGAGGTCAGCACCTTGAGCAGGATGCCGGCGAACGCGACGGCGGCGAGGGTGCCGACGGCGTACTCGGCGGTGTTCATGCCGGCGTCGCCGCGCAGGCGGACGAGCAGCTTTCGCATGTGTGTTCCTTTCTCGACTTGTCGCCGCGCGGCCGGTCGGCCGACGGCGCTCAGAGCACGTCGCCGAGGACGGCGACGATCACCGGCACCAGGCCGGCGAGAATGAAGGCCGGCAGGAAGCAGAGCCCCAGCGGCAGCACGATGAGGACACCGGCCCGGCGGGCGGACGCCTCGGCGGCGGTCGAGCGGTCGGCGCGCAGGTCGTCGGCCAGGCGGGTCAGCGCGCCGGCGAGGGCGGCACCGCTGCTCGACGAGCGCAGCGCCGCCGCGGCCAGCCGCTCGGCCCCCGGTACCGCAGCGAGATGCGCCCACGCCTCCTCGGAGCCGCCGCCGAGGAGCAGGGTCCGGCCGACCCGGCCGAGGCGGTCCCCAAACGGTCCGCCGAGCGCTTCGGCCACCGCGAGCACCGAACGGTCGACGGGTGCCCCGGCCCGCATCGCGGACGCGAGAAGGTCCGCGGCGAGGGGCAGGTCGGCGGCCTCCCGCAGCCGCCGCTCCCGGGCGACGCGCGGCTCGATCCGGCGCAGTCCCCGGTCCGCCACGACGGCGGCGAGGGCGCCGCCGAGCAGTCCCGACCAGCCGCCCAGCACGATCAGGACCGCCGCCCCGGCCAGCCCTGCCCCGAGGCGTACCGGGTCGGGCCACCACGCCGGGCGCGACCGCCCGGCAGGCTCGTTCCGCCGGCTCAGGCCGCGCAGCCGCCGGGCGGGGTCGGCCCGCGTACGGACGGACAGGGCGAGCACGGCCGCCACGGCGAGACAGCCGGCGGCCAGCGCATGGCGGGACATCAGCGGCTCCCGTCCGGTGCCGCGCCGAGCCGTTCGGCCCAGAACAGGCCCGCGAGCTGGAGAACGACGGCCGCCACCGCGCAGCCACCACCGACGGGGGTGTGCAGCAGGACCGCGACGGGGTCGACGCCGACCCCGTACCCCAGCCCGATGCCGCCGAGGGGCAACGCGGCGAGGAGCCAGGCGGTGGCCCGGCTCCCGGCCGCCTGCGCTGCGGCGGCCGCGAGTCCCCGATCGGTGGCCCGCGCGTCGGCCTCGATGCGTTCCAGCAGGTCGGCGAGGGGTGCCCCGGTCCGGTCGGCGAGCTGAACCGCCGCGCGGGCCAGCCGCCCGAGCCGGTCGGCGGCTGCGGGGTCGACGGGCAGCGAGGCGGCGGCCGTCAGCACCGGAACGCCGGCACGCAGGTCCGCGGCGAGGGCGCAGAGCTGGTCCAGGCTGCGCCGCCGCGCGAGCTGCGCCTGCCGGACCAGCCGCCTGCGGAGCAGACCACGTACGGCCAGCGCCCCGTACGCGCCGACCACCACGGCGGCCACCGGCCCGGCCAGTACGGCACCGGACGCCGCACCCGCCACGCCCCCGACCAGCGGGGTCCGCCGAGGCGAGGCCGACAGCCAGGCCGGGACGTGCAGCGACCGGAGACCGGCCACCGACAGCCGGGCACGCCCACCGCCGCCCGCCCCGTCGCGCGGCGGAACCGTGGACGGGCCCGGGTGGGGCGGCGTCTCGGATCGGAGCAGGGCGCCTGCCGGCCTGCGCGGATCACGCCGACCGGGCGGGCCGGACCGTCCGCCGGGCTCCGCCGGACCGTAAGCGCCAGCGGGGCCGACCGAGGGACGGTGACCGGTCGGACCGGGCGAGGGACGGTGACCCGCCGGGCCGGACGAGGGACGGTGACCCGTCGGGCCGGACCGGCTGGAGGGCGGGCCCGGGGTGCAGGGGCCGACGGTGGCCCAGGCCGGTCGGGCACCGGACGGCGCGGGGTCCCGCACCGGCCGACCGGCGTCCGGCGCGCCGGCTCCCCCCGCCGGGTGCGGGGGCGGTTGCCCGAGCAGCGCGCGTCTCCTGGCCCGGCTGCTGCGCATCGGCCACACCACGGCCGCAGCGGCGGCGACGAGGAGGGCGGCCACCAGCCACTCGGTCGTGCTCACCCGGGCTCCCCGTGGCGGGCAGGGGCCCCGGCCCGGCCGTCCCGTTCGGTGCCGCCCCGCCACGCCTCACCCAGGACCGACGGGACGGGCACGTCCCGCTCCCGCAGCAACACGCCGAGGGCCTGCGCGGCGGGACCGGGGCCGTGGCCGCGTACCCAGGCGGGGACGACCGTGACGAGGCGGTCCGGGCCGTCCGGAAGCAGCAGGCAGACCGACTCCAGGACGCGGCCCCGCGCGCCCCGGCGGACCTGGAGCAGCACCTGGAGCGCGGCGGCGACCTGGGCGTGCAGCGCGGCCCGGGGCAGCCCGCCCAGCATGCCGAGCGCCTCCAGCCGGGCCGGTACGTCCGAGGGCGCGTTGGCGTGCAGCGTCCCCGCGCCGCCGTCGTGGCCGGTGTTCAGCGCGGCGAGCAGGTCGACGACCTCCCCGCCCCGGCATTCCCCGACGACGAGCCGGTCGGGGCGCATCCGGAGCGCCTGCCGCACCAGGTCGCTGAGCCCGACCGCGCCGGCACCCTCCACGTTGGAGGTGCGGGCCTGCAGTCCGACCACGTGCGGATGCAGGGGGCGCAGCTCGGCGGCGTCCTCGACCAGCACGATCCGCTCGTTGCCGGGGACCAGCCCGAGCAGGGTGTTGAGCAGGGTCGTCTTGCCGGAGCCGGTGCCGCCCACCACCAGGTACGCGAGCCGGGCGGCCACCACGGCGGCGAGCACCGGGGCGACCGGCCGGGGCACGGTGCCCTGCCGCACGAGGTCGTCCAGGGTGAACGGGCGCTGCCGGAAGGTGCGCAGGGACAGGTAGGGCCCGTCGGTGGCCACCGGGGGCAGCACGGCGTGCAACCTCGTGCCGTCCGGCAGCCGGGCGTCGGCGTACGGGGAGCCGTCGTCGAGGCGACGGCCGGCTCCGGCGGCGAGGCGCTGCGCCAGGCGGCGTACGTCGTCGACGGTGCCCACCGGCACCGCGACCTGGTGCAGGCCCTGGCCCCGGTCGACCCACACCCGGTTGCCGTTGACGAGAACGTCGGTCACCTCCGGGTCGGCGAGCAGGGGTGCCAGCGGGCCCGCGCCGACCAGGTCGTCGTGCACCCGGCCGGCGATGCGCAGCACGGCGGTGTCGCCGAGGACCGCCGCCGCCGGCTCGGCGCGGACGGCGGAGACCACCGCCGCCGGCGTGACCGGGGCGGCCGTGGCGGCGAAGCGCTGCCGCACCCGGCTGGCGATCTCCTCACCGTCGGCGTGGCCGTTCACGCCGCACCCGGCATCGGGACGCCGGTCAGCTCGCCGACGATCCGCTGGCAGAGCGCGGCGAGGGGGCCGCGCCCGTCGGCGGCGGGGGCCTCCCCGCGCTCCAGTCCCCGGCACAGCCCCGGCTCGGGGCGGAGCGTGCCGGCCAGCGGCAGGCCCAGCGCGCGGGCGACTTCGACGGCCTTGAGCCGGCCCGGCGCCGGGCCCCGCACGACGACGGACAGTTGGGCGCAGTGCGGGGCGGCGGCCGCCGCCACCCGGGCCGCCGCAGCGGTGGCCCGCAGCTCGGCCGGCACGACGAGGAACGCCTGGTCGGCGGCCTGCAACGCGAGCACGGCCGGGTCGTCGAGGTGCCGGGGCACGTCGACCACGACGAAGTCGCGCCCGCGTCGGGCCGCGTCGAGGGTGGCCGCCATGGCCGGGGCGGGCAGCGGCAGGGGGTCTCCCCGGTCCCAGGAGAGCACCACCAGGTCGCCGCGGCTGGGCAGGGCCCGCACCAGTGCCGGCGGGTCGACCCGGCCGTCGGCGTCGGTCAGCGCCGGCCAGCGCAGCCCGTCCAGTTGTTCCCAGCCGAGCACCAGGTCGAGTCCGCCGCCGAGCGGGTCGGCGTCGACGAGGAGGGTGCGCAGCCGGGCCCGGGCGGCGGTGACGGCCAACCCGCCGGCGAGGATGCTGGCTCCGGCGCCGCCCCGGCCGCCGAGCACCGCGACGACCCGGGCCACGCCGTCTCCGGCGCGGTCCGGCGCGCACTCGGCGAACCGGTCCACCAGCCACGGCTCGGCGGCCGGCAGCGTGGCGACGTGTTCGGCACCGATCAGCTCGGCGATCTCCCAGCCGGGGTCCAGTTGCCCCGTCCGGCCCACCAGGACCATGCGCGACCGGCGCGGCAGTCGCGCCCGCAGGCAGGGCTGGGCCTGGTCGTCGCCCACCAGCACCAGCGGCGCCGGTGACCACCGGGACCGGGCGGCGGCCGGGTCCGCGGCCACCTCGACCTCGGTGCCGCCTGCGGCGGCGAGCCGGAGCAGGTCGTCGAGCAGGCCGTCGTCCGAGGTCACCACCAGGGGCAGTCGGCGGCGCGGTGGGAGCGGGGTACGGGGTGGTGGCATCGCGGCCTCCAGCAGTTGGGCTCGGGGGTGCTGCCGGAGAGCGTGCCGGGTGGGGCCCGGACCGGCCGCCCACGATGGCTTCCCTGTGGACAACCGGGGGCACTGTGGACAACGCCCGAAAGCCCAGTGGATCTGCTATGGCGGGCCGGAGCGGCGCAGGTCGGAGGGGTCGGCCGCGGCAGGCGCGTGGGTTCCGTCGCGCGCCCCGCGCCCGAATATGCCGCCGGCCCGGGTGCCCGATGGACGGCCGGGGCAGAATTCCCCCCGGCAACCATTGACCTTGGGGAACCCATTTCGCATAATTCGGTCCTCCGTGCCGCTGTTTCGAGCGGCACCGTGCGCGGATCGGGGCCATGACCCACTCAAACGATTTCGACGATCGGCGCAGGCTCGACATCTCCAGGGGCACCGGGGAAGGCGCCGGGACGGCGGCGCGCCTGCGCATCGGCGGCTGGGTGCCGCCGTCGGTGGAGCGCGCGGCTCTGCCGTCCGCGCCGTACCAGGCGTTTTCCGTCGGGGACGGCTGGACCGGGGCGGGGCCGGGGGCGGCACCGGCCGCCCAGCCGGCGTCCGCGCCGTCGAGACGCGCCTACGGCAGCGAGGGGCCGCAGCTGGCCCTCGTGCTGACCTCCGTGGCGGTCGGGCTGGTGGCCACGCTGGTCATCACGCTGCTTCCGTTGTTCAACGCCTACCAGCCGTACCAGCCGGGGCCGATCGCCCAGGAGCCGATCCGGGTGGGCCTGCCCACCGACAGCGCGACGCCCACCCCCACCCTCTCGCCGGCGTTGGGGTCGCTGTCGAACCGGGCCTCGTCGTCGGCCCGGGCTTCCGCGTCGAGCCGCCCGTCGACCGGGCGGCCCCGCGACACCGGCCCGACCCCGACCACCCGCGCGACCACGAGCCGGCCCGCCCCGGCGACGACCGGGCCGCGGCCGCAGCCCACCCAGGCGGGTACGGCGGAGCTGCAGGCGCTTCCGCCGTCTGCGGAGTCGCGCCTGCGGTCGACCAGCGGCGGTCGCTCGACGTACGTCGACTTCGTCAACGCCCGGCGCGAGCGGGTCGTCGTGTACTGGCTCGACTGGGACGGCCGCCGCCGGCAGTACCGGACGCTGGGGCCGGGCGAGTCGTACCGGCAGCAGACCTATGTCGGGCACCCGTGGGTGGTCACGAACGACCGGGGGTGGGCGCTGGCCTGCTTCCAGCCGGAGCCCGAGACGCGTCGGGCCGTGGTGCGCTGAAACGACGGTGGCTCACCGTCGCGGCATCAGCCACGGCGGTGAGCCACCGCACCTCGCTAGTTGGCGACGAGGCGGAACTGCTGGTTGGCCTGCCCGTGGCAGTCGTAGAGCTGGACCTGCTGCCCGTTGCCGGTGCCCCACACGTCGAGGCAGCGGCCGGACTGGACACCCGAGATGGTGCCGTTGGAGTTGACGTTCCACTGCTGGTTGGCCTGGCCGTTGCAGCTGTAGATCTGGACCGCCGCGCCGTTGCCGGAGCCGTTGGCGTCCAGGCACTTGCTGCCGTACACGGTCAGTTGCTTGCTCGCGGTGTACGTCCACTGCTGGTTGCTCTGGCCGTGGCAGTCGTAGAGCTGCACGCGGGTGCCGTCGCTCTGCGACACGTTGGGCACGTCGATGCACCGGCCCGACTGGCTGCCGACGATCCGGTTGGCGCCGCCGGACGGCGGCGGCGTGGTCGGCGTGGCGGTCGGCGTGGACGTCGGGCCGCCGGTCGGTCCGGGGCCGGCGGCGTTGAGGGCGTTGAGGACCGAGGTGTACGCGGCCTTCTTGTTGCCCCCGCCGTCGAACAGCAGCGGGTTCTCGCCTGAGCGCCAGGAGTCGCTGTCGCGGACGCCCCAGACGGTGATGCCGATGCAGCGGGGCACGTTCAGGCAGGCCTGGGTGAGGCCGGCGTACTGGGTGGTGGAGGCGTTGGTGACGTCGACCTCGGTCAGCGCCACGTCGACGCCGAGCGCGGCGAAGCTGGACAGCGTGGTCTGGAAGTTGCTCGGCAGGGAGCTGCCGCCGGTGAAGTGGGTCTGCAGGCCGACGCAGTCGATCGGCACGCCACGGGACTTGAAGTCCTGGATCATCCGGTAGACGCCCTGCGTCTTGCCGTAGCTCCAGTTCTCGATGTTGTAGTCGTTGTAGCAGAGCTTGACCGACGGGTCGGCGGCCCGGGCGGTGCGGAACGCCACCTCGATCCAGTCGTTGCCGGTGCCCTGGAGGTTGGAGCTGCGGCGGCTGCCGTCCTCGTTGAACGCCTCGTTGACCACGTCCCACGCGGCGAGCTTGCCCTTGTAGTGGGCCATCACGCCGTTGATGTGGTTGATCATGGCGGTGCGCAGCGCGCTGCCGCTCAGGCGCTGCATCCAGCCCGGCTGCTGGGCGTGCCAGGCCAGGGTGTGCCCCCGGACCTTCAGGCCACGTTGGGTGGCCCAGTTGTAGATCTGGTCGCCGGCCGAGAAGTTGAACTGGCCCTGGTTGGGCTCCGTCGCGTCCGGCTTCATCTCGTTCTCGGCCGTGATCATGTTGAACTCACGCGCCGCGATGGTGCTGTACGTGGAGTCGTTCAACCGACCCCCGGCGATGGCGGTGCCGAAGTAGCGGCCCGACTGCGCCGCCGCGGCCCCCAGCGTGGTGGCGGCCTGGGCCAGGCTGGGCACCACCAGCGCCGCACCGGCCAGCACCAGCGCGCTGGCGGCGGTGGCCACCACCGCGCGGCGGCGGCCGTTGCTCAGTAGACGTTTCATGACACTCCTTTGCATATCCATCGACGATGCGCAAAGTTGGAAGGAAGCGCGGATTCACGGCCCGTTTCCGAAACTTTCGGAAACTGCCGTAACTGGACTGCAACATACCCGCAACCGCGTGATCGGTCAACGTCGATGGCCAACCGGCGCGAGGCCAGGGCGGTACCACCGCTCCATCGTGCTCACGGCACGCCGGAAGCCCGCCAGGCGGCACGACCCCTGCCGGGCACGGCGATCCCGCCGCCAGAAGCCGAAACTTTCGGCGCGCGGCGCGGGGTAAGGGCGAGGCCGCGAGGCGCGGCGCAAGGCGCGGGGCCGCGCGCCTCGGTTCAGCCGAGGGCGGTGTGTTGCGGCGGGAACCGCAGTTCGAGTTCGACCGTCTGCACCGCGTCCTGGCTCACCGTGATCGGCTCGGGTCGGCCGGTCCAGTAGCCCTGGGCGAAGTCGACGCCGTAGCTCTTCAGGTGCTCGACGGTCGCGTCGTCCTGCACGTACTCGGCCGCGACGCGGATGCCGAGCGTCTGGCACAGCTCCACGAGCTTCGACACCACGGCCTGGTCCGCCGGCGACCGGCAGAGGTCGACGATGAACGTTCCGTCGATCTTGACGAGGTCCACCGGGAGGTACTTCAGGTGCGCGAGCGCGCCGTATCCGGTGCCGAAGTCGTCGAGCGCCAGGTGGCAGCCCGCCGCCCTGATCCCCCGGGCGAAGGCCAGCGCCTCGTTCCGGTTCTCGATGAGCGCCGTTTCGGTGATCTCGAACGTCAGGCGTTCCGGCTTGACCCCGTACCGGTCGATCGCCTCCGTCACGAAGGTCAGCAGTCCCGGGTCGGCGAGGGACTTCCCCGAGATGTTGACCTGGTAGTGGGAGGTCTGTGCGCCCCGGCCGATGAACTCCAGGGCGTGGTCGACGACCCACTTGTCGACCGCGAGGATCTCGCCGACGCGTTCGGCCATGTCGAGGAAGGCCACCGGCGCGACCGGCTCCCCGGTGTCGCTGCGCACCCGCAGGAGGATCTCGTGGCGGGTGACCTGGTTCAGGTTGAGGTCGACGATGGGCTGGGCGTAGAGGGCGAACCTGCTGGCCGAGACCGCGTGCCGGACACGGGAGCGGCACCGGGCCGTCCGCTCGCCGTCCGCGACCGGCTGGTCGAGCACGACGACGGAGGCGGTGTCGCGGCGCGCGTCCCGGGCCGCGTGCTCGCCGTCGACGAGCAGGTCGAAGCCGGTGGCGAGCACGCCGCTGCCGAAGCGCACCACGCCCGCCGAGGTGTTGAGCCGCAGGGTGTTCTGCCGGATGCCGAACAGGTGGTTCCGGAACGTCTCCACGATCCGGGCCGCCAGGCTCTCGGCGGCCTCCGCGCGCCCGTCGGCCGGCGCGAGAAGCACCCCCCACAATCCGGAGCCGACCAGACCTGCGGTCACGTCGTTGCCGACGGCCGTGCGCAGCAGCCGGGCGACCGACGCCGTCAGGCGGTCGCGGTCGGCGTCGGTGAGCGCGTCCGGCAGCCGGGTGGCGGGTTCGGTCGCGACCACGACCAGGGCTCCGCCGGTGGTACGGCGGGCCCGGTCGACCTCGTCGATGACGTACCCGCGGTTCGGCAGCCCGGTGAGGCCGTCCAGCACGGCCAGGTCGGCACCGAGCATCTGGCTCCGAATGGCGAGCCGGCGGCGTTCCTGCCGGGCGAGTTCGAGCGCGGTGACGTCCTCGCCGGTCACGATGATCCCCGACGGTTCGCCCTCGCGGGTGGTGATCTCCAGGTGGCAGTGCACGTGGCGGATGCTGCCGCCGGGCTGGACCACCCGGAAGCCGACCTCGCCCGGCCGGCACCGCGTCCATGCCGTCCGGACGGCCCTGCGGACCCGCTCGGCGTCGGCGGGATGGACGAGCCCGAACAGCGTCTCGGGCGTGAGGCGCAGCGTCCCCGGCGCCTGCCCGAAGATCATCGCCATCTCGTCCGACCAGTGGAGCCGGCCGAGGCCGTCCCGCCCGCCGGCCACCCAGGTGATGGTGCCCAACTTCGCCGACTGGGCGGCACGCGCGACCCTGGTCGCCTCGTCGACGTCCCAGGTCAGCGGGTCGACGAGGGCGGTGTCGACCATGATCTTGTAGCCCTCGGCGAGCGAGAGGTCGTACCGGCTCTGCGCCGCACGCGCGACGCGGCGCGCGCGGGCGAGTTCCAGCGGGCTCGGCCTGGTCTCGGCCAGCGCCAGGATGTCATCGAGGTCCACGACTGGCTCCCTGCCGCCGGTGGCCGTCCGGGGCGACGTAGCCGGCCTCCTCGGCCAGCTCGCGCAGCCCTCGCCTCGCGGCGACCTTGTAGGAGCGGACGCTGTTCTCGGTCAGCCCGAGAATGCGGGCGATCTCCTGGTTGGAGAAGCCCTCCTGCGCCATCTGGAACACCTCGGCGTGCCGTGCCGGGAGCCGGTGCAACCAGCCCCGCAGCAGTTCCTGCGCCTCCCACACGTCGGCGATGTTCGAGTGCGGCGCCGTCGGCAGGTCCTCCGGTGCCATCGCGGCCTCCCGCAGGTGCCGCTGGTGGTCCTTGCGGATCTTGTGGCGCGCCGTGACGATGATCCAGCCGATCGGCCGGTCGTGGACGCGCAGCTTGGACCACTGGACGCGCCCGTGCAGGTACGCCTCGTTGAGCGCGTCCTCGACCACCTCGCGGTCCCGGCACGCCGACCTGAGGATCCGCTCCACCTGGTGGTAGGAGGCCTCGGTGAACGCGGCGAACTCCTGGTCGTGCGCGGCCTTCATGCGTGCGGCCTCCGCCTCGCGCGTCGCCTCGCAGTCGGCCTGCTCCGGTGTCAGGGCGGCGGTGCCCTCGAACTCGATCACGCCGCCTCCCTGGCGGCCTCGGAGTTCGGCCCGCCACGGCCGCCCAGCTCCACCTCGCGGTGCCCGTCGCGGTCGCGCTCCACGATCCGCACCACGTCGTGGTCGGCCTCCGCGAGCCTGGTCAGCCACGTGACCCGGGCTGTCGTACGTGTCGTCAGCTCCCGTTCCTGCTGTATCCGGGCCCGGTACGCGACGCAGGCGCGCACCAGGCCGGCCAGTACCCCAGCGACGGTGACGGCCACGGCCATCACCTGGAATCCGGTGAGCGGTTCCGCCAGCGCTTCGTTCATCGTTCCCCTGCCCCTCTCGGTCGACAATTACTATCCGTGGCGGGCAGCGGTTGTAGACGCCCCAGCGTCCACAATGTTCGGGAAGATCAATGATCAAGCCTTTTACCTGGCAGTACGGCACAAAGTAGTGGCGACGGGACGCTGCGCGAAGGGTGCGTGACAATCCCATCGGGGCAATTTGCACACCGCCCCAGATCACTCTCAGCTACTGTCCCGCCACTCCGGACCGGCCCGTCCCGCGCGCCCGATCCAGCACCTCCTCGACGGTGAGCGGGCTGCGGGGATGATGCGTCAGCGAGAGCGGGGTCCGGATCTTCCGCGGTGCCGCGCCCTCGGCGGCGAGATAGAACTCGCCCACCGTCAGCCGGGAGATGTCCGGCACGTCCCCGCCCTTGGCGCGGGCCATCTCGCGGGCCGCCTCGATCTGGATCGGGCTGTTCATCAGGCCGTACAACTGCGTCGCCGCGTTCCCCGGGATGCGGTTGTGCAGCCCCTTCGGCGCCTGCGTGGCGAAGACCAGCCCGAGCCCGTACTTGCGCGCCTGGGCGGCCAGCGCCAGCGTGCTCTGGGTGCAGGCCGTCATCGCCCCCGACGGGGCGAACGTCTGCGCCTCGTCCATGACGAGCAGCCCCAGCAGCGGCCGGTCGCCGGCCGGGTTCCTCTTGATCCAGGCGAACAGCGCCATCTGGAGCTGGTTGACGAAGCTCTGGCGTACGTCGTCGGAGGGCAGGCCCACGAGGCTGACCACCGACACCCGGGCCCGTTTGCCGGGTGCGGGCGTAAGCAGCACGCCGGGATCCATCGGGGTGCCCTCGCCCCCGAAGAGCGGATCGTTGACCATGGCCGCCGTCAGGTTCTGGGCCAGGCTGAGGCCGATCTTGTCGGCGTCGTCGAGGTCGATGATCCCGTCCGGCAGGTCGGCCAGCGTGTCGACGAGGCCCCTCAGCCGGGAACCGCCGCGCCGGCCGTAGTGCTCGACGGCCTTGCGCAGCACCGCCAGCCCCAGGTGCGCCCTGGTGGCCCGGCCGGTGACCATCGCGCGCGGCGCGAGGGCCGCCACGGCCGCCTCGACGGCCTCACCGAACTCGTCCGGGTCGTCGCGCACGCCGGTGAAGTCGGGCAGCGGCTGGAAGCTCAGCGGGCGGCCCGAGTTGCGGCGCGGCGTCCAGACCACCACGTCGGTGTACGTCAGATAGTCCTCCGCCCGGGCCGCGTCGCCCGGCCGCCACCCCGTGGGCGGCTCGGGCCACTCCTCCCCGAGGCGGGCGAGGTCGTTGTTCGGGTCGAGCACGATGGCGGAGACACCGGCGAGGGCGCACTCCTCGACGATGCGGCGGATGAGCACCGTCTTGCCCGAGCCCGAGCCGGCGAAGATCGTGGTGTGCTTCCGGAGCGCCTCCAGGGCCAGCGGCACGGGCGCGTTGTCGTCGTACCCGTACCCGACGACGAACGCCGGCTCGGCCGGGACGGCGGCAGCCGGGGCCGACTGGGCCGGCTCACCCGACTGGGCCGGCTCGCTGGCGGCCGGGGCCGGAGTGACCGGGGTCGGGGTGACCGGCGGCGGCGCGGCGTCCGTCGTCCAACGGTCGACGTCGGCCAGCGCGTGCTGGAGGAACTTCAGGTCCCGGGTCGGGCGGCGGTCGACCAGCCAGCCCTGGAAGTCCATCGTGGCCTCGGCGAGCATGACCCGCAGCGCCGAGAGGATCCGCAGGTCCTCCTCGTCGACGCCGATGGTCTGCCCGCCCGCCGCAGTGAACGCGGAGACGGCCTTCCGGGTGGCGGCGCTGGTCGACCAGCCGCGGTTGCGCAGCAGGAACAGCGTGCGCTTGGCCGAGCCGGTGTCGAGGGCGGCCGCCACACTCGCCTTGCGGAGCCGGGCCAGCGCCGCGTTGCCGTGGTGGTCGTCGCTGATCGCCCGGAAACACCAGTGCGCCTGGTCCTCGGTGCGCTCGTCGAGCGTCAGGCGCAGCCGGGCGTGCAGCGGCGGATCGGTGCTCGGGGGCGGGTCGACGCTGAACGCCGCACCCGCGTCGCCGCGTTCCAGGATCCAGGCGGTGAGCCCGGCGGCGAGCAGCGGCGGCATCGCCTCGTCCTCCGAGGCCCGGCCGAGCGGGGCGGCGACGTCGGCGGCGTCCCGCAACTCGGCGAAGCGGGCGTCGTAGCGGTCCATCTCCTCGGCGGTGGCCGTGACCGGGGCAGCGGGCCGGGGTGCCCGGGGCTCGGCGGCGGCCGGCTCGCCCAGCGTGGTCATCTCCCGCACCTCGTCGGCGGCGAGGCAGCCACGGATGTGCCGGTCAATCTCGATCAGCAGCTGGCGCGGGGTGAAGGCCCCGGCCTCCGAGAAGGCGCGCGGGGACACCGGCCACGACGGGTACGGCGGCGCGTACCCGACCTCGCCGTAGCGGACGGAGAACCGCTTCTCGATGATCGCCCGCGCGAGGTCGGCATCGTCGATCCGGCGCAGGACCGGAGTCTCCCGGAACCGGTCGGCGACGGTGTCGGCGGCCGTGGACCGGATGATCGTCCACGAGTTTGGGATGCAGGCGAGGACGGTCAACGTGCGCCGCGTCGCCTGCCGCAGCGACATCAGGCCGTCCGCCATCCGGGCCAGCATGAGCGACTGGTCCGGGCTCATCGCGGCGGCGCCCACCACGGCGGGGTCGCTCTGGATCGCCAACTGGGCGATCAGCGTGTCGACCTGGTCGATCGCCACCACCGAGGGGCCGGTCAGCGCCAGCAGCCAGGACAGGTCCTGCACGATCTGCTGGGCCGGTCGGGGCGCGCGCCGCATCCCCCAGGCCGCGCGTTCGCCGGCCACCACCTCCTCGCCGGAGAGGAAGTAGTTCTCCGCCAGGTCGCGGTGGGAGATGTCCTCCGAGGCGGACAGCGCGAGGGCGCGGGCGGTCTCCTGGCAGGTGCGGGCCGCGTGCCGGTCGTAGTCGCCGAGCCCCGTGAGGAAGGCGTCGAGCGCCGGCCGGGTCAGCTCGGTGTCGCCCATCACGGCCCGGCGGGCCGTCCGGGGCGCGCCCACCAGCGCCGACAGCCGCCGCAGCAGCAGCTTGAGCTGCGTCTCGGGGCTGCCGGGCACCGGCCGGGCCAGGCCGTCCAGCAGGGCGGCGAGGACGTTGTCCCAGAAGCTGCCCGCGTCGAGCAGGCCGACCAGGAAGAAGTAGCCGCCCGCCTCCTGCACCCGCTGGCGGACCACGCCCAGCAGGTGGGTCTTGCCGGACCCCCGCTGCCCCTGCACGACGAGGCCGAGCGGGCTGCCGTGCGGGTTCGACGCGGCCTCGTCCACCCCCGCGAGCACCTCCCGGACGACCGGGACGTGCAGGCCCTCGACGTGGAAGGGCAGCGGACGCCACACGTCGTCGGGGACCGGCGCCCAGTCGAACCGCAGGGCCGCCAGCGCGCTCCGCTCCGCCTCGTCCATCACACGCCGATCGCCAGCAGATGGTTGTCCTGCCCGCCGAGGCGCAGCGCGGCCGCGATGTCCACCTCGGTGAGCGTCTTCTGGTTCGACTCCGGCGCGATGGCGACGCCCTCGGAGCGGCTGAGCCGACGCAGCGCCTCGTCCAGGTCCTCGCGCGGCACGTCGGCGAAGAACGGGCGGAGGCGGCGCAGGCTCACCCAGGCCCCCGGTGCGTCGGCGAGCGCCCGGTACGCACTGACCACGCGCGCCGTCAGCGCACCCGCCGGGTCGGCGGCGGCCGTAGGAGCCGACGCGCGTACGTCGGTCACGGCGAACAGCTCGGCCAGCGTGGCGCACCCGCTGCGCGCCAGGACGCGGTCGCGCAGGTTGGCCTGGAGGGCGGTCAACGCGGCGCCGAGCGCCGACGCGCCGCGCAGCGCGAAGTCGAGGTCGCTCTGCATCCGCACCCAGCCCTTGTCGTCGAGCTGGAGGGCGTACGTCGATCCGCTCTTGCGGCTGGCGACGTAGTGCAGGCGGGTGAGCTTGTCGCGCTGCGGCTTGCGTACGTCGAGGTGGTAGCGCTCGCGGAGCTCGGTGTTCAGCACCTCGCGCGCCTCGGCCATGAGCACGACGAGGATCGCGCTCTCCGATGCCGTCAGATCATCGCCGGCCATGCTGCCGTCCTTCCGCCATGTCCCGCCGACGTTCCCGCAGATACGTGCCGATCTGCCGGACCACGGCACCGACGTCGTGGGTCACCCGGGCGTTGGTGAAGCGCAGGACGGCGTAACCATCCAGTTGCAACTGGACGTCGCGCTGCCGGTCGGCCTCGAAGTGGACCGGACGGCAGTGCTCCGGCCCGTCGATCTCCACCACGCACCGTTCGTCGGGCCACACTAGATCCAGCCGGATCGGCATGGCCAGATCGTGCGACCGGTAGCTCTGGTTCCACCGCCGCCCGACGGCCCAGCTCTCGGCGACCAGCGCCGCCTCCAGCCTCTTCTCGGCCTCGCTCGCCGGATGCGGCCGACCCACCACCGCCCCCGCGTCGGGCGACAGCCCGCGCGGCGCGGGCGGCACGGCGCGCGCTGTGCGTGGCAGCGCGGGTGGCACGGTGTGTGGCGGCGCGAGCGACGCGGCGCGCGGCGCGGACGGCAGCGCGACCGAGAACTCCGGCACCGCCTCCAGACCGGCCGCGCCGGCACCGAGCAGCCAGGTGACCGGGCCGCCGTGCTGCACCAGCCAGGCGGCCCCCGCAGCGGAAACCGCGCCGGTGCCGGCGGCCGGCTCGACGAGCAGCACCACCCGACGCCGGCCGAACGCCCCCGCGACGAGCCGCGCCAGCGCCGCCGCCCGGGTGCGCAACGGCAACTGCGCGCCGGACGGCCGCCGGGCCGTCACCGCGAAGACGGCCAGGTCGGGCAGGAAGGAACCGGGATAACGATCGCGGCGGGACCGCGCCGCAGCGGCGGCCCGGACCGCCGCCAGGCCGGACGTGTCCGGGCGTACGCCGTCCGCAGCCTCGGGCAGCCAGGCGGGCAGCAACTCGACGGCGACCTGTTCGAGCTGGCCCAACGCGGCATACACGAAGTCCACCGGCAGCGTGATCCGGGCGGCCGGGCGGTGCACCACGGCGGCCAACTCCGCGTGGTCCCGCGCGATCAGCATGGCCAGCGCGTCGGTGTCCGCGTCGGGCAACGCGACGACCCGGTCGGAGGGGACGTCGGCGAGGCTCCGGTTAACCAGCAGCGTCCGGCCCTCCCCCACGGTCGACGGGACGTCCCGGACAGAGTACGAACGCGCCTCGGGTGACGCCACACCGTCGCGCGACCGCTACGTAGGGCGTCGGAGGGCGGAAAGGCCCTCCCACCAGCGGCGGAATGCTCAGGTGCCGCCGCAGAGTCGGCTTTCGGACCGTGGGAGGGTGGACGTCCCGGCCGAAGCCGTTGCGCGGAGCCCGACGGCCGGCTTGACCGCGCGGACAGCTGGTACAACTACCGCCCGGCGTCCTCGTTCAGCAGCACCTCGACAGCGGCCACGACATCCGTGACGGTGCGATCAGGAGGGGCTAGTTCCGTCGGCCACTCCTTCCCCCGGCTGACCCATAGGGTGGCAAGCCCTGCCGCGCGGCCACCCTCGACATCAAGCACCGGGCTGTCACCGATCGCCCAGCCGCCACCCCGCAGATCAAGACCACACCCACGGGCCGCCGCCTCGAAGATCTCGCGTGCTGGCTTCCGGACGCCCACCTCTGCGGACACCGCCCAGGCGTCGACGCACCGGTCCAGCCCGGTACGCCTGATCTTGCCCAACTGGTTGTCCGCCTGGCCGTTGGTCACGATCGCGACGCTCCAGCCAGCGTCGCGCAGCAGCCTCAGCGACCCCAACACTTCGTCGGGGCAACTCACCAGTTCCGGCATCCGGCGTCGGAACTGCCCCCACGTGGTGTCCACCGATGCCAGACCGAAACGGGCCGTCACCTCGCCAAAGAACCAGTCGCGGGGTACGGCACCGTCCTGATCAGTCGCGATCAGCCAGGCCAGCGCGTCGTCTGGCAGCCCGTGATCGGCGCAGAACTCGACTGCCCAGCGTCGGAATGCGCCCGAACGGTCCACAAGCGTGTTATCGAGATCGAAGAGCGCCATCCGCTGCATGGTCAGCAACCGTACCGAGCGGGTGAAGCCGAGCACTCTTCGTCCGAACGCCGGCATGGCCCACCGTTGCTGCAAGCCGTTGCTCTCCGGCGCTGCTCAATATGGCGATGAGCCGGGCATGTCGCGTTGCCGGAGTCGGAGCAAGGACGCAGCGACTGACACGCGTCCTGACGGCGGCGCGTGCGGCCTGTCAAGAGTAGCCTTGTCAGACGTAAAGAAAGGTTGCACCAATTCGCCGGCAGCCGGCGTGCAGAACGCCGCATGTCCCTGCGATCGGGGTCGGCGGTCATCGCCTCCAGAACAGCAGGTGGGTGACCCCGCTGGGGCTCGGCACCGACTCGAGGTGGAAGCGGTCGAGCAGGTCGTCGGGGCTGTCCCACAGCCGCTCACCTCGGCCGAGGTCGACGGGCGCGACGGCGATGTGCATCGTGTCGACCAGGTCGGCCTCGATGAACTCGCGAATGGTCGCGACTCCACCACCGAGGCGCACGTCCCGACCGTCGGCGGCCTGCCTGGCGCGCTCCAGCGCCTCGGCCGGGCTCGCATCGAGGAAGTGGAAGGTGGTGTCGGACAGGGTGAACGACGGACGTTCGTAGTGGGTGAGCACGAAGACCGGCGTGTGGAACGGCGGGTTGTCCCCCCACCAGCCCTGCCAGTCGTGGTTCTCCCAGGGCCCGCGCTGGGGGCCGAACTTGTTCCGCCCCATGATCTCCGCGCCGATGTTGTGGTCGTAGTCGCGGGTCAGGTAGTCGTCCAGGCCACGGGTGCCGCCGGGTTCGGTGCGGTACATGAAGCTGGCGGTGGCGGCACGCCAGGAGAACAGCTGGGTGGGGTCGGCATGGCCGAAGGGTCGCTCCAGGCTCTGCCCCTCGCCGGTGCCGAACCCGTCACGCGACACGTTGAAGCTCTGCACCCTCAACAACTGCGGCACGGATCCTCCTTGGTAGCTGCGGAGAACTTCCGGTTGCAACTTGCAACCGGTGCCACCGTACTAAACTGGTTGCATGTCGCCATCAGTAGGGGCCGGTCGCCTGCCCGTACCCGATGGAAGGTCCGGATGCCCGATCAACCTGACCGTCGAGCTCCTGGGCGACCGATGGAGCCTGGTCGTGCTGCGTGATCTGATGTTCGGCGGCCACCGGCACTTCCGCGAGCTGCTCACGAACTCGATCGAAGGCATCGCCTCGAACATCCTCGCCAGCCGCCTGTCCAAGCTCGTGGACGCGGGCCTGCTCAGCAGGCACGAGGACCCGACCCACCGACAGAAGATCGACTACCGCCTCACCGAGGCGGCAATCGAACTCGTGCCGCTCATGGCGCATCTCGGCGCCTGGGGCTCCCGATGGCTCCCGACATCACCCGAGCTGTCGATCCGCGCCCAGCTACTCGCCGACGGCGGCCCCGAAATGTGGCAGAGGTTCATGGACGAACTCCGCAGCACGCACCTCGAAGGCCGCCCGCAACCAGCCGACGGAGTTCTCGCCGAACTGACTCTGGCCTACGAACGCGCCCGGGCACGCGCATCGACATGACGGGGCTTCGGTCGCCGTTCGATGCCACGAGCGAAGCGAAGCCGAACGTGCGCCGCCTCGGCGTAGGAGGTGCGAGAATTGACGATGGTTCGAGACGCAGGAGGTGAGCTGTGACGTCGAGCAGCGTTGAGCAGATGCCCGAGTGGCCGACCGCTGAGCACGTACCGGCTGAGGAGCTGGCGCGTCGCCAGGGGATTCGGCCTGTCGCCTCCGTCGACGACCTGGCGCGGCCCGGCCTGTTCGAGTCGGACGAGGAGTTGGACGACTTCCTCGCCGACCTTTACACCTCCCGGCGAGCTGGCGCCGCGTGAGTCTGGTCGTCCTGGACACCGACGTCGCGTCGGCGATCCTCCGGGGGGCGGCTGCATGACCGCTTCGACGAGGCGGTGGCGACAGTCTGGGGGCAACTCCAGGCTCGGGCGCAGCATCGCGGGCGGCCCCGGCCGACGAATGACTCCTGGATTGCGGCGTACTGCCTGCTCGACCGGCGCTGCCGTTGGCGACGTTCAACGGCCGACTTCGACGGCCTTCGCCTCTTCGACGTCTCCTAGCTTCCACCAACGCGGACGACCGCCGGGGCCCGCAGACGCGGCTCCTCATACGCGCCAGCAAGCTCCCACGTCGGGCCGGCCTTCGGACCCGGCCGACCCGGGAAACGCGCGCCTTGACCCGGCCCTCAACGGCACCGGGAAAGGGACGACCCCCGTCGGGGGGAATGACCTGACGTAGCAGCGAGTGTGATCGAGTGCCGTACCGCGTGGTCAGACGTATCGGTCGTGCCATGGAGCATGATCGAGAGTCGCCACGCGGTGCGGCGTTCGCTGACGATCCGCTGACTCCTGTGCTTCGCGCCGCACCTGTCAACCCGCCAGCGATCAGCCGTGACGGGCGCTGCTGGCCGCCCGGCGCTGCCGCCGCCGAAGTAGCCAGCTCGGTTTCAATCCTCCCTGCCTGTCAATGTGTTCGCACAGCTCGCGTCGACGGTAGGCACCAGGAACGCCTGCTCCTACGGCCACCCGAGCGCAGGAACTCGCCCTGGCTGACTCCGTGCGCGTAGCCCATGATCGCCTTTGAGCCATAACTGACGCCCGTTGACCTCAAGAAAGTACGTCCGGGCGACCCCGAAGCCGCATTTGTCCAGAAGCGCCTCCCGGCCAAGCTTGTCGAACTCCTGAACTGCGGCGACGACATCGGAGCGTGTCACATCAGCAAGGCGCACAACCAACATCGTAGGTGGCAGGACCACGACTAATGGCCCTGCTGATCCGGAGCTCCGTGGTCAGGGCGTGCGCGGCCGGGCTGGATGTCGGATGATCCTGCCGTGAACTGGATGACCTGGCTCGTAGACGCGCTGAAAACCGTACCCCCTGTTGTCGCGTCGATTACCTTGTTCACGCTCCTGCGCGCTTGGTGGAGAAGGACTCTTGGTCGGCGCCGAGGCTGGACGAAGAGCTATGACCGACTCGTGCCCGGGATGCACGCGGACCTGGTGAAGGAGTTGTTCGGGCATCCAACCTTCGAGGGCCGAGCCAAGGGCAGGGTTCCCTCCGCGGGAACGTGGGCCGAGGCAGACCTGACGGTACGAACCTGGGTGCTCGATCGAGATGGCTACTTGGTCACCTGGACTACCTGCGGCGATGTCGGGGATGTGGTGGTGGCGTACTCGCTAACTACCGCGAACCGCTGGTTCTCCCCCCAAATCCGCTTGGTGACCCCGCAGGATAGATGGGTGAAGCTAGGCCGAACGGTCTTTGACGGAGCCCTAGACGATCGAGTTCCAGAGGGTCGGGACCGCTTTGGATGGCTAGGGGCTAGGAGATCTAGCTACTGGGAGCGTTACTACTGGGGTAACCCGGGCCTGTATCTGACGTGGTACATCGGCTACACCGACTGCGGTTACTCGCGCCGTTCTGGCGTGCCGGTGGATACGAGCGAGCCTGATGCAACAGAGGAGAGGATCCAAGAGTTCCGACGAGCTACATCCGTCAACAGCATCCTGGTTACGCTCGGCTCTGATATCGACTTCCAGGACATCGGCCCGGATCTTGACCTTGTTCGGCTGGCCTCTCGGCCGACCACGGCCGAACGGCTACGCCGCTGGTCACACCGGTCGCTGCTGAGGAGACGTTCACGAGCCGCCTGACTTCTCAGACGTCAGCCTTGGGATAGACCGGCATCCCAGCGTGCAGACGGGACGGTTGCTGCACTTCGTGGCTGCGCTGTCCCGCCTGCCACGTCCAGCCGATGCCGCCTGTGTAGGCACGGGTCGCGTTGTGTGGTGGCACTGTGGCAAGGTGATGCCGTGAGTGAGACTGGGCAGATCCATCCGGCGGCTACATCACCGGACAGGCCAGATCAGTGGCATGACTTCCGCCGCAATAAGAATGGTGAGTACCAGTAGCCTATGGCATCCGAGCGTGACCCTAAGCATATCGTTGGTCGAATTCGGCACCTTGACCCTGAGGGCGAAGAGTTCATTGTTGAACTCCCCAATGGCTTTGTGATCCCGTATGAAATACTGGAAGACGACGACTTCGTTCAAGGAGACGTTTTACTGGTCAGTGCAGATCTCAAGAAGGTGCGGCGGACTGCACCGAAACTCTGGCCGGAGGAGCGGTGGATCGGTGTGGTACGCCTCGTCCTCGAAAACGAGGCGGTCGTAGATGTCAGTGGGAGGATACGAGCTCTCCCGCTACCGAAAGGCTTCAAGGTAGAAAAGGGCAACACGGTCGAAGGACTCGATTCGGATGGGATCCAACGAGTTCTCTCGACCGATCCCATCAAGTATCTCGACATCCGGGAAGACGCCGTTTCGGTCAAGGAGTTTAAGACGCGGCCCAGCGACTCCCCGTCGTTCGACGACTTCGGCGGCTTCTCGGAAATCGTAGAGAGGGCGCAGGAGCTGATTGAGCTTCCGCTTAAGAAGCACAAGGACCTTGCGAAAATCGGCGCTAAACCGATTAAGGGAGTGCTCTTTACGGGCCCACCTGGAACTGGCAAGACCATGCTTGCCCGGATCATCGCGAACCGCGCAGGTGCCGCCTTCTACGAGATCAGTGGGCCGCAAGTACTGAGTAAGTGGTACGGCCAGAGCGAGGAGCTTATCCGTACGATCTTCGATGATGCCGCCGATCAAGACAGGGCCATTGTCTTCTTTGATGAGATGGACAGCCTAGCTTCCCAGAGGAATGACAGCTCACACGAGGCATCCCGCCGGATCGTCGGTCAGCTACTTGCCTCTATGGATGGGTTTACGATCGATACGAATGTTGTAGTCATCGCGACAACGAACCGGCCGCAAGATATCGATCTTGCTTTACGCAGACCTGGGCGATTCGACTGGGAGATTCACTTTTCGCTCCCTTCTCGCGAGGATCGAGAAAAAATCCTGCGAACTTCGGCACGGAAACTAAACATACAAGGCGAGATGCCCCACTCGATTATTGCGGACAAGACTGAATCGTGGTCGCCTGCGGAACTTGCCGCAATTTGGAGTGAGGCCGCTCTCTTGGCTGTCAAGGATGGCCGCGATGTGATTCTAGATGAAGACTACTTTGGCGGGTTTGAGCGTGTCACCGCCCAGCGAACACGGGTCATTGCTGACATCCGTGAGAAGCCTGCGGAGGAAACTAAATGATTGTCTGGGATTGGTTGCAGCGTCGGCGCAGGCGGCGCCGTGAGGCGCTTGCGCTTCTGCGGGAGATGGAGCTACGCGAGTTTGTCTACCTCGACGAGGTCAGCGTTACAAGCCTTCTTTCATCTCGCCTTGGAAAGCTCCCAAATGAATTCACCGACACCTTGACTAAGGCCAGTAAGGAGCAGTTCAACAGTCGCATCGAAGGCACCTGGATGGCTTTAAAGGCTCGCGTTGGGGCTCAAAGAGAAACAACCTGGACCGAAGACACCAAGGTGGTCAGCAAGGCGACGGTGCAGGCTACTTTTAAGCGGCTCTACCAAGAAGAAGAAGGCTCGTTGGTCTTGCGGCCCATCCTATTAGAGGAGCCGCCCAAGAGTGAGGGCGCGGCCCGAAAGCTGGCCGAGATCGCAATCGCGCGACCAGTTGACGATGTTTGGGTTATCTCTAGCAATAGACTGCGGCGCGGACGCCTAGCGGATATAGAGGTTGAGGTACAGGCAGACCCCGCTTTCCGAGTTAGCGTCATCATCTCCACTTTTGCTGACATTGTGAAGGAAGGCAAACAGCTGTTTGCCGATGCGGACAGAAGTGCCCTGGATAAGGCTATCGAGATTAACGGACTTCTCGGCAAGCTAATGGCTGGCCTGGTGCCACTAAGGTGTCGGGTCGTCGACTACGAGGTATTGTCGGCAGAGGGAGAGGATTACCTCGTACATCGACGCCTTCTTGCCGAGCTTGCTCCCCACGACCGCCCTCCGACCCAAAAACTCTATCTTGTCGGCGTGGCCGAGGAGTCGTTGTTTTGGAAAGATATCAGGCGCGTCCTATTTTCGAGGTCTAGGTTTAGGATCCTCTGCAGATTCGGTCACGATGGCCTACATTCTGAATGGACTGCTGTCAAGCTGGCGGATGTACTCGCCGAGGTTGTTCCCGAATTGATGGATGAGGTAAACGTACTCGGGTCCGGCATGTTGGAGGCATTTGCGGCAGGCGCGAAGCGTCAGCAGCGTTTCATGGAGCCGAGAGTTCGGGCGCTGTGCGCGTTTGCGGATATGCTTGCGGGCCATGCGGGCGTGGAGATGACTGAAAGCGATCGCCAGCAGGTTGAGCAGATTGCTAGCGAAACGGCTGATTTGGTGGTGGGTGTAGCGGAGAGCCGCAAAGCGTTTTCTTCTGTTGCCGCTCATATCGCCACCTTGGGTGGACGGGAAGTCGGTGCAGCGAAAGTTGCTGAACTCCGGGTTAGGGCGTGCCGAGAGCAGGGACTACTGCCCGGAGGATCGTCTGTAATGGGCGATACGCCTCCGGTAGCGTTTTCTGCAAGGGAAGATGAAAAGTTTGTAGAGACCGAAATCGTGGCGATCTATTGGTAAGTGGAGTCGCGGCCGCGACATGAGCTCATGTCCTCGCTGTCTGCCGCCGACCCACACCACGGTGGAGCGGGCCCTCCATCCTGGAGTCGTTGCGCCCCCGCCGGAGGCGGCCTAACCCCCACCCCACACCCAACCCTCCGCCCCTCCTCCTACCTCCACCCGTTTCCCCACCTCGAACCCGCGAGCGGCCTGACGGATTCCGTTCGGCAGCTCGACCGGCCGACCGTCGACCGGTCTGCGGTGAGCCGTCACCAAGGCTGGGAGAGACAGAAGGAAGAGCTGTCGCATGGTCCCGGTCATCTCCGGGACTCGTCACCGGCTCCCTTCACGGACCCAGGGTTGACGCGCGGGGCGGGGTGTGGGTTGCGGGCCGGCTGACTTTCCGCCCCGGCACAGTAGGAGGCCGGGGCGGCGGCTCTGTAGGAGCCGGTTGCCGCGCCCCGACCCGCGCCACGCGGAGCGCCTTGATCCCTACTGAGATTGTTTCGGCGACATGGTGCCCGACGGTGCAATGCCGTGCTCCGCATAGGTGGCGTTGCTGCCGTTGCGCGCTGCGATCGCCGTACGGAGCCTGCGAGCCAGGCGCGGCGGCCCGTGCCGGTCCAGGTCCTCCGGTGTCACGTAGCGCCACTCGGTGAGCTCTCCGTCGACGAAACGGATGGCCTGTTCCTGCTTCGTGGTGAGAGATCCGGCGTCGAAGATGAAGAGGAGCTTGTCTCCTTCGCCCTCGGCGGGTGCCCAGTCGACCACAATCATGCGGCCGACAGCGGTGGTGAGGCCGAGTTCTTCCCCGATCTCCCGTACACATGCGGCCCGGGGTGACTCGCCGGGTTCGACGTAGCCGCCGGGGATGTCCCAGTGGTCCTTGTAGCTGGGGCGTACGAGGAGCACACGGCCTTCGTCATCGAAGAAGAGGGCGCCGGCGGCGACGCGTGGGGTTGCCACGGGTGGCATGTCATTGGCCGTCACCAGGGCAGCCTAGATGGGCTGGGTTCAGTCGAGCACCTTGAGCCGCTGGGCCAGTCCGACCAGTTCGGCGGAGGGCTTGCCGCGCTGTCGGCGGATCCAGGTCAGGGCGAGTTGGCGGCTGAGGAAGTGGTGGCGGACCTGCTCGGGTGCCATCTGCTCGGCATCCAGCAGGGCGGCCTGGGCGTCGTCGATGCGGTTCCACGAGCTGTATGCGCGGGCTACTTCGAGGGCGTGCCGTACCCGGCGCTCCATCGGTAGGCCGGTGGTGTCGACGCGCGGGCCGAGGTCGATGGCGACTTGCAGGTCTCCCAGTTCGGCGGCGGTGGCGACGCGGTGGATGGCGACGTTGGTCGGACCGAACGCGGTCCAGAGGTGGTTGGCGTCGGCTCCGAGTTGACCGGCGGCCTGGTCGGCGGCGGCGAGGAAGGTGCGGGTGGTGCCGGCGTCGTTGGCGCGGGCGGCGGCCATCGAGCCGGACAGGAACAAGGTGCCGTAGACGGAGAGCAGCGCTGGCGTGGCGTTCTTCAGGTGGGGCTCAAGGTAGCCGGCGGCGTCCTCGGTGAGGCGCACGGCTTCGGCGTAGCGGCCGGTGGCGTGCAGGGCGTGGCCGACGGAGCGGAACAGGGAACCAGTGACGAGCGGGTCGCCGGTGGGACGGACGGCGGCCAAGCCCCGGTCGGCGGCGATCCACGCGAGGTCACTCTCTCCCAGCTTGGTGAGCTGGGTCGCGGCAAGCTGGTATGCCAAACCGAGTAGTCGGCGGGCGTGGTCCTGGTCGTCGCCGTCGTGGTGGTCAACGGCGGCCTGGGCGCGATCGAGTAGGTCAGGTAGGCGACCGGTGACGTACCCGAATCGAGACTCCTGGTAGGCGTCCCAGAGGGCGCCAACCTGTTTCTTGAGCGCAGCGATGGTCGGTGGTTCCGCACCCAGGTCGCCGCTGAAGGGGCCGAGGGCGCGGTAGTTCATCAGGGCGGCGCGTAGGGCGGGGACGGTGGCGGTGCCGCTGTCGCCGGTCCAGTCGAGCAGGGAAGGTTCGCCGAGCAGGTCGCCGAGCGTCACGTCCAGGACTTCGGCGAGGGACTTGATGACGGAGAGCCGGTCCAGTTCGATCCGGTTGTTCTCGACCTTGCCCAACCAGTCGGCGGTACGGCCGATGAGTCCGGCTAGGACTTCCTGGGACAGGCCGCGTCGGTAGCGGTACCAGGCGACGCGTTCGCCGATGGTCAGGTTGTGGGTTCTCCCGCGCACCGGTTCACCATCTCCCCTCGACCGACCGTGACCCCGGAAGGATTTTCCGGGTGACCAGGCAGATCGCGTCACAACCTGCGTCCATGACAAGACTGAACGTAACGACCGCCTGCCGATTCGGTGAGGGCTGGAAGGACGCACCTGCTCGACGGTCCTGCCTGGACTGCGCGGGTTCCGGTCGTTCGGCGGCGTGCTGAGGCTGGCCCGGGGTGGGTGCTGCGTGGGGCCGCGACCCGAACGACGGCCCGTGAATGGCCCTCCCGCCTCGGTGCCCCGCACGCCTGCACCCGCGCCGAGTCGACTGGGCGTGCCGACACCGGGCGACCTGGTCCTGATCGACGGCCGGGCGTCGGTGCAGTTCAACGGCGACCGGGCGCTGTGGCTGCGGGTCACGTCGGTGGACGAACGGCCCACGTACCACGGCTGGGTGTGGCTCACCGGCTACGTCATCGACCCGGCCACCCGCAACGCCCTGGCCAAGCGCGAGATCTACGCACAGATCGCCGGCCTCCACATCCAACGACGCAAACCCGACAGCACGCCGCCCCGCACCAACGCGGGCCCGGCGGTGAGGAGACGTGGTGTTTGACATTCGGGTACGACTCGGCGCGGTGCTGGACATCGACGCGGACGACCGCCTTCTTCCGTCTGACGGGCCGGTGCGGTTGTGGGTGACGGGGGTCCGGCTGGTGGTCAACCGCCCGCCCCACGATGAGTGGATCTGGGTCGAAGGGGTCAAGCTCTCCCGATCGGGCCGTCGAGGTGCGCAAACGCAGATCCTGGTACGTGCCAGCAAGCTCCCGCCGAGCGGGCCGGCTGGTGACCACCTACCTGAACACGACGCATGATCGGCTTCGATCAGCACGAGTGGATCAGCGCACGCCCGACGACTACGCCGACCGTGTTCGGCTGCCGTTCGCTGACGATTCGCTGACTTTCCGCCTGTCGCCTGGCCCGGCCGAACCGGGAAATGCGCCTCCACCTGGCGCGAAACGGGACGGGGAAAGGGACGACCCCCGTCGGGGGGATGCGGTCGCAAGCTGTCAGCCCTTGCCAGCGGGTGACGTCCGGCGTCGACGAGCAGGCTCGGTGCCTCGTCGATTGACGTTTAGGGTCGACTCGCATCGAAGCTCTCGCTGCTTTCTGGCTGCCTCGCTGCCTGACGTCTGGCTTACAACTCCAGCGCGTCTCGTCCGACGTCGTCGGGCTGAGTCTCTGCGACCTTACGCGGAAGTGAACCTACGGATGTCCTCCCCCGAAACCCGTGTGGCCGCCCGCGAAGCCCGGCCTGATGTCGCCCATCCGACAGCGCCGGCGGCGGAACCCGGCAAGATGCACGCGTGAAGAAGCCCTCTCTGAATACCCGACGCCTGCTCGTCGGCTGCGTCGTGCTGAGCAGCGTCGGTCTGGTCCTCAGTATGTTCGCCATCTCGATGGGCTATCGAGCACCGACGGGCGAGGAACAGCCAAAGATCACCGATTGGATGCAGGCTTGGGGCAGCATCTTCGGCGTCTTCGCCGGCCTGGCCGCTGCCGGGGCCGCCGCATGGCTACTAATCCACGAGCGCGAGCAGACGCGTCAGGCACGTGCCGAACTGGCTGCGGAGAGGGCAGAGGCGATGCTCGCGGGTCCGCGCTCCGTGGTGGTTTCGGACCCCATGGTCGAGCGCCGTGGTGGTGGTTCAATTCGCGTGACAGTGACGGTCCACAACTATGGCGTGACGCCGATCCGGGCCATCTCCATCCTGCTTACACCCCTCCGGCACCAGCCGGAGATCCTGCTGCCTGAGGTCGATGTCATCGGACCATCTGGCCAGAGGGAATTGGTGAAGAAGCTCGCAGGACCTGAGTGGGAGCGCGGCATACTCCTCATTCCGACGTTCGCCGTGTACTTCCGCGACTCATCGGGCTCCCGCTGGCGGAGAGAGAACAACTTGGAGCCGGAAAGATGGCCGGGGCGAATACCGATCCGCGACGCGAATGACGACGACTCAACGCCTGCGGCCAGCTAGGTCGCAGTCAGGCCTTTGGCATGGTCGGCGGGCGTGGCGTTGTCCGTGGCCGAGGGCTTGAGCCCTGGACTTCTCCGACGGTCTGTGGATCGCCTTAGATTTGACGGATCGGCGTCCTGACCCGGGCGAGGTCTCTCGTTGCATTACACCGCTCAACAGCCCTTGTCAGCGTCAGCTGTGCCCGGCTTGTGCCCGAGGATAGGCCTCACCGATCCACCGCTAAGAAGGCCAGTAGCCGGCCGCCTAGCTCAAGCGAGGCTGAGCAGATCAGCCTCAAACGCACTCGATGAGCGCCACCCGAGCAACTTGACGACCTCGAAGCTCATGTTGCGCTGGGGGTAGTCACGGAAAACCGGGTCGACCTCGGCAGCAAGCGCGTCGAAGCAGGCCGTGACCGACTTGCGGAAGCTCCGGTCCTCCCAGTGGAGCGCCTGGTTCCGCGCCTGCCAGACGACGTTCTTGAGACGCTGAGAGTTGCCGATCTGCCGACCGTCCGGTGAAGGATCAAGTCCGCCGTGGACGGCAGAAATTCCCTGCTTGCCGTACTGAATCAGGGCAGCTGCTAGGGCGTCGGTCGAGAACCGGTGAACGTCAACTGCGGCTTGAAGGTCGGGCAGCGCGGCACTCTGGTCGTGATGCTCCTTGTCCGGACCCCAGTACGCGTCCCACTGCATACCGGTTGCTAGCCCCACGTCCTCAGCGTCCTCAGCGTTCAACGCGAGCCACGCCGCCCTCCCATACTCGGCCTCCATCTGCTTGCGGAGCCCATCAAGTCGCGCTTCGAGGTTCTGGAGCGTCTCGTACTCACCCCATATGAGCGGGAGCAGAGTTGTAACAGCGTGCCGAATCTCGTCAACGTACTGGCTCATAGACATCACGGGGCTACCCACAGCGACGAGCACCTTTCCTTTTCTGATCGCAACGCCAAGGATGGCATGGGCAGCCCCACCGGCGCCCGGGCGTGCAGTGCGCAGGCCGTGAGGCAGCCCCGCCTTGAGGCGAGGCAGCGGGACCGGCTTGCCCGGACAACCCTCCCGGATTGTGATAGCTCGCTTACAAGCTCTCTGCAGGCCGTCCAGCGTCGTCTGCCGGCGTTCGTGACCTCGGTCGCTTGTCCGCACTCACCCGCCAGCACGCGTCCTTGTCCAGGCCTGTTGCTGTCACCGCTCCTGTCGATCGGCGGTAGGGCCGAGCTGGCATTGCCAGCTGACCACACCCAGTGGATGACGGTCCTCACCGAGCTGCTGCACATCGAGGCTTCACCGAGCCGGCTCGCTACGCCGAGACTCTAACCCTGAACCCATCTGGCCGATCCTGACCAACTCGAACGTAGACCGCCCCTTGGCCTGGGCGAGCTGTGCCCACCTTGTGCCAGACGATCTTGCAGCACACTGCTCGTCGTCTGAGTGCCGCGCTTCGAGGGCTGTCGGCACGGCTGGGTAACTTGATGCCCCTGCTGCAGTCGCACACCCGTGCGACGAGGCTGGTATATTTTCCGGCATGATTTCGCACCCCACGTTCGAGCAGGTTCTCGAAGACTTGGGCGACAAGGTCATCACCGGGATGGGTCGCGCGGCGCAGGCGGCGCGCGGCGACTTGCTGAAGTACCGACGGGAGAACCCGCTGTGGGTGGCGGACTCTACGGAACGGGGGCTGGCGAACTGGATCCACGACCGCCTCTGGACCCACCTCGTTGGAGAGTTGGATCACCTCAGTGAGGTGTACGTGCATGACAAGGAACCCAGCCGGGAGCTGTGGGTCGGCGTCCGGTATAGGCTGCGCATCAAGCGCCACGGGCAATCCGGGGAAATTAGTACATATCCGACGCTGGCGGCCATGTCCTTCTTCACTCAGGGCCAGGAGGCCTTCGAGGGCTTGGAGGTCATCCGGCTCTGCGCCGGGTACATCTGGGAGAAGGAAGAGCGGGACATGGGAGAAGCGGTGCTCTCGCTGCGCGCCAGCCGCGACAAGGTGATCTGGTGCCGCCCTCTGCCGTTTGCGGGCGAGGCGCGCACCGGCGGCGAGGTCCGACCCTTCCCGGTCACTCCGACGGCGGAGCCGAAGGCCCCTCTGATCGACTTCAACCGGCGCCTCCCCGGTGTCGCGGATGGCAATCAGAATCAGGAGGAGTAATGAGCTACCTCGGCGAAGCGTTGGTGACCGCACGCCGAGCACGCGGACTGACCCAGGGTGAATTGGCGCAGGCGGCCGGCGTTACGCAGGCCGCCCTGTCTCGCTACGAGAACGACCAGCGAGAACCGGATGCGGCAGTTCTGGAAAAGTTGGCCAAAGCTCTTGGCGTAACCGTAGCCTTCCTGCAAACCGCAGGAAGGCTACGCGGCGCTATGGCGATTGACGTGCACATGCGGCGACAAGCAACAGCGAAGCCAACTATTTGGAGACAACTTGAAGCTAAGCTAAATATGTATCGAATGCACGCTCGGCATCTTTTTGAGGATGTCTCGATAAGGGCGGATCAGAGGATTCCAACCTTCGATCCTATAGACATAGATCCGCCAAATGCGGCGAGGCTTGTGCGGATGCAGTGGCGCATGCCGGTAGGGCCTGTGCGATCACTTACAAAATGGATGGAAGCTGCCGGGTGCCTAATTATCGAGGAGGATTTCGGCACTCCTCGTGTAGATGGCTTGTCGCAGTGGATCGGCGAACATCCTATTATTCTGCTGAACTCCCGAGTTCCAGTTGATCGCAAGCGACTTACGTTGGCCCATGAACTTGGCCACCTGTGCCTTCACTCCTCGTATGTCTCCGAAACAATCGAGCAGGAGGCCAGCAAGTTCGGGGCGGAGTTCCTTATGCCTGCCGAGTTTATCAAGCCACAGTTGCGCAACCTTAGCCTTGGTCGATTGGTTGACCTGAAGCGCGAGTGGGGCGTTTCAATGCAGGCCATCATTGAGCGCGCTTCTGAACTGGGTGTGCTGGGGGCGGGTCAGCGGACCAATCTTTATAAGACGTTGAGCGCGCGGGGATGGCGAACCCGGGAACCAGTAAGTGATGAGCTTCCTGAGGAGCACCCAACGCTCCCGCAGAGTATCGGTGATGCACTACTGGCCAAGGGTTTAAGTCCTGCCGAGATCGCAATTATTGCTGGATTTGAAGAAGACGTAGTTCATCCTTTCGAACCATTGCGACGGCCTCTTCGTGCCGTTCGCTAAGTCGGGCCGACTTGACCCCTCGTCTATTAGGCGGGGGGTCAAGCGGGTCTGTCCTTCTTGGTTGTTCTGCACATCATGCGGCATCATCCGCGCAGGTCTCTGGCGTCAGCGATTTGAACGAGCAGTAGAACCACCAAAAGGCTGAGAAAAACTCACCCGCACTCCCAGCCCACTATCACCACCGACATCTACTGTCTTCCCCGCTCGCGCCTACTGCGAGGTCCGCTCTAACCGCTTCCAAGAGTCTGAGCCGTGACCCAGTCAGAGTCTCCACTAGAGTTGTGACTTCTTCCATCGATGGAGAGTCGTCTGAGAAATCGACCTTCATTGCAAGCAATTGCAGCCGTAGAAGCGACGCCTTGAATGCTTGATTGGTCCAGTTCATGATTACCGACAATACTTGCTTCCGTCTCGGCCAACTCAAGCAGGGATGACAGCTGCCGGGACTCCTCCAGGAGGGCAGGTCGGATAGAGTGACCTTGAGGGGCCATCAACAGCTCTAGATATTTGCTGACGAGTACGGCGGAAGACGTGAGGTATTCGCTGCACGCTTTCTTCCTCTCGCTCCGCGCCATGTCCCATAATTGCTGGGCACGGGCATCTTTGGCCAAGCGCAGATGCATGCGCTGCTGCTGCCAACTGGCAGCGAACGTTCCAGCAATACCGATGACGCCCACAGCGCCGGTTACGGCTGTTGCGAGCCACTCTGCGAAACCTACCCCTCACGCCCCTAGTCGGCCCTCGTGCCATCCCGTCTGCCGTCGACCCGCCCTCCTGGGGAGCGGGCCGCCGCCCGGCCCGCCACGTCAAGACGGCCTTGACGCCTGTACGGACGCTGGCGGGTCGGGCGGTGGTCTGCTCGGCTCGCCCGGGTCGACGGTGGGCGGGATGGCTCCCACCGCAACCACCCACGGACCGCATGCCGCCGACGGACCCCCGGCCATCCTGGAGCCGGAGCGCCCCCGCCGGAGGCGCAGTAACCGCAACCCCGCCACCCACCCGGCAGCCGCCGACGGACCCGGCGTGCGCTCCCCCACGCCGCGCGGGCTGCTGGCCGCGCGGCCCGGCCGGCTGCCGGCCCCACCACCCCACCGGGAAACGGCCTGTCGTCATCCGGCGGCCCACCGGGCTACCCGCCCTCCGCGCCAGCCGCCGGGCGTGTTGCGTGGCCGGAGTCGGAGCGCCAGCGCAGCGACGGACACGCGCCTTGGCGGCGGCGCGTGCGGCCCGTCAAGGGCCGCCTTGAAGACGTACAGAAACTTTGAACCACTTCGCCGGCAGCCGGGCCGGCCCCGCCTCGCCGCCGTCCGGACACGGGATGGCGTGGGCCGAGTGCGCTCCGTACCCTGACGGCATGGCCGCCCTCGTCGATACCGCCCGGGAAGTTGCGCGACACCTGCTGGAGACGCCATTGCCTCGGCGGTGGAGTCACGTCCAGGCGGTCGCCGCCAAAGCGGACCGGATCAGCGAGGCAGTCCCCGCCGAGGATCGGGAGGTGCTCGTAGCCTCCGCGTGGCTGCATGACGTGGGCTACAGCCCCGACCTCGTCGACACCGGCTTCCACTCCCTCGACGGTGGCCGCTGGCTTCGCCGCGAGCGGTTCAACGAGCGGATTGCCGCTCTCGTGGCGCACCACTCCTGCGCGTGGCTGGAAGCGGAAGAACGCGGGCTCGGTGACGTCCTGGCCGCCGAGTTCCCTCGGGAAGAGACGCCGGTAACCGACGCGCTCTGCTTCTCGGACATGACGACCGGACCCGACGGCCAGGACTTCGAGGTGCTGGACCGGCTGGCGGAGATCCGGTCGCGGTACGGGCCGGAGCACCTGGTGACCCGGTTCATCTGCCGGGCGGAGCCGGAGATGGTCGCCGCCGTGCAGCGGACTCAGCGCCGGCTCTCCGGCAGTGTCGCTCAGCCGATGTAGGGCTCGGGGCGGTCCTCGTAGCCGTGGGTGATGCGGAGCAGGGTCGACGGGTGGATGTCGAGCGCGCCCAGCTCGTCGCGGGCGACCCATCGGACGTCGCTTGATTCGTCGCTCGGGGTCAGAGTGCCGCCGACGGGTACGGCTCGCAGGCAGAGCGAGAATTGCTGCCGCACCTCGCCGTCCGAGTATGCGATGACGTGATCGGGGTCGGAGTAGACGCCGACCATCCCGGTAACCTCGACCCGTACGCCGGTCTCCTCCCGGGTCTCCCGGACGGCCGTCCCCGCGACCGACTCGCCGATCTCCTGGCCACCGCCAGGCAACGACCACAGGCCGTTGTCAGTGCGCTGAATGAGCAGCACCCGGCCGCCCTCGTCTCGGACGAAGACGGAGACGGCCACGACGATGCTGTTGGCCTTCGGCGCGTTCGGGTCGTGGTAGTGCTCGGTTCTCGCCATGGTCCTAGGTTGCCACCTCGCCGCTCGGCTGCGGCTTCGCGGCCATCAGGACCCGGTCGAAACTGTCGGAGTAGGTGCCGAACAAGTCGCCGCCGTTGAGCCTGCGCAGGTGCATCACAGGTGCGTGTGGTGCCGGGAACCCGAGCACGTGCATGTTGACCAACATCTCGTCATCGAACCGATAGATCGAGTTGTACAGCGTCGTGTCGTGGTAGAGCACCGTCACCCCGGGTGCACCCTCAAGCCGGCTGTAGTAGTGCTGGACCTGACGAATCTCTGCGGCCATCACGCCGGGCGCACCTTCCTCGACGCTCTTACGCTCAATCGCCTCGCTGGTCGGGTCGCCGAGAAGGATCGTCACCTTGACGCCGTCAACGGCCTTTTGACGCAGGACGTCGACAATCCTCGGATTCTGCTCCACGAGGAAGAGGCCGGCGTAGGCCAGTACGTCGATTCGCTTCTGCGCCCGCTCGATCAGTCGGCCCCACAGGTCGTACGGAACAGAGGAACGCCGGGAGTAGAGCCGTATCAATTCACTCTGCCCGATCTTCGACGCCTTCTCCGGCGTCACCGCATCCGGCCACAGATACGGCTCGTCTTCGCGCACGATCGCGGCGATTGCGTGCCGGTGCCGGGGATACGGAATCCGGTCCTGCGTGATCCACCGTTCCACCGTCTTCGGGTCGACGCCGATCTTTTCGGCCACTGCGCCGGGGGTGAGGCCGTTGCGCAGGATGGCATCGCGTAGCCGGTCGTTCGCCATTCGACCCTCCTCAAGGGACGACTAGGGACGAGTAGAAGATAACCTAGACGTCCCCTAGTCGTCCAGCTCACCGGATGGGGTGTCCTCGGCTTTCCGGGAGTCTTATCCGCAGAGGCCACGAGCAAGAAGTCCACCGGGGACAAGCTCACCATCTGGCCCGAGACACAGGAGGTTCGAAAGTGAAGCTGTACGTGGACACCAAGGCGAAGCAGGTGACGGTGTCGAGGGACCCCGAGCCGAAGAACGACCAGAACGGCAACCAGCGATCCGAGAAGGGAACGGGCCGGCTCATGTGGTCCACCCAGGTCTTCGTTCTCGACGAGACCGGCGGTGAGGTCATCTCCATTACCACGGCGGGTGAGAAGCCGAGCGTGATGGTGGGACAGCTCATCGACGTCGAGCAGCTGGAGGCCATCCCGTGGGCGACCAACGGGCGTAACGGCGTCGCGTTCCGTGCGATCTCGCTGAAGCCGAAGGCTGGTTCGGCGGCAAAGTAGTCCTTCGCACATCGTGCTGTGTGAAGCCTGCGGTGTCTCCTGAAGCGGCCTACGGTCCGCTCTCCTGATCCACCTTGAGTCCGGGAGCGTTACTGGCTCCTACTCTCCCGGCCTCGGCAACCCGTGGTTGCCCTCATCAATTGTGGCGCGGGGTCGGTACTGGCTCCTACACCTGCCGGCCCCGTCTGCCCTTTCCAACCCGTTCGCCCACTGTCGTTGGGAGTGGTTGTCATGCTCGTTTCTGCCATCGTATTCGCCGTCGTCGCGGCGACCTTCTCCGCCGGCCACCAGGTGGCCGACCACGTCTTCGGCCAGTCCGACAAGCAAGCCGCCCACAAGGCCGCTCCCGGCTGGGACGGCTGGCGTCACCTGCTGGGCCACGTCGTGGCCTATCACCTCGTCGTGGCGGTCATGCTGGCCATCGCCATCGCCATCGTCGCGCTCGGCCTGCCCGTCACCGTCGTCGGGCTCGTCGCCGGACTCGGCTTCTCCGCCGTCTCCCACGCCATCCTCGACCGGCGCTGGCCGGTTCGGTGGCTGCTCATCCACACCGGCAGCCCGGACTTCGCCGACCGTCAGGCCCCGATCTGCGGCATGTACCTGGCGGATCAGTCCCTGCACGCGGCCTGCCTGTGGGTGTCCGCGCTGCTGGTCGCCTGCTTGTAGGCGTGAAGGTCGCTGCGCGGCCTGAGTGATTTCGAGCGCGGGGCCGGTACTGGCTCCTACACCTGCCGGCCCCGGGCTCTCCAACCCATCCAGCCCAATCGCTTGGGAGGACGTGTCATGTCCAAGTCTAGCTCTCGCCGCTCGTTCGGGCGGAAGTCAACCGGAACCGTGACAGTCATCGAGGCCAAGGTCCACCGGTCCTCGGCCCGGAACGCCCGGATGGCGTTCATCCTCGCTGCGGTCATCATCGGCATCCTGACGGCCGTGGTGGCCGCTTCCTACGTACACCCGATCATCGGGCTGTTCGTCGGCGTGGCCGTCGGCGTCCCGTGCGGCTTCCTCGCCTGGCTCCTGGTCCGTGTCTGGCCGGTGCTGCGGCTGCTGTGGTGGTGGACCCCCGAGATCGTCCTGTCCACTCTGCTGCTCGCGGGCTGGGTGCAGCTCGCCACCCACACCTCGACCCTGGTCACCCTGGCCGTCGTCGCCGTCGTCCTCGGCGTTCCGGCCGCCGTCCCCGTATCCCGCCGCCAGGTCGTCGCCTGGGTGTGGTGCCTGATCGTGCGCCACCGGCTGCGGGTGTGCTTCGCACAGTTCATCGTCGCCAACCAGTCCGGGTCCCTCCCGCTGATCCTGTGGGCCCGACCGACGCCGGTCGGCGAGCGGGTCTGGGTCTACCTGCGGCCCGGCCTGTCCCTGGCGGACCTGGAAGGCCGCCTCGACAAGATCGCCGTCACCTGCCACGCCTCGTCCGTCCTGGTCGAGCGGGCCGCCGACGGCAACGCCGCCTATCTGCGGTTCGACATCAAGCGCCGTGAGGTGCTCACGGCAACCGTCACGTCACCGCTGGCCGACGTCATCACCTCCGACGCCCCGGCCACCGACCGGCCGACGCCGGTCGTCCCCACCGCCCTGGACCTGTCCGACGTCCAGGCCCCCACCATCGCGCTGCCCGTCCAGCAGCCCAGGAAGCCGGCCGCCACGTCGGCCAACGGCAGCAAGCCGGCCGCTACGCCGTCGCCCGAGGGCGGCGACGACCTCTCCGACTGGATCTGACCCCACCCAACCCCAGGACGCGGGGAGCCCGACGGGCTCCTTCGTGTGGCTTCCCGCGCCCACCAACGCCCAAGGAGGGCACCCATGACCACGGCAACCGCCCCGACCGCCGGCATTCCGGTGGGGCCCGGCCTGTCAATGTTCGACCCGATCTTTCTCGGCATCGACGAGTTCGGCCAGCCCGTCTACATCACCCTCGCCTACCGCAACCTCCTCGCCGGCGGTGAGCCCGGCGGAGGTAAGTCCGGCCTGCTCAACGCCATTGCCGCCCACGCGGCGCTGTCGGCGGACTCCCGGCTCGTGCTGCTGGACGGCAAGCTCGTCGAGCTGGGCCAGTGGGAAGACTGCGCCGACGCCTTCATCGGCCCCGACATCACCGCCGCTCTCGACGTCCTGCGACGCCTTCAGCAGGTGATGAACAACCGGTACGCCTGGCTGCGTGCCCACGGGCGGCGCAAGGTCACCGCCGCCGACGGCCTATCCGTCATCACCGTCCTCGTCGACGAGATCGCCTTCTACTCCGCCACGATCGGCGGCAAGCAGGAACAGGAAGAGTTCGTCGCTCTGCTGCGGGACCTGGTCGCCCGGGGCCGGGCCGCCGGCATCCCCGTCGTCGCCGCCACCCAGCGGCCGTCCTTCGACATCATCCCCACCAGCCTGCGAGACCTGTTCGGCTACCGCGCCGCGTTTCGCTGCACCACCCCGAACAGCTCCAACATCGTCCTCGGCCACGGCTGGGCCGAGCAGGGCTACTCCGCCACCGACATCGCCCCCACCAACCAGGGCGCGGCCTACCTCATCGCCGAGGGCGGCGTCCCCCGCCGCATCAAGGTCGCCTACCTCTCCGACGCCCAGATCGCCGGCATCGCCGACTACGCGGCCTGGGTCCGGCGTCCCAGCGGCATCAGCACCCCGACCGGCTCTTCTTCTGACTGGGGGATCGCGGCATGACCACCACCCGAGAGCGCGCCGTCATTCGCATCAACAACCAGCGGGCCGCCCAGTACACCGAAATGTGGGTCATCGGCACCCCGCAGGACCTGGCCCTGATGTTCGAGGCCGCCAACCGCACCGGGCGGCTCGCCTTCGTCTCCGCGCCCATCCCGATGGGCGGCGACGACACCCGTTTCCGCCGCTACGTGCGGCTTCGCAACCAGTAGCAGTCGACAGGACCGGACCACGCCTGGCAGCAACGCCGGTCCTGCCGACCTTCCCCAACGCCCGCGAAAGGACGTGGTTGCCATGAAGGCTACCCAAATCCCACCCATCGCCGGAATGGTCACTCCCGCTGACCTGCTCCGGATGGCTGCCCTCTACCTGCGCCGGCACGGCTGGCACCAGGGCGCCTACTACGCCGACCCCGACCACCTGACCCCGCCGGCCTGCGCCGCCGGGGCGATCGGCATGGCCAGCACCGGGCACCAGGTCGAGAACTTCTTGCAGCTCGACCAGCTCGATGACGACCACCACGCCGACACTCTGGCCGCCCTCGCCGCTTTCGTCGACTACCTCGACACTCACGAGCCGATCTTCTACGTCGACGAAGACGGCTTCCTCGTCGACGAGCACGGCTGGCCCTTCTCGTGGAACGACGACCCGGCCCGCACCGCCGAGCAGGTCGTCACCGCCCTGGAGGCCGCCGCCGACAAATGGGACTCCCTCCACACCACCGGAGGCGAGAACCGATGAGCACCGTCAAGAAGTCCTTGACGCCCCACCTCCCCCGGCCAAAGCGCCGGGAGATCGTCGAAAACGACGAGTTCGCCGCCTTCGCCCGACGCATCATCCGCGCCCACGGCCGCCGCGTCGCCACCGGAGACGTCGAAGCCCTCCGCGACCTGCTCGCCCTGTCCGACGCCATCGATCAGGCCGTCGCCGAAGCCGTCATCGGCCTGCGGGCCTTCGGCTACTCCTGGGCTGAGATCGGCTCCCGCCTCGGCATCTCCCGCCAGGCCGCCCAGCAGCGCTGGGGAGACCGGTGATGACCACCTACTACGACCCGAACGGCACCCGCTTCGGGTTCCCCACCTTCCCGTACCGGATGGCACCCGACGGCCTGGCCACCCGCCGCCAACTGCGGGCCGCCGGCCTGCGCCCCGGCGGACACGACCCCGTCGCCCAGATCATCTGGCGTCGCGGTAAGCGCGTCGCCTACCTCTACCGCCTCGACTGCGCCAAGCCCAAGCGGGTCGCCACCCCCGCTCAGCGGGAGGCCATCGGCAAGGCGCTGCGTGCCCGGCGTACCTGCGCCGTCTGCGGGCTGCTCCAGCCCTACTACATCCCCCGCCGCTACGGCTGCTGCCTCGACTGCCACGGAGGCCACTGACCATGACTATCAAGACTCCGGCCAGCGCCGGCCCTCGACTGGAGGGCGTCGTCCTGGTCCTCATCCTCATCGCCGTCGCCGGCTTCGCCGGGGCCGCCTCGTTCACCCACGTCAAAGACTGGACCCTCGCCAACTCCCCGACCGGCACGGGGCAGTGGTTCGGCTGGGCCAACGCCGTCATCTCCGAACTCGTCCCCATCGCCTGCCTGCTCACCATCCGCCGACGTCGCCGGGTCGGCGCTCCCATCGGCTACCCGCTGTTCCTGCTCATCGCCGCCGCCGGGCTCTCCCTCGCCGCGCAACTCGCGGTCGCCAAGCCCGGCATCTCCGGGTGGCTCCTGTCCGCCGTGCCCGCGCTGGCGTTCATGGCCCTGGTGAAACTCGTCCTCGCCCCCGCCGCAGGCGACAACCACACCCCGCCAGTCCCCAAGCCGGCCGAACCCATCCACCTCCAGGTGGCCGAGCCGGTCACCACCGAACCGGCCCCGCCGGCCGCCATCGCCCCGGCTCCCGCCCCGGTTCCCGAGCCGACCCCGGCCGCCACGCCGGAACCCGTCACCGCGCCGGCACCGGAGCCGGTCGACGTCCCCACCCACCTGCTGCCCATGGCCCGCTTCGCGGCCGTGCAGCACGAGCAGAACACCGGGTCACCGATCACCCCGGCCGAACTCGCCGACCGGCTCGACGTCACCCCGGCCGTCGCCGGGCAGCTCCTCACCACCCTGACCGGTGGTGCCCGATGACCTTCGTCATCGTCGACATCGAACACGTCGTCCACACCT
This sequence comes from Micromonospora sp. PTRAS2, assembly GCF_054052245.1. Taxonomy (NCBI): domain Bacteria; kingdom Bacillati; phylum Actinomycetota; class Actinomycetes; order Micromonosporales; family Micromonosporaceae; genus Micromonospora; species Micromonospora sp. PTRAS2. Next base: position 457,178 of record NZ_JBSWBU010000001.1, read on the forward strand.
GCCCCGTCCACCCGGACGGGCACCCGTACGACATCCGGCGCACCGTCGTCGACGTCATCCCCGGCGGTCCCTGCCGGGCCCCGGTCACCGTCCGCTGCGGCGGGCAGACCGTCCAGATCCCCTGCCACCGGCACGAGCCGGCCAAGCGCCAGTGTGGTGCCTGCCGGGTCATCGTCACCGAACGCTCCATCACCACCCGCACCCCGAACGGGGCTGCGGCTTGATGGCCTCGACGCTGGACCTCACCCCCCGCGCTTCGGCCCGGGGGGTGGGCTCGAACGCCGACACCATCCCGCCCGTCCACGACTACACCGCCGCCGGGGCCGCGTTCATCCGCGCCACCCGCCCCGACTACTTCGGCTGGATCGAACACGTCCGCGCCGCCGCCGGCTGCACCCGCCCGATCCGCCTCGCCGGGCAGCTCCTCACCGTCGACTCCGCCACCGGCCGCATCGTCGAGCAGCGGCACACCGACGGCATGCCCGACGCGGTCATCTACACCCCCTGCGGCAACCGCCGGGCCACCGTCTGCCCCGCCTGCGCCCACACCTACCAGCGCGACGCCTATCAGCTCCTGCGCGCCGGCCTCGTCGGCGGCAAGGGCGTCCCCGATACCGTCACCCGGCACCCCGCCGTGTTTCCCACCTTCACCGCACCCTCCTTCGGGCCGGTCCACGTCCGGGCCGTCCGGAAGCACACCTGCGCCGACCGCAAGCGCTGCGACTGCCGACCCGACCCCTGCCACGCCCGACGCGCCACCGACCCCGCCGCCGGCCGCTGCCCCCACGGCCGCCCCGCCGCCTGCTGGGCCCGCCACGAACCCGCAGACGCCGTCCTCGGCCAACCGCTGTGCCTCGACTGCTACGACCACGACCACCAGGTCGTCTGGAACCTCTACTCCGGCGAACTGTGGCACCGCACCAAGCAGGCCGCGGAACGGCACCTCGCCAAGCTCGCCCGCCGCCGCGGCATCCCCCGCGTCCAGGTCGTCACCGCCTCCGGCAACACCCGCACCGTCCCACCCGTCCGGCTCTCCCACGGCAAGGCCGCCGAGTTCCAGGCACGCGGCGCGGTCCACTTCCACGCCCTCGTACGCCTCGACGGCGTCAACCCCGACGACCCCGCCGCCGTCGTCCCACCACCGCCCGCGTTCACCGTCGCCGACCTCGTCGACGCGCTCCGCCACGCCGCCGCACAGGTCGCGTTCGCCACCCCCGGCCACCCCGACCGGCCCGACGGCTGGCCCATCGCCTGGGGCGAGCAGCTCGACATCCGACCCATCACGCTGACCGGGCACGGTGAGGTCACCGACAGCATGGTCGCCGGCTACCTTGCCAAGTACGCCACCAAGAGCACCGAGGTAACCGGGCACCGCTCCGTCAGGCTCACCGCCGACACCATCGGCGACCACGCCGACCCCGACGGCGACCACACCGCCCGCCTCATCGACGCCTGCTGGCGACTCGGCCACCCCACCGGCACCCCGGTCCCCCTCTCGCAGCGGCCCCGCGACCCCCGGCCCCGACCGGGCTTCGTCGACCGCTGGGAGTGCCCCGACTGCGGCACCCACACCCGCTACGCCGCCTGCCCCGTCTGCGTCGCCCACCGTCAAGCCGCCCTTGACACCGAACCGACGCGACCGGCCAACCCCAACCCGTACGCCCGACTGCGCCGCTGGGCGCACATGCTCGGCTTCGGCGGTCACTTCCTCACCAAGGCCCGGCGCTACTCCGTCACCTTCCAAGCCCTGCGCGACGCCCGCCGCGACCACCGGCAACGCGAGGACCAGGACCACGCGCACCCGGCAACCGGCGGCCAGCTCGTCGACGACCACGACGACACCACCCTGATCGTCGGCACCCTCGCCTTCGCCGGGGTCGGCTGGCACACCACCGGCGACGCGCTGCTCGCCAACTCCGCCGCCGCCATGGCCCGGGAACGACGAACCACCGGCCGCGAAGAACTCGCCCACGAACTCGGCACCACCACGGCCGGCACCGCGCCGGCTGCCGCCCGATCCGAACAGACCTGGGGAGGTCATCCGTCATGAGCATCACCGCCCGCCCGAGTCCCGTCGTACGCCTCGTCCCGCGCACCGGGGCCGCCGTCCTCGGGCCGGTCACCTACACCGTCCGGGAGGTCGCCAAGCTGCTGGGCATCTCACTGGGCAGCACGTACGCCCTTGTCCGGGACGGCACGATTCCGGCGACCCGCCTGGGTGGCCGCTGGCTGATTCCCCGCGCCCGCTTTCACGCCTGGCTCGACGGCGTCACCGAGGAACCGGCCGCCGCGACCGGCACCGAGCACGGTCGGAGGCGCTGATGGGCTTCGTCCGTAAGACTCCGGCCGGCACCTACCGCGCCTGCTGGCGTGATCCTGCCGGCGGCCAGAAGTCCAAGAGCTTCCGCACGAAGCGAGAGGCCAGCGCCTACCTGACCGAGGTCGAGGGGAGCCTCAACCGGGGCACCTACGTCAACCCGCACGCCGGCCGTCTCCGCTTCGGCGACTTCGCTCAGCAGTGGCTCGCCACCCGGACCGTCGAGGCACGCACCACCGAGCGCACCGTCTCCATGCTCCGCACGCACCTCCTGCCAAAGTGGGGTGACTGGCCGCTCGGGAAGGTCGACTTCATGTCGGTGCAGGAGTGGGTGACGGGCCTCGGTCGGGTCCTCGCGCCCTCCACAGTGGCCAAGTGCTACCAGCTCCTCTCGATGATCCTCCGGACGGCCGTTCAGGCTCGGCTGATCGCCACCAACCCGGCCGAGGGGGTGAAACTGCCGCGCGACCGGTCCCGCGACGTCAAGCCGGTCACGATCAGCCGGGAAGACTTCCTCAGCCGGCTGCTGCCCGCCGTGCCGCCCCGACACCGGGCGATCGTCTGCGCCGCCGCCGGGGCCGGTCTGCGCTGGGGTGAGTGCGCCGGGCTGACCTGGTCGTCGGTCGACCTCGACCGGGCATCGCTGCGCGTGGTCCAGGTGGCCGAGGAGACCCACGGCGGGATCGTGCTGCGCCCGTACCCGAAGAGCCGCGCCGGGGTCCGGAAGATTCCGCTACCGAGCTTCCTGCTCGCCGCGCTTCATGACCTGCGGGCCGTCGCCGACGACCCGGACCCGCGCACCCTGGTCTTCCGCGACCGGGTGGGTCGCCCGCTGCGACGGTCGAACTTCCGGCGTCGGGTCTGGCTGCCTTCGCTGGTCCGCGCCGGCCTGCTCGGCCAGGTCGTCGCCACCGGCCCGCACCGGTACCACGCGGTCTGGACCGATCAGGAAGGCGTCGAGTGGTCAGCCGAGTTCACCACCGAGCGGGAAGCCGTCGCCTGTGTGGCGGCCAGGTCCGCCGGCGGGATGCGCTTCCACGACCTGCGGCACGCCTACGCGACCTGGCTGGTCACCGACGGTGTCCCGATCAACCTGGTGCAGCGGGTCATGGGCCACGAGCAGGCGTCGACGACGCTCAACCGTTACACCCACACCCCGGACGACTACGCGGCGCGCGTCCTGGAGGCGTTCGACGGCTCCGCTGCCTTCCTGCTGCCTCCGGCCGGGGAAACGCCGCCTGCGGACCACCTCGACGGGGAGGAAGACGACCTGTGACCTGCGGTCGCGCCTACCCCCGGGAAAGGGACGACCCCCGTCGGGGGGAGACGGGGGTCGTCGGGAGGTTCGGCTCCGGGGGGGTTGAGCCGAACCGGCTCGGCGGTCACGGGGGGTGCGATCGCCGAGGGCCTGCTGTCGTACGACAACGCGAATGTGCGTCGCAAGAACAAGCATGCCTGAGCAAACCGGTATACGTCGAGTGGTGTCGCCTCCACTCCCTGCGAAATCATCGCCGGAGAATGTGACTGCCGTCACTGACGGCAGGGGGTGGAGGAGGTCGCCGTAGGGGCCGGGCCGGAGTCCGTACCCCAGGCACCCGCCGACCATAGACCATCCGGCTAGACTTTCGCGCCGTGGGCCGAAGTGCCGCTTTTTTCGATCTGGACAAGACCGTCATCGCCAAGTCGAGCGCCTTGGCGTTTGGTCGGCCGTTCTACCGGGATGGGCTGATCACCCGGCGGGACGTGGTGAAGTCGGCGTACGCGCAGCTGATGTTCCGGCTGGGCGGCACCGACGAGCAGACCATGGCCAAGACCCGGGACTACCTGGCCGCGCTGTGCAAGGGCTGGCAGGTGGAGCAGGTCCGCCAGATCGTCGCGGAGACACTGCACGAGCTGATCAACCCCTACGTGTACGCCGAGGCGGCGGCCCTGATCGAGCAGCACCAGGCCGCCGGGCGGGACGTCGTGCTGGTCTCCGCCTCCGGGGAGGAGATGGTCCGGCCGATCGGCGAGCTGCTCGGGATCACTGACGTGATCGCCACGCGGATGGCGGTGGCGAACGGCCGGTACAGCGGTGAGGTGGAGTTCTACGCGGCCGGTCCGAGCAAGGTCGAGGCGGTCAGCGAGCTGGCCCGGCAGCGCGGCTACGACCTGGCCGACTCGTACGCGTACTCCGATTCGATGAGCGACCGGCCGCTGCTGGAGTGCGTGGGGCATCCGTCGGTGGTCAACCCGGACCGGGCGCTGCGCAGGCTGGCCACCGAGAACGCCTGGCCGGTGCTGGAGTTCCGGCACCCGATCCCGCTGGGCCGCCGGCTGCGGGAGCGCCCGGCGGTGCCGGTCGCCGCGGCGGCGCTGGGCGTCGGGGTCGGGGTGGCGATCGGCATCGCCTGGTACGGCCGGCACCGCCGCACGCGCACCACCCCCGTGGCCTGACCGGCAGCCCCACGAGCGGTCAGGGCGGCCCGGCCAGGCCAGCCGGGTCAGCCAGCCGGGTCAGGCGGCGGCGAGGATCTCGTCGCCGACGGCGGTGAGCTGGTCGGCGCCGAGCTCGACGGCGGCCATGTAGTGCCGCAGCCAGGAGCGCAGCCCGTCGGGGGTGCCGGTGGCGAACGCCCCGGCCGCGCCGACGTATTCGGGTTCGCGCTCGCGGTGGCCGACGTCGACGCCGACGAGCCCGCGGGGGTCGAAACCGGTGGACATCAGGACGAGCCGGGCGGCTCCCCGGGCCACCAGGCCGGACGGCCCGGCGAACGGGCGCAGGTTGAGCAGCTCGCCGTGCACGACGGCGGCGAGCACGAGCGGGGGCACGGCGGTGCCGCCGGCGACGAGCCCGGCCAGGCCGTCGAGCCGGGCGGCGACGACCGGGTCGGCCACCGGCCGCCCCAGCTCATTTTCGGGTACGACGTCCCGGGCGGCGAGCACGTGCAGCCGGGCGAGGACCTGCCGGGGCGACGTCGGCCAGCGCTCGGTCAGGCCGGGCAGCGCCCCGGCGACCCGCAGCGCGCCCTGGCTCACCGGGTCGGTGACCGTGCCGGCCCGGACGGACTCGCGGTCGTGGGCGTACCCCTCCAGGGCGGCGCTGGCCACGGCGGAGCGGAGGCTGACCTCGGCGGCGACCTGGCCACCGTGCCGGCGCAGCGCGCGGTGCCGCATCGCCTGGTCGACGCGCTCGCGGGCCCGCTCGACGGCGGGGGCGATGTCGGCGAGCGCGAGCAGGGGCGCGAGCGGATCAGCGGTCACGCTGCCACGCTAGCCATCTGCGAGGACGGCGGGTAAGAAGGGGACCCTTCTCTACCGTATGCGTTAACAGGGGGCCCTTCCTTACAGCTCGGCGCGTGGCGGGGGCCGCTCGGCGCGCGTGGGTTCGGGGAGCTGTCGCGGCCTCCGGCCGCCCCGACTAACCTCTGCGGGGGTAGGAGACGCAGGTCACGCGAGCGACGAGGGAGTCACGGCATGAGCGAGGCACTGGCCAACTTGCTGAACGAGACGCGGCAGTTCCCGCCGCCGGCCGCACTCGCCGCGAACGCCAACGTGACCGCCGACGCGTACGCCGAGGCCGCCGCCGACCGGCTGGCGTTCTGGGAGCGGCAGGCCGGGCGGCTGGCCTGGGCGCAGCAGTGGGAGCAGGTGCTCGACTGGTCGAACCCGCCGTTCGCGAAGTGGTTCGTCGGCGGCCGGCTGAACGTGGCGTACAACTGCCTGGACCGGCACGTGGAGGCGGGCAACGGCGACCGGGTGGCCATCCACTGGGAGGGCGAGCCGGGCGACACCCGCACCATCACGTACGCCGACCTGCACCGGATGACCTGCCAGGCGGCGAATGCGCTGACCGACCTGGGCGTGGTGGCCGGTGACCGGGTGGCGATCTACCTGCCGATGGTGCCGGAGGCGGCGGTGGCGATGCTGGCGTGCGCCCGGATCGGCGCGACGCACAGCGTGGTCTTCGGCGGCTTCTCCGCCGACTCGCTGAGCAACCGCATCCAGGACGCCACCGCCAAGGTGGTGATCACCGCCGACGGCGGGTACCGCCGGGGGAAGCCGTCGGCGTTGAAGCCGACCGTGGACGAGGCGGTGGCGAAGTGCCCGTCGGTGGAGCACGTGCTGGTGGTCCGCCGCACCGGTGAGGAGGTCGCCTGGTCGGCGAAGGACCACTGGTGGCACGAGACGGTGGAGACCGCGTCGGCGGAGCACACCGCGCAGCCGTTCGACGCCGAGCACCCGCTGTTCATCCTCTACACCTCGGGCACGACGGCCCGGCCGAAGGGCATCCTGCACACCACGGGCGGCTACCTGACGCAGGCGGCGTACACGGCGCACGCGGTGTTCGACCTGAAGCCGGAGACGGACGTCTACTGGTGCACCGCCGACATCGGCTGGGTGACGGGGCACTCCTACATCGTGTACGGGCCGCTGGCCAACGGCGTCACCCAGGTCATGTACGAGGGCACCCCGGACACCCCGCACAAGGGCCGGTTCTGGGAGATCGTCGACCGGTACCAGGTGAGCATCCTGTACACCGCGCCGACGCTGATCCGCACGATGATGAAGTGGGGCGACGACATCCCCGCCGGGCACGACCTGTCCTCGCTGCGGCTGCTGGGCAGCGTCGGCGAGCCGATCAACCCCGAGGCGTGGATGTGGTACAGGCAGCACGTGGGCCGGGGTGAGCTGCCGATCGTGGACACGTGGTGGCAGACCGAGACGGGCGCGATCATGATCTCGCCGCTGCCCGGGGTCACGGAGACCAAGCCGGGTTCGGCGATGACCCCGCTGCCGGGCATCGTGGCCGACGTGGTGGACGACCAGGGCCAGTCGGTGCCGAACGGCGGCGGCGGTTACCTGGTGCTGCGCGAGCCGTGGCCGTCGATGCTGCGCACGATCTGGGGCGACGACAACCGGTTCGTCGAGACGTACTGGTCGCGGTTCGAGGGCATGTACTTCGCCGGGGACGGGGCGAAGAAGGACGACGACGGGCACATCTGGCTGCTGGGCCGGGTGGACGACGTGATGCTGGTGTCGGGCCACAACATCTCCACCACGGAGGTCGAGTCGGCGCTGGTGTCGCACCCGTCGGTGGCGGAGGCGGCGGTGGTGGGCGCGACCGACCCGACGACGGGGCAGGCGATCGTGGCGTTCGCCATCCCGCGCGGCTCGGTCGACGCGGCCGGCGAGGCGGGCGAGCAGCTGATCGCGGACCTGCGCAACCACGTGGCGCGCACGCTCGGCCCGATCGCCAAGCCGCGGCAGATCATGCTGGTGCCGGAGCTGCCGAAGACCCGCTCCGGCAAGATCATGCGCCGGTTGCTGCGGGACGTCGCGGAGAACCGGTCGCTGGGCGACGTGACGACCCTGCAGGACTCCTCGGTGATGGAGCTGATCTCCTCGGGGATGGGTGGCGGCAAGTCCGACGAGGACTGACGTAGGACGTACCTTTCGGAGGGTGGCGGGCCCCGCGCGGGCCGCCACCCTCCGTGTCTGTCTTTGTGAACGGTGCGTGACGAAGGGGTGTCGGTCGGTCGGTTGAGGGGCACCGGCTGAACGGACACAGGGGACGCCACCCCCTGTCGGAAGGGTTCTTTCTCCTTTAGGTTCAGCCGCATCGGTCGGTTCGACGGATGTCTCTGCCGTGCGCGCCGGCCGGCTCCACGCCCATGCCCGAGAAACGGAGCGGCATGCACATGATTCCGCAACGACGGTCACGCCGACGCCTACTCGTCGCGCTGCCCGCCATCGCCCTCGCGGCCACGTCACTGACCGTGACGGGGACTGCGTCGGCCCAGACGTCCGGCCCGGCTCCTGCCACGATCGGGGCGGACGAGCACTACATCAACTACGCCGAGCCCGAGGTGCAGCCGGACACCGCCGGCAAGGAGGTCAAGGGCGCCGACGGCGTGTACACCACGGCGGCGGACGAGGCCCGGGCCTACGACCGCAAGTACGCCGCGGGCAACCCGACGACCGCCAAGCAGCTGGCGAAGCTGGAGGCCCAGTCGATCCGCTCCGGCAAGAGCCCCCGGTGGATCAAGAAGGCCCCGAGCACCCAGAAGGCGAAGCTGCTCACCCTGCTGGTGGAGTTCAACGACCAGGCCAACGACGACTTCACCGGCACGATGGTGCCGAAGACGGTCTTCGAGGACCGGACGTGCGTCCCCGGCACGGTGCAGAACGGGCCGAAGCACAACAACATCCCGAACCCGGCGAGCCTGCCGCACAAGGACAACAACTCGTTCTGGGTGCCGGACTTCTCCCCGGCCCACTTCGACAAGATGCTCTACACGAAGACGGGCATCACCGAGCGGGTCCGCAAGGACCTGAAGGGCCCGGACGGCAAGAAGGGCATCAGCCTCGCCGGCCGGACCATGCACAACATGTACCTGGAGATGTCCAAGGGCGCGTACACGGTGGACGGGCAGGCCAGCCCGTGGATCACCGTGCCGCACTCGGAGGGCTGGTACGCGGCGTCGCGCTGCTTCCAGGACGAGAACGGCGACTGGGTCGCCGGGCGTGAGCAGGCCATGAACGGCCACCCGGACAACCCGGCCGGGGCGGGCCGGCTGGCCACCGACGCGATCGACGCGCTGGCCGCCATGGACCCGAGCTTCCCGTGGGCCGACTACGACATCGAGGACCAGAGCGACCGCGACGGCGACGGCAACCTCTTCGAGCCGGACGGCGTGATCGACCACCTGGTGCTGGTGCACGCCGGCCAGGGCAAGTCCCGCGGCGGCGGCGCCGAGGGCACGTACGCGGTGTGGGCGCACTCCTCGACCGTTCCGGGCGGCTACACCATCCCCGGCACGCAGCTGAAGGTGTCGAACTACATCGTGCAGCCGGAGGACGCCGGCGTCGGCGTCTTCGCCCACGAGTACGGGCACGACCTGGGCCTGCCGGACCTCTACGACACGTCCGGCAACGCCGACTCCGACGTGGACTTCTGGGACCTGATGGCCTCCGGGTCGCACAGCGGCGAGATCTTCCAGGCGCTCCCCACCCACATGGGCATCTGGGACAAGTGGGTGCTCGGCTGGGCCGACCCGGTGACGGTCGCCCCCGGCTCCGCCCCGCGCACCATCAAGCTCGGGCAGACCTCCCGCACGCCGGTCGGCACGGCCGACGGCATCAAGGTGGACCTGCCGGACAAGGTGATCACCCTGGCCACCCCGCACAGCGGGTCGAACATGTGGCACAGCGGCGCCGACCAGAACTGGGCGGACGTCAAGCTGAGCCGTTCGGTGAGCGTCCCCTCGGCCGCCGACGCCAAGTTCTGGATGTGGAACAACTACATCATCGAGGAGGACTGGGACTACGGCTTCGTCGAGCTCTCCACCGACGGCGGGGCGACCTGGTCCGAGCAGAAGGTCTACGACGCGGACGGCACCGTCGTCACCACGCCGGACAATTACGCCGACCCGAACGGCCGGATGGCCGACTTCGGCGGCAAGAAGTACGGCCTGACCGGCTCGTCCGGCGGCTGGCGGCACGACTACGTCGACCTGTCGGCGTACGCGGGGCAGACCGTGCAGCTGCGGCTGCGGCAGGCCACCGACGAGGCGTTCGTGGAGCGCGGCTGGTTCGCCGACGACTTCTCGGTCACCGGCGGCGGCGCCACCACCTGGAGCGACGATGTCGAGGGCGGGGCGAACGGCTGGACCCCCACCGGCGGCAGCTTCACCGACACCACCGGCGCGGGTTGGAAGACCAACTCGGGCACCGAGGTCCGGGCGCACTACTACCTGGCCGAGTGGCGTAACTTCGACGGCTTCGACAAGGGCCTGAAGTACGCGTACGACACGGTGTACTCGCACGAGGCGTGGAAGGTCGACCGGATCTCCTACAACGCCCCGGGCATGCTGGTCTGGTACCGCGACACGGCGCTCGGCGACGTCAACCACGTCACCGGGCAGCTGACCGCCCTGCCGAGCTACGGCGCCAAGGGTGGCCTGCTGATCGTCGACTCGCACTTCGACCCGCTGCGGCGGCAGGGCACGGCGGCCGAGAAGGACCCGTCGGTGCTGGACAACCTGCCCAGCCGGCCCCAGTCGTCGAACGCGGCGTTCGGCCTGAAGAAGACGTACTCCTTCAAGGAGTGCCTGGAGGCGGCGGACGAGCCGTACAGCGAGTACTGCACGAGCTTCCCGGCGCAGCCGGCGGTGCCGCAGTTCACCGACTCCAAGGGCTGGTACCCGGGCATCGAGATCCGGGACGGCTCGCCGTACGCGCGGGACAGCGACGCCTCCGTGGTGCTGCCGTCGCGCGGCAACGTGCCGTACACCACCCGGGTGGTCAACCCGGACGGCACCCCGGCGCCCTCGTTCTACGGGGTCACCCTGGGTGGCGGGGCGATCGTCCTGGGCACCGGCAACCCCGGTGACGCGAACGCCGCGTACGGGGTTTCGCTGACGGTGAAGAAGACCGCGTGGAACAACGCCGTCGCCACGGTGAAGGTGACCGCGGCGACCCCGTGACGACGGGCGGCAACTGATCGGAAGATCAACGAAGGGGCCGGTGGCGGCGACGCCACCGGCCCCTTCCGCATTTATCCGACCACACCCATCGAGATTCGTCGCTGCAATTCGCCGTCGGGCGTCCGCGCTGCTCAGCCTGCCGCCGAAGGCGATCGGTGTGACGGTGAAAAGCGTTCTCAACAAAAGTTTGCAACAAATCGACGCACGCGTCTTCCCACCCGTCCCGCGAGACTCTATGTTCACCATTGGTCCCACAGTCGGGACGACTCACCGGCTCCTACCCCCGTTGGGCCGGTTCCCTCACACCGGAGGTACCACGTGCGGAAAGTCGCAGTGGGTCTGCTCGGGCTTTCGTTGACGGCGACGGGTCTGGTGGTCGCCACGACCGCCAACGCGGCGCCGACCGCGAAGCTCCCGACGGCCGCCCCGTCGGCCGCCGAGAAGGCCCCAGCGGATCACGATCTGCCGGACAAGCTCGAGGACAAGCGCCGCGCGCTCCGCCAGGAGGGCCTCAGCGAGGTCCTCTCCGGCCGGGCCAAGGCCCAGAAGATCAACGGCAGCACCGTCGTCAAGGTCGGCAAGACCGCCGGCGGCGCGGCCTCCGCGGCCGGCGCGCGCAGCGCCAAGAAGGGCCAGAAGGACCAGTACGTCGAGCTGGCCCGGGAGCGCACCGACAAGATCTTCGTCATCCTCGCCGAGTTCGGCGACGAGCGGGACCCCGCGTACCCGGACAAGGACACCAACCCGAACATCGCCGGGCCGACCACCTTCGACGGGCCGCTGCACAACGAGATCCCCCAGCCCAACCGGGCGGTGGACAACTCGACCGTCTGGCAGGCCGACTACAGCGCGGACTACTTCCGCCAGCTGTACTTCGGCACCGGGCAGGGCGACGAGTCGCTCAAGCAGTACTACGAGGCCCAGTCGTCCGGGCGCTACACCGTCGACGGCATGGTCACCGACTGGGTGAAGGTCAAGTACAACGCGGCCCGCTACGGCCGCTCGGACGACCCGATCGCGGACGACGACACCGACAACCCGGCCAACGACCCGGCGGTCTGCGCGGACAACATCTGCCAGAACACCTGGGACCTGGTTCGCGACGCCGCCAACCAGTGGGTCGCCGACCAGAAGGCCAAGGGCCGCACCGACGCCCAGATCAAGGCCGACATGCAGTCCTACGACCAGTGGGACCGGTTCGACTACGACGGCGACGGCGACTTCAACGAGCCGGACGGCTACATCGACCACTTCCAGATCGTCCACTCCGGCGGCGACCAGGCCGACGGCGACCCGCACCAGGGTGAGGACGCCATCTGGAGCCACCGCTGGTCGGCTTACAACACCTCGCGCACCGGCCCGGCGAACTTCCCGATCGGTGGCACCCAGATCGGCAACACCGGCGTCTGGATCCGCGACTACACCATCCAGCCGGAGAACGGCGGCCGGAGCGTCTTCTACCACGAGTACGCTCACGACCTGGGCCTGCCGGACGACTACAACAACCTCAACGGCGGCGACAACAACAACGAGCACTGGACCCTGATGGCCCAGAGCCGGCTCTCCGCCAAGAACGACGCCGGCATCGGCGAGCGCGGCGGCGACCTCGGCGCCTGGAACAAGCTCCAGCTCGGCTGGCTCGACTACGAGGTGGTCAAGGCCGGCCAGAAGAAGACCCTGGAGCTCGGCCCGCAGGAATACAACACGGCCAAGCCGCAGGCCGCCGTGGTGGTCCTGCCGCAGCGGGAGTACACCTTCGACTACGGCGCGCCGTTCGAGGGCAGCAAGCAGTTCTTCTCCGGCAACGACGACGACCTGGACAACACCCTGACCAGGACGATCGACCTGACCGGGAAGACCTCGGCGGCCCTGTCGCTCAAGGGCCGGTTCGACATCGAGTCCGGCTACGACTACCTCTTCTTCGAGGCGTCGACCGACGGCGGCTCCACCTGGAACGCGCTGCCCGGCACCGTGAACGGCAAGCCGATCCCGCCGGTGTCCAGCAGCGACCCGACGCCGGGCCTCAGCGGCAGCAGCAACGGCGCGTGGACCGACATCAACATCCCGCTCAACGCCCTGACCGGCAAGAGCATCCAGTTCCGGTTCCACTACATCACCGACGGTGGCGTGGCCGAGGGCGGCTTCTTCGGTGACAACATCACCGTGACCGCCGACGGCCAGACGCTGTCCAGCGACGGCGCCGAGAGCGGCACCGGCGACTGGGCCGCCAAGGGCTGGAGCATCGTCGACGAGACCTACACCCGGCTCTTCGACAACTACTACATCGCCGGCCACCGGTCCTACGTCTCGTACGACCAGTACCTCAAGACCGGCCCGTACTACTTCGGCTACGGCAACACCCGCCCGGACTACGTGGACCACTACGCGTACCAGGAGGGCCTGCTGATCTCGTACTGGAACCTCCGGTTCGCGGACAACGACACGTTCGAGCACCCGGGCGAGGGTCGTAACATGATCATCGACTCGCGTCCGCAGCCGATCTACAACCTGACCGGCAACCCGTGGCGGGCCCGCGTCCAGGTGTACGACGCGCCGTTCAGCACGAAGAAGGCGGACTCGTTCACGCTGCACATCAACGGGCAGGCCCAGTACATCCGGGGTCAGGCCGCGCAGCCGCTGTTCGACGACACCAAGCAGTACTGGTTCCCGGAGCTGCCGAACCACGGCGTCAAGGTCCCGGCCACCGGCACCAAGATCAAGGTGCTGGAGCAGAACGGCACCTCGATCAAGGTCCGCTTCTCCTGATCCGCTGACCAGTACGCGCTGATCCATTGATCGGCATGCGCTGATCGACCGCTCCACCGCGATGCCCGGGCAGGCCACCTGCCCGGGCATCGCCCTTTCCGCCCCGGTGCTCCGGGGTCCTAGGCTGGGGTCATGACCGAGCAGCGCGGCGGGGCCGTCGACGAGTCCTGCGTCCTGACCGAGGGGCCGTGGACGCACCGGTTCGTCGGGGCCAACGGCAGCCGCTTCCACGTCGTCGAGGCCGGCACCGGCCCGATGGTGCTCCTCCTGCACGGCTTCCCCGAGCACTGGTGGGCCTGGCACGACGTGCTGCCGGCCGTCGCCGACGCCGGTTTCCGGGCCGTCGCGGTCGACCTGCGCGGCTACGGGGCCAGCGACAAGCCGCCCCGGGGGTACGACGGCTACACCCTCGCCGCCGACGTCGCCGGCCTGATCCGGGGCCTCGGCGAACGCTCCGCCACCGTCGTCGGCACCGGTGCCGGCGGCCTGATCGGCTGGACCGCCGCCTCGTTCCACCCGTCGCTGGTCCGCCGGCTCGTCGTGCTCGGCGCGCCCCACCCCCTGCGGCTGCGGGCCGCGATCTTCGCCGATCCGCGCGGCCAGTTCGCCGCCGCCACCCCGGCCCTGAAGTTCCAGCTTCCCCGCTATGAGCACGTGCTCACCCGCGACGACGCGGCGGCCGTCGAGGAGATGCTGCGCCGCTGGGGCGGCCCCCGGTGGGTCGACGGCCCCGACTTCGACGCGTACGCCCGGCGCTGCCGGGAGGCGATGCGGATCCCGCAGGCCGCGTTCTGCGCGCTGGAGGGCTACCGCTGGGCGTTCCGCTCGGTGCTGCGGCTGCACGGCTACCGGTTCGTGCGGCTGATGCAGAAGCCCCTGGTCACCCCGACGCTGCAACTGCACGGCGCGTTGGACGTCGCGTCCCTGCCGCGCACCGCCCAGGGCTCCGGCCGCTACGTGACGGCCCCCTACGAGTGGCGGCTGCTCGACGACGTGGGCCACTTCCCGCACGTCGAGGCGCGGGACGTGGTGCTCGGCGAGATCCTGCGCTGGGCGAAGTCCTGAGCGGCTCCCGCCCCGACCCTGGCCGCCCGTCGGGTCAGAGCCGCTGCTCGCGCAGGTCGGCGACCGCGCCGGCCGGGGCCCAGCCCTGATAGACCCCGAAGTCGAAGACCTCCAGCCCCATCGCCTGCGCCACCGGCCACCGGCCACCCGTGTACTCGACCCGCAGCCAGCCGTCGTGCTCGGCGAGGACGATGAACGGCTGGCCCTGCCACGTGCAGGTGGTCCGCACGTACGCCAACTCCTCCACCTCGGACGCGGGCAGCACCCGGACGTACCGGCCGGGGCGGATCTCCTCGAACCCCTCGCCGGGCTCGGGCTGGTAGAGCCGCACGTCGTCGCCGTCGGGGCTGGCCTGGTATTCCCGGCCCCGCCAGCGGGCCACGTAGCCGTCGCGCATCAGTCCTCACCGGCCCGACGCCACAGCAGCGCGTCCGTGTCCAGGGTCGCGACCACCCGTTCGGTGCCGTCCGCCCCGATCCGCCAGAGCTGCGCACCGTGCGGCAGCCGGGCGCTGTCCACCTTGAACTCGGCCACCACGTCGCTGCTGTCTCCCGGTGCGAAACCGTTGCCCCGGAACGGTGGACGCTCGATGACCCACCCCTCCATGGCCCGCATGGCGCCCTCGTTCTGGCCGCCGTACGGGATGCGGTAGAGGCTCGGCCGGTGGGCGGGCCAGCGCAGGACGTAGATCTCCTCCGCGTCCCGCGAGAACGGCGAGCCCGGGTGGCTCAGGCCGAGCGCGTCGTGCAGCTTAGCCGGGGTGTTCAGGTGGGCCAGCTCGCTGGCCCGGTGCACGAAGCCGGAGACCCGGTCGTAGCCGCGCTCCAGGTAGTAGGAGAGCTGGCTCGGGGCGACGGCCTTCTGCATCACCACCGGCCGGTTCGGGTCGACAGGCGGCGGCGCCTGCCGGGACGCGCCGGCCGACGGCGCGGCTGCCGGCTGCGGCTCCGGCTCGCTCTCGACGTCGTCGCCGAGCCCCACGTCGGCGGCCCAGTTCGCCAGCGCGACGATCTGCTCCCCGGGCAGCTTCGCGCCCACCGGGGTGTTGGGGTTCACCGCGAACGACCAGGCGTCGTCCGGCCAGCGGCGGATGAGCTGGGCGAACTTGACCGACACGGTCTCCACCGGACCGTCGGCGTGGTCGGCCAGCCGCTCGGCGGAGGTGTAGACCACGACGTAGCGTTCGCCGTCCAGCCGCTCGGTCCGCCAGACGAAGCCCGGCTCGCCGGGGCGGCTGCCGTCGGCCGAGTCCGGTGCCACCGGGAGCAGCACCCGGGCCAGCAGCAGGGTGGAGAGGAAGGTGTCGGTGCTGCCGGTGCCGGCGGCGGCGAGCAGGTCCTCCTCGACCTCGTTCGCCGGCTGGAACTCGGGGGCGGGCGACGCGACGGGCTCCGGGCCCGGATCCTGCTCAGTCACCTGCTCCGGATCGGCGACGACTCCGCTCGGTGTCGTGGCCTCGCCGGCCGGTGCGGCGCTGTCGGCCGGCGGGGGCCCGTCGGTGGGTGCGGGCCCGTCGGCCGCAGCGGGACCGTCGGACACGTCGGTCGACGTCGGCAGGTCAGGCGCGGCCGGGATCGGATCGGTGGGGGCGCCCGGCTGGAAGAGGGACCCGGCCGACGGGTCCGGCGTGGGCCGCCTCGACGGGGTGAACAGGGACACCGTCGCCTCCGCGTCGGCGGTGCCGACGGGCGGGGCGGTGGCTGCGGAGCCGGCCAGGGTGATGGGCGCGGTCGCTCCGTCGGCGGACCCGGCGACGGACGGGTCGACCCCGACCGGGTCGGGGACCGGCTCGGTCGGCACCGTCGTGCCCAGCGCAACGGTCGGCTCCGGCGGGACCGTCACGCCCAACGCGACGGTCGCGTCGGGCGAAGCCGTGGTGCCCAACGGAACGGTCAGATCCGGCGAAGCCGTGGTGCCCAACGGCACGGTCAGGTCCGGCGGAGTCGTGGTGCCCAGCGAGACCGTCGCGTCGAGGGAGACCGTCGCGTCCGGCGGGGCCACCGGGTCCGGCAGGGCTGCCGGCTCCGCGGCGGGCAGGTCGCGCGCCTCGATGATCGTGCCCTCGATGACGATCGGCGAGAAGGACTGGCGGGGCGCGGGCGGCGCGGAGACCGGCTCGGCGATCGAGGCGGTCACCTCCTCGACCACTTCCTCGACCGGAGCGGGGCCGGGACGCTCCCGCAGGGGCCGGGTCGGCTCCTCGTCGGCCGCACCGGGGCGGGGGCGCACGAACGCCGGCTCGGCCGCCGGCGCGGGGCCGCGACGCGGCAGGTCCTCCGCCACCCCGGCACCGGTCGTGCCGAAGGCGCGGGTCGGCTCGTCCGCGCCCGCGCCACCCGCCGGGCCGAAGAGTCCGGCCGCCGCGCCGCCGGCCGCCGCCGCGAAGGAACGGGTCGGCTCGTCGCCGGGCGGCACGGCCCGGAAGGCCCTGGTCGGCTCCTCCGCCGGCGACGGCCGGGGCGGCACCCCGGGCGGCACGGCGCCGCCGGGACGCAGGAGGCGGGTCGGCTCGTCGTGGGCCGCAGCGGAGCCGGGCGCGTCTGTCGGCGACGCCGCCGGTGCCGCCCCGGCCCGGGAGATCGGCACCGTCGGCGGCTCCGGGGCGGGAGCCGGAGCCGGGGCCGGACGGAAGGGCTGGGTCGGTTGCTCGGCGAGCGGGTCCGACGCGGGACGCCGCCGGGGGAACGGCTGGCCACCGCCGCCGAATCCCCGGGACTGCGGCGCGGGCCGCTCGGCGGGACGGCGGGGTTCGCCGAGCACCCGGGCCGCGCGGCTGCGGCCGGACGCCGGTTCGAAGAAGGAGCTGGGCTGGTGGGGTGGCCCCGGCGCGGCGGCGGGTGGGGGGTTGCCGGTCGGCGTCGCCTCGCCCGGCGGGACCTCCACGGGCGGCCGCCGCCGGGGGACGTTCAACCACGCCGAGCCGCCCGGCGCAGGCTCGCCGCCGGGCGTACCGGCGGGGGCGGCGGAGGCGGGAGCGGGGCCGGCGTCGCGGGGCCGGCCGCCCCCCGGCCCGTCCGGGCGCGGCGGGGCCGGGGGCAGGTCGGCCCCCTGTGGACGGGGCGGGGCCGCCGGCGACACGGTGAGCCGGGTGGTGGGCGTGCCGGCGACGTCGGCGGGCCCGGTGTTCGGTGTGCCCGGCAGCGGGCCCACGGCCGCCGCGCCGGGCGCGGGCGACACCGGCGCGTCCCGGCCGGGGACCACCGCGGTGGCCCGGGCCTTCGCGGCGGACTCCACGCGGTCGAGGCGGGCGCGGGCACCGAGGGTGCGGCCCGGCAGCCGCACGTCGCCCCTGGAGAGCTGGGAGACGAACCAGGCGGGCAGGTAGCCCTCGATGGGCAGCCCCGGGTTGACCGCCAGCCACCACTCGTGGTTGGGCCATTCGGCGGCGAGGTCGGCGTACGCGCTGCGCCGGGTGGGCGCGGGGTTGCCGCCGAGGCAGGCCCGCAGCGCGGCGGGCGACGTGAAGGCCAGCACGTGCGTCCGGCCGCCGGTGGTCCAGGTGCCCCACCCCATCGGGACCTGCCCGGCCAGGGCCTCCGCGGAGACCGGCAGCAGCAGGTCGGTGCGGGCCAGGATCCGGAAGTAGAGCTCCTGGTCGTTGGCGCGGAGGGCGTCCCGCATCGCCGCTTCGGCCTCGGTAGCCGGCTCCCAGTCGGTCACGGCCACCTCTCCTCCCGCCATCAGGCCATAGCCATCGCGTACAACCTACAAGGTGGTAACAAGATCACAATGGCTGGCCGGGGACGCCCCGCCGGACAATCCGGATGCGGATAACATCCGGTTTCGAAGCCGACACGATACGGAGGCGTGATGCCCCGGCCCACCGCGCGTCCGGCCCTCGCCGCAGCGGCCGCGGCCCTGTTGGCCGCCCTCCCCGTCGCCCCGGCGCAGGCGGCCGGCGCGCATCGCGCGGCCCCCGGCTGCGCCACCCCGCCGGCCCCGGCACGGCCGGTCGCGGCCACCCCGTGGCCGCAGCAACGGTACGCCCCGCAGCGGCTCGCCGCGCTGGCCAGCGGGGCCGGCGTCACCGTCGGGGTGATCGACTCGGGGGTGGACCGCCGGCACCCGCAACTGGCCGGGCGGGTCACCGCCGGGGCCGACTTCCTCGACCCGGGCGGCGACGGCAGCGGCGACTGCGCCGGGCACGGCACCGGTGTGGCGAGCATCATCGCGGCCGAGCCCCGCGCCGGCGTCGCGTTCCAGGGCCTCGCGCCGGGCGCCCGCATCCTGCCCGTACGCGTCAGCGAGCAGCAGGTGGTCGAGGGGCGCGAGTCGGGGCGCACGGTCAGCGCCGCCGACTTCGCCCGGGCGATCCGCTGGGCGGTCGACCACGGGGCCGACGTGGTGAACCTCTCCGTCGTGCTCTACACCGACAACCCGGCCGTCCGGTCGGCGGTCGGCTATGCCGTCGCACGGGACGTGGTCGTGGTGGCCGCCGCCGGCAACCTGCACGACAGCGGCGACCCGCGACCGTACCCGGCGGCGTACGACGGGGTGCTGGGGGTGGGTGCGATCGGCGCCGACGGCCGGCGGGCCGACTTCTCGCAGACCGGCCCGTACGTCGACCTGGTCGCCCCGGGCGGCGAGGTGCTGATGGCCGCCCCGGGGCAGGGTCACCGCCGGGCCGAGGGCACCAGCTACGCCGCCCCGTTCGTGGCGGCCACCGCCGCCCTCGTCCGCCAGTACCGGCCGGAGTTGACGGCTGGGCAGGTGACGCGGCAGATCCTCGCCACGGTCGACCCGGCACCCGGCAACGGCACCGGCGGCGGGTACGGCGCGGGGGTGCTCAACCCGTACCGGGCGGTCACCGAGACGTGGACGGGCCCGCAGGGGCCGGGTAGACAGGCCGTGGCCCTGCCGGCGGGCGAGGTCGACCCGGCGCTGGTCGCCCGTCAGGCCCGGCGGGCGGCGGCCCGGGACCGGGCGGTGGCCGTCGCGGCCGTCGCCGGGTCGGCCGTGGCGAGCGCGGTGCTGCTGGCGGTGGTGCTGCCCCGGGGCGGTCGCCGCCGCTGGCGGCCGGCGGCCTGACCGGCTGCGGTGGCGGCGCCCGGCGTTGCCGCCGAACGCCGCCGTCGCCGCCGCTCACCGGAGCGGGCCGCCGCGCTCACTGGAACAGGTTGACGTTCCGCTTCTCGGTGTCGAGGTAGTCGTGCGCGGAGTCGTCGACCGCGAGCTTGATGTCGCGCAGCATCGCCTGGAGATCCTGCGAGGCGGAGCGCCACCGGGCCTGCCGCTGCTCGTACGCCTGGCGGGCCTCGCCGTCCCAGCTCGCCACCAGCGGGGCGGCGTCGCGTTCGAGCTGGCCGAGCTGGCTGTCCAGCGTGTTCAACGCCCGCTGGATGTCGGCGCCCGCCTGCTGCAGCGCGGCGAAGTTGACGACCAGAACCCCATGGTCCATCGGATGATCCCCTTTCCGGGAGGTGCTACAGCGGCAGCTGGATGCCGCGGTTGGTGCCGGCGACCCGGCTGGCGGCTTCGTTGTCGGACACGTCGTACTGCTGGCCGGCGGTGCGGATGGCGGTGGCGGTCTCCCGCAGGGCCCGCTGCAACGCCGCCTGGTCCTGCGACCACTGCCGCTTCACCTGCTCGAACGAGCGCCCGCCGGCACCCCGCCAGGCCTGCTGCAACACCTCCAGCTCGGCCAGCAGGCCGGTCAGCATGGCCTGCAGGGACTGGTCAACCTGCTCGAACTTCGCGGCGGTCTGCTGCATCACCGCGGCTTCTGCCTGGGTCTGGGACACCCCGGACGTCACCTCGTCTCCTCGATCGTGGCTGGCCGTCGGACGCGCCCGCGGCGGACGCGCCGCTCGCCTGTCCCGGCGGCGCGCCGGGGCGGGACAGGGTCAGCCGATTCGTCGCTGACGGTAGCGGCCCGGTGGCGGTTGTGCTACCCCGCCCCGCTCCCCTGTGGACAACCTCGGCTCCCGTGATCTCGGGGTGGAACCATACGATGACGCTGCGGAACCGCCCGCGGTCACGCCCCGGGCCACGGCGGCGTTCCGGGCGGGCGTTGAGGAGGCGCGGTGACGGCCAGCACGACCACGGCCCCGGTCCAGCCGGCGCACCGGCAGCCGCTGCCCCCACAGTGGATCCCGGCCACCACCCGGCGGGGCCCGGCCGGGGTACGGGTCGGTCAGGTGGTCGCCACGCAGGCGGCGGTGGCGCTGGTCGCCGCCGGGGTCGGCCGGGGCGCGGCCGCGACCGTGGCCGCCGTCGCGGTGGCCGCGCCGCTGCTGGCCGGCGCCTGGGTGCGGGTGCGGGGGCGCTGGCTGTTCTCCTGGCTCGGCGTCGCCGCCGGCCACCTGTCCCGCCGGCGGGCCCTGGCGGCGACCACCGGCCCGGGGGCGCTGCTGGGGCTGCTCGACCCCGGCGCGGTGGTCCGCGCGGCGGAGCTGGCCGGCGGCCCGGCCGCCGTGGTCGACGACGCCGAGGGCCTGACCGCCGTGCTGGAGGTCGGCGACCCGGGTGACCTGCTCGGCGACGGGCCCCGGGCGCTGCCCCCGCCGTCGACGCTGCTGCCGCCGGTCTCCCCGGAGCTGCCCCCGGTCCGGCTCCAGCTCCTGCTCAGCGGCTCTCCGGCACCCGCCGTCGCGGTCGGGGGGAGCACGGTGGCGACGTCGTACCGGCAGCTCACCGACGGGCTGCTGGCCGGGCGCGACTCGGCGCTGCTGGCGGTACGGGTGCTGCGGGTGGACGGGTGGACCGACGAGGACCTACGGGCCGCCCTGTCCGGGGTGGTCCGGCGGATCGTGCGCCGGCTGGGGCCGGTGACCGCCCGTCCGCTCGGCGAGCACGCCGCTCCCCGCGTACTCGCCGAGCTGGCCCATCACGACGGCGGCGGACCGATGGTGGAGACCTGGCCGGCCGTGCGGACGGGGGCGCTGTGCCAGACCACCCTCCGGGTGCGGCGCGGGCCGGACCCGTCCACCGACGCGGGGCGGCGGCTGGTGCCCCGGCTGCTCACCCTGCCGGCCGCCGCGACCACGGTGTCGCTGTGCGTGGGGCCGCGCGCCGGTGCCGGCGGCGTGACCGTGCCGGCCGAGCTGACCGTACGCCTGGCCGCCTGGACCCCGGCCGAGCTGGCGGCGGCGACGCAGGCGTTGCGGCGGCTGGCCGACGGCGCGGGCGCGGAGGTCGACCGGCTCGACGGCCAGCAACTCCCCGCGTTGGCGGGCACACTGCCCCTCGCCCTCGCCGTTCCGGGCGCGGCGGTCGACCCGGCGGTCCTCGACGAGCTGGAACTGCCGGTCGGCGACGCGGGGCTGATGGTCGGCGCGAACCGGCGCGGGGCGGCGGTGACGATCCGGCTGTTCCGGCCGGAGGGCACCCGGTTGGTGCTGGTCGGCGGGGTGCGCGTCGCGCAACTGCTGGCCCTGCGGGCGCTGGCGCTGGGCGCCCGGGTGGCGGTCCAGACGACCCGGCCTCGGGCGTGGGAGCCCTTCGTCCGGGGCGTCGCCACGCCCGACGGGCCGATCCCGGTGCTGCCGCCGGGCCGCGCGGTGGGTTCGGCGGCCGGTTCGGCGCTGCGTCCGATGCTGCTCGTGGTGGACGCGGGCCCGCTGCCCGCCGACGCCGATCCCGGGTCGGCCTGGCGCTCCACGCTGGTGGTCCGGGACGGCCTGACCACGTCCGACGTCGACCAGCTGGGCCGCGCCGACCTGGTCGTGCTGCAACCGCTGCGTCCCGCCGAGGCCGCGTTGGCCGGTGCCGCGCTCGGCCTCGGCGGCTCGGCCGAGTGGCTGACCCGCATCCGGGAGGACATGGTGGCGGTGGTGAACCGCCGGGCGCTGCGCTGGGCGCTGCTGTCGCCGACCCCCATCGAGTCGCAACTGATCGGCCGACCCGATCGGGGTTGACGCGGCCGGGGCGGGGTCCGACGGCACCGGGCGGTCGGCGGGTTCCGCCGGTGGCGGGTCCGTGGCACCATCCGTGGCCATGGGTTTCCTGAAGGGTCTTCTGATCCGGTTGGGCAGCACGGCGGTGGCCTTCTGGCTGGCCACTCTGCTCATTCCGGGCATCACGCTCGACACGGGTTCGGCCACCGAGGCGATCGTCACGCTGCTGCTCGTGGCGGTCATCTTCGGGGTCGTCAACGCCGTGCTCCAGCCGATCGTCAAGACCGTGGGCTGCGGCTTCTACCTGCTGACGCTGGGCCTGATCGCCCTGGTCGTCAACGGCCTGCTGTTCCTGCTGACGAGTTGGATCGCGGGCGAGGCCGGGCTGCCGTTCCACGTGGACGGCTTCTGGCCGGAGGCGGTGCTCGGCGCCCTGTTCGTCGGCGTCGTGACCTGGCTGCTGGGCGCGGTCCTCGACCGCGACTGAGGCGGGCGGGGGCGGTCCCGGCCGGGTCGGGGTGGGCGGATTCACGGCGCGCGGGGCCGGGCGGGCACGCTAGCGTCGCAGGGTGTTCACCCTGACCCGCGACGACGGCCACCAGCTCAGCACCGACCCCGCCCGGCTCGACCTCGACCTCGTGCACCACTGGCTCTCCACCGACGCGTACTGGGCGCTGGGGCGGGACCGGGAGACCGTCGGCCGGGCGTTCGCCGGCTCGCTGCCCTACGGGGTCTACCGCCCCGGTGACGGTCGGCAGGTGGCGGTGGCCCGGGTGGTGACCGACGGCGCGACGTTCGCCTGGCTCTGCGACGTCTACGTGGACCGGTCGGCCCGGGGTCGCGGGCTGGGCACCTGGCTGGCCGGCGGGGTCCGCGACCACCTGGCCACGCTCGGCGTACGCCGGATCGTGCTGGCCACCTCCGACGCGCACGGGGTCTACGCGAAGATCGGCTTCACCCCCGTCGACCCGGGGCGCTGGATGGAGTACGACGGGCGGGGGCAGGCGTGAGCCCGCTCCGCCTCGGCTACCTCTACGGCATCGGCGCGTACCTGCTCTGGGGGTTCTTCCCGCTCTACCTCAGGGCGCTCAAGCCGGCCGGCCCGCTGGAGATCCTGGCGCACCGGATCGTCTGGTCGGTGCTCTTCGTCGCGCTGCTGCTCGCCGCGCTGCGCAACGTGGGCTTCCTGCGCCGGCTGGCGCGCCGGCCCCGGGCGCTGGCCGGCATCGCCGTGGCCGCCGCGCTCATCGCGGTCAACTGGGGCACCTACATCTACGGCGTGAACTCGGCGCGGGTGGTGGAGACGGCCCTCGGCTACTTCATCACCCCGCTGGTGTCGGTGCTGCTCGGGGTGACCGTGCTGCGGGAGCGCCTGCGCCCCGGGCAGTGGCTGGCGCTGGGCATCGGCACGGCGGCGGTGGCCGTGCTCACCGTCGACTACGGCCACCTGCCCTGGCTCGCGCTCGTCCTGGCCGTCAGCTTCGCCGCGTACGGGCTGGTCAAGAAGCGCCTCGGGCTGCCGGCGGCGGAGGGGCTGTTCGTGGAGTCGGCGGTGCTCGCCCTGCCCGCCCTCGGCTATCTCGGCTGGCTCGCCGCCGCCGGTGGCCTGGCCTTCGGTCACGTCTCGGCCGGGCACACCGCGCTGCTGGTGCTGGCCGGCGCGGCCACCGCGACCCCGCTGCTGCTCTTCGCCGGTGCCGCGAACCGGCTGTCGCTGACGGCGCTGGGCATGCTCCAGTACCTCGCCCCGATCCTCCAGCTCGGCTGCGGGGTGCTGATCTTCCACGAGCCGATGCCCCCGGCCCGGCTCGCCGGCTTCGCCCTGGTCTGGCTGGCCCTGCTGACCTTCACCGCTGACGCCCTGCGCCATTCCCGCCGCGCACGCCGCGCCCGCCGCCCCGGTGCCGCCCGGCCGCTCGCGCCGTCGCCGGTGGGGCAGGGGACGACGGCCCCCTGAGCGCCCGCCGCCGCACCTCGTCGCTTTCCGTCGCTTTCCGTGATGGGATGCGGTGCCGATCGCGGCGCCCCACCGGGCTGACCGTCAGTCACCACCGCTCGACCTCGCCACGGACCTCGCGCCCCCTTTGCTCTGCACCCATCCACGCAGCACCACCCGCGAGCTGGGAACATGAGGATCACGCGCTCGCGGCGACCCCGCCGGCCGGTTGCGCCGCGTGACCGTTGCGTATATGGGTGCAGAGCAAATGGGTGCATCCGGGGGTGACCCGGCCGGGTAGGACAACTACGCGCCGCAACATCGCCGAGGCCAGCAACGCGCACGATCACCGCCCCCGCGCGGGAGCACAGTCCCCCGGCGGAGCCCCGACGGGGCTCAGCGGACGTCGTAGGCGAGGACCGGGGTGCCGTCGGCGCGCAGGAGTTCCAGGCGGACCAGCTCACCGTCGGTGAAGTGGGTGGTGGCGGTGAGGCTCAGCTCGTCGCCGGGGGCGGCCAGCCAGGAGCCGATCTGCTCCGTCGCGCCGTCCGGGCCGTGCGCCATCAGCCGGAAGGTGTACGCCTCGCGGTGCCCGGCCCGCCGGTCGTACCCGCAGCGCATGGTGACCTCGGTGCCCCACGGCGTGCCGGTCAGCGCCACCTCGGCGCGCACCGGCACCGTGCCGGCGATCGGCCGCATGGACGCCAGCGCGATCTGCGGGGTGGGCTTCGGCGCGACCTCGACGGGCGGCCGGAGGGTGGCCGCGCCGAGCCCGGCGAGCACCGCCAGGACGGCGGCGGCCAGCGCGGTCAGGGCGTACCGGCGGCGGGCGGCCGACCGCTCGCGGCGTCGGCGGCGACGGGCGGCGTCGAGCAGCGCGGGCACCCGGGAGATCTCGGCGGGCGGCTCCAGAAACTGCTCCAGCCCGGCCGGGTCGAGCCGGCCGAGCAGCCCGGGGAGCACGGCGATCTCGGCCACCGCGTCCCGGCAGGAGGCGCAGCCGCCGAGGTGCCGCTCGTAGGCGGCCCGGTCGGCGGGGGCGAGCGCGCCCAGCACGTACGCGCCGTCGTCGTGCGCGAACTCGCAGCGGGTCATCCCGTCACCCCCATCTCGGCCAGCGCCAACCGCAGTGAGCGCAGCGCGTAGTGGGTACGGGACTTGACCGTCCCCGGCGGCACGCCCAGCCGGACCGCCGCCTCGGACACCGAACGCCCCTGGTAGAAGCACTCGATCAGCACCTCGCGGTGGGTCGGGCTGAGCCGGTTCAACGCCTCGGCGACCGTCCACGCCTCCACTGCGCGCTCCGCCTCGTCGATCGTCTCCGGGGGTTCGGGCAACTCGTCGGTGTAGATCTCGCCTACCCGGGTCGAGCGCCGCCGCCACGCGTCGATGGCCAGGTTGCGGGCCGTGGTGAACAGCCACGCCCGCACCGACCCGCGCGTCGGGTCGAGCGACTCCGGGTGCCGCCAGGCCCGCAGCAGCGTCTCCTGCACCAGGTCCTCGGCCCGGGTCCGGTCGCCGTTGACCAGCCGCAGGGCGTGCGCGTAGAGCGCGTCCGCATGCTCGTCGTGCAGCGCGCGCAGCAGTTGGGCGTCGTGGTCGCTGATGACGACCTCCTCGCTGTCGCCGGAGTCCAGCGGCTCCCGCTGTCGAACGCGTCCAGCGGTGCGTTCGCCGGACAGTACGTACGGTGCCGCCGATCGGTTCATCCGCAGGTCGACGGGGAGGTCAGGCGCAGGTGTTCACATCCGGTTCATGTTCGGGCCGACCCGCGCTCACCGCGCCCTCCTAGCGTCCGCCGGGTACGCACGTCGGAGGGCTGACCCCGGCGTGCACCGACTTCCTTGGAGGCACCTCCCGATGAGCGACCGACCCCGGCTGCTCCCCCTGCTGGGCGCCACCCGCCACGGCAGCCGTGACGCCATGACCTGTCTCTACCGGTGCGGCAACGCCTGTGACCACCCGGTGCCCAACACGTCCGACAACCCGTACCTCGGCGACATCGTGGACGCCGAGGTGTCCCGGCGCGGCGTGGTCCGGGCCGGCGCGGTCGGTGCGCTCGTCCTGGGCTTCGGCGGCGCGGCCGCCGGGGCGCTGGCCGGTGCCGGCGCCGCGTCCGCCGCGCCGGCCGACCCGGTCGTGCCGGAGGCCGCCGGGTTCGGCCGCCCGGCCGGCGGGGTGGGCAGCGGCGCGCTGACCTTCCGGCCGATCCCGCCGAACAAGCTCGACACCCTGGTCGTGCCCAACGGGTACGACCACAGTGTCGTGATCCGCTGGGGCGACCCGGTGGTGCCGGGCGCGCCCGGATTCGACGTGCACGCGCAGACCGCCGCGAAGCAGGCCAAGCAGTTCGGCTACAACAACGACTTCGTCGGCGTGCTGCCGCTGGACAAGCGGGGCCGCCGGGCGCTGCTCGTGGTCAACCACGAGTACACCAACGAGGACCTGATGTTCCCCGGCTTCACCAGCCTCGACGCGCTCACCGTCGAGCAGGTGAAGGTCGCCATGGCGGCGCACGGCATGTCCGTGGTCGAGCTGGAGCGGGTCGACGGCACCGGGCAGTGGCGGCCGGTCGAAAGCGGCCGGCGGCCGTACAACCGGCGGGTCACCGCACTGGCCACGAAGTTCGAGCTGACCGGCCCGGCCGCCGGCTCGGCGTGGCTGCGTACCGCCGCCGACCCGAAGGGCCGGACGGTGGTCGGCACGCTGAACAACTGCGCGGGCGGCGTCACCCCGTGGGGCACGGTGCTCTCCGGCGAGGAGAACTTCAACCAGTACTTCGTCGGCGGGGACGCCGCGCCGGAGGAGCTGAAGCCGAAGCTGGCCCGCTACGGCATCAACACCACCGAGCGGTACCCGAGCGGCAACCGCAAGTGGGACCGCGCCGACGAGCGCTTCGACCTGGCGAAGAACCCGTACGAGGCGCACCGCTTCGGCTGGGTCGTCGAGATCGACCCGTTCGACCCGGAGAGCCGGCCGCGCAAGCACACTGCGCTCGGCCGGTTCAAGCACGAGGGCGCGAACGTCATCGTCGCCCGCACCGGCCACGTGGTGGCCTACATGGGCGACGACGAGCGGTTCGACTACCTCTACAAGTTCGTCTCCGACAAGAAGTTCATGGCCGGCGACTCGTGGGTGGCCCGCAAGCACAACCTGACCCTGCTGGAGTCGGGCACCCTGTACGTGGCGCAGCTCGAAGGCAACTCGGCCGCCGAGATCGACGGCTCCGGCAAGCTCCCCGCCGACGGGGCGTTCAACGGCCGGGGCCGCTGGATCAAGCTGGTCAGCGGCAACCGCTCGTACGTCGACGGGATGACCGCCGCGGACGTGCTCACCTTCACCCGGCTGGCCGGCGACAAGGTCGGCGCGACCAAGATGGACCGCCCGGAGGACGTCGAGCCGAGCCTGCTGACCGGCAAGGTGTACGTGGCGCTGACCAACAACACCGACCGCGGCAAGGCGGGCAAGGCCCCGGCCGACGAGGCCAACCCGCGCAACCTCAACAAGCACGGTCAGATCCTGGAGCTGGTCGAGGACGGCAACAACAACGCCGCCGAGACGTTCGCCTGGTCGCTGCCGATCGTCTGCGGCGACCCGACCGACCCGTCGACCCACTTCGCCGGGTACGACAAGGCGAAGGTCTCCCCGATCTCCTGCCCGGACAACGTCGCCTTCGACGCCACCGGCAACCTCTGGATCTCGACCGACGGCAACGCGCTGGGCAGCAACGACGGCCTGTTCGCCACCGCCGTCGAGGGCCCGGAGCGGGGGCACCTGAAGCAGTTCCTCACGGTGCCGCTGGGCGCGGAGACCTGCGGCCCGTTCATCACCGGCGACAACCGCTCGGTGTTCGTGGCGGTGCAGCACCCGGGTGAGATCACCGGGGCGACCGTGGAGAACCCGGCGTCGACGTGGCCCGACGGCGACTACGCCAAGCCCGGCGTGGTGGTCACCTGGCGGCTGGACGGCGGCCCGATCGGCAGCTGACCCCGCTGGGCGTCGCGGCGGGCCCCCTCCCCACCAGGGAGGGGGCCCGTCCCGTTTCGGCTCTCGACGGCGTCGGTCCTCGACGACGGCTCAGTTCTCGGCGGTGCCGGCTCAGTTCTCGGCGGTGCCGGCTCAGTTTTCGGCGGCGACGGCGTCGGCGATGGCGCGGGCGGCGGTGAGCAGCTTGGCCCGCACCACCCGGGCGGAGGTCATCATCTCGCTGGCCGGCAGCGAGCAGGCCAGCACCATCCGGCGTTCCATGTCCTTGTCGGGGACGACGAGCACGGCGGCGCACGCGACGCCCTGGCGGAACTGCCCCAGCTCCAGCTGCATGCCCCGGCGGTCGCCGGCCGCCACGTCCGCCTCGAACGCCTCGGGGGTGGTGAGGGTGGCGTTGGTGAACGGGCGCATGCCGTATTCCCGCAGGTAGCGGAAGCGCTGCTCGGCGGTGAGGGTGGCCAGCAGCGCCTTGCCGAGCGCGGTCGCGTGCGCGCCCTCGTCGAACCCGGGGACCAGGTCCTCCAGGTGCGGGGAGCGGTGCCCCTCGGCCACGGCGGTCACGGCGACCTGGCCGCCGACGAAGCGCCCCAGGTAGTGGCTGTAGCCGGTGTCCAGGGCGGCGCGGCGCAGGCACTCGCCGACCGCCGCAGGCCCGCGGAACGCGGTCACCAGCTCGCGGTAGCGGTCGGCGATCTCCAGCCCCACGATGTACGTGCCGTCCTCCCGGCGGATCACGTAGCCCTCGTAGGCCAGCGTGCGGACCAGGTGGTAGGTGGTGGCCACGGTCAGCTCGCAGCGCCGCGCGATCTGCTTGACGGTCAGCCCCTTCGGGGCGCGACCGACCGATTCGAGCACGCGTAGCGCGCGGGAGACACTCCGGATGAGGTCCGAAGGTTCCGCCAAGGGGTCGCGCACAACCACCTCCGCCGCCGGGGACTTACACCATATGAAATCCAGGCGTCCGGCGAAATGCCTGTTCGGGTCGACGCTGCCAGATCATCCTAAACGGTCAGTGCGTCGAGCGACACGGTGAGTTGTCCGAGTCGGACTCGCGAAGGGTTCGCGGAACCCGCACCGGGACCCGGGAAGGGTCAGCCGGTGCGGTCGGCGATGTAGTCGCAGAGGGACTCCAGCGCGCGGCGCGACGACGTCTCCGGCAGCAGCGAGAGCTGCTCCCGGGCCTCCTCGGCGTAGCTGCGGACGGTCTCCCGGGCGCGCTTGAGCGCCGGGGACTCGCGGAGCAGGCCGAGGGCCTCGGCGTGCAGGGCGTCGTCGACGAGCGGGCCCGTGGCCAGGATCTCCCGCAGCCGCACCGAGGCGGCGTCGGAGTCGTCGGAGGCGAGCGCGTAGAGCACCGGCAGGGTCGGCACGCCCTCGCGCAGGTCCGTGCCGGGGGTCTTGCCCGACTGCACCGACTCGCTGGCGATGTCGAGCAGGTCGTCGGAGAGCTGGAAGGCGACGCCGATCGTCTCGCCGTACCCCGCCAGGGCCTCAGTGTGTGCCGCGGACGCCCCGGAGAACAGGCCGCCGAAGCGGGCCGAGGTGGCGATCAGCGAGCCGGTCTTCTCGGCGATCACGCCGAGGTAGTGGGCCACCGGGTCCTGCCCGTCCCGGGGGCCGACCGTCTCGGCGATCTGGCCGTGCACCAGGCGGGCGAACGTGCGCGCCTGCAGCCGCACCGCCTCCGGGCCCAGATCGGCCGAGAGGTCCGCGGCGCGGGCGAAGAGGTAGTCGCCGACCAGGATCGCCACCGAGTTCGTCCAGCGGGAGTTGGCGCTCGGGGCGCCCCGCCGCACGGCGGCCTCGTCCATGACGTCGTCGTGGTAGAGCGTCGCCAGGTGGGTGAGCTCCATCACCACGGCGGCGGAGACGACCCGCGGGTCGGCCGGATCGCCGAACTGGGCGCCCAGCGAGACCAGCAGCGGGCGGAACCGCTTCCCGCCGGCGTCCACGAGGTGCCGGGCGGCCTCGGTCACCAGCGGGTCGGCGCTCGTCACGGTGGCCCGCAGCTCCGCCTCGACGGACTCCAGCAGGCCCAACACGGACGCCTCGACGCGGGCATCGGCCAGGTGCAGGCCGAGCGCGCCGAACTGACCCATGCTCTCCCGACCCCGCCGAGCGGAGCCGGTGGCACCTGAACGCTCGCCAGCCGGATTCACCACGCTATCCACCATGCCACACCCGTTCGACCTGCTCCGGGGCGGGGATGCGGCGACGGGGCCGGCACGCTGTCGCGTACCGGCCCCGTCGCGGGGAAACGTCGGTCATCGCACGAATTCGGCGGCGCCGTTGGCGAGGTCGAGCAGCGGGCCCGGCACGACGCCCAGCACCAGCGTGGCCAGCACGCCGATCATGAGCGCCGCCGAGGTCAGGCCGCCCGGCACCGTCACCGTCGGGGTGGACTCCCCCGGCTCGGACAGCCACATCATGACCACGACCCGCAGGTACGGGAACGCGAGCACCATGCTGGTCAGCACGCCGGCCACCACCAGCCACGCCTGGTCGGCGTCCAGGGCCGGGGCGAAGACGGCGAACTTGCTCATGAACCCGCTGGTGAGCGGGATACCGGCGAAGGCCAGCAGGATGAAGGTGAAGACCGCCGCGAA
Source organism: Micromonospora sp. PTRAS2 (assembly GCF_054052245.1). Lineage (NCBI taxonomy): Bacteria > Bacillati > Actinomycetota > Actinomycetes > Micromonosporales > Micromonosporaceae > Micromonospora > Micromonospora sp. PTRAS2. The sequence continues at coordinate 488,158 of NZ_JBSWBU010000001.1, forward strand.
GAACGGCGAGCGCTTCCCCAGCCCCGCCCAGCGGGACAGGTGGGTGGCCTCCCCGTCGGCGTCGCGGACCAGGGTCACCACCGCGAACGCGGCCAGCACCGAGAAGCCGTACGCGGCGAGGTAGAACATCGTGCCGGCGAGCCCGTCCCGGCTCGGCGCGAGCACCCCGACCAGGAGGTAGCCCGCGTTGGCGATCGACGAGTAGGCCAGCAGCCGCTTGATGTCGGTCTGGGTGACCGCCAGCACCGCGCCGACCAGCATGGTGAGCACCGCCACCGCGCCGAGGACCGGGGTGAAGTCCCACGCCGCGCCGGCGAACGCCACGTGGAAGACCCGCAGCAGGGCACCGAACGCGGCGACCTTCGTGCAGGCCGCCATGAAGCCGGTGACCGGCGTCGGGGCGCCCTGGTAGACGTCGGGGGTCCACACGTGGAACGGGGCGGCGGCGGCCTTGAACAGCAGGCCGATGGAGAGCAGCGCCATGCCGGCGAAGAGCAGCACCTGGCTGGCCGGGGACTCGCCGACCGCCGCGTGGATGGTGGCGAAGTCGACGCCGGCCGGGCGGCCCGGGATGCCGGAGGTGAAGCCGTACACCAGGGCCACGCCGAACAGGAAGAACGCCGAGGCGTACGCGCCGAGCAGGAAGTACTTCATCGCCGCCTCCTGGCTCAGCAGCCGCCGGCGACGGGCCAGCGCGCAGAGCAGGTAGAGCGGCAGGGAGAAGACCTCCAGGGCGATGAACATGGTCAGCAGGTCGTTCGCCGCCACGAAGATCAGCATGCCGCCGATGGCGAAGCTGGCCAGCGGGTAGACCTCGGTCGCCCCGTTGCTGCCCTCGGCCTGCCGCCGGTCCTCCACCGACTCGGCGGTGACGGCGGCCTGGGCGACGAACGCCCCGCCCCGCTCCACCGAACGCTCGCCGATGAGCAGCAGCGACATCGCGGCGAGGACCAGGATCGCGCCCTGCAGGAACAGGGTCGGCCCGTCCACGGCGAGCGCCCCGCCGGCGGTGATCAGCCGGTCGTCGGCGTTGAAGATCACCATCACCAGCGCGGCGAGCACCGCGAGCAGCCCCAGCGAGAGCTGCACGAGGTGGCGGTGCCTGCGGGGCACGAAGGCCTCGACCAGCACGCCCAGCAGGGCGGCCGTCAACATGATCAGGATCGGAGCGAGCGCCGCGTAGTCGATCGACGGCAACTTGAGCTCGGTCACTTCGCGGCCTCCTGCACGACGCCGCCGACCTCAGGGGCCGGATCGGTCCTGCCGACGTCCTCCATGGTGGCCCGGACGGCGGGGTTGATGACATCGGTGACCGGCTTGGGATAGAAGCCGAGCAGCACGATCAGCGCGATCAGCGGTGCGACCACGACCTTCTCGCGCAGGTTGAGGTCGCGGCGCATCGGCTCGACCTCGGTCAGGGCCGGGTTGAGGGTGCCCTGGGTCGTCCGCTGCACCATCCACAGCACGTACGCGGCGGCCAGGATGATGCCGAGCGTGGCGATCACCGCGACCGGCTTGTTCACCGTGAAGGTGCCGATCAGCACCAGGAACTCGGAGACGAACGGCGCGGTGCCGGGCAGGGCCAGCGAGGCGAGGCCGGCGAAGAAGAGCACCCCGGCCAGCAGCGGCACCAGCTTGCCCGCGCCGCCGAAGTCACTGATCAGGGCCGAGCCGCGCCGGGCCACCAGCATGCCCACCACCAGGAAGAGCAGGCCGGTGGCGAGGCCGTGGTTGAGCATGTAGAGCACCGCGCCCGTGCCGGCCTGCGTGGTGAAGGCGAAGATGCCGACCCCGATGAACCCGAAGTGCGCGATCGAGGTGTACGACACCAGCCGCTTCAGGTCGTTCTGGCCGACCGCCAGCAGCGCGGCGTAGATGATGCCGATCACCCCGAGCGCGAGCGCGTACGGGGCGAACCACTTCGACGCCTCCGGGAACAGCGGCAGGCAGTAGCGCAGGATCCCGAACGTGCCGACCTTGTCCAGCACGCCGACGAGCAGCGCGGCGGCCCCGGCGGGGGCGGCCCCACCGGCGTCCGGCAGCCAGGTGTGGAACGGGAAGAACGGCGCCTTGATCGCGAAGGCGAGGAAGAAGCCGAGGAACAGCCAGCGCTCGGTCCCGGTGGAGATGTCGATCTGGGTGAGCGCCTGCCAGTCGAAGGTCTTCCCGCCGACGACCCACAGGCCGATCACGGCGGCCAGCATGAACAGGCCGCCGACCAGCGAGTAGAGGAAGAACTTCACGGCCGCGTACTGCCGCTGGTGGCCGCCGTAGCTGCCGATCAGGAAGTACATCGGCACCAGCATGACCTCGAAGAACACGTAGAACAGGAAGACGTCGGCGGCGGCGAAGACGCCGATCATCGTGGATTCGAGGACGAGCAGCAGGGCGAAGTAGACCGGGATCGAGCGCTTCGACGACTCGGCGTCGTGCCAGGACGCGAGGATCACCAGCGGCACCAGCACCGCGATCAGCATCAGCATCACCAGGGCGATGCCGTCGGCGGCGAAGGTGAACCGGGCGTCCCACTGCGGGATCCAGGTGTACGACTCACGGAACTGGAGCCGCTCACCGCCGGTCTTGAACGCCAGCCACATGACCACGGACAGCGCGAGCACCAGCAGCGACCACCCGAAGGCCACCTGCTTGGCCAGCTCCGGCCGGCGGCGCGGCAGGACGGCCACGACCAGCGCGCCGACCAGCGGCGCCACGGTCAGCACCGAGAGGAACGGGAAGTTGGACATTATGCGGCCTTACCTCCGTCGTCACTGCGTGGTCCGCCGGCGGGGGCGGCCGTAGAGAGGTCGATCACGCCAGCCACCCCGCCTGCACGGCCAGGAACGCCGCCACCACCAGCAGCGCGCCGGTCAGGATGGACGTCGCGTACGACCGGACGAAGCCGGTCTGCAGCCGCCGGAGTCGGCCGGAGCCCCCGCCCACGGCGGCGGCGAGGCCGTTGACCAGCCCGTCGATGCCCCGGTTGTCGAGGAAGACCAGCGCCCGGGTGAGGAAGATCCCCGGCTTCTCGAAGACCGCCTCGTTGAAGGCGTCGGTGTAGAGGTTGCGCCGGGCGGCGGTGACCAGCACACCCGCCGGCTGCGGCTCGGTGGCCGTGCCGTTGCGGAACAGCGACCAGGCGAGCCCGGCCCCGGCGATCGTGACGACCAGCGACAGGATCGTGATCACCGTGTGCGACAGCACGGCGTGGTGCTCCTCGCCGGCCTCGCCGAGCACCGGCGTCAGCCAGGAGGCCAGGCCGTCGTTCCACACCATCAGGCCACCGGCGACCACCGAGCCGATCGCCAGCAGGATCAGCGGGATCGTCATCAGCTTCGGCGACTCGTGCGGGTGCTCGATGTCCTCGGTCCACCGCTTCGGGCCGTGGAAGGTGAGGACGAACAGCCGGGTCATGTAGAACGCGGTGAGCCCCGCGCCGAGCAGCGCCGCGCCGCCGAACAGCCACGCCGTCCAGTCGTCGCGCGTGAAGGCGGCGACGATGATCGGCTCCTTGGAGAAGTAGCCGGACAGCGGCGGCAGGCCGATGATGGCCAGCCAGCCCATCATGAACGTGATCCAGGTGACCTTCATGTACTTCGACAGCCCGCCGAAGCGGCGGATGTCCACCTGGTCGTTCATGCCGTGCATGACCGAGCCGGCGCCGAGGAACATGTTGGCCTTGAAGAAGCCGTGCGCCAGCAGGTGGATGATCGCCAGGGCGTACGCCCCGCCGCCGAGGCCGACGCCGAGGAACATGTAGCCGATCTGGCTGACCGTCGACCAGGCCAGCACCCGCTTGATGTCGTCCTTGGCCGCGCCGATGATGCAGCCGAGCAGCAGGGTCAGCGCGCCGACGCTGACCACCACGAGCTGGAGCGTCGAGTTGGCCGAGAAGACCGGGTTGGACCGGGCGATCAGGTAGACGCCGGCGGTGACCATGGTGGCGGCGTGGATGAGCGCCGACACCGGGGTCGGGCCCTCCATCGCGTCCGGCAGCCACGCCTGCAGCGGGAACTGGCCGGACTTGCCGGCCGCGCCGAGCAGCAGCAGCAGGCCGAGCACCAGCACCGTGGTGCCGGTCAGCGAGCCGACCCCGTTGAACACCTCGTCGTACTGGGTGGTGCCGAGGGTGGCGAACATGATGAAGATGCCGATGGCCAGGCCGGCGTCGCCGACCCGGTTCATCAGGAACGCCTTCTTGCCGGCGGTGGCCGCGCTCGGCCGGCCGTACCAGAAGGAGATCAGCAGGTACGACGCCAGGCCGACGCCCTCCCAGCCGAAGTAGAGCATCACGTAGTTGTTGCCGAGCACCAGCAGGAGCATCGCGGCGACGAAGAGGTTGAAGTAGGCGAAGAACCGCCGCCGACCCTCGTCGTGCGCCATGTACTCGACCGCGTACAGGTGGATCAGGAAACCCACCCCGGTGATCAGCAGGACGAAGACCGCGGCCAGCGGGTCGAACAGCAGGCCGAAGTCCACGTGCAGGTCACCGACGGCGATGAAGTCCCACAGGCTCAGCTCCGCCGACTTGTTCTCCAGGCCACGGAGCTGGAAGAAGTAGGTCAGGCCGAGCACGAAGGAGGCCCCGATCGCGGCCACCCCGAGCCAGTGCCCCCACCGGTCGGCCCGCCGGCCCAGCAGCAGCAGGACCGCCGCGCTGGCCAGCGGAATCGCCACCAGCAGCCAGAAGCTGCCCAGCAGGCCGCTCGCCGCAGCGTAGGCGACGTCACCTGCCGGCTCAGCCGGGGCGTTCATCAGAATCGTTCCCACCGCAGGGCCCCTTAGTACTTCAGCAGGTTGGCGTCGTCGACGCTGGCCGAGCGCCGGGTCCGGAAGATGGACATGATGATCGCGAGGCCGACCACGACCTCCGCCGCGGCCACCACCATCACGAAGAACGACATGATCTGGCCGTTCAGGTCACCGTTGATCCGGCTGAAGGTGACCAGGGTCAGGTTGGCCGCGTTCAGCATCAGCTCGACGCACATGAACAGCACGATCGCGTTCCGGCGGACGAGCACCCCCACCGCACCGATGGTGAACAGCACCGCGGCGAGCACCAGGTAGTAGTCCGGGGTCATCGGTCCGTCCCCTTCAGCGTGGTCTCCTCGGCGGTCAGCTCCCGGGCCGGCAGGATCTCCGGGATGCTGCGCTCGGTCAGCCGGCCGTCGGGCAGGCGGGCCGGCGTGGCCACCGAGGACGAGGTGGCGAAGACACCCGGGCCGGGCTTCGGGCCGGGGTAGTTGCCCGGGGCGAAGCGGGCCTTCATGGTGGCGATCTGGTCCATCTTGTCCTCCCGCCGCCGCTCGATGTGCGCCAGCACCATCGCGCCGACCGCCGCGGTGATCAGCAGCGCCGACGTCAGCTCGAAGGCGAAGACGTACTTGGTGAACAGCAGCCGGGCGATGCCCTGCACGTTGCCCTCGGCGTTGGCCTGCTCCAGGCCGACCGCCGAGACGCCACCGAGGCCCCGGTAGAGGCCGCCGCCGACCAGGCCGGCGAAGCCGAGCCCGAGCACCACGGCGGCGACCCGCTGGCCGCGCAGGGTCTCGATCAGTGAGTCCGAGGCGTCCCGGCCGACCAGCATCAGCACGAACAGGAAGAGCATCATGATCGCGCCGGTGTAGACGATGATCTGCACCATGCCGATGAACGGCCCGGCCTGCAGGACGTAGAAGACGCCCAGGCAGAGCATCGTCAGCACCAGCCAGAGCGCCGAGTGCACGGCGTTGCGGGCCGCGATCATGCCGATCGCGCCGAGCAGCGCCAGCGGGGCGAGGATCCAGAAGGTGACCTCCTCGCCGCCGGAGACCCCGCCCGCCGCGGCGAGCACCGTCTGCGTGGTCATGCCTCGTCCCCCTTGCCCGCCGCCGCCCGCTGGGCCTGCTGCTCGGCGCCGGGGAAGGTCACCCCGGGGTGCTCCTCGACCTGGTAGCGACCCGGGCTGTTCGCCGCGTGCTCGGCACCGGCCGACGTGCCCGGGTTGCTCAGCGCGCCGACGTAGTAGTCCTTCTCGCTGTCGCCGAGCCGCATCGGGTGCGGCGGCTGCTCCATGCCCGGCAGCAGCGGCGCGAGCAGCTGCTCCTTCGTGAAGATCAGGTCCTGCCGGTTGTCCCGGGCCAGCTCGTACTCGTTGCTCATGGTGAGCGACCGGGTCGGGCAGGCCTCGATGCAGAGCCCGCAGAAGATGCAGCGGGCGTAGTTGATCTGGTAGATCGACGCGTGCCGCTCACCCGGGGACAGCCGGTTCTCTTCGGTGTTGTCCCCACCCTCGACGTAGATCGCGTCGGCCGGGCAGGCCCAGGCGCACAGCTCGCAGCCGATGCACTTCTCCAGGCCGTCCGGGTGCCGGTTGAGGATGTGCCGCCCGTGGTAGCGCGGCGCCGAGACCGGCGGCTTGAACGGGTAGTCGGTCGTGACGACCTTCCTGAACATGTGCGAGAAGGTGACCCCGAAGCCCTTGAACGTTCCGGTGATCGCGCCCACGTCACACCTCCCTGGAGTCCGAGCCGGCGGCGATGTTGGCCGGCTCCCGCTCGGCGACCACGCGCTTGGTGCGCGGGCTCGGTGGCACTTGCAGGTCCATCGGTGGCAGCGGGAAGCTGCCGTGCGGGCGGCTGTTGACCTGCTCCTGCAGCGTCGGCCGCGGCTCCTTCTTGCGGCTCGGCCACAGCAGCGTCACCAGCAGCAGCACACCTGCGCCGAGGCCCGTGGCGAGCAGCCGGTCCCGGGTCTGCCAGCCCTCGATCGAGCGCAGGCCGGCCAGGACCAGGATCCAGACCAGGTTGATCGGCAGCAGCACCTTCCAGCCGAACCGCATGAACTGGTCGTAGCGGAGCCGGGGCAGGGTGCCCCGCAGCCAGACGAAGACGAAGACCAGCGCCAGGACCTTGCCGAAGAACCAGAGCATCGGCCACCAGCCGGTGTTGGCGTCCGCCCACAGCGTGATCGGCCAGGGGGCCCGCCAGCCGCCGAGGAACAGCGTCGTGGTGACCGCGGACATGGTCACCATCGCCACGTACTCGCTGAGCATGAAGAGCGCGAACTTCAGCGAGCTGTATTCCGTCATGAAGCCGGCGACCAGCTCCGACTCGGCCTCGGGGAGGTCGAACGGCGCCCGGTTGGTCTCACCGACGGTGGCGATGAAGAAGATGATGAAGCTCGGCAGCAGCAGGATCGCGTACCAGCCGGGGGCCGGCACCTCGACGCCGGCGATGGTGAACCGGGTGGCGTCGCCCTGGGCGGCGACGATCCCGCTGGTCGACATCGTCCCCGCGGTCATGAACACCGCCACGATGCTCAGCCCCATCGCGACCTCGTACGAGATCATCTGGGCGCTGGAGCGCAGGCCGCCGAGCAGCGGGTACGTCGAACCGGACGCCCAGCCGCCGAGCACGATGCCGTAGACGGCCAGCGACGAGCAGGCCAGCAGCACCAGCACCGCCACCGGCACGTCGGTGACCTGCAGCGGCGTCCGGTGGCCGAAGATGCTCACCATCGGGCCGAACGGGATCACCGACAGCGCGGTGACCGCGCAGACCACCGAGATGACCGGGGCGAAGAAGTAGACGACCTTGTCCGCCGCCTTCGGGAGGATGTCCTCCTTGAAGGCCATCTTCAGGCCGTCGGCGAGGGTCTGCAGCAGGCCGAACGGGCCGACCTGGTTGGGGCCGGGCCGCACCTGCATGTAGCCGACGACCCGCCGCTCGAACCAGACGCCGAGCAGCGTGGCCAGCAGGCCGAAGACGAAGGCGAACAGGACCTTGATCAGGACCAGCCACCACGGGTCCTTGCCGAAGTCGGCCAGCGTCGGGTCCTGCGCGAGGTAGACCGCGTTCACTGGGAAACACCCCCGGAGTTGAGGAGGGGACCCGGGCGGCCGGCCGCGTCGGCGGCGACCTCGCCGGCCGGGGCCGGTCCGGTCGCCGTGGCGGCGGAGATCCGCACCACCGTGCCGGACGTCGCGCCGAGGCCGCGCCGGACGGTGGAGCCGGGTGAGTTGGTCGGCAGCCAGACGACGCCGTCGGGCATCTCGGTGATCGCCGCCGGCAGGGTGATGGCCCCCCGGTCGGTGCCCACCGTCACCGGGTCGCCGTCGGCGACGCCGAGGGCCTCCGCGGTGCCCTTGCCCAGCCGGGCCACCGGCGGGCGGGCGGTGCCGCCGAGGTGCTCGTCGCCGTCGGTCAGGCTGCCCAGGTCGACGAGCTGGTGCCAGGTGGCCAGCACGGCCTCCCCGGCGTCGGGCTGCGGCACCGTGGCCGGCTGCACCGACGGCGTGGACGGCCGGTCGGCCCGGGTCGGCGGCAGGCTGCCCAGCTCGCGGCGGACGCTGAGCACGTCGCCGGTGCCGAGCTGCACGTCGAGCAGCGCGGCGAGGGCGTCGAGCACCCGGCCGTCGGTCATCGCGGCGGTGTGCAGGACCGCCTCGAAGGGCCGCAGGCGACCCTCCCAGTCCAGGAAACTGCCGGCCTTCTCGACCACCGGGGCGACCGGGAGGACCACGTCGGCCCGGCGGGCCACCGCGCTCATCCGCAGCTCCAGGCTGACCAGGAACGGCACCGTGTCCAGGGCCTGCTCGGCCAGCCGGGGGTCGGCCAGGTCGGCCGGGTCGACGCCGGCGACCACCAGCGCGCCGAGCTGGTCGCCCGCCGCCGCCGCGAGGATGGCGTCGGTGTCCCGGCCGGCCTGGCTCGGGATCACGCCGGCCGGGATGTCCCACGCCTCGCCCAGCTCGGCCCGCGCGGCCGGCTCGGTGACCGGACGGCCGCCGGGGAGCAGGTTAGGCAGGCAGCCCGCGTCGACCGCGCCCCGGTCGCCCGCGCGCCGCGGCACCCAGGCCAGCTTCGCGCCCGTACGCCGGGCCACGTCCGCCGCCGCCGACAGGCCGCCGGGCACCTCGCCCAGCCGCTCGCCGACGATCAGGATCGCGCCGGGGGTGCTCAGTGCCTCGGCCACCGTGGCGTGCTCGGCGAGCACGCTCGCCTCCTCGCCCGGCACCACCCGGGCCAGCTTGGCCCCGAGCTTCTCCAGGCCGCGGGTGGCGAACGGCGCGATCGCGTACACCGTCAGCTTCTTCTTCAGGTACGCCTTGCGCAGCCGCAGGAAGAGGATCGGGCACTCCTCCTCCGGCTCCAGGCCGACGAGCACCACGGCGGGGGCGTTCTCCACGTCCGCGTAGGTGACGTCGGTGCGCCCGGCGACGGAGCTGGCCAGGAAGTCGGACTCCTCGCGGGAGACCGGCCGGGCCCGGAAGTCGATGTCGTTGGTGCGCAGGGCGACCCGGGCGAACTTCGCGTACGCGTAGGCGTCCTCGACGGTGAGCCGGCCGCCGGTCAGCACCGCCGTGCCCCGGGCGGAGTCCCGGGCTGCGGCCAGCCCCTCGGCGGCGACGGTCAGCGCCTCGCTCCACGACGCCTCGCGCAGCTCACCGGTCTCGGCGTCGCGCACGAGCGGGTTGGTGATCCGGTCGAACGCGCGGGTGTACTGGAAGCCCCAGCGGCCCTTGTCGCAGTTCCACTCCTCGTTGACCTGCGGGTCGTCGCCGGCCAGCCGGCGCAGCACCTTGCCGCGCCGCCAGTCGGTGCGCTGGGCGCAGCCGGCCGAGCAGTGCTCGCAGACGCTGGGGCTGGAGACCAGGTCGAACGGGCGGGCCCGGAACCGGTACTGCGCGCCGGTCAGCGCGCCCACCGGGCAGATCTGCACGGTGTTGCCGGAGAAGTAGGAGTTGAACGGGACGTCGCCGCTGTCCTCGCCGGCCTCCGCGCCGTACTCCTCGTCCCGGTAGATGTTGATCTCCTCGGCGGACGACCGGCCCATTAGGTCGATGAACTTGTCGCCCGCGATCTCCTCGGAGAACCGGGTGCAGCGCTGGCAGAGCACGCAGCGCTCGCGGTCGAGCAGCACCTGGGTGCTGATCGGCAGCGGCTTGGGGTACTCCCGCTTGTGCTCGTGGAACCGGGAGTCCGTGCGGCCGGTGGACATCGCCTGGTTCTGCAGCGGGCACTCGCCGCCCTTGTCACACATCGGGCAGTCGAGGGGGTGGTTCATGAGCAGCAGCTCCATGACCCCCTCCTGCGCCTTCTTGGCGACCGGCGAGGTGAGCTGGGTGCGCACCACCATGCCCTCGGCGACGGTCTGGGTGCAGGAGGCCACCGGCTTGCGCTGGCCCTCCACCTCGACCAGGCACTGCCGGCACGCGCCGGCCGGGGCCAGCAGCGGGTGGTCGCAGAAGCGCGGGATCTCGGTGCCCAGCTGCTCGGCGACCCGGATCAGCAGCGCACCCTTGGGTGCGGTGACCTCGACGCCGTCGATCGTGAGGGTGACGGTCTCGGTCTGCTTCGCTACGTCGGTCATTAGTGCGCTCCCACCAGCTGCTTGTCCGACAGCTTCGGCGCGGTACGTCCCTCGATGTAGTCGAGGTAGTCCTGCTTGAAGTACTTCAGCGACGAGGTCACCGAGCTGGTCGCACCGTCACCCAGGCCGCAGAACGAGCGGCCGAGGATGTTGTCGCAGGTGTCGAGCAGGGTGTCCAGGTCCTCGTGGGTGCCCTGGCCGGCGAGGATCCGCCGGTAGACCCGGACCATCCAGTAGTTGCCCTCGCGGCACGGGGTGCACTTGCCGCACGACTCGTGGTGGTAGAACTCCAGCCACCGGTAGGTCGCGTAGACCGGGCAGTCCTGGTCGGAGAAGAGCTGGGTGGCCGTGGTGCCCAGGATCGAGCCGGCCGCCGCCACCCCCTCGAAGTCCAGCGGCACGTCCAGGTGCTCGGCAGTGAGCAGCGGGGTGGACGAGCCGCCCGGGGTCCAGAACCGCAGGTTGTGGCCCGGCTGCATCCCGCCGGCCAGCTCCAGCAACTCGCGCAGCGTGACGCCCATCGTGCACTCGTACTGGCCGGGGTTGGCGACCCGGCCGGAGAGCGAGTAGATCATCGGCCCGGACGACTTCTCCGTGCCCATGGTCTTCCACCAGTCGGCCCCGCCGAGCACGATGTACGGCACGCTGGCGATGGTGCCGACGTTGTTGACCACGGTGGGGCTGGCGTACAGGCCGTGGGTCGCCGGGAACGGCGGGCGCAGCCGGGGCTGGCCCCGGAAGCCCTCCAGCGAGTCCAGCAGCGCGGTCTCCTCACCGCAGATGTACGCCCCCGCGCCCGAGTGCACCACCAGGTCCAGGTCGAACCCGGAGCCGAGGATGTTGCGCCCGAGGTAGCCCTTGGCGTACGCCTCCTGGACGGCGCTGCGCAGCCGGCGCGCGGCGTGCACCGCCTCGCCCCGGATGTAGATGTACGCCCGGCTGGCCCGGATCGCGTACGACCCGATGATCACGCCCTCGACCAGCGAGTGCGGGTCGTGGGTCATCAGCGGCAGGTCCTTGCAGGTGCCCGGCTCGCCCTCGTCGGCGTTGACCACCAGGTAGTGCGGCTTGCCGTCGCCCTGCGGGATGAAGCCCCACTTCAGGCCGGTCGGGAAGCCCGCGCCGCCGCGACCGCGCAGCCCGGAGTCCTTGATGAGCTGGATCAGGTCGTCCGGGTGCGCCTTGAGCGCCTTGCGCAGGGCGGCGTAGCCGTCGAGCTTCTCGTAGGTGCCGATCCGCCAGGCGTCCGGCGACAGCCAACGCTTGGTGAGCACGGGGGTGAGCTTGGCCAGGGTCTCCGGCCGGGGAGTCGTCACTGCTGGGCCTCCGCTTCCTTGAGGGAGCGCTCCTGGGCTTCGGCGTCGTCGCCGGCGGGCTTGCGGTCGCCGGCCGGCGGGTTCGCGGCGGCGCCCGCGGCCTGGGCCTGCTGGGCGTCGCGCGGGACCGGGGGCGCCCCGTCGACCGGCACCGCCACCCCGGGCGCGGCCGGCGCGGGCTCGGGCTCGGCTGCCGGAGCCGGCTTCGCGGCCTGGGCCTTCGCCTCGGCGGCGGCCTTCTCGGCCTCGGCCTTCGCCTTCTCGGCGTCCGCCTTGGCCTTCGCCTCGGCGGCGGCCCGGTCGGCCTCGGCCTTGCTCCGGATCGGGGTGTTCGGGTCGTAGCCCGGCACCGAGATGCCGTGCTGCTCGGCCAGCCGCAGGCCCCGCAGGGTGGGCTCGCCCGGGCCGCCGTCGGCGACCGCGCCCTCGCGCTCGTCGGCGAAGCCGGCGAGCTGCACCGACATCTCCTTCAGCGTGCAGAGCCGCGCGCCCCGGGTCGGCATCGGCCGGCCGCCGGCCCGCAGCTCCTCGACCACCCCGACCGCGGTCTGCGGGTCGACGCCGTCGAAGAAGTCGTAGTTGACCGTCATGACGGGGCCGTAGTCGCAGGCCGCGAGGCACTCGGCGTGCTCCAGGGTGACCTTGCCGTCGGCGGTGGTCTCGTCGTGCCCGACGCCCAGGTGCTCGGCGAGGGTGTCGTAGACCTCCTGCCCGCCCAGCACGTTGCACATCGTGTTGGTGCAGACGCTGACCAGGTAGTCACCGGTCGGCCGGCGCTTGTACATCGTGTAGAAGGTGGCGACCGCGCCGACCTGGGCCTTGTTCAGGCCGAGCACCTCGGCGCAGAACTCGACGCCGGCCGGGGAGACGTACCCCTCCTCCGACTGCACCAGGTGCAGCAGCGGCAGCAGCGCCGACCGGGACCGGTCGGCCGGATAGCGGGCGATGATCTCGCGCGCCCGCTCCCGCGTCTGCTCAGTGAAAGTCGTCGTCATCGGTCACAACCACCCATCACGGGGTCCAGCGAGGCGCCGCCGGCGATCACGTCGGCGATCAGGCCGCCCTCGGCCATCGCCGGGAGGGCCTGGAGGTTGACGAAGCTCGGCTCCCGGTAGTGCACCCGGTAGGGCCGGGTGCCGCCGTCGGAGACCGCGTGCACGCCCAGCTCGCCCCGGGGCGACTCGATGCCGACGTACACCTGGCCCGGCGGGACCCGGAAGCCCTCGGTGACGAGCTTGAAGTGGTGGATCAGGGACTCCATCGACTGGCCCATGATCTTGGCGACGTGCTCCAGCGAGTTGCCCATGCCGTCCACGCCGATGGCGAGCTGCGCCGGCCAGGCGATCTTGCGGTCGGCCACCATCACCGGGCCCGGCTTGAGCCGGTCCAGCGCCTGCTCGACGAGCTTCAGCGACTCCCGGATCTCGGCCAGCCGCACCAGGTAGCGGCCCCAGACGTCGCCGTCCGGGTGGGTGGGCACGTCGAATTCGTAGGACTCGTAGCCGCAGTACGGCATCGTCTTGCGCAGGTCCCAGGCGAGGCCGGCGGAGCGCAGCACGGGGCCGGTGACGCCCAGCGCCAGGCAGGCGGTCACGTCGAGCACCGCCACGTGCTTGGTGCGCTCGGTCCAGATCGGCTGGCCGGAGAGGAGGTCCTCGTACTCCTTGAGCTTCTTCGGCATCATCTTCAGGAAGTCGCGGATCTTGCGGATCGCGTCGTCCGGGACGTCCTGCGCCACGCCGCCCGGCCGGACGTACGCGTGGTTCATCCGCAGGCCGGTGATGGTCTCGAAGATGTCGAGGATGTACTCCCGCTCGCGGAAGCCGTACAGCATGATCGAGATCGCGCCCAGCTCCATGCCGGTGGTGGCCAGCCAGACCAGGTGCGACGAGATCCGGTTGAGCTCCATCATCAGGACCCGGATCGTGGTGGCCCGCTCGGTCACGTCGTCGGTGATGCCGAGCAGCTTCTCCACCGCGAGGCTGTACGCCGTCTCGTTGAAGATCGGGGAGAGGTAGTCCATCCGGGTCACGAACGTCGAACCCTGCACCCAGTTGCGGTATTCGAGGTTCTTCTCGATGCCCGTGTGCAGGTAGCCGACGACCGACCGGGCCTCGCGGACGGTCTCGCCCTCCAGCTCCAGAATCAGCCGGAGCACGCCGTGGGTCGACGGGTGCTGCGGACCCATGTTGACGACGATCCGCTCGTCGTTGATCGGGTCCGTGCCGGAGACCACCTGGTCCCAGTCCCCACCGGTGACGGTGAAGACCTTGCCCTCGGTCGTCTCGCGCTCGGTGGCGTAGTTCGACGTCGTCACTGGTACGACCTCCGTCGGTCCGGCGGCGGGATCTCCGCGCCCTTGTACTCGACGGGCACGCCGCCGAGCGGGTAGTCCTTGCGCTGCGGGTGCCCCTCCCAGTCGTCCGGCATGAGGATCCGGGTCAGGTTGGGGTGGCCGTCGAAGACGATGCCGAACATGTCGTACGCCTCCCGCTCCTGCCAGTCGGCGGTCGGGTAGACGGCGGTGACGCTCGGCAGGTGCGGGGCCTCGACGGAGACCGCGGCCTCCAGCCGCAGCCGGCGGCGGTAGGTCATCGAGGTGAGCTGGTAGACCACGTGCAGTCGGCGCTCGTCCGCGCCCAGGTAGTCCACCCCGGACACCGAGGAGCACAGCTCGAAGCGGAGCGCGAGGTCGTCGCGCAGCACCTGGCAGACCTCGGCGATGCGCTCCGGGCGCACGTGCAGGGTCAGCTCGCCCCGGTCGACCACGACCTTCTCGATCGCGTCGCCGAAGTGCGGGTACGCCTCCTCCAGCGCGTCGCGGACCTCGTCGAAGTAGCCTCCGTACGGCCGGGGGGTCTCCTCGATCGGCCGCTGCTGGCGGACCAGGCCGCCGAAGCCGGAGACGTCGCCGCTGCCCTGGTTGCCGAACATGCCGCGCCCGGCCGGGCTGGACGGCGGGTGCTCGGCCGGCGCGCCGCTGCTAGCCCCGGCCGGCGTCACCGGCACGGGCACGCCGCCGGTGCTGTTCCTGTCGTTCGGTGCGGTCACTTCGGGCCCCCGTGCGGGTGGAGGTGGTTCTGCGCGTTCATCCAGTTCTCGATCCGCAGCTGCTCCTCGCGCCCCTCGCGGACCGCCCGGGTCCACTCGGCGCGCCGGGCCTTGTCGTTGCGGTACGACGAGGGCATCGAGCCGTACGGCACGACGGGGACGTCGCCGCGCTCCTGGCGGGCCTGGAGCATCTTGCGGCCGTTCGGGCCCAGCGGCTCATACATGATCTTCTCGCGGAGCTTGAGGATCGCGTCGATGAGCATCTCCGGCCGGGGCGGGCAGCCCGGGAGGTACATGTCGACCGGGACGATGTGGTCGACGCCCTGCACGATGGCGTAGTTGTTGAACATGCCGCCGCTGCTGGCGCAGACGCCCATCGAGAGCACCCAGCGGGGCTCGGCCATCTGGTCGTAGATCTGGCGCAGGACCGGGGCCATCTTCTGGCTCACCCGGCCGGCGACGATCATCAGGTCCGCCTGGCGGGGCGAGGCGCGGAACACCTCCATGCCCCAGCGGCCCATGTCGTAGTGCGGGCCACCGGCGGCCATCATCTCGATGGCGCAGCAGGCCAGGCCGAAGGTGGCGCCCCAGACGGACGACTTCCGCGACCAGTTGACCAGCTTCTCCACGGAGGTGAGCAGGACGCCGGCGGGAAGCTTCTCCTCGATACCCATCTGACGTACCTCCCTCAGTCCCAGTCCAGGCCGCCGCGCCGCCACACATAGGCGTACGCGACGAAGACCGCGACGATGAACAGGACCATCTCCACGAAGCCGAAGATCGGCAGGGCGTCGAACGAGACCGCCCAGGGGTAGAGGAAGATGATCTCGATGTCGAAGACGATGAAGAGCATCGCCGTCAGGTAGAACTTGATCGGGAACCGGCCGCCCCCGACGGGCTGCGGGCTGGGCTCGATGCCGCACTCGTACGCCTCGAGCTTGGCCTTGTTGTACCGGCGCGGGCCGGCGAAGCGGGCGGCGGCCACGGAGAACAGCGAGAACGCCGCGGCGAGGGCGAACAGCCCGATAATGGGTGCGTAAGGCGAGAGCGTCATCGTGGTCTCCTGCTCGTCCTTCCCTGCCCTCGGCGGTGGTGGGCCAAAATCACACTATTCACGTCCCTCACGACGGCTGTCGGCGGGGGTCGATCTCTGCCTGGCCGGTGTCCTCGTCGACCTCGGCCCGACGGCTCACACGGCGGGTGCCGCCTTCGTCATCGCGTTGATGACCCGGTCCATCGCGTCCCCGCCGCGCGGGTCGGTCAGGTTGGCCAGCAGCTTGAGCACGAAGCGCATGAGGGCGGGGTGCGGCATGCCGTGCTTCGTGGCGACCCGCATGATCTCCGGGCGGCCGATCAGCTTCACGAAGATGCCGCCGAGCCGGTAGTAGCCGCCGAAGCGGGCCTTCAGCTCCTGCGGGTACGCCAGCAGGGCCCGCTCCCGCTCGGCGCCGGCCGGCCGGGCGAGGGCCTGCACCGCGACCTCGGCGGCCAGTTCGCCGGACTCCATCGCGTACGCGATGCCCTCGCCGTTGAACGGGTTGACCATGCCGCCGGAGTCACCGACCAGCAGGACGCCCCGGGTGTAGTGCGGCACCCGGTTGAAGCCCATCGGCAGCGCCGCGCCGAGGATCGGCCCCTCGGCGTTCGTCTCGTCGGTCAGCCCCCACTCCTCGGGGGTGTTGGCCAGCCAGTCGGTCAGCAGCCGCCGGTAGTTGGTCTTGCCGAAGGCGGTGGAGGAGTTGAGGATGCCCAGGCCGGCGTTGACCCGCCCGTCGCCGAGGCCGAAGATCCAGCCGTAGCCGGGCAGCAGCTCGCCGTTGCCCTTGCCCCGCAGCTCCAGCCACGACTCCAGATAGTCGTCGTCGTGCTTGGCGGGCGAGCGGTAGTAGCGCCGGACGGCCACGCCGATCGGCCGGTCCTCGCGCTTGGCCAGCCCGAGGGCGAGCGGGAAGCGGCCGGAGACGCCGTCGGCGGCGACCACCAGCGGCGCGCGGAAGGTGGCGGGCTCCTTCTCCGGGCCGACCTCGGCCACCACGCCGATCACCCGGTCGTCGGCGTCGAGCACCGGGCCGGTCACGTTCACGCTGGTGCGCAGCTTCGCCCCGGCCGAGACGGCGCGCTGGGCGAGCAGGTCGTCGAAGTCGAGCCGGGTGCGGACCAGGCCGTAGTTGGGGAAGCTGGCCAGGTCGGGCCAGTCCAGCTCCAGTCGGACGCCGCCGCCGATCACGCGCAGGCCCCGGTTGTGCAGCCAGCCCGCCTCGGTCGAGGTGTCCACGCCCATCCGGATGAGCTGCCGGACCGCGCGCGGGGTCAGCCCGTCGCCGCAGACCTTCTCCCGGGGGAACTCGGTCTTCTCCAGCAGCAGCACCCGCACGCCGTGCCGCGCCAGGTGATATGCCGTCGCCGAGCCGCCGGGACCGGCGCCCACGACGATCACGTCGGCGTCGTTCTCCACCGCGGTCATCTGCGCCTCCTCCCCATGCTCGTGAAATGCTTCACAAGCCAGTCGGGTGGAGTCTATGACCGGCGTAACACGCGCGCCCGGTTAGGTGGCCCTAACTTGCCGAGGTGAGGGCCACAAAGGTCCACTTCGGTCGTCAGCGCGGGGCGGGGACCGTGTCGTCCAGCCGGGTGTCGGCCGCGTCGTCCAGTCCGGCGTCGGCCCGGATCGACTCGGGCAGGTGGTCGCGCAGCGCGCCGCCGGCCACCCGGTCGAGCGCGGCCAGCACCTCGGCCACCACGCGGCGCACGTCGGCGGGATCGGCACCGGCCAGGTCCCGGAGCTGGGCGACCAACTCCGCCGCGTCGTCGTCCGGCGGCGCGTCGCCCGCCTGATCCGCTCCGGTCATGCCGCGAGCCTAAGCGGCAAAGTGGACTATTTCCCCACAATTGGGAAAGGTGTGGGCGACTCGGGTCAGGCGCGGCGGGTCGCGCGGTGCAGCGCCACGACGCCGCCCGTGAGGTTGCGCCACGCCACCCGCTCCCAGCCGGTCGCGCCGATCCGCCCGGCCAGGGCCGGCTGGTCCGGCCACGCCCGGATCGACTCGGCCAGGTAGACGTACGCCTCCGGGTTGCTCGACACCGTGCGGGCCACCGCCGGCAGCGACCGCATCAGGTACGACAGGTAGACCGTCCGGAACGCGGGGTTGACCGGGGTGCTGAACTCGCAGACCACCAGCCGGCCGCCGGGGCGGGTGACCCGGGCCAGCTCCCGCAGGGCTGCGTCGGTGTCCGACACGTTGCGCAGCGCGAAGGAGATGGTCACCGCGTCGAAGCTGGCGTCGGCGAAGGGCAGCCGCAGCGCGTCCCCGGCCAGCAGCGGCACCGTCGGGCGGGACCGCTTGCCGGCGTGCAGCATGCCGAGGGAGAGGTCGGCGCCGACCGCGTACGCGCCGGACTGGGACAGCTCCTCCGTGGAGACGCCGGTGCCCGCGCCCACGTCCAGCACCCGGTCGCCGGGGCCGAGCCCCAGGGCCGCCCGGGTGGCCCGCCGCCACGAGCGGTCCTGCCCGAAGGAGAGGACCGTGTTGGTCAGGTCGTAGCGGGCCGCCACCCCGTCGAACATCGCGGCGACCTCGTGCGGCTGCTTGTCCAGGCTGGCGCGCTGGCCCTGCGGGGTACGGCTCACCCCTCCACTCTGCCAGCCGCCGCCCGGACGCGGTACGGGCGGGGTGGTCGCCCACCCCGCCCGTACCGTCGTGCATCGCCGCTGACCGGCTGTCGTGCTCCGGGTCAGTCGGTCGACTTCTCGTCGCCCGGCGTGACCAGCACCACCCGGCGACGGCGGGCCAGCACCAGCAGCACGCCGCCGGCCAGCAGCACGGCCGCGCCGACGCCACCGATCAGGCCGGCCTGCACGCCGGTCACCGGCAGCCCGCCGCCGCCACCGCCGGTGGTCGGCGAGGGGGTGACGCTCGGCTGCCCGGAGGGCGACGCGGTCGGCGTGGCGCTCGGCTCACCGCTCGGGGTGGGGGTGGGGCTGGGCTGGGCCGACAGGTCCACGAACACGTCGAACACGGCCTGGTTGTCGACCTCGTCCGTCTCGGCGAAGGCGCGACGCTGCGCCGAGGAGGCGACCTGCGGCTCCTCCTCGGGCTCGCCCTCCGCCCCGTCCAGCCCGTACGCGAACAGCTCGCCGGGGCGCAGGACCGGCTCGGCCGCGTCGTCGGCGACCTTCACCTGCACGTCGTCGGTGTAGTACTGGCCCGGCTTCACCACCGCGCCGGAGTCCTCGCAGAGCGCCTGGGCCAGCCCGCCGATCTCCTGCTCGACGCAGTTCTCGGGCAGCTTCGCGAAGCTGACCTTCGCCGGCAGGGTGAGCATGTAGAAGATGCCCGTCGCCCTGCGGCTGCCGTCGTTGTAGACCGCCCAGTCCAGCGGGGCCGTGCCGCCGCGCGGGATCGGCTTGAGGTCCGGCTCGCTGTTCTGCGCGCCGTCGACCACGACGTTGGCGTACCCGTCCTGCACCCAGGAGGTGAGGTCGTAGCCGGGGCGGGTCACGGTGATGTCGACGGTCTCGGTGTTGTCGTCGGTGTTCGGGTCGGCGGTCGCCGAGGTGACCGTCACCTTCAGCGCGCCGCCCTTGCCCCGGAGGCCCGCGCTGAACAGCGGGATGCCGAAGTCCTCCGTGGTGCCGCCGGCCAGGTCGCCGAGCAGGCAGGTGAACGCGGTGCCGGCGACGTCGCAGCCCTGCGGGACGACGAAGCCGACCCGCTGGGTCAGCCCCTTCGTCTCCACGGTGACCCGGACGTCGCGGGCCACGGCCGAGCTGCGGGTGTTGTCGACGGTGAACTTGAACGGCTTGGCCTTGGCTGCCTGCACGCCCCGGGCCAGGTTCTGGCTGAGCGGGACGAGCGCCAGGTCGGCCTGGTCGGCCGCCTGCGCCGGGGCGGCGGCGGTGGCGAGGCCACCGGCGGCCAGCAGCGCCGCGGCACCGACGCGGGCCAGCGCCGAGCGGTGGAACGAGGTCATTGATCCCCCGAGACAGGAAGAGGGAGGTTGCGGAATCGAGCGGACGTTATCCGAGGTAGATCGTTCGCGCCAGCCGCAGCGCGCGATGTTCATCGCTTCGACCACGACCCGTACCGACAGTGAGGGCGGGATGGTCGCCCATCCCGCCCTCACCGCGGTGCGTTATATGAACGGCCCTCATGGGCCGATGGAGGATGTGGCCCGCCGGCCGTTCCACCCCGGCCGACCCGCTCCGACCTGCGTCGGAGGGTGCGCGCCGCACGTTATCGGCCCCTGGGCGGTGCCGCCACCCCCCGCGCCGACGATGCCCGGGCCATACGTTCGGTCACCTTCAGGGATTGTCGGGATTGGCCGCTTGTGGGGCGGGCCCGCAACCCGGCGCGTCCCCCGAACGGCGACCACTAATGCCCTCCCGACGACCGGTCACGGGACTTTCGGCCGACCACGCTGCGGTCCGGGGTGGTGACCCGGTGTGAGGTCCGATCGGCAGGTCCTCAGGCGTTGCGCTGTTCGTCCGTCGGGGCCACCAGGACCAACCGGCGGCGACGGGCCAGCACGAGCAGCGCACCTCCGACGGCCAGCACCGCCGCGCCCACCCCGCCGATCAGACCGGCCTGCGGGCCGGTCACCGGCAGGCCGCCGTCGCCACCACCCCCGCCGTCGCTGCGGGCGATGACGAGCACGGCGAAGTCGTCGCTGTTGTCACTGCTGTCGACCTCGCGCGCCGGCACCAGACTCAGGCCGGACGGCAGGGCCGGCGTCGCCGCCCTGCGCGAGCGCTGCTGCTGCGGCGTGAGCTGGCCCAGGGCCTCCGCCGTCACCGTGCCGGGCTTGAGGGCGACCGGCCCCCGCACGCCGGCGTCGACCGTGATCGGCACCACGAAGCTCAGGGCGTCGCCGCCGTCGGCGAGCCGCAGGTCCTCGATCTCGCAGGTCGCCTTCCGGTTGCCGGCGGAGTGCGCGCAGTCGGTGAACCTGGCCGCGAAGGTGACCCCCTCGGGCAGGAGCAGGGTGAGCCGGAGCCCGTCCGTGGCGAGGTCGCCCTGGTTGACGACCTCGCCGACGAGCACCGTGGTCTGGCCCGCTTGCAGGGCGGGGAAGCCCTCGGTGTCGGGGTCGTACTCGTCGGGCCGGATGTGCCGGGTCACGTCCGGGACGCGGACGCCCAGGTCGACGCCGCTCTCCTCGGTGAACTCGACCTGCACGGTCCTGGTGTTGTTCTCCGGGGTGGTGTCGTCCGGCGAGGCGAGGGTGAAGGTGACCGGAGCCGATCGGGGGCCGCCGCCGTTGTTCTTGAACACCAGCAGGGGCACCTCGACGGTCCGGCCGGGGGCCGGCAGGTCGTCGCCCAGCAGCGCGCAATACCAGAGGTCCTCGCCGATCTCCTCGCACGCCTCACCGTTCGGGATCGCCTCGGCGTCGAGCGGGTCGAGGTCGGAGACGTCCACCTTCACGGTGACGTTGGCGGCCGGGTTCGTACCCCTGTTGCTGACCTTGATGTAGGCGGTCTTGCCCTCGACGCCGGCGGCGACCCGGGTGCCCGCGACGTCGAGCGAGAGGTCCGTGCCCGGGCCCTCGGCGCGGGCCGGGGTGCCGAGGGCGGCGAGCGCGCCGGACACGAGCAGGGCGGCGACGCCGAGCCGCGCCGGCGGTCGGTAACGCAAGGTCATGAGTTTCCCCCGTGGAAAGAGCGAAAGGTACGCCGACCGCACGTTAGCGGTCGACGTACCTTTTCCGCCGTCCCCGTGTCGGGGTGGGCCGCCCCCGGGAGCGCCCGTCAGCGGGCGTCGACCAGCGGCAGGGCCCTGCCGACCCCGCCGCCCGGCAGCGCGATCGAGGAGAAGTGCGAGACCACCCGGTCGTCGGTCGGGTCGTCGGCCGGGGTGTGGTGCACCGCGAGCCGGCGGTAGAGGGTGTCCCGCTGGGCGGGGATGCGGTCCGCCGAGCGGATCATGCCGATCAGCTCGTGCAGGTTGGACCGGTGCCGCGCGCCCGCCGAGGAGATCACGTTCTCCTCCAGCATGATCGAGCCGAGGTCGTCCACGCCCATGTGCAGGGCGAGCTGGCCGACGTCCTTGCCGGTCGTCAGCCAGGACGCCTGCAGGTGCGGCACGGTCTCGAAGAAGAGCCGGGACACCGCGACCAGGCGCAGGTATTCCAGCGTCGTCGCCTGGGTGCGGCCCTTGAGGTGGTTGTTCTCCGGCTGGTACGTCCACGGGATGAACGCCCGGAAGCCCTTGGTGCGGTCCTGCACGTCGCGGATCATCCGCAGGTGCTCGATCCGCTCGGCGGCCGTCTCGCCGGTGCCCATCATCATCGTGGCGGTCGACTCCAGGCCCTGCCGGTGGGCCAGCTCCATGACCTCCAGCCAGCGCGCGCCGGACTCCTTGAGCGGGGCGATCGCCCTGCGCGGCCGGTCCGGCAGCATCTCCGCGCCGGCCCCGGCGATCGAGTCGAGCCCGGCCGCCTTGATCCGCGCGATCGCCTCGTCGAGGCTCACGCCGGACACCTTGGCCATGTGCAGGATCTCGCTCGGCCCGATGGAGTGGATCGCGAGCTGCGGGTACGCCTGCTTGACCGAGGAGAACAGCTCCTCGTAGTACTCCACGCCGTAGTCGGGGTGGTGGCCGCCCTGGAGCATGACCTGGGTCGCGCCCAGCTCGACCGCCTCGCCGCAGCGGCGCAGGATCTCCTCGGTCGGGTGGGTCCACCCCTCCTTGTGCTTGGGCGCACGGTAGAAGGCGCAGAACTTGCACGCCGTCACGCAGACGTTCGTGTAGTTGATGTTGCGGTCGATCAGGTAGGTGACGATGTTGTCGGGGTAGCGCCGCCGGCGCACCGCGTCGGCCGCCTCGCCGAGGGCGTGGAAGGGCGCCTCGGTGTAGAGCAGCAGGGCCTCCTCGGGCGTGATCCGCCCGCCGTCCGCGCCGCGTTGCAGGATGTCGTCGATCTCCCGGCTCACCGTCACGCCTCCGAGCGTACGCCGGGCAGCCGTCCAGGCCCGCAGGGGTGCGCAGCGCCGTGACGCGTCCCGCACCCGGACACTGCCGGAGATCCACGCCAATCCTGGACAGATCCCGTCAGCTCCGGACGGGAACTGCCCAAGGTCCAGGGGGTTCCGCGAGCGGGGCGGCGGCCGGGGCCGTCACCCGCGCCGTCGGACGGTCAGGCCCGGCCCGGCAGGCCGGCGACGAAGGCGGCCCAGGCCCGCCGGTCGAAGGCCAGCACCGGCCCGGCCGGGTCCTTCGAGTCGCGTACGCCCACCGCCCGCACCGTCTCCGCCACCTCCACGCAGTTGGCGTTGGAGCCGCTGCGGGTCGACTTGCGCCAGGTCGCGCCGGACAGCTCAGGGGTGGTCATCCTCGGCTCACTCTCGCTCGTGCTCCGCCGCATACCGCGCGACGAGCGCCACCGAATCGACGGGGCTCAACGCCGCCTCGGCCAGCCTATCCGCCTCCCGCCGGAAGTGCGCCACCTGCGCGGCCTCCTCCAGGAACAACCCGGTCAGCTTGTGGTCGAGATAGACCACCGACCGGTTGCGCGGGAAGTCGAAGAGCGCGAACGAGCCGTCCAGGCCGGTGTGCGCGCCGACCGCCAGCGGCACCACCCGCAGCGTGACGGTCGGCCGCTCGGCCGCCTCGACCAGGTGCCGGAGCTGCCGGGCCATCACCCGGGGGCCGCCGAGTGCCCGGCTCAGCACCGCCTCGTCGAGCAGCGCGTGGAGCGCGGGCGGGTTGGAACGGCTCAGGATCGCCTGCCGGCCCAGCCGGGCCGCCACCCGACCCTGCGCATCGTCGGGCGGCACCCCGCAGCCGACCATCACCGCCTGGGCGTAGTCCGGGGTCTGCAACAGCCCCGGCACCAGCAGCGGCTCCCAGTTCACGATGCCCGTCGCCTCGGCCTCCAGCCGGATCAGCGTGCGCGACTCGTCGGACAGCCCGCCGATCGCCTCCCACCAGCCGGTCTCGGCCGACCGCTCGGCCATCGCGAGCAGCCGCTTGCGCTCATCCCCGGTGATGCCGTAGATCACCAGCAGCGACGCGACGTCGGCGGCCTGGATGCCCTGGATGCCGGTCTCCATCCGGGACAGCTTGGACGGTTGCCAGTCCAGCCGGGTCGCCACCTGCCGCAGCGGCAACTTGCGCGCCCTCCGCAGTTCGCGCAGCTCGCCGCCGAGCCCCCGCCCGACGACGGTCGGCAGATTCGCCTTGGCCATGCCGCCTCCTCCACCACACCGCCGATCGTCACCCTGACGACACGCTTCGTGGCGTTGAGTATTGACTCTGGATGCCCTGAAAGCAACTATGAGAAGCAACGTTGCTAATGGCTGTCGCCGTGAGTGGAGGAGTTGCGATGCGGACCATTCAGCCCACCTGGCTGCGGCCGTACGATCCGGCGGACTCGCCCGGCCCCATCCCGTCGGTGATCGAACGCTTCCGCCGACGGCGGCGGGACGAGCCGGAGCCGCCCACCGAGGCGGAGCGGGAGGCCGCCCGCTACACGGTGGTGCTGGTGCCGCCCGTTGCGGCCGAGGCGCTCGGCGACGACCGGGGCGAGGTCGGCCTGCACCTGTTCTGCGACGACGACTGGGATCACCAGCCGGCGCACCTGGACGACGCGGCCAAGATGATCGGGGAGGCCTGCGGCGAGCCGGTCGTCCTCACGGAGCACCACTCGGACCTCACCTACTGGACGGCACACGTACGCAAGGGCTGAAGCCCGCGTCGCACCCCTCGTAAAGAGGAGATCTTGGAAGAATGAGGCCCCTCCAGGGGCCGGAATCTTCCAAGATTCACCCCGGTCCGGCCGCGCCGTCCAGACGTTGGACACTCCCTGTCAGCTCCGGGCAGCAACTGTCCAAGGTCTGGAGGGGCTCGCAACAGGGCGAGTCAGCGGAGGGTGAGGTCGGTGGCGGGGAAGTCGTACCAGGACAGGTCGAGCGACGATCCGGCCTGCGGCGCCACCGGGAACACGGCCCAGCTGGCCAGCTCGCGGCCGGGCGCGAGTTCGATCGACTCGCCGGGCCGGGTGGAGCAGTAGGTGCTCTCCGGGCGCACGGTCCTGCCGTCGGCGAGGGTGAGCAGCACCAGCTCGCGGTCCTCGGCGACGGGCGAGCACTCCAGCGCCCAGGGGGTCGCCGAGCCGTTGCGGTAGCGAACGTTCAGCCGCAGCTTGCTCCCGGTGACCTCGGCGCTGACCAGGGTGACCGTCATCGACGCCTGGTCGTAGAAGGTCCGGTCGAGCCGGTACGTCCGCGACCCCCCACCTGAGGAGCCGGAGGAAGAGGAATCGGACGAACCCGTGGGGGCACCCGACGACGGACGCGCCGGCTGGTCGGCCCGGTCGGCTCCCCCGGTGGCCTCGGGGCCGCCCGTCTGCCGGCCCGCGTCCCCGCCCGCGTCCACGGTGCTGCCGGCGTCCACGGTGCGGTCCGCCGTCGCACCGTCGCCCCGGGTAGCCAGGTAGGTGCCGCCGACCGCGCCGACGACCGCCACGACGGCCAGTACGACGACCAACGTGCCGACGTGCCTCTTCTCCATCATCGCTCCCAGTCCGACCGGCGCTGCTGCCGCGACCGTAACAAAACCCGGCAAGTCGCCGGCGCGGCCGACCTCACCGTCGCGCCCGCACGTTCAGCAGCACCCCGGCGGTACGCGCCAGCGCCGCCATCCGTCGCGGCCGTGAGACGACCGTCGCGCGGGTACGCAGGGTGTCCAGCACCACGTCGGCAGCCTGGTCCACCGAGAGCATCATCGGCTTGACCCGCGCCTTGGCCATCTTGGTGTCCACGAAGCCGAACCGGACGACGCTGACCCGCACCCCGTGTGCCCGCAGGGCCCCGCCCAGCCCCAGCAGGTACGACGACATCCCGGCCTTGCCCGCGGCGTAGCCGGGCGCCTCGGCCGAGGGGGCCACGTCGGCGAGACTCGACAGGCCGACCACGTGCCCCGCCCGGGCGCGCACCATGGACGGCACCACCACCTCCATGGTGCGCGCGGCGCCGACGAGGTTGACCTCCAACGCCCTGGTCTGCGCGGCCAGGTCCGCCACGTCGAAGAAGTCACCGATGCCGGCGGCGTAGATGCAGACCTCGACGCCGCCGAGGGTGTCCAGCGCCCCGGCGAGCACCTCGCGGTAGCCGGCGTCGGTGACGTCGGCGCGGTGGTGCTCGTAGCCGCTGGACGTCAACGGGCTGCTGCTGCGCGACAGGCCCGCCACCGTCCAGCCGTCGTCCAACAGGCGGCGGGTGACCGCCAACCCGATGCCGTCACTGTTACCGACCACGATGGCCCGCTGCTTGTCCACGCCGCCTGTCATACCAGCACGGCGGTCACTCCACGAAGCCGCCAGCGGCCCCGCCGCGCCGGCTACGCGTCGTAGTCGACCGTGAGGGTGTCGGTGGTGGGGGTGGACTGGCAGGTCAGCACGTATCCGGCGGCGACCTCGTCCGGCTCCAGGGCGTAGTTGCGGGCCATCGTCACCGCGCCGGAGACCACCTTCGCCCGGCAGGTCGAGCAGACCCCGCCCTTGCACGCGTACGGCAGCTCGCCGCGCACCCGCAGCGCCGCGTCGAGGACCCGCTCCTCGCGGCCCATCGGGAAGGTCGACGCCCGGCCGTCCAGCACGATCGTCACCTCGGCGTCCCCGGTCGGCCCGGCGGGGCGGCGCTGCGCCGGGGCGGGCGTGTCGGCGACGTGGAACAGCTCCGCGTGCACCGCCGACTCCGGCAGGCCCCGCGCGGCGAGCACCGCCTTCGCGTCGACCACCATGCCGTACGGGCCGCAGAGGAACCACTCCTCGATCGCGTCGCCCGGCACGATCGTGCCCAGCAGGCGGCCCAGCCGGTCGGCGTCGATCCGCCCCGACAGCAGCGGCGACTCGCCCGGCTCCCGGGACAGCACGTGCACCAGGTGCAGCCGCGTCGGGTAGCGGTCCTTCAGGTCGGCCAACTCCTCGGCGAACATCACCGAGTTCGCCGTGCGGTTGCCGTACACCAGGGTGAAGGTGCTGGCCGGCTCGACGGCCAGGGCGGTGGCGACCAGCGCGAGCACCGGGGTGATGCCGGAGCCGGCGGCGACCGCGCCGTAGCGGCGGGCCCGGCCCGGGTCGAACGCCGTGGTGAAATGCCCGAGCGGGGGCAGCACCTCGACGGTGTCGCCGTGCCGCAGCACCGAGCAGGCGTAGGCCGAGAACGCGCCGCCGGGGATCTCCCGCACCCCGATCCGCAGCCGGCCGTGCCGGGCCAGGTCGTCGGGCGTCGAGCAGATCGAGTACGACCGCCGCACGTCGGCATCCGCAGGGCCGGTGCCGGCGGGCAGGCGCACGGTGAGGTGCTGGCCGGCGGAGAACGCGAAAAGCGCCCGCAGCTCCTCCGGCACGGCGAAGGTGATCGCCACGGCGTCGGCGGTGAGCCGGTCGACGGCGGCGACGGGCAGCGGGTGGAAGGCCGGCCGGCGGCGGACCGGGCGGGTGATCGTGACAGTCACAGCGCCTTCAGGTGGTCGAAGGGTTCACGGCAGGCGCGGCAGCGCCACAGGGCCTTGCACGCGGTGGAGCCGAACCGGCTGACCTGCTCGGTCTCCGCCGACCCGCAGAGCGGGCAGCGGACGGCGAGGGTCAGCGGCACGACCGTGCCGGCCCGGGTCGCCGGGGCGGTGCCGGCGTCCCGGGTGGCCGGCGGCGGGGCGATGCCGGCGGCGGCCAGCTTGGCCCGGCCGGCGGCGGAGATCCAGTCGGTGCTCCACGCCGGGCTGTAGACCGTGCGGACGTCGGCGTCGGGGTGCCCGGCGGCGGCCAGCGCCCGCCGGATGTCGGCCCGGATCACGTCCATCGCCGGGCAGCCCGTGTAGGTGGGGGTGATGGTCACGGTGACCCGGCCGGTGGCCGGGTCCCGGTCGACCGCCCGCAGGATGCCCAGCTCGTCGATGGTGATCACCCGGATCTCCGGGTCCACCACCGCCGCCACGGCGTCCCTCGGGTCTACCACGTCGCCCCCGGGTGGGCGCGGTGCAGCACCTGCATCTCCGCCAGCAGGTACGACAGGTGCTCGGTGTGCACGCCGTCCCGCCCGCCGGCCGGGGTCCAGCCGTCCGCCGGCCGGGTCAGGGTCGCCTCGGCCAGCACCGGCCCGACGTACGCGTCGAAGTCGCCGCGCAGGCCGGCCGGGTCGACCGGCGCGCCCGGCCACGGCGCGAACAGCTCGTGCGCGTACGGCCAGACCTGGTCGACGGCGGCCTGCATGCGGCGGTGCGACTCGGCGGTGCCGTCGCCGAGCCGGCGCACCCACAGCGCGGCGTGGTCCCGGTGGTACGCGGACTCCTTGCGCGCCTTCGCCCCGATCGCGGCGAGCCGCTCGTCGGCGCACCCGGCCAGCGCGGAGTAGAGCGGAAGCTGGTAGGCCGACAGGAACAGCAGCTTCGCCATGGTCACCGCGAAGTCGCCGTTGGGCAGCTCGACCAGCAGGCAGTTGCGGAACTCCCGGTCGTCGCGCAGGTACGCCAGCGCGTCCTCGTCGCGGCCGGCGCCCTCCAGCTCGCCCGCGTAGGTGAGCAGGAGCCGGGCCGCGCCGAGCTGGTCGAGGGCGATGTTGGCCAGCGCGACGTCCTCCTCCATCTCCGGGGCGCGGCTGGTCCACTCGCCGAGGCGCTGCGCGGCGACCAGCGCGTCGTCGCCGAGGGCGAGGGCGAAGTCGAAGGGGCTGCTCACAGGTGGGCCACCCCGTCCGGCACGTCGTAGAAGGTGGGGTGGCGGTAGACCTTGTCGGCCGCCGGGTCGAAGAAGGCGTCCTTCTCGTCGGGGCTGGACGCGGTGATCGCGGCGGCCGGCACCACCCAGATCGACACGCCCTCCTGGCGGCGGGTGTAGAGATCCCGGGCGTTGCGCAGGGCCAACTCGGCGTCGGGGGCGTGCAGGCTGCCGACGTGGGTGTGCGCCAGCCCGCGCCGGGCCCGCACGAAGACCTCCCACAGGGGGGACGTGCTGTCGATGCCGCTCATGCCGCAACCGCCTCTCGCGCAGTCGACCGCTTCGCGGCGTACGTGGCGGCGGCCTCGCGGACCCACGCGCCCTCGGCGTGGGCGCGGCGGCGGTGCTCCATCCGCTGCCGGTTGCACGGGCCCTCGCCGGAGATCACCCGCATCAGCTCGGCGTAGTCCGGCTCGGTGAAGTCGTACGCCTGGCGCTGCTCGTTCCAGCGCAGGTCGGGGTCGGGCAGGGTGAGGCCGAGGATCTCCGCCTGCTGCACGCACATGTCGACGAAGCGCTGGCGCAGCTCGTCGTTGGAGAACCGCTTGATCTTCCAGGCCATCGAGCGGGCGGAGTGGGTGGAGTCGCCGTCGGGCGGGCCGAACATGGCCAGCGACGGGTACCACCAGCGGTCCACCGCGTCCTGGGCCATGGCCTTCTGCTCCGGGGTGCCGTGGGCCAGGGTGTGCAGGATCTCGTAGCCCTGGCGCTGGTGGAACGACTCCTCCTTGCAGACCCGGATCATGGCCCGCGCGTACGGGCCGTACGAGCAGCGGCACAGCGGCACCTGGTTGACGATCGCCGCGCCGTCGACCAGCCAGCCGATCACCCCCACGTCGGCCCAGCTCAGGGTCGGGTAGTTGAAGATCGAGCTGTATTTCTGCCGCCCGTCGAGCAGGAGCTGCACCAGCTCGTCCCGGCTGACGCCGAGGGTCTCGGCGGCGGCGTACAGGTAGAGGCCGTGTCCGGCCTCGTCCTGGACCTTGGCCAGCAGGATGGCCTTGCGCTTGAGCGAGGGGGCGCGGCTGATCCAGTTGCCCTCCGGCTGCATTCCGATGATCTCGGAGTGCGCGTGCTGGGCGATCTGCCGGATCAGCGTCTTCCGGTACGCCTCGGGCATCCAGTCGCGGGGCTCGATCTTCTGGTCGGCGTCGATGACGTCGGCGAAGTATGCCTCTAGGTCGGCGTCCGGGCCGGGGCCGCCGCCGCGCTGCCGGGTCGCCGCCTCGCGCAGCGCCGCCTCCGCCGCCGCCACCTCGCCGAGCAGGCCACCGCCGGGCGCGTCCTCCGGGGCGGAGAAGTCGTTGCCATACATGCCGACAAGTGTTACAGCTCGCGCCAGCCCACACCAGAGGGTGTCACAGGTTTCCGAAAGCACCTTCCGTCACGAGTCGACCCCTTTTCGTATTGCCGCAGGCCAGGGTGCAGGTATGACATGGCTCACTAAGCGGAGATGAATCCCCCCAAGGCTGGCATAACAGGCCACAATCCCGCCTTCATAGCGACTTGACAGGCGTCGGTTCCTGGCGTGTCGGCCATCCGGACGTAGACTTTCCCGGTCACACCGACCGGCTGCGGACGACCGCCGGGCGTATGACGCGGGCCACTTCCCCCGGCCCCCAGCGATCAGGACGAACCAGTTCGGAAAGCAGTCGGTCCCCCGGCCCCTGACATCTGGAGCTCATCCACTCATGCGACCTCGCGTGGCCATGGTGTTCGCCGTCGCGGCGATCCTCCTCGGCAGCGCCATGCTGGTGCCCGCCGCGTACGCCAAGCTCTCCGGCGACGACGACGGCGGATCCGGCGGGAGCGGCATGCAGATCGTGGCGGCCCCCGAGCCGACCGCCCCGCCGCCGCCGACGCTCGCCGCCGCCCCCGTCTCGGTGAACTTCTCCGGCGAGTTCTTCTCCTGGGCCCTGCTGGACCGCGAGAGCGGCAGCATCTCCGGCTCGAAGAACCTGGCGTCGACCAGCTCGACCGAGTCGATGATCAAGGCCTGGATCGTCGCCGACTACCTGCGGCAGCTCGGCGACAAGGAACCCTCGCCCAGGATGAAGCAGATGGCGAGCCTGGCCATCCGGGACAGCAACGACGGCGCCGCGGACGCGGTGTGGGGTGCGGCGGGCGGCTCGTACAGGGTGTATCCGAACGGCCAGCTGAACCCGGTGCTCAAGCGGGCCGTCGACATCTGCGGCCTCACCGACACCAAGCGCGGCAACGTCGCGGGCTACGTGGGCTACTGGAGCTTCACCCGGATGTCCCCCCGCGACGCCGTCCGGCTCGGCGACTGCATCGCCAGCGGCAAGGCGGCCGGGCCGAAGTGGACCACGTGGGTGCTGGACGAGATGAGCAAGGTGCGCGGCAGCGTCAAGGAGCAGCGCACCACGTCCGGCGGCGGCAAGTGGGGCATCGTCGACGGCCTGCCCGCCGAGATCAAGGCCCAGGGGCCGGTCAGCATCAAGAACGGCTGGACGCCGTTGAACTACGACGGCAACTGGCACGTGAACTGTCTTGCGGTCACCGAGAAGTGGAGCCTCGCCGTCATGTTGCGCTACCCGCAGAAGAAGGGGCTGTCGTACGGCGCGAAGGTCTGCGCCAGCGTCGCCACCCAGCTGGTCACCCCGCAGCCCGGCGCCGCCCTGAAGGTGCCGCAGCAGCCGATCGGCAAGCTCTGATGGCGGGCAGCCGCCGCCGGGCCGGCGGTGGAGGTGCCGGGCGGGGCGAGGCGTCGCCGCTGCGGCTGATCGCGATCGCGGCCGTCCTGATCGGGCTGGTGCTGGTGTCGCTGCGGCTGCTCCCCGGCTCGCCGATGGCGTCGACCGCCGCCGCCCAGTGGGGCGACGCATCCGCGCCCGTCGACCGCGCCGCCGGAGCGGCCTCGGACCGCAAGTCGCGTCCCACCGCCTCGCCCAGCCCCTCCCCGACGCTGGAGCCGCTGCCGTTCGCGGACAAGCAGATCGACCTCGACATCGAGGGCTGGTACGCCTGGAGCGTCCTGGACACCCGCACCGGCAAGATCATCGGCTCGAAGAACATGGACGAGACCAGCACCACCGCGTCGCTGATCAAGTCCTGGATCGTCGCCGACTACCTGCGGCGCACCGACGAGCAGGGGCAGAAGCCCAGCGACGCCAAGCTCGCCGACGCCACCCGGATCATCCGCGACAGCGACAACACCCGCGCCGAGCAGTTCTACAACACCGTGGGCCGGTCCGCGTCGATCAAGCGGATGATCTCCATCTGCAAGACCACCGACAGCAGCCCCGCCGCCGACGGCGGCTGGAGCCGGACGAACCTCTCGCCCCGGGACACGGCGCGCCTCGGCGCGTGTATCAAGGACGGCCGGGCGGCCGGGCCGGAGTGGACCAAGTGGCTGATCAACGAGATGCGGCTGGTGCGCGGCTCCGGTGACTTCGGCATCCGCAAGGCGTTCCCGGCGGCCGAGCAGAAGAAGATCGCCATCAAGAACGGCTGGATCGACCGGACCCGCGAGCAGGAGATGCACATCAACTGCCTCGCCATCGGCGACAACTGGACGATGGGCGTGATGGTCCGCTACCCGATCAACATGGGCTACGAGTACGGCATGAAGAACTGCCAGAAGATCACCGAGGCGGTGCTGCGCTCCGGCACCTGACGGGTGCCCGTGACCGCCGTCGGGCGGCGGCGGTCACGGCGTACGTCTGGTGGTCGGCCTCAGCCGGCGAAGAACCGGGGGCCGTCCGCCGGCAGCGGCGGGGCCTCGCCGATCTCGGCGGCCCGCCGGGCGAACTCGCGCAGCCCGGCCACCTGCCGCTCGCCGAGCGAGAAGTCCAGCGCCCGGAAGTACGTGGCCAGGGTCGCGGCGTCGAACGACTCCCACCGGGCGGCGGCCTCGGCGACCTGGTCCAGCTCGGCCAGGCACAGGTCGCGGGAGCGCAGGAACGCCTCGTGCACCTCCTTGACCAGGCCGGGGTGGTCGGCGGCGAAGTCCCGGCGCACCGCCCAGACGGCGAAGACCATCGGCAGCCCGGTCCAGTCGCGCCAGGCCTGCCCGAGGTCGGTGACCTCCAGCCCCCGCTGCGGGGCCTCGTACAGCGCCCGTAGCGCCACGTCGCCGATCAGCACCCCGGCGTCCGCCTCCAGCAGCATCTGCGTCAGGTCGGGCGGGCAGCGGAAGTAGTCGGGGTGGACGCCGTACCGCTCGCCGAGCAGCAGCCGGGCGAGCAGCACGCCGGTGCGCGACGTCGAACCGAGGGCCACCCGGCCGCCGCCCAGCTCGGCGAGGGGCTTCGTGGACACCATGTTGACCGAGAGCACCGGGCCGTCGCTGCCGACCGCCAGGTCGGGCAGGAGCAGCAGCTCGTCGGCGTGGCGCAGGTATTCGACGTGCGAGATCGGCCCGATGTCCAGGTCACCGGCGACCAGGGCGGCGCTCAGCCGGTCCGGCGAGTCCTTGTGCAGGTCGACGTCGATCAGCGCGCCGGAACGCATCAGGCCCCAGTAGATCGGCAGGCAGTTCAGGAACTGGATGTGTCCGACCCGGGGACGGGCGATGCGGTCAGCCATGCTGCGACCGTATCCCCGCCGCGGGACACGGTCTCAACGGGCGGGCCCCGGAGTGGCCAATCCCGCACCCGGGGCCGTGTGCCGGGTCCGGGCGGCCCGAACGGCTCGACCGCCGCCCGGGTGGGGCGGCGGTCGAGCCGGGTGACCGCACCGGCGAGTCGTGCGGGGCGGCGGGCCACCGGCCGCCGTCCGCGCCGGGGGTGGCCCGGCGCGGACGGGTGGTGCGGGCGGGTGGTGCGGGCGGGTGGTGCGGGCGGGTGGTGCGGGCGGGTGGTGCGGGCGGGTCAGCTTCCGACGTAGAGCAGCCGGTTCGGGGAGCCGGCGCCGGGGTTGACGACCACGTTGGGCGTCGCGGCGGCGACGATCGCCGCGTTGACCGTGGCGGGGCTGGCCGTGGGGTTGTTCCGCAGGTAGATCGCGGCGGCGCCGGCGACGTGCGGTGCGGCGAACGAGGTGCCGCTGCCGGTGTAGGTGGCGGTGTCGCTGGTCCGCCAGGCGGCGGTGATGGAGACACCGGGCGCGAAGAGGTCGAGCGCGGTGCCGTAGTTGGACCAGCTCGCCCGGGTGTCGGTCTGGTCGGTCGCGCCGACGGTCAGCGCCTCGGTGACCCGGGCCGGCGAGGTGCCGGTGGCCGGTACGCCGGAGTTGCCGGCCGCGATGCTGTAGGTGACACCAGCGGCGATCGACCGGCGGACCGCCGCGTCGAGAGTGGTGCTGGCACCGCCACCGAGGCTCAGGTTGGCCACGGCGGGACGGGTCGCGTTCGCGGTGACCCAGTCGATGCCGGCGATGACGCCGGCAGTGGTGCCCGAGCCGCTGTTGTCGAGCACCCGGACGCCCACGACGGTGGCGTTCTTGGCCACGCCGTACGCGGTACCGGCGGCGACCGAGGCGACGAAGGTGCCGTGTCCGTTGCCGTCGTCGGCGTTGTTGTCGTTGTCCACCGCGTCGTACCCGCTCACCGCCCGGCCGCCGAAGTCCTGGTGGGTCACCCGGACGCCGGTGTCGACGACGTAGACGCGCACCCCGTTGCTCGGCCCGTAGGTGAAGGACCGGTTGAGCGGCAGGTTGCGCTGGTCGATGCGGTCGAGCCCCCACGAGGGCGGGTTCGTCTGGGTGGCGAGGGCCCGCACCCGCTGGTCCTGCTCCACGTAGGCGACGGCGGGATCGGCGGCCAGCCGGCGGGCCGCCCGCTCGGTGAGGTGGGCCGACCAGCCGTTGACGGTCCGGCCGTAGACCCGGTCGACCCGGCCGTTGCCGTAGCGCGAGGTGATGGCCTCGGCGCGGGCCCGGTCGGGCCGCTGGCCCTCCTTCAGCACCACGAGGTAGCTGCCGTCGACGGCGGTGGGCCGGTCGGCACCGAGGACGGTGCCGGTGGCCGGGGTCGCCGCTGCCGGGTCGACCCCGGCGGTGGCCAGCAGCGCGCCGGCGAGGGCGGCGGTGCCGAGGGTGCCGATCCAACGGCGGGTGACGTACGGGGTGAGCCTCACTGGGCTGCTCCTTCCTGGGCCGGTCGACGGCGTCGACCGGCGGCCTCCCGCGCCAACGGGATGTGTGGGGCGGAGGGCCTTCGTGGTACGTCGGGTTCGACGTGCCCACCACGCTAGGGATCGGACAGCCATCGAAGGTTGCCATCTATTGAGGCGATTGTTGTCAATGGGTTCCTTTCGTAACAGGGACGGAACATCCTCGCGCGCCTCGCCGGTAATAGCATCGCCAGGATGGACAAGTAGGTATGTTTATCCATCGACGCTCGTCTTCCCAGGATCCCCGCAGCGGACGATGATCTCGCTATCGATAGATGCGAGTGCATCTCGTATTGGGGAGGTCATGTTGAGATCAGCCCTAGCGCTGGCCGGCGTCACCATGCTGGTCGGCAGCGGTCTCGTGGTCACCACCACGAGCGCGTCCGCCGCCCCGCCATCCACCCCGGGGCCGGCGCTGGTCGCCGCCGCCGACACCGCCCTGAAGGAGCACTCCCGGGCCGTCAGGTCCTCGGCGAAGGACCGCTACGCGGTGCACAGCAGCAAGCGGGACGCCGAGGGCCGGGGCACGGTCCGCTACACCCGCACGTACGACGGGCTCCGCGTCTACGGCGGGGACGTCGTCATCCGCACCGAGGCCGACGGCGACTACGCGGGCAGTTCGGTCGGCCTGGCCGCCCCGCTGAGCCTCGCCACCGCCCCGAAGGTCAGCGCCGCGAAGGCCCGCAGGGCGGCGATCGCCGAGTTCTCCGGCCGGGTCACCGGCACCGGCGCGGCGGAGCTGTTCGTCGACGCGAGCAGCGGGACCGGACGGCTCGCCTGGGAGACGGTGGTGACCGGCTGGGCCCCGGACGGGCAGACCCCCTCGAAGCTGCACGTGATCAGCGACGCGCTGACCGGCGCCCGGATCGGCTCCTTCGACGAGGTCGAGTCCGTCGTCGGCACCGGCAACAGCATCTACGCCGGCCCGGTCCCGATCGACACCACCCTGTCCGGCTCGACGTACAACATGATCGACCCGACCCGGGGCAACGGGCGCACCTGCGACATGAACAACGGCACCTCGACCTGCACGACCTTCACCGACGCCGACAACGTGTGGGGCACCGGCGCGGCCTCGAACCGGCAGTCCGCCGCGGTCGACGCGCACTTCGGCGCGGCCACGACCTTCGACTACTTCACCGAGGTGCACGGCCGCAACGGCATCTTCGGCAACGGCACCGGCGTGCCGAGCCGGGTGCACTACGGCAACGCGTACGTCAACGCCTTCTGGGACGGCGCGCAGATGACCTACGGCGACGGCGCGGGCAACGCCCGGCCGCTGGTCGCCCTCGACGTCGCCGGCCACGAGATGTCCCACGGCGTCACCGAGAACGTGGTCCCCGGTGGCCTGACCTACTCCGGTGAGTCCGGCGGCCTGAACGAGGCCACCAGCGACATCTTCGGCAACATGGTGGAGTTCTACGCCAACACCCCGGTCGACCCCGGCGACTACCAGGTCGGCGAGAAGATCAACATCAACGGCAACGGCACCCCGCTGCGCTACATGTACGACCCGACGCTGGACGGCAAGTCGCACGGCTGCTGGTC
The DNA here is from genome assembly GCF_054052245.1 of Micromonospora sp. PTRAS2. Taxonomy (NCBI): domain Bacteria; kingdom Bacillati; phylum Actinomycetota; class Actinomycetes; order Micromonosporales; family Micromonosporaceae; genus Micromonospora; species Micromonospora sp. PTRAS2. Next base: position 524,213 of record NZ_JBSWBU010000001.1, read on the forward strand.
GACCGGCACCAACGGCCTCGACGTGCACTACTCCTCGGGCGTGGCCAACCACTTCTTCTTCAACCTGGCCGAGGGCTCCGGGGCGACCCCGTACGGCACCTCGCCGCTGTGCGGGTCGGCCGCGCCGGTGACCGGGATCGGCCGGGAGAAGGCGGAGAAGATCTGGTTCCGGGCGCTCGACGCGTACTTCGTGTCGAACACCCGCTACGTGAACACCGCGCAGCCGACCAACACCGCGCGGCTGCACACCCTGTCGGCCGCCACCGACCTGTACGGCCTCTGCAGCACCGAGTACAAGGCGGTGATGGCGGCCTGGACGTCGGTGAACGTCACCGGCACCGAGTCGTGCGCGGCCAACGACTTCACCGTCTCGGCCACCCCGGCGGCGCTGACCCTGGACCCGGGCACCTCGGGCACCGCCACGGTCGGCACCACGGTCATCCGGGGGACCGCCGAGGAGGTCACCTTCTCGACCGGCCCGCTGCCGGCCGGGGTGAGCGTGTCGTTCGCGCCGTCGTCGGTCACCGCCGGCGGGTCGACCACGGTCACGGTCAGCGCCGCCGCCACCGCCGGCAGCGGCACGGTGGCGATCACGCTGGTGGGCACCTCCCCCTCGGTGGCCCGGACGACCACGCTGAGCCTGACGGTGAACGGGCTGCCGGGCTGCTCCGGCAGCAACGGCACCGACGTCGCGATCGCCGACAACTCGACGGTGGAGAGCACCATCGTGATCAGCGGCTGCGCGGCGACCCCGTCGACCACGAGCAAGGTCGAGGTGCACATCGTGCACACCTACATCGGTGACCTCGTGGTCAGCCTCGTCGCGCCGGACGGCAGCGTGTACACGCTGCAGAGCCGCTCCGGTGGCAGCACCGACAACATCGACCAGACGTACACCGTGAACCTCTCCTCGGAGGTGGCGAACGGGAGCTGGCGGCTGCGGGTCCAGGACGCGGCGAGCCTCGACACCGGTTACCTCAACAGTTGGAGCCTGAACCTCTGACATCGGCACGGCGAGCGGGCCATCCGGGTCTCCGGGTGGCCCGCTTCGTGTGCCGACCCCGATGAGCAGCACAAGCAAGCCGGTCGTGGGTGCCCCACCGCCGGCCACTACCCTGAGGCGGTGCGATACCAAGAGGTCGAGACGGCCATCCAGCAACTGATCGACGCCGCTGGCGAGGACGACCTGCACGCCTTCGGATTGGCGACCATCACCCGCCTGACCACCGCCGACCTGGTGGACGAGGCCGACGAGGACGACCTCGACGAGGACGCCCAGGCGGCGCTGGCCACCGCTCTGGAGACCGTCGCCACGGCCGATGCGAGCGAACTGCGGGCCCTGCTGGACCGCATCGACGAGGGCACCCTCGCCGACGGCGACATGGACCCCGGCCTGCTGATCGTCCTCACCGCGCTCGAACACTGGACCACCTACCTGGAGGAGCACCGGCGCGGCGAGCTGTACGAGCTCGCCATCCGCTCCCTGGAGGAGGTCGACTACCGGGTCTCGGCCGCGCTCGACGACTTCCTGGCCGAGCCGGAGATGGCCGCCGAGTACGCGCGGATCCGGCAGTTGCTCACGGCGTAGACCCCGCCGCGCGGGCCGCCCCGCGCCGCTGCCCCGGTCCGTTCGCGGACCGTTCGGCGCGGGCCGCCCGGACGACGGGGACGGCGAACGCGGCCACCGCGAGCAGCCCCACCGTGCCGCACGCCGCCACCAGCGGCCGGGGGTGGGCCAGGTCGAGCAGCAGGCCGCCGGCCGCGAGACCGACCATGCCCGCGCCCTGCACGGCCGCGCCGAAGACGGCGTACGCGCGGCCCCGCGCCGCCTCGGGCACCCGGCGGGCGAGCAGCACGTTGCAGACGACGTTGTTGCCGCCGTTGAGCACGCCGCCGAGCAGCCAGATCGGCACCAGCAACCAGGCGGACGGCACGGCGGCGGAGACCAGGACCGCGAGGCAGCACCCGCCGAGCAGGAGCAGCCCCACGCCGAGCAGCCGATCGTCGTCGGTGAGCCGGCGGGTCAGCGGGGCGAGCGCCCACGCCCCGGCCACGATGCCCAGCGGCCAGGCCCCGGTGACCAGCCCGTAGACGGTGGTGGAACTGCCCAGCGTCTCGCGGATGAAGAACACCTCGATCACGTTGATCGCCCCGACCGCGCCGACCACCCCGGCGAGCGAGGCCACCATCGCGAACAGCAGCCGGTCCGGGCGCAGCCGCCAAGCCCGGGCCGGGCCGTCGGGAGTCGGCGTCGAGTGGGCGTCGGCGGCCGGGCGGGGTCTGGCGGTCGGGCGGGCGCCGCCCCGGCGGGTGCGGATCAGCAGGCCGGCGGCCACCAGGGCGAGGTAGCTGGCGGCGTCCAACAGCAGCGGCACGCGGGTGCCGAACTGCCCCACCAGCAGCCCGGCCAGCGCCGGGCCGGCCAGCGCGCCGAGGGTGCCGGCCGTCTGGTTGAGCGCGCTGGCCCGGGGCAGGTCTCCGGGCGTGACCATCGCCGGGACGAGGGCGGCGAGCACCGGCTGGGTGACCGCGAGCCCGGCGGCCAGCAGCGCCACCAGGCCGATCGCCAGGGCCGGGTGTCCGGCGTACGCGAGGGCGAGGCAGATCGCCGCCTGCACGATGCCGGCCGCGACGAGCAGGGTGCGGGAGTCCACCCGGTCGGCGAGCCGGCCGGTCAGCGGGGCGAGCGCGACGAGCGGCAGGCTGGCGGCGATCAGCAGCCCCACCACGGCCGGGCCGCCGGCCCCGGCGGACTGGAGGGCGAGGGTGAGGGTGCTCGCGGCCAGGAAGTCACCGCAGCTGGAGATGCCCCGGGCGGCGGTGGCGAGCCAGACGTCGGGCCAACGCGACCGACCAGGTGTGAAGGACATACTTCGAAAGTAATCCTTCATACCTCGGCCGGGCAATCCCCCGTCGCCACCGGTTCAGTCCACGGGCACCGACCGGTACTGGACGGCCACGGGACGCGCCCCGTCCGGCGGATCGGTCCGCACCCGACGCCGATAGGGCGCCATCAGGTCCTGGACCGCCTCGTTGAGCGCCAGCAGCTCCTCGGCGGTGAGCAGCAGCACGCTGTCGCTGAACCACCCGGCCCGGTACCACTCCGGCGGTTCCTCGGGCCCCCGGCGGAACCAGTCCCGGGTACGCTGCGCGTCCCGGGCGAGGTGCGCCTCCACGAGAGCCAGCTCGGCCGCCCGCGCCTCGGAACCGGCCGTCTGCCCCGCCTCCACGTTGTACGACGGACTGAACGCCCGCCACACCCGCTCCCGGGCGTCCCCCCGGCTCGGGGCCTGCTCGACCAGCCCGAACTTCGCCAGCGCGCGCAGGTGGTAACTGGTCGCGCTCGGCGACAGGCCGGCGATCTCCGCGCACTCGGTGGCGGTGGCCCCGGACTCGATCGAGGCGAGATGTTCCATGATCGCGAGCCGCGCCGGGTGGGCCAGGGCCCGCATCACCTGCGGATCGCTGATCGTCACCCGCTGCCGCTCGGGCGGTGCCTCGCTCATGCCCCCATGATCCCGCCCGCCACCCGCGCCTGCCATCGACCCCGCCGCTACGCTCGGCGGCGGCACCTCGACGGCGGCGCAGAGCGCGACCGCCGACCCGGTGCCGAGCGAGGCCCCCACGATGGACACCGCAACTCCCGACGAAGCCACCGCACCAGGCGACCCGGTCGCCTCCGACGATCCGGCCGCGCCCCGGAGCGCCGTCGAGATCGCCGAGCTGGTCAACGCCGGCCGGCTCCGCCCCGTCGACGTCGTCGAGGCGACCCTGGCCCGCATCGGCACCGCCGACGCCACGCTGCGGGCCTTCCGCGAAACCTGGCCGGAGCAGGCCCGGCACGCCGCCCGCGAACTGGAACGCACCCTCGCCGCCGGACCGCTGCCGCTGGCCGGCGTGCCGCTGGGCATCAAGGCCACCGAGGGCGTCGACTCGCTCCAGACCCGCCGGCTCGTCGCCGCCGGCTGCATTCCGGTCGGGGCCACCGCCGTCCCCCGGGGCACGCCCTGGCAGACGTGGGGCCACACCGACCAGGGCCCCACCGCCAACCCCTGGCGCACCGACCGTACGCCCGGCGGGTCGTCGGCCGGGTCGGCAGCCGCCGTCGCCGCCGGGCTCGTGCCCCTGGCCACCGGCAACGACGGGGCCGGTTCGGTGCGCATCCCCGCCGCCTGGTGCGGGGTCGTCGGGATCAAGCTCACCAACGGGCGGCTGCCCGCCATCGACGCCGCCGGGCTCAACGCGCCGGGACCGCTCGCCCGTACGGTCGCCGACGCCGCCGCGTACCTCGACGCTCTTCTCGGCACCCGGCTCGCCGGGCATCTCGGCCCGGCGGGTGGCGGGCCGCTGCGGGCGGTCTGGTCGGCCACGCTCGGCCACGCCGAGGTCGACCCCGACGTCGCGGGGCCCGCCCGCGCCGCCGCCGACCGGCTCGCCGACGCGGGTCTCCTCCGGTTGGTCGCGCACGACCTGACGCTCGCCGATCCCGCGCCCGCGTGGCGGGCCCTGCGAGCGCCCGGCGACCGGGCCGCCGCCGCGGACCTGCGGGCCGGCAACGACGCGCGCCTGGCGCGGCTCTTCGACCTTGCCGACCTGCTGCTCACCCCCACCACCCCCGGCCCGGCGCACGGCCACGCCGGGCCGGGCGACCGGATGAGCGTGGCGCTGACCTGGGCGTTCAACCTCAGCGGGCACCCCGCCGCAAGCGTCCCGGCCGGGTTCGCCCCCGACGGCACCCCGGTCGGCCTCCAGATCGTCGCCCGCCACCGCCACGAACACCTGCTCGTCCGCACGGCCGCCGCCCTGCAGTCCCTCCACCCCTGGCCCCTCCACCCCCACCCCCGCCGCCCAGCCCGGTGATCAAGAGGTTTGCGTCATCGCCGAGATCGACTCTGACGCTTTTCTCTTGATCACCGGGCTCGGAGTGGGGGTGGGGTGGGTGGGGAGTAGACTGTTTGGCCCCGCCGACGGCCGAGGTGTCCAGCACCGCAGCGGACGTCCCCGCGCCGGCCATCGTTGCCGGAAACGCGAGCGGCAGTGTTGTCCCCCGCGCCGAGGAGTAGGTCGGATGACCCCGCACGCCCCCATGTCCCTGGACACCGAACTGGCCGCCGAACGGGCCCACCTGGACGCGTCCCGCGCCGCGCTGACCCGCATGCGCCAACGCACCGAGGCCCTCTTCGCCACCGGCCACAACGTCGCCGGCGACGCGTACACGGCGGAAACCCTGGGGCGTACCCTGTCCCGCCGCGTCGCCGAGCTGGCCGACCAGCCAGACACCCCGCTGTTCTTCGGCCGGCTCACGTTCGGCGACGAGGAGCACCACATCGGCCGCCGGCACGTCACCGACGATCTCGGCGAGCCCATGGTGCTCGACTGGCGGGCCCCGGTCTCCCGGTCGTTCTACCGGGCCAGCGCCCGCGACCCGCAGGGCGTGACCGTGCGCCGCCGGTTCGGCTTCAGCGCGGGCGCGCTGACCAGCTTCGAGGACGAGCACCTGGACCGGGGCGAGGAGCTGGGCACCGCCAGCCGCATCCTCACCGCCGAGATCGAGCGTCCCCGCGTCGGCCCGATGCGCGACATCGTCGCCACCATCCAGCCGGAGCAGGACGAGCTGGTCCGCGCCGACCTGGCCGCCTCGATCTGCGTACAGGGCGCGCCCGGCACCGGGAAGACGGCCGTCGGGCTGCACCGGGCGGCGTACCTGCTCTATCTGCACCGGGAGCGGCTGCGCCGGTCCGGGGTGCTGATCGTGGGGCCGAACCGGGCGTTCCTGTCGTACATCGCGGCGGTGCTGCCGGCGCTCGGCGAGGTCGAGGTCGAGCAGGCGACCGTGGAGGACCTGATCGCCCGGGTGCCGGTGCGGGCGGTGGAGGACCCGGCCGTGGCGGCGCTCAAGCACGACGCGCGGATGGCCGAGGTGCTGCGGCGGGCCGTCGAGGCCCGGATCGCCGCCCCCACCGAGCCGATCATGGTCTCCGACGGGTCGTTCCGCTGGCGGATCGGCCTCGACCCGCTGCACCGCGTCGTCGAGGAGACCCGCCGGGAGGGGCTGCCGTACGCCACCGGCCGGGAGCGGGTGCGGGCGCGGGTGGTGGGCCTGCTGCAACGCCAGGCCGAGGCCCGCCGCGCCGAGTCGCCCGGCGACGCCTGGCTGCGCCGGATGGGCAGGATCCGCCCGGTCGCCGACTTCCTGGACGCGGCCTGGCCGGCGCTCACCCCGGAGGGGCTGGTGCACGGGCTGCTCGCCGACCCGGCGGCGCTCGCGGCAGCCGCCGACGGCATCCTCACCGAGGCCGAGCAGGCGCTGCTGACCTGGGCGAAGCCGCCGCGCACCCCGAAGGCGACGAAGTGGACGGCCGCCGACGCGGTGCTCGTCGACGAGGCCGCCGGGCTGCTGGAACGCCCCGCCGGCTTCGGGCACGTGGTGGTCGACGAGGCGCAGGACCTCTCCCCGATGCAGTGCCGGGCCATCGCCCGCCGCAGCGAGCACGGGTCGATCACGCTGCTCGGCGACCTGGCGCAGGGCACCGCCCCGTGGGCCGCCCGCGACTGGCGGGAGTCCCTGGCCCACCTGGGCAAGCCGGACGCGACGGTGGTGCCGCTGAGCGTCGGCTTCCGGGTGCCCGCCGCCGTGGTCGCGTTCGCCAACCGGCTGCTGCCGGCGCTCGCGGTGGACGTACCCCCGGCCGAGTCGCTGCGCCGCGACGGCGCGCTGGACGTGCGTACCGTGGATGACCTGGTGGCGGCGACGGTGGACGAGGTGCGGGCGGCGCTGGCCCACGACGGCTCGGTCGGGGTGATCGCCGCCGACGACGCGGTCGGCGGGCTGCGGGCGGCGCTGGCCGACGCCGGGATCGACACCGCGACCGCCGACGACGTGGCGGCCCCGGCGCGGGTCACGGTGGTCCCGGCGACGCTGGTCAAGGGCCTGGAGTACGACCACGTGGTGACCGTGGAGCCAGCGGCGATCGTGGCGGCCGAGCCGCGCGGGCTGCACCGGCTGTACGTGGTGCTGACCCGGGCGGTCTCCCGCCTGACGGTGCTGCACACCGCCCCGCTCCCCGCCCCGCTGTAAGGAAGGGCCCCCTGTTAACGCATACGGTCGAGAAGGGTCCCCTTCTTACCGGGCGGTTCACCATCGGCGGGAGTTGTGGCGATCGGTGATGATGGGTGCATCTCGTCCACTTGGGAGGCAGCATGCACCTGTCGCGCCGCGATCTCCTGCTCGCCGGGGCCGGCACCGCGCTGGCGGCCACGCCCCTGCTGGCCGCCGCGCCGGCGACGGCCGCGCCCGCCGGGACCACCACGCCCGGCGGGACGGCCGCAGCCGACGGATCGGGTCCGGCCACCGGGCCGGGAGCGGCGGGGCGACTGCCGGCGGACGCGCTCGACGCCGGGATCGGCGCGATCACCGACGCCGGCATGGTGGGGGTGTTCGCCGAGGCCCGCGACGGCCGGGACCGGTGGCGCGGCGCGAGCGGCATCGCCGATCTCGACACCGGGCGACCGATGCGGCCCGGCCTCCAGCACCGGGTCGGCAGCATCACGAAGACGTTCGTGGCCGCCACGCTGCTGCGCCTGGCCGGCGAGGGCCGGGTGGCGCTCGACGCCCCGCTCGGCCGCTACCTCCCGGAGTACGCCGTGCCCGGGGTCACCGTCGAGATGCTGCTCAACCACACCAGCGGCATCGGCGACTACGACACCGTGCTGTTCACCAGCGGATACGACGTCGAGCGGCTCCGGTTCACCACGTTCACCCCGGACCAGCTCGTCCGGATCGGGCTCGGCGAGCCCCGCACCGGGGCGCCGGGGGCGGGGTTCGCGTACTCGAACACCAACTACATCCTGGCCGGCCTGGTCGTCGAGCGGGTGACCGGCCGCGGCGCGGCCGACGAGGTGCACCGGCGGGTCATCCGGCCGCTGGGGCTGCACCAGACGTACTTCCCGGGGCGGCGGACCCGGATCGCCGGGCCGCACAGCGAGGCGTACCTGCCCTGGTACGACGGCCAGCTCCGCGACTTCAGCGTGGCGAACATGTCGTGGGCGTGGACGGCCGGCGCGCTGGTCTCCACGGCGGCCGACCTCAACCGGTTCTTCCGCGCGCTGCTCGGGGGCCGGCTGCTGCGCCCGGCCGAGCTGGCCCGGATGCGGACCACCGTGCCGCTGGACCCGGCGCAGCCGGAGGCCGGCGGGTACGGCCTCGGCCTGCTGTGGCTGGCGCTGCCCGGCGGCCGGTTCTGGGGGCACGACGGGGCGGTCTTCGGGCACGCCACGATCTCGCTGCACGCCCCCGACGGCTCCCGCCAGGTGACGCTCGGCACGAACGTCACCCATTACCAGGTGCCGGGCCAGCCCGACCCGATCGGGGCCGCCACCGGCGCGTTCCTGGTCACCGCCCTGTCCGGTGCGGTCACCGCGCGGTCGGCGGGCGCGACCCGGACGCCGACCCCGGCGACCCCGCTGCCGGCCCCGCTGCCGGCGACCCCGGCGCCGGGGAGCCCGGCGTTGACCCGGCCCCTGCCCCGCTGACCTCCGCGCCGGCCCGGCACGGTCACTCCGGCGGTCACCATACGGCCGATGGACCCTGCCCCCGGTGGCGCGAGGGGAGTACACCGAAGGGGACGGCCGACCGTGTCCGCCGGCCCGACCAAAGGAGCACCGATGATCCTCGCCCGCGCCGACCAGGCCACCCGCCGGTACGGCGACGTGCTCGCTCTCGACCGGGTCGACCTCGACGTGCGCGCGGGTGAGCTGGTCGGCCTGCTCGGGCCGAACGGCGCCGGCAAGAGCACCCTGCTCAACCTGCTCGTCGGGCTGCGCCGGCCCACCGCCGGGCGGGTCGAGCTGTTCGGCGGCGACCCGCGCGACCCCGCCCACCGCCTGCAGGTCGGGGTGACCCCGCAGGAGACCGGGCTGCCGGCCACCCTGCGGGTCGGCGAGGTGGTCGACTTCGTCGCCGCGCACTACCCGGACCCGGTCCCCCGGGGCGAGCTGCTCGACCGGTTCGGCCTCACCGATCAGGCACGCCGGCAGACCGGCGGGCTCTCCGGCGGCCAGCGGCGGCGGCTGGCCGTGGCGCTCGCCTTCGTCGGCCGGCCCCGGCTGGTGCTCCTCGACGAGCCGACCACCGGGCTCGACGTCGAGGCCCGGCACACCCTGTGGGAGGCGATCCGCGGCTTCCACGCCGACGGCGGCACCGTGCTGCTGAGCAGCCACTACCTGGAGGAGGTGGAGGCGCTCGCGCACCGGGTGGTGGTGATCGGGCAGGGCCGGGTGCTGGCCGACGACACCACGGCGGCGATCCGCTCGGTGGTCGGCGTACGCCGGGTCAGCCTGGTCGCGGGCGACCTGCCGGACCTGCCGGGCGTGGTCCGCGTCGAGCAGGTCGACGACCGCACCCACCTGCTCACCACCGACGCCGACCGGCTGGTCCGGGAGCTGGTGGCCAGCGGGGTGTCCTTCCGCGACCTGGAGGTGCGCCCCACCTCGTTGGAGGAGGCGTTCCTGGCCATCACCGCCCCGGGCGGGCAGGACACCGTCACTGTCCCGGGCCAGCAGGCCACCGCCGCGTGAGGAGACCGATCCCCATGAGACTCGCCCTCGTGCACGCCCGCTACCAGCTGTTGCAGACGCTCCGCATCCCGGTGGCGGTCTTCGGCAGCGCCTTCTTCCCGGCCGTGGCGATGCTCTTCTTCGTGGTCCCGTTCGCCGGGGACGACCCGACGGGCGCCACCTACGCCACCGCCGCGATGGTCACGTTCGCGGTGATGAGCGCCAACATCTTCCAGTACGGCGTGGGCGTCGCCGAGGACCGCGACCAGCCCTGGAACCCGTACACCCGGACCCTGCCGGCCGGGGCGGCGCCGGCCTTCGCCGGACGGGTGCTCGCGGGCCTGGCGCTGACCTTCCTCTCCCTGCTCCCGGTGGTGGTGATCGCGGCGCTGTTCACCGACGCCCGGATCAGCCCCGGGGCGTTCGTCCTGGCCGTCGTCGTGGTCGGGCTGATCTCCGTGCCGTTCACGCTGATGGGCCTCGCCATCGGGTACGCGCTGCCGAGCAAGGCGGCGATCGTGGTGGCCCAGATCGTCTTCTTTCCGCTGGCGTTCGGGGGCGGCCTGCTCTCCGCGCCGGACGCCGCGCCCGCCTTCGTCAGGGCGATCGCGCCGTACCTGCCGACGCGGGGCGCGGTCGAGCTGATGTGGGCGGCGGTCGGCGACTGGCGTCCCGCGCCGGTGTCGGTGGTGATGCTCGGCGTCTGGGTGGTGGCGCTGGCGGCGCTCGCCGGTTGGGCGTACCGGCGCGACGAGGGCCGTCGCTTCCGCTGACGACCCGCGCCGTGGAGCGCTGTTCGGGCCGGCCGTGGGGCGCGGGCCGGGGCCGGCGAGCGCCGCCCGGCTGGGGTTATTCGTCCCGTTTGAGCCCGTTCCATCGGGTTGCGGTGCCAGGATGCGGGCAGGGCGTCCCGCCGGGCCGCCACCTGTGGAGAGGGGTCAGCGTGAGCAGCGTACCGCCGGGCACGCCGTGCTGGGCCGACCTGGCCACCCCGGGCCTGGCGGACGCCCGGCGCTTCTACCCGGAACTGTTCGGCTGGACCACCCGGATCGCCCCGCAGCCGGAGGCCGCCGGCTACACCACGTTCCTGCTCGGCGGGCGCGCCGTGGCCGGGGCCGGTCCGCCCGCCGCGCCGGACCAGGTGCCGATCTGGTCGACGTACGTGGCGACCGACCACGCGGACCTGGTCACGACCCGCGTCGAGGCGGCCGGCGGGCAGGTGCTGGTCGCCCCGTTCGACGTGTTCGACCAGGGCCGGATGGCGGTCTTCGCCGACCCGGCCGGCGCGGTGTTCAGCGTCTGGCAGCCGATGGCCCACCCCGGGGCGGAACTCTTCGACACCCCCGGGGCGATGAGCTGGAACGAGCTGGTCACCCCCGACCCGGAGGGCGCGAAGGTCTTCTACGAGCTGGTCTTCGGCTGGCACCCGGAGGAACAGCCGGCGGGGCCGGTCCCGCCGGAGGTCGGCGACTCCCCCTACACCGGCTGGCGGTGCGGCGAACGGATCGTCGGCGGGATGATGCCGCCGCTGGCCGACGACTTCCCGGCCGACCTGCCGGCGTACTGGACCGTGTACTTCGCCGTGGCCGACGCCGACGCCACCGCCGCGCGGGCCGCCGAGCTGGGCGGTTCCGTCCTGGTGCCGCCCCACGACACCCCGCAGGGCCGCCTCGCCGCGCTGCGCGACCCCGAGGGCGCGCTGTTCTCGGTCATCGCCCGCCCCGCGCGCGGCTGACGGCCAGCGGCTTGTTTGCAGGGGCCCCTTCCTATACAGAAAGCGTTAACAGGGGGCCCTTCCTTGCGACTCAGCGGGGGCGGACCGGGACCACCAGCGGGCCGTGCTCGCCGGGCAGGACGCGGACGGAGGCGCGGTAGTGCGTCGCCAGCAGGTCCTCGGTGAGCACGTCGCGCGGCGGGCCGGCGGCGGCCACCCGGCCCGCCGCGAGCAGGACCATCCGGTCGGCGTACTCGCCGGCCAGGGAGAGGTCGTGCATGGTGGCGAGGACGGTGAGGCCGTGCTCGCGGCGGAGCTGGTCGACCAGTTCGAGCACCTCCTGCTGATGGCCGATGTCGAGGGCGCTGGTCGGCTCGTCGAGCAGCAGCAGGGTCGCCCCCTGCGCCAGCGCCCGGGCCAGGAAGACCCGCTGCCGCTCGCCGCCGGAGAGGGTGGCCAGCTCGCGGCGGCCGAAGCCGCCGAGGTCGAGGCGGTCCAGCACGTCCCGCACGGCGGCCAGGTCGGCGGCGGACTCCCGGCCCAACGGCGGGACGTACGGGCTGCGGCCGAGGAGCACGTAGTCGAAGACGGTCATGCCGGCCGGGACGACCGGGGACTGCGCGACGGTGGCCACCACCCGGGCCCGCTCGCGGCGGCGCAGCGCCTCGCTCGGCGTACCGAAGATGCGGATCGCGCCCGGCGCGGGCAGCAGGCCGCCGAGCGCGCGCAGCAGGGTCGACTTGCCGGCGCCGTTCGGGCCGATCACGGTGACCCACTCGCCCCGCTCGACGGTCAGGTCGACGCCGGCCAGGATCGGCGCGCCGTCCAGGCTGACCCGCAGGCCACACACCTCGACCGCGGGCGCGGCACCCGGCGACGGGTCGTCGGCCGACGGGGCGCTCACGTGAGCACCCGGCGGGCGGTGCGCAGCACCAGGACGAAGAACGGGCCGCCCAGCAGCGCGGTGACCACGCCGATGGGCACCTCGGCGGGGGCGGCGGCGGTCCGGGCGACCACGTCGGTCAGCGCCAGGAACGCCCCGCCGAACAGCAGGGACAGCGGCAGGATCACCCGGTAGCTGGAGCCGGCGAGCAGCCGCACGGTGTGCGGGACGATGATCCCGACGAAGCCGATCAGCCCGGACGCGGAGACGGCGGCGGCGGTGCCGAGCGACGCGGCCGCGATCAGCAGGTAGCGGGAGCGCTGCGGGTGCAGGCCGAGGCTGCTGGCCTCGTCGTCGCCGACGGAGAGGACGTCCAGCTCGCGCCGGTGCAGCAGCACCACGACGGTGGTGAGCAGGAAGTACGGCAGGACGAGCCGGACGTCGTGCCAGCCGGCGGTGGCCAGCCGGCCGAGCAGCCACGAGTAGACCTGCTGGATGCTGTCGGAGTTGCGCTGGAGCAGGTACGTCTGCCCGGCGGAGAGGAACGCGGACACGGCCACCCCGGCCAGGATCAGGGTGGCCGTGGAGCGCCCCCGCCCGCCGGCCACCCCGAGCAGGTACGTCATGGCGACCGCGCCGAGCGAGCCGACGAACGCGGCGAGGGGGATGGTGAGCGGGAGCCCGGTCAGCGCGCCGCCCGCCCCGGCCCCGAGGGAGATCACGGCGGTGACGGCGAGCCCGGCCCCGGCCGCCACCCCGAGCAGGTACGGGTCGGCCAGCGGGTTGCGGAACACGCCCTGGTAGCAGCCGCCGGCCAGGGCGAGCAGGCCGCCGACGAGCAGCCCGAGCACGACCCGGGGCAGCCGCAGCTCGGTGACGATGGCGATCTCGCGTTCGCTCAGCCCGCTGTCGAGGCGTACGCCGGGCAGGAGGTTGAGCAGTTCGGCGGCGACGCTGCCGGGGGGCAGGCTGACCGGGCCGAGGGAGACTCCGGCGACGAGCGCGACGAGCACGGCGGCGACCCCCGCGGCGAGCCAGCCGGGCCGCAGCCCGGCCGGCCGCTGCGCGAAGGAGGGGCCCCTTGTTAACGCTTTCTGCATAGCAGGGGCCCCTTCTTAACGCCCCGCACCGCGCGCAGCACGCCCCGCACCGCGCGCAGCACGCCCCGCACCGCGCGCAGCACTCCCCGCACCGCGCGCAACACGCCCCGCACCGCGCGCAACACGCCCCGCACCGCGCGCAACACGCCCCGCGGCGAGGGTCACGCCGGCACCTTGGCGACGGCGTCGACGACGGCCCGGAGCAGGTCGACGACCCGGGGGCCCCAGCGGGAGGCGATGTCGTCGTCGAGCGCGACGATCTGGTTGTTCTTGACGGCGGTGACGCCGGCCCAGCCGCTGCGCGCCTTGACCGTCTCCGGGCTCTGCTTGCAGCACTTGGTGTCGGCCAGGAAGACGAAGTCGGGGTTCGCCTTGACGATGATCTCCTGGGAGAGCTGCGGGTATCCGCCGTTCTTGCCGTCGGCGTCGGAGGCGTCGGCGATGTTCTCCAGCCCGGCGAGGGCGTAGATCGAGCCGATGAAGGTCTTGCTGGTCGCGCTGTACAGCTCCGGGCCCAGCTCGTGGTAGTAGGTCAGCTTCGCCGACCGCTGCGGCAGGTCCTTGGTGAGCTTGGCGATGTCGTCCCTCATCCGGTTGTTGACGCTGGCGGCCTCGTTGGGGTGGCCGGTCAACGTGCCGAGCTCGATGATCTGCCGGTAGGTGTCCTCCAGGGTGGTCGCCGCCGGGGTGAGCAGCACCGGGATCTTCAGCGTGGTGAGCTGATCGACGATCTTGTTGGTGTCGTTGGAGAGCACCACCAGGTCGGGGCTCTTGCCGGCGATGGCCTCGGCGTTGGGCTGGAAACCGGACAGGTCGCTCTTCGGCGCGTCCGGCGGGTAGTTGGACTGGTCGTCGACGGCGGTGACCTGCTTGCCGGCGCCGATGGCGAAGAGCATCTCGGTCGCGGTCGGCGAGAGCGAGACGATCTTCTCGGGTCGCTTGTCGAGCGTGAGCTTGCCGACGGTGACCGGGAAGGCGGCGGCGGCCGAGGTGCCACCGGGGGTGGGGGCTTCGTCGGGGCTCTTCTCGGCGCACGCGCCGAGCGCGAGCGCGGCCACCGCGAGGGTCGCGGCGAAGAGCCGGGGGGTACGTCGGAACACTGGTCCTCCTGTCGGTCGAGGAGCGTGGTGCTTCGCCGACAGGAGCCTGGTGGGGTGCCCGTCCGCGAGGCGCCCTTCCTCGAGAGCGCGTGTCGCGACCGTGCCGCAGGCGACCTGGCTCGCCCCACACACGTCGGCGTCGGCCGGCCGGCCGACGCCTGGGTCGACGGCGGCCGGAGGACCGGACGCCGCGGGTGGGGCATCACAGTTGCGGGACAGCGCCGGATTCGCACCGGCTTCGCTGCGGTTTGGTCGGTGCCACCGTAGCGCACGCCCCGGCGACACCTCGTTGATCTAGGGACTATGACCCGGCGTGACGACACCGACACGGGTGCGGGGCCCCGGACGGGGCCCCGCACCACGGGCGGGTCAGGCGCAGTACTGGGCCTGCTTGCCGATCACCCGGTAGGGGCAGTCGGCGTACTCGGAGAGCAGCAGCACCGCCTCCTTGTTGCGCGAGGTCTGGGCCGGGATGACCTCGTCGGGCGGGTAGAAGCCGCCGCCGGCGCCGGACGAGCCGGGGTACATCTCGAAGGTGTACGCCCAGATGCCGTGCGTCGCCCACATCCAGTCGAGGCTGTCGCCGTCGGTGATGTAGAGGTCGCTGGACTGCTCGGGGGTGTAGCCGTTGGTGGCCGCCATCTGCTGGCCGAGCGTGGCGAAGGTGTTGTACTGGTCCGCCGTCATGCCGGTGGTGGTGTTCGCCGTCGTGTAGCCGAAGGGCCAGAGCACGAGCTGCGAGTACGTGTGCCAGTCGATGTTGGCCTTGATCTGCTGGACGCCGCCGACGACCCGGCTGTTGACGAAGTCACGCAGCGCCTTCGTCTCGGGGGCGGAGAAGGCGGACGGTCCCCGGTAGGTCGACGACGACGGCAGCCCGGAGGACCCGCCGCAGCAGCCCCAGTTGTAGCCCCAGTTGCGGTTCAGGTCGGTGCCGACCGCCGACGCGCCGCTGTTGGGCTGGCGGTTCTTGCGCCAGGACCGGTAGGAGCCGGTGGCGATGTCGTACTCGCTACCGTCGGGGTTGACGGTGGGGACGATCCAGATCTCCCGGGTGTTGACGATGTTGGTGATCCGGGAGTCGCTGCCGTAGCTGTCGGTGAACAGGTTGAGCAGGTAGATCGCCATCTCGACGGTCAGGTGCTCGCGGGCGTGCTGCTGCGAGTTGAACAGGATCTCCGGCTCGGCCTCGTCGGTGGCCACGTTGTCGGAGATCTTGACGGCCATCAGGTCGCGGCCCTCGTACGACTTGCCGATGCTGATCTTGCGGGCGAGGGTCGGGTGGTCGGCGACCACCTTGTTCACCACGGCGGTCAGCTCGGCGTAGTCGTGGTAGTTGGAGTCGGCCGACGGGAAGCCGGTGGTGCCGACGCCGTCTGCGTGGACGGGGGCCTGCTTCTCCACCTGGTAGCCGAGCCGCCTGATCGCCGCCGCCTCGGCGTCGGTCGCCGTGACGTGCAGGATGCCGTGCTCGGCGGCGTCGACAGCGGCGCCGGTGCGGGCGATGGCGGTGCGGGCGGCCAGGGTGCGTACGCCGAGCACGTCGTATTCGGCGGCGGCCGGCTCGGCGGCGGGCTCCGGGGCGGGGCGCGCGGAGACCGGCCCGGTGGCGACGGTGAGGCCCAGGCCGGCGGCGGTGGCGAGCACCAGTGCGCGACGCAGGCGGGTCGGGGTGCGGAAGGCCATGGACAACCTCCTGGGGGTACGGGGAGATCCCGTCTCGTGGTCAACACTTCACCACCTGTCACATGGTCAGATCAATATCTTTCGCTACGCGATCCATCCCGACCGCATCCTCACGCCGGCAAGGATTTTCCTGGCGGGAACATCTGGCGAAACTTCCCGACGGGCGGGATAGTGACCGGCAAGCATGCCCCGACCCGCCTCACCCCGCGGAGATCCCATGGCCAGCATTGCCCTACGCGCGATCGCGCTCACCGGCGTCGCCACCCTCGCCCTCGCCGGCACGGCCGTCCCCGCCCACGCCGGCGGCCACCACCCGCCCGCCGAGCACGACGAGCAGATCACCTTCCAGGAGTGGTCCCGCCACCCCGACTGGCGTACCGGCACGCACCGGGGCACCCGGGCGGTCCCCGGCCACCGCGCCGGGATCACCATCGGCCGACCCGCCGGGACGACCGAGTTCACCGACGAGCACGCCGGCACCACCAGCACCTGGGAGTACGCCACCTGGACCTCGCCGGCCACCCGGATCGGCTTCGACGCCACCGAACTGGTCGCCTCGTGGAACGCCGACACCCCGGCGGGCACCTGGCTCCAGGTCGAGCTGCAGGGCACGTACAACACCGGCGACCGCACCCCCTGGTACGTCATGGGCCGGTGGGCCTCCGGCGACGCCGACATCAAGCGGGCCACCCTCGACGGTCAGGGCGACCCGTGGTCGAGCGTGTGGACGGACACGTTCGCCATCGACGACGCCGACGCCGGGGTGCTGCTGCGGTCGTACCAGCTGCGGCTCAGCCTCTACCGCAAGCCCGGCCAGACGGCCTCGCCCCGGGTCCGGATGCTCGGCGCGATGAGCTCGAACGTGCCGGACCGGTTCACCGTCACCCCGAGCCGGGGCGGGATCGCCTGGGGGAAGGAACTGCCCGTTCCCGCCCACTCCCAGATGATCCACAAGGGCAACTACCCCGAGTGGGGCGGCGGCGGGCAGGTCTGGTGCAGCCCGACGTCGACCACGATGGTGCTGGAGTACTACGGCCGGGGCCCGTCGGCCGAGGACCTGGCCTGGGTCACCCCCGGCTACACCGACCCGCAGGTCGCCCACGCCGCCCGGATGACCTGGGACTACGAGTACGAGGGCGCGGGCAACTGGCCGTTCAACACCGCGTACGCCGCGAGCTTCCCCGACATCGACGCCCGGGTGACCCGGATGCACTCCCTCGACGAGGTGGAACGCTTCGTCGCCGCCGGCATCCCGGTGATCACCTCGCAGTCCTTCCTCGACACCGAGCTGGACGGGTCCAACTACGGCACCTCCGGGCACCTCTTCGTGGTCGTCGGCTTCACCGCCGACGGCGACGTGATCGTCAACGACCCGGCGTCGTCGTCGAACGCGGAGGTACGCAACGTCTACCAGCGGGAGCAGTTCGAGCAGATCTGGCTGCGCACCAAGCGCTACCGCGCCGACGGGAAGGTGGCCAGCGGCTCGGGCGGCATCGCGTACCTGATCAAGCCGGCGGACCAGCCGTGGCCGGTGGTCCCGGGCTCGACCAACTGGTGACCGGCGGGGTCGTCAGCTCTTGTCGCCGGGCTGCTCGTCGTCGCCGGCCAGGGCGGAGCGCAGCCGCTCCTTCTCGGCCCGGCGGCGCTCGGCGGCCCCGGCCATCTCCCCGGCCATCTCGTCCCGCCAGCTTCGCAGCAGGAAGAACGAGAGCGCGGCGGAGAACGCCAACGCCAGCATGAGCTTCAGGAAGATGTTCAGGTCGACCGGCCAGAGCGCCGCGACGACCACCACGAACAGACCGATCCGGCCCAGCGTGTACTTGACCGCCGCGCTCACGTCGCACTCCGTTCTCCGCCGGCGGGGCCGGCCCGTAGGGTTCGCCCCGGCTGTCCCCGCCGGGCGGGGTTCAGCCCGTCCGGCGGGCCAGCCAGTGGACCCCGGTAAACCAGACCACCGCGTAGACCACGGTGAAGGCCGCCGCGCCGAGCCCGCCGCCCAGCAGCGGCGGCAGCCCGTCGGCCAGCCCGGCCACCACCAGGCCACCGACCACGGCCAGCCCGGCCGCCACCAGCGCGGCCACCACGCGGGCCGCGCCGAACTCCCAGGCCCGGAAGTCCTCCCAGTAGAGCCAGGCCGGCAGGATGATCGCCAGCCAGCCGTTGGCCCGGCCGAAGTCGCCCGCGCCCACCGTGGCGAAGCCCCAGTCGAACAGCAGCAGGGCGAGCAGGCCGATCACCAGACCGGCGAGGCTGATGCCCAGCAGGTCACCGAGGGCGACGATCCGCCCGTCGGCGTCCCGCCGCGGGAACCCGCCCTGACCCTGCCGACTCGACTCGCTCATGACCTACGAGGGTACGGGCTGCTCAGGCCCACACCTGCTGCGGCTCGGACCGGCGCTCCGCCAGCGACGGGGGCCCGTCGTACTCGCGGACGATCTCGTAGCGGGTGTTGCGCTCGACCGGGCGGAAGCCCGCGTCCCAGATCAGGTGCAGCAGGTCGTCGCGGTGCATGGTGTTCGGGGTGCCGTACGAGTCGGCGTCGTGGGTGATCTTGTATTCCACGACGGAGCCGTCCAGGTCGTCCACGCCGAAGTTCAGCGAGAGCTGGGCCACCGACAGGCCGTGCATCACCCAGAAGCACTTCACGTGCGGGACGTTGTCGAACAGCAGCCGGGAGACCGCGAACGTCTTCAGCGACTCGGCCGGCGACGCCATCGTGGTCTGCGCCTGGATCCGGTTGCGGACCTTGCCGTCCGCCGAGTCGACGAAGTCGTGCTGGTAGCGCAGCGGGATGAAGACCTGGAAGCCGCCCGTCTCGTCCTGCAGCTCGCGCAGCCGCAGCACGTGGTCGACCCGGTGCCGGGGCTCCTCGATGTGGCCGTAGAGCATCGTCGACGGGGTCTTCATGCCCTTCGAGTGGGCCAGCCGGTGGATCCGCGACCAGTCCTCCCAGTGGCAGGCGTGGTCGACGATGTGCTGGCGGACCTCCCAGTCGAAGATCTCCGCGCCGCCGCCGGTCAGCGACTCCAGGCCGGCGTCCATCAGCTCGTCGAGGATCTCGTCGGCGCCCAGGCCGCTGATCTTCTCGAACCACTGCACCTCGGTCGCGGTGAACGCCTTCAGGTTGACCTTCGGCAGCGCCGCCTTCAGCTCGCGCAGCACCTTCGGGTAGTAGCGCCAGGGCAGCGTCGGGTGCAGGCCGTTGACGATGTGCAGCTCGGTGAGCTGCTCGTCCTCCATCTCCTTGGCCTTGCGGACCGCCTCGTCGATGCGCATCGTGTACGCGTCCTTCTCGCCCGGCTTGCGCTGGAACGAGCAGTACGCGCAGGAGGCGCTGCACACGTTGGTCAGGTTGAGGTGCCGGTTGACGTTGAACATCACCCGGTCGCCGTTGAGCTCCGTGCGCCGGTGGTGCGCCAGGCGGCCCAGCCAGGTCAGGTCGTCGCTGTCGTAGAGGGCGATCCCGTCCTCACGGGTCAACCGTTCGCCCGCGTACACCTTCTCTTCGAGCTCGCGCTTGAGTCCGGCGTCCATCGAAAGCCACGTCCCTTCCACCTGCGGTCCCGTCGAGCCTACGTCGGGTCGTCGACCCACCGCCGATGCGGTCGACCCCAGCGACGTACCTCACCGGACTCTCAGCCGCTCGTAACCTGTTACGCCATCGACATCACTGCCCGGGTGCGGTAAGACAGGGTGGGGCGCGCCACATTCGGGGCCGCCCCCGCCGTCGCGCCACCCGAGCGCGGCGCCCACCCACGCCGGACGGGGAGCGGAATGGTGCAGAGCACGCGACGACAGCGACGGCAGCGACGGAGGGCGCCCCTGTTCTCGCCGGTGCTCCGGCCAGCGCTGTGGTCCGCCCTGCTCAGCGCCGTGGCCACGGCCGCGCTCGCCACCCCCGCGTACGCCGAACCGCCGCTGCCCAACGTCGTGCCCGACACCGGTTCCCGCCCCGTCGCCGTCGGCGGGCTCCCGGTGCCCGGCCTGAACAGCCCCGCCATCCCCGGTGCCGGCGCGCCGGTGACGCCGCTCGGCACCGGCCCGCTCGCCGCCGCCATCGCGGCCGCCGAGGCCCAGGTGGGCCTCCTCGGCGACCAACTGCTCGGGCTGCGGCAGACCCGCACCGACGCCGAGGCCCAGCTCGCCGCCGCCGACCGGGACCTGAAGGCGGCCCGCGACGCCCTGGCCCGCGCCCAGGAGGGCGCCGACGCCGCCGCGGCCGGCGCGCTCAAGGCCGCCGCCGCGCTGCCGCCCGGCGAGTTCGCCGAGGACCTCCACGGGCTCAACATGCTCCAGCAGATCACCCGGGGCGAGGAGGCGGAGGGGGCGACGACCGCCGCAGCCGGCGAGCTGACCCGCGCCCGCGCCGCCGAACAGGTCGCCTACCAGGCGTGGCTCGCCGCCGACACCCGGGTGCGTTCGGTCCGAAACCAGTACGCCGCCGTGGAGAAGTCCCTCCACGAGCAGGAGAAGAAGCTGCTCAAGCTGCGCAAGGACAACGCCGCGCAGATCATCGAGCTGGAGCGCCAGCAGGAGGCCCTCGAGCAGCAGCTCGGCGCGGGCTACGTCGACGGGCAGAGCAGCAACGGCCTCACCGCGAGCCCGACCGCGCTGGCCGCCGTCCGCTACGCCCTGGCCCAGCTCGGCGACCCGTACGTCTGGGCCGCCGAGGGCCCGGACGCCTTCGACTGCTCCGGGCTGATGTGGGCCGCCTACCGGTCGGCCGGCTACAACCAGCTGCCCCGGGTCTCCCGCGACCAGTACTACGCGACCCGGGGCCGCACGGTGAGCCGCAGCGCGCTGCTCCCCGGCGACCTGCTGTTCTTCGCCTCCGGCAGCAGCTGGACGACGATCCACCACGTCGCGATGTACATCGGCAACGGCAAGATGGTGCAGTCCCCCACCACGGGCCAGACGGTGAAGATCAGCACGGTGGGTTGGTCCCGGCTCTACGCCGCGACCCGCGTGGTCGGCGCGGTGCCCGCCCCGACGCCCACCCCCACCCCGGCTCCGACCACGCCGAAGCCCACCAGCACCCCCAAGCCGACGAATTCTCCGACGCCGAAGCCGACCACCCCGTCGCCCAAGCCCACGACCCCGTCGCCGAAGCCGACGACGGCGAGCCCGACGCCGACGCCGACTCCGACGCCGAGCCCGTCGGACACCCCGTCCCCGTCGCCCGCGCCAACCACCCAGGCCAGCAGCCTGGCACCGAGCGACAGCGCCGCACCGGACCCCTCGACGAGCACGACGGACTGAGCGCATCCGTCCACTCCGGCTGTGCTGCCGGGCGGGAATGTGGCACCGTGACACCCATACACTTCCGGCCCGACGCCTCGGGCCCGGAGGCGAGCGTGGGCACGGAGGACGACCATGGGCGAGCAAGAGGTTCCGGCGGGAACGACCGACCCCGGATCCCGGCTTGACCCCGGATCCCCACCCGCCCCGGGCGGTGGCCCGGCCGGCTCCACACGCACCCCGGTCGGCACCGCGCCGGCCGACGGGTCGCAGCCCGGGTCGGCCGGACGGGCGACGGTGCCCGCCGC
Organism: Micromonospora sp. PTRAS2; assembly: GCF_054052245.1. NCBI lineage: Bacteria > Bacillati > Actinomycetota > Actinomycetes > Micromonosporales > Micromonosporaceae > Micromonospora > Micromonospora sp. PTRAS2. Next base: position 545,797 of record NZ_JBSWBU010000001.1, read on the forward strand.
GACAGCGCGGGCCCGGGTGAGCGTCTCCGGCGTGACCGTCCCGCCCGACAGCTCCGCGTTGCCGGTCGCGGGCAGCAGCGGCACCACGTACCGCGCGGGTGCCCCGGCGCTCGATTCCGTCCCGGGACGGCCTTCGACGCCGCCCGGCGGGACAACCGGGGGCGCCGCCACCGGGCCGACACCGGGTGCCGAAGGCGGCGGCGTCACGCCGGACGCCCGTGCCACACCGGCCGCCGGCGTCGGCGTGGCACCCGCCCCGGGCAGCGCCCGGACCGGCGCTGGCGTGCCGAGCCAGCGGGCCGGCGGCAGCGGGTCCGCCCGGGCCAGCGTCTCGGTGCCCGGCCTGAACCGGGTCTCCGCCGACGAGGCGGCAGGCGCCGTCGGGGCGGAGGCGGCCGGCGCGGCGAAGCCCGGCAGCGCCAAGGTCTACCGGTCGGCCCCGGTGAGCCCCGAGCCGCCCGAGCCCGCCCGGCCCCCGGAGCCGGCCGAGCCTCCGAAGCCGGCCGGGCCGCCCTCGCCACCGGAGCCGGAGCCCGCCCCGGCACCCACGCCCGTTCCGGGGCCGAACCCGCCCACGCCGCCCGTGCCGGGTCCCCCGCCGCCGTCGCCGAACCCGCCGGTCCCCGAGCCGACGCCGCCGGCCCCCGGGCCGTACCCGCCCGCCCCGGTCCCGCCGCCCGGCCCGGCCGTGCCGCCGCCGACGCCCGGGCCCGTGCCTCCGCCCGGACCGGTGCCGCCCGTGCCGGGCCCGCCGATTCCCCCGCCCGGTCCGGCCGTGCCGCCGTCCCCGCCGCCGCCCGGCCCGATGCCGGCACCGCCGTTCCCGCCACCACCACTGACCGCGCCGGCCACCCCGACCTGGCCACCGGCCGGCCCGGCCGGCTCCGCGCCGTCGTCAGCTCCGCCGTCGTCCGGGGCCCCCGCGGGCTGGCCAGCGGGCCACGCCGCACCGCCGTTCCCGACGGAACCGGCGTCGCCGCCCGCCGCGCAGTCCCCTGTCGTGCCGGCCCCGGCGCTCCCGGCCTGGCCGCCGCCGACCAACCCGGCCACCCAGCGCGACGGCACGCCCGCCGCCGGCGGCGTGGCAAGGACGCCGGCACCGGCCGCCCCGGTCTCGGGCGTCCCCGCCTCGGCAGCTCCCGCATCGGGCGTCCCGGCGTCGGGTGCTCCCGCATCGGGGCCGCCGGCCGCAGGTCGGCCGGCGTCCGGCCTGTACGGCGCGGCCCCGACCACCGCCTGGCCGGTGGCGCCCCCGGACGCGCCTACCGCGCCCCCGGGTGGGGCCCCCGGCGGCCGGGCCACCGTCGGCAGCCCCGCCCCTCGCCCGGAGCCGGGGACGGCCGACCTCGCCAGCACCGCGTACGGCACCGACGGGCCGGGCTTCGCCACGGTCGCGCTGCCCACCGGCAACCAACTGGACAATTCCGGCTCGCTGACCGGGCACATCCTGGCCCAGGGCTGGACGGACGCCCCGGCCGCGCGATCCAGCACCGCCAAGGTGCTGATCGTCCTGGTGGCGTCGCTCGGGCTGCTCGTCGCGATCGGCGTGCTCGTCGTGCTGCTGGCCGGCGACGCGATGGACGGGCTGGTCGGCGGCCTCCTCAACAGCTGAGCAGGCGGCGGGGCACGCGCGGACAGGTAGACGACCCGGCGGGCGTGGGCGGCCCTGAGCGGACCGCACAGGCCACCGAGCCGGACCGGAGGGCGGCTGAGCGGCCGGGGATGGTGAGCCCGCCCACTACGGTCTCGTGGCACGGTGGCGGGTTTGCCTTGTCGCCGTACACTTGTCGTGATCCTTGACCCGGCGCGCGTGAGGCGCGCCCATGGGCGATCTTGCGGGCGATCCGGCGGCGTTCAGCTGCGGCAGGCCATCGCGAAGATGCGCCCCGCTCGAAAGGCATTTCTTGACCACGTTTGCTGACCCCAGCACGTTCCCGTCCGTCCTCGACACCACGGCCGAGGCGAACGACCCGGCCGACGCCCCCGCCGCCGAGACCGGCTCCGCCGACGTCGCCGGGACCGCCCCCCGCGACACCGTCGACGACAACGCGGCGCTCGAAACCACCGCCGTCGACGACACGGCGCTCGAAACCGCCACCGTCGACGACACGGCGCTCGAAACCGCCACCGTCGACGACACGGCGCTCGAAACCGCCGCCGACGAACCCGCCGAGGCCGAGGCCGACGCCGGCGAACCCGACGCCGAGTCCGACGTCGCCGTGGACTTCGGCGCGCTCGGCCTGCCCGAGTCGCTGGTCCAGGCGCTCGACCGGCTGGGCATCACCACGCCGTTCCCGATCCAGCGGGCCACCGTGCCCGACGCCCTCGCCGGGCGCGACGTCCTCGGTCGGGGCCAGACCGGCTCCGGCAAGACCCTCGCTTTCGGCCTGCCGGTGATCGCCCGGCTCGCCAAGCGCAACCGGGCCCGCCCGCTGCACCCCCGGGCCCTGGTGCTGGTGCCCACCCGGGAGCTGGCCATGCAGGTCAACGACGCGCTCGTGCCACTCGGCAAGGCGGTCGGGATCTTCCTGAAGACCGCCGTCGGCGGCGTGCCGTACGACCGGCAGATCGACGCGCTCCGGCGGGGCGTGGAGATCATCGTGGCCACCCCCGGCCGGCTGGGCGACCTGATCAACCGGGGCGTCTGCCACCTCGACGACGTCGAGGTGACCGTGCTCGACGAGGCCGACCAGATGGCCGACATGGGCTTCCTGCCGGAGGTCACCGAGCTGCTGGCCAAGACGCCGGCCGGCAGCCAGCGGCTGCTCTTCTCCGCCACCCTGGACGGTGACGTGGACTCGCTGGTCAAGCGGTTCATGACCGACCCGGTCACCCACTCGACGGCCCCGGCTACCGCCGCCGTGTCCACGATGGACCACCACCTGCTGCTGATCCCGCCGCACGACAAGTTCGCCGTGGCGGCGTCCATCGCCGCCCGGTCCGGCCGGACGATGCTCTTCGCCCGCACCCAGCTCGGGGTGGACCGGCTCGTCGAGCAGCTCGCCGCCGTCGGCGTACGGGCCGGTGGGCTGCACGGGGGCAAGACGCAGCGGATGCGTACCAAGACCCTGGCCGAGTTCCGCGAGGGCCGGATGAGTGTGCTGGTCGCCACGGACGTCGCCGCCCGGGGCATCCACGTGGACGGCGTCTCCCTGGTGCTGCACGTGGACCCGCCGAAGGACCCGAAGGACTACCTGCACCGGGCGGGGCGTACCGCCCGGGCCGGCGAGTCGGGTGCGGTGGCCACGCTGGTGCTGCCCAAGCAGCGCCGGACCACCCTCGCCATGTTGCAGAAGGCCGGCGTCGAGCCGGCGGAGACCCGGGTTCGGGCCGGCGACCCGGCCTTGGCCGAGCTGACCGGCGCCCAGGAGCCCAGCGGCGTGCCGGTCCGCGACGAGCCGCCCGCCCCGCGCCGGCACGGCGACCGTCCGGCCGGTCCGCGCCGGTTCGAGGAGCGGGGCGAACGCCGCTACGGCGACCGGGACGGCCGGGGCGAGCGTCGCTACGGCGACCGGCCCACCGGCGAACGCAGCTTCGGCGAGCGCCGCTACAGCGACCGGCCCACCGGCGAGCGCCGCTTCGGCGACCGGCCGACCAGCGACCGCGGCTACGGCGACCGGCCCGCCAGCGAGCGTGGCTCCGGCGAGCGGCGGTACGGCGATCGGGAGCAGCGCGTCGGCGGGGACCGCCGGTTCGGTGACCGCCCGACGGGCGAGCGCCGCCACGACGACCGGGGCGACCGGGGCTTCGGCGAGCGACGGTTCGACGACCGCTCCGGTGGCGACCGCCGCTACGGCGACCGGCCCACCGGCGAGCGGCACTACGGCGACCGGCCGACCAGTGACCGGCCCACCGGCGAGCGGCGCTTCGGCGACCGGACGGCCGGCCCGCGTCGGTTCGACGAGCGCGCCGGTGGGGAACGTCGCTACGGCGACCGGCCCGGCGGCGACCGCCGCCACGACGACCGGCCCACCGGCGACCGCCCCACCGGTGACCGCCCCACCGGTGACCGCCCCACGGGCGAGCGCCGCTTCGGCGAGCGGGGCTTCGGCGAGCGGGGCGGGGACCCGCGTACCGGCGACCGGCGGGGCGGCTTCCGCCCCGAGGGACGCGGACGGGACGACCGGCCCCGTGACGATCGGCGCGGCTTCGGCGGGCGACCGCCGGCGCGTACCCACTGATTCTGACGACGACCGGAACGCCGCCGCGGAGCCCACGCTCCGCGGCGGCGTTTCCGCTTGCGCTGCCGGCCGGTCCGGCGTGCCGTAATGTCCGGTTCATGCCGACAATGCCGAAGTCGCTGTTCTGGGCCCGGACGGACACCGCCGGCAGCGAGCACGTGGTGTTCGACGACGGCGCCGGGCTCGGCGCGCAGGGCGTCGTGCTCGCCGTCGACCCGATCCCCTACACCTGCCGGTACCGGCTGACCGTCGGGCCCGACTGGGCGACCAGCCGGCTGGAGGTCGAGGCGGAGGGCGCGGGCTGGCAGCGGAGCGTACGCCTGGAGCCGGCAGGCGACCGGTGGCGGGTGACCGCCGCCGAGCAGGGCGACCTGGACGCGGCGTTGCGGGCGGCCGGGCATCCGGCGGCCGGCCTGCCCGGCCTCGACGATCCGGACCGGCTGGCGGGCGCGGTGGACGTCGACCTGGGCGGTTCGCCGCTGTTCAACACCCTTCCGGTACGCCGGCTCGGGCTGGCCCCGGCCGCGACCACGACCTCGTCTCCGGGCGCGGCGGAGCCGGGGGCGGCGCACCGGATCACCGTGGCGTGGGTGCAGGTGCCCAGCCTGATGGTGCTGCCCGCCGAGCAGGTCTACGCGGCGCTCGGGCCCGGCCGGGTCCGCTTCGCCAGCGAGACGTTCACCACGGAGCTGGACGTCGACCCGGGCGGCTGGGTGCTGCGCTATCCGGGCCTGGCCGAACGCATCGCCCCGCGCTGAGGGCCCACGGCCGCGCGGTCCGTGTTAACAGGGGTCCCCTGTACAACAGAATGCGTTAACAGGGGGCCCTTCCTTGCGCTTTACGCGGGCCAGGCGCCGGTCGCCAGGAAGCGGTCGACGGTGGCCAGGTGCGGGGCGAGGTCGAGGCCCTGCCCGGCCACCCAGTCGTCGGCGTAGTACGTGTCGGCGTACCGGTCCCCCGGGTCGCAGATCAGGGTGACCACCGAGCCGGTGCGGCCCTCCGCGAGCATCCCGGCGATCAGGCCGAACGCGCCCCACAGGTTGGTGCCGGTGGAGCCGCCGACGCGGCGGCCGAGCAGCGCCGAGCCGGCCCGCATGGCGGCCAGGGAGGCGGCGTCGGGCACCTGGACCATCCGGTCCACCACGGCGGGCAGGAACGACGCCTCCACGCTGGGCCGGCCGATGCCCTCGATCCGCGAGCCCCGGCCGGTGCACACCGCCCAGTCGGCGGCCTGCCAGGCGGGGTAGAACGCCGAGTTCTCCGGATCGACCACGCAGAGCTTGGTGGGCAGCCGCCGGAACCGGGTGTAGCGGCCGATGGTGGCGCTGGTGCCGCCGGTGCCGGCCCCGACGACGATCCAGGCCGGCACGGGGTGCCGCTCCAGCGCGAGCTGGGCGTAGATCGACTCGGCGATGTTGTTGTTGCCCCGCCAGTCGGTGGCCCGCTCGGCGTACGTGAACTGGTCCATGAAGTGCCCGCCGGAGTCCTCGGCGAGCCAACGCGCCTCGACCACCACCTTGGCCGGGTCGTCGACGAGATGGCAGCGCCCGCCCTGGAACTCGATCTGGGTGATCTTCTCGGGCGAGGTGGACGCCGGCATGACCGCGATGAACGGCAGCCCCAGCATCCGGGCGAAGTACGCCTCGGAGACCGCCGTCGAGCCGGAGGACGCCTCGACGATCGTCGTCCCGGGGCCGATCCAGCCGTTGCAGAGCCCGTACAGGAACAGGGAGCGGGCGAGCCGGTGCTTGAGCGAGCCGGTGGGGTGCACCGACTCGTCCTTGAGATAGAGGTCGATGCCCCACCCGCGGGGCAGCGGGAACGGCAGCAGGTGGGTGTCGGCGGACCGGTTGGCGTCGGCCTCGACCGTGGCGATCGCCTCGGTCACCCAGCGCCGGCTGGCCTCGTCGCACCGGTCGAGATGAGTCATGTTCGGAAACGTAGCAAGCGGATCGGCCCTGGTCGCGGCCCGGTCAGGTCGCGGGGCGGGCGAGCGGTTGCGGGCGGTTCTCCCACTTGGTGGACAGCGCGATGCCCGTCCGGGTGGAGGCCACCCCGGGGGTACGGTTCAGCCGCACGATCAGCTGCTCCAGCTCGGCGATGGTGCCGACCCGGGCCTTGAGCAGGAACGACTCGACTCCCGCCATGAAGTAGCAGGACTCGATCTCGGGCATCCGCCGGAACGCCTCCAGCACGTCGTCGGTGTCGCCGCCGGAGTCCTCGACGATGCCGATGAGCGCGGTCACGCCGAGGCCGATGGCCTCGGGCTCGACCTCGGCCCGGTAGGCCCGCACGACGCCGCCCGACTCCAGCTTGCCGACCCGCTCGTGCACGGCCGGGGCGGAGAGCCCGACCTGGCGGGCCAGCTCGGCGTACGAGAGTCGGGCGTTGCCCTGCAACAGCTCCACGAGGCTCAGGTCGATGGCGTCCACGGACTGTGACCCTAGTCGTTGGGGCGTAACGCCGGTCGCCCGGCATGCGTTGCACATGACAGTAGGTGAGTGTCCGCAGACCTTCGGTCGAGGGAGAGCAGAGACGCCCCAGTTTACTAACTTCCCACTCAGTGCGTTTTTCGCGTTTGGCGGACAGGCCAGGTCGCTGGTGCTGTAATTGCCATACGTCCCTCATGACGGCTCTGGGCTCGCACCGGCCGGGGGCAGTGTGTTCAGCCGGGGGCTTCGTCGACGCGAGGAGGGGGCTGTGGACACTGGAGATCGCCTGCTGACACCGGGTGAGGTCGCCGCGCTGTTTCGGGTTGACCCGAAAACTGTGACGCGCTGGGCGGCGGCCGGCCGGATCGGCAGCATCCGGACTCCAGGCGGGCATCGCCGGTTTCGGGAATCCGAGGTGCGGGCCCTGCTTGAGGGGGAGGGCATGCTGGACGAGGCGGATGAGATGGGGAAGGCCCGTAACGTCGGCCCCGCCGCGTCGACCGGCCCTGGCCCGGCCAATGCCGGGATGTACTGAGCAGGTGCGCTGACGGGCACGGGCCGGCCAGTCCGGCCCGCGTCCCGCCACCGGTCCCGGCGTCGGAAGCCCGCAGCGGCAGGGCTGACCACCGGCCCCGGACGTGGTTCAGGAGCGGGTGGCGCCCAGCTCGCCGGACCAGCGGCGGAACAGCGTGTGCGGCACGCCCAGCGCGTCGAGCACCTTCCCGGCCACGAAGTCGACGAGCTGCTGCGCGGAGGCGGACGCCCCGGCACCGTAGAAGCCGGGGCTGGCCGGCAACACCACCGCCCCGGCGTCGTGCAGTGCGATCAGGTGCTCCAGGTGGCTGCGGGTCACCGGCGTCTCCCGGGGCACGACCACCACCGGCCGGCGCTCCTTGAGGTTGACCTCGGCGGCCCGCTGCAACAGGTCCTTCGACAGGCCGATCGCGATGCCGGCGCAGGCCGCCGTGCTGGCCGGCACCACCGCCATTCCGCGTACCCGGTAGGAGCCGCTGCTGGGGCCGGCGGCGAGATCGCCGGCGGGCCAGTGCCGCACGTCGGCGTCGCCCAGGTCGCGGCCGAGCCAGGCGGCGAGGTCCTCGGCCCAGTGCCCGTCGCGGAAGGCCCGCCCGGTCTCGTCGAGGATGGTCAGCCGGGCGGCCCGGGAGACGACCAGGTCCACCGGTTCGCCGGCGTCGAGCAGCCCCCGGACGACCGCCGCCGCGTACGGCGTGCCCGATGCGCCGGAGACTCCCACCACCCATGGTTCCCGCATGCCCTCCAGCCTGCCTGGTCACGGGGATGGTCCACCGACCGCCCCCACCCCCGGGGCAGGGTGGGGGGCATCGCACGGGGTCGACCTGCCATGCTGCCGAAAACGATTCACGTCCCACAGGGGGAATCGGTGATGACCGACGACATCCTCCGGTCGCTGCGCGCCGACTGCCCGATTCCGCCTCGGCTGTCGCCGTACGCCGACCGGGTGCAACGCTGGCTCGACGACCGGCTGCCCGGGGTCGGCCTGCCGTTGGACTCCCCCGCCCTGGACCGGTTGTCCCGCGCCCGGTTCGCCCGGTACGCGGGCCGGCTCTACCCGGAGGCCACCGAGCCCGACCTGCGCGCCATCGCGGCACTGTTCACCTGGTTCTTCCTGGTCGACGACGCCTGCGACCGACCGGACCGGCTGCGCCCCGACCAGATCCTCGCCCTGCGGGACGGGACGCTCCGGCTGCTGCACGACGGGCCCCGGGGGCGGCACCCGGGCCTCACGGGCCCACTGCGCCGGCTGCTGGTGCGGGCGTGGCGGGAACCGCGCCGCCGGATGCCGGCGCGCTGGCGGGAGAGGTTCACGGACGCGGTCGGTAACCACCTGCACGGCGCGTGGCTGGAGGCCGTGGAGAAGGCGGCCGGCCGCCCGCCGGACGTCGCCCGGTACGTCGAGCTGCGCCGGGCCACCTCGGCGGCGTACGTGTCGTATCCGCTGATCGAGTTCGTGACGGGCCGGCCGCTGCCCGACGCGGTGTACCACCACCCGCGGCTGCGCGAGATCGGCGATCTCGGCAACGACCTGCTCTCCTGGTACAACGACATCGCCTCGCTGGAGCGGGACCGGGCCACCTCCGGCGGGCACAACCTGGTGCTGGCGCTGGCCGCCGAGCGGGGCGTCGGGGTGGAGGCGGCGCTCGGCCCGGCCGCCGAGCGGTGGCGGGCCGCGATGCGCCGCTTCGTCGAGCTGCGCGCGGGCGTGCCGTCGTTCGGGCCGGCGCTGGACGAGGCGGTCGCCGACCACCTCGACGGGGTCGCCGCCGCCGTCCGGGGCACGATCGACTGGACGCTGGAAAGCGCCCGCTACGGAGGCGGCGATGGCGGTAAGGAGGGGCCCCTTCTTAACGCTTCCGGTAGAGCAGGGGCCCCTTCTTAACAACGCTGGGCAGCGGCGGGAGCGGCGCGGGCAGTAACGCCGGGGGCGGCGGCGAGGGCTCGCTCAGGGGCGCAGGCCCAGTCTGGCCACGAGGTCGACCAGCGCGAACACGAACAGCGCGATGCCGACGAACCCGTTCGCCGTGAAGAACGCCCGGTTGACCTTGCTCAGGTCGGTCGGGCTGACCACCAGGTGCTGGTAGCCGAACGCGGCGGCGGTGAGGGCCAGCCCGATCCACCACGGCCAGCCGAACCCGACGAGCGCCCCGAACCAGACGAACAGCGCGAACGTCACCACGTGCGCGACGGTGGAGGCGTGCAGGGCGAACCGCAGCCCGTACCGCGCGGGCACGCTGTGCACGCCGATCTCGCGGTCCACCTCGGCGTCCTGGCAGGCGTAGATCAGGTCGAAGCCGCCGATCCACAGGCCGACGGCCGCGCCGAGCAGAAACGCCGGCCACGAGCCGGCGAAGGTGCCGGTGACGGCGAGCCACGCGCCGACCGGGCCGACCGCCTGGGCGACCGCGAGGATCGCGTGCGGCCAGTTGGTGAACCGCTTGCCGTACGGGTAGACGACCAGCGGGACGACGGCCAGCGGCGCGAGCGCCAGGCAGAGCGGGTTGAGCAGGGCGGCGGCGGCGAGGAACACCACGAGCGCGACGCCCGCGCCGGTCCAGGCCGTCCGCACGCTCACCGCCCCGGTGACCAGTTCCCGGGCGGCGGTACGCGGGTTCCGCGCATCGATCCGCCGGTCGAGGATGCGGTTGGCGGCCATGGCGAACGTCCGCGCCCCGACCATCGCCACGGTGATCAGCAGCAGGTCGAGCCAGCGCACCCGGCCGCCGTCGACCTGCATCGCGGTCAGCGCCGACAGGTACGCGAACGGCAGCGCGAAGACGGAGTGCTCGATCGCGACGAGCTTGAGGAAGGACTTGACGCGGCCCGGCCGCGCGGGCGCAGCGGCGGCGGTGGCCATCAGATCCCGTACTCCTTCCAGCGCTTGTCGACCAGGGAGACGACCTCCGGTGCCATGGTCATCTCCTCGGGCCAGCCCCGGGTGTAGCCCTCGGTGGGCAGCTTGCGGGTGGCGTCGACGCCGACCTTGCCGCCCCAGAACTGCTGGTAGGAGGAGTGGTCGAGGTGGTCGACGGGCCCCTCGGTGAGCAGCAGGTCGCGGGCGTAGTCGACGTTGCCGAACGCCCGGAACGCGACCTCGTGGTAGTCGTGCACGTCGCAGTCCTCGTCGACGATCACGATCAGCTTGGTCAGCGACATCAGGTGCGCGCCCCAGATGGCGTTCATCACCTTCTGGGCGTGCTTCGGGTAGCGCTTGCGGATCGACACGATCGCGCAGTTGTGGAAGACCCCGGCGGCCGGCAGGTCGTAGTCGACGATGTCGGGGATCAGCAGCTTGAGCAGCGGCTGGAAGATCCGCTCGGTGGCCTTGCCGAGGCCGTGGTCCTCCTGCGGCGGCTTCGAGGTGACGATCGAGTGGTAGACGGCGTCGCGCTGCATGGTCATCGTCTCGATGTGCAGCACGGGGAACGGCTCGACCGGGGTGTAGAAGCCGGTGTGGTCGCCGAACGGCCCCTCGGGCAGGCGCTCCCCGGGCTCCAGGTAGCCCTCAAGCACGATCTGGGCGTGCGCGGGGACCTGGAGCGGGACGGTGAGGCAGTCGACCATCTCGACCCGCTCGCCGCGCAGGAACCCGGCGAACAGGTACTCGTCGATGTCGCTGGGCAGCGGCGCGCTGGCCGCGTACGAGACGACCGGGTCGCAGCCGATCGCGACCGCGACGGGCAGGCGCTGGCCGAGCCGCTCGGCGACCGCGTGGTGGGCGGTGGAGTCCTTGTGGATCTGCCAGTGCATGCCGAGGGTGTTGCGGGAGTGCTGCTGGAGCCGGTAGAGGCCGAGGTTGCGCTTGCCGGTCTCGGGGTGCTTGGTGTGGGTGAGCCCGTAGTTGTGGAAGATCCCGCCGTCGCCGGGCCAGACCTGGAGGCCGGGCAGCCGGCCGAGGTCGACGTCGTCGCCGGAGTAGACCACCTGCTGGCAGGGGGCCGTCTTGACCTTGCGCGGCGGCACCGACTTGAGCTGCATGACCTTGCCGAGGCCCTCGCGGATGCCGGACCAACCGACGGGCAGCTCCGGCTTGATCAGCGCGCCGATCCGCGCGCCGATCTCGTCGAGCGAGTCGACGCCCAGCGCCATCGCCATCCGCTTCTCGGTGCCGAACAGGTTGATCGCCACCGGCAGCTCGCCCCGGGTGGGGCGCTCGAACAGCAGCGCGGGGCCACCCTCGCGCACGGTCCGGGTGACGATCTCGCTGATCTCCAGCGTCGGGTCCACGGGGACGCGGACGCGGCGCAGCTCCCCCGCCCGCTCCAGGGCCGCGAGGAAGTCCTTCAGATCGGTGTACGGAAACCCACGAACCGCCATGCCCCCAGTCTCCCGCACCGTGCTGAGGTGCAAGGAAGGGCCCCTTGTTAACGCTTTCCGTAGAGGAAGGGCCCCCTGTTAACAAGCCCGGTCAGCGGGCGGTGGGCGTCTCCCCAGCCGATCGGCGCTCGTTGGATCGGGTGGCGGTGCGCCGGGTGGTCGGGCCGCCGGGGGTGGGAGAGGGGGCGGCGATGGGCGACGGACGGGTGCCGGCGGGTTTCACCGAGCAGCGGGCCCAGGTCGGCGCGGTGGCGATCAACTACGTCCGGGGCGGCCGGGGGCCGACCCTGGTGCTGCTGCACGGCTACCCGCAGTGCTGGCGGATGTGGCGGGGGCTGCTGCCGGAGCTGGCCGACTCGTACCACGTGATCGCCCCCGACCTGCGCGGCTTCGGCGACAGCGACGCCCCGCCCGACGGGTACGACAAGAAGAGCGTCGCCGCCGACCTGCACGGGCTGCTGACCGGCCTGGGCCTGGCCGGCGACATCCGGCTGGTCGGCCACGACGTCGGCACCATGGTCGCGTACGCCTACGCCGCCGCGCACCCCGGCCAGGTGTCCCGGTTGGTGCTGACCGAGGCGCCGATCCCCGACGAGAGCATCTACGCGTTTCCCGCGTTGACCGCCGCCGGGCCGGCGGTGTGGAACTTCGGCTTCTTCAACCTCACCAACGGCCTGCCGGAGGAGCTGGTCGCCGGCCGGGAGTCACTCTGGGTGGACCGCTTCACCGACTCGATCATGGTGCTCAAGGGCAGCATCGGCGCGGACGACATCGAGGAGTACGCCCGGCATCTGACCGACCCGGCGCACCTGCGGGCCAGCTTCGCCTACTTCCGGGCGTTCGGGCATGACGTCGTGGACAACGCGGCGTACCGGAAGCGACCGCTGCCGATGCCGGTGCTCGCCGTCGGGGCCGCAGCCAGCCTCGGCGGGCAGGTGGCCGACCAGGTGCGCCGGTACGCCCGCAGGGTCGAGGCCCGGGTGGTCGAGGACTGCGGCCACTGGCTCTTCGAGGAGCGCCCGGCCAAGCTGACCGCCCTCCTGCTCCCCTTCCTACACGACTGACCCCCACCCCCACCCTCCCTGCCCCCGGATCGGCGATCAAGAGAGAAGCGTCAGAGTTGATCTATGCGGTGACACTTTTCTCTTGATCACCGAGAAGAGCCGGGTCGAGAGGAGCCGGGTCGGGCAGAGCCGGGTCGAGGGGGGCGTCCAGCAGGCGGTTGGCGAAGGTGGAGATGGTGTACGCGCCGATGCCGAGCACGACGTCCAGCGCGTGCCGGGGCCGCCAGCCGGCCGAGAGGAAGGCGGCCACCTCCTCGTCGGGGACGTCGCCCCGGTGATCGAGCACGGCGACGGTGAACCGGCGCAGCGCTTCGAGTCGCGGTTCGGGCAGCGCCGCCCCGGCGCGCAGCGCTTCGATCAGTGCCGTGGTGCCGTCGTGTCGGGCCAGGGTGGCGGTGTGCATGGCCATGCAGAGCTGACACCCGTTGCGGGCGGCGACGGTGAGCACCACCACCTCGCGGGCGACCGGGTCGAGATCGGTGGACTCGAAGACGGCGGCGGCGCCCAGGAAGCCCTTGAGCAGCTCCGGCGACTCGGCCATCAGTGCGACGGCAGCGGGCAGGTGCCCGAGCTTGCGGCGGACCCCGGCCATGGCGGGCCGGGCGGCGGCGGGTGCGGTGTCGAGGGTGTGGATGGTGAAGGCCGATCGGGGCATGGACAACCTCTTCGCGTACGATAGTCAACGTGGTTGACCAAATAGTAAACGTGGTTGTCGAACATGGCAACGGCTGACCCCGCGGACGCGACGACGGCTGACCCCGAGCGCCCCGGCTTCCTGCTGCCGCTGCTGTTGCTGGCCGGCTTCCGTACCCTCGTCGACGACCTGCACGCGGAGCTGGCCCGGCAGGGGCACGCGGAGCTGCGGCCGGTGCACGGCTTCGTCCTCCAGGCCGTCGGCCCGGCCGGCACGACCGCCAGCGAGCTGGGCCACCGCCTCGGCGTCTCCAAGCAGGCCGCCGGCAAAACAGTCGACCGGCTGGTCGCCCTCGGCTACCTGGAACGCGCCGACGACCCCGCCGACGCACGGCGCAAGCTCATCCGGCTGACCGACCGGGGGCACGACGGGCTGCGCCGCTCGGCGGCCCTCTTCGACGAGCTGCGGGCCCGGTGGGCGCAGACGCTGGGCGAGCAGCGGGTGAGCGCCCTGGAGGACGACCTGCGCCGGGTCGCCCAGCCGAACTTCTTCCGGCTCGACGTCCCGGGTTGGTTCGGCACCTGACCGACCACCGGGGGCCGCACCGGCAGCAGCCGGAACAGGTGGAGCAGTTGTGGAATCACGGCGGCCAGGCTGCCCGGGTAGCGGATGCCGGACTGCTTCGTGTAGTTGGACATCTCGCAGAAGCGGGTTGGCGCTCGCTCCGAAGGAGCACCCGGCGACAGGATGGGGGCATGGACGACGCGTACGTGTCCGGCGACCCGGACGGCCTCTCGCCCCTGCTGGTCCGCATCCGCGACGCCGTGGCCCGGGAGCTGCACGCCCAGCTCGCCATGCGGTCGGACCGGATCGAGCTGGCCGACGTGCCGGAGATCGCCTACCAGGTGACGCTCCGCGTCGATGGGGTGATCACCCGGCGGTGACCGGGCGTTGACACGACGGTGACGGATCCCGGGGTCCACTCGCCGGGTATGGGCGGGCCGGGAGGCAGCGCCGCGCGCCGTGGCGGTCGGCCGGCCCGGACGGAGATCCCATGAGCAGACGCGCTTCCCACCGCGTGCTGACGGCCCTCGCCCTCGTGGGCGGGCTGCTCGGCGGCGCGCCGCCGGCTACGGCGGCCACCACGACCGTGACGTTCCTCCCCAGCCAGGACACCTACGTCAGCTCGTCGAGCCCGAACACGAACTTCAACAGCACCAACTCGCTCATGGTCGGCGCATCCCCGACCCGGATCTCCTACCTCCAGTTCACGGTCACCCGGCTGAGTGACCCGGTCACCAGCGCCCGCCTTCGGCTGCACGTCCAGAGCGTCACCAACGCCCCCAGCCCGGCCGGCGGCACCGCACAGCAGGTCGGCACCGACTGGTCGGAACGCACGCTGGCGTACGCCACCCGGCCGCCGTCGATCGGCGGACCGCTCGGGTCGCTCGGCACGGTGCGCAGCAACACCTGGTACGAGCTGGACGTGACCGACGCCGTCACCGGCAACGGCCTCGTCGCCTTCGCCCTGTCGTCCACCAACCCGGACGGCGCCTTCTACGACAGCCGGGAGTCCACCACCTTCGCGCCGCAGCTGATCGTCGGCACCGGCACCCCGCCCACCGGCGACAACGTGCTGCTCAACGCCGGGGACATCTCCGCGTGCAGCACCACCGGGGCGGCACAGACCGCGCAGATCGTCGCCCGCGAGCCCGGCACCGTCATGGCCGGCGGGGACCTCACCGACAGCGGTACGGCGGACCAGCTCGCCAACTGCTACGGCCCGACGTGGGGCCAGTTCAAGGACCGGACGAAGCCGATCCTCGGCAACCACGACTATCTGACCGCCAACGCCAAGCCCACCTTCGACTACTTCGGACCGGTGCTGCCGCCCGGCAAGGGCTACTACTCCTTCGACAAGGCCGGCTGGCACGTCGTCGTGCTGAACACCAACTGCTCGCAGGTGGGCGGCTGCCAGGCCGGGTCGGCGCAGGAACGGTGGCTGCGCGCGGACCTGGCCGCGCACCCGACCCGGTGCACCCTGGCCCAATACCATCACCCGCTGTTCAGCTCCGGCGGCCGGGAGTCGTCGAACGCCCGACCGTTGTTCCAGGCGCTCTACGACGCGGGTGCCGAGATCGTCATCAACGGGCACAACCACCAGTACGAGCGCTTCGCCCCGCAGGACCCGTCCGGGGTCGCCGACCCGGCCCGGGGCATCCGGGAGTTCGTGGTGGGCACCGGGGGCCGCCCGCTGCAGAGTTCGTTCCCCGAGCCCGCCGCCAACAGCGAGGTCAGGAACGGACGTACGTTCGGGGTGCTCAAGCTGACGCTCTCGCCGGGCAGCTACACCTGGCAGTTCCTGCCGGTGCTCGGCGGCACCTTCACCGACTCGGGCACCGGCACCTGCCACTGACCCGGGTCGGGTCCGGCCCGCCCGTGCGGGTCGGGCCCGGCGGGGTCAGCTCACCCCGGCGTACGAGTGCAGGCCGGTGAAGAAGAAGTTGACGCCGAACAGGTTCATCAGCACGGTGAGGAAGCCGACGATGGCGAGCCAGGTCGCCACGTTGCGTCGCACGCTCGGGGTGGCCCGGGCGTGCAGGTAGCCCGCGTAGACCACCCAGGAGATGAACGCCCAGGTCTCCTTCGGGTCCCAGCCCCACGGCCGGCCCCACGCGGCCTCCGCCCAGATCGCCCCGGCGATCACCGCGAAGGTGAAGACCGGGAACGCGAAGGCGTGCAGCGAGAAGGTCAGCCGCTCCAGGCCGGCCGCCGCCGGCAGCCGCTTCGCCAGGGTGTACGGGAAGCTGCGCTTGCCCTGCTCGTAGCCGTTACGCATGAGGAACGCCACCGCCGGCACGACGCCCAGCAGGAAGATGCCCGACGAGAAGCTGATCGTCGACACGTGCACGATGAACCAGTAGGAGTTGAGCGCCGGGGTCAACGGCACCACCTCGACATAGAGCTTCAGCTCGGCGAACGCCAGCAGCAGCACCATGACGAGGGTGAGGAACAGCCCGAGGCGGCGCAGCGAGGGGCGCTTCCACAGCACGGCGAGCCACGCCGCCGTGCCGATGAACGACACGGTCAGCACGAACTCGTACATGTTGCCCCAGGGCATCCGGTCGGCGGCGATGCCGCGCGTCACCGTGGCGCCGAGGTGCAGCGCGGCGGCGAGCGCGGTGATCCACACCGCGACGCGGCCGGCGAGCCGGCCCCGGGCCGTCGAACGGTCGACGCCGACCGGCGGGGCGTCGGCCTTGGCGACGGGACCGTCGGGAAGGACGCCGCCCCCGGCACCCACCCCCGCCCCGACCAGCTCGCGCGCGGGCGCGGCGGGCCGGGCGACGGCGCGGGCGTTGCCCAGGGCGTACTCGACGGCGTGGCTGATCATCGCGATCAGGTACGCCAGGGTCGCGAACGTGACCAGCTGGTCGGAGAGTGCGGACATCACTGCGCTCCTTCTCGCGTCCCGGCCGGGCCACGCGCTGTTGCCTCGCCGGCCCGCTCGCCCGGCGTCCCGTCGCCGCGGATGGCGGCGACGAGCTGCGCGAACTCGTCGGCGAACCCTGGATAGTCGGTGCGCGGCAGGCCACCGGCCTCCACCAAGCTACTACCGGCCGTCGGAGATCCACCGGCGGGGTCCGCCGCAGTCTCCGTCGCGCCGGTCGCCGGGGGCGTCCCGGCCGGCGTGACGCGGAACCAGACCCGGCGGCGCTTGCCGAACAGCGCGCCCATGAGGCCGATCAGCAGCGTCGTCGAGCTGACGAGCAGCAGGGCCGAGCCGGGGTCGTACCGGACCGAGATCGTGATGTACGGCTGCGTGCCGACGAACTCCAGCACGCTGCCGTCGTCCAGCGTCCACTTCTCGCCGACGGCGAGCTTGCGGTCGCCGATCTGCTTGAGCTTGCCGTTGCTGACCTGGCGCTGGTCGAGCTGGTAGACCGAGCCGGGGATGCCGGCGTCCATGCCCAGGTTGCCCCGGTAGGCGACCAGCACCACCGCCGGGTTGCGCTCGGTCGGGAACTCCGACCGGGTGAACGGGGGCTGCTGCGGCGCGGTGGGCAGGTAGAGCCCCTCGAAGGCGACCTGGAGGTCGGCGTTGCGTTTCCCCGTGGCCGGGTCGACGTTGACGTCGGGGAACGCGGCCACTCCCTCGCTGGTCAGGGTGGCGTCCCCGGTGGTCAGGAACGGGAAGTTGCTGGTCTGCGTCTTGCCGTAGCGGTCGGTGTAGCGCAGGACCGGCGCGTACCCGTGGCCGAGCAGGTAGACGTTGGCGCCGCCGAGGCGCAGCGGGTCGTTCACCGAGAAGGACGCGGTGCGGGTGGCCCGGCCCCGCTCCTCCACGTCGACCGTGGCACGGTACGACTCCGGCTGCGCCGACTCCAGGAACGTCGCGTCGAACTTCTTCAGCGTCAGGCAGAACGGCGGCAGGTCGGCGCTGTCGACGCGGGGGCCGAGCTTGGCCTCGGCGTACTGCTGCCGGGTGTTGCAGAACGCGTTGTCCGGGCCGGCCACCAGCAGCTTGTTGCCGTGCCAGCCGTACCACGAGCCGAGCGCGACCCCGAGCAGCACGGCGATGAGCGAGGTGTGGAACAGCAGGTTGCCGGTCTCCTTGAGGTAGCCCTTCTCGGCGGAGACCTCAGTGCCGCGCACCTGGACCCGCCAGCGGCGGCGGCGCAGCTCGGCGGCGACGGCCTCGACGGCCTCGGGACCCGTCGGCGCGACGCCGGCCAGCACGGCGTGCTGGGGCAGCCGGTCGAGCCGCTTCGGCGCGGCCGGTGGCTTCGCCCGCAGGGCGCGCACGTGGTCGCGCAGCCGGGGCACGATGCAGCCGATCAGCGAGGTGAACAGCAGCAGGTAGATCGCCGAGAACCAGACCGAACCGAACACCTCGAACGCGCCGATCCGGTCCAGCTTCGGGGCCAGGTCGGGGTGCTCGGCGAAGTACTTGTTGACGTTCTCCGGGTTGACCCCGCGCTGCGGCAGCACCGAGCCGGGGACGGCGGCGACCGCGAGCAGGAAGAGCAGGATCAGCGCCGTACGCATGCTGGTGAGCTGCCGCCACGAGTTGCGCAGCAGGGCCAGCACGGGGTTGGGCCGGCGGCGGGGGGCGTCGGCCGGCGGTGCCGGCCGGTCCTCGACGACCGTCATCAGATGCTCACCTCGCCCACGCCGACGGTGGTCTGCAACCAGATCACGAAGTTGGTCCACCCGCCGGTGACCAGCGCCAGGCCGATCAGGATCAGCAGGACCCCGCCGACGCGGGTGACCCAGCGGCTGTTGCGCCGCACGGCGCGGAACACCCCGAGCAGGCGGTGGAAGGCCAGCCCGAAGACGACGAACGGCACCCCCAGCCCGAGGCAGTACGCCACGGCGAGCACCACGGCCCGGTCGAGCTGCCCGCCGGGGGTGGCCATGCCGAGCACCGCCGCGAGCGTCGGGCCGGTGCAGGGCATCCAGCTCAGCGCGAAGACCGCGCCGAAGACGGGGGCACCGAGCAGGCCGGCGGCGGGCAGCCGCTGGATGCGGAACTCCCGTTGCAGGCCGGGGAGCACCCCGACGAACGCCAGCCCGAGCACGACGATCAGCGCGCCCGCGCCGATCTCCAGCTGCCGCTCGTACTGGATGAGGACCCGGCCGACGCTGGCGAAGAGGATCGCGGTGGCGGTGAAGACGGCGGTGAAGCCGGCGATGAAGAGCAGCGTCCCGGCGAGCACCCGCCCCTTCACGGCCGCGCCGGTCCGGCTGCCCTCTTGGGTACGCTCCGCCGCCCGTTCCCGCACGGCGACCCCGCCGCCGGGGGTGTTAACAGGGGGCCCCTGCTCTACAGAAGGCGTTAACAGGGGGCCCTTCCTTGCGCTCTCCAGGTCGGTGCCGGCCAGGCCTGTCACGTAGGACAGGTAGCCCGGGACCAGGGGGAGGATGCACGGGGAGAGGAAGCTGACCAGCCCGGCGAGCGCCGCCGCGCCGATGGCCAGCAGCAGCGGGCCGCCGCTGGCGATGTCGTGGAAGGTCTCGCCCATCAGCGGGAACCGTCGGGCGCGGGCTTCTCGGCGGCGATCCGCTCGACGATCGGTTGCAGCCGGTCCTGGGTGACCGCCGACCGGATGACCACGGCGACCCGGCCGTCCCGGTCGAGGATCACGGTGGCCGGGATGGTGTTCGGCGCGATGTCGAAGGCGAGGGCCAGCCGGCTCGGCGGGTCGAACAGGCTCGGATAGGTGACCCGGCCCTCCTCGAACGCGAGCGCCTTGTCCCGGTTGTCCTGCACGTTGATGCCGAGGAACGTCACCCCGGAGCCCTTGGTGGCCTGGTAGGTGGCCTCCAGGTCGTCGGCCTCGGCCCGGCAGGGCGGGCACCAGGAGCCCCAGAAGTTGACCACGACTACCTGCCCGAGGTCCTTCGCGATGTCGTAGCTGCCGCCGGTGAGCAGCTCACCTGCGAGCTTCGGCGCGGCGGAGCGCTCGTCGGGGGCGCACTCGATGACCCCGTCGGTGGTGGCGCAGCGCCGCTCCTGGCTGTCGCCGGAGCAGCCGGCCAGCGCCGCCGTGGCCGTCACGGCCGCGAGGAGTCCGGCGATCCACCTTCGGGCTGGCATCAGGCCCCCTTGGCCGTCCGGGCGGTCGGCGATGTGGCGACGAGGTGGGCGGCGGGCTCCGAGTAGCCGATGCCCACCACCTTCGCGCCGTCGAAGTGGAACGAGGTGAGGCTGGCCAGCCCGCACTGCCGCTTGCGCGGGTCGTGCCAGAGCCGCTTGCGCTCGACGTACCGGCGCAGGGTCCAGATGGGGAGCTGGTGGGAGACCAGCACGGCCTCCCGGCCCTCGGCGGCGACGCGGGCGGCGTGCAGGGCGGCGAACATCCGCTCGGCGATGGCCCGGTACGCCTCGCCCCAGCTCGGGGTGACCGGGTCGCGCAGCACCCACCAGTTGCGCGGGTCGCGGAACGACCCGTCGCCCGGGGAGACCTTCTTGCCCTCGAACCAGTTGGCGCTCTCGATCAGCCGCTCGTCCACCCCGACGGGCAGGCCGAACTGGGCGGCGATCGGCTCGGCGGTCTGCTGGGCGCGTTCGAGCGGGCTGGCCACCACGTGCACCACGTGCCGCTCGGCGAGCCCCTGGGCCGCCGCCTTGGCCATCTGCACGCCCAGCTCCGACAGGCGGAAGCCGGGCAGCCGGCCGTAGAGGATCTGGCCCGGGTTGTGCACCTCACCGTGCCGCAGCACGTGCACCACCGTCTTGCTCACCGGTTACCCCCCGTTGCCTGCCGCTGCCGCCGCGTTCGCCGCCGCCGGCAGGGCCGAGGCGATCCGCTCCAGGGCGGCGTCGTCGATCGCCGCCGAGACGAACCAGGACTCGAAAGCGCTCGGCGGCAGGTAGACGCCGTCGGCGAGCATCGAGTGGAAGAACGCCCGGAACGCCGGGACCTGCTGGGTCCGCGCGCTGTCGTAGTCGACCACGTCGGCGTCCGTGAAGAAGATCGAGAACATGCTGCCCGCGTACGACAGGCGGTGCGGGACCCCGGCGGCGGCCAGCGCGTCGGAGGCGAGCTTGCCCACGACGGCGGCCGTGTCGTCGAGCCGGCGGTAGACGGCATCGTCGGCCAGCCGCAGCGTGGCCAGGCCGGCGGCGCACGCGAGGGGGTTTCCGGAGAGCGTGCCGGCCTGGTAGACGGGGCCGGCCGGGGCGAGTCGCGCCATGATCTCCGCGCGCCCGCCGAAGGCCGCGGCGGGCAGCCCGCCACCCATGACCTTCCCGTACGTCCACAGGTCGGCGTCGACCGGGTCGAGCCCGTGCCAGCCGGAGCGGGACACCCGGAACCCGGTCATCACCTCGTCGACGATCAGCAGCGCGCCGTGCGCGTGGGCGATCCGGGCGAGCTGGGCGTTGAACCCGTCGCGCGGGGCGACCACGCCCATGTTGCCGGCCGCCGCCTCGGTGATGACGGCGGCGATGTGCTGCCCCTGCGCGGCGAACGCCTCCTCGACGGCGGCGACGTCGTTGTACGGCAGCACGATGGTCTCGCCCGCCGCCGCGCCGGTGACGCCGGGCGAGTCGGGCAGGCCGAGGGTGGCCACGCCGGAGCCGGCGGCGGCGAGCAGCGCGTCGACGTGCCCGTGGTAGCAGCCGGCGAACTTGATGATCTTGGAGCGGCCGGTGTGGCCCCGGGCCAGCCGGATCGCCGACATGGTGGCCTCGGTGCCCGAGTTGACCAGCCGTACCTGCTCGACCGGGGTCCGGTCGACGATCTCGGCGGCCAGCTCGACCTCGCCGGGGGTCGGGGTGCCGAAGCTGGTGCCCAGGGCCGCGGCGGCCTGGACGGCGGCGACCACCTCGGGGTGGGCGTGCCCGAGCAGCAGCGGCCCCCAGGAGCAGACGAGGTCGACGTAGCGCCGACCGTCCGCGTCGTAGAGCCAGGGACCCTCCCCCCGGACCATGAAGCGCGGCGTCCCGCCGACGGCCTGGAACGCGCGCACGGGGGAGTTGACCCCGCCCGGCACGATGGCGCGGGCGCGGTCGAACAGGGCCTCTGAGGCCGGCGCGTCGGCTGGGTAGCGGCCGGATCCGGCGGAGAAGTCATCGGTCACGATGCGGCCATTGTGTCAGCGCCGGACGGCGAATCGGCACCCACCCCTGATCGGGGTTACCGGGCTCACCCCGGCGGTGGGGCTCGACGGGGGGCGGGACGGTCGCTGCGGCGGGGCCCGCCGCGCCTGGTCGCCTCAGCGGGCCGGGTGGGCGAGATCGCGATAGGCTGACCGGGTGGATCGTGCCGAACTGTCCATCACGGTACACCGGACGGGCGATGAAGCCGTGCTTCGCCTCGCCGGTGAGATCGACATGCTCACGGCCGCCCAGCTCTCGACCGCCGTCAACGAGGCGCTGGCCGACCCGCCGCCGCGCATCGTCCTCGACCTGGGCGGCGTCACCTTCTGCGACTCCCAGGGCCTGGGCACCCTGGTCGTCCTCAGCCGCAAGGCCAGCCACGCGCAGAGCCTGCTGGTCCTGACCAACGTCGGCGACTTCCTGCTGCGCGTCCTGGACATCACGGGCCTGCGCTCGGCCCTCATGATCCGCAACGGCGCGCCCGCCGACTGACCCGGGCGCCGGTCGCACCCGGGTCAACTCGGCAGGCCGCCTCGGCTTGGCGGCTCGCGTCAGCGCGGCAGCCCGGCAGGTCGCGTCCGCGCGGCAGGCTGCCAGGTCCCGTCAGCGCGGCAGGTCGCGGCGGCGGAACGCCAGCAGGCCTGCCGCCGACAGGGCCGCCGCGGTGGCGGTGAGCGCCAGCAGCGGCGTGCGGGGGACGGGGCCGCCCAGCACCTGCGGGGTGTGGGTGAACGGCGACAGGTCCAGCAGCCACTGGCTCAGCTCCAGCACCGCGCCGAGCTGCCCGAGCAGCAGGCAGGCCGCGAGCGCCGCCCAGGCCACCCCGACGCTGACGCGCGGCAGCAGGCCGAACAGCAGCACCGCCACGCCGACCAGCACCCACACCGCCGGCACGTGCGCCAGCGCCGCCCCGGTCAGCCGGGGCACCCGCCCGGCGACGTCGCCGATGCTGAGGCCGTACGCGAGCCCGGTCACCAGGCCCGTGACGACCAGCACGGCCGCCGGGCCGAGCAGGGCGAAGGCGAGGTGGCCGAGCAGCCAGCGGGACCGGCTCACGCCGGTGGCGAGCACCGGCTCGGCCCGCTGGGCGGTCTCCTCGGCCCGCATCCGCAGCGCGGCCTGGATGCCGTAGCCGGCGGCGGCGAGGGCGGTGATGCTCAGGGTCGCCCCGAGGTACGCCTCGGCGACCGACGCGGAGCCGCCCAGGCGCTCCATCAGCCGGGCGACGGCCTCGTTGCCCTCCACCGCGCTGCCGGCCGCCTCGGCCGCGCCGCCGAGCACCGCCCCGAGCGCCGCCGCGCCGACCGTCCAGCCGAGCAGCGCGACCCGGTTGAGCCGCCAGGCCAGCCCCAGCGGGCCGGCGAGGGCACCACCGGCGGTGGCCGGGCCGAGCCGCTGCGGCAGCACGCCGGCACCGAGGTCCCGCCGGGCGGCCAGCCCCGACGCCAGCGCCCCGACCAGGGCGGTCAGCCCGACCAGCACCGCCAGGGGCCACCACCGCTCGGAGGTGTAGGGGTGGGTGCGCTGGGCCAGGCCCAGCGGGGAGAGCCGGCTCAGCCACTCCACCCCGCCAGCGTCCCCGGCGAGCCGGACCAGGTACGCCACGCCGAGGACCGCGAGGCCCAGCCCCCGGGCGGCGCCGGCGCTCTCGGTGAGCTGCGCGGCGAGCGCGCCGACGGTGGCGAAGAACATGCCGGCGAGGGCCACCGACAGCCCGAACGCCACCGAGCCGGCGGCCGGCAGGTCGGTGGCGACCAGGCCGCCGGCGACGAGCAGCCCGAGCAGCAGGTCCGCCGCGTACGTGACGAGCAGCGCGGCGGCCAGCGGCGCGGCCCGTCCGAGGACGGTGGCACCGAGCAGCTCCCGCCGACCCGCCTCCTCCTCGGTGCGGGTGTGCCGGACGACGACGAGCAGGCTGATCAGGCCCACGATCAGGTGCAGCAGCCCGGCCCGCTGGGTGGCGAGCGCGCCGACGCTGTCGCCGTACGCGGGGCCGAGCAGCGCCACGATCGACGGGTTGCCGGCGGTGGTGGCCAGGTATTCGGCGCGCTGGGCGGCGGTCGGGTACAGCTCGGCGTAGGTCGCCGCGTAGCTGGCGGGGAGGACGGCGATCACCAGCACCCAGATCGGCAGCAGGACGCGGTCACGGCGCAGGATCAGCCGGACCAGGTGCCGGGTGCCGGTGAGCGGCCCGCCCCGCCCGACGGCCGGGCGGCTCGTCGCGCCGCCCCGTGCGGCGACTGCGCGGCTCATCGCGTCGCCCCGGCCGGCGCGGCGTCGGGCGCGGCCGTCCCGTAGTGCCGCAGGAACAGCTCCTCCAGGGTGGGCGGCCGGCTGACCAGGCTCCGTACGCCGATCTCGGTGAGCCGGCGCAGCGCGGCGTCGAGGGCCGGGGTGTCCACGTCGAAGCGGACGCGGTCGCCGTCGACCCGCAGGTCGTGCACGCCGGGCAGCCCGGCCAGCCCGTGCGGCGGCCCCGCCAGCTCGGCGTCGACGCTGGTGCGCTGGAGGTGGCGCAGCTCGCTCAGGGTGCCGGCCTCGGCGGCCCGGCCGCTGCGGATGATCGTCACCCGGTCACAGAGGGCCTCGACCTCGCCGAGGATGTGGCTGGAGAGCAGCACGGTGCGGCCGTCGGCGCGGGCGCGGCGGACCCAGTGCTGGAAGACCTCCTCCATCAGCGGGTCGAGCCCGGAGGTGGGCTCGTCGAGGATCAGCAGCTCGGCGTCGGAGGCGAGGGCGGCGACCAGCCCGACCTTCTGCCGGTTGCCCTTGGAGTAGGCCCGGCCCTTCTTGCGCGGGTCCAGCTCGAAGGCGGCGAGCAGCTCGTCGCGGCGGGCGCGGTCGAGGCCGCCGCGCATCCGGCCGAGCAGGTCGATCACCTCGCCGCCGGTCAGGTTGGGCCACAGCGTCACGTCGCCGGGCACGTACGCGAGCCGGCGGTGCAGGGCGACGGCGTCGCGCCACGGGTCGCCGCCGAGCAGCCGGACGGCTCCCGCGTCGGCCCGGAGCAGGCCGAGCAGCACGCGGATGGCGGTGGACTTGCCGGCCCCGTTGGGGCCCAGGAACCCGTGCACCTCGCCGGCGCGGACGGTCAGGTCGAGCCCGTCGAGCGCCCTGGTCCGGCCGAAGGTCTTCACCAGGCCGGAGATCTCTATCGGAGTTTCCACACTTCCGAAGCTACAGTGATTTCAGAAAGTTGTGAAGTCTGTAGAACCTGAGGCACGATCAGATACCCGACCGCCGAGGAGAGCCCGATGAGCGCCGCCGACCCGCCCCGCCGCAACGAGGAGGCGGTCCACCACTTCGTCGAGCGGATGGCCATGGCCTTCGCGGAGGTCGGCTTCCCCCGGATGGCGGCCCGGGTGCTGTTCACGGTCATGAGCGCGGACGACCCGTTGACCGCCGCCGAGATCGGCGAGCGGCTCGACGTCAGCGCGGCGGCCGTCTCCGGCGCGGTCCGCTACCTGACCCAGTTCGGCATGCTGGTCCGCGAGCCGGTGAAGGGCTCCCGCCGCGACCGGTACCGGCTGCCCGACAACCCCTGGTACGAGGGGACCATCACCAAGACCGGGATCTACAAGAACCTCATCGACCTCGCCGACGGCGGGGTCGACGCCCTGAACGGACGCGGCACCGTGGCCGGCGAGCGGGTCTCCGAGATGCGCGACTTCTTCGTCTTCGTCCAGGAGGAGATCGACTCGCTGGGCGAGCGCTGGCGGGCCCGACGCGCCGCCACCGGGCACGGCAGGCACCCGGCCGACCGGTGACCCGCCCCGCGCCGGCCACCGCCCTGCAGGCCACCGCCCTGCCGGTCGGCCCGCCCCGCCGCCACGCGGCCTAGAGGCTGTTGCCCCAGCGGGCCTGTTCGAGGAGTTCCACGGCGCGGGCGCGGCCGTCCGGGGCGTCGCCGCGCAGCAGCGTCGTGGCCTCGTCGACCGCGTCGGTGAGCGCCCGCCACTGCGTCTCGCGCTCGCGGACCAGGTCGGACTGCGCGGCCAACTGCCGGGTCTTCACCCACAGCTCGACGAAGACCGACACCTTGGCCCGCAGCACCCACGGGTCGAACGGCTTGGTCAGGTAGTCCACCGCGCCGACCGCATACCCGCGCAGGGCGAGCTGGGCGTCCTTGTCGGCGGCGGTGAGGAAGATGATCGGCACGTGCCGGGTGCGTTCCCGCCGCTTGATGTGGCTGGCGGTCTCGAAGCCGTCCATGTCGGGCATCTGCGCGTCCAGCAGGATGACCGCGAAGTCGTCCACCAGCAGCTGCTTGAGCGCCGCCTCGCCGCTCTCCACCGCCACCGACTGCACCGGCAGCCCCTGGAGGATCGCCTCCAGGGCCATCAGATTCTCCCGCCGGTCGTCGACCAGCAGCGCCTTGGCCGTCTGAATCACGAACTCTCCTCGCCTCGGCTGCCGCTCACCCAGGACGACATCAGCTCGATCAGCTCGTCCAGGTCGACCGGTTTGGTGATGTAGTCGCTGCCTCCCGCCGCGAGCGCGGACTCGCGGTCCCCCGGCATGGCCTTCGCGGTCAGGAAGACGATCGGGAGGTCGGCGAAGTGGTGGTTGCGGCGGATCTGCCGGGTCGTCTCGTAGCCGTCCTGGTCGGGCATCATCGCGTCCATCAGCACGATGTCCACCTCCGGATGCTCGGCCAGCAGGCGGACCCCGTCCGCCCCGTTGTCCGAGTACAACACGGTCATACCGTGCAACTCCAATGCGCTGGTCAGAGCGAAGACATTTCGCACATCGTCGTCGATGATCAGCACGGTCACGCCCTCCAGCCGGCGGGTCCCCGGCGCCTCGGCCGGATCCGGCAGCTCCAGCGGGGGCATGAGCAGCGACGACGGCAGGCCCGCCCGGGCCGGCGAGGGCGGCGCGGGCGCGACCACCGCGTCCGGCGCCAGCACCTCCGGTACGTAGAGGGTGAACGTCGAACCCTCCCCGGGCGCCGAGCTGACCGTGATCGACCCGCCGAGCAGACGGGCCAGGTCCCGGCTGATCGACAGGCCCAGCCCCGTCCCGCCGTAGCGGCGGCTGGTCGTGCCGTCCGCCTGCTGGAACGCCTCGAAGATCAGCGACAGCTTGTCGTCCGAGATGCCGATGCCCGTGTCGATCACCGTGAAGGCGATCACCTGGCGGGCGTTGGTCAACGCCGGGACGTCGAACACGACGTTCTCGGGGGCCGGGGCGATGCGCAGCGTCACCGCGCCGTTGTCGGTGAACTTCACCGCGTTGGAGAGCAGGTTGCGCAGGATCTGCTGCAGCCGCTGCGCGTCGGTGACCAGCGCCGGGGGCAGCTCCTTGGCCAGCCGCACCTGGAAGTCGAGGCCCTTCTCCTCCGCCTGCGGGGCGAACGCCTGCTCGACGAACCCCCGGATCTCGGTGAACTGGACCTCCGTCGGCTCGACGTCCATCCGGCCCGCCTCGATCTTCGACAGGTCGAGGATGTCGTCGATCAGGCGCAGCAGGTCCGAGCCGGAGCCGTGGATGGTGCGGGCGAACTCGATCTGCTTCGGGGTGAGGTTCTGCTCCGAGTTCTCCACCAGCAGCCGCGCGAGCAGCAGCAGCGAATTCAGCGGCGTACGCAGCTCGTGGCTCATGTTGGCCAGGAACTCCGACTTGTACGCCGACGCCCGGGTGAGCTGCTGCGCCTTGTCCTCCAGGCCGAGCCGGGCCAGCTCGATCTCCCGGTTCTGGGTCTCGATGTTGGCCTTCTGCTCCGACAGGAGCTGGGCCTTGTCCTCCAACTCGGCGTTGGTGCGCTGCAGCTCGGCCGACTGTTCCTGCAGCTCGTGGGCCAGCCGCTGCGACTGCGCCAGCAGCTCCTCGGTGCGCCGGTTGGCCTGGATGGTGTTGACGGCCACGCCGATGGTCAGCACCAGCCGCTCCAGGAACGTCAGGTGCAGGTCGGGGAAGGCCGCCACGCCGGCGAACTCGATCACGCCGAGCAGCTCGCCCTCGAACAGGACGGGGAGCACGACCAGGTCGGCCGGCGGGGTGTTGGCGAGCCCGGAACGCAGGGTGAGCCGGCCGTCCGGCGAGGCGCTCACCCGGATCGTCCGGCGGGAGAGCGCGGCCTGCCCGACCAGTCCCTCGCCCGGCCCGAACGTGACATCGTGCCCCCGCGCCACGTAGCCGTACGAGGCGGTCAGCCGCAGCCGCATGCTGCCGTCCGAGGTGTCCGCCAGGAAGAACGCGCCGAGCTGCGCGTCGACCAGCGGGGTCACCTCCATCATGATCATCCGGCAGACCTCGCCGAGGTCGCGCTGCCCCTGGAGCAGGCCGCCGATGCGGGCCAGGTTGGAGTCCAGCCAGCCCTGCTCGGCGTTCTTCTTCGTCGTCTCCCGGAGGGTGACGATCATCTGGTTGATGTTGTCCTTCAGGTCGGCGACCTCGCCCTGCGCCTCGACCGCGATCCGCTGGGTCAGGTCGCCCCGGGTCACCGAGGTCGACACCTCGGCGATGGCCCGGAGCTGGGTGGTGAGCGTCGAGGCGAGCTGGTTGACGTTCTCCGTGAGGTCCCGCCAGGTGCCGGACACGCCCTTCACCTGGGCCTGTGCGCCCAGCTTGCCCTCGATGCCAACCTCGCGGCCCACCCGGGTCACCTCGTCGGCGAACGACCGGAGCTGGTCCACCATCGTGTTGACGGTGTTCTTCAGCTCCAGGATCTCGCCCTGCGCGTCCACCGTGATCTTCTGCGACAGGTCACCCTTCGCCACCGCCGTGGTCACCGAGGCAATGTTGCGCACCTGCGACGTCAGGTTCGACCCCATCGAGTTCACGTTGTCCGTGAGGTCACGCCACGTGCCGGAGACGCCCTTGACCTGGGCCTGACCGCCCAGCTTGCCCTCGGTGCCCACCTCCCGGGCCACCCGCGTCACCTCGTCGGCGAACGAACTGAGCTGGTCCACCATCGTGTTCACCGTCGACTTCAGCTCCAGGATCTCGCCCCGGGCATCCACCGTGATCTTCTGCGACAGGTCACCCTTCGCCACCGCCGTGGAGACCTGGGCGATGTTGCGCACCTGGGCGGTGAGGTTCGACGCCATCGAGTTCACGTTGTCGGTCAGGTCCCGCCACGTGCCGGCGACGCCGCGCACCTGGGCCTGGCCGCCGAGCTTGCCCTCGGTGCCCACCTCCCGCGCCACCCGCGTCACCTCGTCGGCGAACGAACTGAGCTGGTCCACCATCGTGTTCACCGTCGACTTCAGCTCCAGGATCTCGCCCCGGGCATCCACCGTGATCTTCTGCGACAGGTCACCCTTCGCCACCGCCGTGGTCACCGAGGCGATGTTGCGCACCTGCGACGTCAGGTTCGACGCCATCGAGTTGACGTTGTCGGTCAGGTCCCGCCACGTGCCCAGCACGCCCTTGACCTGGGCCTGGCCGCCCAGCTTGCCCTCGGTGCCCACCTCCCGCGCCACCCGCGTCACCTCGTCGGCGAACGAGCTGAGCTGGTCCACCATCGTGTTGACGGTGTTCTTCAGCTCCAGGATCTCGCCCTGCGCGTCCACCGTGATCTTCTGCGACAGGTCGCCCTTCGCGACGGCCGTCGAGACCTGCGAGATGTTGCGGACCTGGCTGGTCAGGTTGCCGGCGAGCTGGTTGACGTTCTCGGTGAGGTCGCGCCAGGTGCCGGAGACCCCGCGCACCTGCGCCTGACCGCCCAGCTTCCCCTCGCTGCCCACCTCCCGCGCCACCCGCGTCACCTCGTCGGCGAACGAACTGAGCTGGTCCACCATCGTGTTGACGGTGTCCTTCAGCTCCAGGATCTCGCCCTGCGCGGCGACGGTAATCTTCTGCGACAGGTCGCCCCGGGCGACGGCCGTCGAGACCTGGGCGATGTTGCGCACCTGCGCCGTCAGGTTCGACGCCATCGAGTTGACGCTGTCGGTGAGGTCCTTCCAGGTGCCGGCGACGTTCGGCACGTCGGCCTGGCCGCCCAGCTTGCCCTCGGTGCCCACCTCGCGCGCCACCCGGGTCACCTGCTCGGCGAAGAGGCGCAGCGTGTCGGTGAGCGAGTTCATCGTGTCGGCCAGCTCGGCGACCTCGCCGCGCGCCCCGACCGTGATCTTCTGCGACAGGTCGCCCCGGGCCACCGCCGTCGCCACCTGGGAGATCGACCGCACCTGGCCGGTCAGGTTCGACGCCATGGTGTTCACCGAGTCGGTGAGGTCCTTCCAGGTGCCGGCCACCCCGCGCACGTCGGCCTGGCCGCCGAGCTTGCCCTCGGTGCCCACCTCCCGGGCCACCCGGGTCACCTCGTTGGAGAACGACGAGAGCTGGTCGACCATCGTGTTGACCGTGCGGCCGATCCGCAGGTACTCGCCGCGCAGGGGGCGGCCGTCGATCTCCAGCGCCATGTGCTGCGAGAGGTCGCCGTCGGCCACCGCCACGATCACCCGGGCGATCTCGGTGGTCGGCCGGCCCAGGCCGTCGATCAGCGAGTTGACGGCCCGCTGGTCCTCCGCCCAGGAGCCCTCCAGCCCCTCCTCCTCCAGGCGCTCGTTGAGCCGGCCGTCCCGACCGACGACCCGGCTGATCCGCAGCAGGTCGCGGTGCTGCCGCTCCTGGAGGGCCACCACCTCGTTGAAGGCGTCCGCCACCTCGCCGGCCGCGCCCGCCCGGGGCCGCAGCCGCACCTTCAGGTCACCCCCGCGCACGCGCCGCAGCGCCTCCGCCAGCTCGCCGAGCAGAGCGGCCTGGTCCGGCGCGGACGGGTCCGCGGCTACCGGGTGTTTCGCCGTGGTCATCGCATTCCTCGCTGAGTTCCGGGGGCCGCCGGCGCCCGTCGAACGCACCGGCCGTTCCCTCATTGTGCCCGGCTGGGCTCCGGGGACGCGCCGCCCGCCGGCCCGCCACGCCCGGCGACACCGCCGTCGACGCCGACGCCGGCCCGCGCGGCGCGGCGGGCCGACCGCCGGATCAGCTTGGCGCGGGGCCCGGCGGCGGTGGAGGATACGAAGGTGTCAGCGGAGGCGGGGCCGGCGGCCTTCGACGGTCCGGACGAGCGCGTCCGGCGGGTCCGGCTGCCCGCCGACCGGCGCACACCTGCCGCCGCCCGCGCCCTGGTCCGGTCCGTGCTCGCCGCCGCGCGCCTCGACGACCTGCTCAACGAGGCCCTGCTGCTCACCACCGAGCTGACCACCAACGCCGTCGAGCACGCCCGCACCGAACTGGACATCGAGGTCGTCGGCGACGACATCGGCCTCACCGTGACGGTCTCCGACTTCGCCGCCGGATCCGTCGACGAGCTGACCGTCGGCGTACGCAACGACACCTCGGAGATCAACGAGGTGTCCGAGCGGGGCCGGGGGCTGCTGCTGGTGGACCACTTCGCCAGTCGATGGGGCACGACCTACCTGCCCACCGGCAAGGGGGTGTGGTTCCGGCTGGACCGCTCCGGCGCCGCCGACGGGCAGCCGGTCGCCGCCGGCCCCCAGGCCGGTGCCGCCGGGGGCACGCCGACGTCGACCGCCGGAGGGGAGCACGCGGGGCCCAGCGCCGGGGCGATGAGCGAGCTGATGCAGACCGCCCCCGACCAGTACGCCGACGACCCGCTGCCGGACTTCGCCACCGACCTGCTCACCCGGCTCGCCGAGATGGTCGGCGCGGCCGGTGGCCTCGTCCGGCTCGACCGGGGCGACGGGCTGGGCCGGCAGGTGCTGGCCCGCTACGGTCGCACCCCCCGCGCCGGCAACGAGCTGCTGCGGGTGCCGCTGGCGGTGCACCGGCCGTACACCGGGGAGCTGGAGCTGGACGCGGCCCCCTCGACGTACGCGCGGCCGCTCGCGGTGCTGACCGCCGAACGGCTCTCGCTGCACCTGGAGAACGACCGGCTGCGCCGGGCCGACGTACGCCGGCAGGCCTGGCTGACGTTCCTGGCCGAGGCGGGCGAGCTGCTCGCCCAGTCCCTCGACGTCGAGCTGACGATGGTGCTGATCCCGCAGCTCGTCGTGCCCCGCCTCGGCCAGTGGTGCGCGGTGCACACGGCCGACGAGTGGGGGCGGCTGCGACTCGCGGCCGCCACCCACGCCGACGAGTCGGTGCTGCCGCAGCTGCACAAGGTGCTCCGCGAGACGGGGACGGACTCGGTGCAGTCCCGGCTGCGCGAGGCGTCCCGGATCGGGTCGCAGGTGCCGCTGGGCGGGCCGATGGAGGGCTTCGCCGTCCCGCTGGTGGCGCGCGGGCAGCGGCTGGGCACCCTCGCGGTGGGCCGCCACCAGCGGCACCGGCACGACCCCGACGAGGTGGCCGTGCTGGAGGACGTGGCCCGGCGGGCGGCCCTGGCCATCGAGAACGCCCGCATCCACGCCGAGCGGCGGCGGGTGGCGCAGACGCTCCAGCGGTCGCTGCTGCCGCCGGTCCTGCCGGTCGTCGACGGCATCGGCTTCGCCGCCGAGTACGTGCCGACCGGCGACGACGCCGAGGTGGGCGGCGACTTCTACGACGTGCTCCCCCTGCCCGACGGGCGCTGGCTCGTGGTGGTCGGCGACGTGTCCGGCAAGGGGGTCGAGGCGGCGGCCGTCACCGGGCTGGTCCGCGACGTCATCCGGGTGCTGGTCAGCGACGGCAAGCCGCTGCCGGAGGCGCTGGTCCGGCTCAACAACACGCTGGTCGAGCGGGGCGGCGGGCGCTACTGCACGCTGGCGCTGGCGGCCGTCGGGCCGGGCGAGGGCGACCAGCTCGACGTGTCCCTGCACCTGGCCGGCCACGACCGCCCGGTGCTGCTGCGGGCCGGCGACGGGGCCGCGTTCGTCGGGGCCGGCGGCACCGCGCTCGGCCTGCTCGACGCGATCGCCTCCCCGGCCGCCGAACTGACCCTGGCCCCCGGCGACTCGCTGATCTTCTACACGGACGGGGTGACCGAGCGCCGGCGGGGCCGCGAGCTGTTCGGCACGGAGCGGCTGCGGGAGTCCGCCGCGCCGCTGGCCGGATACTCGGCCGACGTGGTGGCCGCCCGGCTGCGGTCGACGGCGATCGGGTTCTCGGCCGAGACGCCCCGCGACGACATCGCGATCCTCGTGCTGCGCAACGACCGCCGCTGACACCCGGCCCCGGCGCGGGCCTGGGCCGGGCGGGGCCGCGCCACAATGTCGGCGACATGGGGGTATCCCGGCCCCCGGGATACCGCGATGTCGCCGACATCGCGAGCCGCCCCACGCCCGGCGGCCCCCACGCACGGCGGCCCCAGCGAGCCGCCCCCACGCCCAGCCGCCCCCTACGCCTGGCCGCCCCCGGCGAGCCGCCCCCACGCACGGCAGGGGCGGGGCGGCCCTGCGCGGGGTGGATGTCAGAGGCCGCCGGGGAGGCGGCCCGGGGCGAGCCGCTGGTGCGGGTCCAGGTATTCCTTCGCCGCCCGCAGCCGGGGCAGCGAGGCCAGCTCGCCCCACAGGTCGACGGCCTCCCGCACCGGAGGTGGCGCGGCGACCACCACGCACCGGCCCCGCCGGGCGAGCAGGACGGCGCGCACCCCGGCGACGATGGACGCCACCCGATCGACGGGCAGGGTGCCGGGCAGGGCGGCGTGCAGCACGCCCTGGCCGGCCGAGCCGCGCACCGGCACCGGGCCGCCGGCCGCGTCGCGCAGCGCGTAGGCGGCGGCGTGCAGGTTGCCGACCGGCACCTCGATGCGCAGCGCGGTCTCGCCGGGGCCGAACGGATAGCGCCGCCACCACTGCGGTGCCGAGTGCTCGATCTTGGCCTCGTCGCCGAACAGGCCGCGCAGGCCGTCGGCGCGTTCGGCGACGTCGGCGGGGTCGCCCTCCAGCAGCACGGTCAGGCTGCCCGCGCCGGTCGGGGTCACCGTGCGCCGGAACATGGAGGGGTGGCGGGCCCGGGCCAGGGCCTCCGGGGCGTCGGGGTGCAGCGGCGGGCGCGCCCGGTTGGCGCGGGCCGGCAGGTCCAGCTCCACGGCCGCCGCGTCGAGCCGGGCGGCGAGCACCTCGCGGACCAGGCCGTCGACCTCCAGCGGGCTCCACACCGGACGGGTGACCCAGGCCTGGCTGGCCGGCACCGGCTGCACCCGCAGGGTGGCGGAGAGGAGCACGCCGAGGCCGCCCTGCGACCCGCACAGCAGCCGGGCCAGCTCCAGGCCGGGCGCGCCGCCGCCGGCACTGATCAGCTCGCCGGCGGCGTCCAGGTAGCGCATGCCGACCAGTTGCTCGCAGGGGCCGCCGTGTCGGTGCCGCAGCGGGCCGGACTCGTCGGCGGCCAGCACCCCGCCGACGGTGGCCCCGGGCGAGGGCGCGTCGAGGGCCAGCCGCAGCCCCGCCCGTTCCAGGGTGGCCTGGGCGGCCCGCAGCGGGGTGCCCGCGCCGATCTCGACCACGCCGCCGTCGGCCGGCCGGTGGCAGATGCCGGCCAGCCGCCCGGTGTCGAGCATGATGTCGACGTGCGCGGGGGCGACCCCCCAGTCGATCTTCGTGCCGGCGCCCCGGGGCACCACCGTCAGGTCGTGGGCGGCGGCCAGCCGCAGCACCTCGGCAGCGGCCTGCGGGGCACCGGGCACGGCCACCCACCGGGCCTGTGCGCCGGCGACCTCGTCGGCCGCCCCCGCGAACCGTGCGAAGGGCGGGCCGCAGATCTCCGCCAGCCGTCGGGTGATGTCCACTGCACCGGACCGATCGATGGACCCCGCTGCTGTCGCCATGGCCGCAATCGTACATGTGTTCGAAAAGCCGGTCGCGCCGCCGGGCCGGCACCGGGCGTCGATCTCGCCGGGCGGGTGCCGGGGTCCCGACGGACGGTAACCTGACCGGCGTGACCACCGAGACTCCCGTGCCCGTCGCCAAGCGGGTCCCCAGCGAGCGCACCCACCACGGCGACACCGTCGTCGACGAGTACGCCTGGCTGGCCGCCAAGGACGACCCGGAGACGATCGCCCACCTGACGGCGGAGAACGCGCACACCGAGGCGCGCACCGCGCACCTGGCGGAGCTGCGGGCCACCCTGTTCGAGGAGACGCGCCGGCGCACCCAGGAGACCGACCTGTCGGTGCCGGCCCGCAAGGGCGACCACTGGTACTACACGCGCACGGTCGAGGGCCAGCAGTACGGCGTGCAGTGCCGCCGCGCGGTCCGCGACGGCGAGACCGACCCGCCGGTCAGCGTGGACGGCGCCCCGCTCGACGGCGAGGATGTGCTGCTCGACGGCAACCTGCTCGCCGAGGGGCACGACTTCTTCTCCCTCGGCGCGTTCGACGTGAGCCCCGACGGGCGCTGGCTGGCCTACTCGACGGACTTCAGCGGCGACGAGCGGTTCACGCTGCGGGTCAAGGACCTGACCACCGGCGAGGTGCTGGCCGACGAGGTGCCCGGCACGTTCTACGGCACGGCCTGGTCCGCCGACGCCTCGGTGCTGTTCTACGTCACCGTCGACGACGCCTGGCGGCCCCACCGGGTGTGGCGGCACCGGATCGGCACCCCGTCCACCGAGGACGTGGTGGTCCACCAGGAGGACGACGAGCGGTTCTGGGTCGGCGTCGAGCTGACCCGGTCGGAGAAGTTCGTCCTGATCGACATCCACAGCAAGATCACCAGTGAGGTGCTGGTCATCCCCGCCGGCAACCCCACCGGCGAGCCGGCGTCCGTCGCGCCCCGGCGGCAGGGCGTGGAATACAGCGTCGAGCACCACGGGCACCGCTTCCTGATCCTGCACAACGACGACGCCGAGGACTTCGCGCTCGCGTACACCTCGGCGGACGCGCCCGGCGACTGGGTTCCGCTGATCGCGCACACCCCCGGGACCCGGCTGGAGTCGGTCGACGCGTTCGCCGACCACCTGGTCGTGTCGCTGCGCACCAACGGCCTGACCGGGCTGCGGGTGCTGCCGGTCGGCGGCGGCGACGGTCACGACATCGACTTCCCCGAGCCGCTCTACAGCGTCGGGCTGGACAGCAACCCGGAATACCGCACCCGGCAGGTCCGGTTGCGCTACGCCTCGCTGGTCGCCCCCGAGTCGGTGTACGACTACGACCTGGTCACCCGGGAGCTGACCCTGCGCCGCCGCAAGCCGGTCCTGCCCGGCCCGGACGGGCGCGAGTACGACCCGGCCGACTACGAGCAGCACCGGGACTGGGCGCTCGCCGACGACGGCACGCGCGTGCCGATCTCGCTGGTCTGCCGGGCCGGCACCCCCCGCGACGGCTCGGCCGGCTGCGTCATCTACGGCTACGGCTCGTACGAGGCGAGCATGGACCCGTGGTTCTCCGTCGCCCGGCTCTCCCTGCTGGACCGGGGCGTGGTCTTCGCCGTCGCGCACGTGCGGGGCGGCGGCGAGCTGGGCCGGCGCTGGTACGACCAGGGCAAGATGCTGGCCAAGAAGAACACGTTCACCGACTTCGTGGCCTGCGCCCGGCACCTGGTCAAGTCGGGCTGGACGTCGGCCGACCGGCTGGTGGCCCGGGGCGCATCGGCCGGCGGCCTGCTGATGGGCGCGGTGGCCAACCTCGCGCCGGACGCGTTCGCGGGCGTCGTCGCGCAGGTGCCCTTCGTGGACCCGCTCACCTCGATCCTCGACCCGTCGCTGCCGCTGACCGTCACCGAGTGGGAGGAGTGGGGCAACCCCCTCGACGACCCCGAGGTCTACGCGTACATGAAGTCGTACGCGCCGTACGAGAACGTGGCGGCGGTGGACTACCCGGCGATCCTGGCGGTGACCAGCCTCAACGACACCCGGGTGCTCTACCACGAGCCGGCCAAGTGGATCGCCCGGCTGCGGGCGGTCGCCCCGCAGGGCGACTACCTGCTCAAGACGGAGATGGGCGCCGGGCACGGCGGCCCCAGCGGCCGGTACGACTCGTGGCGCGAGGAGGCGTTCGTCAACGCCTGGATCCTCGACCGCCTGGGCGTCGCGTAAGGAAGGGCCCCCTGTTAACGCATACGGTCGAGAAGGGCACCCTTCTCACCACTGGTCACGCGGTGGTGAGAAGGGCGGCCAGCACCTGCGGGTCGGCGTTGCCGCCGGTCACCACCGCGGCCGTACGCCCCGGCGGCAGCTCGCCCGCGCGGAACAGCCGGGCGGCCGTGGCCACCGCGCCGCTGGGCTCGACGACCAGTCGGGCCTCACGGATCAGGCGACCGGCGGCGGCCCGGATCTCCTCCTCGGTCACCGTGACGATGCCGTCGAGGCGGTCCCGCAGGTGGGCCAGCGTCAGCTCCGACAGGTTGGTGCGCAGCCCGTCCGCGCAGGTGCGGTAGGTCAGCTCCACGTCCCAGGTGACCACCCGCCCGGCGGCGAGCGAGTCCCGCGCGTCGGCGGCGAGCAGCGGCTCGACACCGTACACGGCGGTCGACGGGCGCAGCGCCTTCACCGCCGTGGCGACCCCGGAGGCGAGGCCGCCGCCGCCAACGGGCACCAGCACCACGTCGACGTCGGGCAGGTCGGCGACGATCTCGGCCCCGACGGTGCCCTGGCCGGCGATGATCCGCCGGTCGTCGAACGGCGGCACCAGGGTCGCCCCCGTCTCGGCGACGATCCGCTGGGCCTCCGCCAGCCGCCGGGCCGGCGGGACGAGCAGCACCTCCGCCCCGAACGCCCGCATCCGGGCGACCTTCACCTCCGGCGCGCCCTCGGGCACCACCACCGTGCATGGCACGCCGGCGGCCCGCGCCGCGTACGCGAGGGCCTGGCCGTGGTTGCCGGACGAGTGGGTGACCACCCCCCGGGCCCGCGCGTCGGGGTCGAGCCGGGCGACCGCGTGGGTGGCCCCGCGCAGCTTGAACGACCCGACCGGCTGCAGGCTCTCCGGCTTCAGCCACAGCCCGTCGTCCCACGGCGCGGCCAGCAGCGGCGTGCGCAGGACGGTCGGCGCGATGTCGGCGGCGGCGGCCCGGATGTCGTCGAGCGTCACAAGGTCCACGGGGGCCATCCTGCCGCTCTGCGTCGGGCCGCCGCCACTTTGTTCAGGTCGCCCGCAGCTCCTCGACGGTGGTGCTGGCCCGCAGGAAGAGCAGCCCGACCGCGACCGTGAGGGCCACCGCGGCGACCGCGCCGGCCCCGACCAGGGCCAGCTCCTCCAGGGGTACGCCGGGCATGGCGAACCGCTCGGGGGCCTCGATGAGGCGCAGGTACGGGCCCCGGGCAGCCGGGTCGGCGCAGATCGCGGCCGCTGCCTCGCAGACGTAGCCGCTGCCTCCGGTGCGTATCGGACCCGAGAAGAGGCGGCCGAGCAGCAGCCCCACCGTCAGGGCGAGCAGCACCGCCGGCACCGCCGGGGCGAGCGCCTGCCAGGCGACCGAGCGGCCCAGCACGCCCCGGGGGACGCCCTGGGCGACCAGCGCCGCGTACGCCCGGCGGCGGGCCACGATCCCCTCCACCAGCGCGACCAGCAGCCCACCGGCGGCGATCGTGACGGCCGCCGCCACAGCAAGGTCCACCAGCCCGATCGTGTCCAGGTAGAACGTGTCCCCCGCCGAGGTCACGTCGCCGAACGTCCGCGCCTCGGCCAGCTCGGCGGCGTACCGGGCCTGGAAGTGGGCCCGGAAGGCTGCCGCGCCCCCGCCGAACAGCACGGCGGCCAGCAACGCGGCGAAGGTGCGGCTGCCGGCCCACGGGTCGGCGGCGAGCCGGCGGGCGGCCAGCAACGCGGCCGGCCCCTGGGCGAGGCGGTGCAGCAGCCGGCCGGCGGCGTACGAGAACCAGCCCGCCGCGAGTACCGTTCCGACCAGGGCGGCGAGCCCTCCGACGGCGACCAGGATCGGCAGGTACGGCAGCGGCGCCTGCACCTCGTGGCGCTCCAGCCAGTGCAGCAGCGGAAAGTAGCCGGCGATCGACCCGACGCCGGCCGGGACGAGCAGCGCGAACCAGGGGCGGGGCGGGCGGTCCCGCCGGGCGCGGCGCACCACGCCGAACGGCGTGGTGACGACCCGGCGCAGCAGCAGCGCGGTGGCCGCCGCCGCGACGGCGGGCAGCCCGAGCACCGTCGCCGCCAGCGCGACGGGCGACGGCAGCACGTCCGTGGGCAACGCGAGCCGGCCGTCCGCGC
Organism: Micromonospora sp. PTRAS2; assembly: GCF_054052245.1. Lineage (NCBI taxonomy): Bacteria > Bacillati > Actinomycetota > Actinomycetes > Micromonosporales > Micromonosporaceae > Micromonospora > Micromonospora sp. PTRAS2. Next base: position 584,560 of record NZ_JBSWBU010000001.1, read on the forward strand.
CGGGCCGGTCGAGCAGCTCGTGGGCGATCAGGAAGACGACCAGGCCACCGACGGCGCCGAGCAGACTGGCCACCCCGGTCTCCAGCGCCGCGAGCCGGGTCACCTGGCCGGGGGTCGCGCCGGCCAGCCGGAAGGCGGCCAACCGGCGGTCGCGGGCCGGCGCGCCGAGGCGGGCGCACTGCCCGGCCAGCGCCAGCACCGGCAGGGCGAGCAGCAGCAACGCGAAGGCCGTGCCGCCGCGCAGGCCCGGCTCGCGCAGCAGCGCCGTGGCGTACTGGAGGGACCAGCGGACCTCGTTGTCGTCGGTGGCCGGCGGCGTCGGGATGGCCAGCACGGTCAGCGCGGCCAGCCCGGCGAGGGCGGCCAGGGCGGCGCTGAGCGCGGTCAGCACCACCCGGACGGCGTCGGTGCGGGTGCCGGCGAGGGCCAGCCGGCCCAGGGTGCCGGGCCTCACCGCGCCCCACCCGCCGGCCGTTCGCCCGCCGGTGCCCCGCCCGCCGGTGCCGCGTTCGCCAGTGCTTCGCCCGCCGGTGCCCCGGTGGCGCGCAGCCCCAGGCCGGACCCGGCCGCCGCCGGCAGGTCCAGCCCCAGGCCGGCCCCGTCGACCGCGCCGTCGCGGAGGACCACCTCCCGGTCGGCGTACCCGGCGATGCGCGGCTCGTGGGTGACCAGCACGACCGACGTACGCTGCTCCCGGGCCAGCCGGACGAGCTGGGTGAGCACCTGCTCGCCGGCCAGCGTGTCGAGCGCGCCGGTCGGCTCGTCGGCGAAGATCACCCGGGGTTCGGTGACCAGCGCCCGCGCCAGCGCGCAGCGCTGCTGCTGCCCGCCGGACAGCTCGCCCGGCCGGGCGTCGGCCAGGTCCGCCACGCCCAGCCGGGCCAGCCAGGCCGTCGCCACCGTCCGCCCTGCTCGCCGCCCCGTGCCGGCGAGCAGGAGCGGGAGGGCGACGTTCTCCGCCACGGTCAGCTCGGGCACGAGCTGGCCGAACTGGAGCAGCACCCCGAACTCGGTGCGCCGCAGCTTCGACCGGGCCGCCTCGGACCAGGTGTCGATCCGCTCGCCCCGCCAGAAGACCTGACCGGCGTCCGGGCGCAGGATGCCGGCCAGGCAGTGCAGCAGGGTGGACTTGCCGCAGCCGCTCGGGCCGGTCACCGCGACGATCTCCCCCTCGGCGACGTCGAGGGTGATCCCGCGCAGCGCGGGTGTCGGCCCGTACGCCTTCACCACGCCGCGAGCCTGAAGTTCCGTCACGAGTGCACCTCCCGGTGCCAGTCGGCGACCCGCTCCAGGGTGGTGTGCAGCCACCTCAGGTCGGCGTCGAGGTGGGCGATGGCGTAGTCGGCCGCGACGACGTCGTCGAGGCTGGCCGAGGGGTCCGTCTTGACTGCGGTCAGCTCGCGCAGCCGGTCGGTGTGCGCCCGGCGCTGCGCGACGAGGTACGACCGGACGTGGCCGGTGTCGGCGACCAGCAGTGCCACCACCACCTTGGCGAAGAGCATGCTGGCCACGTACGGCATGGGCGGCTCGACCTCGGCGAGCCAGGCGGCCAGGGCGTCGCGCCCGGCGTGGGTGAGCGTGTAGGCGGTGCGGTCCGGGCCGGCGTCGCGGTCCTGGCCGGCGGGGGCGACGAGCCCGTCCCGCTCAAGCCGGCCGAGCGTGGCGTAGACCTGCCCGAACGCCAGCGGACGCGCCCGGGGCAGCCGCCGATCGTGGGCGCGTTTCAGCTCGTAGCCGTGCTTGTCGCCCTCGGCCAGCAGGCCGAGCAGCACGTGCGGAGTGGACACAGGACCAACTATTCACTGAGCGAATAGCAGAGTCAAGCCAGCCCCCGGGCGCGCCCGCGCACCCCCGGGCAAGCGGATGGGGTCGGCGTCAGTTGGGGGACCAGTTGGGGTTTCGGCCCATTCGGGCGACGGCGCGCTCCAGGTCGGTGGCGTTCGGCGGGGCGGTGACCGGGGCACCGAAGGCACCCTGCTGCTGGCCCATCTCGCCCATCCGGTCCATGAACCCGTTCAGCGTGGCGATCACGGCCGGCGCGGCGTCGTACGGCTGGCCGGTGGCCCGCGCCAGGTCCCACGCGTGCACGGTCAGGTCGATCAGCGCCATGTCGCCGACGGTCTCCTGCGGCAGGCCCATCCCGGGCGACACGCCCTCCAGCGCGGCCGGGTCGGCCCACGCCGCCACCAGCCGCTCCGTCTCGGCGGCGAACCGGTCCCGCCAGCCGTCGGCGAGCAGGTCGGTCTTGTCCGCCCAGTCCGCCGGCTGCCGGGCGGCCAGCGCCTGGAAGTTGACCACCACCTGGAAGAGATGCCCGAGCAGGTCCCGCACGGTGTAGTCCGCGCATGGGGTCGGCAGGTCGAACTGGTCGTCGGAGATAGCCCGGACCACCGCCACGGCACGCGGCGCGGCATCCGCCAGCAGGTCACTAGTCTTCGTGGTCATAGGGGCAGCGTAGGCAGCCCGGGAGGACAAGCTTGAAGAAATGCGACACCGGCCCGCGCGCCGACAACCGGGGCATCCTCGACCCGGCGCGGCTGCGGCGCGAGGTCCGCTTCCGTCGCCTGCCGCCGGCCCCCGCCCTGCTCCCGTACGTCGAGCACTACTGGCTGGTCGACTGGGACCTCGACGCGCCGTTCGAGCAGCGGGTGCTCCCGCACCCGGCGATCAACCTGGTCTTCCGCCGCGACCCTGCGGGCAGCGTTGTTTCCGAGTCCGCCGAGGTGGCCGGCGTCGGGCGGGACCTGTTCCGGATCATTCTCGCCGGCACCGGCCGGGTCAGCGGCGTGCAGTTCCGCCCCGGCGGGTTCCGCCCGTTCTGGCCGCGCCCGGTCGCCGAGCTGACCGGCGAGCGCCGCCCGCTGCCCGCCGGGCTCGTCGCGGGCCGGCACCCCTGCGACGGTACGGACGACGAGCGCGCCGCCGCCCTCGACGCCCTCCTGCTCGCCTGGCACCCCCGCCCCGCCGCGCTGACGGCGACCCCGTCGACGGCTGACGCCCCGGCGACCGGCCTGCCGGTGGCCGGCCCGCCGACGACCGGCTCACCAGCGACCGGCCTGCCGGCGGTCGAGCCGCTCTCGGCGGAGGCAATGGCGCTGGCCGGGGAAATCCGCGCCGACCGCAGCGTGCTGCGGGTCGACGACCTGGCCCGCCGGCACGGCACCACCACCCGACGCCTGCAACGGCTGTTCCTCGACCACGTCGGCGTCAGCCCGAAGTGGGTGATCCGGCGCTATCGCATCCAGGAGGCGATCGAGCACGCCGCCAGCGGCGGGCCGGTGGACTGGGCGGCCGTCGCCGCCGACCTCGGGTACGCCGACCAGGCCCACCTGATCCGCGAGTTCGCCGCCGCGACGGGCTTCACCCCGGCCGCGTACGCCCGGTCGCTCAACCGACCGGCGGGAGCCTCGCTCAGCCGGCCGGGGTGAAGCGGATCAGCCAGCGGGGGGGTGCAGCGGGTCAGTCGGCCGGGGCGAGCCGGGTGAGGAAGGCCCCCCACGCCGCCGGGTCGAACGCCAGCACCGGGCCGGTGCGGTCCTTCGAGTCGCGCACGACCACCACGCCGGGCAGGTTGCCCGCCACCTCGACGCAGTTGCCGCCCGTGCTGTTGCTGCGGCTGCTGGTGCGCCACCGCGCAGCGCTCAGGTCCATGGTCCCGCCTCCGTGATCTCCGCGATCAGCTCGATCGACCGCTGGTGGGGCAGCGCCTCGCCCCGGATCGACTCCCACACGTCGATCGCCTGACGCACGTCGGCCGGGCGATCGACGACGTGCCCGCCGAGCTGAGTCTCCACATAGACCATATCCTCGCCGACCGGCGGCGTGGCGATGACGAACGAGCCGTCCAGCCCGGCATACGCCCCCACCGCGAACGGCACCACGTGCAGCCGCACCCGGGGCGTCCCCTCGCCGACCTTGACCAGGTGGCGCAACTGCTCCCGCTGCACCTCCGGGCCGCCGACCGGCCGGCGCAGCGCCGACTCGTCGATCACCAGGGTCAGCGTGGGCGGCCGGTCCCGGGTCAGGATCTCCTGCCGGTCGAGCCGGATGCCGACCTGCCGCTCGACCTCCTCCGCCGAGAGCAGCCTGGGTCCGGAGAGCACCGCGCGGGCGTACCCCTCGGTCTGGAGCAGGCCCGGGACGTAGAGCGGCTCGTAGCCGCGCAGCGCGGTCGCCTCCTGCTCGATCCCCGCCCACTCGCGGAAGTAGGGCACCACGGTCTCCCGGCTGATCCGGCGCTGGATGCGGACGAACCGGCCGCCCCCGCCGAGCACCGCGTCGCACCGCCTGGCCAGGTCGGCGCTGGGCCGGCGGTCACCGGTCTCGATCTTGGCGATCAGCGCCGCCGAATAGCTCACCGCCTCGGCCAACGCCGCCTGGGAGAGCCCGGCCGTCGACCTGGCGAGGCGCAACTCCTCGGCGAAGTGGTCGAGCATCGACGATCGCTCCACGGACAGCCTCCGTACACCCATGGGACCTGCGGGATCGCGGCCCGGACGCCCGGACGGTCCGGGCCGCGACCATTCACACAGTAACCGCAGCATCAGCAGAATGTGACCCCAGCGGGTCCGTTCGGGTGTCTTCCCCCGAGATTCCCCGGCCCGGGCGGGACCGCGCGGGGGCGTGCCGGGCACGGCGGCACGCCCCCGCACCAGTCGAGAAGGGACAGCCACAGTGGACGAACGACCCCGGGACCCGGCCCGCGAACACGCGACGCAGGCTCGCGAACGCCCGCCGGCCCGGGAGCATCTGCCGGCCCGGCCGATCTGGCTCTGCCGGGTCTGCGGCGGGCCGTGGCCCTGCTCGCCGGCCCGCCGCCGGCTCCTGCACGAGTACGCCGACGCGCCCGTCACGCTCGCCGTCCACCTCGCCGGGCTGATGCTGGAGGCGGGCGAGCAGCTCAACCAGGCATACCCGTACACCGCGCCGTCGCCCGAGACGCTGCACCGCCGCTTCCTCGGCTGGCTGCGCGACGGGTGTTAGGAAGGGGCCCCTGTACAACAGAAAGCGTTAACAAGGTGCCCTTCCTTACATACGGCGGACCGCCACCACCGCCACGTCGTCCTGGATCTCCGTGGGGGCCAGCTCGACCACCAGCCGCTGGCAGAAGCCGTCCAGGTCGTCGTCGACCGTCTCGGCGCAGCGGGCCAGGGCGGCCAGCCCCTCGTCGATGGTGGCGTCCCGCCGCTCGATCAGCCCGTCGGTGTAGAGCACCAGCGTCGACCCGGCCGGCAGCACGAACTCCAGGTCGGCGGGGCGGTCCACGCGCACGCCGAGCAGCGGCGCGGAGTGCTGGACGTACTCCACCTTGCCGGCGCGGCTGATCAGCGCCGGCAGGTGGCCGGCGCTGGCCAGCCGGACGTGGCCGGTGCCGGGGTGCAGCAGCAGCACGCAGATGGTGGCCAGCTCGCCGGGGAGCAGCGTGCGCATCAGCTCGTCGACCCGGGTCAGGATCACGCCGGGCGGGTGCCCCTCGACCGCGTACGCCCGCACCGCGTGCCGCAGCTCAGCCATCACCGTCGCCGCGTGCAGCGAGTGGCCGGCCACGTCGCCGATGGCCACCAGCAGCTCGTCGCCGAGCATCACCAGCTCGTAGAAGTCCCCGCCGACCTCGGTCTGCGCGCTGGCCGGCTCGTAGCGGACGGCGAGGTCCAGCCCGGCCACCTCGGGCAGCCGGCGCGGCAGCAGGCTGCGTTGCAGGGTCACCGCGATCCGGTGCTCCTCGTCGAGGGTCCGCTGCGCCTCCACGGCCGCCGCGAGGGCCTGGGCGAGCTGGCGCACCACCGGGGCGTCCGGGAGCAGGGCCCGGGGCGGCACCGCCACGTAGATGGGGGACCGGTCGGCGCGCAGCCGGGCGATCGCGACGACCAGCTCCGGTTCGCCGCCCCAGTCGTGCACCGCCCACTCGGCCGGGTCCACCTGTTCCCGCAGGATCGCCCCGATCGGCACGTCCTCGGTCGGCATGGGCCAGGGGCGCACCTCGGGCTCCGCGCCGGGGCCGGCGGTGGCGGCGGCGAGCGTGGTGCCGTCCATCGTCTCGGCCAGCACGACGACGGGGGTGGCGAGCATCTCCGCCGCGCCTTTCGCCGCGGCGACCATCAGCCGGGGAAAGCTCGGCGCGGAGTTGACCGCGAGGGTCGTCTCGGCGAGCCGGCTCAGCCGGTCGGCGAGCAGCTCGGCGCGCTGCCGGGCCCGGTAGTAGCGCAGCACCGCGTGGGTGGTGGCGACCAGCTCGTCCGGCTCGATGGGCTCGGCCAGGTAGGCGTCCGCGCCCCGGGTCAGGCCCTGCGCCCGGTCGTTGACGTCGACGGCGTGCGCCGACACGTGGATCACCGGCATCGCCGGATGGGCCTTCTTGATCCGTTCGCAGACCTCGAACCCGGTCAGGTCGGGCAGCCGGACGTCGAGCACCACCAGGTCGATCGGGTCCACCCCGACCCGCGCCAGGGCCTCGCCGCCGCTCTCCGCCTCCAGCGTCGCGAAGCCGGCCCGGCTCAGCCAGCTCACCAGCAGGTAGCGCTTGGTGCGGCTGTCGTCGACGACCAGCACGGTCCCCTGACCACCGTCCACCGTCACGCTCCGCGCACGGGCAGGACGACGGTGAAGGTGCTCCCCCGCCCCGGCTCGCTGGTCAGCTCCAGGGCCCCGCCGAGCAGGTGTGTCACCCGCCGGGCGTACGGCAGGCCGAGGCCGGTGCCGCCGATGCGGGTGCTCCCCGGCACCTGGTAGAACTCCTCGAAGATCCGCTCGTGCAGCTCCGGGGCGATGCCCGCCCCGGTGTCGGAGACGGACAGCCGCCACCGCCCGTCGCGGACCTCGGCGCGCAGCCGGACCTCGCCCCGCTCGGTGAACTTGAGCCCGTTGTGCAGCAGGTTGCGCAGCACCTGGGCGAGCAGCACCTCGTCGGAGCGGACCGTGCCGGGCGGCGGCGGGTCCTCCACCACCAGCTCGACGCCCGGCCTGGTGGACAGGGCCCGCAGGGTGCCGCGCAGCTGGCCGAAGATGGCCCGCAGGTCGACCTCGGTCCAGGTCGGCTCCAGCCGCCCGGACTCCGCCTTGGCAAGGTCGAGCAGGTCGTTGACCAGGCCGAGCAGGTCGGTGGCGGAGTCCCGGATCAGCCCCACCTGGCGGGCCTGCTCGGCGGTGATCGGGTCGGACGCCGAGTCGGCCAGCAGCCGGCTCAGCCCGATGATCGCGGTCACCGGGGCGCGCAGCTCGTGGCTGACGTTGGCCAGGAACCGGCTCTTGGACTCGCTGGCGGTGCGCAGCTGAGCCGACTTCTCGTCCAGCTCGGCGTAGAGGGCCACCACCCCCCGGTTGGTCTCCTCCAGCTCCTCGGTGAGCTGGTTGTAGAGCGCCATCACGCCCCGGTTGGTCTCCTGGAGCTCCTCGTTGAGCACGGCCAGCTCGTCGCGCTGACTGCGCACCTCGTCCAGGGCGGCGATGAGCTGCTCGTTCTGGAGGGCCAACTCGTCGAGGGCGCTGGCCGGAGCGGAGCTGCCGAGCTCGGCGCGCAGCTCGGCGAGGCGCTCCGGGGTCAGCGCCTGCGCGTTGGCCGGGACACGTCGGGACATCCTCACGACCGTATCGCCCTCCCGGCCCACCACGCCCAGCATGTCCACGAGGCGTGCCACCGCACCGGACTGCGGCTCGTACCGGCCGTCGGGCAGCGGACGCACCGGGGCCAGGTCCACCCGCAGGTGGACCGGGCCCTGCACCTCGACCACGGCGGCGAAGGTGACGTCGGCCCCGCCGCAGATCCGCAGCAGGTCCCGGGCCACCTCGCTGAGCGCGGTGGCGAGGCGGACCTGGTCCTGGTGTTCCAGCCCGACCGCCTCGGCGACCTCCCGGCCCCGCTGCCGGATGAGGAAGATGTCGTGCTCGACCCGCAGCGCCATCTGGAGCAGCAACGGGCCGCCGGCCGGGCCCGTCACCAGGGCGCCCTCGCGGCGAGTACGCACGCGTCGTCCCGCCGCACCCCTGCGTCGCGCAGCACGGTCGCGGCCAGCACCAGCGGGGCGCGCCCGGCCAGGCCGGGATAGTCGTCGAGCTGCCAGCGGTCCGCCACCCCGTCACTGTGCATCACCAGCGACGCCCCGGCGGGGAAGGCGTACTCGTACTCGCGGACGACGGGTCGCTGGTGGCCGGCGATGCCGGGCAGGGAGACGAGCCCGCGCCGCCGCTCGCCCTCGGCGAGCACGGCCGCCGCGATGTTGCCCAGCCCGGCGTACCGCAGTAGGTGGGCCTGCCCGTCCAGCTCGGCGACGGCCAGCGCGGCCCCCCGGGTGTGCGTCATCGCGCGGTGCAGGTGCTGCACCACGGCGGCCGGCGCGGCGGCCGGCGCGGACCGGAACGCGGCGAGTGCCGCGTCGGTCGCGGACGCGGCCAGGGGCCCGTGCCCGAGCCCGTCGCAGACCAGCACCTGGTGCCGGCCTTCGGCGACGCGGACGGCGTACCCGTCGCCGCTGACCGCCTCGCCGGTCAGCGGCCGGGTCAGCGCCCCGGCCCAGGACTGCGCCGGGGCGGGGCCCTTCGGCCAGATCTGCACGGCGAGCACGGTGCCCCGGCCGGGGAGGGAGTAGCCGTCGAACCAGTCCGCCTGGCGCATGATGGCGCCGAGGCCGATGCCGAGCGTGCCGGCGGTGGAGTGGCCGTCGCGGGAGGAGACCGTGAGGTCGGCCATGCCGGGCCCGGAGTCGATGGCGACGAGTTCCACGCCCGCCCGGTCGCCGGCGCGCACGGGGCGCAGCAGCAGCACCCCGTCGTCGGCGTGCTTGACCAGGTTGCTGGTCAGCTCGGCGGCGACGATGGCCAGGTCGGCGGTGCGGGCGTCGCCGATGCCGAGCTGCCCGCCCAGCCGCTCGGCGGCCCGCCGGACCGAGCTGGCCGCGCTGCCGCTCTCGACCCGGAACCACAGGCCGTGGTCGGACACGGCGTCGTAGGTCATCGGGACCACTTGGTGACCGTGATCCGGGTGCCCCGCCCCGGGCCGGTGTCGATGTCGAACTCGTCGACGAGGCGGCGGGCGCCGCTGAGGCCGAGCCCGAGGCCGCCGCCGGTGGTGTAGCCGTCGGTGAGGGCCAGGTCCAGGTCGGCGATGCCGGGGCCCTCGTCGGCGAAGACGATCCGCACCCCGCGCCGCCGGCCGTTGTCCACGGTGGACACCTCTGCGGTGCCGCCCCCGCCGTAGACCAGGGTGTTGCGGGCCAGCTCGCTGGCGGCGGTGACCAGCTTCGTCTGGTCGACCAGGGAGAGCCGGACGGCCACCGCCACCGTACGCACCAACTGGCGGACCCGCACCACGTCCTCGTCGCTGCGGATCGCCTGGGCCTGCGGGTCGCCCAGGTCGACGCCCGCGGTCACCTCGTGTCCGTGGACTGGTCGCCGGGCTCGTCGAGGTCGTCGTAGCCGTAGTCGTCGTCGCGGGTCGCCGCGATCAGCTCCATGCCCCGTTCCACGTTGAGGGCGGTGCGGATGCCGTTGAGCGACAGTCCCAGCTCGACCAGGGTGATGGCGACGGCGGGACGCATCCCGACCACCACCGTCTCGGCGTCGAGCACCTTGGAGATGGAGGCGATGGTGGAGAGCATCCGGCCGACGAACGAGTCGACGATGTCCAGCGCCGTGATGTCGATGATCACGCCGTGGCAGCCGGTGGCGACGATCCGCTCGGCCAGGTCCTCCTGGAGCTGCACCGCCGTCTGGTCGGACATGTCGACCTGGATCGAGACGAGCAGGATGTCGCCGATCTTCAGGACCGGCACGCGCTCCATCAGGACTCCCGGCGCGGCTGGCGGCGCGCCGTCTCCACGCCCGTCAGCCGCAGCACGTGTCGCAGCGCGTCGGCGAGGCTGGCCTTGGTGGCGATGTCGCCGAACTCGATGCCGAGAGCGACGATGGTCTGGGCGATCTGCGGCCGGATGCCGGAGATGATGCAGTCGGCGCCCATCAGCCGGGCGGCCACCACGGTCTTGAGGATGTGCTGGGCGACCTGGGTGTCGACCGCCGGCACGCCGGTGATGTCGATGATCGCGTACGGCGAGCCGGTGTCGACGAGGGTCTGCAGCAGTCGCTCCATCACCACCTGGGCGCGGGCGGAGTCGAGCGTGCCGACCAGCGGGACGGCGACCACGCCCTCCCAGATCTTGACGACCGGGGTGGAGAGTTCGAGCAGTTGCTCGGCCTGGTCGGCGATCAGGCTCTCCCGGGTGCGCACGAAGCTCTCGAAGGTGAACAGCCCCATCTGGTCGACCAGGGAGGAGAAGGCCACGTAGTCGCGCAGCGCCGTGGTGGTGGCGTCGGCCTCCAGCAGCTCCAGCAGGACGTCCTTGAGGGCGTACACGCTGATCGCCGTCTCGGTGGCGGTGAAGCCCTGCCGGGCCCGGCCCCGGGACAGCTCGGCCAGCACGGCGCGCAGTTCGCCGGCCGACTCGGACTCCAGGTCGAACCCGCCGCCGCGGGCGGCCTCGATGACGGCCCGGTGCAGCTCCTGCACCTGGCGACGCAGCTCCGCCTGGCTGAGCCGGCCGCGCAGCGAGGCGCCCACCAGCTCCGTCCAGCGCTGGATGGTCCGTTCGGCGTGCTCGTCGAGCAGACCGGCCAGCCGACCGCTTTCCTCCGCGCTCAACGCCACGGGTTCCTCCCTCTGAGCTGGGTCGGCCGGACTCTACCACCGGGTAGTACGAAACTACTTGTCCCACGGCAACGACATGACGACCGGCACCCTGGCGCTCCCGGCTCTGCGCCGAACCGCCCTCGTGGGATACGGTTCCACCGATACCAGCAGGAGGTCGGCGAATGTCCTTGACGGTGCAGACGGAACAGCGCGGCGACGTGGTCGTCGTGTCGGTCGCGGGCGAGCTGGACATGGCGACGGCTCCGCAGCTCCAGGACCAGATCACGGACCTGCTGGACAAGGGCCGCAGCCGCCTCGTGTTCGACCTGGCGGAGGTCTCGTTCTGCGACTCGACCGGGCTGTCGGTGTTCGTACGCGCCAAGAACAGCTGCGACGAGGCCGGCGGCGTGGTCCGGCTGGCCGCCCCGCAGCGCGGGGTGCTGCGCATCCTGGAGGTCAGCGGGCTCGTCGAGGTGCTGCACACCTACCCGACGGTGGAGCAGGCCGTCGCGGGCGACCCCACGCCGGCCTCCTCCTGATCGTCCCGCTCAGCGCTCGTCCTCGACGAACCGGGGGCGGGCGATGACCAGGCCCGCGCCCGTCTGCACGATGAGGGCGACGAGCAGGAACCCGATCGGCGCGGTCCACCCGCCGGTCGCCTCGTAGAGAACGCCGACCAGCAGCGGCCCGAGCGCCGCGATCACGTACCCGGTGCTCTGCGCGAACGCCGACAGCGCCACCGTCCCCTCCGCCGTGCGAGCGCGCAGCCCGATGGTGGTGAGGATCAGCGGGAACGCGCCCTGGCCGAGAGCGAGCAGGGCCACCCAGAGCAGCGCGCCGTCGTGCGGCGCGAGCGCCAGGCCCAGGTAGGACGCGGCCGAGAAGGCGGTCAGCCCGAACACCAGCGGCCGCAGCGTCCGCAGCCGGCCGGCGAGCGTCGGCATCAGCAGCGCCACCGGCACGCCGAGCGCGGTCACCCCGGCCAGCAGCAGCCCGGCCGTCTCCGGACGGAAGCCGGCGTCGCGGAAGAGCTGGGCCAGCCAGCCCATGATCGCGTACCCGCTCAGCGACTGCGCGCCGAAGTAGACCGCCATCGCCCAGCCGAGCCGCGTCCGCGCCGGCCGCACCCGGGCCGGGGCGGCGACGGCCACCGCGCCGGTGGCGGCCCGCCGCGCGGCGCGGGCCCGCAGCGCCAGCGGCACCCACGGGAGTACGGCCAGCGCGGCCAGCCCGGCCCAGACTCCGAGCCCGGCCCGCCAGGACCCGAAGGCGTGCGCCACCGGCACCGCCGACGCGGCGGCCACCGTCGTGCCCGTCGTCAACGCCATCGTGTACGCCCCGGTGACCAGGCCGGTGCGGTGCGGGAAGTGCTGCTTCACCAGCATCGGAAGCAGGATGTTCGCCACCGCGATGCCGGCCAGCGCGAGCGCGCTGGTGGCCACGAAGAACAGCGCGGAGTCGGTGACCACGCGCAGCACCTGCCCGACGGCGAGGGCCGTCATGGCGACCACGAGCACCCGGGCCGGGGCGTACCGCCGGACCAGCCAGGGGGTGAGCGCGCCGAGCCCGGCGAAGGCGATCGTCGGCAGGGTGGTGACGAGCCCGGCCATCGCCCCGGAGAGCCCGAGGCCGGTGCGGACCTCGCCGAGCAGCGCGCCGAGGCTGGTCACGGCGGCGCGCAGGTTGAGGGCGACCAGCAGCATCCCGACCAGGACCAGCAGCCCGCCGGTCACGGGCCGCCCGGTCTTCTCGGTCCCGGTCCTCTCGGCCCCGATCTTCTTGGCCTCGGTCTTCTCGACGAGGGTGGGAGCGGGGGCCGGGGCGCGCGCCACGTCGACGGTCGGGCGGGTTCGGGCGGTCCCGGTGGCGGGTTCCGCGACGGCGGTCGGTGGCGGGGTCATGGCCTTCAACCTACAATCATGGGATGAATCCTGGGCAGGTGATGTAACCAGTGCCACCGTCGGTTGATTCCGCGCCCCCGCCCGGGTCCACCCCCCGGCCCGACTCCGCACCCCCGCCCGGGTCCCCGCCCCCGCCGCCCCGGGGCCAGCGCGTCCGGCAGACGATCGAGCAGCTCCGGGCCCGCATCCTCGGCGGCGAGTGGCCGGTGGGTGGCCGCATCCCCACCGAGCCGCAGCTCGTCGCCGCCCTCGGCGTGGGGCGCAACACCGTCCGGGAGGCCGTCCGCGCCCTCGTGCACGCCGGGGTGCTGGAGTGCCGGCAGGGCTCCGGGACGTACGTGGTGTCGACCGACGAGCTGGCCCCCGTGGTGGCCCGCCGACTCACCGACGACCGGATGACCGAGGTCGTCGAGGTGCGCCGCGCCTTCGAGGTGGAGGCGGCGCGGCTGGCCGCGCTGCGGCGTACCCCGGAGGACCTGGCCGCCCTCGACGGCGCGCTCGCCGCCCGGGAGGCCGCCTGGCGCGCGGGCCGGGTCGACGAGTTCGTCGAGGCCGATGCGGCCCTGCACACGGCGGTGGTGAACGCCGCCCACAACGGCATGCTCGCCGAGCTGTACGCGTCGGTCGGCGCGGCGCTGCGCAGCACGATCAGCCAGGCGACGGGCGACGCCCTGGAGCCCGAGCGGTACGTCGACCACGCCCGGCTGGTGGACGCCATCCGCCTCGGCGACCCGGCCTTGGCGGCCCGGGAGGCTGGTGCTTTCCTGGAGCCCTCCCCGGGGGAATAGGTTGCCCGGGACACCGAACCGGACACCACGGGAGTAACGGATGCTCAAGGGCTTCAAAGACTTCATCATGCGCGGCAACGTCGTCGACCTCGCGGTCGGCGTCGTCATCGGCGCGGCGTTCACGGGCGTGGTCACCCAGTTGACCAAGTCGTTCCTGGAACCGCTGATCCGCGTCTTCGTGCTGCTGATCACCGGCAGCAAGGACGGGCTCGCCGGCACGGCCCCGAAGTTCCGGGGCATCGCCTTCGACTGGGTCGCCTTCGTCAACGCGGCGATCACCTTCCTGCTCACCGCGGCGGCGCTCTACTTCCTGGTCGTCTACCCGATGAACAGGCTGGCCGAGCGGCGCAAGCGCGGCGAGGAGCCGCCGCCGGCCGCCCCCAGCGAGGAGGTCAAGCTGCTCACCGAGATCCGGGACGCGCTGGTGGCCGCCGGCCACACCACCCCGGGCCAGCAGCGGGGCGCCCTGGACGACGTGCTCGGCCGCAACCCGGAGCCCCCGGCCGCGCGCTGACGCACACCGACGCACACCGGCCCTCACGGGATTCCCGTGGGGGCCGAGTCTTGTCGTACACATGTTCGATAGAGTCCGGCCATGGAGCAGCGGAAGCACTGGTGGAACGGCAAGTGGGGGCGGCTCGCGCGGCGGGACGTCTTCCTCCGGGTGGACGGCGACCGGTGGCACGTCGAGCAGCGCGCCGGGGGCGCGGAGGGCGTCTCCCAGTTCTACGAGTACCCGAACGCGGAGGAGGCCGAGGAGACCGTCCGCGCGCTGCTCGCCGGGGCGGACGGGTGGCGGGAGCTGTCCCCCCGGCCGCCGGGCTCGTGGCTGCCGACCCCGGACATCCGCGCCTGACCGGGACGGTGTTCGAGGTTCGGCGCGGCGTTCGGTCGGGCCTGACCGGGCGGTGTTCGGGGTCGGCGCGGCATCTGATCGGGCCTGACCGGGACGGCGTTCGGCCGGCGCCGCGTTCAGCAGGCACGGCGTTCGGTCGGGCCTGACCGGCGCGGCGTTTAGTCGGGTGGCGGGGCGGGAACCGCCTCGGGATGGAGCAGCAGGGGACGGATCAGCAGGCGGCCATCTCCCGCGTCACCACCGGGATGCCCGTGGTCGACGTGACCGGCGCCGAGGTCGGCACCGTGGACCTCGTCCAGCGGGGCGACCCGAACGCGGTGACCGTGCAGGCGCCGACCGCCGCCCCGACCGCCGACCCGGGCGGCAGCCTCGACGAGTTGATCGAATCCGCGGCGGCCGAGGAGCCGGACGTCCCGGCCGACCTGGCCGCCCGCCTGCTGCGCACCGGCTACCTGAAGGTCTCCACCGACCAGGCCCCGACCGGCGCGGTCTACGTGCTAGCCGACCAGATCGCCGCCGTCGCCGACGGCCGGGTACGCCTCGACGTCCTCGCGACGAGCCTGCCCGCCGAGGAGTGACCCCGGCGGGCCTTGATCGACGCGGGCCTTGATCGAGGCGAGCCCCTTGGTCGACTCCGGCCTCTTCATCGACGCGGGGCCTCTTGATCGACTCCATGTCGGCGACATCGCGGTATCCCGGGGTGGGTTTCCCCGCCATGTCGGCGACATGAAGTCGATCTAGCGCCCCGCCCGCCCAGCCGACGCCCGCCCAGCCGACGCCGGCTCGACGGGCTCGACGGGCTCGACGGGCTCAGCCGGCTCGACGGGCGCAGCCGGCGCGGCGTGGTCGCTCTCGTGGCGGCGGCGCAGGAGGAGCAGCATCAGCCAGCCGGCGACCAGCCCCCAGAACGCGCCCCCGACGCCGAGCAGGCTCACCCCGGAGGCCGTGACGACGAGGGTCACCACGGCCGCCTCCCGGGTCGCCGGGTCGGCGACGGCCGCCGACACCGCGCCGGCCAGCGCAGCGAGCAGCGCGAGCCCCGCCACGGCCTCGATGAGCACCGGCGGGGAGAGCAGCACGAGGGCGGTGGCGACGCCCGCGCCGAGGCCGAGCAGGGCCAGCCCGACCCCCGCCGTGACCGAGGCGACCCAGCGGCGCTCCGGGTCCGGGTGGGCGTCGGGGCCAGCGGCCAGCGCGGCGGTGATCGCGGCGAGGTTGACCGCGTGCCCGCCGACCGGCGCGCCGATGGCGCTGGCCAGGCCGGTGACCCGCAGCGCGGAGCCGAGCGGGGGACGGTAGCCGTACCCGGTGAGCACCGCCATCCCGGGGACGTTCTGCGCGGCCATGGTGACCAGGAACAGCGGCAGCGCCAGCCCGATCACCGCCGGCACCGTCCACTCGGGCGCGGTGAGGACGAGCACCGGCCGCAGGCCGTGCGCGCCGACGCCGCCGGGCGTGGTCACCGCGATGGCGACCGCCGCCGCGACGAGCGCGGCGGGCACCGCCCAGCGGCGGGCGAACCGGTGCAGGACGAGCCAGGTGACGACCACCGGCGCGGCCAGCCTCGGCACCTCGACCAGGGCGCGGACGGGCGCGGTGCACAGCGGCAGCAGCACCCCGGCCAGCATCGCGGCGGCGATCGGGCCGGGGATCGCGGCCACCGCCCGGCCGAGCGCCGGGAACAGCCCGGCGGCGACGATCAGCGCCCCGCACACGATGAACGCGCCGACGGCGGCCGGCCAGCCGCCGGGGACCGGGCCGGTGGCCACCAGCAGCGCCGCCCCGGGGGTGGACCAGGCGATGGCCATCGGCAGCCGGTGCCGCAGCCCCAGCCACACCGCGCAGAGGCCGGACGCGACGCTGACGGCGAGCAGCCCGGAGGCGGCCTGCCGTTCGTCGGCGCCGACGGCGCGCAGCCCGGCGAGCACGACGGTGAACGAACTGGCGAAGCCGACGAGCGCGGTCACCACTCCGGCGAGCACGGGTTGCAGCAGGCCGGCCACGTCTCCCCCTTCGCCGTTCCGTTTACGGAACGCTGGCGTGTAGCACGATAGCGGGATGGAGTCGCCGACACCAACCCCGCAAGCGGCCCGGGAGCAGCCAGCCCGGGAGCAGGAAGCCACGGACGCCGGCACGGTCGGTGCCCGGGTGCGCGCCCTGCGCGAGGAGCGCGGGCTGTCACTGTCCACCCTGGCCCGGCTCGCCGGGGTGGGCAAGGCCACCCTCTCCGGCCTGGAGAACGGCACCCGCAACCCCACCCTGGAGACGCTCTACGCCGTGACCGCCCAGCTCGGGGTGCCGCTGACCGCGGCGCTCTCCGGGCCGGCGGCGACCCCCACGGTGCGCGGGGCGGCGGTGAGCGCGACCCTGCTGGAGGTGTTCACCGAGGCCGGGGCGACGTACGAGCTGTACCGGATGCGGGTCGCCCCCGGCGTCGGGCAGCTCTCCCCCGCGCACCAGCCCGGGGTCACCGAGCACGTCACCGTCTTCGCCGGGCAGCTCCGCGCCGGGCCGGTGGACGCCCCGCTGACCGCCGGGCCCGGCGGCCACCTGCGCTGGACGTCGGACGTGCCGCACGGCTACGCCGCGATCGGCGACGAGGATGTGTGGGCGAGCCTGCTGCTGCGCTACCCCCGCCGCTGACCGGTCGACCGTTCGGGCCGGTCGACCGTTCGGGCCGCCGGCCGGTCGGCCACCCGCGCCGACACAAGATTCTTTTCGGGCCGACCCCGGAGTGCGTAGAGACGCCGGGCGGGTCTTCTTGGCAAGCTTGTCGTATGACGCTGATCCTCCGCTCGGCCATCCTCAACGACGTCGGCCTCGTGCGGACCAACAACGAGGATTCCGCCCTCGCCGGTGACCGCCTCGTCGCCGTCGCTGACGGGATGGGTGGCCTGCCGGCTGGTGAGGTGGCGAGCGAGATCGTCATCCGCATCCTCGACGAGTTGGACCCGCCCACCACCACCGAGGGGGCCGCCGACGCGCTGCGGGCCGTGGTGAGCACCGCCAACCAGCGGATCCGGGCCGCCATCTCCGTCGACCCCGCACGCGAGGGCATGGGTACGACGCTGACGGCCGGCCTGCTCGCCGGGGACGTCCTGGTCCTCGCGCAGGTCGGGGACTCCCGCTGTTATCTGCTGCGGGACAACGAGCTGACCCAGCTCACCCGCGACGACACGTTCGTGCAGGCGCTCGTCGACCAGGGCGCGCTCTCCCCCGACCAGGCGCGGCACCACCCGCAGCGGTCGCTGGTGACCCGAGCCGTGCAGGGCGCCGACACGCCCCCGGCGGTCGGCACGCTCACCGTCTTCGCCGGCGACCGGCTGCTGCTGTGCAGCGACGGGCTCTCCGACTACGTGGACGACGCGGCGATCGCCGCCGCCCTCGCCATGTACGGCGACCGCCAGCAGTGCGGCGAGCAGCTCGTGAAGCTCGCCCACCAGGCCGGCGCGCCGGACAACGTCACCGTCGTCGTCTCCGACGTCACGGCGCTCTCATGACCATCCGGCGGTTGACCAACTCAGAGCGGCCGGCCACCTCCTTCCCGCTCCAGGCGTACGCCTTCGAGGCGTCCCCGATGCGGGCCGAGCGGGCCGAGGAGTTCCGCAGCTACCTGCCCTACCACGAGGCCACCCGCACCCTCGTCGCCGAGGAGGGCGGCGAGACGCTGGCCACCGCGTCGGCCATCCCGATGCGGCAGAACCTGCGCGGGGTGGTGCTGCCGATGGCCGGCGTCGCCGGGGTCGCCACCCACCCGCTGGCGCGGCGGCGCGGGCACGTCCGGGAACTGCTGCGCCAGCTCCTCGACGAGATGCGCGACGAGGGGCACCCGCTCACCGCGCTGTACCCTTTCCGCGCCTCGTTCTACGAGCGCTTCGGGTACGTCGGCCTACCCCGGGCGCGTACGGCCGTCTTCGCCCCGGCCGACCTGGCCGCGCTGCTGCGCGCGGACCTGCCCGGCGAGCTGGCCTGGGGCCGCAGCGGCGCCGGGTACGCCGACCACCGCGCCTTCACCGAGCGCTGCCTGGCCGAGCGGCACGGGTTCGCGATCTTCCCCGAGACCCGGGCGGTGCGGCAGCGCGACGACGACGACCGGTGGCAGCTCACCGCCCGCGTCGACGGCGAGACGGTCGGCGTGCTGACGTACCGGATCGACGACCACGGCGGCGAGCTGGCCGGCGACGACCTGCTGGTCGCCGACCCGTACGCCCGGGCCCTGATCCTGCAGTTCCTCGCCCGGCACGTCGACCAGGTGGAGCGGATCCGCCTGCGGATCGCGGCGGACGAGCTGCCCGAGCTGTGGCTGACCGACCTGGCCGTGCACGTCGAGGCGCAGGTCGCCCGGCCGGGTTCGTCCGCGCCGATGGCCCGGCTGCTCGCGCTCGACGCGCTGGCCGGTCTCCCGGCCGGGCCGGGCCGGGTCCGGGTGGAGCTGACCGGGGACCGGTGGCTCGCCGGCACCCACCTGCTCGACGGCGCGACCGGCCGCCTGGAGCTGTCCGGCGACGCCACCGGGTCCGTGCCGGCCGCGACGCTCACGGCGGCCGGGCTCTCCGCCCTGGCGTACGGGGTGCTGGACCCGGCGGAGGTCGACGTCCGGGGCCTGGGGCGGGTGCCGGCGGACGCCGCCGCCGAGCTGCGCCGCCTCTTCCCCCGCCGTTGGCCATACCTCTTCGCGGACTTCTGACCCCGAGACCCGCCCTGATCAGGCGCTATACGTTCCGGGAGGCCGCGCAGGGCGTCGCCAGGGCGTCAGGGCTCTCGGGGCGTCCCGAAGAGGCCGTCGATCGCGTTCCGGGTGCGCTCCTCGCTGGCCGGCATCAGGTGCGTGTACACCCGGAGCGTGAAGCCGGGATCGGCGTGCCCGAGGTACGACGCGACCGCCTTGATGCTCTCCCCCGCGTCGAGCAGCGAGGAGGCGTAGAAGTGCCGTAGCGCGTGCATCCCCGTCGCCCGGGTCGGCGTGATGCCGGCCGCCATGACAGCCGGTCGCCAGCTCGTTTCGTTGAACCTGCTGCGGTTGATCGCGTTGCGATGGGTGGTGGTGAACAACAGGCGCACCGTGGCCCGCTCGTCGCTGGCGGGGTGCTCCCACGGCAGGGTGATCGTCACCGGGTCCCGTTCCTCCAGGTGCTGCCGTAGCGCGCGGCCGACGGAGTCCGGCAGCGGCACCCGCCGGTCACGGTCGTTCTTGGGCAACCCGAAGATCAGTCGGGACCGGACCCGCTTGACCTGACGCGACACGTGGACCCAACCGGCGTCGAAATCGATGTCGTCGACGCCGAGGCCCAGGATCTCCCCCTGCCGCAGCCCGCAGCCGGCACCCAGGTCGACCATCGCGCGGTAGCGTGGGGCAAGGCCACCGCGGATTGCCGAGACCTGGTCGTACCGCCACGGCACCACCCGGCGCTGAACCGGGCGGGGAGGGTTGACCGACTTTGCCGAACACGGGTTCTTGGCGATCCGCTCGTCGTCGACCGCCGCGCCGAGGATGGCGTGCAGGCTCGCGAAGACGACGGCCCGGGTCGCCGGGGCGAGCTTGCCGGCCATCGAGGCGTCCCACTCCCGGATATGGCCGGGCTTGATCGACGCCAGTTGCCGAGAGCCGAAGAACGGCAGCAGGTGCACGCGTACCCGCAACTCCGTGCTCTCGCGGGTCGACTCGTCGACGGAGCGCGTCCGAAGCCATCGTTCGGCGTACTCCGCGAACGTCATCCGACCGGCGACCGGGTCGACGTACGAGCCCCGGAGCTTGTCCGTCTCGGTGGAGACGAGGAAGGCGTCAGCTTCGCGCTTGGCCCGGTCCGGGAAGGACTTCTTGCGTTCCCGGCCGTCCGGACCGATGTACCGCACCCGGTAGCGCAGGCCCTTGCCGAACAGGTCCGTCTTGACCCGTTCCCGTCGCCCGTCCGAGTCACGTTGGGTCTTGTACCAGCGGTCTTCGACGTGTCCCATCAGGCTGCCGCCTGCTCACGTACCCAGGCCCGGACCGCTTCCGGCTCGTACCGCAGGTGCCGGCCGACCCGGGCCGCCGGCGGACCGTACTTGACCTTGCGCCAGCGGTACAGCGTTTCCGGTGGGACCCGGAGGTACACCGACACGTCCTGGACCGTCCAGAGCCCTTCGCTGGCCACTACTGCCCCTCCCCCGTCGTGCTGCCTGGCCCGGTCGCCGATCCGTCTTCCGGTTGCTGTGCCGCCCGGTCCTTCGCGGCGAGTAGTTCGGTGCGCCAGCGGGCGCGTTCGCTGATCGATCGCATGAGCCGGTAGGACAGCGGGCCGACGTCGGCGTCGTCGGGTCGGGCGAGTTCCCAGGCGTGCCGGGTCCGTTCGGCGGTGGCGCCCTGGTCGTCGACGAGCTGCCCGGGGTCGCCGGCCGCGCCGCTGGCGGTGGTGCTGTCGGCGGTGGTGCTGTCGGTGGTGACGCCGAGCAGTGCGCGTACCCAGGCGCGTACGTCGTGTTTGTGGTCGGCGAGGGTCTTGCCGGACCAGTCGCGGGAGATGAGGATGCGTCGGCCGCCGATGCCGAGGGTGTCGCGTTGGTGGACCTTGCCCTTGCAGCGGCCCGGCTTGAGCTTGGCGTTGGCCTTGCGGGGTTGGACGCCGTAGAGCAGCCAGTTGGCGCACCGGTCGGTGCAGGGGGTGACGCGCAGTGCGCGCCAGAGCCGGTCGAGGTGGGCGCGTTGCCGGTCGGTGGTCGCCTTGTGGCAGTCGCCGGTGTGCTTGGTGATGTACTTCGTGACGTACCGGATGGTCCGTTCGGCGTCTTCGGTGCCGGGCATGACGCCGCGGGCGTCGACCTGGGTGCCGAAGCGGACGACGTGCACGGGTTCGGCGTCGGGGTCGTCGTCGATGGCGTCGAGGGCTTCGTTCCAGGTGGTCAGCGGGTGGCGGGTGTCCGGGTCGACCCACGCCGCCGCTTGTTCGTCCCAGACCGGGGGTCGGTCGGCGGTGTACCGCTGGACGTCGACGGGCGGCCACCAGACTTGGTGGTAGGTGGCGGCGGCGACGGTGCGCAGGGTGTCGCGTGCGATGGTGCCCCGGATGGCGAAGTGTGCGTGTGGGGCGAGTCGGCGTTGGGGTTCGACGCAGCCGGCGTACTGGACGTTCCAGCCCTCGCAGCGGCGTAGGTTCTGCCAGAACCGGTCGAGCAGGCGGGGGAAGTGGACGGCGTCCCAGGCGGCGCGGCGGTAGTCGTAGCGGTCGGGGTTGACGGGGGTGCCGTCGGGGCGGACCGGCCCGTAGGAGTCGAGGGTGAGGGTGAGCCACATCGACGGCCGGTAGGTGGAGCCGTCGGGGGCGGTGTAGGTGCGGCCGACGGTACGGCGTTCGACCTTGCGTCGGGGCAGTTCGGGGGCGTCCTGTCGGCGCTTGGTGGAGCGCTTGCGGCGGCGGCCGGTGTCGTCGTCGCCCTGGTCGTCGTCGGTGCTGGTGTGGGGTGGGCCGACTCGCCCGCGCAGGCCCTCTGCGGTGATGGCTTCCTCTACTTCGCGGATGGCCTCGTCGAGGTCGGCGACCTGGTCCCACTGGGCGGCGCGGGATGCCTCGTCGCGGGAGAACTCCAGGTGTGCGCGGAACAGGATCAGGGACTTCTGCGCTTCGGTGGCGGGTTGCGGGCCGGGTAGGGGTTCGTCGTCGCGGTGCCAGCCTTCGCGGATCTGGGCCTGTCGCAGCCGGCGGTTCTTCTTCGCGCACGGCGGGCACTTGTCTTCGCGGGTCGCGCCGCAGGGCAGGTCGATGACCTCGGTCAGGCCGGTGTCGAGGTCGGTGCGGCGCATGGCGAGGGGGCGCACGCAGACGCCGTACTCGATGGCGATCTGCTTGAGCACGTCAACGGAGCGGGGCAGCGCCATGCGGGCCGCCCGCGACCCCGGCCGGGGAGCGGCAGCCGGGGTCGGGGCGACCGGTTCGAGGCCGGGCAGGGTCGCGGCGGTCATCGGATGATCCCGACGACGTGCGGCCGGTTCGACTGGACGACGCCGCGCGGGGGCAGGATCACCGCCGGGGCGGAGACGGCAGCCGGTGCCGGGACAGTCGGCGGCACGGGGTCGGCCGGACGATCCGGGTCGGGGGCGACGGCGGCGGGTGCCTCGTCCCAGTCGACCGGGGGTTGGTCCGGTTCGGGTGCCGGGGGCGCGGCGGGGGTGTTGGACAGGACGACCTTGACCAGGGCGAGGAACGCCAGGGACGGTACGGCGGCTACGGTCCAGCCCCACACCGACGGTTCGGCTTCGGCGACCTGCGCGGCGAGGGAGAGCAGCGCGAACGCGACGAGCAGTGAGGCGACCAGGCCGACCGGGCGGCGGGCGCGGCGGCGGGCGCGGAGTTCGAGGCCGAGGTAGATGGCCATGAGTTCGACGGCTACGGCGTTGGCCCAGCCGATCCAGTCGGGTTGGCCGTGGGTGACGGACAGGTCGTGGACGTGGGTGAAGGCGGCTGCGCCGGCCATGGTGCCGATGGCGAGCAGGATGACCAGGCGTACGGCGGTTTCGGTGCGGTCGGTCATCGCCACTCCTGCAAGGGCTTCTCGCGGATGGTGAGGTCGATGCGGATGCGCCGGTCGGCCATGTCGGGGCGGCGGCTGACCATGTGCGCGAGGCTGTGCAGGGCGGCTGCGGTCTGGTCGGCGGGGCCGACGAGGCGGATGCGCAGCGGACGCCGGAGCCGGTTGACGATGCGGGCGAGGGTGGTCATGGCGGTTACCTCCGGGCCGGTCGGATGGTGGTGCGGATGTAGTCGGGTGGGGTGCCGAGGGTGGCGACGGCTTCGGAGAGGCAGCGCCACAGCGCCCACGCCTCGTCCGGGGTCAGGGACATGCGTCGCCGGCCCGCGCCGACGGCCAGGTGGACCGGGTACGGGTCGGGCCGTTCGGGGTCGACGCGGACGGACACGGCGGTGGTCGGGTCGGGGGTGCGCAGCCGGTAGAACCGGCGTCCATTCGGCGTGTTGGTCACCGCGGTTCACTCCCGCCGTCGGGGTCGAGGAGGTTGCGCAGTGCGTCGGGCAGCAGCGGCCCGGACGGTTTGCGGGGCAGCGGCGGGCGCACCGGTTCCGGGGTCGACTCGCGGCGGACCTGGGCGAGGATGTCCGCCGCGTCGGCCGGGGCCGGATACCGGCGGGCGAGGTCGCGGATGTCGTCGTCGCTGACGTAGGAGAAGCGGACCCGCAGGGGTTCGGGGGTGCCGTCGAGGATCACGTACCCGACGCCCTTGGCCCATCGCGGCATCTGGTCGGCCAGGGCGCCCCGGTTGCGGGCACCGTCGCCGAGGACCATGTCCACCTGCGCCGCTTCGGTCAGGCCGAGCGCGATGCGGGTGGGGAACAGGTCCCGGAACGGCAGCACCTCTTTGCGCGGGTCCTGCAACGCGGCCACCACCAGGACGCCGACCCCGGCACCCTGCGACAGCAGCAGCCCCAGCGACGATCCGATCCGCCGACGCAGGTCAACATCCTGCAGGTACGCGGTGAGGGCGGCCATCTCGTCGATGACGACCACGACCAGGGGGTCGGCTTCGGTCGGGGTGTGGACCCGGACGGTTCCGGCGAGCCGGGTCTGACGTTCCCGCATCACCGCCACGGCCTCGTCGAGGAGATCAGCCATGGCATCGAACGACGTGCCGGCGAACCGGGCGAACAGCGGCCGGCCCATGGCGAACTCCATCCCGCCCTTGGGATCGATCACCCACAGCCGGACCAGGCCGGAAGTGATGCCGCCGGCCAGCGCCCGCACCAGCGACCACAACACCGAACCCTTCCCGGAGCGGGTGGCCCCGCCGATCAGGACATGTGTGGCGAGCAGGCGCAGCGACCAGGTCCCCAGGTCCTCTCGCCGAGCCAGCGGCAACGCGGTCAGATCCGGGACGGGCGGGGCGTCGAACGGCGGCACGACCGGCCGCAGCGCGTCGGTACGGACCAGCACCAGGTACACCAGCGTCGGCCGGTCCCGGAACCGCACCCGGTCCACCCAGCCCAGCACCAACGCCCAGTAACCGATACGGGTCGGCGGAGCGTCGGGCCGCTCGGAGTAGACCCGGGCGTGCCGCCGGCCGAAGGCGTACGCGAGGTTCGCCGTCACCTTCTGGAAGTCGGCCGGGGTCTGCCCCCGCACCATGCGGACGGTCAGCACGTCGAGCGCCTGATCCGAGCGCACCCGCAGCAGCTCGGGCAGGACCGGCCGATGGTCGTACGTCTCGGCCAGGCCGCACAGGGTCATGGCCTCATGCCACGCCCGCCGATACACGAAGACCTGCCGGAACCGGCCGAGCAGCGGGCCCGCGCACCACCGCCACCAGGACGCCTCATCACGCCACCGCCACAGCGCCGACACCGCCGAGGACAAGACCAACGGCACGACCACGCCCGGCACGCCATGCTCGGCGTAGAGGACGACGGCGGCCACGGCCAAGCCGACGGCGACCGGGTGACGCAGGCACCACCAGCAGAACCGGGCCAGCCAGCGCAGCATCATGCCGAGCACGACCAGCCACATCGGCAGGACGAACCGCTTCGGCCGGATCACCAGCAGATCCCCGGCCGACGTCAGGATCACCTCACCGCGCGGCCGGCGCATCACCGCGCACCCCGCAGGGACACGAACCGGCCCGACGCATCCCGGACCGGAGGGAACGGAAGAACGAGCTGCCCGACGCAGAGCGGGCAGCGGTCAGCCGCCCCGCCGGCCGGGTCGAACCGGGACTGACACACGCCGCACCGAGGCTGAGCCGGGGCAGGCGAACGCCTACGCTTGGACACGTCACTACCTCTCTCGACAGAGCGGGGGAAAGAGACACGAGGGGCGGGGCTGCCGTCCGCCAAGACCTGACAGCCCCGCCCCCACCCGATACGGCTACGCCGCCGCCTTCTGCTTGCCGGCCACGCCCGCCGGGGCACGCATCCCGGTCGCCCGCAGCGAGTACGCCATCCGACCGGTGTTCGACACGTACGGCGTCACCGTCATGCCCTCGAACTCCACCGCCTCGAACGGCGCACCCGTCGGCGGCACCGGCTGGTGGTCCGCCGAGATCTTGACCGTCGTCTCCCGGGAGCGCTTGCCAAGCTCCGGGTCCAGGTCCATCACGCGTACCTGCCACACCCGCTGACCGGTCAGCTTGTCCTTCGCCGGGCTACGCCGCCCGGTCTTCTCGTCGTAGTCCTCGACCTCACCCAGGGACTCGGGGACCAGGGCGCACCCCGCCGGGAACACGTCCTCGCAACGCACGGCGAACCTCGCACCGCCACGCAGAGCCATCGCTCAACCTCCAGGTTGTTGGCATGTCTGCCAAGTGGAGACTCCAAGGTAGACGCCACTTGGCAGACAAGTCAACAACCTGGTCGCCCGTGCTCGTCCTAGCGGACCAAGGCGGGGAAAGGTGAGGGTTCAGACCTCTTTCGGGCGTCACTCAAGCCCCATCGTCCACTGTGGACAGACGGAGAGCGACTATGAGGCGGCTGGAGGATCCAGCTTAGCCGCCACGTGTCACGTGCGGCTACGCAATGCAACCCTGCCGGACTGCAGCAACCCAGGCGCAGCCGCGGCCGGGGGATCTCCGATGCAGGCGGAGATGACGAGCGACGGCCCCTCCGATGCGAGCGGAGGGGCCGTCAACCTGTCGGTGCGTCCAGCGCATTGAACCAACCGAAGGGGGGCATCGCCGCAGGTCACGCTAGTGACGCTGCCCGGCGAGCCGCCACCAAGAGTATGGCATACGCCTGGATATCCAGGATACTCCGGTACTTGAATGAGCGCCGAAAGCGGCTTGATTCTGAGTCGCATTAGGCATCGGGAGTGTTGTCGAACTAGATTTACTGGTAGGTGGCAAGATTCAGCTCCAGATTGGCGCATGAGTAAAGTTCCCAGACTTCCTCCGATTAGATTCGCCAATTACCTAAGAATTAAAGTTCAGCTTACCGAAGGAATGAGTCAACACTCTGACCTGCAACTTCACCCATGTTGGGATGACTGGAGTTACCTCGGGGGGCACCCAGGACGCGACCGACTCCTCTCGGGCGGCCGCCCCCGAACGAAACGGGGTCGATCGACGGGCCGCGCGGTCCGCCCGCAGTTGGTCGGCCGGGGGGTCGAATTGCGGCGCCTGGCCCTCTCGTGCGATGATCTGCGTCGACCAAGGAGCATTCCTTCGAGTCACGCGGAATGCGAGCCCGCTGGACTCAACCGTCGAAGGTCTATATCCGCAGGTCATTGTCCAGCGCGTTGAAGCCGAAGGAGGTGAAGCTTGACCGAGATGAACTTCTCACTGCGACTCCCGCAGGCCGTGGTGATCCAGATCCTCGTGGTGATCATCGTCATCCTGGGCATCTCGCCCGCCGTCCTCTAGCTCGTTGGGGTGGGGAGGAACTTCCTCCCCACCCCAACACCAGCCAAAGATGGTCAAAGTACCTGGTTGAAGTCCTGGCGGGCGGGTATCGCCGTGCCATGTCACCCCAGGAGATGGCAGCAGTAGATGAGCAGCACTCGCGGTCGGCGGGAGTTGGCGACGCGACCGTCGAGGCGCTGGGCGAGTTGAGCAAGGCGCTGGAGACGATCCACCGCGTGCGAGGCCACCTGTACTCGGCGCACCAGCTCGTTGGCGGTGCGGATCTCACCCTTGACCGAGTCGTGAGGTTGCTTCGCGAGGCCGGGCATGACGAGGTGGCCGACCGGGTCGAGCACGAGTTGTTGGGGCGCAACGTGCTGCCTGGCCGGTGGACGTTCCAGATCGTGGAGGAGTTTGACGACGGCTACTATGCCGCGTTCCAGGAGATCGAGCGGGACGCGCGGGAGAAGTTGGCCGGCGGCCGGCGGCACATCTACGAGGCGGAGATGAAGGAGCGGCGGCGTACCCACGGGATGCCGGGGCACGAGGCTACGCTGTAGCGCCGCCGAAGCCGTTCGGGACCATCGAGGCCAGGGCGTGGGCTCTGGCCTCGATGATCCTCATGCGCGCCTGATACTCGGCGGGTTCCCGGTGCGCTGTCTGGCTGGTGACCTGGCCGGGCCACTTGCGGTAGAGCAAGCCATACTCGCGGGTGAAGTAGCCCTCGCTGACCGCGTTGGCGGCCAGGAGAAGGCCGGTGTCCTCGGAGGCGGGCAGGGCCATCCAGCCGCCGAGGGCGAAGACGAGATCCCGGCGCAGGCACAGCGTCGCCGGATGCACCGAGGCCCGGTAGTCGTTGGCCTGCCAGAACGACAGGACCGCGCCGCGGTCGATGACCCCGCCGGCCGGGTCTTTGTCCCATCCGGCGGTTGACCCGTCGGGCAGCAGGTCGAGTACCCGCGAGGTGGTCCAGCCGATCTGCGGGTGCGCGTCGAACGCCGCGATGTCCCGGGCCAGTGCCCCGGGGGTCAACTGGTCGTCGGCGTCCAAGACCTTGATGAGCTGCCCGGAAACCCGGGACAGCGCGAGGGTGCGAGCAACGCCAGGCCCACCCGAACGCCCGGTGCCGAGGCTGATCCGGGGGTCATCGGGCAGCGCGTCGACGAGGGCGCCGGTCTGTCCGTCTTCCTGGACGAGCCATTGCCAGTCCCACCCCGGGGGCATGTCCTGCTTGGCCAGCGACGTGTACGCGCCCGGCAGGTACTCGATGCTGGGCGCGTGGACCGGGGTGATGACCGAGACGAGCTGCGTCACGTTTTCCACCGCTGGAGTTTGTGGGAGTAGACAAGCTCTGTCCGGTCGCCCGGCATCACCACGTCCGCGACTTCGACGATGCGGCCGGTGGTGTCGACGGAGGTCTTGCGTACGGTGAGCACGGAGACGCCCGGGTCGATGTCCAGCAACTCGGCCTCGTCGGGCGACGGCGGACGGGCGCGGATCTCGTCGTCGATGCGGTCCAGCTCGATGCCGAGGGTGTAGAGCTGGTGTTGCGTGCCGCCCGGCCACGGTTCTTTGCTCTCGTCGAGCAGGTCGGGGTTCGCGGCCACCAGGTCGTATGGCAGATAGGAGTACGAGACGGTCAGCGGCGCGTTCTCGTGCCGCGAGGACGTCCAGTAGACCCGGCGTAGCAGCGGCGTGCCCGCCTCGACCTGGAGGGCAGCGGCCATGTCTGCGTCGGCGTCGACGCGGGTGTACTCGGCGTGGAACTTGAGGTCGTCGACGGTCAGGCCGGTGTCGTGCTCGGTCGCGCCGGTCTTCAACCGCTCGGCCTCGTCGAGCAGGACCCGGTCCTTCTCCCACTGGTAGCGCTCGGTGTTGCGACGGCGTACCCGCTGGCGGGGTGCCCGCACGTAGGTGCCGCGCCCCTGCTCGGCCCGGACCAGGCCCCATTCACGAAGCTGGCGGATGGCGTTGCGCACGCTCGTGCGGGACAGCCCGGAGGTGTCGGCCAACTCGGTCTCGCTGGGCATGAGCGTGCCGGGGGCCAGTTCACCGCTCACGATCTTCGCCCGCAACTCTTCGGCGAGTTGCAGGTAGCGAGGGCGCCAGTCCCGACCATGCACACCGGTCACCGTACCCCCTAGACGTTCCAACGTCTGCCAGGTGGTCCCCCCAGCCGGCCGCTCCGGAACCGGAGGCACCGCCACCGCCGTCCGCGACGACAGCGTTCGACGCGGACCCGGAGTCCGAGGAACAGGTACGCCCCGACGGCTGCTCGCGTTCACCGCGTCTCCCCCGCCTGCCCGTGCTGGTCGGCCGCCGCCCGCATCACCTGTCGGGCGTGCGTCAGTTCTTCGATGAGCCGGTCCACCTGGGCGGCCATCAGCAGCACGGTTTGAGTCGCGCCGTGGCGGGTCGCGTCGAGCTTGACGGCCAGGTCCCGACGCGCGAACCGGTCGACGAGCAGTTGCACGCTCACCCAGCCGGTCCGCTCCCGCCCGATGGTCGCGAGAAGCCCCCGATGCATCGGATCGTTCGGCCCGCAGCCCCGACACCACACCGGGCACACGACCGGCGCAGCCAACGACGACGGCAGGGCATCCGCCACAGGTACGGCCTCACTCATCGTCGGCCCCCTGGTCGCCGGCGGCCTGCTCCAGCAACCCGCTCAGGTGCTCGACCAGTTCGGCCGCCTGCGGCAACGTCAACTCCGCCCAGGTGTTGCCCGCCCGGCACGTCGCATGAACCCCCACCATCGGACCAAGGCCATCAGCAGCGATGAGGTAGGTGGCGACGAAGCCGGCCGCGCGGGAGTCGCCGACGCGGTGCATCGGGCCGCGATGGCGGCGGGCCATGTGCGCCATCACCGGCGGCACCAGGTAGCCGCAGCGGTCAGGGGCACACCACTCCGGGTGTCCCGAGACCCCGACGGGCCTGATCGGGTGCCTCATCGCGGACACCTCCCGCCGTTGCCCCGCGTCGCCTGCGCGAGGGTCATCAGCGGCGCGTACGGCAGCACGGGCACCTCCCGCGTCGGAGCCACAGACCACCATGGCGACGGCGGAATCGAGGCCGGGCGCGGACGGGGCGGGGTGTTGCTGTTGGCGGGCCGGATCGGCGTTCGCGTTCGTGACCACCAGGACGAGAACCAGCCGCGCCGACGGTGAGAGCCGGACATCGCACCTCCAGAGGTAGGCGGGGCCGGTGGCCAGCCAGGGAAGGAGATGGCCAGCCACCGGCCCGGATGAAGGCACGGCGCACCGTCCGACACAGACGGGTCGGGTATCGCCGAGCCAACTGGTACGCGCGGCTACCGCAACCGGTCCGACAGGACGCCGCGCTTCAAGTGCGACCAGGGCCGACCCGACCACCCCTGACACGAGCCGTCACCCTGGCCGCACAGAAGGAAACGTACCTACAACTGGACGAGTTGTCTACACGTCGAAACGGGTCTCTTGGTTGACACTTGGTAAGACAAGTGCCAGGTACGGTGAGCAGGTGCCCACCCCGCACTACGGACAGCCCCGATACCGCACCATCGCCGACGAGCTGAGACAACGCATCGAGAGCGGCATCATCCCGCCGGGCTCCCTATTGCCGGCCGAGAGCGCGCTCACCGCCGAGTTCCGGGCAAGTCGCGGCACAATTCGCCAAGCGATCGCTGCCCTCCGCGAGGCCGGCTTGGCTGCTACCGAACATGGCCGAGGAACCTATGCCGTCGCAGCCTCGCTGGGCGACGGTAGTCACGTAGAAGTGAGGCGGCAACAAGTCCCTGCCGACGGTCGCCTCTCGTTGCTCTTTAATCTTGAAGAGGGGGCCATGCTGGTTGAGCATGAAGAGGTGAAACGAAGGGGCGACTACGTCGAGTCGGTAGTGCGCACATACCGTCGTAGTACATAAAAGACCATGTCTCTTTGATGTGAGCACTCGACGCCGATCACCCCTAGCGGGCTGGTGCTGAGCGAATTCGCCGCACTGCCACTTGGTCGCTCCTTGGGACCTGGAAACCGTCACAGATTCTCGAAAGGTTCATCTGCGGCGTCCGCCAACAAGTTGAAGAACGGGCCTCGCTGGAGTTGCCTGCCCTCCTCCCTCAAGCGCGATCGGGACTAGGCCAAATACATGCCTATTCAGTTCCGTGGTGTGCAGATAGACTTCATCGGCTAGTGAGACACGCCCTTTATTGTTTTGCAGGTTCTCCTGGCGCAGCGCGGCGAATACTTTAGCGAGGAGTTGCGACGTCTCGCGCGAAATTCCACCGGTCTCATTCTTTCGGTACCCCAGTTGCGACAACCTTTGGGCTGCGACCTTGTACTTCCAGTCACTCAATAAGCCTAGTTCATGTAGACGGTACGCAAGGGCGAAGGCTGAAACCTTCCATCGCCTTTTGGCGACCAAAATCTGATCTGGCGTAGCGCCGAGGGGAAGTTGAGAAAGGATGCTCGAACGGGGCATGAGAAGGGCGGAAGCAAACCTGTTCGCCTCATCCTCAGCATCGGGGCCATAAGCGGTCCTGTCACCACCGTGAAGCAACAGGTGTCCCAGCTCGTGCGCAGCATCAAAGCGACCACGTTCGCCGGATTTCGTAGTGTTCAGGAAGACGAAAGGTGTACCTCTGCAGAAAAGAGAAAAAGCGTCTACACTGATGCAGTCGGATGCAAGCGAGAAGACTCGCACGCCGTTCGCCTCAAGAAGGTGAACCATGTTAGCTATTGGCTGTTCGCCGAGGCCCCACAGCCCGCGGACTCTGTTGGCCGCGTGTTCGGGATCTACACCAGCAAGGCTTGGCACCCGCATCTCAGGAAGCCTAAAGTTAGCTTCGATCCAAGCGTTGATTATCATCGAAATCTGACCGGCCGCTAACGCTGCATCTCGGTCAAGCGCCGTCATTTTCGAAAGTGCGCGAAAACTGACAGCGGGAAGTGGAATCTCGTCAATAGCGGGCTGAGAGAAGAAGTCAACGGGGAAGTCTAGGGCTTCCGAAAGTGATCCAAGGGTATCGGGGCTAGGCTGCTTGTGGCCGTTCTCGAACGCCGTAATGCTTCGCGCTGATACGCCTGATACGGCAGCAAGGTTTGCCAGTGTCATGCGACGCCTTCTTCGAGCAACCACAAGTCGCGACGGCGTCAACACTGGCAAACCCTCCTGCGTGGCTAGAATTCAGCTAGCGATTCTTTCGACGAACACATCGACGTCGTCGTCCGGCCCGTCGGGCATGTCGAGGTCAACCTCGATGCCGCTGCCGCCGGGCGGAGTGACCGGACCGAGGAGGATGTGCTCCTTCCAGCGGTTCACAGTCTTTCCAAGCATATCCGTTGGCAAGGAAAGCTCGGAAACGATCCCGAGAACGGTCCACTTATACAGCAATATCCACGTGGGGATCATCCCAGGCTCGAACGCATCACCGGCATCATCCCATAACGGGATGGGTTCGGCGTTGCGAGGGCCGCCGAGGACTGATCGGTTGAAGCGAACCAATTGAGCAATGGAGCTGCCTTTAGGGTTCTTTGTTTGCACCCCACGGCCTCGTGCCACGCCAACCTGCCCCGAACCACTAAGCGCCGTGATCGCAAAAGAGCCGTCGGGATGGATTGCGCGTAGCACCGCGTCGCGATTAGTCCATGACCAGCCGCGGGGTAGGACCTCTTCGCGTAGATACCGATTAGCCCTGCTCCAGAAGATGAACCCCTTGGCGCCCGCGGCGTCAAGGTCAGTGCAGAGAAGAGCATCTGCGCTCGCCCCGTACAACGCCCGGTCGATGTCTTGGCGCGTGAGCCCAAGGTCGGCAAGTCGGGCATCCGCCGCCTCGCCCTCGTGCCAGACCTCGTCGTCAACCAACTCGTGATCTTCCATGCGTCCCTCCCTCAGGTTCCAAAAATCCTACCGCCAAGGAGGTTGAATTTTTGGAACCCATGCGGCGGGCGTGTCGGATTGCAAGATCCTAGAACGCTCGTTCGACCAGGCGCAAGTCGGCCCGACTTGATCCTTGCGCGGGGTGTACATGGGGTTTGCCAAGGAGCATGCCTGCTCAGAGCACGTTTGCGGCTGCCGAATCCCTCTCTTTGTGATCAAGGCACCGCGCTCCGCGCGGTGCGGGGCGGCAAGCCCGGCCGGCGGCAAGCCGCCCCGGCCGCCTACGGCGCCGGGGCGGTGAGCCACCGACAGCCGCCGGGACACCGCCCCCAACCACGGCAGGAGCCAGCCCGGCAACGCCGTGACGGAAGCCAGCGGGGCTGGTCTGATCGCGTGGTCGGGGCTTCCGGCTGCCGCGCCAGTCCAACCCCGGGACTGGCTTGCCACCGGGTCACGGGGTCGCGGCACCAGCTCCACCGCCAGGACGTCCCCGACCCTTCCCGTCACCGCCGGCCCCACACCGGAGCCCAGAACGCCACCCGGAAGGCCAGCTACGACGGCACGACCGCCAGGACCGAGGCAGGGTCAACTAAGCCAACGCTCAGGGCGTCTCCAGGGCGTGAGGGCGTTCTCAGGGCGTCAAACGCCGGCCAATGTTGACCATGAACGACCATCGACGCCCAGACATAGGACCAGCTCAGAACCTCCATCGAGGCTCTGAGCTGGTGGGCGGCAAACGAGTAGAGCTGTACGCGGACTTCTGACCCTGTTTCGCGATCCCGGGGCGCGGGTAGCGTCCTGCGGGTGCCGGAGTGGTCGCAAGCGGGTGGCTGGGGGCTGCTGGCCGGGTCGGCGCTGCTGCTCGGGGCGGCGCTGGGCTGGTTCGTGCCCGTCCCGCGCCGGGTCATCGCGTCGATCATGGCCTTCGGGGCCGGGGTGCTGCTCTCCGCCGTCTCCTTCGAGCTGATCGCCGAGGCGCACGAGCAGGGCGGGCTGTTGCCCACCGCGGTCGGGGCGGCCGGCGGCGCGCTCGCGTACACGGGGGCGAACGTCCTGCTGGCCCGGCGGGGCGCGCGGCACCGCAAGCGCTCCGGGGCGCAGCCGTCGGAGCAGGAGGCGCCCGGTTCCGGGTCGGCGATCGCGGTGGGCGCGCTGCTCGACGGGATCCCCGAGTCGGTGGTGATCGGCGCGAGCCTGCTCACCGGCGGCCCGGTCAGCCTGGTCACGGTCGTCGCGGTCTTCCTCAGCAACGTGCCGGAGGGCCTGTCCAGCGCGGCCGGGATGCGCCGGGCGGGCCGGAGCAGCCGGTACGTCTTCGCCCTGTGGGCCGGGATCGCGCTGGTCAGCGGCCTCGCGGCGCTCGCCGGCTACACGCTGCTGGGCGGTGCGCCGCCGGAGGTGCTGGCCTCGATCACCGCCCTGGCGGCCGGCGCGATCCTCGCGATGATCACCGACACCATGGTCCCCGAGGCGTTCGAGGACGCGCACCTGCTGGTCGGCCTGATCACGGTCGCCGGCTTCCTGACCGCCTTCGCGCTCTCCCACGCCTGAGGATGTCCCCGGCGCGCGGGCGGAGTCAGTAGGGGTTGGTCTGGCCCGGCGGGCGGGCGCGCAGCAGGGCCGCCGGGCGGCCCGGCCGGTCCGGGGCGGCGGACATCGGCGGGCTGGCGGTGTGCCCGCCGTGCGCCATCCCGGCGAAGAGGTCCCGCAGGGCGGCCAGCGCGTCCGTCCCCGGCCGCCAGCCCAGCTCGGCCTCGGCCCGCTCGCTGGACATCAGCGGGGCGTTCAGCGCCAGCTCCACCCAGCCGGCGTCCACGGGTTGCAGCCGGGCCCGCCAGGTCAGCGCCGCCGCGCCGCGCAGCAGCGGAGCCGCCACCGGCACCGTCCAGCCGTGGAAGTGCCGGGCCACCAGCTCCGGGGTGAGCACCGGGTCGGCCGCCAGGTTGAACGCGCCCCGCGCGTCGCCCAGCACCGCCCGGGCGTACGCGTCGGCCACGTCGTCGGCGTGCACGGCCTGCATCCGCAGGCGGCGATGCGTGGGCACCAGCGGGAGGCGGCCGTACCGCAGCAGCCGCACCGGGGCCAGCGGCCCGAGGAAGTAACGGGTGATCTCGGTGCCGGCGTCCCGCTGGAAGATCAGCCCGGGGCGCATCCGCACCACCCGCAGCCCCGGGTGCTGCCGCTCGACCCCGTCGAGCAGCGCCTCCACGTCGGCCTTGTCCCGACTGTACGACGACCCGGGCACCCCGGTCGCCGGCCACCGCTCGCTGACCGGGTGGTCCTTCGGGCCGGGCGCGTACGCGCCGACGGACGACGCGTACACCAGGGCGGGCACCCGCGCGCGGAGCACCGCGTCGACCACGGCCCGGCTGCCGTCGACATTGGTGCGGCGCAGCACCCGCTGGTCGTGGCTGGGCTGGATCTGCCAGGCCAGGTGGACCACCGCGTCCGCCCCGGCGAAGACCTCCGCCAGCCGGGCGGCGGCACCCGGCGCCCCGACGTCGCAGGGGTGCCACGTCAGCCCGTCGTACGGCTCACCGGCGTCCGGGCCGGGTGGGCGGCGGGCCACCCCGACCAGGTCCAGGCCCCGTTCCCGGCGCAGCCGCCGCAGCAGCGCCGTTCCGGCGTTCCCGCTCGCCCCCACCACCACGATCCGCATGCCTGGCCCCGTACCCGCTGGGCGGGGGCCGAATCACGCGGGATGTCAGGGGCGGGGGGAGGTGCGTACCCAGCTCTGCCGCTGCCGGCGGTCCCGGCTGCCGCCGGTGGCGGCCAGGCAGCGCGGGCAGACGTGACCCACGGTGTCGGCCTCGGTGAGCACGTCGGTCGAGGAGTAGTCGAAGCGGACGTGCGGGAAGCGGCGCAGCCTGGTCCGACTCAGGGGCAGCCCGCACAGGGTCTGGTTCTGCCCGGGCAGCCAGGCGTGCACCTCGCCGCCGGGCCGGCGCACCCCGTCGGGGCCGGTCTCCTCGCTCGACGCCGCCACCGCCGGGGCGCTGCTGATCCGCATGTCCCCAGGTTCCCCACCCGTCGCGAACTATCCCGCCGCGACCCCGGCCGTTGCGACGGGTGCCCGCCGCGGGGTTTCGACGCTGGCGAGGACGGCGTCCCAGGCCAGTTCGGCGGCGACCGTGCCCAGCCGGAGCGACGGGGAGGGCACCGTCACCTCGTCGGTCGTCAGGGCGAACAGGGTGTCGCCGTCGGCGATGGTGTGGAAGGGCTGGATCGCCCGGTGCATGGAGCTGTGCACCTGGGTGGCGAACTGGGCGAGCTCGGTGTCGGTCATCCGGACGTTGGTGACCACGGCGGTCAGGGTGGTGTTGCCGCCGGCCGGCGCGGGGTCCGGCGTGGCTGCCGCGAGCAGCTCGGCGTAGTCCTCGGCCGGGTGGCGACGCCGGCCGGTCGCCGGGTCGAGGTTGCCCCGCACGATGCCGCCGTCCCGGTCGACGATCACGCCCATCGCGTTCACCACCGTCAGCACCAGCAGCCGGGCCGCGCCGATGCGGGCGAAGGCGGCACCCTGCCCGCCCCACTCGGCGCGGGCGTTGTCGACCTTGCCGACGGTCGCGCCGACCCCGGCGCCGACCCTGCCCACGGCCACCCCGTCGGTGCGTACCGCGCGCAGTCCGTCGGCGCCGAGCTGGGCATCCGGATAGACGGCGTTGTCCCGGGGGGTGAAGTCGTAGACGACGGCCCCGGACACCACCGGCAGGCTGCCGAAGTCGGTCGCGTAGCCGGCGCGGCGGAGCAGTTCGTCGTAGACGCCGGAGGCCGCGGCGAGACCGAAGCTGGACCCGCCGGCGAAGCACAACGCATGGTGGTACGGGAACCCGCCGCTGACCCCGACGGCCCCGCCCCGCTTGTCCACGGCCGTACGCGCGCCGCCGGGGATGCTGAGCACGGTGACGCCGGTCGGCCCGTCGGGATACTCGGCGGTGCCGATCCCGACGCCGGGCAGGTCGAACTCGACCCAACCGTCGCCGGCCGCGCCGAGCACGGCGGGTCGCTGCCGGTGGTCGTTGCCGACGGGCGACGTCGTACGCGGCGGGGCGGGATGGTGCTCGGACATGAGGGTCACCGTCTTCCGTGGGGGGTGTGGTGGTGCCGTGTCCCGGCCGGTGCCCGGTTCCCTAGACTGGGCTGATGCCCCGTCCGGTCACGCTGCACGACGTCGCGCGCCGGGCGGGAGTCGGCAAGTCCACGGTTTCCAATGTGCTGTCGCGTTCCGGCCGGGTCTCCGAGGCGACCCGGGAGCGGGTCCGCGCGGCGATGGCGGAGCTGGGTTACGTCCCCAACCGCGCGGCCCGGCAGTTGCGGGGTGGCCGCACCGGCATCATCGGGGTCTACGTTCCCGGCGTGCCGTCCACTTCGGAGTTCTACATGCGGTTCGTCTTCGGCATCATGGAGCGCGCCGCCGCCCGCGACCGGGACGTCACCATCCTGACCGCCTCCGAGCACCGGTCGCCGCGGGCGCTCGACGGGGTGATCGTGGCCGACCCGCACCAGGACGACGAGTTCGTGGCGGTCCTGATGCAGGGCGGCATGCCGGTCGTGTGCTTCGAACGGCCCCCGGACGGCATGCGCCCGGAGGTGGTGCTCTGGGCGGACCACCACCGGGCGCTCACCGGGCTGCTGGACCGGATGACCGCCGCCGGCGCCCGGCGTCCCGCCCTGGTGGTGCCGCCGGAGACCGGCGACTGGGCGGCCCAGCTCGCGGCGGGATACCGCGACTGGTGCGCCCGGCACGGCGTCGCCACCGTGGTGGCGCAGCACCCGTGGGTGCCCTCGCCGGCGGAGGTGTCCCGGGCGGTCGCACAGGTGCTCGCCCAGCCGGGGGTGGACGCCCTGGTGTGCGCCTCGGTGGACACCGCTCCGCTGGCCGTGCAGGTGCTGCACCGGCTCGGCCGCCAGGTCGGGCGGGACGTCCTGCTGGCGAGCGCCACCGAGTCGAGCGCCCTGCGGCTGGGACAACCGCCGATCACCGCGCTCGACCTGTCGCCGTTGGACGCCGGACGCCGCTGCGCCGACCTGCTCGACGAACTGATCGGTGGCGGCCCGGGTGGGGTCTACGAGCACCCGGTCCACCTGTGGTGGCGGGACTCCACCCGGGGGTCGGAGCCGGTCACCGGGTCATCCGTTCCAGTGCCTCCTCCATCCGGTCACCGGCCTCCACCGGGTTGAGCCCGGCCGCGAGGGCGTCCTGGTAGACCTGGTCGAGGAGGGGACGGAAGCGGGCGTAGCGGTGTTCCCAGTCGGCCGCGTCGGTGCGCCAGTAGCCCACGCAGACGGCGCGATCGCGGGGCAGGCGGTGCACGGTACGCAGCACGGACCGGGCCTGGCGGCACTCGCCGGCCTCCCCCGCGACCCAGACGTAGCCGGGGCCGTCGGGAAGGTTCGTCTCCCGCAGCCGGTCGACGAGGCTACCCGGGCCGTGGCCGTTGCCCACCCCGACCCGTACGTCGATCTGCACCGCGGGATCGTCAGCGGCGGCGCTGAACAGGTCCCGGGCGTCGGCCATGTCCGGCAGGTCCACCAGCACCAGCACCGGGACGCCGGGCGTCCGTTCCGCGACGATGCGGGTGGCGGCCGGCAGCCCGGCCAGGTCGGTTGCCAGCACGAGCCACCGGGTGTCCGTCGGTGGGCGGAACCAGGCGCGGCAGCGCCACAGCAGGAGACCGGCGCCGGTTTCGGCCCGGCGTGCCCAGGACGTGGCGGGGCCGTGGTCGTGCAGGGCGAAGTCGACGGTCAGCCGCGCCGCGACCGGGTCGACGGCCCGGATGGAGTAGTTGCGGCCGGTGGGCGGGTGCGGCTCGTCGTGGTAGCCCCACACCTCGCCGCGCAGGGTCATCGGCGGCGGGGCCGGCTCGCCGGGGCGGGGGAAGTAGAGCGTCACCGACTCGTCCGGCACGCCCAGGGCGGGGAAGCGGGCCAGGTCGGGGCCGCCGAGGACGACCCGCTGCAGGTGCGGGGTCAGTCGCCGGGTCTCGTGCACGGTGGCGGTCCAGAAGCCGGGCCGGGTGAGCGTGTCGGTCATTTCGCGCTGTACTCCGAGTCGGTGGCGGGGTCGCCGTCGGCGGCGGCGGCGAGCGCGGGGACGATCCTGTCGAGCACGTACGGCAGGCTCAGCACGGAGGAGAACGCCAGCGCGCCGTTGGCCTCGGTGCCGAGGAAGACCTCGCGGCGTTGGGTGTGCACGTCGAGCCGGGTGTAGAGCGGGTCGCCGAGCAGGGTGGCCACGCCGGGGTCGGTGGCCGCCTCGGACCAGACGGCGACGTCCACGTCCGTCAGGTCGAACCGTTCGCGGCTGATGGTGGCGGACTGGTTGGCGTTGTCGGTGAGCGTGGTGACCTCGGGTGACATGGTCAGGCCGAGGTCGAGCAGGACCTTCGAGGCGGTGGTCTCGGGGCTGAACAGGTAGTACTGGCCTTCGTACGTGGAGGCGAACACGGTGCGGGCGCCCTTGAGGCGGGGCTGCGCCCCGGCGACGGAGGCGATCCGCTTCTCCAGGTCGGCGACGAGCGTCTCGGCCTCGGCGCTGCGGCCGGTGATCTGCCCGGCGGCCCGGGTCATCTGCTGCCACGTCACCGCCCAGCTGCCGTCCCCCGCCGGCTGGGCGACGGTGGGGGCGATCTTCGCGAGCAGGTCGTATTCCTGGCGGGACATGCCGGAGGAGAGCCCGACGATGACGTCGGGGCGCAGCGCGGCGATCTGTTCGTAGTCGAGTTCGGCGCGGGCCAGCACCTCCGGCCTGGCCTCGCCGAGCCGCTCCCGGGCCCACGGCCAGGTCGCGTTGGGCATGTTGCCGTACCAGTCGCGGATCGCGACGGGCACCTCGCCGAGGGCGAGGAAGTAGTCCTGCTCCTTGAGGCCCACCACCACGATCCGCTCGGGCTTGGCGGCGATGGTGGTCGTGCCGAAGGCGTGGGTGAGCGTGGTGGGGAACGCGGCGCTGGACGATCCGGACGCCGTGTCGGCCGGGCCCGCCTCGCCTGCGGCGCAACCGCCGGCCACGAGCGTAACGAGGATCAGTGCGGCGGTCAGGAGTGTGCTCAGCCGGCGTGGGCGGGTGTGTGACATGGCATTCGATCCTCTGAGGGGCGGCGAAACGAGATTCCCATGGGGCTTAGGGTAGGTTTACCTTAGCCAGCGATGGAACGTTCCACCATGAAGTGAGTCACAGTGTCGGCCACCCCCACCGGCTTACGCCGCCCCCGCCTGCTCGCCGCCGGGCTGCTCGCCTGCGCCCTCGCCCTGCTGGCATCGATCGCGGCCAGCCTCGTCGTCGGCGCCCTGCCCCTGACGCCCGGCACCGTGCTGCGGGAACTCGTCGCCCACGGCGACAGCGAGGCGAGCCTGATCGTCTGGGAGGTCCGGCTACCCCGTACGGCGATCGCGATCTGCGTCGGAGCGGCCCTGGCGCTGGCCGGCGTCCTCATGCAGGCGCTGACCCGCAACCCCCTCGCCGACCCCGGGCTGCTGGGCGTCAACGCCGGTGCCGCCGCCGCCGTGGTGGCCGGCATCCTCGCCGGGGTGGCCGGCCAGCGCGGTCACCTCCTGCTCGCCCTGCTCGGCGCGGGCGTCGCCGCCGGCCTGGTCACCGTCATCGGCGGCACCCGGGGCCCGGGTACGGCCGAGGACGGCCGGCTGGTCCTGGCCGGCGCGGCCGTCGGCGCCTGCCTGACGGGCGCCGTCGCCGGAGTCACCCTGCTGGACCAGACCGCGTTCGACCGGTACCGCTTCTGGGCCGTCGGCAGCCTCGCCGACCAGCCGCTGTCCGCCCTGCTCACGGCCGCACCCGCGCTGGTCGTCGGCCTGGTCGTCACCGTGGCCGTGATCCGGCCGCTGGACGTGCTGCGCTTCGGCGACGACGGCGGCACCGCCCTCGGCGTCAACCCCGGCCGCACCCGGCTGCTCGCGTTGGTCGCCACCACCCTGCTCTGCGGCGGCGCGACCGCCGTGGCCGGCCCCATCGGCTTCCTCGGACTCGCCGTCCCCCATGCCGCCCGCGCGATCTGCGGCCCCCGGCTCGGGTGGATCGTCGCCTACAGCGGTCTGCTCGGCCCGATCCTGCTGATCACCGCCGACGTGCTCGGCCGGCTCCTGGCCCGCCCCGGAGAGATCGAGGTCGCGATCGTCATGGGCGCCATCGGCGCCCCCGTGTTCATCGCCCTGGTCCGCGCCCGGAGGATCCCCCGACCATGACCACCGCCCCCACCAGCGGTCCGGGCCGACGCACGCTCCGTCGGCAGACCCGCCGCGCCACCCTCGCCTGCGTCGTCGTGCTCGCGCTCAGCGCCGGCCTGGCCGTCGCCGCCCTGGCCAGCGGCCGGTACGCCACCCCGCTGCACGACCTGTGGCCGGCGCTGACCGGGGGCGGCGACCCCGGCCTGCGGTTCGTCCTGTTCGAGCTGCGGCTGCCCCGGATCGGCACCGCGCTCGCCGTCGGGGCGGCCCTCGGCGCGGCCGGCGCCCTCTTCCAGAGCGCCAGCCGAAACCCCCTCGGCAGCCCCGACATCGTCGGCTTCACCGTCGGCGCGGCCACCGGCGCGCTCGTCGTCCTGCTGGTCCTGCACGACACCCGGCTCACCCCGGCGGTGGGCGCGGTGCTCGGCGGTGCCGTCGTCGCCGCGGCGGCGCTGCTGCTCGGCGGGACCGGGCAGCGCCTCATCCTCGTCGGAATCGGCCTGTCCGCCCTGCTCACCTCCGTCAACGCCTACCTGCTGACCCGCGCCGAGGTGACCGACGCGCAGAACGCCGCCGTCTGGCTCGTCGGCAGCCTCAACGGCAGCGGTCACCACCTGCCGCTGCTGCTCGGCGCGCTCGGCGCGCTGCTGCCGCTCTCCGTGCTGGCGGCCCGGGGGCTGCGGCTCATCGAGAACGGTGGGGACAAGGCACGGAGCCTCGGCGTACCCGTACGCCGGCAACGCCTCACCGCGACGGCCCTGGCGGTCGCGCTCACCGCCGTCGGTGTCGCCGGTGCCGGACCGGTCGGCTTCGTCGCACTGGCCGCCCCCCACCTGGCCCGCCGGCTCACCCGGGTCGCCGCCCCCCTGGTGACCACGAGCGCGGCGCTCGGCGCCGCCCTGCTGCTCGCCGCCGACCAGCTGACCCAACGACTCGTCCCCGGGCAACAACTGCCCGTCGGCGCGGTCACCGGCGTCCTCGGCGGCGGCTACCTCGCTCTCGTCCTGGCCTGGACCTGGCGGGGGAGGCCCAGGTGAGCCGCCCCCGTCCCGCACCGCACCCGCCGCCCCGGAGGCAACCATGACCGCCCCGCCCGCGATCGAGCTGGACTCGGTCACCGTCGGCTACGACCGCCGAACCGTCTGCCGCGACGTCTCCCTGCGGGTCACCGCGGGAAGCTTCACCGTCTTCATCGGACCGAACGGATGCGGCAAGTCCACCCTGTTGCGCACCGTCGCCCGCGTGTTGCGGCCGACCGAGGGCCGCGTCGCCGTCCTCGGCCGCGACGTCCGCGGCTACAGCCGGCGGCAGTACGCCCGCACCGTCGGGCTGCTCCCCCAGGGCATCGAGGCACCGGCCGGGATGACCGTCACCGACCTGGTGCTGCGCGGACGACACCCACACCGATCGCCGCTGAGCCGGTGGACGGCGCAGGACGAACGGGCGGTCAGCGCGGCCCTGGACGTCACCGGGACCGCCGGGTTCGGCGACCGGGTGCTCGCGGAACTCTCCGGTGGTCAGCGGCAACGCGCCTGGCTGGCCATGCTGCTGGCGCAGGACACCCCGATCCTGCTGCTCGACGAACCGACCACCTACCTCGACATCGCCCACCAGTACGAGGTCCTCGACCTGCTCGCCGACCTGCACGTCGGCGGCCGGACCGTGGTCGCCGTCCTGCACGACCTCAACCAGGCGGCCCGCTACGCCACCGACCTGGTGGTGCTGCGCGACGGCCACGTCGCCGAGACCGGTCACCCGTCGACGGTGCTCACCCCGGACCTCGTCGCCGACGTGTTCGGGCTGCGCTGCCGGATCGTGCCCGATCCGGTGACCGGCACGCCTGCGGTGTTCCCCGAGCCCTCCCGACCCCACCCGACCGGTTCCGCACCGGCGGGTGGGTGAACAGGCGACCGGTACGGCAGCCGCTGCCGCCGGCGTGCTCCCCGGCCTGGACGTCGCCGGGCCGGGTCGAAGCGCTCGATCGACGGCATCCGGGCCGCCAGGGGGCTCACGCCGACCGTTCCTCCCTCCGTTGCGGGTGGTCGTGGTAGGTGGCGAGTCGGTCCCGCACGACCTGCTGCTGCGGGTGGTCCGTGTCGTCGAGGAGACCGAGGGCTTCCCGGCCCCGGACGAGGGCGCCGTCGTGGTCGCCGACCGCGCTGAGTGCCTCCGCCGACACGACCAGGGCGCGCGCCTGCCGCAGCGGGTCGGCCAGTTCGTCGCCGACGGCCCGGGCCAGGGCGGCGTCGGCCAGCGCGTCGCGGTGCCGGCCGAGGCGCAACTGGGCCTCGGCCGAGATGGTGAGGGCGTCGCACCGGATGGTGTCGTCGGTGACCCGGTCGTGCAGGCCGAGTGCGACGCGGCCCTGGGCAAGGGCGACCTCGGGCTGGCCCGCGTCGAGGCTGAGTTCGGCGAGCCGGACGTGGGTGAGGCTTCGTCCACGCAGCGAGCCGATCCGGTCCCAGACGACAAGAGCCTGTCGGTAGAACGCGCACGCCTCGTCGCGGTGCCCGAGCCGGTGGTGCGCATCGCCGAGGTTATGGAGGGCGTACGCCTCCCCGGTGGCCTCCCCGACCGCGCGGCAGTCGGCCAGCACCTCGCGGAGGGTGTCGATGGCGGTGAGGGTCGCCCCGGTGCGCAGTTGTACGGAGGCGAGGTTGTGCCGGCAGATTCGCTGCATGTCGGCGTAGCCGTGCTGCCGGGCGAGGCGCAGGGCCTCGGTGAGCAGGCGGCCCGCGCGGTGGTAGTCGTGGGTCGTGAAGTAGCTGCCGCCAAGGTTGGCGAGGGTGCCGACCCGGCCCAGGTCATGACCGTCGGCGGTCGCGGTGTCGAGGGCGATCCGCAACATCTCCCGCATGTCCTCCTGGTCGCCGGACCGGTCGAAGACCTCGTGGACGGTGTCGACGATCTGCCAGGCGTGCCGGTGGAAGCCCTCCGCCGCTGCGCGGCGGACCATGGTGAGCAGGTTGGTCCGTTCCGCCTCGCACCAGCGCAGGGCGGCACAGTCCGAGGCGAACGTCATCGGCGTCACCTCGCCGGGCTCGGGCAGGTCGGGA
Source organism: Micromonospora sp. PTRAS2 (assembly GCF_054052245.1). Lineage (NCBI taxonomy): Bacteria > Bacillati > Actinomycetota > Actinomycetes > Micromonosporales > Micromonosporaceae > Micromonospora > Micromonospora sp. PTRAS2. Next base: position 628,126 of record NZ_JBSWBU010000001.1, read on the forward strand.
ACGACCTGCCGGCCCGGCTCCAGCAGACCGACGGCGTTGACGGCCGTGTGCAGGTACCAGTCCAACAGCCGGCGCAACGCCGCCCGGTGCTGCTCGGATGGCGCGTCCTCCCCGGCCCGGTCGGCGGCGTACTGGCGCAACAGGTCGTGCATCCGGTAGCGGCGGAAGGTGTCGTGGTCGACCAGGTGGGCGCGGGCGAGCCGGTCGAGGGCCCGCTCGGCTCCGGCGACGTCCACCGCCAGCATCGCCGCGGCGGCCTCGGCCCCGATGGTGCTGCCCGGAAAGAGGCCGAGCGCCAGGAAGAGCCGGGCGGGCAGCGGGTCGAGCGCGTTGACCGACCAGGCGAAGACGGTCCGCAGGGTCATCTCGTCGGTGTCGTCGCCCTCGATGTCGAGCAGCCGACCGGCCAGTTCGTCGGCCAGGTCGCCGAGCCGCGCATCGGGCCGGGAACCCACGTGCTCGCCGATGACCCGCAGCGCGAGCGGCAGGCCGTCCGACAGCCGGGCCAGCGTCTCCAGCGCCGCGGGCTCGGCGCCGGCGCGTCTCCCTCCTACGATGCGGCCGAGCATGCGCTGTCGTTCGAGGTACGACAACGGCGTGACGGTGAGGCTGCGGATGCCGTGCCGGACACTCAGCCCAGGGAGCCGGTTGCGACTGATCACGACCGTGAAACCGGTGTCGGAGCGGGGCAGGAGCTGCCGCGCGTGGTCGGAGTCGACGACGTTGTCGAGCACGACGAGCATTCGCCGCCCGCTCATCAGCCGGTGGTACAGCTCGAGGCGTCGTTCCGCGTCGGCGGGCACCCGGTCGGCCGGGACACCGAGGGCGACGAGGAAGCGGTGCAACGCCTCCTGCGGACGTACCGGCGGGGCCGGTCCGTGTGCCTCTGCGTTCAGGTAGAGCTGCCCGTCCGGGAACCAGCTCTGCCGGCGATGCCCCCAGTGCCCGGCGAGGGTCGTCTTGCCCACCCCCGGCATCCCGGTCAGCACGACCACCTTCGCGATGCCGTCGCCGGCGGCGAGAGCGTCCAGCTCGTCGAGCAGTGCGGTGTGCCCGGTGTAATCGGGTACGTCGTGCGGCAGCTGCCGGGGCATCGGCACGGTTCCGTCCGTGCCGGCGAGTTGGCTCCTCGCCGGCACGCCGGGTTGGAGAGCCGCCAGGTCCAGCACCGGATCAGTTCGCATCGCTCGGCGATAGCGTCGCCGGTAGGCGGCGACAAAATCCCGCGCATCGTGGGTACGACCGGCCGCGTGCAGTGCGGTGGCCCACAGTCGGGCCAGCCCCTCGTCGAGTTGGTTCTCGATCAGCAACGGTTCGAGCCGGGTCAACACCCGCTCGTGTCGGCCGATGGCCAACTCGCTTTCCGCCAGAAGTTTCTCCGCCCTGAATTGCTTCTCCCGCATATCCCGCCGGAGGTGTTCACCACGCGCGCCGCGCAGCTCGGCGAGCGGATCATCCCGCCACAGCTCGATTGCCCTGGTGAGCAGATCAATTCCCCGATCATGATGATGTCGGTCAATTGCCTGCCGCGCCTCGGCGGTCAATCGCAGGAACCGGTGGTAATCGACCAGCTCCGGATCCACCACCAGCCGGTAGGCGCCGGCGCCGGGCACCCGCACCAGGGCATCCTCAAGACCAACCAGCCGCAGGGCCGACCGCAACCTGCTGGCCAGCGTATAGAGCAGCGGTCGGCGGGCATGGACGGCGGAATCCTGCCACAGGAACTCCACGATCGTCTCGACCCGCACGGGATCACCGGCGTGATAGAGCAGGACAGCGAGCAGGCCGCGCTGTTTCGCCGCTCCCAGCGGGATCGCCCGCCCCCCGACCGTAAGTTCGGTGGGACCCAGAATCGTGAACTCCATCAGCTCTCGCCCCCCACTAGATCTTGATCGACGTTCACCTATTTATTCTTGATCCGACAGACCGATAGTCACAAACCTTTCTCCGCAGAGTCCAAGATCGGACATTCCACTTCCCAGCGCCCTGCAAGCCCACTGCAAGGCGACCGGCAAGGTGATCCGCAGCCGCCCACTCGACGCTGATTCCCATCCGCACAGAACGCCGGAAGGGACGCAAAATGACGTCATTGGAATGGTCGGCCAGCCCGATCGGCATCGACGCCAGCCGTTGGGTGAGCCGGTCGGGCTGTCGTACGGTGCTCGTCGTCGCCCACACCATCACGAGCTGCCAGCGGCTGCTGGACGTGATCGAGTACGTCGAGAGCGACCCCCGGGTCCAGCTGGTCTTCACGGTGGCGCCGGACGTCTTCAACCCGCACGTGAGGCGGTTCCTCGACCGGCTCGGCGCGCTCGTGCTGCCCTGGCACCAGGCCGTCCGGGAGCGGTTCGACCTCGGCCTCGCCGCCGCCTACGGCGGGCTGCACCAGCTGCACGCGCCCCTGCTGCTGATGGCCCACGGGGCGGGGCACAGCAAGCGGGTGCGACCAGCGTCGTACGGCGGACCGGTGCTCGCGGAGCCGCCCGTGTACGGGCTCGACGCCCAGCGACTGACCCACGGCGGGCGGGTGCTCCCGACGGCCCTCGCCCTCTCCCACGACGGCGAGCTGGAGGTGCTGCGCCGGCAGTGCCCCGAGGCGGTCGAGGCCGCGGTGGTCGTCGGCGACCCCTGCGTCGACCGGCTCGTCGCCAGCCTCCCCCGACGCCCGGACTACCGGCGGGAGATGGGTCTGGACGAGCAGCAGGAGCTCGTCGTGGTCTCCTCCACCTGGGGCAGGGACGGCGTCTTCGGCCGCTGGCCGGACCTTCTTCCGCAGCTGATGACGCAGCTCCCGGCGCAGCGGTACCGGATCGCCGCGCTGCTGCACCCGGCGGTGTGGGACGCACACGGGCACCGCCAGATCCGCTCCTGGCTCCGGGACTGCCGCGACGGCGGGCTGCTGCTGCCCGATCCGACCGTCGACTGGCGCGGCCCGGTGGTCGCCGCCGACCACGTCATCGGCGACCACGGCTCCGTCACCGCCTACGCTGCCGCCATCGGACGCCCGACCCTGCTGCTGCCCGCCCCCCGGTCGATGCCCGCCGCCGGCACGGCCCAGCACCTGCTCGCCACCAACGCGACCCACCTGGACCCGCACCGGCCGCTGCCACCCCAGCTCGCCCTGGCCGCGACGATCGACCCGCAGGCGGTGATGGCAGCCCTGACCGCCCGGCCGGGGGAAGCCGGCGGGCTACTGCGGCGCACCATGTACCGGCTGCTCCAGCTTGCCGAGCCGGGCCGGCACCGGCAGACTTCCCCGGTGCCGATGCCGGCTCCGCTGGACGGCCGGGCATGAGCGCCGCCGCCGAGCCCGTCGTCGTCGCGCTGCTGCCGGGTGGCCCGCTGCCCCGCGCGGCACGGCTCGCCGACGTCGTGGTGACCATCACCGGCGGCGATCCGACCCGGGTCGGCGCGAGCCTGCTCACGGCCTGCCCCGGGATCGCCCTCGCCGTCGTCGGCACCCCGGCAGGCGACGTCACCGTCGGCGTACGCAACGGCCCGCCGCTGGATCTCGGCCAGGTGACCCCGCCCGGCCTGCTGACCGTCGGACTACTCGCCGCGACGGCCGGGCTGCTGCACACCCGCTGGATCGCCGGAACCCTCCACCACCGGCGGACCCCACCGGACGCGCTACGGCTCGCCCGCGCCGCCGCCCGCCTCGTCGAGCAGGCGGAGCACGTCGGGCAGCCGGGGAGAGCCGATCCGGGTGAAGACGTCGGCGGCCTCCCGGTACTGCTGCCGTGCGGCCTCGTCGTCGCCGCGCCGCCGGGCGATGCGGCCGAGCAGCACCACCGCCTCTGCCCGCTCGCTGTCCGACCCGAGGTCGGCCATCCGGCACACCGCCTCGGCGGCGCAGCTCTCTGCGGCGGCCAGGTCACCGAGCCCGAGGTGGGCGTCGGCCAGCCCGGACAGCACCCGCGCGGCGTTGTACGGGTCGACCTCGGAGAGCCCGGCGAAGATCTCCCCGGCTTCCACCAACAGCGGTAGCGCGTCGGCGGGTCGTCCGGTCCTGGTCAGCAGCATGCCCAGGTTGAGGCAGGACAGGCCCACGCTCCGTACGTCCGGTAGTGCCCGCCGCCCGGCGAGCACCCGGGCGTACGCCTCCGCCGCCTGTTCTTCCCGGCCGGTGTCGGCGTAGAGGGTGGCCAGACCCTCCTCGGCGTCGACGACCCCCTGGGCGTCGCCCGCCTGGCGGTACCGGTCGACCGCCGCCCGCCCGTGCCGCTCGGCCGCCTCGTAGGCGCCGACCCGGCTGCAGGCCCGGGCCAGCCGCTTGAGCATGTCCGCCTCGGCCCACACGTTTCCCCAGGCGCGGGCCGCCCGCACGCCAAGATCATCGATCTCGAGTCGGTCCCGGTAGCTCTTCACGTAGAGGAGCAGGGGCCACATCACGTCGCTGAGCTGCCAGGCCAGCTCGTGGTGCCCCAGGCCGAAGGCGACCCGGCCGGCCGCCATCAGGTTGCCCCGCTCCTGATCCAGCCAGGCGAGGGCGGCGGCGCGGTCGGCGAACTCGGGTGGCCCCTCCAGGGGCCGCAGGAAGGTGTACGGCAGCCGCCGCCGGTAGGGGGTCACCACCAGGTCCGCCCGGCGCGCGGCGGCGAGGTAGAACTCCAGCATCGTTCGTACCACCGTCTGCCGGTCGTCCTCCGGGTCGTGCTGCTCCGCCACCTCGCGGGCGCAAAGCCGAAGGAGGTCGTGGTAACGGAAGCGGTCCTCGGACACCTCGTCCAGCAGGCTCGCGTCCAGCAGCTCACCCACCAACGCAGCCACCCGGGCCGCGTCGCCGGACCCCGCGCCGGCCACCGCCGCGACCAGATCCACCCCGAACTCCGTCCCCGGGTGCAGGGCCAGCCTGCGGTACAACACCGAAGCCTCCGGCGTCAGCGCCTGGTACGAGAACTGGAACGTCGTCCTGACCGACAAACCGTCCACCGTCGAGAGCCGGGCCAGCCGCTGCGCCTCGTCGGCCAGCTCCGCGACCATCCGTCGGAGTGTCAGCTTGGGACGGGAGACCAGCCGGCCCGCCGCCACGACGAGCGCGATGGGCAACCCGCCGCAGATCCCCGCCAGTTCCTCGGCCGGCCCGGACTCCCGCAGGATCCGCTCGGGGCCCACCGCCCGCCCCAGCAACTCCACCGCCTGCGTGGTCGGCAACGGACCCACGTCGAACAGGCGCGCCCCGTCGGGCAACAAACCGGTCAACCGACGCCGGCTGGTCACCACCACCGCCGTGGACGTCGAGGCCGGCAGCAGGTGCCTGACCTGGCCTGCCGAGAACGCGTCGTCGAGCAGCACCAACAGGGACCTGTTCGCGGTCACCGAGCGATAGAGGGCGACCTGCTCGGCGAGGTCCACAGGGATGCGGTCCGGCGCTACCCCGAGGGCCCGGAGGAAGGCCGCCAGCGCGACCCCCGGGTCCAGCGGCCGATCGCCGCTGAAACCCCGCAGATCGGCATAGAGCTGACCATCCACGAATTGGTTCCGCCTGCCGTGGGCCCATTGTCTCGCCAGCGCCGACTTGCCCACGCCGCCGGGCCCGCACAGCACCGCGACGCTGTTTCCGCCCTCATCGAGAAGGCCGTCCAGGGCTGACAACTCACTCAGCCGAGCGGAAAAGTTCGGCGACGGGGCAGGCAGTTGCCGGGGAATTGGATAACGATCAGCGGGAACGCCGTTGAAATGCACACCGCCGTGAATTACGCCAGCCTGGATGCTCGACCCGGACACATAACCCGACTGCTCGTTCGACGCAGCGAACGGCACCTTGTCCCCGGCCCCGCGGAAATCTGTCCCCAATCGCCGCACCCCCATACGCCTCGCCGCGCGCCCCATTCCGGCAGGCCCTAGAAGATGATGTCTCCCTGCACGTCACGCGCCTGGACGACCCTCTCGGCCGTCCCGCTGAAGTGGTTCACCACCTGGCCCTGAACAGCGACGACGCCCGCCCTCGACAACCTGCGCCACTCTTCGTCGAGGGCAGTGGCGAAGTCGGGGTCCCGAGCCATCACGTCAGCCAACGCCGAGGCGAGAGCGGCCTGTCGCCAACGCTCCTGTGGGTGCTCGATCGCGGCTTCGAGAACAGCCGATTCCTGCGTTCCCGCCCCGAACCGGGCACGGACCAGTTGGAACAGCGAGCCGATCGCACTGCGGGCACCGGCCGCGAGCGCCTCCGCCCCCTTGGTCGACAGCGCCGTGGCGACAGCAAGGACTACCTGATCCTCCACACGCGCCCCCCGAATCAGGATTCACATAGACGTTTGGCGTTTCAGGTTTCGATCAGCCTAACGCAATCAGTCAATGGCTCCAGACTTCCCGCAGTCAGCGCAAAACGGCCAAATGGGGGCCATTCCTCGACAGCATTCACAACCTAAATAGCACTTCATAACCCGATAATCTGCACCAAAGGTGCATATCAGTCATGATTTCCCCTGACCACCTTGATAGATCGACTTATCACCCAGAAGGCGATAGCGTCCTCCTCGTGATTGCACCCCTATTGAGCGCGGTGGCCACCGCATGCCTCCTCGCCGAATCACTGGATTCTCACGCTGAGTTACTTGTCAATCTCGCACTGCACACGTTCCAGTTCTGGGTGAACTGGGTGAAGTGGCTCGCTTCCCTTGTGGCAAATTCGTTCCAGTTCACGGTGGACTAAGCCTGAGAAAGGAGCCACCGACTACCTAACGCAGCTGATCCGATCGCGTTACGTGTGCGCTGCCAGCATCTGCCAGCGGCGCACACTCTCACCGGAGCCCTCGAAGGAGGCGCCTCTACACCGATGATGAGCACTCTTGGAGCACCTGCCACCCACCGTGCGAGTTCTGGTGGTCGCGGGAACGCCCCGGTAGTTTCGGTGGTCGAACGTCGCCTCTGTCTTCGATCGGAAAGTCGGCTCCGTGTCGCACATCGAGAAGATCACCGGTGAGTTGCGTGCGCTGATGGCGGGCGTCGAGCGTGCGCAGGGTCTGGTGGCCGCTGCCCGCAACCAGGCGCACGAAGTGGCGCTGCGGGCCGCAGGGGCCGGCTTCGTCGCGGTCGCGGCGGGCATGACCCGGGTCGGCAGCGCCATCACGGAGATCCAGGGCAGCCTGGCCGGGCTTTCCGGTTCGATCGGCGACGCGACGAAGGCCACTGCGGCCGTGCCGCACGAGGCCACCCCGCAGGAGACGATCGCGGGGTTGGCCCCCGTTCAGGCCGCGGTGGACAGCGCCCGCGACGCCACGACCGGCACCATCAGCCAAGTCAATGAGACACAGCAGCTCGTCGCCATGATCCTGCAGGGTGGGCAGCCGGGCCCACTGCTCCAGGCCCTCGACAGCATCAAGCAGGTCCTGGTCCTGGTGGTCCAGCGCACCGGCACCGCCCGGCAACACGTCGAGGCGGCGATCACCGAGGCGCGACAGCTCGGCTCCTCGGGAAACTGACCGGGGCTGGCGGCCCCGCACGGCGACCAGCCCGGCCACATGGCCGCCCAGAGGTCCAACTCCCCCGGTCGAGGCCCCTGGGCGGCGATGTCGGAGTTCCTCCGCAGCGATGGATGCGCTCGTTCTGGTGCCCGGCAGGGCAGACACCTGGCCAACATCGTTCTTGATCCGAATCGTGTGACCCTGACGGGCTCCCCTCGGGGCCATCCAGCGAGCGACGTGACGGGGTACGCCGTCCACTGGTAGCTGGGGTTTCCTCGAGCGCGATCATCATCATCTGCCGGACGCCCCCTGGACAGGTACAGCGCGGGGGCGAAGCAGTCGTAGACCCTGGCGTTGGTTCCCGCGAGCCGCTGTAGGCGATCGTCAGGGTAGGACCGGAATCCGTCAGTGGCTTCCAGCACGGCTGGCCGCGTCGGGCCGCAGGGCCGCCCGCAGGCGGACCCGACCCGGGGGAGGCATTCGGGTAATCTGTGGCTCAGCGGGCCGTTAGCTCAATGGCAGAGCTGAGGACTTTTAATCCTTAGGTTCTGGGTTCGAGTCCCAGGCGGCCCACCTGAACCGAAAAGCAGCCCGAGAACCACCTTCTGCGACCACCCTCTTACGGGTTGCTGTCGGACTTCGAGTCTTGCCGTGCGACCGCCCGCCGAGCACTCTCGCCAGGCTGGAGTAGGCGACACCGGGGGGCGACAGTCTCCCCCGGTGTCGTCAGCAAGCGTTGGGCTCACCTTCGACGTCGGCTGCACTGCCAGCAGTCGCCTACGCCGCCTAGCCGGTCCGGACCCTTAGTCGAGGAGACCACTGGCGCGGCGGGAGAGAGCGGCGAGCCGGCCGTCGGCCCGCTCTCGGCGGGCTCTCACCCGGTCCTTACCCTCTGCCGCAACGCCCGCCGGCACTCGCCGGGTCTGGCGCAGCGCCCTGGGTAGTGCAGTCGAATGTGGACAAGGCGGCGTCGCGGACGTCGATTGCCTGGCGGCGCATGATGACAGGTCACCGCCACGGCACGACCCTTCGATCGTGGGCAATGTCACACGGCGTTGCATGGTGCAAATTGCAACTAGCGACAAGCGCGTCGCTGCATTTCGCCAAACGTGTCCGTTACAAGGAATATGAGACGTTTTGCGGGGGCGGAAAGCAGGATTCGACCCGAATGTCAACGTACAAACCGTGTGGCAAGACGGTGAGGGAATAGTCACGGCGACCGGCGACCCCTGGGGCGGCGCCCGCGTTTCCGTCGCAACGTCCGTCACTCCCGCCCCTGCTGAGCGTTGAGTCGAACGCGGAGGGGAGTACGTAGACCTTCTTCGGGTCACCGGTGTCCGAAGAAACTGAAAGGCCTGAAGGCCCCAACGAAACAAGCCCCGCCCGTCCCGGGAGGCAGCCAGCACCCCGAGACGGCACGGTCCGAGCAGTGGAGGCGCTGGCCACCGCGTTCGAGCTTGCAGCAGTAGTGCTGGAGGCCCGGGGAAACGGTGGCCCTGCTGACGCAGCCAGGGCCACCGCCCATCTGCTACGTCTGATCGCCGCACTCGCAAAGTTCAACGATCAGAGGTAGCCGCTCCCGGTGCGGGGCCGGCGCATGCCGGCCCCGCACCATTCTCAGCATCCAACGAGGACGCTTCAATAACGACGCGGCACTCTCACAAATATGCGCTGACGTGCGAAAACATCTGACTGTGAACCAGATGGCCGCCCGTCGATCGGGCATAGCGCGCAGTCACCTCCGGGCCACACCTGTCGGAGGCGGCACTGTGTCATGGGTCAGGACGGCGTTCGCGCGCGATGTGCACCCGGACCTCGCACCGGACCTGCGCCGCCGGCACGGGTGGATCGCCTCGCCCCCTTTCAGAGCCGGCGACGGTGTGGGCCTCGATGTAGGCATGCAGACTTCGGAGCGGGATGCGGATGCTGCCGTTCGGCCCGTCGCCCTTGATCGCCTCCAGTGCGCCGGCCCCGATGTAACGCCCGACGCTCCATCGGGAGACCCGGAGGACGTCCGCGACCTCCTGGACGGTCAGGAAGCGGTCTGTATCCAGCTCCGTCATCGAAGACCACCTTGCATCGAATCGCAGCGTATCCGTGCGTCACAAGATGCTAGTCGACGCACGAAGCCGACGCAAAGCGATGCAGGACGAACACGCAGCAAGGCCCCGTGGCCTGCACCATCGCGGCTGGGACTATGTCCGGATCATGCAGTCGTGCTACAACATGCACGTGACTCGGGGGCCCGAGACGGGCGTGGCGTACGACCTCTGGTGGCGCGTGCGCCACGAGCAGGGCGCACGCGGCTGGACGGACGAGGAGCTACGCGCCCGGACCGGCGTCGCCCGCACGACGGTCGACCGCCTCCGGGGTGGGAAGCGGCCACCCACCGCCCGCGTCGTCAATGCCCTCGCGGACGCCCTCGACATCGACCTGACCGAGGCGCACCGGCTCGCCGGTCGCGCGCCCGCCCCGCCGGCCGCCTCCATCGACGGGGAGGGCGCGCCCCGGGTGAGCGCCCGTGAGGCGATCCTGCGGGATCCGGCCTACACCGACCAACAGCGCAGGGCGATGCTGGAGCTGCTCGACATCTTCGAGCAGGCCAATCGCAGCCGCCGGCCCTGAGCACGGCCGGCCTGAGCACGGCCGGGCGGGCGGGGACGACGCCCGCCGCCCCGTCGGTCGCCTGGTGGGCGGGTGGGCGGCTCACGCCCCCGGCGCCGGGCCGGTCGATTGGCGCAGCACGAGGTGGTTGAGGCCGGACGGGTGTGCCAGGCTTTCCGGCTCCTCGCCTCTCAGGAGGGCGAGGAGCCGCAGCATCGCCTCCCGGCCCTGCCGTTCCCGGTCGACCCTGACGGTCGACAGCGCGGGCCGCATGTACCGGCCGATCTCCTCGTCGTCCCAGCCGACGACGCTGATCTGGCCGGGCACGTCGATGTGCAGGCTCTGTAGCCCCTGGATGACCCCGAACGCGACCCGGTCGTTGGCGGCCAGCACGGCGGTGGCTCCGCACCCGGCTATCACCGTAGTGGCCGCCTCCCAGCCGGACCGTACGGTCCAGTCGCCGTCGACGACCGCGCAGGAGGTGAGGCCGAGTTCCGCGACGGTCGCCTCGTAGACCTTGCGGCGGTTTCGCGCGGAGGCCCACAGGTCGGAGCCGGCCACGTGCACGAAGCGGCGGTGGCCGTCGGCGGCGAGTCGGCGCACGATCTCGGCCATCGGCGCGGCGTCCGCGAGCAGGCCCTGGGCCCGCATGTTGTCGTCGTACTCGCCCTCGACCAGCACCGGCACGGGAAAGGACGTGAGGTCGAGGCCCGCCATGCGGGTGGCGAGCGGGGCGAAGGCCAGGATGCCGTCGATGTTGTCGGGATGCAGCAGTGTGTGCATCCGGTCGGCCCTGGCGGAAGCGTCGCCTTCGAGCCCCACGACGTCCAGCAGGTAGCCGGACTCGTGGGCCGCGTCGGCGGCACCGTTCAGCAGCCGCGTGGGCACGAAGTCGGTGGGGCCGGGCAGCACGACGGCGACGCGGCCGGACCGCCGGGTCCGCATGGACCTCGCGGCGAGGTTCGGCCGGTAGTTGAGCTTCTCGATGGCCTGGGTGACCTTCTGCAACGTCTGGGGCTTGAGCCCTCCCTGGCCTCTGAGGAACCGCGACACCGTCTGGTGGGAGACGCCGGCGGCACGGGCCACCTCGTGGATCGTGGCAGCCTTCCCGGTGCGGCCGGCCGGCTCTGGATACCCGGTTGCCATGTCTCATCCCCCCTGGTCGGCAGCATTGATCGATGAGCGTTGACAGAAAAGTGATCGATCACTATCGTAGGCGAAAAGCATAGATGTACGTCTAATTACAGTGCGGGTCCGCGGCGGATCCGAACCAGCTGACCGGCGGCGACGGTTGCCGTCCGTTCGCAGGGTACTTCGCTCGGTGTTCGGGCGCGCCCCGGCCGGGTCCCGCCCGGTCCCCGCCGGGCGAGTTCCCGCCGCCCTCGTGCCATGCCCTGGCCCGGGCACCGTACGTGCCGCCACAGGCGGGGCCCTGGCCAGGTCCGCGCAGTTCACGTCGCAAGCGATGACCAACGGGACCGGCCCGCACGAGCGGGCCGGGCGTCCGCCAGCTCGTCGTGCGCTGACGCCCGATCGGTGACCGCCGCCGGTGTCGGCCTCCGCACCATCCTGACCAGGAGGATCGTCGATGACGAGATCCCGTCCGAACGCGCTCGCGACAGCCCTCGCCCTGCTCGTCGCGGTCGCCGCCGGGTGCGCCGCCCCGGACCGTACCCCGGTCGCGGCACCGCCGACGACGGTGCCGGACCTACCGACGAGGCCGGTCGCGTTACGCATCCTGGACGTGTCCGGCGTCCTCGCCCTGACCAAGCCGATCATCGAGAACTTCGCCAGGGAACACCCGCAGCTCGTGTCCTCGGTGCGGTACGAAAGCGGCACACCGACCGACGTCGTCGGGAAGCTCTACGCCCAGCAGCAGTCGGGCAACGTCACGGACGACCTGGTGCTCACCGGCACCGAGGGGCTGTCCCTGCTCGCCAAGCAGCAGACCGTCGTACCGCTGCTGCCGGGCTACGCCACCGCCCTGCCCGACCCCGCCGCCGTGATGACCCCGGCGGCACGGCAGTTGCAGACCGCCCTCGACGGCACCGGCATGATCATCTCGGGCCAGCCGGACGGCCCGGTGCTCGCGTACGACACCCGGACGGTCGCGCACCCGCCGAAGACCCCGCAGGAGCTGCTGGCCTGGGCGAAGGCCCACCCGGGGCGGTTCGGGTACGCCGCCGTGCCCACCGGCAGCGGGCCGGCGAACCAGTTCACCGACGCGCTGCCCCACATGCTCGGCGACAGCAACCCGGCCGACCCGGCGACCTGGACGAGGACCTGGGCGTACCTGGCGGAGCTGAACAGGTACACGGCGCCGTACGCCACCAAGACCGTCGACACCTTCGACGCGCTCGCCCGGGGCTCGCTCGACATCGTGCTGACCGAGACCGGCTTCGACGTCCAGATGAAGGCCAAGGGCGTGCTCGGCGACCAGTTCGCGCTGCAGGCGTTCGACGATCCCGTCACGATCGAGGTCGCCCAGTGGGCCGCCGTACCGAGGGGCGTCGCCCCGGACAGGCTGGCCGTCTGCCTGGCCCTGATCAAGTATCTGTTGCAACCCCGTCAGCAGGCGCTGACGATCCCGTTCCGCGCCGCCTTCCCGGTGCAGGGCGTGGAGCTGTCGATGGCCTCCGCCGACGCGCGGGCGCGGTACCAGCGGTTCGGCAGCCCGGACTTCAACGAGCGGCTCCTGGCGACCGCGCAGGTGCAGAACCCCGTGGTCGGCGACCACGTGCAGGTGAAGTACGACATCTGGAACCGGTCGATCGGCGCGAAGAGGTGACCGGCCGGGGAAGCGGCGGCGGCGCGCTGCGGATCCGCGCACTGCGCCGGGAGTTCGGCTCCTTCGCCGCGCTGGAGGGCCTCGACCTCGACGTGCCCGCCGGCGAGTTCGTGGCGCTGCTGGGCCCGTCCGGCTGCGGGAAGTCGACGGCGTTGAACCTGCTGGCCGGGCTCCTCGAACCGACGACCGGCACCGTCAGCCTGGACGGCCGGCGCATCGACCGGCTGCCGCCGGAGAAGCGCGGCATCGGGATGGTCTTCCAGAACTACGCGCTCTTCCCGCACCTGACCGTGGCCGACAACATCGCCTTCGGCCTGCGCATGCGCGGCTGCCCGAAGCCCGAACGGGCCGAGCGGGTGCGGCGGGCCCTCGACCTCGTACGGCTGCGGGCCCAGGCCGACCGGTATCCGCGCCAGCTCTCCGGTGGCCAGCAGCAGCGGGTGGCGATCGCCCGCGCCGTGGTGGTCGAACCGCGCCTGGTCCTGATGGACGAGCCCCTGTCCAACCTCGACGCGAGCCTGCGGCTGGACCTGCGTACGGAGATCCGGGCGCTGCACCAGCAGCTCGGCCTGACCACCATCTACGTGACCCACGACCAGGCCGAGGCGCTGTCGCTGGCCGACCGGCTGGTGGTGCTCCGCGACGGCGCGGTCCAACAGGTCGGCACGCCCGCCGAGGTGTACGAGCGGCCGGCCAACGCGTTCGTGGCCGGGTTCGTGGGCTACCGCAACAGCGTGCCGGGGGAACTGGCCGCCGGGGTGTTCGACGCGGGTCCCCTCGTGCTCCGGGTGGGCGGCACCGGGAGCACCCCGCCGGACGGTGGTCGCGTCGTGGCGATGATCCGGCCCGAGGACCTGCTGATCACCCGGGAACCCGCGACGGGCGCCGGCAACGAGGTGCCCGTCGACGTGCGGGTGTGCGAGTACCAGGGCCGGAGCTTCGCCGTCGAGGGGACCGGCCCCGGTGGGCGCGTCCTGCACGGCCGCTCGGACCAGCCGGTCCGGCCCGGCGAGCGGGCGGTGGCCGTCGTCGCGCCGGACCGGATCCGGGTCTTCGCCGCCCCCGAGGAGGGCGCGCGGGCCGGCGGGGCCGCCCTGCTGGCCGGTCGGGAGCCGTCGTGAGGGCGGCCGGGCCCGCCGGGGCCACCAGCGACCTCGACCACCCGGAGGCGTACCGGCTCACCTGGCGGGACCGGGCCCGCCAGCGGGGCCTCACGCCCACGCTGTGGCTGGTCGCGCCGGGCGTGGTGTTCATGATCGTGTTCTTCGTCTATCCGCTGTGCTACGGCGTCGGGCTGTCGCTGCAGGGCACGGGCGGCTGGTTCTCGGCCTACCGTGACTTCTTCGCCAACCGGCTGGTCAACGACCACGGCAGCCGCGAGTCGATCCTGATCACGCTGGAACTGGCGCTCGCCGCCTCGATCGTCAACGTCGCGCTGGCGGTGCCGGTCGCGTACCGGATGCGGGGAACGGTCCGGGCCAAGCGCACCATCATGGCGGTCGTCCTGGTGCCCATGACGCTGGGCACCGTCTTCGTCGCCTCGGCGATGAAGGAGTTCCTCGGCCCGTCCGGCTGGCTCAACCGGGCGTTGCTGTACACCGGCGTCGTCGACCAGCCCCTGCAACTGGTCGGGAACTTCACCGGGGTGCTGCTGTCGCTGGTGTTCACCGGGCTGCCCTTCGCGTTCCTGCTGATGGTCGGGTACACCTCCGGCATCGACCCCAGCCTGGAGCAGGCCGCCGCGGTCTGCGGCGCGCGTCCCGCCCAGCGGTTCTGGCTGGTGACGTTCCCGCTGCTGCTGCCCGGGATGACGATCACGTTCTGCCTGTCGTTCGTGCTGGCGTTCGGGGTGTTCCCCTCCGCCACCCTGGTGGGCAACGACGCCGGGCCGACCCGCGTGCTGTCGAAGATCGCCTACACCGAGTACAGCTACGGGCGCTACCCGACCGCGTCCGCCGCCGCCGTGGTCATGGCGGTCGTCCAACTGGCGGTCCTCGGCCTCGTGCTCTGGGGACGCGGCCTGCTCCACCGGGGGCCCACCACCGGGGGCAAGGGATGACCGGCGTCGCCGCCCCGCCCGCCGAGGAGACCGCCCCGACGCTCCCCGGGCCCGGCCGCCGGCCGCTCCGGCACACCCTCACCGGAGCGGTGACCTGGGGCGGGCTGTGGGTGTTCGTCGGGGGCCTGCTGCTGGCCGTGGCCACCGTCCTGCTCGCCTCGCTCACCACGCAGTTCACCGACGGCTGGCTGCCGCGCGGGTACACCACCCGTTGGTACGCCCAGTCGTGGGCCACCTTCGACCTCGGGCACCTGCTGGCGACCACGGTCGGGGTCGGGGTCGCCGTCGTCGCGGTCACGCTGGCGGTGGCGCTGCCGACCGCCTACGTGCTGGCCCGGCTGACCTTCCCGGGCCGCAGGCTGCTCCTGCTGCTGATCCTCGTGCCGCAGGTGGTGCCCGTCATGACGTACGCCGTGCCGCTGGCGACCCTGGTCTACCGGCTGAGACTCAACGACACCCTCGCGGGGATCGTGCTGGTCAACCTGGTCCCCGCCATTCCCTTCGCCGTGCTGGTGCTCGTTCCGTTCGTGGAGCAGATCGATCCCCGCATCGAGCAGGCGGCCCGGGTCTGCGGGGCGACGAACCGACGCGTCTTCGTCCACGTCCTCGGGCCGCTGCTGGTGCCCGGCCTGCTCGCGGCCGGGGTCCTGACGCTGGTGCGGGTCGTGGGCCAGTTCGAGCTGACGTTCCTCGTCTCGGGACCGGACAGCCAGACGCTGGTCGTCGCGCTGTACGGCGCGGCGGTCCAGGCCGGCGAACTCGCCTCGCAGGAGATCAACGCCATGGCGGTGGTCTACATGCTGACCACCCTCGTGCTGCTGCTCGCCGCCCTGCGGCTCGTCGATCCGACCGCGGTGGCCGCCCGGGACCGGCGGTCCCGCCGATGAACCCGTCCGCCGCACCCCAACCGCAGGACCGAACCGCCGTCGCACCGACCGCCGAAGGAGCAACCGCGTGACCCGTCGAGACGAACGCATCCGGGTGGCCGTCGTGGGCACCGGCGGAATCGCCACCAGCAGTCACCTGCCCGCCGTCCAGGCCCACGGGGACCGGGTCGAACTCGTCGCCGCCGTCGACGTTGACCCGTCCCGGGTCGCACGGTTCTGCGAGCTCGCCGGCATCACCGCCGGCTACACCGACCTCGACGAGATGCTCGCCGCGCGACAGCCGGACCTGGTGCACGTGTGCACGCCGCCGGCCGAACACGTCGGGCAGATCGAAGCGGTGCTGTCGGCCGGGAGCTGGGCCTGGGTGGAGAAGCCCCCGTGCCGCACGCTGGCCGAGTTCGACCGGATCACCGCCGCCGAACAGGCCAGCGGGGCGTACGCGTCGGTGGTGTTCCAGCACCGGTTCGGCTCCGCCGCGCGGCACACCGCCGCGCTGCTCGCCGCCGGTGAGCTGGGCCGTCCGCTGCTGGCGCAGTGCACGACCGCCTGGTACCGCCCGCCCGCCTACTTCGCCGTTCCCTGGCGCGGCAGCTGGGCGTCCGAGGGCGGCGGCCCGACCATGGGACACGGAATCCACCAGATGGACCTGCTGCTGACCCTGCTCGGGCCCTGGGAGGAGGTGACCGCGATCGCCGGGCGGCTCGACCGCGACGTCGAGACCGAGGACGTCTCGCTCGCCCTCGTCCGCTTCACCAACGGCGCGCTGGCCAGCATCACCAACAGCATCCTGTCGCCCCGCGAGGAGAGCTACCTGCGGATCGACCTGTCCGACGCGACCGTCGAACTCACCCACCTGTACGGCTACCGCAACAGCCACTGGACGTACACCGCCGCCCCGGGCGTGGCCGACGACCGCCAGCGGCGGTGGCGGCTGCCGGAGCCCGACCTGCCCAGTTCGCACACCGCCCAGTTCTCGCTGCTGCTGGCCGCGATGCGGGCCGGCGTGCGCCCGCCGGCCAGCGGGGCGAGCGGGCGTCGCACCCTCGAACTCGTCACCGCCCTGTACCAGTCGGCCTTGACCGGCCGGTCGGTGCGGCGGGCCGAACTCGTCCCGCAGAACCCGTTCTACCACGCGCTGCACGGCGACACGGCCGGCTGGGCGCCCGCGCGGAGCACCGCATGACCCCCGGCAGCCCGGCCCGCCTGCGGGTCCGGCACGACATCGGCACGGCCGTCACGGTCGGCGTGCGGGACCGGGACCTGGTGTCCTACGTGTACGGCGCGGAGCCGGACCCGTGGGAGTGCCCGGCACCCTTCTTCCACCCGGTACGCACCACCGCCGGCAACCTCGTCTCGGCGCACCGCCCGCACGACCACCGCTGGCACAAGGGCGTCGCGATGACGATCTCCCACCTGTCCGGGGACAACTTCTGGGGCGGCTACAGCTACGTGCGCGGCGAGGGCTACCAGCGGCTGGACAACGTCGGGTCGCTGCGGCACGACGCGTTCTCCCGGTTCGACGTCGGCGACGACCGGATCGACCTGACCGAGCGGGTGTGCTGGCGCAGCGCCGGGGGCCGGCACTGGATCTCCGAGCAGCGCGACATCGCGGTGCACGACGTCGACGGGCCGGCCGGCACGTGGGAGCTCACCGTCGCCACCGCGCTCACCAACGTCAGCGGGGGGCGGCTGGAGATCGGCAGTCCCACCGTCTTCGGCCGGGAGGCGGCCGGCTACAGCGGCTTCTTCTGGCGTGGGCCCCGGGATCTGACCGGCGGCACCATCCTCGCCGCCGGCGGCCTGGAAGGGCCCGGCGTGATGGGCCGCCGCGCGGCCTGGCTCGCGTACACGGGTCCGCACGACGTCGTCGACGCGGCCTCGACCGTGGTCGTGGTGCCCGACCCCGCCGCCGACGACAGCCCGCCCGTCTGGTTCGTCCGCAACGAGCCCTTCCCGGCGGTCAACCCGTCGCTGGCGTTCGCCGAGGAGGTGGCGCTGGCCGCCGGGGCGACCCTGCGGCGGCGTTACCGCCTCGTCGTCGCCGACGGCGCGTGGGACGCCGACCGCGTCGAGGAGTACCTGAAGGAGCACCCGTGGTGAACCTGCCCAACGGCGTCGGCGTCTCCGGGCTGGAGGTCTACCCCTGGGCGGCGTCGGACGGCTGCCACGGCGGCTCGCCGCACCTGCACACGGCGTGCACCGAGGCGTACGTCGTCGTCGGCGGGCGCGGCGAGCTGCACACCCTGACCCCCGCCGGTCCCGCCACGACCCCGCTGCTGCCCGGCACCGTCGCCTGGTTCACACCCGGGACCGTGCACCGGGCGGTCAACCTCGGCGGCCTCAGGGTGGTCGTCATCATGGAGAACTCCGGGCTGCCGGAGGCCGGGGACGCCGTACTCACCTTCCCGCCGGAGATCCTCGCGGACCCGGCGGCGTACGCCGAGGCCGCCAGCCTCGGGCCGGAGCCCGCCGACTCCCCGGCGGCCGAGCGCCGCGCCCGCCACCGGCGCGACCTCGCGGTGCGGGGCTACCTCGCGATCAGGCGCGACCTGGCCGCCGGTGACACCTCGTCGCTGCGGGAGCTGTACCGGGCGGCGGTGTCCCTGACCGCGCCCCGGACCGCGGCCTGGCACCGCATCCTCGACGCCGGTCCCGCCGCCTCCCTGCGGGAGGTCCGGCGTCGCCTGCGCTCCCTGGCCGACGGCTCGGGCGCGCACCTGGCCGAGGCGAACGTCCGCGTGCGGACGGCACCCGAGCCCGACCAGCGGCCGTTCGGCATGTGCGGCCGGCTCAGCCCCTACCGGGCGACCTGAACGCGGTCGCCGGCCAGCCGGCCCACCAGCACCACCACCACCGGTGCGGGCCACCGCCCGCACCACGCACCACCGCACCACGCACCACCCGCGCCGTGCACCGCCGCACGGTGCGCGTCCCGCCCGCGCGCCGGACGTCCGGCGCGCGCGGCTCCCGTCCCCGGATCTTCCCAGGAGGAGATCGATGACATCCGTCAGAACAGGACGAACGTTCACCGCCGTCGCCGCCGGCATCCTCGTGGCCGCCGGCATCGTCGCGGTCGAGGCCCCCGCGGCGCAGGCGGCGGCCACCAGCACGATCACGGTCGACTACGGCGCCGACCGGGGCGCGGCCACCCAGGTCGCCAGCGGCTTCCTGCACGGCATCTCGGCGGCCTCGCCCGCGCAGTATCTCGTGGACGGGGTGAAGGTCAGGTCGCAGCGCGGCGCCGACTACCACCCCAACCTGCCGAGCCTCTACGACCCCGCCACGTACCAGCGGGTCTCGGCGACCGGCGCGAACCTGCGGGTCGGCCTCTACTACTACACGGCGAACCCGAACAGCCCGTACCGCAACTACCGCCCGGGGGACAACGGCAACTTCAGCACGTGGACGACCATCGTCAACGGCGTCGTGTCGGAGGCGGAGCAGAAGGGCTACCGGGTCAACGCCTGGATCCCCTGGAACGAGCCGGAAGCGCAGTGGGGGAACCTCTACACCACCACGTACTTCCAGGCGCACAAGGTGGCCTACGACGCGGTGAAGGCCCGCAACTCGTCGTACCGGGTCGAGGCTCCGGAGCTGAGCGCCTACAACTTCACCAAGCTGCAGCAGTTCCTCATCTACTGCCGCGACAACCGCTGCCTGCCCGACGTCCTGTCCTGGCACGAACTGAACCCGACCACGACGGACGTGCCCGGCCACACGGCCCAGATCAGGAGCTGGATGCAGGCCAACGGCATCACCCCGATGCCGATCGCGATCACCGAGTACCAGGGCAGCAGCTACGGCAACGCGGACGCCTGGGCGGCGGGGCCGAACGTCCGCTGGCTGGCGCAGTTCGAACGCAGCGTCCCCAACGGTCTGGAGGACGCGTTGACCTCGGACTGGGACTACATCGGCAGCGACAACAACTTCATCGCCACGCTGGGCAACTCCGCCGACAAGGCGACCGGCACCCTGCCCAAGGGCGTCTGGTGGAACTACAACACCTACAAGACGATGACCGGCCGCATGGTGAACGTCACCTCGTCGTCCGCGACCACGGTCGACGCGCTCGGTTCGCTGGACACCGGCCAGCGCCGTGGCGTCCTGCTCATCGGCAACCAGACCGCCAGCGACCAGGGGGTGTCGCTGCGGCTGAACAACGCGTCGGCGCTGTCGCTGTCCAACGCCGTCCACGTCCGGGCGGAACGGATCAGCAACGCGTCGACCCTGTCCGCGCCGCAGGTCGTGCTCGACTCGGACGTGACGCTGTCCTCGGGCGGCGCCACCGTCGCGCTCGGCACGCTGCCCGGCAACGCCGTGTACAAGGTGCTGGTCACCCCGGCCACGGCGAGCGCACCGGTCACCAGGGTCGAGGCGGAGTCCCTGTCGACCACGGCCTCGCCCGGCCTGACCGGCCGGGTCTTCACCGAGGCCGGGGCCAGCGGCGGTGCGGCCACCGCCCTGGACGGGACCGCGAAGGGGCAGTACCTCCAGTTCACGCTCCCGGTGGCCGCCTCCGGCGTCTACGACCTGCGCGCGATCGGCAAGCGCAACGGCAACCGGGCGTTCCTGGCCCTCTACGTCGACGGCGCCATGGTCGGCCCGCCGCAGGACCAGTACGGGGGCGCGGCCTACTACCCGACCGACTTCGGCACGCTGTCGCTGTCCGCCGGCAACCACACCGTGCGGGCCGTGGTGGTCGGGAAGAACGCGGGTTCCACCGGCTACAGCATGGTCTTCGACCGGTTCGACCTGGTCAGGGTCGGCTAGGGCGCTGCCCCGGCACCGGATACGGGTGGCGGACGGCGGGTCGAGAGGGTGCTCCGGTCGACCCACCGTCCGATCCGGGGCCGGGGCGCATCCGCGGGCGGCGTCGCGGCCCGCCCGGGCGCGGACGGCATCGACGCCGCTGCGTGGGCGAACGATAGGCTGCGGGCGGCGTCCGAGCGGCCTGAGGAGAACGGGTGGTTGGCAACATGGTTCGCGCAGTGGTCGCGGCCTGCGGGCATCCGGCGTGAACGACGGGCTGCGTCCCGGCGACCCGGCCCGACTCGGTGGGTACGAGCTCCTCGGCCGGCTCGGCGACGGTGGCATGGGCAGCGTCTTCCTCGCCCGGTCGCCGCAGGGGCGGCGGGTGGCGGTCAAGGTCGTCCGTCCTGAGCTCGCGCACGACGACGTGTTCCGGGCCCGGTTCCGCAGCGAGGTGAACCGGGCCCGCCAGGTCCCGCCGTTCTGCACGGCCGAGGTCCTGGACGCCGACCCGGACCACGACCCGCCCTACCTGGTGGTGGAGTACGTCGAGGGTCCCAGCCTGGCCCAGCTGCTCCGGGAACACGGGCCGCTGGGCGCGGCGCAACTGCACAGCATCGCGGTCGGGGTGGCCACCGCGCTCACCGCGATCCACGGCGCCGGGGTGATCCACCGGGACCTGAAGCCGGCGAACGTCCTGGTCGCGCCGGGCGGGATCCGGGTCATCGACTTCGGCATCGCCCGCGCGTTCGAGGCGACCAGCCAGCACACCCGGACCAACCAGCTGGTCGGGACGGTGTCGTACATGGCTCCCGAGCGGCTGGACACCTCGTCCGGCAAGCCGGCCGGCCCGGCCGCCGACATCTTCGCCTGGGGCGCCCTGGTCGCCCATGCCGCGACCGGTCGCAACCCGTTCGGCGGTGACTCCGCCACCTCCATCGCGATGCGGATCCTCACCCAGCCTCCGGACCTGGCGGGCCTCGGCGGGCCGCTGCGGGAGCTGGTCTCCCGGGCGCTGGCGAAGGACCCCGCCGCCCGGCCCACCGCCCGGGAACTGCTCGACGCGCTGCTGACCGCAGCGGATCAGGGGGCGTTGCCGTCGGGGTCGGGCACGGCCGGGCGCACGGGCTCGAAACGGCGTGGTTGGCTCACCGGGCTGGGCGTGACCGCCGCGGCGATCGCGGTGCTGGTGCCCGCCGTCCTGTTCGGCCCGCGGCTGCTGGGCCCGGCCGACCCGGACCCCACCGGGTCGACCGCGGTCGGCGGGCCGGCGACGACCGGGCCGGCCTCCACCACGCCGACACCCGCGTCGGGTACGCCGACCGGGTCGCCGTCGTCCGCCGGGGCCGACCGCACCCGGGCCATGCTGGCCGGCCAGCGGCGCGTCCTGCTGCACGTCGTGGAGATCGACCGTGACCTCTCGCTGCCGTACGACGGCAAGGTCCACGTCGGCGACGGCACCGGCAAGGACGCCGTCTTCGTGCTCGAACCCGTCGGCGTCGACTACATGATCAGGTCGCTGAACCCGGAGATCGCGCACCAGCCGTGCCTCGGCGTCAAGATCGATTCCGCAGGGTACGCGTCGCTGGTGGGAGCCGAGTGCTACCCGACCGACGCCACCCTGTTCGGGATCACCCGCGAGGGCAAGGACGACAAGGGGCGCACCTCCTACTCCATCATCAACGAGAAGTACGGGGTGGTGCAGTGGAGCCCCAGCCAGAAGAAGATCTACGTGGAGGTCCTCGGCGACGCCCCGATCGGCACGACGTTCAGCCTGGTCGACCGAGGCGCGGCCTGACCAGGGGACGCGGCCGGCTCAGCCCGCGATCGTAGGGCCGAAGAGGGGATCCGCCGGGCCGGCGGTGACCGGCTCGGCGTGGTGCTCCGGCGGCGGGAGCTGCCTCGCCGGCTGGCGGGAGTGCAGGCGCACGCCCGCCTCCCCGCGCCGTGCGGCAACGGTGAGGGTGGCCATCCGCACCGGCTCCGGCGGTGCGGTGAAGCCCCGGGAGCCCCACCGCACCCAGATCGGCACCCGCCCGGCGGCGGCCTCGGCGAGCAGCTTCTCGACCGTACGACGCCGGTCGGTGTGGTCGACCTCGATCACCACCGGCGGCGCGGCCGGCCGGGCGCAGGCGACGTCCACGACCGACTGCTGCCCGGACATCGGGGGCGGCAGCGGCACGACGCTCGCCGCCCGCCGGTAGACCCGCCACCCCTGTGCCGCACCCCAGTCGGCGATCGTGTCGACGAGCAGCTCGGTGACCCGCTCGGTGGTGAGGTCGACGAAGGTGAGGGCGGCGAGCCGGTCGGACAGGTCCCCGGCCAGGCGCGCTCCGTCGTCTGGGTCGCTCATCGGGCCCGGCCCACCGCTGCACCGTCGTGGTCCGCGGCGGCGGGTCGCCCGGTCACGGCTCGTCCGTCATCGGCATCCCCGCACGATAGCCACCGCCGCCACACCTACGCCATTGATCGACGGACGACTATCATCAGCGCATCCAGCCCGCTCGATCGAGAGGTGCCTCAGTGAAGAAGCTCGTGCGGAACGCCGTGGTGGCCACCCTGCTGACGGTCGCCGGCACCACGGCGGTCGTGGCCAGCCCGGCCCACGCCATCCCGTACCCGAAGGACAACGAGAGCATCACCATCGTCTACTACTCCGACGCCAGCAGGACCGTGGAAGTCGGAATGCTCGTCTACGGAAACTGCCTCGACGACTTCGAGTACGGCATCCGCACCGCCTACTCGACCATCAACCGCACCACCTGCCCCAGGAACCTGTAGGGGCTCGGGTGGGGCCCGACGACGAGCCGGGCCCCACCCGACGGCAGCCCTCCGGCCCGGCCGGGCGGCTCAGCGGCGGACGCCCACCCCGCCGAAGCCGTGCGACACCCCCGCTCGCGGCTCGCCGTCCGGACGCCAGTCGGCAAGCCAGGACAGGCCCGGCTCCACCAGCTCGTACCCGTCGAAGAAGCGCAGGATGTCGGCGCGGGTGCGGGGCACCAGCGGGGCGCTGCTCTGCTGGTAGACGGCGCGACCCTGCTGGGCGGGCAGCGGTGGGGCGCCGTCGAGGGTCAGGTGGGACAGCAGCAGCTGGCTGCCGGGGGCGGTGGCGTCGCGCAGCCGGGCGACGGCCGCGTAGGGATCCTCCGCGTCGGGCACGAAGTGCAGCACCGCCACCAGGAGCACGGCCACCGGCCGGGTGAGGTCGATCGACGCCGTCACGTCGGGGTGGGCGAGCAACTCGTCGGGCCGACGCAGGTCACCCTCGACGACGACCGTGCGGGCCGCGTCGCCGAGCAACCGCCGGGCGTACGCGACGGCGACCTCGTCGTAGTCGACGTAGACGACCTTGGAGTCGGGGGCCACCGCCTGCACCACCTCGTGCACGTTGCCCTGGGTGGGCAGCCCCGCGCCGATGTCGAGGAACTGCCGTACCCCCCGCTCGGCGGCGTACCGCACGGCGCGGCGCAGGAACGCGCGGTTGGTCTGGGCGGCGACACCGGTGTCGGGGAAGATCTCCAGGACCTGACGGGCGGCGGCCCGGTCGACGGCGAAGTTGTGGCAGCCGCCGAGGTAGTAGTCGTACATCCGGGCGACGTTCGGCCTGCTCTCGACGCCCCCGGCGGACGAGGTCGCGGGCTGCGGGGTCGTCGGCCCGGAGGTCGGTGCGGTCGGTGCCGGCTCGCTGGTCACGGTGTCCTCCACGGGGGTCCGCGCCCGCCGCGCGGCAGCCCGCCGCGAACGCGCCCTGAATGTCTAGCACCCCGCGTGGCTGCCCGCAGGCCCGTCGTGTCGTTGATCCGGTTGTGTCCGTCGGCCACCCGGGCGACGGTGGGCTGCGGGTGCCGGCCAGGCCGGCGCCGCGAGGTCGAGGAGGTCGCCATGACCCGCCAGCGGGAGACCGTCGAGGTCGATCCGGTCCTGTTCCGCGCCGTGTACGACTCACCGGCCTCGCTGCCCGGCCGACACCGCTGGGTCACCCCCGAGCACGACGTACGCCGGATCGAGAAGCTGCTCGGCATGCCGGCGCGCAGCATCGGCGCGCCGCTGTGGGTCAGCGGCGACGAGCCGGACTGCCCGAAGTGCGGTCGGCGGATGACCTGGCTGGACATCGTCTCGTCGGCCCTGCACGGGGTGCACGACCCCGCGATGATCGCCCGGGTGATCCTCGGCGACCGTCGGTACGTCAACACCGAGGTCCCGGACGCGATCCCCGGCGTGCACTGCGTCGACTGCCGGACCCCGATCGACGGGCTGCGCAGTTTCAAGTGCCACAACTGGGCGTACGCCTTCGAGGCGCTCCAGGACGTCGTCGAGCGGATGTCCGGCGTGGTGCAGCACCCCGTCCCCGGCCCGGCCGCACCCCCGGCGTGAGCCGCCTCGCCCCGTGGCCCGGTCGGTTCACCGACCCGGGGTCGGGTGAACAGCAGGTGAACTTTTGGTAGGGTGAATCATGATCAACGCTGGTTTGTCATCGATTCCGCCCTTCAGCGATGGTCTGTACCACGGCGTCGTCAGCTTCGCCGACGGCACGCCCGAGCCGGTCCAGTGGTTCGCCGCGCACTTCACCGAGTGGTCGATCGTCCTGCTCGGCCTGCTCCTCGTGGCCGCCGCCCTGCCCAAGCTGGGTGCCGGGCCGCGCAACCTGGCCCTCGCCGTGGCCGCCCCGGCCACCGTGGTCCTCGCGTACGGCGGCAGCGAGCTGCTCAAGACCGTCGTGGACCAGGACCGCCCCTGCCGCGTACCGACCGACCTGTTGATCATCGCCGAGCGGTGCCCGCCCGTGGGGGACTGGTCCTTCCCGAGCAACCACTCCACGATCGCCGGGGCGCTGGCGACGGCGATCGTCCTGCTCTCCCCCCGGCTCGCCTGGTACGCGGTTCCGCTGGCCGTGCTCGCCGCGTTCTCCCGCGTCTTCGTCGGGGTGCACTACCCGCACGACGTGCTCGCCGGCCTGCTGCTCGGCGCGCTGGTCACCGGCGTCGGCGCCCCGCTGCTGGCGCGGCCGGCGGCCGAACTGCTGCGCCGGCTGTCCCGCCCGGTGAAGGGAGGGCCCGCGCGTAGCGCGGGCGCGTAGCGGGAGGCGGCTCGGTCAGCGGGCCAGCAGCAGGGCGGCGACCGCGCCGAGGGCGAGGAACGGGCCGAACGGCAGGTGGCTGGACCAGCGGACCCGGCGGGCCAGCAGCAGCACCAGGCTGGTCAGCGCGGACAGGGTGAACGTCACCAGCAGGCCGAGGACGAGGACGGGCCAGCCGTACCAGCCGAGCAGCGCGCCCACCCCGAGCGCCAGCTTGGCGTCGCCGAGGCCGAAGCCACGCCGCCCGAGCAGCAGGGTGGTGGCGGCGAAGGCCAGCGCCAGCCCGGCCCCGGCGAGCGCGGCGCGCAGCCAGGGGGCGCTCCCCGCCGAGGTCGCGGCGGCCACGCCGTAGAGGGCCAGGACTCCGGCGGCGGCCGGCCAGGTGAGCCGGTCGGGCAGCCGGTGCACGGCCGCGTCGACCAGCACCAGGGGCACCGCGCAGCAGAGCCACCAGGCGAGGGCCGCCCGTTCGGCCGGCGCGGCGGGCACCGCCACGAGCACCGCCAGCGCCGCGAGGGCGGCCAGCTCGACCGCGCCGGCCGGTGCGCCGACCCGGGCCCGGCAGCCGCCGCACCGCGCCGTCGGGCCCAGCGCGGGCCAGGGCCGGTCGAGGCCGAGCGGCGTGCCGCAGCGCGGGCAGGCGACCCGGTCCGGCTCCCCCGGCGGTACGGCGTACCGGGCGACCGCGAGGCGGAGCAGCGGCGTGCCGACCAGCAGGGCCGTCAGGCGTACGC
The DNA here is from genome assembly GCF_054052245.1 of Micromonospora sp. PTRAS2. Lineage (NCBI taxonomy): Bacteria > Bacillati > Actinomycetota > Actinomycetes > Micromonosporales > Micromonosporaceae > Micromonospora > Micromonospora sp. PTRAS2. The sequence goes on from NZ_JBSWBU010000001.1 coordinate 654,430, forward strand.
GAGAAGGCCGGCCCGGCGCGGGCGACACGAGGGTCGGGGCGGACGGTCGGCGGAGCCGTTCCCCGGTCACGACCGACTCCCACACCTGGACGCCCCCGGGCGGGGCGACACGGTGAGTAGTTCTCGGTTGGCCGACGTGTAGCGGATGGTGCGGAATCCGGCGGCCACGCGTCCCGCCGGGCCGCCGGTCAGGTGGGACGCCCGCCCGGCGGCGATCCCCCGCCGGCCGGGGGGCAATTCGGGCCTACCCGCCTGGAGCGGGCCCGCATTCGAGCCGAACGGACCAACCGCCGTAGACACCCCGACACCGTGACGGCGGTCACCGCACAGCAGCGGAGCGCGACCCGGGGCATCGACGCCCGCCATCCGTGATCACCGCCATCCATCACCCAGAGTATTCGAACAGATTGCCTCTGTTGCATCGCCTAGCGTCAGCTTATGCTCGCCCCTTGAGTACGACGCAACCCCAGCATGAGGCGTCGGAGGCCACAGAAGACATCGGTGCACGGCTCTTGGAAGATCAGCACAGGTAAATGCGGCGGTGAACCGAGGGGCCCGGATGAGTTGATCCGGCCGCGCTGCCGCACGCCCGGAGACGGTCGCTGCACCGCCCGCCCCGGGTCGCCAGCGAGGAGGCACGGCGTTGCGAACACGGCGCCCCGGCCGATGGATGATCTTACTGGTCACGGCCCTGACCGCCACGCCGGTGGCTGCCTGCGGCGCGAAGCCGGAAGCCGCCGCTCGGCCCCATGCGACGGCAGGGCCGAGCGCCACCGCGACCCATTCCGCGGCGGAGGAACGGGCGGCCCGGGAGGCGGCGCTCGCCGCCTATTCCGGATATCTCGCGGCATCACGGGCGGCGAGCCGACGCAGCGATCCGCGCCACCCGGAACTGGCCAAATTCCTGGCCGACCCGTTGTTGACCAGGGTTCGACTGGCAATTCGCGAAGCTAAGGAGCACGGTGCCGTGCGTACCGGAACTTTCGTTTCCGATCCCACCGTCACCTCGGTGAGCCTGGACTCCGTCCCCGCCACCGTGGAGATCCAGGACTGCCTGGACACCACCGGCTACCGGCTGGTCGACGCCAAGACCAAACGGGTGGTGCCCGGCTCGGGCGGCGGCCGGCACCTGGCCACCGCCACGGCCACCCGGTACCACGGCCGCTGGTTGATCAACTACGGCGCCGGCCACGAGGACCAGCCGTGCTGACCCCGTGGGGCCGCCGCGCGGCCCACACCGCCGACGGCAGGGTACGGCTGCCCGCCACCCATCCCGGGCGGCTGCTGGCCGCGACCCGCCCCGCACGGCTGCTGGCCGCGATCGGCCTGGTCCTCGCGCTCGCCGTCGTGGCGGCACCGCCGACCGTCACCGTCGCGGCGGCCCGCGAGGGCGGCATCGAGTGCCCCATCGGCCAGAACGACTGCGACGTCTGGGACGACGACCCGGGCAACCCCGGCAACCCCGGCGGCGGGAACCCCGGCGACGGCGACGGATCGAGCGGCGGCAGCGGCACGTGCCAGTATCTAGGCGAGGTCCTCCCCTGCTACGACGACCTCCTCGGCTGGTTCAACAACGGCGACGGCTGCTACTACAAGCTGGAGGAGCCGCAGCGGGAGGGCACTCCCGAGGGCAAGCAGTGGTACGTGGCCACCTGCAACGGCGGAGACCTCGGTGCCCAGCACCCGGTCCTGCTGGACGCGCCGCCGCCCGGCTACGGCACCCCGCCCGACCCGGAGGAACTGGCCCGCCGGGCGCTCGCCTCGATCTCGCTGCTGCCGCCCCGGGCGACCGTCGCGCCCCGCAAGCGCATCGGCTCCGGGCTGGTCGGCCTCCCGGTATGGATGTGGGCGAGCCCCGGCGAGAGCTACTTCGGCACGCTGCGCGCTTCGGCGTCCGACCGGGGCCTGACGGTGAGCATCACCGCGAAGGTCGACAAGATCGTGTGGGACATGGACAACGGCGACAAGGTCACCTGCGACGGCCCCGGCACCCCGTACGACCCGCAGGGCCCGGGTGCCGGCGGCCCCTCGCCGGACTGCGGCTACGCCGGCTACGCGAAGGCCGACACGTACGAGGTCTTCGCCACGACCCACTGGAACGTCCACTGGACCGGTGGCAACCAGAGCGGTGACATCCCGCAGACCCGCACCAGCGGCATCATCCAGGTCCAGATCGACGAACTTCAGGTGGTGACGCGGTGAGTCTCGCTACGCGCAACGGGACCGGGCAGCCGGTGGACGCTCCCGTCGCACCACCTCGGGTCGTCCGGCAGCGGCGGGTCCGGCCCGGCCTGCTCGGCCTCGCCGTGCTGCTGATCGCCCTCGGCGGCCTCGGCGCGGCGTTCGCGGTCACCTCCGTGCGGGCCACCGGCAGCTACCTGGCGGTCGCCCGCCCCGTCGAGGTGGGCCGGACGCTCGGCGCGGACGACCTGGTCACCGTGCAGGTGGCCGGCGGCCAGGGGCTGCGGCCGGTGCCGGCCGCCCAACTCGACGACGTGGTCGGCATGCGGGCGGCCGTCGCCCTCACCCCGGGCACCCTGCTGACCCTCGGCCAGCTCACCGACGACCCGCTGCTCGGCCCCGGCCAGCAGCAGCTCGCGCTCGACCTCGCCCCGGGCCGGGTGCCGGCGAAGCGGCTGCACCCCGGCGACCGGGTGCTGCTGGTCAGCACCCCGGACCGCAGCTCCGGCGGGCAGTCCGCCTCCAGCACCCGGTTCGAGGCGACCGTCATCGACACGGCCACCCCGAGCACCAGCAGCGTGGTGGTCTACGTCGCGCTCACCGCCCGGGACGTGCCCGCCGTGGTGGCGCTCGCCGCCCAGAGCCGGATCGCGGTCGTGCTGACCCGGGCGGCCTGAGCATGGCGATCATCGCGCTGGTCTCGGCCAAGGGCTCGCCGGGCGTCACCGCGTCCGCGCTCGCCTGCGCCCTGACCTGGCACCGGCGGCTGATCCTCGCCGAGTGCGACCCGGCCGGCGGCTCGATCCTCGCCGGCTACCTCGGCGGTGCGCTGGACGGGCCCCGGGGCATCGGCGAGCTGGCCGTCGGGGAGCTGCGCGACGGCAGCCTGGAGACGGCGTTCTGGTCGCAACTGGTCGACCTGGACGCCCCGCGCCGGGAGCGGCTGTTGCTGCCCGGCGTCGTCGACCCGGCCCAGGCCGGCAGCGTCGCCCCGCTCTGGCAGCGGTTCACCGACTTCTTCCTCGACCTGGAGCGCGGCGACCCCCCGTACGACGTGCTTGTCGACTGCGGCCGGCTCCAGGTCGCCGGCCCGCCGTGGCCGATCCTGCGCGCCGCCGCCGTGGTCCTCCTGGTCACCCGGGCGCGGCTGCCCGACCTCTCCGCCACCCAGGCCATGGTCCGGGCGATCGAGCGGGACTTCACCGAGCACCGGGTGCCGCCGGGCACGCTGCGGCTGCTGCCGGTCGGCGACGGCCACGGTCGGGGCGAGATCAGCAAGGCGCTGCGGCTGCCGGTGATCGCGCGGCTGCCGGACGACCCGCGTACCGCGGAGGTGTTGACCCTCGGCGGGACCCTGCGGGCCGGACGGCCGCTGATGCGCGCGGCCGGCGCCCTGGAGGTGCCGGTACGGGCGCTGCTGGACCGCCGCCGGGCGCGGCTGACCTGGCCCGTCACCCAGGGGGTGCCGGGTGCGGTTTGAGCCGGTGTCGCACGACCCCCGGGTGGCGCGGCAGCCCGCCGCGACCTCCATCGCCCCGCCGCTCGCCCCCGCGTCGGGCGGCCCCCACCCGCCACCCGCGCCGACCGGCGGCGGCCACCCGCAGCCCGCGCCGCCGGCGGGGGCCGCGCCGGCCCCGCCCGTCGCGCCGGCCCCGCCCCGACCCCGGGTCGACTTCGCCGTGGTACGCGAGCTGCGCCGCGAGCTCAGCGAGCGGCTCACCCTGTGGCAGCGCGGTCGGGAGTTCGACGCCGACGCCGAGGACGTCGAGCGGGCCCGGCTCGCCGTCGCGGTGGTCGCCGAGTACGCGGACGCGGTCCGCCGGGCCGGCACCCCGATGGCCGCCGGGGAGGAGCGGCTGCTGCTCGACCAGGTGACCGCCGAGCTGGTCGGCCTGGGGCGGCTGCAGACGCTGCTGGTCGACGGCACCATCGAGGAGGTGCACATCCTCGGCTGCGACCAGGTGCGCATCACCCGGCACGGCGGCGGGGTCGACTGGGCCGACCCGATCGCCGACAGCGACGACGAGCTGGTGGAGATCCTCCAGGCGGCGGCCCGCCGGGCCGGGGCGACCGAGCGGTCGCTGTCCACCTCGAAGCCGACCCTCGACCTGCAGTTGCCCGACGGCAGCCGGCTCGCCGCGGTCTTCCTGGTCAGCCACCGGCCGTACGCGGTGATCCGCAAGCACAACACCCTCGAGGTGAGCCTCGACGACATCGCCGGCGGCCGGGGCGACCTGGACGAGATGATCGACCCGCTGCTGCGCGACTTCCTCCGGGCGTCCATGCGGGCCGGGCTGAACATCATGGTCGCCGGCCTGGCCGGGGCGGGCAAGACCACCGTCATCCGGGCGCTGATGGACGAGATCCCGGCCGACGAACCGTACGTGCTGCTGGAGGAGAGCCGGGAGCTGCTGCCCACCCGCCGGGGGCACAAGCACCGGGCGGTGATGAGCTTCGAGGCCCGCGAGGGGCACGGCGAGCGCGGGCTGGACGGCCGCCCGGCCGGCGAGGTGAGCATCGCCGACCTGATCCCCGTCTCGCTGCGGATGGGCGTGCTGCGGATCATCGTCGGCGAGGTTCGGTCCCGGGAGATCGTGCCGATGCTCCAGGCCATGACCACCAGCCGGGGGTCGATGTGCACCATCCACGCCCGGTCGCCGGGCGGGGTGGGCGAGCGGATCGTCGAGCTGGCGCTCTCCCACGGCCGGGAGATGACCGTCGACCAGGCCCGCCGGATGGCCGGCAATGCCCTCGACCTGATCGTCTACGTCACCGTCGAGGACGAGACCGCGATCGGCGGGCGCAAGCACCGCTTCGTCTCCCACGTGGAGGAGGTCATCGGCGTCGGCGAGGGCAGCCGGATCACCACCACCACGGTCTTCGGTCCGGGCCCCGACGGCCGGGCGGTCCCCCGACACCTGCCGGAACGCGTCCGCGACCAGTTGCTGCGGGTGGGCTACGACGCCCGGCTGCTGGGCCGGTGGATCGACGCCGGCACGGGGGCGTGGCGGCGGCCCCGGCACACCCGGCTCGGTGCGCGGGCGGTGGCCCGGTGACCGCCAACATCGAGCTGATCGCGGTGATCTCCGGCGCGGCGTGCGTGGCCGGCCTGGTGCTGGCCGTCGTGGCGCTGGTCGGCACCACCCGGCCGGCCGGGCCGGCTCCCGGCGCGGGGCCCGGCGGCGGGCTGAGCCGGCTCTGGCAGGGCTCCGGCACGCCCCGGCAGCGGCGCAACCACCAGCTCCTGCTCGGCGGGGCGGTGCTGGCCGGCGCGCTGGCGTTCCTGCTCACCGGGCTGCCGGTGGTCGGCCTGCTGGTCGCCGTGGCGGTGCCCGGCGCGCCGTGGCTGTTCTCCGTCGGCCGGGCCGAGCAGCGGGCCATCGCCCGGATCGAGGCCGTCGGCGAGTGGACCCGCCGACTCAAGGACGTCTCGTCGACCGGTCAGGGCCTCCAGCAGGCCATCCTCGGTACGCTGGCCACCGCCCCCGCGGAGATCGAGGAGGAGGTACGCCTGCTCGCCGCCCGCCTCCAGGCCGGCTGGCTGGCGAAGTCGGCGCTGCTCGCGTTCGCCGACGAGATCGGCGACCCGGTGTGCGACCAGGTCGTGGCGGCGCTGATCCTGCACCTGTCCGACCGGGGCGAGCGGCTCGGCGACGTGCTCGGCTCGATCGCGGGTGCCGCCGCCGCCGAGGTCGCCACCCGGCGGGAGATCGAGGCCAAGCGCACCCAGCCGCGTTTCGCGGTGCGCTTCCTCACCGGGATGACCCTGCTGACCATCGCGTACGGGCTGGTCAACACCGACTACGTCCGCCCGTACGGTACGCCGGTCGGGCAGCTCGTGATGCTCGTGCTCGGCGCGGCGTTCGTCGGGCTGCTGGCCTGGGTGCGGTCGATGAGCCAGCCGCCCCGGCCGGCGCGTTTCCTGCCCGCCCCCGATCCGGCGGAGGCGATCGGATGATCCTCAACTGGCACCTCACCCTGGCCGTCGTCGGCGGGGCGGCGGTGGGCCTCGGGCTGTTCCTGGTGGTCCGGGAGGCCCTGCCGGCCGCACCGGCGCTCGGCCCCGCCCTGCGCCGGCTGCACCAGCCGCCGGGCACCGGCCGGGCCACCACGGGGCGCGGGCCCGACTGGATCGGCGGATTCGCCCGCTGGCTGCGCCCGCCGCACCGGCAGCTCGCCCTGCTCGACCGCACCCCCGAGCAGTACGCCCTGTCCCTGCTGCTCTCCGCCCTGGTAGGGCTGGCCACCCCGACCTTCCTCGGCGCGGTGCTCTTCCTCGGCGGCGTGTCCGTGCCGCTGGCCGTGCCGCTGTTGGGCAGCCTCGGCATGGCGTTCGTCGCCGCCCTGATCGCGCACCGCAGCGTGCTGACCCGAGCGGACGCCGCCCGGGACGAGTTCCGCCAGGCGGTCTGCACCTACCTGGACCTGGTGGCGTTGCAGCTCTCGGCCGCGCACGGCCCGGTGCAGGCCCTGGAGCGGGCCGCGGCGGTCTGCGACGGCTGGGTGTTCGACCGGATCCGGGAGTCGCTGCGGATCGCCCAGATGCAGATGCACTCGCCGTGGGACGAGCTGCGCGAGCTGGCCGACCGGATCGGCATCCCGGAGCTGGGCGACGTCGGGGCGATCATGCGCTCGTCGGGCAGCGAGGGCGCGCAGGTGCACGAGACGCTGCGCAGCCGGGCCGACTCCCTGCGCGACCAGATCCGCACCGACAACCTGGCCCGCGCCGAGGCGATCACCAGCCGGCTGGACATTCCGGGCTCCCTGCTGGTCTTCGTGCTGCTCGGCTTCGCCGTCTACCCGTTCCTCGCCCGGTTGTGAAACCCCTCCCCCTCCGAAGGAGCACGCCATGCACCTCATCGCCTATCTGCACGTCGCGCTGACGACACGGCTGGCCGAACTGCGCCGCGACGGCGAGCGGGGCGACAGCCCCGTCCCGACCGCAGTGATCATCTTCGGGCTGGTCTTCGTGGCGATGGCGGTAACCGCGCTCGCCCTCGCCAGGGCCAACGACTGGATGAGCAACATCCCGACCCACCAGGACCCGACGGCACCGTAATGACCCACCGCCCCACCCGCGTGGACCGGAGCCGGTCGGCACCCGCCGACCGGCCCGCCGGCCTGCGCCGTCACGGGCCGCCCCGGTCAGGGGCCGGCCTCAGCCGGCGGGCCCCGCGGCGGCTCGGCGGCGCCGTACGGCTGGGCTGGCGGGCCCGGCGGCAGCTCACCAGCGGTCCACGGCTCGGCCGGGCGGCCCGGCGGCGGCTCACCGGGGGCGGGGCGGAGCGGGGGGCCAACCCGGTGGAGCTGGCGGTGGTGATGCCGGCGATCCTCGTGCTGCTCTTCGCCTCGATCCAGGTCGCCGCCTGGTTCGTCGCCCGCGCCACCGCGCTCAACGCCGCGCAGAGCGCGGTCAACGCCCAGCGCCTGTACGAGGCCCCCGCCGGGGCCGGCGAGGCGCGGGCGGTCGACTTCCTCACCGCCGCCGGGGACTGGCTGGTCGGCTGGGACCAGCCGGGGCCCGCCTGCGTCACCGACGTCGCCGAGGTGACCTGCACGGTCAGCGGGGACTCGTTGTCGGTCATCCCCGGCGTCAGCTTCCCGGTGCGCCAGACCGCGCACGGCACGATCGAACGGTGGACGACCGGATGAGCCGCCGCCGTCGCCCCGCAGCCGAGCGCGGCTCGGTCGCCATCGAGGTGGCCGTCCTCGCCCCCGCGTTCATCGGGCTGATGGTGCTGGCCGGCGTCGCCGGGCGTACCGCGATCGCGCAGGAGGCGGTCCAGTCGGCGGCGCACGACGCCGCCCGCGCCGCGTCCATCTCCCGGGACGCCAAGACCGCGCGCGAGCAGGCCCTGGCCGCCGCGCAGAGCCAGCTCGACTGGCAGCGGGCCAACTGCGCCGGCCAGCCCACGCTCACCCTGCGCGGCTCGGTGGGCGGCTCGCCGACCAGCTTCGCCGAGGCGTTCGACAGCGGCCCCGGCACGACGGCCGCCGTGACGGTGCAGGTCACCTGCACCGTCTCCTTCACCGACATCGACCTGGCGCTGCTGCCCGACATGGCGGCCAGCCGGACGATCTCGGCCAGCTTCACCTCCCCGCTGGACCGCTACCGGAGCCGGTCGTGACCGCCCGCGCCCCCGGCGGAGCTGTGCACACCGCCCCCGCCGACGGTCCGGACGAGCGTCGGGCCACCACCCCCGCCGCCGGCCCTGGACGCCGGTGGCGCGGCGACGAGGGCCGGGTCAGCCTGTTCCTGGCGGCGGCGATGATCGGCGTCCTCGCGATCATCGGCCTGGCCTTCGACGGCGCCGGGCAGCTCCGCTCCCGGCAACTGGCCGACAACCTGGCCGCCGAGGCGGCCCGCACCGGCGGCCAGTCCATCGACCGGGCGAAGGCCATCCAGGGCGGCCGCAAGGAGATCGACGAGGCGGCGGCCAGGGCGGCGGTGACGAGTTACCTCGCCGCCGCCGGTGCCACCGGCCACAGCGTCGAGTTCCCCGTCGTCGACGGGGAGAAGCTCATCCGCGTCCAGGTCACCGTCACCTACGACCGCTACCTGCTCGGCTTCTTCGGCTTCGGTGCCGCCGTCACCGTCTCCGGCGAGGCAACCGCACGCGCCCTCACCGAGGGCCCCTAGGAAGGGAAGGCACGCCATGGCCGCACCGGGTCGCTCCGCCGCACGGCGGGTCGGGCAGGTACTCACCGGGTTCGGCGCGCTGGTCGTGCTGATCGCCGTACTCGTCGGGGGGCCGGTGGCGTTGCTCGCGTTCGCCGGGAACCCGCTGCCCGACCACCTGCCCAGCCTCGCCGAGATCGGTGCCACGCTCACCAGCCGGGACGACGGTCAGCTCTTCCTGCGGGCGCTGGCCCTGGTCGGCTGGTTCGGCTGGGCCACGTTCGCCTTCTCCGTGCTCGTGGAGCTGGGCGCGCAGACGCTACGCCGACCGGCACCCCGGCTGCCCGGGATGAGCCGGCAGCAGCGCGCCGCCGCGGCGCTGGTCGGCTCGGTGGCCTTGATCATCGCGGCGAGCCCGGCCGCCGCCAGCGCGGCCACCGTGCTGTCCGGCCCGTATCCCGCCGCCGCACCCGCCGCCGTCGCCGGGGCACCGGTGGCCCGCCCGGTCGCCGCGCTGCCGGTGGTCGACGCCCGGGCAACGATGCCGACGGCCGCCACGGCGGCCGACCTTCGGCAGGAGGCGGAACCGACGGTGTACCGGGTCGCCAAGGGCGACTACCTGGGCGAGGTCGCCGAGCGCTATCTCGACGACTTCGACCGCTACCGGGACGTGGCGAAGCTGAACCGGCTGGGCGACCCCGACCGCATCCGCCCCGGGCAGCTGATCACGCTGCCCGACGGCGTCCACGACACCGGGGCCCGCAGGCACGCGACCGGGAAGCTGGTGGTCCGGCCCACGACGCCCACCCCCGGCGGTACGGTCACCCCCCGGCCGCCGTCGGCACCCGCCACCCCGCCCGCCGCCGACGCGCCGGCCGCACCAGGTGCGGCCCAGCCCTCGCCCACGCCGCCCTCGCCCACCTCGCCACGGGCCACCCGCCCCGCCCCCGGCCCCTCCGCCGCCCAGCCGCCGGCCGGCTCGTCGTCGGCGGGCTCGTCGCACGGCACCCAGCAGGTCGCCCAGCCGCCCTCAGGGCCGCAGCCCGCGATGGCCGCCGGAGCGTCCCGGGCGGGGGCGGGCGACCAGATGAACCGGCCCCTCGCCGTCTCCGCGGTACTCGCCGTCGCCAGCATCGTCGGAGCGCAGATCGGGGCCGTCCTCGGGCTACGCCGCCGGCCGGCGGTCGCCAGGGCCACCAGCAGCGCACGGGCCCTCGTCACCGGCCGGCACCGCCGGGACTGACCCCCGAGCCGAGGCACGGCACCGAGCCGGGCGGGGTCAAGCCGGGCCGGGCCGAGCCGGGCGGGGCCGAGCCGGGCCGGGCCGAGCCGGGCCGGGCCGGGCCGAGCGGGGCCGAGCCGAGCCGGGCGGGGCCGGGCGGGGCGAATGATCGACTTCATGTCGCCGACATGGGGGCATCCGGCGTGCGGGAAACCGCCATGTCGCCGACATGGCGGCCGGGCCCGCAGGTCTGGCCTGGGCCGGCCGGGCCTCAGGGCAGCCTCGCCTCCAGGACCCCGTCGACCACCCGGGTCGGCAGGATCTGCTGGTCGTTCCCGGACGGCCCGTGCATGACCTCGCCTCCGTTGAGCCGGAACGCGCTCCCGTGCCACGGGCAGACGACGCAGGCATGTCCGTCGATCTCGGTGACCTCGCCCTCGCCGAGCGGGCCGCTCTGGTGCGGGCAGCGCTCCAGCATCACCGTGACCTCGTCGCCGTGCCGGTAGAGGATCACCGAGACGTCGTCCACCTCGCGGGTGACCAGCTTCCGCTGGGGCAGGTTGGCCATGTCCGCCAGCGGGTGCCAGCCCTCGCCGATCCGGTGCAGTTCGGAGATGCTCTGGTTGACCTGCGCCCCCTGCTTGTACGCGAGGTGCCCGCCGAGGTACGCCCCCGCGCTCGCCGCGCCCAGCCCGAGGTAGGCCAGCGCCCGCCCCGTCCCGTGCCGCCCGCGCAGCCGGGCCGCCAGCGAGCCCGCGTACAGGGTCAGGCCGACGGCGTTGGCGGCGGCGTGCACCAGCCCGACGCGGCGCTGCTCCCGGGAGAGGGCCGCCCAGTCGTTCAGGCCGGCGATCGCCGCCGGGACGGCGCTGACGGTGCCCAGCCCCACCAGGGCGGTGGCCGCCCGGCGCTGGCCGGGCATCAGGTCGAGTACGGCCGCGCTGATCCAGGAGCCGACCGGCACCTGCACCAGCGCCGGGTGCAGCGGATGGCCGATGAAGACGCCGTGCAGCAGGTCGCGGACCCGCTGCGGGCGCAGAGTGGCCTGGACGCCGCGCTGCAGCCGGTCGCCGGCCTGGTCCAGGGCCGAAGCCTGTTCGAGTTTCGTCAAGAGTGCCCGCATTCCGTCCGACTTCCCGGCAGAAGCGGTCGCAAACCGGGCAGCCGTGCCGGGTGTCCGGCGTACGCACGGGTCGCGCGTACGCCGGACGCGGGACCCCGGCTACCGGCAGATGAACTGGGTGGTGCCGCTGTACTGGGTCGTGCTGCCGTCGAAGTAGCTGTAGCTGGCCCGCACCGGGTGGCCGAGGTTGCTGGCCGGGCAGGTGGCGAAGAGGGTCGACCCGGCGGTCGTGAAGGTGCCGACGCTGCCGGAGTACCAGGTGATGCTCCAGGTCGTCGTGCCGGCGCTGCTGGCGTCGCAGTAGAACTGAGACGCCATGGACTCGCAGAAGGGTGCCGGGGCGGCGGCGAGGGCCGGGGTGGCACCGGCGGCGAGGCCCAGGGCGGCGAGGGCGGACGCGGCCAGGACCTTGACGGTGGTACGCATGGAACTCCTCCCAACGTAGCTAAGTGATGACTCAGCGCCACGCCAGCCTAGCCACCGCATAGACGTACCTGAATTAGCCGTTTGGTCGGTCGGTCACCCGTTGCGGCCAGCGGTCGTGGTGCACCGCCTCGGCGAGGGGCCGGCGTCGCCGCCACCCGTGCCGCTCCAGGTCGGGCACGGCCTCCAGGTGCGTGACCGGCCCGACGCAGAGCCAGGCCACCGGCCGGATGCCGGCCGGCACGCCCAGCAGCTCGGCGAGGAACGGCTCCCGGTAGAAGGAGACCCACCCGACGCCCAGCCCCTCGGCGGTGGCGGCGAGCCAGAGGTTCTGGATGGCCAGGCAGACCGAGTAGAGGCCGGCGTCGGCGATGGCGTGCCGCCCGAGCACGGCCGGGCCGCCGCGCTCCGGGTCGTACGTGACGACGACCGCCAGCGTCGACTCCAGCACCCCGTCGATCTTGATACGCGCGAACCGCTCGGCCGCCGCGCCGTCCAGGGTGGCGGCGAACGTGGCCCGCTCGGCCTGCACGTGCCGGTGGAACCGGCGGCGGACGGCGGCGTCCCGGACCAGGACGAAGTCCCACGGCTGCGAGTACCCGACGCTGGGCGCGGCGTGCGCGGCGTCGAGGATCCGGTGCAGGGTGTCGGCCGGCACCGGCTCCCCGGTGAACTGGGCCCGGACGTCCCGGCGGCGGTGGATGGCGTCGTAGAGTTCCACAGGCAGGCTCCCGCTGCGCTCGGCCCACCCAGCGGGTGGGCGGTCGACGCGAGGCCGGTCTTCGGACTCCCGGATCGACGCCTGCCCGTCCGCCTTCCCAGCCGCACGGCCAGTGGCTGCGCTCCTCGCGCGTGGACGGTGGCTCCCCGGTCACCGCGGCGGGCCCGTGCCGGATTCACACCGGCTTCCCGATTCTCCCCGCACCCGCGGGGCACCTCGCATGATCGTGCCGCCGGCGATGCTAACCCGTGTCAGCGGTGCAGCGTCCGGCCGGGCAGTTCCCCGTACGTGGTGAGGTAACGGGCGGCGAAGCGGCGCGGGTCGGCGAATCCCCAGCGCGCGGCGGTCGCGGCCACGGAGGTGCCGTCGCCGGGCGTGGCCCGGGACAGTTCCTGGCGGGCCAGGTCGAGTCGCACCCGACGCAGGTAGGCCAGGGGGGTCATGCCGAGCTGACTGCGGAACGCGAGCTGCACGGCGCGGGGGGTGGCGCCGGCGGCGCGGGCGATGTCGACGAGGCCGATGTCGGTCCCGGCGGCGGACTCGATGAAGGCGATCGCCCGGCGCAGGGTCCCCGCGTGGGCGTCGGCCCGGTCGCACGGCCGGTCCTCCCGGAGGGCGTTGCTGGGAAACGCGGCGAGCGTCGCCGCGGCGAGCAGGCGGCCGAGGCCACCGAGGACGAGCGGGGACGCGCCCGGCGCGCCGCCGGCGGCCATGACGGACTCCGCGTACCGGACGGTCTGCCGCCACCGCCACTCCGCCTCGGCGCGGATCGGCCGGAAGCTGACGAACCGCAGGGGTGCCAGCGGCCGGTCCGGATCGGCGCGGGCGACCTGGTCGATCAGCGAGAGGTCCAGCAGGACGCAGGTCACGTCCAGGTCGCTGGACCACGAGGAGCCGGGCAGGTCGGGCTGGTACAGCACGGCGACCTCGCCGGGCCCGACCATCTCGTCGACACCGTCGCAGCGGCGCCCGAAGCACCCCCGGCGGGGGGCGGCGAGCAGGACGTACCCGAGGGGTTCCGCCTGCACCCGCAGGTCGAGGGCGATGCTGACGTCGTCGATGCAGAACGCACCGGCGTTCCACCGGTCGTGGCGGAGCGGAAGCCCGGTCGGCACGGCGGCCAGCCGCACGCTGCGTCCGTACGCGGTCTCGTAGACGTGCGCCGCCTCCGCCGGGTCGCTGGTCGAGAACCGGGTGAGCGTGGGCGGGCCGTGATTACCCGAAGTCACCAATTCACCCCCCTGGGTCACGAGGGAGCCTAGCTACCCGCGCGGGCGGACAGTGCAACGGCACGCCGGAGCGCCACCTCCCAGGCCCGAGGGATTCTCGCCGCCGGTCAGCTCCGCAGGGTCTGGCTGGGCGGCCGCCCGTAGGCCCGGCGGTACTCGGTGGCGAACCGGCCCAGGTGAGCGAAGCCCCACCGGGCGGCGACGGCGGCCACGGTGAGGCCCGCGCCGGGCTCGGCGGCCTGGAGTTCGGTGTGCACCCGTTCCAGGCGTACCCGTCGCAGATAGCGCGTCGGGGTGGTGTCGAGGTGCTTGCGGAATGCCTGCTGGAGCGCCCGCGCGCCCAGCCCGGCCGCGACCGCCACGTCGGTCACGGTCAGGGCCTGGTCCGCGTACTGCTCGATGTAGGCGACCGCACGACGGACCGCGGCCGGCGCGACGCCCCCCGCGCCGCGCGTCGGCGCCTCGGTCATCGTCGTGTTGGGAAACGTGGCCAGCGCGACGGCCACCAGCAGGCCCGTCGCCTCCGCCTGCACCAGCGCGTTGGACCCGAACGCGGCGCCCGGCAGCGCCACCTGGGTGAGATAGCGCGTGGTGTTGCGCCAGAGCTGGGCGGCGGACGGGGACACCGGCGACAGCCCCTGGAACCGCAGGTCGACCGGCGCGAGGCCGCACCGCTCCTGCGCCACCCGCCGCACGTCGGCCAGGGGAAGCTCCACGGCGAGGACCTCCATGTCGCGGTGCAGGATCGCCCTGGTCCGCCCAGGCGGCACCAGCAGCAGGTCACCCGCGCCGGCCATCACCTCCCCGGCCCCGACGTCGACCCCCCAGCCGCCGGAGAGCACCTCCGCCACCCCGACGACGTCCCGGGTGAACACGTCGTTGTCCGCGTTCATCGGATAGCGCACCCGGGCCACGCTGGCCGAGCCAAACCGCGCGTGGGCGGCCCGGAAGACGACCCCACCGCGGCGGTCGAAGGCGCGGAGCCGATGCTCGGGGTAGGCCGCCAACAGCCAGCGGTGCGCCTCGTCCGGGTCGTCCGTGACGAGCCGCGACCACAGCCCCGACTGGTCGGTGGCCGCCTCGTCGCCACAGTCGACCCGCTTCGTCGCGGACGGCCCCGCCCCGGTACGTCCTGTCACGACATCTCCCCGCATCGCCGGCGGCGGCGCCGACCGGCGTCCCTCACCCTCACCTCACCCGGGGCCCACGGCGACGGGCGACGGACACCGCACGAGTACGCGTCGCCACGTTCGGTGGCCCTTCAGCGCGCATTCTGACGGCCGACGAAAGGCGAGAGAAGCCGCCACGGGCCGGGCTGTCCGCCGTGCGAAGCCGATGTACGGAGTACGAACACCGGTGGCCGTCCGGCAGGGTGGTCACGCCCGCGCTGGTGCGTCGGCGTCCGGGCAGGGCATGCTGTCCCGATGGGGGTACGGGTCGAGCACGCCGCCGCGGTGACCACGGTGATCCTGGACCGGCCGGCGTCCCGCAACGCCGTCGACGGTCCCACCGCCCGGGCCCTGGCCGACGCATTCCGCGCCTTCGAGGCCGACCCGGCGGCAGCGGTCGCCGTGCTGTGGGGGGCCGGCGGCACGTTCTGCGCCGGGGCGGACCTCAAGGCGATCGGCACGCCGAGCGGCAACCGGGTCGAGCCGGACGGCGACGGCCCGATGGGCCCGACGCGGCTGCGGCTGTCCAAGCCGGTGATCGCCGCGATCTCCGGGTACGCCGTGGCCGGCGGGCTGGAGCTGGCGCTCTGGTGCGACCTGCGGGTCGCCGAGTCCGACGCGGTGCTCGGCGTGTTCTGCCGGCGCTGGGGCGTGCCACTGGTCGACGGCGGCACCGTCCGCCTGCCGAGGCTGATCGGCGAGAGCCGGGCGATGGACCTGATCCTCACGGGCCGGCCGGTCCCGGCCGAGGAGGCGTACGCGATGGGGTTGGTGAACCGGCTGGTCGCGCCGGGTGCGGCCCGCGCGGAGGCCGAGCGGCTGGCCGCCGAGATCGCCCGGCACCCGCAGGCGTGCCTGCGCAACGACCGGGCGGCCGTGCTGGCCGGCGCGAACCTGCCCGAGCCGGACGCCCTCGCGGTGGAGCTGGCCTACGGCGCGGCGTCCCTCGCGGCCGACGCGACGGCGGGGGCGGCCCGCTTCGCGGCCGGCGCGGGCCGCCACGGCACCCCCGCCTGAGGATGTCGATCGGCTAACTCAGGTCGCGCACGGCGGTCTCGATGGCGCGGTGGAACGTCGGGTACGCGTAGATCATGTGCCGGAGCCGGCTCAGCGGCACCTCCGCGTGCACCGCCACCACCAGGCCCGACAGCACCTCGCCGCCGGCCGGGCCGACCGAGGTGGCCCCGACCAGCACCCCCCGGTCGGCGTCCGCGACCAGCTTGACGAACCCGTCGCCCCGGTGGATCCAGCCCCGGGTGGACGAGTCGAGCCGGCTCACCCCGACCTGCACGTTGATGCCCCGCTCGCGGGCCTGCCGTTCGGTGAGCCCGACCGCGCCGATCTCGGGATCGGTGAAGGTGACCCGGGGCAGCGCCCGGTAGTCGGCGTGCGGCACCCCGCCGGCGATCCCGGTGCCCTCCGTGCGCGCCGCGCCGCCGACCGCGCTGGCGGCACCGCTCGCGTCCGCGCCGGCCCGCGCCCGCCGGACGTGGTCGAGCACGTCGGCGACCACGATGGCCGCCTGGTACATGGCGATGTGGGTGAACGCGCCCTCCCCGGTCAGGTCGCCGACGCCCCAGATCCCGTCGGCGGCGCGCATCCGGTCGTCCACGGCGAGGAACCGCTGGCCCGGGTCGACGCCGACGGTGTCGAGGCCCAGCTCGTCGAGGTGCGCCCGGCGGCCGGTGACCACGAGCAGCCGCTCGGCGGTGAACTCGGCCCCGCCCACCGCCCGCAGGGTGAACGCCCGCCCGTCGTGGTCGACCCGCTCCGCGCGTACCTCGGTGGCGATCCGCACCCCGTCGGCGCGCAGGGCGGCGGCGGCCACCTCGGAGGACTCGGGCTCCTCGACGGCGAGCACCCGGCCCGACGCCTCCAGCACGGTCACCTCGACGCCGAACCGGGCGAAGACCTGGGCCAGCTCCAGCCCGATCGCGCCGCCGCCGAGCACCAGCAGACTGGCCGGCAGCTCCTCGACCTCGATGGCCTGCTGGTTCGTCCAGTACGGCGTGTCGGCCAGCCCGGGCAGCGGCGGCACGAAGGGCCGGGTGCCGGTGCCGAGCACGATGCCGTGCCGGGCCCGGAAGACCCGGTCGCCGACGCGGACCCGACCGGGCCCGTCGAGCGCCCCGCTGCCCCGCACGAACCGGCCGCCCTTGCCGGTGAACCGCTCCACGGCGACCCGGTCGTCCCAGTTGTCGGTCGCCTCCTCGCGGATGCGCTTCGCCACCGGGGCCCAGTCGGGGCGTACGTCGGCCTCGCCCGCGAACTCGGCGACCCGCCGGGCCTCGGCGACCGCGTTCGCCGCCCGGATCATCATCTTGCTCGGGATGCACCCCCAGTACGGGCACTCGCCGCCGACCAGCCGCCGCTCGATGCCGACGACGCTCAGGCCGGCCTCGGCGAGCCGGCCGGCCACCTCCTCGCCGCCGACCCCGAGCCCGAGCACGACCACGTCCACGTCCACCAGTTCCGGTTCCGCCATCGGACCAGCATTCCGCACCGGAGGACCGTGGGCCACCGCAAGGTGGAGTTCCGGTGCTGCGGGCCGTCGCCGCCTCCCGGAAGCCCAGCGCTGGCCGCCCTCGCCCGCCTCCCGGAATTCCCGCGCCGCGGGCTCGCCGGGCCCCTACCGTGGCCGGATGCGCGCACGCTTCGCCCCCGTCCGGGACTGCTTCCACGACCTGTTCGCCGCCGGCCGGGAGACCGGGGCCGGCCTCGCCATCTGGTACGACGGCACGCCGGTCGTCGACCTCGTCGCCGGTTCCCGGGCCACCGTCCCGCCGGGCCGGTCGGTGCCGCCGGCCGGGGGCGGCGACCCGTGGCGGCCGGACACGCTGGTCAACGTCTACTCGGTGGGCAAGCCGGTGGCCGCGCTCTGCCTGCTCCTGCTCGTCGACCGGGGGCGGCTCGACCTGGACGACCCGGTCGTCGACCACTGGCCGGCGTTCCGCGCGCCGGCCACGGTCCGCCAGGTGCTCAGCCACACGGCCGGGCTGCCGGCGTTCCCGGTGCCCCGGCGGGCCGACGCGATCGCGGACTGGGACCTGCTCTGCGCCGACCTGGCCGCCGCCGAGCCGCGGTGGGAGCCGGGGACCGTCGCGGGCGAGCACGCCTGGACGTACGGGCACCTCGTGGGCGAGCTGGTGCGCCGGGTGGACGGGCGGTCGGTGGGCCGGTTCCTGGCCGAGGAGATCGCCGGCCCGTGGCGGCTCGACCTGGGCTTCGGGCTCGGCGCGGCCGACCGGCGGCGGTGCGCCGACCTGTCGTACGCCGATCCGGGCTGGCCGGTCCGCACGCTCGGCGAGCCGGGGTCCCTGCGGGCGGCGGCGCTGGGCAACCCGGCGGGCGGCCTGGACGTGGCGGTGCTGAACGGCCCGCTGTGGCGGGGCGCGCAGGTGCCGGCGGTGAACCTGCACGCCACGGCCGCCGGGCTGGCCCGCTGCTATGCCGGCCTGCTCGCCGGGGGCACCCTGGACGGGGTACGGCTGTTCAGCCCGGAGCTGGTCGCCGAGGCGACCCGGGCCCAGTACGACGGGCCGGACCTGGTGCTCGACCGCCGGGCGTGCTGGACGCTGGGCATGCAGCGGGAGCCGGACGGCAGCTGGGGCATGGGCGGGATCGGTGGCAGCAGCGCCTGGGCCGACCCGGGGCGGGGCTACGTGTTCGCGTACGCGACCGCGCGGCTGGCCGACCACGACCGCGTCGACGAGCTGGTCGAGGCCCTGCACTCCTGCCTCTGACCGCGCGCTGCGCTGCCGGGTCCGGGGTGTTAGGAGGGGGCCCTTGTACAACAGAATGCGTTAAGCAGGGGCCCCTCCTTTCACCCAGCGGCGGACGTACGCGCCGTCGGGGTCGAAGCGGGCCGCTTGGCGCACCGGGTTGAACCCCCGGTGCGGCCGGCTGTCGTTGCCGGTGCCCGCCACCCACTGCCAGTTGCCGGCGTTGTTGGCCACGTCGCCGTCGAGCAGCCAGCGGGAGAAGACCGCCACCCCTTCGCGCCAGTCCAGCCCGAGCACCTTGGTCAGGTAGCCGGCCGTGATCAGCCGGGCCCGGTTGTGCATCCAGCCCTCGGCGCGCAGCTGCCGCATCCCGGCGTCGACGATCGGCAGGCCGGTACGCCCCCGCGCCCAGGCGTCGAGCGCCTCGGGGTCGTGCCGCCAGTCCTCGGTGGCCCCCCGCCGGTACGCCTTCGTGGCGATCTCGGGGAACGCGGCGGTGACCTGGTAGTAGAAGTCCCGCCAGCAGAGCTGCCGGACGAACGGGCCGAACCGCGCGCCGCCCGGATCGCCGGCCCGCTCACCCGCCCGGTTCGCCAGCTCCAGCGGTGAGAGGCAGCCGAAGCGCAGGTACGGGCTGAGCCGCGAGGTCGCGTCGCCGGCCAGGTCGTCGTGGATGTCGCCGTACCGGTCGACGGTGGGCAGCCACTGCGCGAGGCGGCGGCGGGCGGCGGCCTCCCCGCCCGGCACGGCGTGCGGCGACTCCCCCTTCGGTGGAGCGGGCAGCTCCCCGACCGGCAGCCCGTCGGGCCGCGAGCCGGCCGTCGACCCGTCGGGCCGCGCCCCGGCCGCCAGCGCGTCGGGCAGTCGTACCCGGTCGGGCGGGGCCGACTCCTCCCGCCACAGCGCCCCCTGCCAGGCCCGGAAGTAGGGGGTGAACACCCGGTAGTGGTCGCCGCCGGCCGGGCGCACCGCGCCGGGGTCGACGACCGTGAGGCCGGGGAAGAGGCGCAGGTGCAGGCGGTGCCGCTCGCACTCGGCGCGCAGCCGGCGCTCCCGCGTGCGGGCGTACCGGCTGACGTCGGCGGAGAGGCCGATCCCCTCGGCGCCCACCTCGCCGGCCAGCCGGATCGTCTCGGCCACCGGGTCGCCGTGCCGGATCACCAGGTCGCCGCCGCGTTCCCGCAGCGCGTCGCGCAGGGCGGCGAGGCTCTGGTGCAGGAAGCGCGTCCGGTTGGGCGAGCGGCCGGCGAGCGCCGGGTCGAGCACGTGGAGCGGGACGACCCGGTCGAAGGCGGCGCAGGCCGCGGCCAGCGCCGGGTGGTCGTGCACCCGCAGGTCGCGGGTGAACAGCACGATCGCGGTACGCGTCATCGGCCGGCGGGCATCTGGGCCGGGCCGGGGACCACGACGGGGGTGCCGGCGGGGGTGAGCAGGGCCCGCCCGGCCACCGCCATCCGCCGCCGCCGGGGCACCAGCGCCCGCCGGGTGAACACGTCGTAGTCCTGGGCAGCGACCTCGTCGAGGATGCCGCCGTAGAGGGCGTACGCGGTGCGCATGCACGCCTGGGAGGCGGGCGCGAGCAGGGTCACGCCCGGCGCGGCGGCCTCGTAGTGCGTCTGGGCGCGGCTCACCTCGTACTCGATGAGGTCCTGGATTCTCGGGGTGGCCCGGCCCCGGGCGGCGGCGGCGAACAGGTCGTCGCGGGTGACGTCGAACTTGGCGAGGTCCTCGTCGGGCAGGTACGTCCGGCCGCGCGCGAGGTCCTCGGCGACGTCCCGGATGAAGTTGGTGAGCTGGAAGGCGAGGCCGAGCTGCCGGGCGGGCTCGCGGGCGGCGGCGGGGTCGGAGCTGCCGAGGATCGGCAGCATCATGGTGCCGATGACGGCGGCCGAGCCCTCCATGTAGTCGAGCAGGTCGTCGTAGGTGGGGTAGGCGGTGACGGTCAGGTCCATCGCCATGCTGCGCAGGAACGACGCGAAGTCGGCCCGGTCCAGGTCGAAGACGGCGATGGTGTGCAGCACGGCGGGCAGCAGCGGGTCGTCGACCGGGGTCCCGCCCAGCCCGGCCAGGAAGCGGGCCGACCAGTCGTCGAGCCGGGCGGCCCGCTCGGCGGGTGGCAGGTCCTCGGTGCGGTCGACGATCTCGTCGGCATACCGGGTGAATCCGTACAAGGCATGAACGTGCCGCCGTTTCCAAGCGGGGAGCAGGCGGGTGGCGAGATAGTAGGTGCGGCCGTGACGTCTGTGCAGCTCGCGGCAGCGGTCATAGGCAGCGGTGAGGTCGACGTCCACCGGCCCTCCCTCGGATTCGACGCAGCAATCGACGCAACTCGTAACCCTAGGGTACGCTCGCCGACATGGCCAACGACGCAGTTGCGGGTAATGCGCTCCGCGTCGCGCCGGCACAGCCGGAAGCGACGGACGATCCGGTCCGCGGCGTACTGGCCGCGTTCACGAAAGACCTGGTCAAGGGGGTCGACGACACCCTCGCGGGGTTCCTCGCCGCCGAGGTTTCCACGCTCGCCGAAATCGACTCGGCGATGGGCGAATTCGCCGCGACGGCGCGCGACTGCGTGCTGGCCGGCGGCAAGCGGGTGCGCCCCACCTTCGCGTACTGGGGCTGGCGAGGGGTCGCCGGCGGGGACGAGCCGCTGCCGGCGGTGCTGCCGGCGCTCGCGGCCCTGGAGCTGCTGCACACGTTCGCCCTCGTGCACGACGACGTGATGGACGCCTCCGACACCCGGCGCGGCCGACCCACGGCGCACCGGTCCGCCGCCGCCCGGCACGTCGCCGCCGGGCACACCGGCGACCCGGACCGGTTCGGCGAGGCGGTCGCCGTGCTCGTCGGCGACCTCTGCATGGTCTGGGCCGACCGGCTGCTCGGGCGCGCCACCGTGCCGCCGGCCCGGCTGCTCGACGTCCGGCGCTGCTACGACCAGATGCGCGTCGAAACGGTCGCCGGGCAGTACCTGGACGTCCTGGGCGAGAACGACGCGGCCAACTGGTCGCTGGACCGGGCCCTGCGGGTCGCCCGCTACAAGACCGCCAGCTACACCGTCCAGCGTCCGCTGCTGTTCGGCGCGACCCTGGCCGGCGCCGACGCCGACGGGCCGCTGACCGCCGCGTACACCCGCTACGGTCTGGCCGTCGGCGAGGCGTTCCAGCTCCGCGACGACCTGCTCGGCGTCTACGGCGACCCGGCGACCACCGGCAAGCCGGCCGGCGACGACCTGCGCACCGGCAAGCCGACCGCCCTGCTGATGCTCGCCCGGCAGCTCGCCACCGCGAACCAGCGCCGGGCGCTGGAGCGGGCCGGCCGGGTCGCCGCCGCCCGCGAGGTGGCCCGGCTCGCCGAGCTGGTCGCCGACACCGGCGCGGTCGCCCGGGTCGAACGGATGATCTCCGACCGGGTCGCCGACGCGCTGGCCGCGCTCGACACCGCGTCGATCGACGAGACCGCGCGCACCGCGCTGACGGGCCTCGCCACCGCCGCCACCGCGCGGCGGGCATGATGGGCAACTTCGTGAGGGAGGTGGTCGCGTGCGCACCGTGACCGGACGTACGGACCGGGTGGTGGTCGTCGGGGCGGGACTCGGCGGGCTGGCCTGCGCGCTGCACCTGGCCGGCAGCGGGCGGCAGGTGACCGTGCTCGAACGCGAGGCGGTGCCGGGCGGCCGGGCCGGCCGGCTCGGCGTCGACGGCTACGAGTTCGACACCGGCCCCACCGTGCTCACCATGCCCGACCTGATCGCCGAGGCGCTCGGTGCGGTCGGCGAGGAGCTGGGCGACTGGGTCGAGCTGATGCCGCTGGACCCGGCGTACCGGGCGTACTACCCGGACGGCTCGACGCTGGACGTCATCACCGACACCACCCGGATGGCCGCCGAGATCGCCTCGGTCTGCGGGCCCCGGGAGGCCGACGGCTACCTGCGCTTCGTCGACTACGCCCGCGAGCTGTGGCGGCTGGAGCGGGCCGACTTCATCGAACGCAACCTCGACGCCCCCACCGACCTGCTCACCGGCAACCTGCTGAAGCTGCTGGCCGGCGGCGCGTTCCGCCGGCTCCAGACGAAGATCGAGCAGTTCTTCCGCGACCCGCGCACCCAGCGGATCTTCTCCTTCCAGGCCATGTACGCCGGGCTCGCCCCGCACGACGCGCTGGCCATCTACGCCGTCATCGCGTACCTCGACTCGGTGGCCGGGGTCTACTTCCCGCGCGGCGGCATCCACGCGGTCTCCCGGGGGATGGCCGGCGCGGCCGAGAAGCACGGCGTGCAGATCCGCTACGGCACCACGGTGGCCCGGGTGGAGACCGCGAACGGCCGGGCGACCGGGGTGGTCACCGCCGACGGCGAGTTCGTCGGAGCCGACGTGGTGGTGCTCAACCCGGACCTTCCGGTCGCCTACCGCGACCTGCTCCCGCCGGCCAGGCGACGCCGGTTGACCTACTCGCCGTCGTGCGTGGTGCTGCACGTCGGCTCGCGGCAGGGCTATGAGAAAATCGCCCACCACAACATCCACTTCGGACGATCCTGGAAGGGCACGTTCGACGAGGTGATCCGGCGGGGGGAGCTGATGACCGACCCGTCCCTGCTGGTCACCAACCCCAGCCGCACCGACTCGGCGGTCGCCCCGGCCGGCGGGCACACGTACTACGTGCTCGCCCCGGTGCCGAACCTCGACCGGGCCCCGTTCGAGTGGCGCGGCGACCTCACCCGCCGGTACACCGACCAGCTCGTCGGGACGCTGGAAGAGCGCGGGTACGTCGGTTTCGGCGCCGGCATCGAGGTGCTGCGCGCGGTCACCCCGGCCGAGTGGGCCGAGCAGGGCATGGCCGCCGGCACCCCGTTCGCGTCCGCGCACAGCCTCTTCCAGACCGGCCCGTTCCGCCCGTCGAACCTGCACCGCACGCTCGACAACGTGGTGTTCGTCGGCTCCGGCACCCAGCCCGGCGTCGGCGTGCCCATGGTCCTGATCTCCGGCAAGCTGGCCGCCGCCCGCGTGACGGGCGACGGCCAGTGAGCGCCCGAGTAGTGGGAGGTGTGCGGTGAGCGTGCGCGAGGAACACCTGGTCGAGCTGGTCGACGACGACGGCCGGGCGCAGGGCGAGGCGACGGTGTCCGCCGCCCACCAGCCGCCCGGCCGGCTGCACCGGGCCTTCTCCGTGCTGCTCGTCGCCCCGGACGGCCGGGTGCTGCTGCAGCGCCGGGCCGCCGTGAAGACCCGGTTCCCGCTGCGCTGGGCCAACTCCTGCTGCGGCCATCCCGCGCCGGGCGAGTCGCTGGTGACCGCCGCGAACCGCCGGCTGGGCGAGGAGCTGGGCGTCGGGCCCGTCGAGCTGACCGAGGCCGGCGTGTACGTCTACTACGCCGAGGACCCGGCCACCGGTCGGGTCGAGTTCGAGTACGACCACGTGCTGCGCGCCGACGTCCCGGCCGACCTGCCCGTGCGGCCGGACCCGGCCGAGGTGGCCGAGCTGCGCTGGGTCGACCCGGCGACGCTGGAGGCCGACCTCGACGTCGACCCCCGGGCGTACGCCCCCTGGCTGGGTGGGGTGGTGAACCGCCTGCTACGCCCGTCCCGGCCGGCGGGCACCGCCGGCCCCGACGCGACCCCGGCCGGTCCCTGCGCAGACGAGGTGAACGAGGCGGCGGAGCGGTCGGGTGGGCGATGAGGCGTTGAGCGCGGGGGCCGTGGCGCGCCGCCTGGGCGTCGCGGTCACCACGCTGCGCACCTGGCACCAGCGGTACGGCCTGGGCCCCAGCCAGCACCTGCCGGGCCACCACCGGCGCTACACGCCGGCCGATCTCGCGCGCTTGGAGATCATGCGCAAGCTCACCGCCGAAGGGGTCACCCCGGCCGAGGCGGCCCGCTGGGCCCGCCAGGTGCCCGCCCCGGGGCCGGGCGGCGAGCCGTCCGCCGTCGTCGCCAACCGGATCCGGCCGGGCGGCGGGCGCGACGGCGGCGGGCAGACCATCCCGGTCGGTCGGGCCGGCCCGGCGGCCCGAGGGCTGGCCCGCGCCGCCATGCGGCTGGACTCGGTGGCGATCGGGGAGACGATCGCGCACGCCCTGGCCACCGACGGAGTCGTCGGCACCTGGGAGGGGCTGCTGCGCCCGGTGCTCGTCGGCATCGGCGAGCGGCACACCGCCACGGGCGGCCTCATCGAGGTGGAGCACCTGGTGTCGCGGTGCGTCTCGGAGGCGTTCGCGGCCGTCGCCCGCGCCTCCTCGGCCCCCGGCCCGGCCCGCATCCTGCTCTCCTGCGCCGACGAGGAGCAGCACACCCTGCCGCTGGAGGCGCTCGCCGCCGCGCTGGCCGAGGCCGGCGTCGCGTACCGGATGCTCGGTGCCCGGGTGCCGGCGGCGGCCCTGGTCGAGGCGGTCAACCGCACCGGCCCGGCGGCCGTGGTGGTCTGGTCGCACATCCGGGCCACCGCCGATCCGGCCCAGCTCACCGCACTGCTGGCCAGCCCGCGCCGGCCGCTGCTGGTGCTGGCCGCCGGCCCCGGCTGGCGGGCCGACTCGCTGCCGGCCGGGGTGGTCCGGCCGGTCGACCTGGCCGAGGCGGTCTCGCTCGCCCTGGCCGTGCGGGACTCCCTGGACCAGTCGACGGGGGACTGACCGCCCTGCCGCCGTTCACGTTTCGTCCACTACGGTCGAGTGGCCCACGGCCCCCGACCCCTCGGAGCGACGATGAGCGCACGGAGAGCACTCGCTTTCGGCCTCTGCCTTGCATTGTTCCTCGCCGGCTGCGGCGAGCGGACGACCGACCGGCGTCCGGGAGCCGCCGCCTCCCCGTCGACACCGACCGCACCCCCGGCGGAGCCGACGCCCAAGCCGACCGTCGCCCCCAAGCCGACCCGCACCACCCCACCCCCGCTGCGCCCGCGCCCCACCAAGCTCCCGACGGGGCTGCGCCGGACCACGGGCGGCAAGGCGGTGGCGTTGACCTTCGACGACGGGCCCGACCCGGCCTGGACGCCGAAGATCCTCGACCAGCTCAAGGCAGCCGGGGCGAAGGCCACCTTCTGCGTGGTCGGCACGCAGGTGCGCAAGCACCCGCAGCTGGTCGCCCGGATCGCCCGCGAGGGGCACCAGCTCTGCAACCACAGCTGGCGGCACGACATCGACCTCGGCCGGCGGCCGGTCGCCGAGATCCGCGCCGACCTGACGCGCACCAACCGCGCCATCCGGGCGGCCGCGCCCGACGCCAAGGTGACCCTCTACCGACAGCCGGGCGGGCGGTGGACCCCGGAGGTGGTGACGGTGGCGAAGCAGCTCGGCATGCGATCGCTGCACTGGGCCGTCGACCCGCAGGACTGGGCGAAGCCCACCGCCCCGACGATCAGGAAGCGGGTCATGGGCGCGACGAAGCCGGGCTCGATCGTGCTGATGCACGACGGGGGCGGCAACCGGGCCGCCACGGTCGCCGCCTGCGCCCACCTCATCGGCGACCTGAAGCGGCGCTACGGGCTCACCCGGATCGGCTAGACCGCCCATGACCTGCAGGTTTGTGGCTGGATGTGCCGCCAGCCATACCGATTTGTTTCGTGGGCCGACCGTCACGTATGCTTTCGAAGCCTCCGGCGGGGCCGGATGGGAGCAAGTCCGCTAGAAGTTGCGAGTGTGCAATGATGGCGGGGCCGCCCTCATCGTCTAGCGGCCCAGGACGCCGCCCTTTCAAGGCGGTAGCACGGGTTCGAATCCCGTTGGGGGCACGACCGGCGCAAGCCGGAGCAACACCGGTAACACCAGCCAGGTCCTGTGGAGCAGTTGGAGTGCTCGCCGCCCTGTCAAGGCGGAGGTCGCGGGTTCAAGTCCCGTCAGGACCGCAAGCGCTGACGCCGCGCGTAAGATGCGCGGCGTTCTGCGTATCGGAGCAGGTGCCCTGCCGGCGGCGATCCCGCCACTTGGGTACGATGAGCCGAGCAGCACGGCCAGGTAGCTCAGTTGGTACGAGCGTCCGACTGAAAATCGGAAGGTCGGCGGTTCGACCCCGCCCCTGGCCACATAGCCTTTCGCCGGGCTACAGAGGTCCCCACCAGCGGAAACGCAGGTGGGGATCTTGCTTATGCGGCCCCGGGCCGGATCGCTCGACGCTGTCCGTGGTTGACCGCTGGGCACCCATGATCACCGCCGCTAGTTGCACGTCGGTTGCACGCCAAGTTCACCCCCGCAGCGCGGGGAACAGTCGATCGGCACGGGGTATCGAGGTCTCTTCTCGGGATCACCCCCGCATGCGCGGGGAACAGATGAACCGGGCCAGGGGGTAGATCGACCCGTTGGGATCACCCCCGCATGCGCGGGGAACAGGGCGGCAGTTACAACAGCCTGAGCGCCGTCACCGGATCACCCCCGCATGCGCGGGGAACAGAGCACCGCGCCGAACATCCGGTTCCCGGTCGCCGGATCACCCCCGCATGCGCGGGGAACAGGACGGTACGGCCGAGGGCCGCACGCTGGCGGCGGGATCACCCCCGCATGCGCGGGGAACAGACTTCTTGACCTGGGGCACTAAAGATCAACAGCGCCGATTTCATTCACTTGCTCGACCAAGATCCTCCCCGCCCGTGCCGCCCGGTTGCTGGTGACAAGGTACAGCTGACTCGCCGTGCTTGGCGCGCACCGCACCCCCGCTCCTGCCATCCCAACCACCCACGACCGCAACCGTTCGGCAACTCCATCCCGGAGTCGTTGGCCCCCGCCGGAGGCAGCCCTAACCCCAACCCGCCCCTCACCCACCTTCGCTCCTTCCCCACACCGGACCGGAGCGGCCGACGTGTTCCGTTCGGCAGCTCGCCCAAGCCGACCACAGATCGGTCCGCGATGAGGTGTTCCGAGGATGGAAGAGACCGGCGGGTGTGCTGTCGCATGGGCCCGGTCAGTCCGGGACTCGCCACCGGCTCCTCACGGAACCAGGGTGACGCGCGGGGCGGGGTCACCGCCATGAACTAGCCTCCTACGATCCACCCACTCTCAGACGGGGAGTTGCCGTGAGGGAGATCGACGAGCTTGGGCTCTTTTGGCTGACGGGTCACGAAGAGGACACTCTCACCGGACGCCTCCGCTTCGATCCAGAAAAGGGGGCTTCGGTCTCGCTCGTCGGAATCTTCGACAACGAGGCCGACAGCGACGCAGAACAGATGACCCGTATCAACGGTTGGATCGGCTCCAGAAGGGTCACCCTTGACCGTTGCTTCTTACGCCGAAGTAATCGAGGATCCACTGGTTTACAAGAATCGGAATACTTTGTGAATCAGATATTCTTGGGACACCACCTTATCGAGGATGACCTTTGGTTCCAGACGGCGACAGCAGAGTGGAGCGATCTTGACGCCTGGGCCGCACATAAAGGGGTGACTGAACATCCTGTGATCGGGGGACCTGGGGCCAAGTTCCAGTTCACATACGATCCGCCAGAGGACCAGGAGGCAAGATTCAGCAGGGGCCGGATCACTCTCAGCACGGCTTGGTCGCGCAAGGTCGAACAAGTTAAAGGGGTTACGTTCCGCCATTGGCCGGTGTTTCGAATGGCATACGACGGGCCGCAGAGCTTCAACAAAATCAGGAAAGATGTCGGGCGAATCCAAAGCCTGCTGTCTCTCTGTATGGATACACATGCAACTCAGGATCGGCTTAGCCTCCAGCGGCCCGATGTCCGCGCGCGACTGCTCTCGGGTGAGGATGCTGGACACGAGGAGGAGATCGAGCTTCTGGTCCCCTGGCTCCGCTACACCAAGCCTGCGGATCGAAAAGCCAGGCATCCCCACCAGATGGTTCTGACTCTTCAAAAGCTAGGTGGAATCGAGTCGGTTGCCCGCTGGCTTGACGTGTCGGAGCGCTTTCAGGACGCCCTGGACTTCCTGATGAGTGTTCAGCGCGCCGAGAAGATGTTCGCCGAAAACCGGTTCCTGAACGTCACTTTCGCATCAGAAGCCTTCCACCGAACCATGTATGGCGGCACTCAAATGGATCAGGAGGAGTTCGATAGTCTTTACCGCGCCATCGTCGCGAGCGTGCCGGAGCAGCATCACCCCTGGGTCAGGGACAAGTTTCACTACGCCAATGAGATGACCCTCCGCAAGCGGATGAGGCAGCTCGCGGCGAAGGCGGGGATCGCGGCCAAGCCGATCACCGGGAACATAGACCATTGGGCCTTCGCCATTTCCCAGCTGCGAAACGACCTCACGCATCTTGGCCCAGCTCCTCACAGGATCCAAGGTGGCGATTTGCGGGCTTTGAGTGATTCGGTCTACGCCGTGACTCGCGCATGCATGCTTATTGAATGCGGTGTCCGCAAGGAGGAGCTCGCAGAATGGGCCACGTCGTACTCTGCGTCGTGGTTAGCAGACCGCGTCAAGACGGCGGTTCTTAGGGTCCGCGAGCACAGGTAGGACGCGCTCGGCGCACATACGATAAAAGGGGTCCGCCGAAATTGCCAACACGGCGGCCCCAGGGGATCTGGCAACGAGCAGCGCCCAGCAGACCCGAGGATCAGCCCCCCGTAGCCGCGCTCCCCGCAAGCCGAACGGATCCCGCCTCGGGATGACTGGCCACCCCGGTCACCTTCCACGCCACCGACACCGCCCGGCTCTGCCGCCGCTCGCCGCAGCCCCACACCTGCCGCTCACGCGCGCTGAGCGCCCTCACCTCCGGAGCAGCCGAACCGACCGTGCCGCCGTTCATGTCGAGCAACTCGCTGTAGCGCAGATTCACGTTGCGAGCCGCGACCGCCCGTGCCCGCACCTCGTCCACGCCGAGACGAGCTACGCCCTGAATCGCGTAGCCGATCTCCTGGTCGCGAGTCAGCGCCACCCGTCGCGTGGGCATGTCCGACACCGCCAGCGCCACTGCCACCTCCTGCGCACCCAACACCGACGTGACCAGCACCCGGAGGTGCTCCACATCCTCGCCGCCGGGAACCTGGGGTGCCGAGATAGGATCGACCTGCATCTTCGTACTCCTTTGCGTGGAGGGGACGTTGCTGCGCGGGCCTCGGCGGGGTCGCACCCCCACCGAGGCCCTTCTGTTCATGCCCAGCCCGTCTGTACTGACTAGACAATGAGACTCTTGCTCCTCCTCGCACCCCTGTCAAGCTCTTCGCATAGACTGTCTAGACCATGCTGCGGAGGGAGCGGACTGTGAGCGTCAAGCGCGCGGGACAGATGCCGGTCTGGCAGCAGATTGCAGAGGATCTACGGCAGGCGATCAGCGACGGCACGATGCCACCGGGTGCCCAACTGCCAACCGAGGCGGAACTGACCGCACGGTTCCAGGTTGCCCGCAACACTGCCCGCCAGGCGCTCGCATCGCTGGTGAGCGAAGGACTGATCGTTGCGGCCAGACCCCGTGGTTACTTCGTGAGAGACCGCAAGCCGATCAACTACCGGCCACAGCAAGAGTTCATGCCGCAGCCCCGGTACATCGAGACAGACAGGTTCATCGCCCAGCACTCGGCCGAAGGACGAGAAGCACGGCAGACGATTGAGATATCGATAGTCGACCCTCCTGAGATCGTCAAGGAGCGGCTCCACCTCCAGGATGGGGAGCTGACCGTCGTCCGCAAGCGGGTGCGCTACCTGGACGGCGAGCCGTTCAACACCAACGACAGCTACTTTCCGCTCAGCCTCGCGCAGGGAACGGATATCATGCGGCCGGACGACATCGCGCGAGGGGCCAACAGGGTCCTTTCGGAGCGCGGCTACTGCCAGATTCACGCGCTGGACGAGTTCTACATCAGGATGCCTACGCCGGAGGAGGCGAGGCGACTTGCGCTGATGCCCGGCACGCCAGTCGCGTACCACGTTGTCACTGGCTACACGAGTGATGGAACAGCCGTCCGCGTGGTGCTCAACGTACTGCCGGGGGACCGCCACGTCATCGCATTCGAACGCACTCGACCGGCGGAAGAGCTAGTCGAGTCATGACCGAGTTGAGCATCAGGGTTGCGACAGAGGCGGACCTTGCTGTCCTTGTTCGCCTGCAATCCGATACCGTTCGATGGCTTGCAGCTCAGGGACTCGACCAATGGCAGCCCACTGGGCGGAGTGAGAGACAGACGCCCGAGCGGATGCAGCAGCGGATTGAAGACGCGGTCGGCCGGGGAGAGTGCTACGTCGCTGTTGACGGCTTTCGCATCGCAGCGATGGCAATAGTCGACGAGTTGGCAGACCCCGAATTCTGGCACGAGGAAGACGAGCCACGCGACGCACTGTATGTCCACAGAGTGATCGTGGATCGTGGCTACGCTGGCAGCGGTCTCGGCGAGGCACTGGTTGACTTCGCCTCGAAACTAGCGGCTGACCGAGGAAAGAGTTGGCTTCGCTTGGACGCCTGGCGAACGAATCTGGCGCTCCATGGGTACTACCGCCGACAGGGTTTTGATCATGTCCGTACCGTCTCACTCCCTCACCGGGGGTCAGGGGTGCTCTTCCAGCGCCGAGCAGGGGAGGCGTCCCGGGGAACGGTTCGGTTTGAACGGATGGAGCGTATGGGCCCGGAGGGGGAAGAGTTGAGGCAGGGCGGTTCGCTGGACGGGGAGGGCCGATGACGGTCCCCAACGAGCAGGACGAGTTCGAGCGCATGAGGCTCGTTGAGCGGATCGAGCGGGCGCGCGAACTGATCACGCAGTACGAGACTCATCAGGAGTTCTACCGCCGTCAGGTGGAAGACAGCCGGTACGAACTCGGTAAGCTGGACGAACGGCTAGGAGGTTGAGGCGATGACGATGGACCCGCACGTTCAGGCACTCAACGACGCGCTGCGCAGCGAGCACGAGGGATGGATCGCGGAGGTCCAGCGCTGGGCGGACGAAGCCGCCGCCGCCGGTGACCACGAACGGCAGCGGCGTCACCTCGCCCACGTCGAGCGGCTCCGGGCGATGCCCTACCCCTGGGAGTCCGCACGAGCAGCATGAGTCGCTGCGGCGCGCCGCAGCAAGGCGTTGCGTCACGACCACTCGGCGCTACTGTCCGACATCCGGGCGCAAGGGGTCCGCAAGCCGGCACTTTGCAAGCTGCACTTCAGGACACCAGCCGGTATGGTCCGGGCCTATGGGACAGGAGATCGACGGTCCGACAGCCGTCCGGCAGGACGTCGCACGATACTCGCTCCGCAGCAGCCTC
Organism: Micromonospora sp. PTRAS2; assembly: GCF_054052245.1. NCBI lineage: Bacteria > Bacillati > Actinomycetota > Actinomycetes > Micromonosporales > Micromonosporaceae > Micromonospora > Micromonospora sp. PTRAS2. The sequence continues at coordinate 685,964 of NZ_JBSWBU010000001.1, forward strand.
CTCGTTCCCGCCTCCGCCGAACGGGCCTTCGCGGTCTTCACCGGCGCCCTCACCGACTGGTGGGTGCCGGAATACACCTGGTCCGGGCCGGCCGAGCTGGTCGAGTTGGGCGTCGAGCCGCACGCCGGCGGCATGCTCTACGAGATCGGCCCGCACGGCTTCCGCGCCGACTGGGGCCGGGTGCTCACCTGGGATCCGCCCCGCCGCCTGGTGTTCGTCTGGCAGATCGGGCCCGACCGCGTGCCCGTCCCCGACCCGGCGCGGGCCAGCGAGGTGGAGGTGCTGTTCCTCCCCGAGGGCCCGGAGTGGACCCGGGTGGAGGTCGAGCACCGGCACTTCGACCGGCACGGCGCAGCCGCCGAGGGGTACCGGGAGGCCCTCACGGCCGGCTGGCACGAGCTGCTGACCCGCTATCTCTCCTGCGTTCTGCACCCCCACGACAGCTGACGTCAGCGGGTGAGGCCCCGTGCCGGCCGGGCTGCGGGGTTCACCCCCCGGCCGCCGAGGTCCGCACGTCGACCCGCCGCCGCGCCCGAGCCGAAGCCGGTGCCGGCGAGCCGCCTCGGCGCGGCCGTGCGCAGCCGGGGATAGACCTCGGCGACCCGACGCTGGACCCGGTCCGAGCGGTCGGCCAGCACGAGCGCGACGGAGGGGCCACCCGAGTCGGCGACGGCGTCGGCCTCCGCCGCCGCCAGTCGCGCGCCGACCACCTGGGCGAACCCGGCGAGCCAGGACCGCCGGAACGCGGCCGGGTGCTCGCCCGGCGGGACCCCGGCGGCGGCCAGCCCGTGCGCGGCCTGCACCAGCAGCGAGGTGAAGAGCAGGTCGACCCGTTCCAGGTCGCTGGCGAAGCCGAACAGGTGCATCGCGAAGCCGTCGCCGTGCCGGCGGCGCACGCAGCGGCAGCGCAGCGGGTCGGCGACGGCCGCGAGCAGGCCGGCCTTGTCCCGGGCGTACGGGGCGACGACCTCGACCACCCGGTCGCCGACCGGGTCGGTGGTCGGGTCACGGGCCGCCAGCAGGGCCCGGTCCACGCCGTAGCGGGCGATCAGCTCGGTCGCCTTGGCGGTGAAGGCGGCCGACTCCTCGGGCGTGCAGGCCGGGTCCTCGGCCTTCGCCAGCAGCTTGCGCACCTTGGCGAGCATGGCCTGCGACATGCCACCAGAGCTATCACACCGGTCCCGCCACGGCCGGGCCGACGCCGGGAAGATCGACCAGTATCATCGTCCCGGTCGGTCGGCCGTCCCACCCGGACGGTCAACAACCCGTTGGAGGCACCCATGTCGTCCCCGGTCGTCCGCCTGCTGTCCACCTCGACGGCCGCGGCCGTGTCGGCGCTCGCCCTCGCCGCCCCCGCCGTCGCCGCTCCCGCCCAGCCGCTGGTCGCCGGCAACCTCGCCGGCACGTACGCCACCTGCTACGGCGGCGCCGTGCGCTCGTACTTCCAGACCGGAAGCTGGGGCGGCGAGGCCGGCACCTACCGGACCACCAGCCGCTGCGCGGACGTCAACGTCCGCAACGACAGCAGCTTCGGCACCCAGGCGTGCGTGGTCTTCGTCGACAAGACCAACAACTGCAACTACTGGACCTATCTCCCCGCGAAGTCGGGGTGGACGACGGTGGCCACCAACGTCCGCGACGGGGTGAACTTCCGGGTGCGCTTCCAGAACCTGCGCTACGAGTACGAGCCGCTAATCGCGTACCACGCGTTCTGACCGGCGACGCCCGACGCCCGGCCCCCGGGTCGGGGTCGGGCGTCAGCCGGCCCGGCTGCGCAGGGTGGCCACCGTCGAGCCGGCGAGGGTGAGCAGGCAGTCCGGCAGCAGGCCGTCGGCGACCGCCGCGCCGAAGAGCGCCTCCCCCGTGTCGGCGTCGGCGTTGGCGTACGCGCTGACGAAGCGCGCCACCCAGCGGGTGTCGTAGCCCGCCTCGTCGATGCCGGGGAAGTCCAGCGCCGCGCCGCCGGGGGCGGGCACGTCCCCGACCATGGTGGCCGCGAGGCACCAGGCCACCCCGTACGCTCCGGCGAGGCCGGCCCGGTCGACCACCTTGTCGAAGGTGCCCACCACCGCGTCGCCGTCGCCCGCGAGGGCGGAGTGGAGCACGGCGGTCGCGTCGTCCAGCGTCTGCTGCGGTACGTCCGTCACCCGCCGAACTGTACGTCCGGTGGTCAAGCGGTGACCACCCGAGAGCGCGCGCCCCGTGACCGTCCGTGCGTCGCCGGGGCTAGCTGGGGTTTGACCCTCCTCCACGGTCCCGCCGATCAGCCAGGCACGCTAATGTGCGCAGCGGACCTTTCCCGGAGGAAGGACGACCATGCTCGTATCACCCGGCTCGCGCGTCGCCGCACTGGCGGCGTGCGGGGCGCTGCTCCTCGCCGGTGCCGGCTGCGGCGCCGACAAGTCCGAGGAGGCGACCACCACCCCACAGGTCCGCCTCTACGGCAGCGACGGCAACATGACCAACGCGTACGCTGCGGAATTCAAGGAGCGCGCCGACCTGCTCGACGGCATGAAGGGCACGACCCCGCTCACGCCGTTGCCGGAGGCCTTCAAGAACCGGCTCCGCGCCGTCGACCCGAAACTGACGGACTATCTCTACTCCGCCGAGTCGTACGACGCCGTCGTGATCAGCGCCCTGGCCGCGCAGTTGGCCGGCAGCACCGATCCGGCCGCGATCGCCAAGCAGATCGTCGGCGTCACCAACAACGGTGAGCGGTGCGAGAAGCCGGCGGAATGCCTGCGGCTGGCGCGGAACGGGCGGGACATCGAGTACCGGGGTGTTTCGCTCAACCGGGCCGGGTTCACCGATGCCGGTGAGCCGGCCACCGCCAGCTACGCCACCCTGACCTTCGGCGAGGAGAAGCTCGACGACGGCAAGACCGAGTTCGTCGGCGCCGGCGACGAGTCGGCGGCGAGCACCAAGAACCCGCCCCGGTCGCACCGGCAGGGCAGCGGCAAGGTCCCCTCGGCGCCCCTGGTCCTCGGCGGCCTGCTGCCGCGCACCGGCGACCTGGCCATCGCGTACCCGCCGCTGGCCGCCGGGGCCGCGCTCGCCCTCAAGGAGATCAACGCCGCGGGCGGCGTGCTCGGCGAGGACGTGCGCTGGGTCGACGGGGACGACGGCACCAACCCGGCAGTGGCGAAGGAGACGGTGGAGAAGCACATCGCCGACGGCGTGCACGTCATCATCGGCGCGGGCGCGTCGGGCATCTCCCGGGCCGTCCTGCCGGACGTGGTGGCCGCTGGCCTGGTGCTCTTCTCGCCGTCCAACACCGATGCCGGGCTGACCTCGGTCGAGGACAAGGGGCTCTACTTCCGCACCGCCCCTCCGGACAGCCTCCAGGGGCGGGCGCTGGCCGACGTGATCCTGCGCGACGGGCCGCACCGGATCGCCCTGGTCGCCCGGAAGGACTCCTACGGCGAGGGCCTCCAGGAGAACGTCCGTGCCGAGCTGGAGCGGGCCGGCATCGACGGCGACCGGGTGAAGCTGCTGACGTACGAGCCGCCGGCCGACGCGAAGGCCCCGCCGCTGGACTTCACCGCCGGGGCCCGCGAGATCAAGGAGTACGGCGCGGACGCCGTGCTGGTCATCGGCTTCGGCGAGTCCGCGCAGGTGATCCGGGCGCTGGCCGACTCCGGGGTGCAGATCCGGCACTGAACCGACCTGGTCCGAGCGGCGGCCGCCCCACGATCCTCGCGGGACGGCCGCCGACTCGCGGCTCGCGTCAACGGTCCCGGCGGCGCTCCAGGAACTCGGTCATCCGCCGCCGCTTCTCCTCGTCCTCGAACAGCACCGCCTGGCTGACCAGGTCGAGGTGCGGGTGGGCGGCCGGGGGCGCGTCCACGGCCAGCTTGGTCAGCCGCAGCGCCAGCGCGGACCCCTTCGCCATCTCGTCGAGCAGCCCGTGCGCGGTGGGCAGCAGCTCGGCCGGCTCGTCGACCACCCGGTTGACCAGGCCGATCCGCAGCGCCTCGGCGGCGTCCACCCGGCGGCCGGTGAAGAGCAGTTCCTTGGCGAGGGCCTCGCCGACGAGCGCCGGCAGCCGGTGGGTCGCGCCCGCGCCGGCCAGGATGCCCAGCCGCACCTCGGGCTGCCCGAACACGGCGCGGGCCGTGCACACCCGCAGGTCGCATGCGTACGCCAGCTCGGCCCCGCCGCCCAGCGCCGGCCCGTCCACGGCGGCGACGGTGGGCATCGGCAACGCCCGGACCCGGGCGAACACCGCCGAGTTGATCGCGGCGAGCGCGTCGAGCCGGCCGCGCTCGCGGAGCTGGCCGATGTCCGCCCCGCCCGCGAAGATCCCCTCGGTGCCGCCGGTGAGCAGCAGCAGCCGGGGCCGGGCCTCCAGCTCGGCGCAGACGGCGTGCAGCTCGGCGACCAGGTCGGCGTCGATCGCGTTGCGCTTCTCCGGCCGGTCGAGCGTCACCACGAGCCGGTCGGGGCGCTCCTCGACGCGCAGCCCGCTCATCGCCTGCCGCCCTCGTCCCAGTGGTAGAAGCCCTGCCCGGACTTCCGGCCCAGCTTCCCCTCGGCGACCATCTGCTCCAGCAGCGGCGGCGGCGCGAACCGGTCCCCGTACGCGGCCTGGAGGGTGCGGGCGATGTCGAGCCGGACGTCCAGCCCCACCAGGTCGGTCAGCTCCAGCGGGCCGACCGGGTGCCGGTAGCCGAGCACCATGGCCTTGTCGATGTCGGCGGGGCTGGCCACCCCGTCGGCGACCATCCGGATCGCCTCCAGGCCCAGGGTCACCCCGAGCCGGGAGGTGGCGAAGCCGGGCATGTCGCGTACGACGACGGGGTCCTTGCCCAGCCGGCCGGCGAGCGCGACGGCCGCCGCGGTGGTCTCGTCGGCGGTGGCCGGGCCCACCACGACCTCCAGCAGCGCCATGGCCCAGACGGGGTTGAAGAAGTGCAGGCCGAGGAAGCGTTCGGGCCGGTCCAGCCCGGCGGCCAGCTCGGCGATGGCGATGCTGGACGTGTTGCTGCCGAGCAGCGCGGGGCGCAGGGCGGCGGCGTCGCGCAGCACCGTCCGCTTGAGGTCGAGCCGCTCGGGGACGGCCTCCACCACCACGTCCGGCTCGGCCGCGACCTCGCCGAGGGACGGGCGCAGCGTCAACCGTTCCCGGTTGGCCGCCGCCGCGTCGGCGGTGAGCTTGCCGCGCTGCACCGCCCGCTCCCACAGCTCGCCCAGCCGCGCCCCGGCGGCGGTGGCCCGGCCCGGGTCGACCTCCACCAGCTCGACGCGGTATCCCGCGCCGGCCGCCACGTAGGCGATGCCGAGGCCCATCGTGCCGGCCCCGACGACGACGAACCGACCGCTCATGACGTCTCCTCGCTCCGCCCGGCGCGCGGGGTCTCCGCCGCGCCGGGGCGCTCGCTGCACTGGCTCATGGGTGCGACCCTATGCAGCACCGCCACCCGGCGGATGCGTGGGGGCGCGTCGATCCGGGTAAGGACGGCCGTCAACCGAGGGAAGGACCCGACATGAGCCAGGCACCGGAGAGTGTGGAGACCAACGAGACCGTGGAGACCCGGGGCGACGAGCGGGTCGACCTGCTCCGCGCGGACACCAACAACGACGGCAAGACCGACGTCTGGGTGGTCGACACCGACGGTGACGGCCGGGCCGACCTGTTCCAGTTCGACACCGACGGTGACGGCAAGGTGGACATCACGATGGTCGACCTCGACGAGGACGGCACCCCCGACGAGGTCGTCGACGGCGACGGCGGTCTCCCGCCGGAGCAGCTCCCGCCGACCGTCCAGGTCTGAGGTGTAAGGAGGGGCCCCTTGTTAACGCATTCTGTTGTACAGGGGGCCCCTGCAAGCACCTCAGCCCGTGAGCGTCAGCGTCGCCAGGTAGTACGGGGCGTCCCGGTCGTCCACGTCGGCCAGCCGCCACGGGGTGCCGCGTACGAGGTCGGCCAGCTCGGCCACCGAGCAGACCAGGTAGTCGAACCACTCGGTGCCCAGTTCGCGGTAGCGCAGGCGAAGCCGAAGCTGCCCGCCGAGCCGGCCGAGCCGCCGGTTGCGCTCGTGGTAGCCGGTGTGCACGGGGTCGCTGGTGCCGTACGGGTCGGTGCCGTGGGCGATGACCTGCGCTCCGGGCCGGGCGAGCGCGGCCAGCGCGGCGAGGAACGCCGGTGCCCGGTCCCGCCCCTCGATCAGGCCGAGGTTGTTGCCGAGCAGCAGGAAGGTGTCGTACCGCCGGCCGTCGGCGACGTGCTGGTCGACCGTGCCGTGCACCAGGTCGCGTACGCCGCGCCGCCGGCACACCTTCAGCGCGCCGAGCGAGGTGTCCAGCCCGGTCACGGGCACGCCGCGCTCCTGGAGCAGCAGCGCGATCCGGCCGGCGCCGACGCCGACGTCCAGCGTCTCGCCGCGCACCCGGTCCACGGCCCGGTGGTCGTACGGCTGCCAGTCTTCGGGCCCGGCCAGGTAGTGGGCGGCGGGGGCGCCGTTGATCAGGCCGTCGTCCCGCTCGATGACCTCGATGACCGGGCGGGGCAGGCGCCCCCCGGCCAGCGGCCGGGCACCCACCCCGCTCTGCACGGCGAGCGCGTCGCGCAGCAGCTCGCCGAAGACGTCGCCGATCCTGGGTTCCCCGGTCACATGGTTCACGCTATCCCCGCTGCCTGACGTCCGCTCGGTCGTATCCTGGCGGCGTGACCACCTTGGACCGGCTGGGCGCCGAGAAGTACGTGCTGTTGACCACGTTCCGCAAGGACGGGCGGCCGGTGCCCACGCCGGTGTGGGTGGTCCGCGACGGTGACGCGCTCGCCGCGTGGACCGTCGCCGACTCGGGCAAGGTGAAGCGGATCCGGCGCAGCGGCGAGGTCACGGTCGCGCCGTGCGACGTGCGGGGCCGCCCGCACGGTGCGGCGGTGCCCGGCCGGGCGGCCATCTGCGATCCGGCGCAGACCCGCCGGATCCGCGAGTTGCTGAAGCAGAAGTATCGGCTGGTGGGCCGCCTCAGCCTGCTGGGCAGCCGGCTGCGCCGGGGCGAGGGCGGCACGGTGGGCATCCGGGTGATCCTCACCGAGGGGGCCGCGCCAGGGGACGAGGGGGCCCGGTGACGGGGGCCGGACACGGATCAGGGGCGGCAGAATCGCTCTGCCACCCCTGATCCGTACGTCTGAAGGAACTGGCTCAGTCGCCTTGGCGTTGCTGGGGGATCTGCCCCTGCAGCAGGGCGCGAACCTCCGACTCGCGGTAACGGCGGTGGCCGCCCAGGGTGCGGATGGCGCTGAGCTTGCCAGCCTTGGCCCACCGGGTCACCGTCTTCGGGTCGACACGGAACATCGACGCCACCTCGGCCGGTGTGAGCAGCGGCTCCGGTTCGTGCGTTCGCGATGCCATATCGGTCACTCCTCCACAGGTATAGACATCGGCCGGGGTCCCGCCGGCCGACGCGTCTCCCATGGTCCGGCTAGTCCCCGATGTCCGACATGGGCCGAACGGCCGAAGGTCCCTAGACGGACGGATGAACCATGCCCGATTTATACGACTAATACACGCCAGAACCCACCTTATTTGGACTCATAGTCACTGGTCGTGATGCTCCAACTACGAGAGCATCTCACCTTGGGAGCGCTTCCATGGGCGTTTTGCGCCCCCTTGCGCAGGTCTTTACCCAGGTCAGGGCTAGTTGCACCGCTCGAGCAACTGGACCGCCCGCCACCTCGCGACGAGCCGGTCGTACGCCGCCGAAGCCTCGTCGGCCTCCCCCTTGGACAGCCCGACGAGGCCGCCCGCGACGAGCGCCGGGGAGTCGTCCTCGGCGAGGGTCTCGTCGGAGAGCAACTCGACCAGGCCGCCGTAGTCCAGCTCCACCACCGAGCGCGGGTGGAACTCCTCCAACCACCGCGCGGCCTCCTCGACCGCCTCGGTGATGGGCGCCTCGCCGACGGTCTTGCGCAGCACCGACAGCGCCCGCGACGACCGGCGGCGGGCCTTCGAGATCTCCGTCCGGTAGCGCAGCGCGCGCCGCCCGGGCCGGGTCACCAGGTCCCGCTCCTCGAAGTCGAACAGGACGAACCAGCGCAGCGGCACGCCCCACGTGGCGATCTGCTCGTGCACCCGCGGCACGCCGTGCTCCAGCACCCGGGCCCCGCTGCGCCAGTCCTCCACGACCGCCTTGGCCTGCCCCGCGAGGATCGGCGGCACGAACGCGTCGGCCAGCACCGACGGCACGCCGTCGCGGGCGCTCAGCGCCGCCTCGGCCACCCGGATCCGCAGGTTCCACGGGCAGACCAGCAGGGCGTCGTCGACCTCCAGGACGTACGCCTCCTCGGGCAGGTCGGGCAGGCGGGTCCAGCCCGCGCCGAGCGCCTCGATGACCGCCGTCCGCTGCCGCAGGGGCCCCTCCGAGGGGGCCACCGCCCGCCCCTGTTGCACGTAGCGCCGCCAGAAGGACTGGCGGTCCCGGTCGAAGGCGGTCAGCGGCTCGTACACCCGCAGGTAAGAAGCGAAGAGCGACGGCACGGCGCGATCCTCCCACGAGACGCAACCCGGACGCCCGCAGCGCCCCCCGATCAGGCGCGCTGGGCACCGGACGCCCGCGACCGGGCACGCTGCGCACGACGGCACGGCGTCGGCCGATACTAGGCTCGGAGGCACCGGCACCATCCCGCCGGGCGCGCCACCAGGTCCGCGTCCCACAAGGACGCACACCGTCACAGGAGTCAGCCATGGGCGTTTTCACCAGCATCGACGACCCGTCATCCACCGGCCACGAGCAGGTCGTGTTCTGCCAGGACACGCAGACCGGCCTCCGCGCGATCATCGGCATCTACTCCACCGCGCTGGGCCCCGCGCTCGGCGGCACCCGCTTCTACCCGTACGCGAGCGAAGAGGCCGCGCTGGCCGACGTGCTCGACCTGTCGCGCGGCATGGCGTACAAGAACGCGCTCGCCGGGCTGGACCTGGGCGGCGGCAAGGCGGTCATCTGGGGCGACCCGGACCAGCTCAAGAGCGAGCCGCTGCTGCGCGCATACGGCCGCTTCGTCGAATCGCTCAACGGCCGCTACTACACCGCCTGCGACGTCGGCACGTACGTGGCGGACATGGACGTGATCGCCCGGGAGACCCGCTACGTCACCGGCCGCAGCGTGGAGCACGGCGGCGCGGGCGACTCCTCGGTGCTGACCGCCTGGGGCGTCTTCCAGGGCATGCGGGCCGCCGCCGAGCACGTCTGGGGCGCGCCCACCCTCAACGGCCGACGGGTCGGCGTGGCCGGGCTGGGCAAGGTCGGCAAGCACCTGACCCGGCACCTGCTCGACGACCACGCCGAGGTGGTGGCGACCGACGTCGACCCCCGGGCGCGCGAGTGGGTGCGCGCCAACCACCCGCAGGTCGAGCTGGTCGACGACGCCGCCGCGCTCGTCGCCGCCGACATCGACGTGTACGCCCCGTGCGCGCTGGGCGGCGCCCTCGACGACGACACGGTGCCGGCGCTGCGGGCGAAGGTGGTCGCCGGGGCGGCGAACAACCAGCTCGCCCACCCGGGCATCGAGAAGCTGCTCGCCGACCGGGGCATCCTCTACGCCCCCGACTACGTGGTGAACGCCGGCGGGGTGATCCAGGTGGCCGACGAGATCGAGGGCTTCAACTTCGAGCGGGCCAAGCTCCGGGCCACCCGCATCTACGACACCACCCGGCAGATCCTGCGGCTCGCCGACGACGAGGGGGTGCCCCCGGCGGTGGCGGCGGACCGGCTCGCCGAGCGCCGGATGGCGGAGGTCGGCCGGCTGCGGACGATCCACCTGAGGTGACGACCGCCGCGCCGCGGCGCGGGGCCGCCTGTGCGGTGCCGCGCCGCGCGCTGCGGTGAAGGTCACAGCCCGGCCCGGGGCGGCCTGGACCCCGGGTCGGGCGACCGGGCAGGGCGCGACGGCGAACGGCGTTAAGCTGAAATCGGGGTGATTACTGCCCAACTGCCCGATGTCACGGGTGATTCGGCAACTGCCCCTTACCTCAGTACAATCGGTGACGGCCGGATAACTGCGACGCGCAGAGCCGGCCTGCGGTAACCCGAGGTGCCGAAGGGCGGCATCCCCATGTACCGTAAGAGCCACGAGAGATGCCTGACGTCATCGGGGCCCGCCTTCGGGCTGCCCCGAATTCTGTGCGAGGGGGTCGAGCCATGGGGCGCGGCCGTGCTAAGGCCAAGCAGACGAAGGTGGCCCGGGAGTTGAAGTACCACTCCCCGAACACCGACCTCACCGCCTTGCAGCGCGAACTGGCGGGTGCTGGTAAGTCGAACCACGACTTCGACGACGACTACAAAGAGTATGTCGACGACGACGACGAGGATCACGCGGACGAGGACCCGGACCCCTGGGTCCGTCCGACCCGTTGACCCCCGGGAGCAGCTGAGCACGCGGCAGTCCGCGTGCTTGTGTTTGTGCCCGTCCCGGGGCCGGCGTACCAACCGATGATCAAGGATCTGTCCACCGGACCCCGTTCCGGGCGATCGGCAGGTCCTTGATCTCGGAGCCGTACCCTCAGCGGGGCCGGTTGTTCCAGTTGTAGAACGTCGGGATGTTCTCGAAGTGGTTCCAGGCGCACACCGCGCCCGCGCCCTCTCCTCCCGCCGCCTCCGACCGCAGCCGGCGCGCGTCCTCCGCCTCCTGGAGCAGCGCGACGAGCCCGTCGGCGGCATCCCGCACCCGGTCGACGACCGGGCCCTCCGTGGCCCCTCCGACGCGCTCAGACTGCCGGTGTCCGGTGTTCTCGGGCATGGTCCAACACTCCCTCCAGTAGGCGGATCTTGCTGTTGCGGCAGTGCTCGGTCTCCGTACCGTCGAAACGCCCCAGCTCGAAGTAACGGTTGGCGGCGTGCCCGCCCCCGCAGAACCCGAAGTAGGGGCAGGACGCCCGGCACGCCTCCACGCCGGCCAGGAACTCACCCACCCAACCGGTCGTCCGCTCCGCGCCGGCCACGATCTCGGCCAGCGGGGTCGTCAGCACGTTGCCGCTGCTGAAGTCGCCGTACCGGGGGTCGGAGAAGCCGGCCAGCTCCGGGGAGAGCACGACCACGGAGCCGTCGTGGCCGACCGTGGGGATCGGGTCCAGCCGCCGGGGCAGCAGCCCGTCGGCGGTGCCGTCGAGGACCGCCGCCGCGTACCGCAGCGACCACTCCACCTCGCGCAGGTGGATGCGGGGGTCCCGACGCCAGGCGGCCACCAGCTCCGCCCAGAACGCCCGCACCTGCGCCGCCTCGTGGGCGTTGCCCCGGGTGTTCACCCCCTCCATCTCCTCGATGTTGACGCCCAGCACCTCGCAACCCAGGCCGAGGAAGTAGTCGTACAGCTCGGCGGCGCGACCCGGCTCCGGGTCGTTGACCACGGCCAGGGCCGAGAAGGGCAGCCCGTGCCGACGCAGCGCCGCCACCCCACGCACGATCCGGTCGTACGCCGGCCGGCCCGCCCGGGTGACCCGGTCGCCGTTGCGCCCGCGCGGCCCGTCCACGCTCACGCTGACCCGCACCCGGTGCGCGGCGAGGAACTCGCACCAGGCGTCGTCGATGAGGGTCGCGTTGGTCTGCACGTGGTGCTCGACCTCCGGGCCGAACGGGGCGATCAGCGCGGCGAGGTGCTCCCGGCCGGCGGCCAGAGGCTCCCCGCCGTGCCACACCACCGAGAAGCGGCCGGCCTCCGCCCAGCGGTTCACCGAGGCCGCGACCGCCTCGGCGACCGCGACCGGCATCCGCCGGTCGACCGCCCGCATCGGGAGGTAGCAGTATGCGCAGTCGAGGTTGCACAGGGTCGTCGGCTGCATCACGACGTACGACGGGACCGGGGAGATCCCCCGCATCCCGCTGGACGGCCGTCCCCGAGCAGCCATCGCCCTCCTTCCCGACCCGAAGGGTGCCCCTCAGGCTAGGCGGCGACGGCCGCTCGGGTGAACCCCCGACCAGACGCCGAGCAAATCAATGGCCCTCGATATTAACCCCGAGTGTGCTGGCCGACCATCTGCACCTTGCCGGTGCCCTCGATGATCTCGCCGGCCTGCCAGGCGTCCACACCCCGGCCGGTCAGCGTGGCCAGCGCCCGGTCGGCGTCCTCGGCGGAGACGATCGCGAACATGCCGACGCCCATGTTGAACGTCGACTCCATCTCGTTGTCGTCGATCCGGCCCTTGGACTGGATCAGGTCGAAGATGGGCTGCGGCTTCCACGTGGAGCGGTTGACCACCGCGTCGACGTTCTCCGGCAGGATGCGCACCAGGTTGCCCGGGATGCCGCCGCCGGTCACGTGCGCGATGGACCGCACCTCGGCCTCGGCGATCAGCTTGAGGCAGTCCTGAGCGTAGATCTTGGTCGGCGTGAGCAGCTCCTCGCCGAGGGTGCGCTGGCGGCCGAAGTCCTCGATCACCACGTCCAGCCGCATCCGGCCCGCGCCCAGCAGCACGTGCCGCACCAGGGAGTAGCCGTTGGAGTGCAGGCCCGAGGAGCGCATCGCGATGACCACGTCACCGATCTCCACCCGATCCGGGCTGAGGATCTCGCTCTCCTCCACCACGCCGACGCCCGTGGCGGAGACGTCGTACTCGTCCGGACGCAGCACGCCCGGGTGCTCGGCCGTCTCGCCGCCGAGCAGCGCGCAGCCGGCGTACCGGCAGCCGTCGGCGATGCCCGCGCCGATCTCGGCCACCTTGTCGGGGACGACCTCACCGCAGGCGATGTAGTCGAGCAGGAACAGCGGCTCCGCCCCGCAGGCCACCAGGTCGTCGACGACCATGGCGACCAGGTCGATGCCGATCGTGTCGTGGATGTCGAGCTGCTGCGCGATCACCAGCTTGGTGCCCACCCCGTCGGTGGAGGACGCCAGGATCGGGTTCTTGTATTTCTTGGTGTCCAGCCGGAACAGGCCGGCGAAGCCGCCCAGGTCGCCCATGACCTCCGGGCGACGGGTCTGCTTGACCTTGGACTTGAGCAGCTCGACCGCGCGGTCGCCCGCCTCGATCGAGACGCCGGCGTCCGCGTACGAGACCGAGCGTTTGCGCGCCGGGCGGCCGTTGCCGGCCGTCCAGGGCTGGCGGTCACCGCCGGCGCCGGTCGGGCTGCTTCCTGTGCCGCTGCGCTCGGAAACGTGCGTCACGGTTCTCCCCTTTTGTGGTTCTCGCGGGGTCCGGCGGTGGCCGGTCGGCCCGCGTCGGGCGGTGCTATTGGCGGTGTACGGTCGCGCCGCCCGAAGTGGCGACGAGCGGTGGGACGTCGTGCCCGGGGGCGTCCGGGGCATCGGCGACCCGGCGTCCCACCCCTTCGAGCACGTGCTTGCCGATCAGGTTCCCGGCCGGCAGCTCGATCGGGTATTCCCCGTCGAAGCAGGCCCGGCAGAGCCGGGTCTTCGGCTGCTCGGTCGCGGCGATGAGGCCGGGCAACGAAACATAGCCCAGCGTGTCGGCGCCGATGGACCGCCGGATGCCCTCGTTGTCCAGCCCGTTGGCCAACAGCTCCGCCCGGGTGGCGAAGTCGATGCCGTAGAAGCACGGCCAGTTGACCGGCGGGGAGGAGATCCGCACGTGGACCTCCAACGCGCCCGCCTCGCGCAGCATCCGCACGATCGCCCGCTGGGTGTTGCCACGCACGATCGAGTCGTCGACCACCACCAGCCGCTTGCCCCGCACGTTCTCCCGCAGCGGGTTGAGCTTCAGCCGGATGCCGAGCTGGCGCAGGGTCTGCGACGGCTGGATGAACGTCCGGCCGACGTACGGGTTCTTCATCAGGCCGGCGCCGTAGGTGATGCCGGACTCCTCGGCGTAGCCGATGGCGGCCGGGGTGCCGGACTCCGGCACCGGGATGACCAGGTCGGCCTCGACCGGGTGCTCCTTGGCGAGCTGGCGGCCGATCTGCACCCGGGCGGCGTGCACGTTGCGCCCGGCGATGGTGGCGTCCGGGCGGGCGATGTAGACGTACTCGAAGAGGCAGCCCTTCGGCTCGGGCGCGGCGAACCGGGCCGAGCGCAGGCCGTTCTCGTCGATGGCGATCAGCTCGCCCGGCTCCACCTCGCGGACCACGCTCGCGCCCACGATGTCGAGCGCGGCGGTCTCGCTCGCCACCACCCAGCCGCGCTCCAGCCGGCCGAGGACCAGCGGGCGCACGCCGTGCGGGTCGCGGGCGGCGTAGAGCGTCGACTCGTCCATGAAGACGAAGCTGAACGCCCCGCGCAGCTGGGGCAGCACCTCCAGCGCGGCGGCCTCGACCGAGAGATCCGGACGACTGGCCAGCAGCATCGTCACCAGCGAGGTGTCGTTGGTCGAGCCGTCGGCGGCCAGGCCCCGCTCGGCCACCTCGCGCTGCAACTCGGCGGTGTTGACCAGGTTGCCGTTGTGCGCCAGCGCGATGGTGGTGCCCGCGCTGGTGGACCGGATGGTCGGCTGGGCGTTCTCCCAGGTCGAGCCGCCCGTCGTCGAGTAGCGCGCGTGCCCGATCGCGAGGTGCCCGCGCAGGCTGGCCAGGGTCGGCTCGTCGAAGACCTGGGCCACCAGGCCGAGATCCTTGTAGACCACCACCCCGGAGCCGTCACTGACGGCGATCCCGGCGGCCTCCTGGCCACGGTGCTGGAGGGCGTAGAGCCCGAAGTAGGTGAGGTTGGCGACCTCTTCCCCGGGCGCCCAGACACCGAAGACGCCGCAGGCGTCCTGGGGGCCGGGTCGTTGGGGATCGAGATCGTGGCTCAGCCGGCCGTCGCCTCGGGGCACCTGCCGCTCCCTCATGCTGGTCGGGACTGGCCGGGCCGGACGGATGTGCTGGTCCGCGTTGCCCGGCCGGGACCACTGTCGTCGCCTGACAGTGTACGCGAATCGGTGTCAATACAGAAAGTCACGATTCGCCTCCTCTCCGTGTTCGCGCGAGGGGACTATTCGCCCAGGTGGAGCGGAAGGTGCGCGGAGAGGTCCGCACGGACCCCGCTGACCCGTACGCGACCCTCGGTGACCGCGTCCGCCCAGCTCCGCCGGCCCGTCGCCAGCTCCAGCCAGGTGGTCGGATCCAGCTCGACGACGTTCGGCGGGGTTCCCCGGGTGTGTCGGGGACCGGGAATGCACTGAACTGCACCGTAAGGTGGGACACGCACCTCCACCGATCGGCCGGGGGCACGCTCCGTGAGGGCGGTCAACAAGGCACGGACCGCCTCCCGGAACACCAGCCGTTCGGGGGTACGACCCTCGTCGAGCGCGGCGAGCGCCTCGGCGACCGCTGCGGACTTAATGTGCGGAGAGGACACGACGGGACGATACGACCCGCCTCCGGCGCTTTCGACGCTGGCCCTGGGTCGCGCCGATCCGGTCAGACAAGGCATAGTTGCCGACGGCGTATTCGTACCGTGATGATCCCCGGCCCGGCGCCCCGCCGGCGGAGGGAAGTCAGACCGGAAGGCGGTGGACGTGTCAACACACCGACGTGCCTGGCAGCAGCGGGCGGGTGTGGTCGTGGCGCTGGCAATCGGCGCCCTGCTCGCCGTCCCCGCCACACCCGCACTGGCCGCCGAGGTCAGCGTCACGCCCGGCTCGATCAACCTGAACGCGGGCAGCGACGCCACGGTGAGCGTCAAGGTGACGCCCAGCAACGACGACGCGAGCGCCCAGATCAGCCTCACCGGGCTGCCTGCCGGCGTGAGCTGCACGGGCGGCTGCGGCCAGATCAGCTTCAACGGCCAGGCCCCGAGGACCCAGCTCCTGACGATCAAGGCCAGCGACAGCGCGCCGGACGCCGGCGGGATCAACGTGACGGTCCAGGTGCAGCCCGACAAGTCGGACTCCACCACCGGTAGCTTCCAGCTCAACGTCAAGGGCAAGACCGCACCCACGACGCCCGCCCAGACGCAGACCGTCAAGTCGGTCTCCGGCAAGGTGGTCGCGGCGGCCAACGGCGAGGCGGTGCCGAACGCCATCGTGATGCTCCAGGACAGCACCGGGGCGAAGTTCGAGACCACCAGCGACGGCAGCGGCAACTTCCGCTTCACCGGCAGCACCGACAAGCCCATCGTTCCCGGGCGGCTCAGCATCGGCGCGATCCAGGGCGAGGTCCGCGTCACGAAGTCCTTCACCGCCGGCGCCGGGCAGAGCATCAGCGGGCAGCGGCTCAGCCTCGCGATCAAGGTCGAGGTGAGCCCGAGCCCCAGCCCGTCGGCCAGCGAGGAGCCGCTGCCTTCCGACGAGGCCACCGAAGACGCCACCGAGGAGCCGACGGAGGCCGCCCCCGGCGCCGCGAACAACGCCGCCTCCACCGAGGAGGACAGCGGCATGTCGTGGCTGCTCATCCTGCTCGGCGGCCTGTTCGTGGCCATCGGCGTCGGCACCATCGTGCTGCTCTGGATGAAGCGCCGGGAGAACGGCGACGACGTCGACGACGCGCCGAAGAGCGGCGCTGCGGCGGCGGGCGCGATCCCGGCCGCCCGCGGGGCGTACGGCGGGGCGGACGACCAGACGCGGGTCGTGAACCGGGTCGGTGCCGGGCCCGACCCGACGATGGTCGGCGGCACCTCGCTCAGCGACGCCCCGACGATGATGCACCGGCCGGTCGTCGACGACGTCCCGCCGGACCCCTACGGCGCTCCGCCGGCCCCGTACGGCGCGGGCGGCCAGCAGCAGGGCGGCTGGGCCGGCGGCGGCTACGGCGACGAGCCGCAGACCGGCGGGTACGGCGCGGCCGGCGGTTACGGCAACGCCCCGGCCTCCGGCGGCGGGTACGGCGGTGCCCCGGCCTCGGGCGGCGGCTACGGCAACCCCGGCGGCGGCTACGGTGCCGACGCGCCCGCCTCGGGCGGCGGCTACGGCAACCCCGGCGGCTACGGTGCCGAGGCCCCCGCCTCAGGCGGCGGCTACGGCGGCGCGCCGGCGTCCGGCGGCGGCTACGGCAGCGCCCCCGCGTCGGGCGGGTACGGCTCCGCCCCGGCCTCCGGCGGCGGCTACGGCTCCGCCCCGGCCTCGGGCGGCGGATACGGCACCGCACCCGCCTCGGGCGGCGGCTACGGCAACCCCGGCGGGTACGGTGCCGAGGCGGCGCCGACCTCCTCCGGCGGCGGCTACGGCAACCGCGACTACGGCGCGCCCGCGGGTGCGCCGGCCGGCGGGTACCCGGGCCAGGGCGGTGGCGGCTACGGCGGCGAGCGCTACGACGAGCCGACGGGGCGGTACACCGGCGACACCGCTTCCTCCTACCCGCCGCCCGCCGCGGACCCGTACCCGACCAGCACCTACCAGGCGGAGCAGGGTCACGGCGGCTACGGCCAGCCGGAGCCCCCGCAGTACGGCGGCCGCGGCGGCGAGCCCACCGGCGGCTACGGCGCGGCCGAGCCCACCGGTGGCGGCTACGGCGGCGGCGGTTACGGCCAGCACAGCCAGCAGGGCGGCGGCTACGACGCCGGCCAGCAGCAGGGCGGCTACGACCAGCGCGGCGGCTACGGCGCCGAGGGCTACGGTCAGCAGAGCGGCTACGGCCAACAGGGCGGCTACGGTCAGGAGCCCCCGCAGCAGCGCGGCGGCGGCTACGACGACCGTGGCTACGAGCAGCCCACCAGCTACGACCAGCAGCAGGGCGGCTACTACGGCGACCAGGCCCAGCAGCAGGGCCGGGGCCGGCCCGACGGCCCGCCGCCCCCGCAGCAGCAGGACCGGGGCGGTCGCCGGCTGGACTGGCTGGACGACTGACCGACGCGGGCCACGGCCCGCGCAACGCGACGACGAAGAAGGCGGCTGCCCGGTAACCCGGAGCCGCCTTCTTCGTCGATACGCGTGAGCCGAGTCCCCCGCTCAGAGCCGGGCCGCGGAGAAGACGCCCTGCCGCAGCACCGGCACCACGCCCGACACACCGACCTGGACGGCCACTTCCACGTCCCCGCCGAAGCCGCCCTCCACGAGTTCCCGGCCGGAGACGCAGCCGCGCACGGCGGCCGGGACGTCCGGCGTGGCGGCGAGCGCGGCCAGCGCCATCGCCGCCTCCACCGACAGCCCGCCGGGGACGCCGGAGAGCGCGTCGAGCACGCACGCCGCCCCGAGCTGGTCCTCGACGCACGGGCGCAGGGAGCCGTCCGGCCAGCGTTCCCCGGAGGCCACCACGCCGACCGGGGCGTCGACCGAGCCGTACCCCTGGTCGGTCAGCCAGCGCCCGACGGCGCGGGCGTTGCGCAGGCAGGCCGCGACCACCGGCAGGCCCGTGGCGCTGGCGGCGGCGCTGATCGCCGAGCCGTTGGGCGAGGGCAGCACCAGGTCGGCGACGGCCGGCGCGGTGCGCAGGGCCGCCGGGGAGAGCGACCACGGCTGGTCCGGGGTCGCCTGCCGGCGGCCCACGGCGGCGACGGCGCCGACCCGGCGGGCGTACTCGGCGGCCTGCTCGCCCCAGGGGAACGGGTGCACCCGCATGCCCCGGGCGACCGCCACCTCCACGGCGGTGGTGAACGAGAGGACGTCCACCACCACCAGGACGGCGCAGACCCGGCCGAGTTCCGCCGCGCCGGCCAGCCCCCAGTCGAACCGGGCACCCGAGCCGGGCTGGACGTAGACCGTCGCGGTCACGCCTCAGCGCTGGTCGGGCGCGGCCGTCGGACCTGCCTCACCGGAGTCGGAGCCGGCGGTCGCCTCCGGGCCGTCGACCCGCTGCGGCTCGGCCCCGGCCGGCGGCGTCCCACCGTCGGCCGGCTGCGCCGCGTCGGCGCCCGGGGCCGGGTCGGTGGCTGCCGGGGCAGCCGCGTCGGCGGCAGTCGGCTCGCCGGGCCCGGCCGGCTCGGCGTCCGCGTCCGGTGCTCCGGCAGCCTGCGGGGCAGGCGACCCGGCTGCCGACGGTGCCTCGTCGTCGGCCGGCGTCGCCACGGCCGGCGGTGCCGGCGTCGTCGCAGCGGCAGGTGCCGCCGCGACGGCGGGCTCCAGCGGGGTCACGGAAGCCGGCTGGGCCGGGGTCACGACGGCGGGCGGAGCGGCGACCGGCACCGCAGCGGCGGCCCGCGCGGTCGGGGCGGCCGACTCGGCCGGCTCCGACCCGCCGAAGAGCCGGGGCAGCGTGGCGGTGTGCGCGGCGGACAGCTCGTCCAGGCCGATCCGGAACTGGTCGCGCACCTCCAGCGCGCCGCTCGCCGGGTCGGTGACGCCGACGAACTCCCACGGCACCCCGCGCTCGGCGCAGAGCGCGGTGAACGCCTTCTCGTGGCCGCGCGGCACCGAGACCAGGGCCCGCCCGGCCGACTCGCTGAACAGGAAGACGAACGGCATCGAGCCGCCGGCGAACTGCTCCGGCACCGCGATCACCGCGCCGACCCCGCGCCGCAGGCAGGACTCGACCAGGCTCTGCGCGAGACCACCGTCGGAGAGGTCGTGCGCGGAGCTGAGGTGCCCGACCCGGGCCGCCTCGGCCAGCAGGTCGGCCAGCTGCCGCTCGCGGCCCAGGTCGACCTGCGGCGGGATGCCGCCGAGGTGCTCGTGGGTCACCCAGGCCCACTCGGAACCGGAGAGCTCCACGTGGGTCTCGCCGAGCAGGAAGAGCTGGTCGTGGTCGCCGCCGGTGCGCGGGACGAAGCCCATCGGCACCCGGCTGGCCACGTCGTCCAGCACGCCGAGCACGCCCACCACCGGGGTGGGGTGGATCGCCGCCGCGCCGGTCTGGTTGTAGAAGCTGACGTTGCCGCCGGTCACCGGGATGCCCAGCTCCAGGCAGCCGTCCGCCAGGCCGCGCACGGCCTCGGCGAACTGCCACATCACGCCCGGGTCCTCGGGCGAGCCGAAGTTGAGGCAGTTGGTCACGGCGATCGGCTTCGCGCCGGTCACGGCCACGTTCCGGTACGCCTCGGCCAGCGCCAGCTTGGTGCCGTGGTACGGGTCGAGGCGGGCGTACCGACCGTTGCCGTCCAGCGACAGGGCCACGCCGAGGCCGGTGCGCTCGTCGATGCGGATCACGCCGGAGTCCTCCGGCTGGGCGAGCACGGTGTTGCCCAGCACGTACCGGTCGTACTGCTCGGTGACCCAGGTCTTGTCGGCGAGGTTCGGCGACGCGATCATGCGCAGCACGGTCTCGCGCAGGGCCTCCGGCGTCGACGGCCGGGGCAGCGTCTCGGCGCGGTCGGCCTGGAGCAGGATCAGGTCGGCCGGCTCGCGCATCGGGCGGGCGTAGACCGGACCGTCGTCGACCAGTGACCCCGGCGGGACGTCCACGACGAGCTGGTCGCGCCAGGTGATCACCAGGCGGCCGGGCCGACCGTCCGGCGACGGCGCGGTGACCTCGCCGATCGCGGTGGCCCAGACGCCCCACTTCTCGGCGGTCTTGAGCACCGCCTCCAGCTTGTCCGGGGCGACGACCAGCAGCATCCGCTCCTGGGACTCGCTGGCCAGGATCTCCTGCGGCTCCATCGACGCCTCACGCAGCGGGACCCGCTCCAGCCAGACCCGCATGCCGGTGCCGGCCGACGCGGCCGTCTCGGTGAGCGCGCAGGTCAGGCCCGCGCCGCCGAGGTCCTGGATGCCGACGACCAGCTCGGCGTCGTACAGCTCCAGGCACGCCTCGATCAGCAGCTTCTCCATGAAGGGGTCGCCGACCTGCACGGACGGGCGGCGCTGCTCGCTGCCCTCGTCGAAGGTGGCGCTGGCCAGCACCGACACGCCGCCGATGCCGTCGCGGCCCGTCCGGGCGCCCATCAGCACCACGACGTTGCCGGGGCCGGTGGCTTCCTTCTTCTGCAGCCGGTCGACCCGCAGCACGCCGAGGCAGAGGGCGTTGACCAGCGGGTTGCCCTGGTAGCAGGGGTCGAAGACGACCTCGCCGCCGATGTTGGGCAGGCCGAGGCAGTTGCCGTAGCCGCCGACGCCGGCCACCACGCCGGGCAGCACCCGGGCGGTGTCGGGGTGCTCGGCCGCGCCGAAGCGCAGCGGGTCCATGACGGCGACCGGGCGGGCACCCATGGCGAGGATGTCCCGGACGATGCCGCCGACGCCGGTCGCCGCGCCCTGGTACGGCTCGACGAAGCTCGGGTGGTTGTGCGACTCGACCTTGAAGGTCACCGCCAGCTCGTCGGAGACCTGGACCACACCGGCGTTCTCGCCGATGCCGGCCAGCAGCCGGTCGCTCGGCGGGGCCTTCTCGCCGAACTGGCGCAGGTGCACCTTGCTCGACTTGTAGGAGCAGTGCTCGCTCCACATGATCGAGTACATGGCCAGCTCGGCCTGGGTGGGACGCCGGCCGAGGATCTGCCGGATCCGGTCGTACTCGTCGTCGCGGAGGCCCAGCTCGGCGTACGGCTGGAGCTCCTCGGGGGTTTCGACGGCGCGCGGCACGGTGTCCAGGCCGTGCGCCCAGTCGGCGGCCGGGACGGGCCGGGACGACTCGGGGTGGACCGGCTCGCCGGGACGGGCGGCCGGGTCGACCGGGCCGGCCTGCGGCGCCACGGTGGCCGCGAAGGGCTCCGCCGGGGTGGCCGGAAGGCCGCCCGGGGTCTCCCGTACCGCCGGGTCCGGATGGGTGGTCATGACCTCTCCTCGCTGCGCTCGCCGCCGCAGGGGCGGTGGAGCCGACCGTTGGTGCCGCGCACGGTCACGCCGGCGCCCCCACCAGGTGCTTGAGCACCGAGGTGAAGAAGCCGAGGCCGTCCAGGGAGGGGCCGGTGAGCGCCTCCACGGCGTGCTCGGGGTGCGGCATGATGCCGACCACGTTGCCGGCGGGGTTGGTGATGGCGGCGATGTCGCGCTGCGACCCGTTGGGGTTGCCGCCGACGTAGCGGGCGACGACCCGGCCCTCGGCCTCCAGCTGGTCCAGCGTGGCGGCGTCGGCGACGTAGCAGCCCTCGCCGTTCTTGACCGGGATGAGGATCTCCTGGCCGGCCTGGAAGGCGTTCGTCCACGCCGTGCCGGCCGCCTCGATCCGCAGGACCTGGTCGCGGTTGCGGAAGTGCAGGTGCTGGTTGCGGGTCAGCGCGCCGGGCAGCAGGTGGGCCTCGCAGAGGATCTGGAAGCCGTTGCAGATGCCGAGCACCGGCAGGCCGCCCCGGGCGGCGTCCACCAGGGTCTCCATCACCGGCGCGAACCGGGCGATGGCCCCGCAGCGCAGGTAGTCGCCGTAGGAGAAGCCGCCGGGGAGGACGACGGCGTCCACCCCGCGCAGGTCCGGGTCGCCGTGCCAGAGCCGGACCGGCTCGGCGCCGGCGATCCGGACGGCACGGGCCGCGTCCCCGTCGTCGAGCGAGCCGGGGAAGGTGACCACACCGACCCGGGCGGTCACGGGTGCGCGCCCGCGGTCTCGTCGGTCTCGACCAGGCGGACGGTGAAGTCCTCGATGACCGGGTTGGCGAGCAGCTTGTCGGCGATCTCCCGGGCCCGGTCCAGGTCCGGTTCACCGGTGAAGTCGATCTCGATCCGCCTGCCGATCCGGACAGAGGCGACGTCGCTGACGCCGAGCCGGGGCAGCGCGTTTGCGACGGCCTGGCCCTGAGGATCGAGGATCTCGGGCTTGAGCATGACGTCGACGACGACGCGAGGCACTGGGCACTCCTGACTGTGTACGCAGTTGGGTGCCGACCCACAACGGGCGAGCGCAGCCAGCCTACCTGGCAGATACCGCCTCAGCCGCACCGGCCGGGCGCGGTTCAGGCAGTGATCAACATAACCGGCGGAACGCGGGGCCGCTCCGTGTCCGATCACACGCGAAACGTCCCGGAGCAGGCGGTTCACCACGCCAGTGGTCGCCAAATTGTTACATCGGCTAGTCTCGATCGAAGCCTTGCCGCCAGAATTGGCCACCCCTAGTATCCATCGATACAGGTCAATGGAAGTCCTGGCGGGTGACCCCCGCGCCCGCCGGCACGACCGACCCGGCGACCCCGGGTCCTAGGCAAGGAGTACGTCCCCATGCGCATCCGTTCCCTGCTCGCCGTGGCCGGTGCCGCCCTGGCCGGCGTCCTCGGCGTCACCAGCGCCGCCACCGCCGCACCGGCCGGCCCCCAGCCCATCATCGGCGGCGGCACCGTCTCCTCCGCACCGTGGGCCGCCGCCGTCTTCAGCAACGGCTCCTTCACCTGCTCCGGCAGCGTGATCGCCTCGACGTGGGTGCTCACCGCCCGGCACTGCGTCAGCGGCACCATGTCCGTACGGATCGGCAGCGTCTACTACGCCTCCGGCGGCACCACCCGCACCGTGAGCGCCTCCTACACCCGCTACGACCTGGCGCTGCTGCGGCTCTCCAGCGCGGTCAGCACCTCCACCGTCTCGCTGGCCAGCAGCAACCCGCCGGTCAACTCCACCAACACGATCTACGGCTGGGGCATGACCTGCTACAGCGGCTGCGGCGCGTCCAGCCAGCTCAAGACCGCCAGCGTCCGGGTGACCAGCACGAACGTCACCGACGCGTACGGCGGCCAGGCGATCCGGAGCACCGCGGTCAACGGCAACGCGTGGCGGGGCGACTCGGGCGGCCCGCAGTTCTACAACGGCCAGCAGGTGGGCGTCGCCTCCACCGCCGACGGCGTGAGCATCCAGAACTACGGCAGTGTCGCGTACAACCGGGCCTGGATCACCTCCGTGGCCGGTGTCTGACGGTTAGCGCCCTCCTCGGCGCGGATGGTCGGCCGAGCGCCGACCGTCCGCGCCGACCCCTTTTGCAGCATCCGATCAGGTGACCACGGCCGACGAACCGCCGCCCGCCGGTGCGACAGCATCAGAACCGTGCTGGTCGTGACGACGGATCAACTGCCCGGCTACGAGATCCGCCAGATCCTCGGCGAAGTGGTGTCCTCGATGGCCAGGACGCGCAACCCGTACCGCGAGGGGGTGAAGAACCTCCGCGGCGGCGCGTACGACCCCATGGCGCCGGACAACCTGACCCGCTGGCGTACGGACTCGGTCGCCCGCCTCGGCGAGGAGGCCCGCCGCCTCGGCGCGAACGCCGTGATCGGCATGCGCTTCGACAGCCGGGACTGCGGCGAGATGTGGATGGAGATCTGCGCGTACGGGACCGCGGTCATCGTGGCCGCCAAGACCCCGGACGTCATGCCCCCGGACCAGCCGATGATCGCCGCCGACACGGCACACGACCCGGCGATCGCCGAGGCCCCGGGCGGCATAGCCGAACCGGCGAGCGCCCCCAACCTCTCCTCGGCCGCCGAAACCCCCACCCGCAACGCGTGACCCCCCACCCACCCGGCCCGGGGTCGGCCGGGGTCGGGTCGGTGATCAAGAGAAAAGTGTCGGAGTTGATCTCCAGCATGACGCAGATCTCTTGATCACCGGGGCGAACCGGGGGTGGGGGTGGGGTGGGTCAGAGGATGGGGGGTGGGGTGTAGGTGGCCGCCTTGGGGTGGGTGAGGGCGATCTTGGCGATGCGGGTGGTCACCCGGTCGACCTGGGCGCCGGCGGTGCCCACGAAGGCCGTCCGGTCGGCGATCAGCGCGTCGATGTCGGCGCGGGACAGGCCCAGCCGGTCGTCCGCCGCCAGCCGGTCGAACAGGTCGTTCTCGGTGGCGCCCTGCTCCCGCATGGCCAGCGCCACGCCGACCGCGTGCTCCTTGATCGCCTCGTGCGCCGCCTCCCGGCCGACGCCCCGGCGCACCGCCGCGACCAGGATCTTCGTCGTGGCCAGGAAGGGCAGGAAGCGCTCCAGCTCCCGGTTGACCACCGCCGGGTACGCCCCGAACTCGTCCAGCACGGTGAGGAAGGTCTGGAACAGCCCGTCGGCGGCGAAGAACGCGTCCGGCAGGGCCACCCGGCGGACCACCGAGCAGGAGACGTCCCCCTCGTTCCACTGGTCGCCGGCCAGCTCGCCGACCATCGACAGGTAACCCCGGATGATCACCGCGAAGCCGTTCACCCGCTCGCTGGACCGGGTGTTCATCTTGTGCGGCATCGCGCTGGAGCCCACCTGGCCCGGCTTGAAGCCCTCGGTGGCCAGCTCCTGGCCGACCATCAGCCGGATCGTGGTGGCCAGCGACGACGGCGCGGCGGCGACCTGGGCCAGCGCGGCGAGCACGTCGAAGTCGAGCGAACGGGGGTAGACCTGGCCGACGCTGTCCAGCACCCGGGCGAAGCCGAGGTGCTCGGCGACCCGGCGCTCCAGCTCGGCCACCTTGTCGGCGTCGCCATCGAAGAGGTCGAGCTGGTCGGCGGCGGTGCCGACCGGGCCCTTGATCCCCCGCAGCGGGTACCGGGCGATCAGCTCCTCCAGCCGCTCGTACGCGATCAGCAGCTCCTCGGCGGCCGACGCGAAGCGCTTGCCCAGCGTGGTGGCCTGCGCGGCGACGTTGTGCGACCGGCCGGTCATGACCAGCCCGGAGTGCTCGTTGGCGAGCCGGGCGAGCCGGGCGAGGGTGGCCACCACCCGGTCCCGCACCAGCTCCAGCGACGCGCGGACCTGGAGCTGCTCGACGTTCTCCGTGAGGTCCCGGGAGGTCATCCCCTTGTGCACGTGCTCGTGCCCGGCGAGCGCGCTGAACTCCTCGATGCGGGCCTTCACGTCGTGCCGCGTGACCCGCTCCCGCTCGGCGATCGAGGCCAGGTCGACGTCGTCGAGCACCCGCTCGTACGCCTCGACCACGCCGTCGGGAACGGCCACGCCGAGGTCCCGCTGGGCGCGGAGCACGGCGAGCCAGAGCCGCCGCTCCATTCGCACCTTCTCCTCCGGCGACCAGAGGGCGACCAGTTCGGGCGAGGCGTACCGGTGGGCGAGCACGTTCGGGATCGTCGTCACGTGCCTCATTCTCTCGCACGCTCGGACCGCCGCCCGAGCCAGCCCACCTCGGACACCTCCTCTGACCAGGCCAGGAGGCGCTGGTCACACCTTGGGCTGTCGCGCACCGGGGCGGTCACCACGATGATGCTGGTCCCGGCCGAGCGGGCCGGTCCGTCGGCGACCCAGAAGTAGGCGATGGTGAGCCCGACCCGCCGATTGGCAGGACAGGGCTCACCGCCGAGGCAGAATCAGCAGGTGCCGATCCCGGCACGGGGCTGGCAGGTGCAGGACGGCACACCGTTGACGCACGTGCAACGCAGGTAGTAGGGCCGGTAGGACTGGCAGTAGCAGTAGCTGCCCCACCAGGCGCTGCCCTGACACGCCGCCGCGGTAGCCGTTGCCTTAGGCACGACCAGGCTGAGCATCCGGTCGCCCAGCGACTCGACCAGTCGGATCATCGCTTCCTCCTTCGTTACTGGAGTCCGTCCCGCCGAACGGAACAAAGAAGATTGTACATATTTAACTGTTCCGATGATTCGCTGAACCGATTTTTCGCAGCACCACGCCGAGTACGTCCGAGAGGATGAAGTAGCCGATCTGCCGTGAGTCATGACTTACCGTACGGTTGTCCCCGATCAGCACCAGCAGCCCCGACGGCACGGTCGCCGTCTGGGTGTCGTCGCCCGACATCCTCCCGCCGGGGGCAACCTTGGCCAGCGAGTCGACCTGCGACACGTCCATTCCGGGCAGTTCTGGCGGGACCGGATCGCCCGGCAGCGCCGCGATCCTCTTGATCAGCCAACCCCTGTCCGAGACCGAGCGACTGTTGACGGCCCGCCGCCCCGGTACCCACTGCCTGTCCGGCCATCCGGCGACCACGACCTGACCGGTACGCAACGCCGAGGGTGGCATTCGCCGCACCAGCACCCGGTCGCCGGGGCGGTACGTCGGCAGCATGCTCTCACCGTCAACCGTGACCAGCACATACCGACCACGCAGCCACCACGCCACCGCCAACGGCACCGCCCCGGCGACGGCGAGGGCGGCGACCCCGGAGATCGATATGGTCACCGCGCCTCGTCCGGTACCGGATCAAGCTGGTAGCCGTCCGCCTGACGACGGAACAGCTCGGCGTACGCACCACCGGCTGCCAGCAACTGGGCGTGCGTCCCCTGCTCGGCCACCCGCCCGTCGGCGAGCACCACGATCCGGTCGGCGTCACGGATCGAGCCGAGCCGGTGCGAGACGAGGACACTGGTCCGGCCGGCCCGGTGGGCACGAAGCGCGCTGTGCACCTCGTACTCGGCGTCGGGGTCGAGGCCAGCACTAGGCTCATCGAGGATCATCAGATCGTGCTCCTCTCGCAGGTAGGCACGGGCCAGGGCGATCCGCTGCCATTGCCCGCCGGAGAGGCGCACCCCGGTCTGCGGGTCGCCCTGATCCGACTCACCGTAGAAGATCCGGGTGAGCAGGGTGTCGTAGCCGTACGGCAGCGCCTCGATCGCCGGATGCACCCCAGCCTGGCGTGCCGCGCTGGTCAGCCGGTCCCGGTCGGCCAACGCCGGGAGGTTTCCGACCCCGATGTTCTCCGCCGCGCTCAGGTCGTAGGCCATGTAGTCCTGAAAGACGGCACCGATCCGGCGGCGGAGTTGTGCCACGTCGAGGTCGCGCAGGTCTACGCCGTCCCAGAGGATCGCTCCCCGGCCCGGGTCATAGAAGCGGCAGAGCAGCTTGACGATGGTGCTCTTGCCCGCGCCGTTGAGCCCGACCAGTCCCACTGCCTGACCCGCCGGCACGTACAGGTTGACGCCGCACAGCACCCAGGGCAGCTCGTCGCTGTAGCGGAACCAGACATCCCTCAGTTCGATGCCCCGGCGCAGCGACTCCACCGGTGCCGGATCGACGGCCAGTGGCAGATCCACCGGACCGGTGGTGATCACCGCGAAGTGGTCGAAGAGCATCAGCTGCTCGCGTCCGTCCGCGACGGCACGCACCAGCGAATTGAGCCCACTCTGCACCCCCGCGAGTGCGGCGATCACAATCGAGACGTCGCCCACGGTCAACTCACCCGCGTACGCCGCCCGGACCGCCCAAAGCAGCCCGGCGCCGCCGACCACCGCCGCCAGCACCGCCAGCACACCCTGGACGGCGAGTTCCCGCCGGTCGACGCGGCGCAGAGCCTGGTTGGCGCGACGCCGCTCCCGTAGCATCCGCTCGCGTAGGAAGCCCTCCAGGCCGAACAACCGGATCTCCTTCGCCGCCTGCGCGTCCTGGAGCAGGGTCCGGTAGAAGACCTCGGTACGTTCCCAGGGGCCGATCTGCCAATGCAACCGGGCCCGGCGTCGGGCAAGCGCCAGTTCGGCCAGCAACACCGGTGCGGCGGCCAGCAGAACCAGTCCGGTGAGGGCCGGGCTGAGCAGGGTGAGCGAGCCGATGAAGCCGACGATCAGAAGCGCCCCGCGGACCAGGCCGAAGGCCGCCTCCACCAGTTGGAGCGGCATGGCCGCACCCTCCTGGGCCAGCCGCAGCCCGTCCAGGAAGGTCGGGTCCTCCAGACGCGCCAGCCCGACCTGGCGTCCCACCGAACGGTAGAGCTCGTCGTCGGCGACGATGGCGATGTTCCGCCCGATCTCGGCGGTCAGGTAGTCGCCGAGCCGTGGTAGCAGGGCGGTGCCGAGCCCGGCGACGGCCAGACCGGCACCGGAGACGAGCACCGTTGCCCGGTCCACGCCGCTGCCGACCGCGTCCAGGACCGCCTTTAGCAGCCAGGCGGTGACGATCGGCAGCACCGCACCGGCCACCGTGACCAGACCGTAGGTGACCGTGACCAGGGGTGCCCCGCGCCGGACGAGGCGAGCGCCCGCAGCGGCTGCGGTCAACATCGGCCACCGACGGCTCACGGTCGCGCGGGGCGACCCGTCCGACGCCTCCTCCTGCGACCCGGCGAGTGGGTCGAGTCGGACCGGGCCACCGCCGTCCGGTGGACTCATCCGGCCACAGGCGTCGAGATCTCGTCGAGCCTGGAACCGCTGGCAATGACGACACCGGATTCGTCGATCAGACCGATTGCCGGGAAGCCCTGCACCCCGAAGGCGGTGCAGACCGGCCCTCGGTCGGATTCGACGACGACCCGGGCCACCGGCGTCAGCGCGGCGACGGAGCCTCCGGCGGCGTCCGGGTCACTGACCACGACTGCGAGAACGCGGTCCCGACCACCGGGGTGCTCGGCCGCGTACTGGATGAACTGCGGCATCCGTTCCTTGCAGGGGGCGCATCCCGGGGAGAAGAACGAGACGAGGGTACGCCCAGCCAGCCCGTCCCGGGTGAGGGCCACGCCGTCCTCGGTGACGGCCTGGAACGGCCCGACGGTGTCCCCGGCCTGGAGCATGATCTGGTCGCCGTGCCCGGCCTCAAGGCCGGCGAGTCGTTCGGAGTGTTCACGTAGCCGCTTGACCAGCCCGAAGGTGAGGATCAGATTCAGCAGGCCGATCACGCCGACGACGATGACGGCAGCGGAAAGGTACGCCATGGAAGGGCTCCTTTGGGTCGCGCTATCGGGGTGATCGACTACTTCGTTGTCGCGGGTTCGTCGTCATGTCGGCGGCCTTCGCCAGGCCCTCACGGACCACGGGTCCACGTCGGACGGGCTGGGCGACGGCTCCACGCCGGGCAGGCTGGGCAACAAGGAGGTCGGCGATGTCGTCGAACCGCACGAAGACCAGTCCGCCCACTGCACCGGCCACGGCGGCCACGGCGACGCCCGCCAGCGCAACGCCGCCGGCGGCACCACCGGCTACCACTCCCACCAGCGCGGCAGCGATCAGCAGGCCGTTACGGAGGAGGTGTCGCCGCCCGAGTGGCGCACCTGTCGCACCGAAGCAGCGGCAGGCCACCTGCTGCCGACGGTGCAACGTCACGAGGACCCCGCTGCTGAAGGCGACCAGGAGCAGTGCTGCGAGTACATGGCCGAGCCTGCGGGTCGGCGGCAACAGCAGCAGAATCGGGACGGCAGCTTCCGCCACGACAACTGCACAGGCGGTGGCGGAGACGAGCCGCGCCGGCACCATCCGCAACGCGGCGAGTGAGGCGACGAACTCGCGCCAGGCCCCTCGGTTGCGAACCTTGCCGAAGGCAGCGGCAAGGAAGACCACTCCGATCAGACAGCGCAGCGCGATGTCAACGTGCTCCAGCACCAGGTCAGGCTAACAATCCTGACCATCACATGGAAAGAGCCTTAAATATGCAAGATTATTTATGCGATGCTGCGTCGGCGAGCGACGCAGCCGGTGGGGCGGGTCAGGAGAAGGCGGGGCGACCAGTGAGGGCGTGGTGCAGGGCACGGCAGGCGGTGTCCTCGGTCGTGGGTCCCCCAGGCATCGAGGAGACGCCGCGTTCGTAGAGGCCGATCCCTCAGCGCCCGGCCGACGCCCGAGCCAGCCCGCCCCTCGCGCCGGGACGGGCCGGCGGTGACGTCGCTGGTCAGACGCGCGGGATGTCGTGCACCTTCGCGGTCACCACGATGGTCTTCGACTGCTTGCCGTGCGCGTTGCGGACGGTCAGCGTGTAGGTGTGCTCCTGGACGTCGCCCTCGCCACCGGAGCAGGGGAAGTTCAGGGTCTCGCTGCCGGCCGGCGGGTAGTTGTCGCCGTACACGCCGGGGCCGTCGACCGAGAGGGCGACCGAGTCGACGTTGCCGGTCTTCCACTCCACGACGACCGGGGTGCCGGCGATCGGGTTGACGTTGGTCCCGGCCGGGCAGGCCGGCTTCTGGGCGACCCGGAAGTATCCGATGGTGGGGCCGCTGGACTTGGTGCCGGACCCGCCGCCGCTGCTGCTACCGGAACCGCCGCCGGTCGAACCGCCGCCCGTCGAACCGCCGCCCGTGGAACCGCCGCCCGTCGAGCCACCACCGGTGGAGCCGCCGCCCGTCGAGCCGGTGCCGGTGCCGGTGCCGGTGCCGGTGCCACTGTCGCCGGAGCTGGAACCGGAGCCGGCCGAGACAGGCGCATCGCCGGGTGCCTCGGTGACGGTCGTCTTCGCGGTGGACCCCCCGGAACCCGTGGCGGTGGACGCGCAGCCGGCGGCGGTGAGCGCGACGGCCAGGCCGAGGACGACGGGGGCGAGGTGGGCGGGGCGGAGCAGGACTCGACCGGGCATGGCCACTCCTTGACGGGTGCCGCCGGTGACGTCCGGGCGGGCTGGACCCACAGTAGGGACGCCCGGCAACAGGGATCAGTACGGCGCGGGCCGACCCGTCAGCGCCGTGTAGAGGCCAGCGGCGGCGGCCTCCTCGGAGTCGTACGCCTGGCGGACGTCGTGCGTCCCGCGTTCGTACAGGCCGATCTCCCAGCGTCCGTCGGGCGAGCGGCGCAGGAACCAGAAGTCGGGCGGGACCGGCACGTGCTCGTGCACACCCTCGATCTCGAAGGCGTCCGGGGACAACCCGGCCGCCAGCAGCGCGGCGCGTACGTGATGCCGGTCCACACCCGACCTCCGTTCATCCGGTTCGTCGTCAGCAGACGGCCGGGACGCCGCCGCGCTGGAGCGGGACGGCGCACGGTGCCGCCTCCAGGTTCTCCTCCACCAGGAAACCGTGCGCGAGCAGCCAGGTGACGCTCAGGTTGCCCCCGGCCTGCGGCAGGTACGCGGGGTTGAGCTGGAACTGGGTGCCCATTCCCGGCTGGGCGAACCACGGGGCGATCGGCCCGGAGTCCACCGGGAACGGCTTGACCACGCAGTAGACGTGGTAGTTGGCCAGCGGCGCGTCGGCCGGCGTGTTCAGGTTCGACGGCGGCAGCGACCGGGCGCTGAACGGGGTGCCGAGCGGGGCGAGGAACGCGCCGCCCGGGAAGCCGAAGCGGTCGAGGCGGTAGCCGGGCAGCAGGGTCTGCTTCGCCTTGATCGGCACCCCGTTCGGGCCGAGGACGAAGCCGTTCGCAGGCGGATAGACGTACGCGGTCTGGGTGGCGTTGCCGTACTGCTGGAGGAACTGCGACTCGGTGAGGCCACCGAAGCGCTGGTAACCGGCGAGCAGCGGACCGACCGGCGGCGCGGTGGGCAGCGTGGCGGGGCCGAGCAGCGGGTTGTTGTCGTAGAACTGGGTGGTCGGCGGCGCGTTCGGCGGGACGCCGGGGCGGCACAGGCTGTCGCCCACGGGCGGCTGCGGCTGGGCGGGGCCCGTGGGGGCCACGTCGCCGGAGCCCGGGAGACCGGAACCCCAGAAGCCGGCGCCGAGGCCGGTGGCGGAGGACCGGTCGGCGATGAGCCGGGTGCCCTGGTCGGTGTCGATCGGGGCGGCCTGGGCCGCCACGGCGGGAAGCAGGGCCAGGGCTGCGCCGGAGAGCGCCGCCAAGGCCCAACGAGGTATTTTCACGTCAAACCTCCAGAAAAGGGACAGGAGCTGCCCTCATCTTCTGGAGATCGGGACTGGAATGTGAGGTTTCGTGCGGTTTTCTACCGGTAGAGGTCGGTCAGCGCAGCCGGCACGCCGCCAGCGCGGCCGGTGACCGTCAGCGCAGCCGGTACACGGTCACCGGGCCGGCGACGAACCCCACCTCGGCGAGCCGGGCCAGCTCCGGCGACACCGGGCCGGCGGCCGAGTCGGCGAGCAGCCACCGCACGCCGTCCTCGCGGCGCACCCGGTCCAGTTCGGGGGCGGTCGGCGCGGTGAACAGCCGCTCGTTGCGGGCGAACAGCTCCGGGTCGGGGGCGGGCTGCCGGGGGTACGAGAAACCGTCGCGGGCGTGCCCAGCCAGGGCCTCGTCCGTGTAGCCCCAGCTCTCCACGAGCGTCCGCCGGCCGCCCAGCCCGCTCACCCAGAAGGCCCGCGCGTCGCAGTGCGCGACGGTCCGCACCGGCCGGCAGTGCACGTTGGTGGCCACCACGTCCGCCGGGTCGGCGTGGGCGTCCAGCCAGAGGGCGGCCCGTGCCTCGTCCCGGGTGAGCGCCCAGGGTCGTTCGGCGGCGGTGAGCGCCCGGGGCGGGTCCCCGATCCGGCGCGCGGTCCACTCCAGGCCGCCGGCCACGCTCGCCCCGCAGAGCGCGGCGACCACCCCGGCCACCGCAGCCCGGCCACGCCACGACGCCCCCGCCGCAGGCCGGCCCCGGCTTTGGTCTCGCCGGGCGCGCAGCGCGGCGAGCAGGACCGCCAGCAGCGCGGCGACGCCGGCCAGCAGCAGCACCCGGCCCGCCGGCACGGCCATCGCCCACAGCCAGGCCCGCCGGGTCCGCTCGGACGGGGCCAGCGGGTCGAGCAGCCACTGGGCCGCCGCGCCCACGGTCGCCGCGACCGCCACGACCGGCCACCACGGGCGCGCCTCGGCCAGCAGCCACACGGTCAGCAGGGCCCCGAACGGGACCACGGCCATGAAGAAGTAGAGCTGGCTGACCGACGGATGGAAGAAGGACCAGGCACCGCCCGCCCCGGCCAGCAGCGCCCCGGCCAGCAGCCATGCCGCCGGGTCGACCCGGGTGCCCCGGCGGGCCAGCAGCAGCACGCCGACGAAGCGGGGCGCCTGGAGCGCCAGCCACCAGCCCAGCACGGCGAGCGCGAAGAGCCACCCGGCCGCGCCGGCCGCCGCGAGCCCCGGCGGCAGCAGGCCGCCCGCCGCGATGCCCCCGCCCGCGCCGACGGTCCCCCGCCACGGCGCGAGGAACCGCAGCACCCCGAACACCTGCGGGGAGAGCACCCCCGCGCCGCCCCCGGCGAACAGCCGGTACCCGACGGCCATCGCCGCGACCAGCACCGCGAACAGCGACACGGCCGCCCACGGCACCCGGCGGGCCCGCCAACCGACGACCACCCCGGCCAGCGCCACGCCGGCGATCAGCGGGGGCAGGCCGCTGGACTTGGCCCCGGCCACGGCCAGGCCCGCCGCCGGCACCAGCGCCCACCCCCACCCGGGCCGCCGGCCGCGCACCACGTCCGCGCAGACGCCGGTGAGCAGCAGGAGCAGGGGCAGCAGGTACGTCTGCGAGGGGCTCTCCACGGACAGCGGGAGGGTGCCGCTGGCCGTCGCGGCGGAGCCGAGGGAGAGCGACACCCCGAGGTACGCCGTCGCCGCGGCGACCGGGCCGGCCCACCAGCGTCCGCTGAGGTCCCGGGCCAGCCCGGCGGTGACGACGACCGCCGTCGCGGCGACCGGCACCAGCCACAGCCGGAGCAGGATCGTCGCCGGTGCCGTACCGGTGATCATGCTGGCGCTGGCCAGGTGCGCGTCGACCAGGTAGTGGTAGCGCAGCGGTTCCCCGGCGAGTTGCGGCAGCTCGAAGGGCATGGTCCGGGTCAGCTCGTGCACCAGCCCCAGGTGGTAGAGCAGGTCCTGGTAGTAGACGTGGTCCACCGGCGGCAGCGGGTTCGCCCGCCAGCCCACGGCCGCCCAGGCCACGACGAGGACCAGCACCCCGGCGACCGCGGTCGTCCAGCGCAGCGGCAGCGGCCGGGGCCGGGCGATCCGCCAGTGCCGGCGCAGCCGGGGCACCGCGACGAACAGCGCCAGCACCGGCACCGGCCACCAGCGCAGCGCCGGCTGCGTGCCGGTGGCCGTGGCGAGCGCCCAAGCGGCGAGTTCCAGCAGCAGGCCGACGGCGGCGCCGTAGCCCAGGTCCTCCGGCAGGTTGCCCCGGCTGCCCCGCAGCGCCCGGTGCACGAGCGTGCCCGGCAGCACCAGGGCGAGCGACCAGTACGCGACGTACCGGGCGACGTCGCCGCCCGGGGTGCCCGTCCACCACCAGCCGGCGACCAGCGCGGCGAGCACCGTGGCCCAGGCGAGGGCCGCCGCGACCCGGCGGGCCGGCGGGCCGCCCCGACCCGTCGGTGCGTCGTGTGGGGCGGGCGCGTCCGACGCCACCGGCGGGCCCTGCGTCAGCACCGCCGGTTCAGTCACCGGCCCGGCCAGCCGCCACCGCCACGGCCGGCGAGTCGGACGCCCCGGCCGGGTCGACGGGCACCCCGCCGGGGCCGGATGCGCCACCGGAGCCGAAGGGAGCCTCGCCGGGGCCGAAGGGGACCCCGCCGGATTCGAAGGGCACCTCGGCGGAGTCGAAGCCGACGAGGTGGGTGGGGCGGTCCTGCACCGTGCGGTAGATGCGGCCGACGTACTCGCCGAGCAGCCCGAGGCAGATCAGCTGGACGGCGCTGAACAGCAGCACCGCCACGAACAGCGAGGTCCAGCCCGGAATGGTCGCGCCGTCGGCGTAGGCGACCAGGCCGAGGACGGCCAGCACCAGGCAGGCCGCGAAGCTGACCACGCCGAGCCAGGTGGCCAGCCGCAGCGGCGCGGCGGTGAAGTTCGCCGTGCTGTCCCAGGCCAGCGCGATCATCCGGCGCAGCGGGTACTTCGTCTCCCCGGCCGCCCGCGCCGCGCGGGAGTAGCGCACCTCGGCGGCGGCGAAGCCGAGCGAGGGCACCAGCAGCCGGTAGACCGGGGTGCGCTCGGGCAGCCGGCGCAGCACCTCCACCACGTCGCGGCTGACCAGCCGGAAGTCGCCCGCCTGCGCGGGCAGGTCCGCGCCGACGATGCGCCGCATCAGCCGGTAGTACAGGCCGGCGGTGCCGCGCTTGAACGGCGTGTCGGTGCTGCGGTCGGCGCGCACCCCGTACACGACGTCGACGCCCCGGTCGCGGGCGGTGGCCAGCATCTCGGGGATGACCTCGGGCGGGTCCTGGAGGTCGGCGTCGATGCTGACCACCCAGCGGCCCCGGGCCCGGTGCAGGCCGGCGGTGAGGGCGGCCTGGTGGCCGCTGTTGCGGCGCAGCCGGACGAGCCGGAGCTGGGGCCAGGACCGGGCGTGGTCGAGCAGCAGCCGGGCCGTGGCGTCGCGGCTGCCGTCGTCGACGGCGACCACCTCGTACGTGGTGCCGGTGCCGTCGAGCACCGGCCGGAGCCGCTCGACGAACACCGCGACGACGTCCTGCTCGTTGTACATGGGGACGACCACGGACAGGTCCGGTGTCGCCCCGGCTGCGCTGATGTCCATCGCCGGCCACCCTGCCGGCCCGAGGCCACCACAGCCACACACCGAGTTGAACGCCCGGTGAACGTCGGCCGCCCGGCACCGGACGGCCGGACGGCGGCGGGTCAGCGCGGCGAGCTGCGGCAAGGCCCGGCGAGGCGCGGTCAGGCAGGCGGGGCCGGGCGTCAGCGCTCCAGGATCGCCGTGACCCCCTGGCCGCCGGCCGCGCAGATCGAGATGAGCCCCCGCCCGGAACCGGACTCGGCGAGCAGCTTGGCCAGCGTGGCGACGATCCGCCCGCCGGTGGCGGCGAACGGGTGGCCGGCGGCCAGGGACGAGCCGTTGACGTTGAGCCTGTCCCGGTCGATCGACCCGAGCGGGGCGTCCAGGCCGAGCCGGTCCTTGCAGAACTCCGGCGACTCCCAGGCGGCCAGCGTCGCCAGCACCTGCGAGGCGAACGCCTCGTGGATCTCGTAGTAGTCGAAGTCCTGCAACGTCAGCCCGGCGCGGGCCAGCATCCGGGGCACCGCGTACGCGGGGGCCATCAGCAGCCCCTCGTCGCCGTGCACGAAGTCGACGGCCGCCGTCTCCGACCAGGAGAACCAGGCGAGCACCGGCAGGTTGCGCTCGGCCGCCCACTGTTCGGAGGCGAGCAGCACCGTGGACGCGCCGTCGGTGAGCGGGGAGGAGTTGCCGGCGGTCATGGTCGCGTGCTCGGCGTCCGGGCCCCGGTGGCCGAAGACGGGCTTGAGCGAGCCAAGCTTCTCCATGGTGGTGTCGGGGCGGAGGTTCTGGTCCCGGTTCAGCCCCAGGTAGGGGGTCAGCAGGTCGTCGAAGAACCCCCGGTCGTACGCGGCGGCGAGCCGCTGGTGGGAGCGGAGCGCCAGCTCGTCCTGGGCCTGCCGGTCGACGTTCCAGCGCAGGGCGGTGCGGGCGGCGTGCTCGCCCATCGACAGCCCGGTGCGCGGCTCGGCGTTGCGCGGGATCTCCGGCTGGAACGGCTGGAGCGGACGCAGCTTCGCCGCGATCTTCAGCCGCTCGCCGAGGGTGCGGGCGGAGTTGAGCCGGAGCAGGGTGCGGCGCAGCTCCTCGTTGACGGCCAGCGGGGCGTCGGAGGTGGTGTCGACGCCGCCGGCGATGCCGGCCTCGATCTGCCCGAGGGCGATCTTGTTGGCGACGAGGATCGCCGCCTCCAGGCCGGTGCCGCACGCCTGCTGGATGTCGTACGCCGGGGTGTGCGGGTCGAGCTTCGAGCCGAGCACCACCTCGCGGGTGAGGTTGAAGTCCCGGGAGTGCTTGAGCACCGCCCCGGCGACGACCTCGCCGACCCGCTGCCCGGCCAGCCCGAACCGCGCGACGAGCCCGTCGAGGGCCGCGCCCAGCATGTCCGCGTTGGACGCGCTGGCGTACCGCGAGTTGGACCGGGCGAAGGGGATGCGGTTGCCGCCGATGACCGCGACCCGCCGGATGCTCTGCACGATCCCGCCTCCGTTTCAGGGCTTGCCCACAACCTACTGGCCAGTAGGCTACGCCTATGACCGACAGGTACGCGAGCTTCGTCCGATCGGGGGCCGGCCGCGCGCTGGTCAAGCGCCTGGGGCTGCCCGACCCGCCACGACTGCGCCGGCACACCCCGGGGGACCCGCTGCTGACCGGGCCGGCCCTGCTCGGCTCGGCCACCGGCGGCCGGCTCGCCGGGCCGGTCGGCACGATCCTGACCGCCGCCGGGGTGGAGCTGCGCGATCCGGCCACCGCCGACGCCCAGGAGCGCTTCGGGGCCCTGGTGTACGACGCCACGGGCATCACCGACTCCACCGGCCTGCGCCAGCTCTACGACTTCTTCCACCCGCGCGCCCGCTCGGTGCTGCCCGGCGGCCGGGTGATCGTGCTCGGCACCCCGCCCGACGAGTGCGGCACGCCGCGCGAGGCGACCGCCCAGCGGGCCCTGGAGGGGCTGACCCGCAGCATCGGCAAGGAGTTCGGCCGGGGCGTCACCGCCCAGCTCGTGCACGTCACGGCGCACGGGGACGCCGGCACGGCCACCGGCCTGGAGGCCACCCTGCGGTTCCTGCTCTCGGGCCGCTCGGCGTACGTCTCGGGGCAGGTCGTCCGGGTCGGCGCCGGCGCGGCCGAGCCGCCGGCCGACTGGGACCGGCCGCTCGACGGCCAGGTCGTCCTGGTGACCGGGGCGGCCCGGGGCATCGGCGCGGCCCTGGCCCGGGTGCTGGCCCGCGACGGCGCGCAGGTCGTCGCGCTCGACATCCCGGCCGCCGGGGACGAGCTGGCCGCCGTCGCCAACGAGATCGGCGGCACCGCCGTGCAGCTCGACCTGACCGCCCCGGACGCGCCCACCCGGCTCGCCGACCACCTCGCGTCCCGGCACGGCCGGGTCGACGTGGTGGTGCACAACGCCGGCATCACCCGGGACCGGACGCTGGGCCGGATGGACGCCGACCGGTGGGACAGCGTCATCGACGTCAACCTGTCCAGCCAGGAACGCATCAACGACGTGCTGCTGGAGCGCGGGCTGATCCCGGCCGGCGGCCGGATCGTCTCGGTCTCCTCGATCGCCGGGATCGCCGGCAACCGGGGCCAGACCAACTACGCCACCTCCAAGGCGGGCGTGATCGGGCTGGTGCAGTCGCTCGCCCCGGCGCTGCGCGAGCGCGGGATCAGCGTCAACGCGGTCGCCCCCGGGTTCATCGAGACCCGGCTGACCGCCCGCATCCCGCTCGTCGTGCGGGAGGCGGGCCGGCGGATGAACAGCATGACCCAGGGTGGCCTGCCCGTGGACGTCGCCGAGACGATCGGCTGGCTGGCCTGGCCGGCGAGCGGCGCGGTCAGCGGCAACGTCGTCCGGGTCTGCGGCCAGAGCCTGCTGGGGGCGTGATGACCGACGCGGAGACGCAGGGCCGGACCCTGCTGGAGCTGCCCCGGCTGCCGCAGGCCGGCCCGCTCTACCGGCGGGCCCTGCTCGGGGCGCTGCCCGGCCCGGGTCGCCGCCGGGGCGACGCGCTGCCGCAGGTCGAGCTGGCCGTCGCCGGGGTCGCCGTCGACCGGGCGCACCTGGCCGACTACGACCGGGTGTGCGGGTTCCGGCTGGCCGACCGGCTCCCGGGGACGTACCCGCACGTGCTGGGGTTTCCGCTGGCGCTGCGGCTGATGACCGCGCCGCAGTTCCCGCTGCCGCTGGTCGGGCTGGTGCACGTGGCCAACCGGATCACCGTGCGCCGGCCGGTCGAGGCCGGCGAGCCGCTGGACTTCCGCGCGTACGCCGAGAACCTGCGCCCGCACGAGCGGGGGCGGCAGGTCGACGTGGTGCTGGTCGGGGCGGCCGGCGGGGCGGAGGTGTGGCGCGGCGTGTCGACGTACCTCGGCAGGGAGCGCACGGCCGGCGGCGGCGCGCGGCGCGACCGGGGCGACCGGCCCGCCGCGCCGGCCGCCACCGCCTCCTGGCGGGTGCCGCCGCGGGTGGGCACCGACTACGCGCGGGTCTCCGGCGACCACAACCCGATCCACACCTCCCGGCTGGGGGCGCGGCTGTTCGGCTTCCCCCGCCCGATCGCGCACGGCATGTGGAGCAAGGCGCGCTGCCTGGCCGCGCTGGAGAGCCGGCTGCCGGAGGCGTACACGGTCGAGGTGGCGTTCAAGCTGCCGGTGCCGCTGCCGTCCACGGTGGCCTTCACCGCCACCGCCGACGGCCCGGCCTGGGAGTTCGCCCTGCACGACGCGCGCAGCGGCAGGCCGCACCTGGTGGGCTCCGTGCGCTGACGAGGGGTCAGGGCTTGGCATTCACTCTTTCGTGCGCTAAGTTGTTCTCACGTTGAGATGTTCTCAGAGTGAGAGAGACGCCGTGAACGAGCAGGAGTTCCTCGCCGCCTACGACCCCCGGGCCTACCCGGCGGTGGCCGTCACCGTCGACGTGGTCGCCCTGACCGTCCGGTCCGACGCGCTGCACCTGCTGCTCGTCCGCCGGGGCGGGCCGCCGTTCGAGGGCCACTGGGCGCTGCCCGGCGGGTTCGTCCGCCCCGAGGAGGACCTGGCGACCGGGGCACGGCGGGAGCTGGCCGAGGAGACCGGCCTCGGCGGCGAGCGGCTGCGCCGGGTCCACCTGGAGCAGCTCGCCAGCTACGGCGACCCCGACCGCGACCCCCGGATGCGGATCGTCTCGGTGGCCTACCTCGCGTTCGCCCCCGACCTGCCCGACCCGGCCGCCGGCAGCGACGCCGACGACGCGATCTGGCTGCCCGTGACCGCGCTGAGCAGCCGGCAGCTCGCCTTCGACCACGACCGGATCATCGACGACGGCCTGGAGCGGGCCCGGTCCAAGCTGGAATACACCCCGCTGGCCACCCGCTTCCTCGACACCGAGTTCACCATCAGCGAGCTGCGGGCCGTCTACGAGACCGTCTGGGGGCACCCGCTGCACCCCGGCAACTTCCACCGCAAGGTGCTCTCCGTGCCGGGCTTCGTGGAGAGCACCGGCGCGAGCACCGAACGCGGCGGCACGCGCGGCGGCCCCCGCGCCAAGCTCTACCGGGCCGGCGACGCCCGACTGCTGCACCCGGCGCTGCTGCGCCCCGCCCGGGAGGAGACGGTGCGGTGAACACCCACGAGGCGATCCGGCTGGTCACCGCCGCGCGCACCGACGCCGACCTGTTCGGCGCCGACCCGTCGGCCCACCGCTACCGCGAGCTGGTCGCGGCCCTGCACCCCGACCGGCTGGGCGCGCTCGACCCGGCCGTACGCGCCGCCGCCACCGACGCGTTCGTCCAGGTCACCAACCGGTGGCGGGCCGGGCGGGCCAGCGCCGACCCGATCGTCCTCGGCGGCCACCGGCTCGGCCCGCTCGCCCACACCGGCGACCTCGCCGACCTCTACGACGTCGGGTCGGACCGCCTGCTCAAGCTGCCCCGCGACCCCGCCGACAACGACCTCATCGCCCGCGAGCAGCACGCGCTGCGCACCATCTCCGAACGCGGCGACCCCCGCTACCTGCCGTACGTGCCCCGGCTCGTCGACACCCTCCGGCACCGGGACCCGGCCACCGGGGCGGAACGGCGGATCAGCGTGCTGGCCACCGCGCCCGGCCTGCACAGCCTCGACGAGGTGCGCCGCGCGTACCCCGACGGGCTCGACGGCCGGGACGCGGCCTGGATGTGGCGGCGGCTGCTGGTCGCCCTCGGCCTGGCCCACCGGGCCGGCATCGTGCACGGCGCGGTGCTGCCCCGGCACGTGCTGATCGAGCCCGACGGGCACGGCGTGGTGCTCGTCGACTGGTGCTTCTCCGCCGCCACCGGGGGCACGATCCCCGCGCTGGTGCCCGGCCACGAGGACTGGTACCCGCCGGAGGTCGCCGCCCGGCGGGCCTGCGGGCCCGGCACCGACCTGGCGATGGCCGCCACGTGCATGGCGTGGCTGATGGGCGACCGGGCCCCGCGCGAGCTGCGCGCCTTCGCCCACGGCTGCCGCCGCCCGGCGCTGCTGTCCCGGCCCGACGACGCGTGGCGACTGCTGCGCGAACTGGACGAGGTGCTCGAACGGCTCTACGGGCCGCGCACCTTCCGACCCTTCACCCTCAACCCCTAGGGAGGCTGCCATGGGCAGTGGAATGTGGTCCACCGACGTGTACGACGCCGCCGACCGGTACCGCCGGGCCACCGGCAAGAGCGCCTTCGCCTACAGCGACAGCGGGGCGCGCAAGGTGCACCCGGCGCTCGACCCGCGCGACGCGATGCGGGAGAGCCGCGACTCGGCCGAGCACCCGCAGTCGACGGCCATCACAGTGCTGTTCGACGTCACCGGCTCCATGCGGAACGTGCCCCGCACCCTCCAGGCCAAGCTGCCGCAGCTGCTCGGGCTCCTGCTCCGCCAGGGGTACGCCCGCGACCCGCAGATCATGTTCGGCGCGATCGGCGACGCCACCTGCGACCAGGTGCCGTTGCAGGTCGGGCAGTTCGAGTCGGACAACCGGATGGACGACGACCTCGGCCGGATCGTGCTGGAGGGTGGCGGCGGCGGCCAGATGACCGAGTCGTACGAGCTGGCCATGTACTTCATGGCCCGGCACACCGCCACCGACTGCTGGGAGAAGCGGGGCCGGCGCGGCTACCTGTTCATCATCGGCGACGAGCTGGCCTACCCCCGGGTGGACCGGCGGCAGGTGAGCCGGCTCATCGGTGACGACCTCCGCGAGGACGTGCCGCTGCTGCAGATCGTCGACGAGGTGACCCGGCGCTGGGACACCTACTACCTGCTCCCCGCCGGCAGCAGCTACGCCGGCAACACGAAGGTGCTGGACTTCTGGCGCGACCTGCTCGGGCAGAACGCCGTCGTGCTCGACGACCTCGACGCGGTCTGCGAGACCATCGCCCTCACCGTCGGCCTCGGCGAGCAGGCCGTCGACCTCGACCAGGGCCTGGCCGACCTCAAGAAGGCCGGCTCGAAGGCCACCGGCACCGTGTCGAAGGCGCTGGCCCGCCTCGGCCGGGGCACCCGCGACCAGGTGGCCACGCTGCCCGCCCCGTCGACGCCGCCCACCCGTGGGGTGACCCGGCTGTGAACCACGTGCTGGTGGTCGACCTCGGCTACGGCGACGCAGGCAAGGGCACCGTCGTGGACTGGCTCTGCGCCACCCGGCCCGTCCACACGGTGGTCCGCTTCAACGGGGGCGCGCAGGCGGCACACAACGTCGTCCTGCGCGACGGGCGGCACCACACGTTCGCGCAGTTCGGGGCGGGCACCTTCCGCCCCGGCGTGCGGACCCACCTGTCCCGGCACGTGGTGGTGGACCCGCTCGCCCTGGCCGCCGAGGCCGACCACCTCGCCACGGTGGGCGTGCCCGACGCGCTCGACAGGCTCACCGTCGACGGGGAGGCGTTGCTGGCCACCCCGTACCACCGGGCCGCCAACCGGGCCCGCGAGCTGGCCCGCGGAGCCGACCGGCACGGCTCCTGCGGGCTGGGGGTGGGCGAGGCCGTCGCGTACGGGCTCGCCCACCCCGACTCCGCGCCCCGCGTGGCGGACTGCCGCACCCCGGCCGTGCTGCGCCGCCGGCTGGCCGCCCTGCGCGACCGGCTCACCGCCGAACTCGGCCCGCTGGACGCCCCGCCCGTCGACGACTGCCTTCCCGCGTTCACCGCGTTCGGCGACCGGGTGGCGATCGTCGACCGGTCCCACCTG
Organism: Micromonospora sp. PTRAS2; assembly: GCF_054052245.1. NCBI lineage: Bacteria > Bacillati > Actinomycetota > Actinomycetes > Micromonosporales > Micromonosporaceae > Micromonospora > Micromonospora sp. PTRAS2. The sequence goes on from NZ_JBSWBU010000001.1 coordinate 728,741, forward strand.
GCCGGGGTGCTGCGCGCCGGGACCTGCGTCTTCGAGGGGGCGCAGGGGGTGCTGCTCGACGAGTGGCACGGCTTCCACCCGTACACGACGTGGAGCACCACCACGTTCGCCAACGCCGAGGGCCTGCTCGCCGAGGCGGGGCTCGCCGGCACCGCCGAGCGGCTGGGCGTGCTGCGGGTCACCACCACCCGGCACGGCCCCGGCCCGCTGGTCACCGAGGACCCGGCGCTGCCGCTGGCCGACGCGCACAACGCCACCAACCCGTGGCAGGGGCGGTTCCGGTTCGGCCACTTCGACGCGGTCGCCCACCGGTACGCCCTCGACGCGGCCGGCGGCGTCGACAGCCTCGCCCTCACCCACCTCGACCTGGCCGACCGGGGGCTGCGGATCTGCCGCCGCTACGACGGCACCGACCGCCTGGAGCCCGGCCCGCCCGGCGACCTGGACCGCCAGGCCGCCCTCACCGCCCGCCTGCTCGCGGCCCGCCCCGTCTACGACGACGACCCTCCGGCCGACTGGCCGGCGGCGGTCGAGGAGGCCCTGGGCGCCCCGGTGACGCTCACCTCCCACTCACCCACCGCCGAGGGCAAGCTTGTAAGGAAGGGCACCTTGTTAACGCCTTTTGTATAGGAAGGGCCCCTTCTTAACGCCGCGACGGCAGAGCATGAGGGCATGCAGTCGGTCCTCGGCCTGCTCCACGACACGGTCACCTCGCCGTGGGTCTACCTGGTGATCTTCGCGGTCACCGCGGTCGACGCCGTCTTCCCGGCGGTGCCCGGCGAGACGATCGTGGTGACCGCCGGGGTCTTCGCGGTCGGCGGGCAGCCGGACCTGACGATGGTGATCGTGCTCGCCGCGTGCGGCGCGCTGGCCGGCGACCACCTGTCGTACGCCATCGGCCGGAGCGGCGGCGCGCACCGGCTGGCCCGGCTGCCGGCGGACAGCCGGCGGCGCGCCGGGTCGGAATGGGCCCGCCGGGCGGTCGACCGGCGGGGCGGCATGATGCTCACCACCGCCCGCTACGTCCCCGGCGGGCGCACGGCGGTGACCCTGACGATGGGCGCGGTCCGCTATCCGCTGCGGTCGTTCGTGCTCTTCGACGCGCTCGCGGCCGGCACCTGGGCGGCGTACTGCGGGCTGCTCGGCTACTTCGGCGGGCTGGCCTTCGAGCGGGAGCCGGTCAAGGGCATCCTGGCCGGGATCGGGCTGTCGGTCGCGATCACCGGCCTGCTGGAGGCCGCCCGCTGGCTTCGGCTCCGCGCCCGCCGACGCGCCGCCGGCCGGCCCCGCTGAGCGGACCGCCGAGGGTCAGGTCGGAACGCCTTCGAGGTACGCCAGCATCGCCTCCCGGCTGCGCGGCAGGCCGTAGTCGCCGACGAGCAGGCTGAAGTTGACGAACGTCGAGTCGCCGAACAGCCACACCTCGGGCGACCGGGCCAGCAGCTCGACGAGCCGCCGTTGCCGGGGAGCCAGCGCCGCACACGGCACCCCCGTGGGCAGGCTGCCGTCGGGGAACGCCAGGCGCAGGGCCTCGGCCGTCACCGGCAACGCCTGCTCGCCGGTGACGGCGGGCAGCCGGTCGAGCAGCGCGTCGAACGCCCGATCGGTGTGCCGGGGCCCGAGCAGGCGCAGGGACAGCCCCGCGTACCCGTTGAGGTCGCCGTCGAGGAACGGCACCTCGGCCCCGTCGGCCGTCAGCCGGTTGCCCGGACCGGCGGCCGTCCAGGCGAGCAGCTCGTCGACCGTCGCCGGGTCGGCATCGGCGCCAAGCACCCGGGCCCGACCGACCGCGGCGGCCCAGCGGATCACCGGGCGCGCGTCGGTCAGCAGCCCGGCGTCGGGCGCGGCACCGAGCAACCCGGCGGCCACCAGGGCGGTCGCCGCCTCGTCCTCGTCCACCTCCAGTGCGGCCCCGGCCGCCGCGACGAGCGCCGGGAGGCTGCCGGCCGCGTCCTCCGGAAACCAGGCGAGCGCGTACGCCGCCCCGGCGCGCAGCCCCGGGTCGGCGTCGGTGAGCAGGTCACGGAACAGGGGCACGCCGGCTCGCACCGCGTCGTAGACGGCCAGCTCGATGTGCGCCCACAGGCGCTGCTGATCCGCCTCGTCGAGCGACTCCACGTACGCCCACTCGACGTACTCCTTCTGGCTTTCGTCGTCGCCGTGCCACGGGGGCGGCTTGGCGGCGAGCAGCTCCCGCCCGCCGTCGGCCGCCCGGCGGAACTCGGCCACCGGGACGCCCTCGGGCAGCCACCGCTCGTCGTAGCCCACCGCGAGCGCCGTCACCAGGTAGAGCACCAGCTCCCGGTCGGGGGTGGCCGGGTCGGCGAGCAGCTCCAGCAGGAACGGCACGGCGTACGCCGACGCCTCGTAGCGTGAGCCCTGGTGGAAGATGTTGGCGTAGAGCGCGCCGAAGGCGGCCTGCCGCTCCTCCTCGTCGGGCGAGCGCAGGGCGCGGAGCAGGCCGGGCACGTCCCCGGCCGAGCCGTAGGCGTGGCCGAGCCGCACCCAGTCGATGTCGTCGATGCCGTCGAGCACCCGCCCATCCTCGCGCACCCCACCGACACTCCCGCCAGGCGTGTTAACAGGGGGCCCTTCCTATACGGAAAGCGTTAACAAGGTGCCCTTCCTTACCCCTCGGGGTGCCAGGTGACGCCGCGGAGGAGCTGGTCGGCGCCGAGCCAGGCGACGTTCATCATCCGGGTGGCGGTCTTCTCCGGGTCGGCCTCCGGGTGGTCGGCGAGCCAGTCGCCCAGCGACTCGCTCGCGCCGACCAGGGCGTACGCGACGACCTCCAGGTCGGTGGCGCCCACCTCGCGGCCCCGGGCGCGCAGGGCGTGGTCGAGCATCCCGGCGACCACCTCGACGAGCCGGGCCCGCATGGCGGCGAGCTCCCCGGCGAACGGCTGGGAGCCGCGGGCCTGCCGGTAGAGCACCGCCCAGCCGTCACGGTGCGCCCCGACGAAGCCGAAGAACGCGCGCAGGCCGCGCCAGAGCCGCTCGTCAGCGTCGAGGTCGGGGGCGGCGGCCCCGGCGATGGCCTCCATCATGCGGGTGCCCTCGCGGTGCAGGCAGGCGACGAAGAGCTCCTCCTTGCTGCCCAGGTACGCGTACACCATGGGTTTGGAGATGCCGGCGTCCTCGGCGATCTCGTCCATGCTCGCCGCGTGGAAGCCGCGTCGGGAGAAGACCCGGACGGCGGCGTCGAGCATCTGCTGCTCGCGTACGGCCCGGGGGAGGCGCTTGAAGGTGGGGGTGCTGGACACCTTGCGAGCATACCTACTCGTGCGTAAGGTTACGCTAGAGTAACCACAGTCGCCGCTCGAGAGGTTCCTTTCCATGACTGACTTCGACCCGGCCAACTTCGCCAACTACGGCCCCAAGGAGTTCGCCCAGCTGGTCAAGTCCACCCCCGACGACAAGATCGTCGAGGTGATGTCCGGCGAGCTGCGCGGCAAGGTCCTGAGCGAGGTCTTCGGCCGGATGCCCACGCTGTTCCGCGCCGACCGGGCCGGCTCCACCAACGCGGTGATCCACTGGGGCATCACGGGCCGCCCCGACGGTGGCACGGACACCTACGAGATCGTCGTCGCCGACGGCGCGTGCACGGTCAACGAGACCCCGCAGCACGACCCCAAGCTGAGCCTCACCATGGGCCCCCTGGAGTTCCTGAAGATCGTCTCCGGCGGCGCGAACCCGGTGATGATGTTCATGACCGGTAAGCTGAAGGCCAAGGGCGACCTCGGCCTCGCCGCCAACATCGCCAACCTGTTCGACATCCCCAAGGGCTGACGATGGCCGAGTTCTCGCTCGACCTGAACGAGGAACAGCGGGACCTGCGGGACTGGGTGCACGGCTTCGCCGCCGAGGTCGTGCGCCCGGCCGCCGCCGAGTGGGACGAGCGCGAGGAGACCCCCTGGCCCGTGATCCAGGAGGCGGCGAAGGTCGGGCTGTACGGCTTCGAGTTCCTCGCCACCTGCTGGGCCGACCCCACCGGCCTGTCCCTGCCGATCGCCAGCGAGGAGCTCTTCTGGGGCGACGCCGGCATCGGCCTCGGCATCTTCGGCACCTCGCTGGCCGTGGCCGCCATCTACGGCGCGGGCACCCCCGACCAGCTCGTCGAGTGGGTCCCCCAGTGCTTCGGCGACGCCGACTCCCCGGCCGTCGCCGCGTTCTGCACCACAGAGCCAGAGGCCGGCTCCGACGTCGGCGCGATGCGCACCCGGGCCGTCTACGACGAGGCCAGCGACGAATGGGTGCTGCGCGGGCAGAAGGCGTACGCCACCAACGGCGGGATCGCCGGGGTGCACGTCGTCACCGCCTCGGTCGACCCGACGCTCGGCTCGCGCGGGCAGGCCGCGTTCGTCGTACCCCCGGGCACCGCCGGGTTGAGCGCGACCCGGAAGCTGCGCAAGCTGGGGCTGCGCGCCTCGCACACGGCGGACGTCTTCCTCGACGACGTCCGGGTCCCCGGCCGCTGCCTGCTCGGCGGCAAGGAGGCCCTCGACGAGCGGCTGGCCCGCGCCCGATCCGGCCAGAAGGCCTCCGGCCAGGCCGCGATGCGCACGTTCGAGCTGTCCCGGCCGACCGTCGGCGCGCAGGCGCTCGGCGTGGCCCGCGCCGCCTACGAGTACGCGCTGGACTACGCCAAGGACCGGGTGCAGTTCGGCCGGCCGATCATCGAGAACCAGGCGGTCGCGTTCGCGCTGGCCGACATGAAGATGGAGATCGACGCCGCCCGGCTGCTGGTCTGGCGGGCCTCCTGGATGGGGCGCAACAACCGCCCGTTCACCGCCGGCGAGGGCTCGATGTCCAAGCTCAAGGCCGGCGAGGTGGCCGTGTCGGTCACCGAGAAGGCCGTGCAGCTGCTCGGCGGGGCCGGCTTCCTGCGGGACCACCCGGTCGAGCGCTGGTACCGGGACGCCAAGATCTACACCATCTTCGAGGGCACGTCGGAGATCCAGCGACTGGTGATCTCCCGGGCCATCTCCGGCGTCCACGTCCGCTGACCCGACCACGAACCGACCCGACCCGACCCGACCCGACACGCCGCACGGTCGCCGGGTGGGTCCCGCACGCCCGGAGGAGGCCCGCGGATGGATCTGCCGTTCACCGTCGCCACGCTGACCCGGCGCGGGCTGCTCACCCCGGGCCCGCCGGTCCGGGTCGCCGCCCAGCTCAACGCGCTGCGCCGGTGGGGCTGGAGCCTCGCCGGCGAGCTGCGCCAGGCCGCCGCCCGGGACCCGGGCCGCACCGCCGTCGTCGACGAGCAGGGCGCCGAGCTGACGTACGGCGCCCTGCTCGACCGCGCCGAACGGCTGGCGAAGTCGCTGCGCGGCGGCCTCGGCGTGCACAGCGGGGACCGCATCGGGCTGCTCTGCCGCAACCACCACGGGCTGATCGAGGCCATGGTCGCGACCACCCTGCTCGGCGCGGACGCGGTGCTGGTCAACACGGGGCTCTCCCCCGCGCAGCTCGCCACCGTCGCCGAGGAGCAGGGGCTGAAGGTCCTCGTGCACGACGCCGAGTTCGCCGAACGGGCCCTCGGCCTCCCCGCCGACCTGCACCGGGTCGACGAGGCCCGGCTGGAGGAGCTGATCGCGGCGGCGCTGCCCGGCGACCTCCAGCCGCCGCCGCGCGAGGGCCGCACCATCGTGCTGACCTCCGGCACCACCGGCGCGCCCAAGGGGGCACGCCGGCCCACCCCGCACGGGTTCGGCCCGCTGGTCTCCATCATCGACCGCATCCCGCTGCGCGTCCGGGACACCGTGCTGATCGCCGCGCCGCTGTTCCACACCTGGGGGTACGCGGCGCTCCAGGTCTGCTTCGCCCTGCGGGCGACGATCGTGCTGCACCGACGCTTCGACCCGTCCGCCACGCTCGGCGCGCTCACGGCGCACCGCTGCGACGCCATGTTCGCCGTGCCGGTGATGGTGCAGCGGCTGATGGAGGTGCCGCCGCCCGAGCCGAAGCCGCCCCTGAAGGTGGTCGCCCTCAGCGGGTCGGCGCTGCCCGGCGGGCTCGCCCTGCGCTTCATGGACACCTACGGCGACGTCCTCTACAACCTGTACGGCTCGACCGAGGTGTCCTGGGCGTCCATCGCCGGCCCCGCCGAGCTGCGGGCCGCCCCGACCACCGCCGGCCGTCCGCCGCACGGCACCCGGCTGCGCATCCTCGACGACGAGGGCAGACCGGTCCCCGCCGGCCGGGTCGGACGGATCTTCGTCGGCAACGAGATGCTCTTCGAGGGCTACACCTCGGGCACCGCCCGGGAGAGCCGGGACGGGCTGCTGGACACCGGCGACCTCGGCCGGCTCGACGCCGATGGGCTGCTCTTCGTCGACGGGCGGGCCGACGACATGATCGTATCCGGCGGGGAGAACGTCTTCCCGTCCGAGGTGGAGGACCTGGTCGCCCGGCTGCCGCAGGTCCGCGAGGTGGCCGTGATCGGCGTGCCCGACGACGAGTACGGCCAGCGCCTCGCCGCGTTCCTCGCCCTGCACCCCGGCGAGACCCTCGACCCGGAGGCGGTCCGCGAGTACGTCCGGCACTACCTGGCCCGGTTCAGCGTCCCCCGCGACGTGGTCTTCGTGAAGTACCTGCCGCGCAACGCCACCGGCAAGGTGCTCACCCGCGAGCTACGCCGCTACTTCGGCTGACCGGGGATCCCCCTGAGGCCGCCGCCCGGGTCCGTCGGGGGACTTGCCCGGATGCTCCCGGGCACGCCCCGCCGGCAGGCTGACGGCATGACAATCATGAATCGGCGTACGGTCGCCGCCACGGCACTCGCCGCCCTGCTCACCGTCGCCGTGCCCGGCGCGGTCACCGCCGCCCCGCGCGCCACCGCGCCCCTCGGCCCCGCGCCCGCCCCGCTCGCCGCCGCAGTCGACAACGACCAATCCGGGGTCGACTGCCGACCCGGCACCCTCGACCCCGCCCCGATACGGGCGGCGATCGCCGGCCTACCCGACGCCGACGCGACCAGCGCCCAGGTCCGGATCACCACCGCGGACGGCTGCTGGACGGGCACCAGCGGGGTGCGGGACCTGCGCACCGGGGCCCCGGTGCCGCCGCACGCCCGGTTCCGGGTGGGCAGCGTCACCAAGGTGTTCACGGCCGCGCTGGTGCTGCAACTCGCCGCCGAGGGACGGGTCGACCTCGACGGGTCCGTGCAGGGCTACCTGCCGGGCCTGCTGCCCGCCGACTACCCGACCGTGACCGTCCGCCAGCTCCTCCACCACACCAGCGGCATCCCCAGCCCGACGCCGCCGGGCGACATCGAGTGGCAGCTCGCCCACCGGTACGACCGGTGGACCCCGGAGCAGATCGTCCGGGCGGGGCTGGAGAACCCGCGCGCGTTCGACCCCGGCGAGAAGCAGGACTACACCAACATGGGCTACATCGTCGCCGGGCTGCTCGTCGAGAAGGTCACCGGCCACACGTACGAGCAGGAGCTGGCGCGGCGGATCGCCCGGCCGCTCGGCCTGCGCGACACGTACGGGCCCGGCGACGACCCGCGCATCCGGGGCCCGCACGCCCACGGCTACCAGGCCGTCACCCGGGACGGGGTGACCGAGCTGGTGGACGCCACCGTGTGGAGCCAGACCTACACCCCCGCCTCCGGTGACGTCATCTCCAGCCTGGCCGACCTGGACACCTTCATGACGGCGCTGTTCGCCGGCCGGGTCGTGCCGGAGCCGCAGCTCACCGAGATGTTCACCCTCCCGCCGGTGGACGACGTCGAGGGCGGCCCGGCCCGGTACAGCGCCGGCCTGTCCGCCATGCCGCTGGACGACGGCGAGACCCTCTGGGTCAAGACCGGCTCCCGGTACGGCTACCTGGCCGCCGTGGCGTCGACCCGGGACGGCCGGTTCCGGGTCGAATACTCGATCACCGCAACGGACGCCAAGGGCGAGGAGCTGAGCGCGACCGCCCAGGCCGTCATCGCCGCCGCGCTCGGCATGGCCTGACGGTCACACCGGACCCCACTCCCTGACCGCCCCGCCGGAACCCGCCCGGTGGGGAGTGCCCCCGGTCAGCCGGGGATCGTGATCCGGCCGTCGACCGCCGCGGCGGCGATGTCGGTGCGGTGGTGCGAGCCCGCCAGCCCGATGCCGCCCACCAGCTCGTACGCGGCGTCGCGCGCGGCGGCGAGGGTGGGGCCGGTGGCCGTACCGCAGAGGACCCGGCCGCCGGCGGAGAGCAACGCGCCGTCGGCGGCCCGGCGGGCGGTGCCCGCGTGGATGACGCCCGGACGGTCGGCGCCGGTGATCACGTCGCCGGTGCGCGGGGTGCCCGGGTAGTTGCCGGCGGCCACGACCACGGTCACCGCCGCGCCGTCGCGCCAGCGCAGCGGCGGGTGGTCGGCCAGGGTGCCGGCGGCGGCGGCGTGCAGCAGGCCGCCGAGCGGCGTCTCCAGCAGCGCGAGGACGACCTGGGTCTCCGGGTCGCCGAAGCGGGCGTTGAACTCGATCACCCGGGGGCCGGCGGCGGTCATCGCCAGGCCGACGTAGAGCAGGCCGGAGAACGGGGTGCCCCGGCGGCGCATCTCGGCCAGCGTCGGGTGGACGACGTCGGCCATCACCTCGTCGACGAGGCCGGGCGGGGCCCACGGCAACGGCGCGTACGCCCCCATGCCGCCGGTGTTCGGGCCGGCGTCGCCGTCGCCGACGCGCTTGAAGTCCTGGGCGGGCAGCAGCGGCAGCGCCGCCTCACCGTCGGTGACCACGAAGAGGGAGACCTCGGGGCCCGCCAGGTATTCCTCCACGACGACCCGGCCGCACTCGGCGGCGTGCGCCAGCGCGGCGGCCCGGTCGTCGGTGACGACGACGCCCTTGCCGGCGGCCAGCCCGTCGTTCTTCACCACGTACGGCGCGCCGAACTCGTCCAGCGCCCGCGCCGTGCCCTCCTGGTCGGTGCAGGTGTACGCCCGCGCGGTGGGCACCCCGGCGGCGGTCATCACGTCCTTCGCGAACGCCTTCGAGCCCTCCAGCCGGGCGGCCTCGGCGGACGGCCCGAACGCGGCGATGCCCTTGGCGCGTACGGCGTCGGCGACCCCGGCCACCAGCGGCGCCTCGGGGCCGATCACCACCAGGTCGACGCCGGTCTCCACGGCGAGCGCGGCGACGGCGGCGGGGTCGGCGGCGTCCACCGACCGCAACTCGGCGACCTCGGCGATCCCCGGATTACCCGGCGCCGCGATCAGCCCCTCGACGGCCGGATCGGCTGCGAGCCCCAGGGCGAGCGCATGCTCCCGCCCGCCACCACCCAGAAGAAGTACGCGCACGCCCACGGACTCTACCCACCCCCCGTCCGCCCCTTCCCCGCCCCTCAGGGGAGGAGGGGGTGACGGGTCACGTTTTCCTCACGGCCCGGTCCCACGCCCACCACGCTGACGCGGGTGCCGCAGAGCTCCTCGATGCGCGCGATGTAGCGGCGCGCGTTCTCCGGCAGCTCGTCCTCCGTCCGCGCCTTGGTGATGTCCTCCCACCAGCCGTCGTGCTCCTCGTAGATCGGCGTGGCGTGGTGGAAGTCGGTCTGCGTCATCGGCATGTCGTCGAACCGCTCGCCGTTGATCTCGTAGCCGACGCAGAGCGGGACCTTCGGCAGGCCGGTGAGCACGTCCAGCTTGGTGATGACCAGGTCGGTGACGCCGTTGAGGCGGCACGCGTACCGGGCGACGACGGCGTCGAACCAGCCGCAGCGGCGCTCCCGGCCGGTGGTCGTGCCGTACTCGTGGCCGACCTTGCGCAGGTGCTGGCCGTTGTCGTCGAACAGCTCCGTCGGGAACGGGCCGGACCCGACCCGGGTCGTGTACGCCTTGCTCACCGCGATGACCTTGTTGATCGCGGTCGGCGGGATGCCCGCGCCCACGCACGCCCCGCCCGCCGTCGGGTTCGACGAGGTCACGAAGGGGTACGTGCCGTGGTCCATGTCGAGCATGGTGGCCTGGGCGCCCTCCAGCAGCACCGTCTCGCCCCGGTCCAGGGCGTCCCAGAGCATCACCCGGGTCTCGGCGATGTACGGCTTGAGCCGCTCGGCGTAGGCCAGGTATTCCTCGACGGTCGCGTCGACGTCGATCGCCTTGCGGTTGTAGACCTTGAACAGGATCTGGTTCTTCTCGCGCAGGGCGAGCTCCAGCTTCTTGCGCAGGATGCCCGGGTCGAGCAGGTCCTGCAGCCGGATGCCCATCCGGGCGACCTTGTCGCCGTACGCCGGGCCGATGCCCCGGCCGGTGGTGCCGATCCGGGCGCTGCCCAGGTAGCGCTCGACCACCCGGTCCAGGGCCCGGTGGTGCGGCATGATCAGGTGCGCGTCGCCGGAGATGCGCAGCCGGGAGACGTCCACGCCGCGCTCGGCGAGGCCGTCGATCTCGGTCAGCAGCACCTTCGGGTCGACCACCACGCCGTTGCCGATGATGATCATCGCGCTCGGCGAGAGCGCGCCCGACGGCATCAGGTGCAGCGCGTACTTCTGCCCGTCCGGGGTGATCACCGTGTGGCCGGCGTTGTTGCCGCCGGAGTAGCGCACGACGTAGTCGACCCGCTCACCCAGCAGGTCGGTAACCTTGCCCTTGCCCTCGTCGCCCCACTGAGCGCCGATGAGCACGATCGCTGGCATCTTCTCCGCCTCCAGAAGGCTCGGGTGCCAGGTGGCGACCGGTAAGCGAGCCCGGGGTGTCAGGCTAACAAGAGGTCACGGCGGGACCGGCAGGGGTTCGTCGACAGGCAGGAGGCTCCTTCGTGTACGACGTGGTGCTGCTCACCCTCGGCTCGGAGCGGGACGCTCCCGGCGGGGCCTGCGGCAGCGGCGGCGCCTGCTGCGGCGGCGAAGAGGGCGCAACCGGTGACGCCGCGAGCGGCGGCGGGGCGACCCGTGCCGGCGCGACCGGTGACGACGGTCACGCCCCGACCGGGCAGCGGTGCGAGACCCCCCGGGTGCCGGTGCTGGCCTGCGCGGACGCCCTGACCGCCCGGGGCGCCCGGGTGGAGACGGTCACCGCCCGCTCGGACGCGGAGATCGACGAGGTGCTCGCCCGGCTCGACGGCCCGCCCCGCCCCGACGGGCTCACCTGGCCCGACCCGGACTCGAAGACCCGGCTGGTCGTCGCCACGGCCAGCGACGGTCAGTTGCGCGCCGTCGTGCGCCGGCTCGTCCGGCGGTACGCCCCACCGCCCAGCCGCCGCCCGGCCGACCTGCCCGGCAACCGTACGGTGCCGGACCTGCCGCCGGTGGGCGTACTCCCGCTCGATCCGGCCCGGGCCGGCGGGCAGCGTGACCTGGCCGCGCAGCTCGGCCTGCCGCGCGACCCGGCGGCGGTGGCCGCCGCGGTGCTGGACGGCACCGTCCGGCGGCTGGACCTGCTGCGCAACGACGGCGGCTCGGTGACCCTGGACGGCGCGCTGATCGGCGCCGCCGACGACGCGGGCCGGCCGCTGCACTGGCGGGGGCGCGTCGAGGTGGACGACGCCGTGCTGTCGGCCGGCGACGATCCGCTGCTGGCCTGCGCGATCGGCAACGCGGCCGGGTACGCCCGGCTCGACGAACTGCCGCTGCTCTCCGCCGGCGACCCGACGGACGGGCTGGTGGAGGTGGCGGTGGCCGTTCCCGTGGTGACCCGCTCGACGTTGGGTAGGAAACGGGTGCGGTTCGAGGTGCGCCGCGCGCGGGGGCGCGCGGTTGCCGTCGTGCCGCGTGACGAGCGGGTGCCGTACCTCGACGACGGGGTCGAGGGCGAGTTGAGCCGGAAGCGGTCCTGGTGGGTCGAGCCTGCGGCCTGGGCGGTCTACGCGGCCTGACCCGGCGCACCCCCGGGTCGGCCGTCGGCGCCATGGCAACGCCGGCGGAGACCGGCGCGGCGGGAACACCGGCGGCGACCGGCGCGGGAGGAAGAGCGGAGACCCGCGTCGATCCCGGCGGTTCGGCTCCGGGGCCTATCCTCGGCAGGAGGAATTGGGAGGAACCGCGTGGACGACAACGCCGACCGGGTCCACGTGCCCGGCCAGCAGCCGGTGCCGGAGCGGGACATCGAACCGCTCTGGCCGCCGGAAGCGACCGATCCCGGGCGGGGCGGCTCCGCTCCGGCGTGGGCCATGACAGCCGCGGCGGGTTCCGTGCCGTACCAGGAGGACGCCGAGCCGTCGTTCGTCGCCTCCGACGCCTACCCGTCGCTGGGAGCCACGCCGAGCACCTACGCGCCGTACCAGATGGCCGGTCCGCAGGGCGAAGCGCCCGCAGCGACAGGCCCGGAGCGGGGCGGGCCGGGGCCCGACGCCTGGGCCGCCCGCGGCACGGACACGCCCGACACCTGGGCCACGCACGGCGCGGGCGGTCCCGCCCCGGTGCCTGCGGAGACCGCCTGGGCGCCGCCCGCCGTCAGCGGGGTGCCGGCTCCCCGGGCCGGGCAGCCGACGCCGGGTCCGGTCGACCTGCACCTGCCCTTCACCCTGGACCCGCAGGCGTCGCCCGGGCCGCTCCCGGGCGAGGGGTACGGGTCGCCGGGCGACGCGGTGGCGTCGGAGCCGCCGACGGCTGCCGGGACCTTGCGGGCCGCCGACGGGACGACGGCCGCCGGGCCGGTCCCGGTGGCACCGGGCGTGACGGCGGTCGGGCCGGTGGCGCCAGCGACCGGGAACACGGGCGCGAGCAGCAACGGTACGGCCGGCGGTGCGGAGGGGCCGGGCGGTACCGACGCGGCGGACGGCTCGGGCCGCACGGCCGCGCACGGCGGCGGGCGGGTGGCCGAGTCGCCGTGGGCGCTGCCGCCGCAGCGACCCGCAGCGGCGCGGGCGACCGAGGCAGCGGCCCGACCCGCACCGCCGCACCCCGCCGAAACGGCCCCACGGCCCGCACCGCCGCAGCCGGCCGTGATGGCACCGGAGCCCGTCGACGCGGCAGCACGGCCCGGGCCGTCGCAGCCGGTCGACGGGGTGCCGCGCCCGGTCGAGGCAGCACCTCCGCAGCCACCCGGGCCGTTCCCGCCGGTGATGAACCCGCCCGGGCCGCTGGCCCCCACCCCGTACCCGCCGGCCGTCGCCGGGGCCGCGGCCGGGCCGGTCGACCCGTACGCGGGGGGCTATCCGGCCACGGCGGGCGAGGCAACGACGGGATGGGGTCCCGGCCAGCAGCAACCGCCGCCCGCCCCGCCCCGCCCCGACGCGGCCCCGCCGGGCCCGAGGCATCCCGACCAGGGCCACCCCGAACAGGGACACCCGGTCGCGGGGCACCCCGGGCCCGGGCAGCCGGCCACGTCCGGGTGGTACCCACCGGGCTGGCCGCCGCAGCCCCCGGCTCCCGTGGCACAGCAGCCGGTGGCACCGGTGCCGCAGCCGCCGTACCGGCAGGCCGACGGGGTGACCCGGGTGCCGCCGGGGTACCCGGAACCGGCGTGGACGCCCGACACCGGGATCGCGCCGACCGCAGAGGACTTCGCCCGCCGCCGGCAGGTGCGCCCGGCCGACCCGGTGGCCACGATGGGCGTACGGGCCGTGGTGAACAAGACCGGGTTGATCAAGCTCCCGCCAGGACGGCACGAGCAGGAGATGCGCCACGACATCGAGATGGTGCGTCGCAACTTCGGCGGGCTGCGCCAGGTGACCGTGGTCAACCCGAAGGGCGGCGCGGGCAAGACCGTGGCCATCCTGCTGCTCGCCATGACCTTCGGCCAGAAGCGCGGCGGGTACGTGCTGGCCTGGGACAACAACGAGACCCAGGGCACCCTGGGGATGCGCGCCCAGCAGGACTTCCACTCCCGCACCGTGCGGGACATGCTGCGCGACCTCGGCCAGTTCCAGGGCGCGCACGGGCGGGTCGGCGACCTGTCGCAGTACGTCCGCTCGCAGGGCGAGGGCATGTTCGACGTGCTCGCCTCGGACGAGTCGGCCACCGGCGGGGAGATGCTCACCGCGTCGGCGTTCGCCGAGATCCGGGAGGTGGTCAGCCGGTTCTACAAGCTGATCTTCGTGGACACCGGCAACAACGTGCGGGCGCAGAACTGGCAGGCCGCGATGGACGCCACCGACCAGCTCGTGGTGACCATGTCGGCGCGTAACGACTCGGCGGAGACGGCCGCCCGGATGCTCGACCACCTGGAGCAGAGCGGCCGGCACCGGCTGGTCCGGCAGGCGGTGACGGTGGTGTCGATGCCGCCCTCGCGCAAGGAGATCGACCTGCCCGCCATCCAGGAGCACTTCGCGGCCCGGACCCGGGCGGTGCTGCTCGCCCCGTACGAGCGCTTGATCGACACCGGCGAGCCGATCCGGTACGGGCAGCTCTCGTCGGCCACCCGCGACGCCTGGCTGAAGATCGCCGCATCGGTCGCCGAGGGGCTCTGACCGGCACCCGGTTCCGACCGGGGCGGGGCCCGATCAGCGCGGCGGCCGGCCCGACGGGTGTCGGACCGGCCGCCGCACCTGCTCGGGATGGGTCAGGCGCTGGCCAGGGCGTCCCCGGCGGCCGGGTCGCAGTCGCGCAGGAACTGGGCGCAGCGCGCGGCCTCGTCCGCCTCGCCGATCTCGCCGGCGGCCCGGGAGAGCACGTAGAGGCAGCGCAGGAAGCCCCGGTTCGGCGCGTGCGACCAGGGCACCGGGCCGTGGCCCTTCCAGCCGCTGCGGCGCAGCTGGTCGAGACCCCGGTGGTATCCGGTCCGGGCGTAGGCGTACGCGGGGACGACCTGGCCGTCGGCCAGGGCCCGGCTCGCGAGCGCACCCCAGCCCGCACTGTAGGTCGGGAAGCGGGCCGCGACCTCGGCGTACGCCTCGTCGGTGCCGGCCTCCTCGGCGGCGGCCAGGGTGGTGTCGGCCTCGTCGTGGGCCGGCAGGAGGGTGGCCGGTGGCTCAGGCAACAGGTTCTGCATCGTCCCATTCAACCCGCTTCGCTCTGCGCCGCGCGAGGGGGTCCGCAGACCCGGCCACCTGAACGGTTGAGGCTTTCGTCACGCCTGTGGTCGTGGCACCGACCCGGCGGTCCATGATGGCCGGACCTGCGGTTCGCCCCGGCCGGACCTGCGGTTCCCGGGGCCGGACCTGCGGCCCATGCCGACGGGTGATGTTTTCCACTACAACTATTGGTCCGGAGCCTCCCCAGGACCCGGTTGGAGCAGGAGCCCGGTGGCCTCGCCGCCGGGCTCCTGTGCGTACGGGATGGTTTGCGGGGTTGACCCGGGTGGGCAGGATGGCGTCGTGCCGACCCCACCTCCCGCGGACGTGCTCTCCCCGCACGACACCAGCGCCACCGAGATCGAGACCCGCAGCGCGTTCGAACAGCGGCTGGCCGGCGGAAGCCTGGCCGGGCTGACCGTGCAGGGCCTGCGCCTCGACGTCGACCCGGTCCCCGACCTGAGCGGGACGGAGGTGACGGGCACCCTCTTCGTGGGCTGCCGGTTCGCCTCCCGCGAGGTGGGCGCCGACCTGGTCCGGCGTGGCGCGAACGTGGTGCCGCCCTTCTCCGGGCTGCCGTACCCGACCCAGCCGTCGCACCTGTACACGCCCGAGGACCTGGCCGCCGGGTTCGCCGAGGGCGGCTTCGCCGGCATGTACGACACCCGGGTGTACGAGCACTTCCGGGCGCACGGCGGGGCGCTGCCGGAGGTGAAGGAGGCGCTCGGCCAACGGCTGCACGACCACGGCGTGGACAACGCGCTGGTCGACGCCACCCGGGCCTGGCTGGCCGCGCACGGGCCGCAGTCCGTGGTGGGCGTGATGGGCGGGCACGCGGTGCGCCGGGGCAGCGTGCCGTACCGGATGGCGGCGGTGCTGGGCTGGGAGCTGGCGCGGGCCGACCGGCTGGTGGTGACCGGTGGTGGGCCGGGCGTGATGGAGGCGGCCAACCTGGGCGCGTACCTGTCGACCCGGCCGGCCGGGGAGCTGACGGCGGCGATCGACCTGCTCGCGACCGCGCCGGACTTCACCGACCACGACCGGTACACGTCCGCCGCCCTGGAGGTCCGGGTGCGGTACGCCCCGGCGGTGCCCCGGCAGCGCGACCCGGACCTCAACCTGGATCTGGGCTGGGCGCGGGCCGGCGGGCTGGCCATCCCCACGTGGCTGTACGGGCACGAGCCGGCGAACCTGTTCGCGGGGCGGATCGCGAAGTACTTCTCGAACGCCATCCGGGAGGACACGATCCTGCGGCTGGCCCGGGGCGGGATCGTCTTCGCGCCCGGCCGGGCCGGCACGGTGCAGGAGGTGTTCCAGGCGGCGACGAAGACCTACTACGGCACGGACGGGGCGAGCGGCGCGTACGTCTTCCTCGACCGGGCGTACTGGACGACGGAGCTGCCGGTGGAGTCGCTGCTGCGCCCGCTGCTGGCCGCCTCGCCGTTCGGCGACCTGTCGGGCACGGTGCACCTCACCGACGACGTGCACGAGGCGGTCCGCGTCCTGACGGCCGGCTAGGTGCAAGGAAGGGCCCCTTGTTATCGCCTGGGCGATAACAAGGGGCCCTTCCTAACGTCACTTGAGCTTGGTGCCGGTGGAGCGCAGGTGCTCGCAGGCCTCGACGACGCGGGCGGCGAGCCCGGCCTCGGCGAGCTTGCCCCAGGTGCGCGGGTCGTACTGCTTCTTGTTGCCGACCTCGCCGTCGATCTTCAGCACGCCGTCGTAGTTGCGGAGCATGTGGTCGGCGACGGGCCGGGTGAAGGCGTACTGGGTGTCGGTGTCGATGTTCATCTTCACCACGCCGTAGTCCAGCGCCTCGCGGATCTCGGACAGCAGCGAGCCGGAGCCGCCGTGGAAGACCAGGCTGAGCGGCTTCTCCTTGCCGTACTTGGCGGCGACGGCCTCCTGGATGTTGTTCAGGATCTCCGGCCGGAGCTTCACGTTGCCCGGCTTGTAGACGCCGTGCACGTTGCCGAAGGTCAGCGCCGCCATGTAGCGGCCCTTCTCGCCCAGGCCGAGCGCCTCGACCATGGCCAGGCCATCCTCGACGGTGGTGTAGAGCTTGTCGTTGATGGCGTTCTCGACGCCGTCCTCCTCGCCGCCGACGACGCCGACCTCGATCTCCAGGACGATCTTGGCCTCGGCGGCCCGGTCGAGCAGCTCGGCGGCGATCTCCAGGTTCTCCGCCACGGGCACGGCCGAGCCGTCCCACATGTGCGACTGGAACAGCGGCTCCTGGCCGGCGGCGACCCGCTCCTTGGAGATCTGCATCAGGGGCCGGACGAACTTGTCCAGCTTGTCCTTCGGGCAGTGGTCGGTGTGCAGCGCGACGTTGACCGGGTACTTCTTCGCGACCTCGTGCGCGTACGCGGCGAACGCCACCGCGCCGGTGACCATGTCCTTCACGGACGGACCGGAGAGGTACTCCGCGCCGCCGGTGGAGACCTGGATGATGCCGTCGCTCTCCGCGTCGGCGAAGCCCTTGAGCGCCGCGTTCAGCGTCTGCGAGGACGTCACGTTGATCGCGGGGTATGCGTACCGGCCCGCCTTGGCGCGGTCCAGCATCTCCGCGTAGACCTCGGGGGAAGCGATGGGCATGTCGAACGCTCCTTACTTACCGCTGTCGGCCGTCACCGGCCGCTGTCTTCCGTGGGTGCGCCGGACCGCGCTGTCCTCCGCCGGAAGTATCCCGCAGGAGGTGGCCACGGACGAAACCGGCCCATGGCCGGCCGCCGCGCGGGCCGCCCGCAGGGCCCGGCGGCACCCGGTCGGAGCCTCACCGGTCCGCCAGGTTGTCCGGCACGGCGACGCTGATCAGCCAGGTCACCACCGCCATGACGATGGCCCCCCAGAAGGCTGGCCAGAAACCCTCCACCCGGAACGGCAGGTCCAGGTGCCGGGCGATCCAGTCGGTCAGCAGGAACAGCAGCGCGTTGACCACCAGCGCGAACAGCCCCAGGGTCAGCAGGTAGAAGACGCAGCCCACCACCTTGATCACCGGCTTGAGCACCGCGTTGACCACGCCGAAGATCAACGCCACCGCCACCAGGGTCAGCGCGGTGTTGCCGCCGCTGCGGCCACCCACGTCGACGCCGGGCACGATCAGCGTGGTGATCCACAACGCGATCGCGGTGATCGCCAGCCGGATCAGGAAGCCCACGGCACCATCCTGGCACCGCCGGACCGATCCGGAGGAGGGAATCCGCCGACTCCACCCCCGCCACCGAGCGGCAGCCCCGGCCAGCCCGTACGGTGTGGGTAGCTTTCCGCCGATTCAGGGAGGGACGATGGGTCAGCCCGACGAGGACTTCACCCCGAGCGACCACCTCGCGCCGGAGGAGCGGGACCCGGAGGCCCCGGCGGCCGACGCCGTGGAGCAGGCCACCTCCGCCGACCCGGCCGACAGCGAGGGCGAGCCGAGCCGGGGCCTGGAGGTCGGCGACTGGGACGCCATGGAGCAGGCCCGGATCGTCGCCGCAGACGAGGACGACTACCGCTGAGCACCCACGGCCCCGAGCCACCAGAGCGCCGGCCGACACCACGAAGGGTTTCCGGGGAGCCCCCCACCGCAACCACCACAACCAAGCACCGCACCGAAAAGCGGACGACGCAAGATCGAGGCCCCTGACACCATGGGGCCGTGCTGCTCACCCTCACCACGACGCACCGTCCCGCCACCGACCTCGGCTACCTGCTCGTCAAGCATCCGGACCGGATGCACTCCTTCGAGCTGCCCGTCGGCGCGGCGCACGTGCTCTACCCGGAGGCCGACGAGCAGCGCTGCACCGCCGCCCTGATCGTCGACGTCGACCCGCTGCGGCTGGCCGGCGGGCACGGCAGGGGCCGGGGCCACCGGCAGGCGGCCACCCCGGACACCTTCACCCTCGGCCAGTACGTCAACGACCGGCCGTACGCCGCGTCGAGCCTGCTGGCCTCGGCGCTGGCCAAGGTGTTCCGCTCGGCGCTGCGCGGCGAGTCCCGGGACCGGCCGGAGCTGGCCGCCGCGCCGATCCCGCTGGAGGTGCGGGTCCCCGTGCTGCGTTGCCGGGGCGGCGGCGAATTGGCCGAGCGGGTGTTCGCCCCGCTGGGCTGGGCGGTGACGGCCACCCCGATCCCGCTCGACGAGTCGCACCCGCAGTGGGGCGACAGCCGGTACGTCGACCTGACGCTCACCGGCACGCTGCGGCTCGCCGACGCCCTCAACCACCTGTACGTGCTGCTGCCCGTCCTCGACGACGCGAAGCACTACTGGGTCGCCCCGGACGAGATCGACAAGCTGCTCCGGGCCGGTGCGGGCTGGCTCGCCGACCACCCGGAGCGGGCCACCATCACCCGCCGCTACCTGGCCCACCGCCGCGCCCTCGCGGGGGAGGCGATGGCCCGGCTCGCCGAGCAGCGGCTGGCCGAGGAGCCGCCCGCCGACAGCGTGGCCGAGGAGGACCGCGCGGAGGTCCCGCGCCGGCCGGCGCTGGCGCTGCGCCGCCGGGAGGCGGTGCTCGCCGCGCTCGCGGAAAGCGGGGCGACCCGGGTGCTGGACCTCGGCTGCGGTCCGGGCGCGCTGCTGTCCGCCCTGGTGGGCGACCGGCGGTTCACGGAGGTCGTCGGCACGGACGTGTCCGCGCACGCGCTGACGCTGGCGGCCCGCCGGCTGCGGCTGGACCGGCTGCCGGAGCGGCAGCGCGACCGGATCCGGCTGTGGCAGTCCGCCCTGACCTACCGGGACGACCGGCTGCGCGGGTACGACGCGGCGGTCCTGATGGAGGTGATCGAGCACGTCGACCCGCCGCGCCTGCCGGCGCTGGAGGACGCCGTGTTCGGCCACGCCCGGCCGGCGACGGTCGTGGTGACCACGCCGAACGTCGAGCACAACGTCCGCTACGAGGGGCTCGGCGTGGGCCGGTTCCGGCACGCCGACCACCGCTTCGAGTGGACCCGGGCCGAGTTCGCGGCCTGGGTGGACCGGGTCGCGGCGACGTACGGCTATGCGGCGCAGCTCCGGGGCGTCGGTGACGACGATCCGGAGGTGGGTCCGCCGACCCAGCTCGCCGTGTTCCGCACCACGGAAGCGACGACCGCAGGAACGGGCACGAAGGAGAAGGCCGCGTGATCGAGATTCCCGAGCTGGCCCTGGTGGCGCTGGTCGGCGTCTCCGGCTCCGGCAAGTCCACCTTCGCCCGGCGGCACTTCGCGCCGAGCCAGGTGCTCTCCTCCGACGCCTTCCGGGGCATGGTCGCCGACGACGAGAACGACCAGTCGGCCTCCGCCGACGCGTTCGACGCCCTGCACCACGTGGCGGGGATCCGGCTGCGGCGCGGCCTGCTCACCGTCGTGGACGCCACCAACCTCCAGCCGCACGCGCGCGCCGGGCTGGTCCGGGTGGCCCGCGAGCACGACGTGCTGCCGGTGGCGATCGTGCTGGACGTGCCGGAGGCGGTGGCGTGGGAGCGCACGCAGGGGCGCGCCGACCGCACCCACGGCCGGCAGGTGCTGACCCGGATGCAGCGGGACCTGCGGCAGTCGTACGGGCGGCTGGCCCGGGAGGGCTTCCGGAAGGTGCGCGTGCTGCGCGGGGTCGACGAGATCGACGCGGCGCAGATCCGCTACGAGAAGCTGTTCAACGACCGGCGGGAGCTGACCGGCCCGTTCGACATCGTCGGCGACGTCCACGGCTGCCGCGAGGAGCTGGAGGCGCTGCTGCTCCGGCTGGGCTACGTGCTGCGCCGCGACGACGCGGGCCGCCCGGTGGACGCGGTGCACCCGGCCGGGCGTACCCCCGTCTTCGTCGGTGACCTGGTGGACCGCGGCCCGGACTCCCCCGGGGTGCTCCGCCTGGTGATGGGCATGGTGGCGGCCGGCCACGCGATCTGCGTGCCGGGCAACCACGAGCAGAAGCTGCTGCGCAAGCTGCGCGGCCGGGACGTGCGGCTCACCCACGGCCTGGCCGAGACGATGGCCCAGCTCGACGCGGAGGACCCGGCGTTCGTGGCCGAGGTCGCGACGTTCGTGGACGGCCTGGTCAGCCACTTCGTGCTCGACGGCGGCCGGCTGGTGGTCGCGCACGCCGGGCTCAAGGAGGAATACCACGGCCGCGCGTCGGGCCGGGTCCGGTCGTTCGCGCTGTACGGGGAGACCACGGGCGAGACCGACGAGTACGGCCTGCCGGTGCGCTACCCGTGGGCGCGCGACTACCGGGGCTCGGCAACGGTCGTGTACGGGCACACGCCCACCCCGGAGCCGGAGTGGGTGAACAACACGATCTGCGTCGACACCGGCTGCGTGTTCGGCGGGAAGCTGACGGCGCTGCGGTACCCGGAGAAGGAGCTGGTCTCCGTCCCGGCGGTCAAGGAGTGGTACGCCCCGGTCCGCCCGCTGGTCGCGCCCGCCCCGGCCCGCCCGGACGCGGTGCTGGACCTGCGCGACGTGACCGGTCGGCGGCACGTCGAGCACGCGTACGGGACGCTCACCGTGCCGGCCGAGAACGCCGCCGCCGCGCTGGAGGTGATGAGCCGGTTCGCCGTGGACCCGCGCTGGCTGACCTGGCTGCCGCCGACGATGGCGCCCTGCTCCACGGCCACGGCCGACGGGTTCCTGGAGCA
Organism: Micromonospora sp. PTRAS2; assembly: GCF_054052245.1. Taxonomy (NCBI): domain Bacteria; kingdom Bacillati; phylum Actinomycetota; class Actinomycetes; order Micromonosporales; family Micromonosporaceae; genus Micromonospora; species Micromonospora sp. PTRAS2. Next base: position 750,210 of record NZ_JBSWBU010000001.1, read on the forward strand.
TCCGGCGCAGGCGTTCGCCGACTACCGGGCGGCCGGCGTCGACCGGGTGGTGTGCGAGGAGAAGCACATGGGCTCGCGGGCGGTGGTGCTGGTCTGCCGCGACCCGGACGGCGGCCCGTTCGGGCCGGGCGGCGGGGTGGTGCACACCCGCACGGGCCGACCGTTCTTCGGCCCGCCGCTGGACGGCGAGCTGCTGGGCCGGGTCCGGGCGGCGGTCGGCGCGGCGGGGCTCTGGGCGGAGCTGGACACCGACTGGCTGCTGCTCGACTGCGAGCTGCTGCCCTGGTCGGCGAAGGCGGGCGGGCTGATCCGCGAGCAGTACGCGAGCGTGGGCGCGGCGGGCCGCGCGGCCCTGCCGGCGGTGCTCGCCACCCTGGACGCGGCGGCCGGGCGGGGGCTGCCGGTGGGCGACCTGCGGGCGCGGATGGCGGCCCGCCGGGCGGACGTCGAGGCGTACTCGGCGGCCTACCGGGCGTACGTGGCACCGACGGACGGGCTGGCCGGGGTTACCCTCGCCCCGTTCGCGGTGCTCGCCTCCGCCGGGGCGAGCCACGTCGAGCGGGACCACGGCTGGCACCTGGACCTGGCCGACCGGCTGTGCGCCGCCGACCCGGGGTTCTTCACGGTCACCCGGCGGCGGGTCGTCGACCTGGCCGACGCCTCGGCCGAGGCGGACGCGACCGACTGGTGGCTGGCGCTGACCGCCGCCGGCGGGGAGGGCATGGTCGTCAAGCCGTACGCGGGGCTGGCCGCCCGGTCGCCGAAGGGGTCGCTGCTCCAGCCGGGCATCAAGTGCCGGGGCCGGGAGTACCTGCGGATCATCTACGGTCCCGGGTACACCGAGCCGGAGCAGTTGGCCGCGCTGCGCCGCCGGTCGCTGGGGCGCAAGCGGGGGCTGGCCCTGCGCGAGCACGCGCTCGGGCTGGCGGCCCTGGCCGCGCTGGCGGACGGCGCTCCGCTGTGGCGTCGCCACGAGTTGGTCTTCGCCGTCCTGGCCTGCGAGTCGGAGCCGGTCGACCCGCGCCTGTGAGGCGGGACCGGGCTGGTCGCCCCCGCCGGTGCGGGCGGCGGCCGGCCCGGTCCGGGGCGGCGCGGAGCGCGACCGGTTCCGGGTTCGGTACCCTGTGTGGCCGTGGACACAGCAGAGAAGGCACGGGCGGTCTCCGAGACCGTCGCCCTGAACCCGCTCGATCCGAAGGATCTACTCCAGACCTTCGGGCTGATCGGTGTCTGGGTGATCCTGTTCGCCGAGACCGGGCTGCTCGTCGGCTTCTTCTTCCCGGGCGACTCGCTGCTGTTCCTGGCCGGCGTCGCCGCCTCGCCGGTGGCGGACGCGATCTTCGGCGACGGCACCCGGCTCTCCCTGGTCGGGCTGCTGATCGGCGGCCCGATCTGCGCGATCGTCGGTGCGCAGCTCGGGCACTGGCTCGGCGCGCGGTACGGCCGGCGCATGTTCGAGCGCCCCAACTCGCGGCTGTTCAAGCGGGAGTACGTGGAGAAGGCCGAGCACTACTTCCGGAAGTTCGGCCCGGCCAAGGCCGTGGTGCTGGCCCGGTTCATCCCGATCGTCCGCACGTTCCTCAACCCGGTGGCCGGCGTGCTCGGCATGCCGGCGAAGCAGTTCTTCCTGTGGAACGTCGTCGGGGCGATCCTGTGGGTGGACGGCATCCTGCTGATCGGCTACCTGCTGGCCGAGCAGATCTACAACGCGATCGGCGACAAGATCGACCGGTACATCCTGCCGGTGGTCGCGCTGATCATCCTGATCTCGGTGCTGCCGATCTTCTTCGAGTTCCTCCGCGACCGGCGGGCCCGCAAGCGGGGCGAGGTCATGACGGTGATCGCCGCGGCCAGCGCGGCCGGTGCGGTGGAGGCCGTCCGGGACGCGGTCGAGCACCACCACCACGACCACCACGGTCAGGCCCCGCACGGGCAGCAGCAGTTCCCGCAGCAGCCGCCGCAGGACGGCGGTCGGTGGCCGGAGCGCGGCGAGGGCCACTGACGGAGAAGGCGTACGTCGATGGCCGGTCCCGTTTCGACGGGACCGGCCATCGTTCAAGCCGCAATCAAGTAACGAGGCGACTGCCGGTTACCCGGGCAGGCGTCACCGTCCGGTGGTGGCGCCACCCCTTGCACGCCACCCGATGCCGTCCTGAGGCGGGACGGCCGGAACGGAAAACCTCGTCAGCGGGCCTTCTTGGTGGCCCGCTTACGCGGCGGGGTCAGCAGATCCGCGATCGTGGCGATCGCGGTCGGCACCAACCTGTAGTACGCCCAGACCCCGCGCTTCTCCCGCTCCAGCAAGCCGGCCTCGGTGAGGATACGCAGGTGGTGGCTGACCGTCGGCTGGGAGAGGCCGAGCGGCGCGGTCAGGTCGCACACGCACGCTTCGCCCTCGGGGGCCGACTGGATCAGGCTGAGCAGCCGCAGCCGAGCAGGGTCGGCAAGGGCCTTGAGGACCCCCGCCAGCCGCTCGGCGTCGGCGCGTTCGATCGGCTCGCCGGCAAGCGGCGAGATCTGAGGCATGGTCATTTCAGCCAACGCAGTTCCCACGTATTCCATCCTTCCACCAGCAGCATCGATCCGCCTGCATATCAGCAAGTCCGAATCGGCAAACTTTTAGGCCACAAGGCCGAGGTCAGCCAACGTATAGGCCGCCCGATACGGCAGTCCGGCGGCTTCCACCGCGTCGCCGGCGCCACGATCAACAATAACCGCCACACCCACTACTTCGGCTCCGGCCTCGCGCAGCGCCTCTACTGCGGTCAGCACGCTGCCACCGGTCGTCGACGTGTCCTCGACCGCCAGTACCCGTCGTCCGGCCACGTCCGGCCCCTCGATGCGGCGTTGCAGACCATGAGCCTTACCCGCCTTACGGACAACGAAAGCGTCGAGCGACCGGTCGGTCGCCGACGCGGCGTGCAACATGGAGAGCGCCACCGGATCGGCGCCCAGGGTCAGGCCACCGACGGCGTCGTACTCCCAGTCGGCGGTCAGGTCGAGCAGCACCCGACCGACCAACGGAGCGGCCTGGTGATGGAGCGTGACACGTCGCAGATCGACATACCAGTCCGCCTCCCGACCGGAGGAGAGCACCACCCGCCCGTGGACCACAGCCAGGTCGATGATGAATTTACGCAGGTCGTCGTGGTCCCCCATGGCGATAGAGGGTACTGCGCAAGTCTGGGAGGTGTGTGTGGGGTCCACCCCGGTCAGCCCCACGGGCGACCGATGGTTGGCGATATTCGGCTACTCTGTGCGATCGATTAGCCGGGCCGGGTCGGCCGAACCGCCGAAGGGGACGGTCTGCCGCCGCTGCGCCGCAGGTCAGCCGGGGCGACGGTCGTCGCGGCCCCGGGTGTCCCGGGCGAACCGGCGCAGCAGCCCCCGGGGAGCGTGCCGCACCGCCGCGACGGCCAGCTTGTAACGCCGTGACGGAACGCTGACCGTGCGGCCTTTCCGCAGGTCACGCAGGGCTTCGTCGACGACCTGCTCGGCGGTCAGCCACATCAGACGGGGCGTGCCGGACATGTCGATCCCGATCCGCTCGTGCGCGCCGGTGCGGGTGTAACCAGGGCAGAGGGCCATCACGCGTACTCCACGCGGGCGGGTCGCGAGGTCGACGGACTCGCTGAAGGCCGTCACCCACGCCTTGCTCGCCGGATACGTCGATCCCGGCATCACGGGACCGAAGCCGGCGACCGAAGAGACATTTATCACTGCCCCGTCGCCCCGCCGGATCATCGGGCCGACCGCCGCGCGGGTCAACCGCAGCACCGCGTGCACGTTCAGCCCCAGCAGGCGGGACTCATCGGCCATCGAGGACCGCAGGAACGGCTGGTTGAGGCTGATCCCGGCGTTGTTGACGAGCAGGTCCACCTGCTCGTCGCCGGCCAGCCGCCGTTCCACGTCGGCGCAGCCGTCGGCGGTGGACAGGTCCGCCGGGATCACCTCGACGGGGTGGCCGTACCGGCCCGTCAGCTCGGCGGCCTTCTCCGCCAGCCGGGCGGCGTCGCGTGCCACCAGCACCAGGGCCCAGCCGTCGGCGGCGAGCCGGCGGGCGAACTCCGCGCCGATGCCCGCCGTCGCGCCGGTGACCAGCGCACGGCGCATGGCGGGGACCTGCTCTGGCGTCACGGACGATCCTCAGCGGGGCGGGTGGTGCGGGGCGGCGGTCGGTGCCGGCGCGGGGTGCCGCCGGCGGAACCAGGCGCTGGCGCTCGGCGAGACCAGCAACGCGGCTACCACAAGGTAACCGAGCGCCTGGCCGACCGAAAGCGCGGCGTTGGCCGCGAGCCAGAACTCCGGGTACGCGTCGCCGACGAGGCCCAGCAACTCGGCGGCGGACCGGTCGCCGGCGGACAGCCGCAGCGGCACGGCCCGCTGGCCGACCAGCGCGGCCACCGCGCAGCAGCCGAACAGCGCGCCCAGCCCGCAGACCACCCAGGTCGCCAGCCGGGCCCCTGGCCGGCCGGCGAGCAGCCCGGCCGCCAGGCCGACCAGCACGACGCCCACCAGCACCGTCACCACCGCCGAGGCGATCGTCGCGCCGCGCAGAAGGAGGACCGCGTCGTCGACCTCCGCCGCACCGGCCGAGGTGCCGGCCGCCGCCGACCGGAACCGCCCGACGGTGCCGCCGAGGGCGAGCAGCGCGGCGACCGCCGAGGCCACGGCACCGGCGGCCATCAGCAGCAGCACCGCCGCCGCCAGCCCGACGGCCGCGGGGCGACGGGCCGGCACCTGATCGGGGTACGACACGACGAGTCCCTCCGGTAGGCGTCCGGTTGGAACCTACTCGGAGGGACGGTCGGTGTCGCCGTTATCCGGCGCGCCCCGCCCGGCTGGTCGCGGGCGGGGCGGCATCGATGCTCAGTCCGACGACGAGGAGGACGAGCCCGAGTCCGACGAACCGCCGGACGAGGAGCCGGAGTCCGAGGAGCCGCCGGACGACCAGCCCGAGTCCGACGAGCCGCTGGAGGGCGACGGCCCCGGGTCGCCACCCTGCCCGGGCCCGGACGGGTCCGGCCGGTCGGACGGGGACGGCCCCGGCTGGTCCGGGTAGGGCGACTGGTCCGGGGTGGACGAGCTGTGGGTCCCGTGCGGGTACGTCGGGTGGCCGGGCTGGTAGCCGGGGGTGGCCGGGTAACCCGGGGTCTGCGGGTAGCCGGGCTGCTGCGGGTACGCCGGGTAGGCGGCACCCGGGACCGGCGGCTCCCAGCCCTGCTTCGGCTTGCGGAAGAACTCGTTCGCCTTCGGCAGGGCCAGCAGGATCAGCGCGGCCAGCACGGCGAGCAGGCCCGCGACCCCGAGCAGCAGGCTGACCGGGGTGTACCAGGAGGGCAGCGCCGCGGTCAGGCTGCGCTCGATCTCCTCGGCGCTCGGCGCGTCCCCGCCGGCCGACGGCCCGCCCATCGAGCCGGCCGCGCCGTTGATCATGCTGCCGCCGACGCAGCAGAGCAGGATGCCGCCGAGCACCCAGGTGGTGATGCGGCTGCCGTTGCTGCCCCGGTTGTTGAAGATCGCCAGTACGACGAGGACCAGGGCGAGGACCAGCATCAGCACGGCGCTGCCGATGGCGAAGCCGACGACGAAGGTGCCCAACCCCTCGGCCCCGCTCGCGGTGCCCGCGAACGCGTCCTCGAAGCCCTGCCGGAGCTTGCCGGCCACGGCGATCGTCGTGACGAGGTTGAGCAGCTGGAGCAGAGCGAAGAACATGAGCAGGTAACTGGAGATCGTCACGATGCCCGGACGGGCCCGCGACGGCGTGCTGTGGGTATCGACCATGACTTCTCCCTTCTAGATCACGACGTCACGGTATCGTCCGGAGTCCCGTGCCGCCCGTCAGCGGGCCCGGGACAGCCGGCGGTGCTCGGCCGTCACCACGGCGAGCAGGAACAGGTCGAAGGCCAGCGCGGCGACCGCCCCGAACTGGTTGACGGTGAAGTTGAAGATCTGCCCGAACAGCAGGTCGACCAGGATCGCCAGCTTGAACAGCCGGAACGCGCCGATCCGGTCCCGCCGCAGCCGGACGGCCGCCGCGATGCTGAGCACCGCCGTGGCCAGCGCGGACGCCGACACGCCGAGCACCGCGCCCCACTCCCGCTCCTCGTCCAACGCCCCGGTGACGCCGTCGACCGCCACCCCGACCACGGTCAGCGCCGGCTCCACCACCAGGTAGAGCACCACGAAACGGACCACCCACCGCTGGTCGGTCAGCCCGACGGCGACCCGGCGGACGCGGGCCAGCCACGGCTGCCAGAACCGGGGCGGCGGCGGTTCCCGGCGGGGCACCGCGTCGAGCAGCGCGGCCACGGCGGCCTCGGTCTCCGCGCCGGAGCCCCGGGCCAGCCGCAGCACCTGCGCCCGACGCCGGTCGGTGAGCCCGTCGATCAGGCCGCCGGCCACGGCGTCCAGGGCGTTCGCGGTCCGCTCCTCGGGGATCAGCCGGGTCCGCTCCCGGACCGCCTGCGTGATGACCACCAGCACCGCGAAGACGGCGTAGATGATGCCGGCGGCGGGGGCGTAGAAGTAGTCGGTGCGGGCCGTGACGAACTTGCCCACCTCGTCGATGAACAGGCCGAACCCGATCCCGCCGAGGATCGCGCCGGTCATCCGGGCCGCGCCGCCGAGGAAGACCAGCGCCACGCCGAGGCCGGCGGCCAGCAGCAGGCCGCCCCAGAGCACGTGCGCGATGTGCAGGCCGCCGCCGCCGAGCTGGGGATAGCCGGTGGCCCGCAGGAGCACCCGGGTCAGCAGCACGGCGGCCACCCCGGACAGCACGAACGCCTGGAGGTACGCCGCCGCGGCCAGCGCCCGGGGCGGCATCCAGTGACGACGCGACGGTCCGCGCACCATGGTCCCGACGCTAGTAGCCGCGCCACTCGACGCGGGCGTACTCCAGCACCCTGGGCCGCAGCAGCGTGGAGGCGGGCACGTCGAGCCGGCCCCGGTCGGCGGGGAAGTTCGCGGCCGACGCCAGCGTGCCGGCGGTGAGGAAGCGCAGCCGGGGGGCGTCGGCGGGCAGCGCCAGCGCGGGCGGGGCGGCACCCGGGGCGGCGAGCACGAACCCCCAGTCGCCGAAGCTGGGCACGTCGACGTGGTACGGCACGGTGGCGAAGCCGGCCTCGCGTACCGACGCCTCGATCGACCAGTACGACCGGGGCGCGAAGTACGGGGAGCCGGACTGCACGACGAGCCGCCCGCCGTCGGCGAGGACCGCCCGGACCAGCGCGTAGAACTCGACGGTGTAGAGCTTGGCGGTGGCCGTCTCGTCGGGGTCGGGCAGGTCGGCGACGACCACGTCGAACCGTTCGGTGGCGGAGCGCAGCCAGCCGAACGCGTCAACGTTGACCACCCGCACCCGGGGGTCGGCGAACGCGTCGCCGTTCAGCTCGCGCAGCTGCGGCTCGCTGCGGGCCAGCGCCACCACGGCCGGGTCGAGGTCGACGACGGTCACCCGCCGCACGTCGGGGTAGCGCAGGATCTCCCGCACCGCGAGCCCGTCGCCGGCGCCGAGCACCAGCACCTCGCCGCGCGGGCCGTTCAGCGCGGGGTGTACGAGCGCCTCGTGGTAGCGGTACTCGTCGACGGAGCTGAACTGGAGGTCGCCGTTGAGGAACAGCCGCAGGTCGGTGTCGGCGTGGCCGACCTCCCGCACCGAGCGGGTCAGCACGATCTCCTGGTAGCGGCTGCGCTCGGCGTGCACCACCGGGTCGCGGTAGAGCTGCTGCCGGGCGGTCACCTCGAAGTCGGCGGCGGTGACCCAGGCGTACCCCAAACAGAGCGCGACCACGACGGAGCCGGCGCCGACGGCGACGCGCGCCCGGCGGCTCAGCTCCGCCCGGAACACGGTGCAGACCAGCGCCACGCCGGCCACCGCGTTCACCGCGCCGACCACCAGCGCGCCCTTGAGCTGCCCGAAGACCGGGATCAGCAGGAACGGGAAGGCCAGCCCGCCGAGCAGCGCGCCGACGTAGTCGGCGGCGAACAGGTCGGCCACGGCGCTGCCGGCGGACTGCTGGCGGATGCGTTGCAGCATGACCATCAGCAGCGGGATCTCCGCGCCGATGAGCAGCCCGAGCACGAACGCGGTGCCGACCAGCGCCGGGCCGTACAGGTCGAGCCACGCGAACGCGGCGTAGAGGCCGAGCACCGACAGCCCGCCGAGCAGGGCGAGGACCAGCTCGACCACGGCGAACGCGGCGGCGGCCCGGGACTGCAACGGCTTCGCGGCGAGCGCGCCGACGCCCATCGCGAAGACCATCACGCCGAGCACGATCGACGCCTGACCGACGGCGTCGCCGATCAGGTAGCTGCCGAGCGCGACCAGGGCCAGCTCGTAGACCAGGCCGCAGGCGGCGCAGACGAAGACCGCGACCAGCACCGCCGAGCGGGCCAGCCGCCAGCGCGGCCGGGCGGCGGGGGCCTCGCCGTCGACCGCCGCCGGCACCTCGGTGGTCACGCCTTCCCCGGGGTACGCCCGGCGGGCGCCGCCGCGCGCTGCCGGCTGCGCTGCACGAACCCGACGGTGAACAGCAGCGCGGTGACCAGCAGCAGCCCGCCGGTGGCGAGCAGCCAGCCCCAGCGGTCCCGCCAGAAGTCGCTGCCGGCGTCGGGCAGCGGGGCGGCGGTCGCGCCGGGCTGCGCGGTGGGGGCGGCGGCGGGCGACACCACGCCGGTCTCGGCGAGCAGCAGCGGCAGCGCCACGGCGGCCCGGCAGACCGCCCAGCCGGGGTCGTCGACGAACACGTCGGAGTCGAGGCCGAAGCGGGCGAGGCCGGTCTCGACGGCGTACAGGTCGGCGCGGTCGATGTCGGGCGAGCCGGTCACGTTGATGGTCGCCGAGTCGCTGCTCTCGCTGCTCTCCGACGTGTAGCGGACGTCGGCGGTCACCTCGACCCAGCGCGGGCAGGCCGGGTCGTCGACCACGGGGACCCCGTCGCCGAGGTTGGAGCCGACGCTGACCGGGGTGGAGCCGTACCAGCTCTCCAGCCGCCAGCCGTAGCAGACGCCCTGGCTGCTGGCGGCCTGGGCGAGGATCGGCACGGTGTCGGCCCGCTCGTCGGCCGCCGGGGCGGGGACGGTGGTGCCGCCGGAGTCGCCGTTGACCACGCCGATGCCGATGCAGCCGCCGACGAGGACGACGGTCACCAGCGCGATGACCCAGCCGTTGGCGGCCGACGACTTCTTCGCCGCCGGCTGGCCGGGCCGCCCGCCGCCCGGGTGCTTGCCGGCGGCCATCAGCTGATCGCGGCGGCGATGATCGCGCCGGTGGCGAGGTGCACGACGGCGGACACCCACACGGCGGGGTGCGGCTCCGGGTCGACCAGCAGCTCACCGAGCCGCCCCGGGGTCACGGCGTCGAGCAGCAGGAACGCGGCGGCCATGATGACCAGGCCGACGATCCCGTACGCCGCCGCGCCGACGAGGCCGAGCACGAAGTCGTCCTCGCTGGCGACGATCGCGGCGACCACGATGGTGCCGACGCCGAGCAGGTTGGACGACAGCAGCAGGGCGGCGTTGCGGTTGCGCTCGGTCCAGATCAGCTCGTGCAGCTTGCCGGGGGTGGCCACGTCGACCAGCCCGTAGCCGATGCCCATCAGGACGACGCCGACCACGCCGTAGGCGAGGGTGACCAGCAGATCGGTGACGAGGTTCTGCAAGGGGGACACTCCAGGGTGAGGGGCGTTCGTCGGGCTACTTGCCGGCGCCGGGGCCGCCGCCCCGGACGGTGCTGCCGCGTCCCCAGCCCCAGTGCGACCCGACGGTCGAGTGGTAACGGGGGTAGGCGGTGGTGAGGCGTTCGAGCAGGATCACCGAGCCGGCGGCGATCGGCAGGATCACCACCGAGTCGTCGTCGTAGCGCAGGTAGACGCCGCTGCCGTCGACGTACTGGTCGGCCGGCTGCCAGGCGTCGGTGACCTCCTTGGCGACCTGGCTGGGCGTCTTCGTCGAGGTGTACGCCACGGCGTCCCGGCCGATGTCGCGGCTGGCCGCCCGGTTGTACCGGTCCTGCACGTAGCCGCGCGGGGAGAAGTTGCCGTAGAAGATCGCGAAGGCGGCGAGCAGCGCGCCGACCACGGCGACCGCCGCTCCCACCACGAACCAGCGTCGGTACGTCACAGCGCCACCTCCGTTCGCGACTGCGGGGCTCGCAGACCCGGCTCACTCCTCGCGCTCACAAGGGCCACCACCGTCTCGGTCAGGACCAGCTCGTTGGTCTGGGGGTACGCGTGCCAGGTGCGCCAGCCGACCGCCCCGTCCGGCGGGTCGGTGCGCACGGCGAGGGCGGTCACCGCGTCGGCGTCGCCGGGGAACACCCCGACCAGCGCGTACGGGTCGCCGGCCAGCTCGGCGCGGAGCGCGGCGACCCGGGTGCTCAGCTCCGCCCCGGCCGGGCGCAGCACGGTGGCGGTGAACCGGTAGCCGTTCGCCTCGTCCAGCCGGGTGGCGGGCAGTTCGGGCGGGCGGCCGGGAAGGCAGGCGACGGTTTCGGTCAGCTCGGTGCCGGCCGCGCGCAACACCACCTGGTGGGACGCGCCGAGCAGCCGCAGCCGCAGCCGGATCCCGCCGGGCAGGTCGAGGTCGAGCACGTGCAGCGCGGGGCGTTCGCCGTCGCCGAGGGCGAGGCTGAGGTCGGCGGCGCTGGTGTCGACGTACGGGGCGTCGAGGGTGACCAGCACGGGTCAGCTCACCTTCCCCGGCCCGGACTGCGGGTAGATCATCACGTCGGAGCGGTGCAGCTCGTCGCCCCGCGCCACCTCCCAGGCGGCGTTGCCGTACGCCTCGAAGGAGAGCCGCAGCTTCCCCGGGCCCCGGTAGTCGTGGTAGCGCATCGCGCCGGACGGGTCGAGGCCCGTGCTGCCGGTGGCGGTGAACCGCGCGTGCCCGGCCTCCTTGCTGACGTACCGGTGACCGTCGAGGTCGATGCTCGGCGCGCCCGGGGTGATGGTGAGCGCCGGATCGGTCGTCCAGAGCACCATGATCACATCGGGGTCCTCCTCGACGGAGAGCCAGAGCTGGCCACCGGCCGCGTCGTCGAGCAGGTGCTCCGACCAGGTCCAGCTGCCCTCCCTGAGCAGCACCGAGCCGCGCACCCCGTACGAGGTGCCGCGGATCTCGACGATGTCGCCGGGGCTCAGCCGGCGCGGGTCGCCCCGCAGCGCGTCGGCGTCGCGGTCCCGGAACGGGTCCACCGGGCCGGGCCGCCCGCCCGTGCGCCTACGGGAACGTTGCATCGCCACCACGGCGATGACGACACCGGCCACCGCGATGAGGCAGCCCGCCGCCGTCACCAGATACGCCACCGAACCGTTCAACCCGATCGCCTCCCCCAGTCGCGTCGGCGGAGACGGTAACAACCCCGCGCACGTGGCGAAACCCGAGCGGAGTTGAGTGACGACTCAGTTACGAACCGTCCTCGGGCCGGTTGAGCTGCGTGTTCGCGTACTCACCCAGCTTGGTCCGGCCCATGATGCAGCCGGCGAAGGTGACGAACTCGGCCTCGGAGCCGCGCAGCGCCTCCCAGGCGGCGCGGGCGGCGGCCGGGTCGACCCGCCCCAGCAGGGTCGCCGCGTACGCCCGGCCGGCCGGCGAGCCGTGCGCCAGCAGCCAGTCGACCTTCCGCCGGGCCCGCTCCGGGTGCGCGTCGAGCTGCCGCTCGACCTCGAAGTACGCCTCGGTCTCCGGCAGCACCGTGCCGGCGAAGCCGACCCCGCCGAAGGCGAGGGTGTCGGTGCCCGCCAGCTCCCGCACGGCCGCATCGAGCCGATCGCCCATCCTCAACCCCCTTGAAAGGAGGGGCCCCCTGTTAACGCAAAACGTTGTACAGGGGGCCCCTATTAACATCCACGCCAGCGGGTCAGGCCGCGGCGACCGTCAGCCCGTCCTTGCCGTCGGCCAGGTCGACCTGGACCGTGTCGCCGTCGCGGATCGCGCCGGAGAGCAGCGCCCGGGCGAGCTGGTCGCCGATGGCCGACTGCACCAGCCGGCGCAGCGGGCGGGCACCGTAGATCGGGTCGTACCCGTGCTCGGCGAGCCACCCCCGGGCGGCCTCGCTGACGTCCAGGGTCAGCCGGCGGTCGGCGAGTCGCTTCCGCATCCGGTCGAGCTGGATGTCGACGATGGCCCGCAGGTCGTCGCCCAGCAGCGCGGCGAAGACCACGATGTCGTCGAGCCGGTTGAGGAACTCCGGCTTGAAGTGCGACCGGACCACCGCGAGGACGCCCTCCCGGCGCTGCTCCTCGGCCAACGTCAGGTCGCTGATAACCGACGACCCGAGGTTGGAGGTGAGGATCAGGATCGCGTTGCGGAAGTCCACCGTGCGCCCCTGGCCGTCGGTGAGCCGACCGTCGTCGAGCACCTGGAGCAGCACGTCGAAGACGTCGGGGTGGGCCTTCTCGACCTCGTCGAGCAGGATCACCGAGTACGGCCGGCGGCGCACCGCCTCGGTGAGCTGGCCGCCCTCCTCGTAGCCGACGTAGCCGGGCGGGGCACCGACGAGCCGGGCGACGGAGTGCTTCTCGCCGTACTCGCTCATGTCGATGCGGACCATGGCCCGCTCGTCGTCGAAGAGGAACTCGGCGAGCGCCTTGGCCAGCTCGGTCTTGCCGACGCCGGTCGGGCCGAGGAAGAGGAAGCTGCCGGTGGGGCGGTCCGGGTCGGCGACGCCGGCCCGGGCGCGGCGCACCGCGTCGGAGACGGCCGAGACGGCCTCGGCCTGGCCGACCACGCGCGCGCCCAGCGACTCCTCCATCCGCAGCAGCTTGGCGGTCTCGCCTTCGAGGAGCCGGCCGGCGGGGATGCCCGTCCAGGAGGCGACCACGGCGGCGATGTCGTCCGCGCCGACCTCCTCCTTGAGCATCGCGCCGTCGGCCTGGAGCCGGGCCAGCTCCTCCTCGGCCTTCGCCAGGTCGGCCTTGAGTGCGGGGATGCGCCCGTAGCGCAGCTCGGCGGCCCGCTCCAGCTCGCCGTCGCGCTCGGCCCGCTCGGCCTCGCCGCCGAGCCGCTCCAGCTCCTCCTTGGCGGTGGAGAGCTTGGTGATGTGGCTCTTCTCCGTCTGCCAGCGCTCGGAGAGGGCGGTGAGCTGCTCGCGCTTGTCGGCCAGCTCCTTGCGCAGCCGGTCGAGGCGCTCGGCGGAGGCGGCGTCGGGCTCCTTGGCCAGCGCCATCTCCTCGATCTCCAGCCGGCGCACGGCCCGCTCGATCTCGTCGACCTCGACCGGCCGGGAGTCGATCTCCATGCGCAGCCGGGACGCCGACTCGTCGACCAGGTCGATCGCCTTGTCCGGCAGGAACCGGTCGGTGATGTAGCGGTCGGAGAGGGCGGCGGCGGCGACCAGCGCGGCGTCGGTGATGCGTACGCCGTGGTGCACCTCGTAGCGCTCCTTGAGCCCGCGCAGGATGCCGATGGTGTCCTCGATGGTCGGCTCGCCGACCAGCACCGGCTGGAAGCGGCGCTCCAGGGCCGGGTCCTTCTCGATGTGCTCGCGGTATTCGTCGAGGGTGGTCGCGCCGACCATCCGCAGTTCGCCGCGCGCGAGCATCGGCTTGAGCATGTTGCCGGCGTCCATCGAGCCCTCGCCCTTGCCCGCGCCGACGACGGTGTGCAGCTCGTCGAGGAAGGTGATGACCTGGCCGTTGGAGTTCTTGATCTCCTCCAGCACGGACTTGAGGCGCTCCTCGAACTGGCCCCGGTATTGTGCGCCGGCCACCATCGCGCCGAGGTCGAGGGAGACCAGCTTCTTGTCGCGCAGCGACTCGGGCACGTCGCCGGCCACGATCCGCTGGGCGAGGCCCTCGACGATCGCGGTCTTGCCGACGCCGGGCTCGCCGATCAGCACCGGGTTGTTCTTGGTACGCCGGGACAGCACCTGGATGACGCGGCGGATCTCGGAGTCCCGGCCGATCACGGGGTCGATCTTGCCGTCGCGGGCGCTGGCGGTCAGGTCGACGCCGTACTTGGCCAGGGCCTGGTAGGTCTGCTCCGGGTCGGCGGTGGTGACCCGCCGGTCCCCGCCCCGGACGGTCGGGAACGCGGCGACCAGACTCTCCTCGGTCGCGCCGGCGTTGCGCAGCGCGGTGGCGACCGCGCCGCCCACCCGGGCCAGGCCGGCGAGCAGGTGCTCGGTCGAGGTGTATTCGTCGCCGAGCGGCCGGGCGATCTGCTCGGCGGCGCCGATGGCGTTGACGAACTCGCGGGCCAGCGTGGGCTCGGCGATGCTGGAGCCCCGGGCGGCCGGCAGGGCGTCGACGGCGCGCTGGGCGGCCCGGCGCAGCTCGGCGGGGTCGGCCCCGGCGGCGCGCAGCAGGCCGGCGGCGGTCGACCCCTCGGTGTCCAGCAGCGACAGCAGCAGGTGCCAGGGCTCCACGGTGGCGTGACCGCGCTGGTTCGCCAGCGCGACGGCACCGGTGATGGTTTCGCGGCTCTTGGTGGTGAGACGTTCCGTGTTCATGGGCTCCCCCGGATCGGCGTGTCCACTAGGAAGGACACAACCAGAGTTGAGCCTATTCCGCTCAACCTTGCGACTGTGACCTGCGTCACTCAAGAGTCGGCCGGGCGGCGGGCGCGGGACGGCGCGGCCGGTCAGGCCGGGGCCAGCACCACGCGCACCCAGCGGCGGTTGCCGACCGGCCCGGTGGCCAGCAACACCTCGTCGGGGGCACGGCCCACCAGCGTGCCGTCGGCCAGCAGGGTCAGGTAGTGCTTGGGGGCGACCGGCCAGTCGAGCCGGTCGTACCGTCCGTCGGCCACCACGCCCGCGCCGTCCGGGCCGTTGACGGCGAACCGGCCGGTGGTCAGCGGCACCACGGAGTCCGCCCGCGCGGGATGCCCCGCGGCGGGCACCGCCACCCACCGGCCCAGATACCGCCAGAGCGCCGGGAAGCCGCTCCGGTCCGGCGGCCAGCCGACCAGCCGCGCCTCGCCGTCCGGCCCGACCATCGGCCGCACCACCCCGACCTCGCCGTCGGGCGCCGGCACGGGGGTCGGCTGCCAGGTGCGCCCCCGGTCCGTCGAGACCGCCGCGTACGGCTTCCCGCCGTCGACGCCGGCCACCACCAGCAGGCCGCGGGCCTCGACGACGCCGTGCGGCGCCGGCACGGGCGGCTTGGCGGGCAGGGGTGTCGCCCGCAGCCCCGCCCAGCGGACCACCCGACCGGTGGGGTAGTCGATCTGGAACCGGCCCTGGGCGGCCCGCCAGGCGACGGGCTCCTGGTCCCCGTTCGTGTGCGCGAAGGTGCGCCCGCCGTCGGTCGAGGTGTACCGGCCGTGCGGCTCGGCGAGCAGCATCAGCACGCCGGGGACGGCGTAGAGCTGCGGGTTCTCGGCAACGACGCGGGGGAGGACGAGCCGCCGCCAGGACCGGCCGCCGTCGACTGTGGCGTAGAGCACCGCGGGGCAGTCCCGCTCC
Source organism: Micromonospora sp. PTRAS2 (assembly GCF_054052245.1). NCBI lineage: Bacteria > Bacillati > Actinomycetota > Actinomycetes > Micromonosporales > Micromonosporaceae > Micromonospora > Micromonospora sp. PTRAS2. The sequence goes on from NZ_JBSWBU010000001.1 coordinate 765,619, forward strand.
GCAGGGCAGCTGGCGAAGAGGGCGTACGCCTGCTCGGCGGTGACGAACTCGACGTACGGGCGCTCGTACCCCTTGCCGACCGGGACCCGGACGTCGCGCAACTCGACGGCGGGGGCCGGGGGCGACGGCGACGGCTCGATCACGGTCGGTCGGGGCGACGGCGCGGTGCGGTCCGGCGGCGGGCGACGGACGTCGCCGATCGAACAGCCGGTCAGCAGGGGCGCGAGCAGCAGCGCGACCATTCTGCGGCCGAACCGACGAGTCATCGGCCTACCCCCCAACCGGTAGCCTGACGCCGTGCGAGTACGTGTCGAACAGACTGCCCTACCCGGGATCGGAATGCGTCACGACCTGTTGACGGAATCCGGACGCCGGCTCGGTGTGGTTTCCCACCGCAATGGCCGCCGTGACCTTGTCCTCTATGACCCCGATGATCCCGATTCCTGCCAGCACGACATACCGCTGACAGACGACGAGGCGGAGGCGCTCGCGGACATCCTCGGCGCGTCGCTGATGCTCGGCCAGCTCTCCGGGCTGCGCGAGCAGGCGGCCGGGCTGCTCACCGAGCAGATCGCCATCCCTGCCGGCTCCAAGTACGTCCACCGGCGGCTCGGCGACACGAAGGCCCGCACCCGGACCAGCGCCTCGATCGTCGCGGTGCTGCGCCAGGGCGAGGTGATCGTCTCGCCCGACCCGGCCTTCCGCTTCGACGCCGGTGACGTGGTGGTCGTGGTCGGCACCCGCAAGGGGCTCGACGGCGTGACCGCCATCCTCGCCGACAGCGACCCGGACGGCTGAGGCGCGGATGCACGAGGAAACCACAATATTGCTCATCGAGGTCGGTGCGCTGCTGTTCCTGCTCGGGCTGCTGGGGCGGCTCGGGCGGCGGATCGGCCTCTCCCCCATTCCCCTCTACCTGCTCGCCGGGCTCGTCTTCGGCCACGGCGGCGTGCTGCCGCTGACCGCCAGCGAGGAGTTCTTCGCCGTCGGCGCGGAGATCGGCGTGATCCTGCTGCTGGTCATGCTCGGCCTGGAATACTCGGCCGGCGAACTCGTCGGCAACCTGCGCTCGGCGGCTCCCGCCGGCCTGATCGACGGCGTGTTCAACGCGCTGCCCGGCGCGGCCTTCGCCTTCCTGCTCGGCTGGGACTGGGTGGCCGCGATCGTGCTGGCCGGCATCACCTGGGTCTCCTCCTCCGGCGTGATCGCCAAGGTGCTGGCCGACCTGGGCCGGCTCGGTAACCGGGAGACCCCGGTGGTCCTGTCGGTGCTGGTCATCGAGGACCTGGCGATGGCGCTCTACCTGCCGCTGCTCACCGCCGTGCTGGCCGGCACCGGCCTGCTCGGCGGCGGCATCGCGCTCGGCGTCGCCGTCGGCACCGTCGTGCTGGTGCTGGTGGTGGCGATCCGGTACGGCCACCTGATCTCCTCCGCCCTGTCGGCGAAGGACCCGGAGGCGCTGCTGCTCGGCGTGCTCGGGCTCACCCTGCTGGTCGCCGGCATCGCGGCGAAGCTCCAGGTGTCGGCGGCGGTCGGCGCGTTCCTCGTCGGCATCGCGCTGTCCGGCCCCGTGGCGCACCACGCCACCGAGATGCTCTCCCCGCTGCGGGACCTGTTCGCCGCGGTGTTCTTCGTCTTCTTCGGCCTGGTCACCGACCCCCGGGACATCCCGCCCGTGCTGCTGCCGGCGCTCGCGCTGGCCGTGGTCACGATGGGGACGAAGACGCTGACCGGATACCTGGCCGCCCGGCGGGTGGGGATCAAGGAACCCGGCCGGTGGCGGGCCGGGCTGGCCCTCGTGCCGCGCGGCGAGTTCTCCATCGTCATCGCCGGGCTCGCCGTGGCCGCCGGCAGCGTCGAGCCGAAGCTGGCCGCGTTGGCCACGGCGTACGTGCTGATCACGGTGGTGACCGGGCCGATGCTGGCACGGCTGCCCGACTTCGCCTGGTTCAAGGTGTGGCTGCGCCAGCGGGCCGTCGCCCAACGCGCCGAGCCGCTGGTCACCACCGACTGAGCCGACGCTCAGTTTCGCCCGCCGGGGCGGGGTCGGCCGTACGGCCGGCCCCGCCCCGCGTCCATCGGATGCCGAATTGTGCTGGGAGCCCCTTCCCCCTGGTCGGCGGACCGGGTTACCGTTTCGCCCCAGCAGCAAGGGTCCGTGGGAGGCCGGTCGGTCGCCCTCGGGCGCGAGCGGAAGGTTGGCCGGTGAGCGTGCAGGACTCGACGTTCCACGGCTTCGCCAACCCCGTCGACCCGTCCCCGGCGGAGTTGCGGGCGTGGGCGTACCACCCCGATTCGGTGCCGTTGACGTCGATGCCGCCGGACTGGGACCTGCTGGTCTCCGGGGACCACCTGGTGCAGACGCTCTTCGAGTTGGCGATGGACCCGGCCTGCCCGGCCCGCCGGTTCGCGCTGCACTGCCTCTACATCTATGCCGCCGACGGCATCCGGACGAACTTCCGCGCCCACCCGAAGCGCCGCTTCCGCAAGCTGGTCGAGCAGTCGGAGCGGACCGGCGACGAGATGATGCGGACGTGGGCGCACAACAGCCGCGTGCTGCTGGCGCGCCCCCACCTGTTCGTCTACCGGGACTGGTGCGAGGGCGGCCTGGTCCGCGAGAACCGCCGCATCGGCTGACGCCGGGGCCGCCTCAGGCGGCCGTCCCGCCGCGCCCCTCGCCGCGCTGGTCCCGCCCGCCGCGCGCGTCCCGCGCATCCTGCCCGGAGCGCCGGTCGGCCTGCCCGGAGCCCTGGTCGGCCCGGCCCCGGTCGGTGCCGTGGTCGCCCCGGTCGGCGAACCGGCCCTCCCGGACCTTATCCGTGAACCGGCCCTCGGTGATCTTGTCGAACCGCTGCCGGGCGGACTTGGCGACCCGGTCGAGCCGCTCCTCCGCCTGCTGCGCCACCTTCTTGGCCTGTTCCGACATGGCTCCCCCTCGCCAGCGCGGTGGGCCCGGATCGTGCGGGCCGGCCTGATTCGCAGGTTAGTGGAGCCGGCCCGGCCCGCGCCGGGGTTCCGGGAAGCGGACCGGGCCGACGATGCTCCGGCGGGGTGAGCGGCGGGTCAGCGGTCGCGCCGGGGACGCCAGACCACCAGGGCGGTGGAGGTGCGGTTGGTCGGCACCAGGTCGCTGCCCGGGAACCGGGCGAGGGACTCCAGCTCCGCCACCCGCCGGTACGCGGCGTCCAGCTCGGCCTCCAGCCGCGCGATCCGCTGCTGGGCCTGCTCCAGCAGGCGTTCCAGGCCGATGATCCGCTTGACCCCGGCGAGGTTGACCCCCTCGTCCTGGCTGAGCCGCTGCACCTCGCGCAGCAGCACCACGTCCCGGACGCTGTAGCGGCGCCCGCCGCCGGCCGCCCGGCCGGCCTGCACCAGGCCGAGCCGGTCGTACTGGCGCAGGGTCTGGGGGTGCATCCCCGCCATCCGCGCCGCGACCGAGATCATCAGCACCTTGGCCTCGTAGGCAGGGTCACCCGAGCCGACGTGCTCTCCCGCCATCCCCGCTCACCTCCGCACACACTCCAGCAGGCTCAACTGAACCGACGCACCCGGGCGTCGAGATGTTCCCGGGCGGCCGGCGGGGTCTGCTCGGCGAACGCCTCCAGCGCCGCCCGCGCCTCGTCGGACACCCCGGCCGGGACCACCACGTCGAGGGTGACCAGGAGGTCACCGGCCTTTCCGTCGCGGCGCACGACGCCCTTGCCCCGGGCGCGCAGCACCCGGCCGCTGGGCGTGCCCGGCGGGACCCGCAGGGTCACCGTGCCGTCGAGCGTGGGCACCCGCAGGTCCGTGCCGAGCACGGCCTCCGGGAAGGTGATCGGCACGGTCAGGGTCAGGTCGTCCCCGGTACGCCCGAACAACTCGTCCGGCCGCACCTTCACGTGCACGTACAGGTCACCGGCCGGGCCGCCGCGCTCGCCCGGCTCGCCGCGCCCGTTCAGCCGGATCCGCTGGCCGTCGGCCACCCCGGCGGGGAAGCGGACGTTCAGCGTGCGGGTCTTGGTGACCCCGCCGGTGCCGTGGCACTCCGGGCACTTCTCCTCGACGACCGTCCCCACGCCCTGGCAGTTGCGGCACGGCTCGGAGAAGCTGAACGACCCCTGGTTGCGGTTGGTCACCCCGGCACCGTGGCAGACCTGGCAGGTCACCGGCGAGGTGCCCGGCTTCGCCCCGCTGCCGGCGCACGTGTCGCAGATCCCCGGCGCGCGCAGGGTCAGCGGGAGGGTGACCCCGCGTACCGCGTCGCCGAAGTCGAGCGCCACCTCGGTCTCGATGTCCCGGCCCTTCGCCGGGCCGCGCGCGCGGGCCGGGCCGCCGGCACCGCCGCCACCGGAGAAGATCGAGCTGAACAGGTCCTGGAAGCCGGCCCCGCCGAAGCGCCGGTCACCGCCGCCCGCCGCGCCGCCGAACAGGTCGGACACGTCGAACGGCTGCCCGCCGGGGCCGCCCGGCCCTCGGGCGTTGCGCCGGAACTGACCCGAGCCGAACAGCGAGCGCATCTCGTCGTACTCGCGGCGCTTGGCCTCGTCGCCGAGCACCGCGTACGCCTCGGAGACGGCCTTGAACCGCTCCTCGGCACCGGAGTCGCCCGGGTTGTGGTCCGGGTGCGACTCCCGGGCCAGTTTCCGGTACGACTTCTTGATCTCGTCCGAGGAGGCGGACTTCTGCACGCCCAGCGTGGCGTAGTAGTCCTTCTCGATCCAGTCCTTGGTACTCACCGGTCCACCCCCTTCCACGGGACGTACCCCGGACGTCCCGTCCGCCCGGTGCGGACGGACGGGACGACACGGGTCGGCACTACTCCGGGTCGGCGACCGCGACCATGGCCGGCCGCAGCAGCCGCTCGCCGAGCTGGTAGCCCCGGCGCATGACCTGCACGCAGGTCGGCTCGGTCACGTCGGCGGACCTCTGGTGGGCCACCGCCTCGTGCCGGGTCGGGTCGAACGGGTCGCCCTGCTCGCCGAACGCCGACAGGCCGAACTTGCCCAGCGCGGTGGTGAGCTGCTCGGCGACGGTGCCGAACGGGCCCACCAGGTCGCCGTGCTCGCGGGCGCGGTCCAGGTCGTCGAGGATCGGCAGCAGTGCGGCGAGCACCGAACCGGTCGCCTGCTCCTGGACGAGGCTGCGGTCCCGGTCCACCCGCTTGCGGTAGTTGGCGTACTCCGCCGTCACCCGTTGCAGGTCTCGGGTCCGCTCGTCCAGCTCGGCCCGCAGCGCCTCCAGCTCCGCGCCGAGCGGCGGGCCGGCGGGCGGCGCAGCGCCCTCGACCGGCTGGGCCGGGGCGTCGACGACGGGCGGCCCGTCCACCGACGCGGCCTCGACCTCGATCTCGTCGACCACGATCTCGGCGTCCTCGACCAGGCCCTCCGCCGGGGTGTCGGCCCCGGCGTCGGCCGCGGCGGGCACCTCGGACTTACTGATCTTGCGGTTGTCACGGATGACGACCCGCGGCTGCTCTTCGGCGGTCGCGGAGCCACCCGGCGTCGACCCGGACTCCACCGGGTCGGCGGCTCGTGGCTTCTCCGTCATGCGGTTACCTCATCCCTTGGCCGTCGATACGTGTCCGAGGCGGATCGTCACTTCTTGTCCTCGTCCACGATCTCCGCGTCGACCACGTCGTCGGCGCCGCCGGCCTTGGCGCCACCGGTCGCGCCGGCACCCGGGCCGGCCGCCCCCGGCTGCTCGCCCTGCTCGGCCTGCTGGGACGCGTAGAGCAGCGAGCCGGCCTGCTGGGAGACCTGCGCGAGCTTCTCGTGGGCCGCCTTGATCTTGTCGATGTCCTGGCCGCCGAGCGCGCCGCGCAGCTCGCCGAGCGCCTCGTTGAGCTGCTCCCGGTTCTCGCCCGGCAGCTTGTCGCCGCTCTCGGCGAGGAACTTCTCGGTCTGCCACTGGAGCGCCTCGGCGACGTTGCGGGTCTCCGCCTCCTCGCGGCGGCGCTTGTCGTCGTCGGCGTGCTCCTCGGCGTCGCGGCGCATCCGCTCGATGTCGTCCTTCGGCAGCGAGGAGCCGCCGGTGATCGTCATCTTCTGCTCCTTGCCGGTGCCCAGGTCCTTCGCGTGCACGTTCACGATGCCGTTGGCGTCGATGTCGAACGTGACCTCGATCTGCGGCACGCCGCGCGGCGCGGGCGGGAGGCCGGTCAGCTCGAAGGTGCCGAGCTTCTTGTTGTAGGCCGCGATCTCCCGCTCGCCCTGGAACACCTGGATCAGCACCGACGGCTGGTTGTCGTCGGCCGTGGTGAAGACCTCGGAGCGCTTGGTCGGGATGGTGGTGTTGCGCTCGATGAGCTTGGTGAAGATGCCGCCCTTGGTCTCGATGCCCAGGCTCAGCGGGGTCACGTCGAGCAGCAGGACGTCCTTGACCTCGCCCTTGAGCACGCCGGCCTGCAGGGCCGCGCCGACGGCGACGACCTCGTCGGGGTTGACGCCCTTGTTCGGGTCCCGGCCGGTGAGCTGCTTGACCAGGTCGGTGACGGCCGGCATCCGGGTGGAGCCGCCGACGAGGATGACGTGGTCGACGTCGGCGACCTTGATCCCGGCGTCCTTGACGGCCTGCTCGAACGGGCCCTTGCAGCGGTCCAGCAGGTCCTGCGTCATCCGCTGGAACTCGGCGCGGCTGAGCGTCACGTCCAGGTGCAGCGGGCCGGCGGAGCCGGCCGTGATGTACGGCAGGTTGATGTTGGTGGTGGTGGCCGCCGACAGCTCGATCTTGGCCTTCTCGGCCGCCTCGCGCAGCCGCTGGAGGGCCATCTTGTCCTGGGCCAGGTCGATGCCGTGCTCGCCCCGGAAGGTCTTCACCAGGTGGTCGATGATCCGCTGGTCCCAGTCGTCGCCGCCGAGCTGGTTGTCGCCGCTGGTCGACTTGACCTCGACGACGCCCTCGGCCAGCTCCAGCAGCGACACGTCGAAGGTGCCGCCGCCGAGGTCGAAGACCAGGACGGTCTGCTCCTTGGAGCCCTTGTCCAGCCCGTACGCCAGGGCCGCCGCGGTCGGCTCGTTCACGATCCGCAGCACGTTGAAGCCGGCGATCTCGCCGGCCTCCTTGGTGGCCTGACGCTGGCCGTCGTTGAAGTAGGCCGGGACGGTGATCACCGCGTCGGTGATCTGCTCGCCCAGGTACGCCTCCGCGTCCCGCTTGAGCTTCATCAGCGTCCGGGCCGAGATCTCCTGCGGGGTGTACTTCTTGCCGTCGATGTCGACGGTCCAGTTGGTGCCGATCTCCCGCTTGACCGACCGGATGGTCCGGTCCGGGTTCGTCACCGCCTGGCGCTTGGCGACCTCGCCGACGAGGACCTCCCCGTTGCGGGCGAACGCGACGATCGACGGGGTCGTCCGCGAGCCCTCAGCGTTCGCGATGACGGTGGGCTCACCGCCCTCGAGAACGCTGACGCAGGAGTTCGTCGTGCCGAGGTCGATACCGACCGCACGTGCCATCTTCGCTTCCTCGCTTCTTACGTTGGAGGCTTCTCGCGTCGGAGCAGGTGGCGGGGGTTGTCCCGCCGCTCGCTCGCCACAAGTTGAGTGAACTTGACTCAATAGTGCCACGGGTACGGCGATCGTCAAGTCGAGTTGAGCCGACCCGACGCAACCTCGCGTTCGGGGGAGCCCGGTTGTCTTACCTTGCGTTGGTCGGGCACGCTTTAGCGGTGACGACGCACGGCGATCCCGCCATCGGAACCGGTTCGCCCGCCGTCGCCGCCCGTACCGGCACGGGGGATGCCGGGGAGGACCCGTCCGGCCCTTCCGGGGACGACCTGCCCGCCGCGCTCACCGCCCTGCGGGCCGCGATCGGCGCGGCCCGGTTTCCGCTCGCCCTGCCCTCGGCCGAGGCAGCCCGACAGATCGGCGCGAGCCTCACCGCGCAGCTCGACGACTATCTCCTGCCCCGGCTCGCCCGGCTCGACGCGCCGCTGCTCGTGGTCGTCGGCGGCTCCACCGGGGCCGGCAAGTCGACGCTGGTCAACAGCCTCGTCCAGGCCCGGGTCAGCGCCGCCGGGGTGCTCCGGCCGACCACCCGCTCCCCGGTGCTCGTCTGCAACCCCGCCGACTCCGGGTGGTTCCGCCAGGGCGAGCTGCTGCCCGGCCTCACCCGCACCAACGAGCCGAGCGAGGATCCGGGCACCCTCCAGCTCGTCACCGCCCCGGCGCTCCCCGCCGGGCTGGCCTTCCTCGACGCCCCCGACATCGACTCCGTGGTCGACGCCAACCGCGCGCTCGCCGGCCAGCTCCTCGCCGCCGCCGACCTCTGGCTCTTCGTCACCACCGCCGCCCGCTACGCCGACGCGGTCCCCTGGGAGCTGCTGCACACCGCCCGGGCCCGGGGGGTGGTGATCGCCATGGTGCTCGACCGGGTGCCGGCGGAGGCCACCGACGAGGTCGCCGCCCACCTGGCCGAGATGCTCGCCGAGCAGGGCCTCGGCGCGGCACCCCTGTTCGTCCTCCCGGAGACCTGGGTCGACGGCCAGGGCCTGCTGCCCGACAAGGTCACCGACCCGTTGGGGAGCTGGTTCTCCCGGCTCGCCGCCGACGCCGGGGCGCGCGCCGCCGTCGTCCGGCAGACCCTCGACGGCGCGCTGGCCGCGCTGGTCCCGGCCGTCGCGGGCCTGGCCGACGCCGCCGACGAGCAGGGGGCCGCCGCCGACGCCCTCGACGACCGGGTCGTCGCCGCCTACCAGGGGGCCGAACGCGTCGTGGAGCAGGGGCTGCGCGACGGCCGGCTGCTGCGCGGCGAGGTGCTCGCCCGCTGGCAGGAGTTCGTCGGCACCGGTGAGTTCTTCCGCACCCTGGAGGCGCGGATCGGCCGGCTGCGGGACCGGCTCCTGGCGGCGGTGACCGGCCGGCCCGCCCCCGCCACCGAGCTGCGCGACGCCATCGAGTCGCAGCTCGTCACGCTGCTGCGCGGGGTCGCCGCCGAGGCGGCCGAGAACGCCTACACCGGGTGGCGGGCACACCCCGCCGGGGCGGCCCTGCTCGACCCGCCGCTCGCCCACCCGGGCACCGACTTCCCCGACCGCGCCGAACGCCTGGTCCGCGACTGGCAGCGCGGGGTGCTGGAGCTGGTCCGGTCCGAGGGCGCCGACCGGCGGTTCGTCGCCCGCACCGCCGCGTACGCGGTCAACGCCACCGGGCTGGCCGTGATGATCGCCGTGTTCGCCTCGACCGCGTTCATCCCGACCGGGCTGGAGGTCGCCACGGGGGCCGGCACCACGGTCGCCGGGCAGGCCGTACTCCAGGCGATCTTCGGCGACCAGGCCGTGCGTACGCTGGCCGCGAAGGCCCGGGGCGACCTGCTCGCGCGGGTCCGCGAGCTGCTCGACACCGAAGCCACCCGGTTCCTGTCCCGCACGGCGACCGCCCGGCCGGCGGCGGACGCCGGAGACGCCCTGCGGACGGCGGCCGAGCAGGTCGAGCAGGCCCGGCACCGCAGCGGCCTCATGGCGGCCGGCGCGGCGGCCCTGCCCCCGGCCCTGGCCCCGGAAGGCGGAGCGCGGTGACCCCGAACCTCGTCGGCCGGGTGCGCGAGGCGCTGCGCGGCGACCAGCGGGTCGACCCGGACGCGCTGATCGCCCGCCTGGCGGCCGTCCGGCGGTTCCTCGAAGCGGCCGACGGCCAGCTCCCGGACACCCAGCTCGTGCCCGCGCACACCCTCGTCGAACGGGCCGGCACGCGGCTCGCGCTCTCCCGCGACCACACCGTCGTCGCCCTCGCCGGTGCCACCGGCAGCGGCAAGTCGAGCCTGTTCAACGCGCTCGCCCGGTTCGAGTTGTCCCCGGTCGGGGTGCGCCGCCCCACCACCGGCGTGGCGCACGCCTGCGTCTGGGGCCCGCTCGACGGCGCGACCCGGCTGCTCGACTGGACCGGCGTGCTGCCCCGGCACCGGTTCGTCCGGGAGAGCGCGCTCGACGGCGACGACGAGTCGGCCCTGCACGGGCTCGTCCTGCTCGACCTGCCCGACTTCGACTCGGTGCAGCGGTCGCACCGGCTGGAGGTCGACCGGCTGCTCGGCCTGGTCGACCTGGTGATCTGGGTCGTCGACCCGCAGAAGTACGCCGACCGGGTGGTCCACACCAGCTACCTGCGCGAGTTCCACCGGCACCGGGACGTGACACTGGTCGTGCTCAACCAGGCCGACCGGCTGCCCCCGGCCGAGCTGCCCCGCGTCCTGGCCGACCTGCGCCGGCTCCTCGACGCCGACGAGCTGGGCGGGGTGCCGCTGCTGACCACCACCGCCGTCGACCCGAACGGGATCACCGAGCTGCGGGCCACGCTGGAGCGCACCGTCGCCGAGCGGCAGGCCGCCCTGCGCCGCCTCGCCGGCGACGTCGACACGGTCGTCGCCGGGCTGGCGGAACTGGTCGCCGCCGAGCCCCCGACCGACGTGCCGGACACCGGCCCCTCCTCGGGGCTGACCCGGGCGCTGGCCGGCGCGGCCGGGGTGCCGGCGGTGGCGGAGGCGGTCGAGGGGGCCTACCGGCACCGGGCCGCCGCGAGCACCGGCTGGCCGCTGGTGCGCGGCTGGCGGCGGCTGCGCCCCGACCCGCTGCGCCGGCTGCACCTGCCCGGCCCGCCCACCGGCGGCGGCGACGCCGGTGAGCCGGCGGAAAGCCCGGTCGCCGCGACCTCCGTACCCGAACCGAGCGCCGCGCAGCGCTCGGCGCTGGGGCTGGCCGTGCGGGCGGTGGCCGACCGCGCCGGCACCGACCTGCCCGACCCGTGGGCGACCGCCGTGACCACGGCCGCCCGGTCCCGGCTCGGTGACCTCCCGGACGCCCTGGACCGCGCGGTGGCGCAGACCGACCTCGGGCTGGACCACCGGCCCGCCTGGTGGCGGATCGTCGGCGGGATGCAGTGGCTGGTCACCCTCGCGGCCGTGGCCGGCCTCGGCTGGCTCGCGCTCGGCTACGCGCTGCGCGCGCTCGGCCTGCCCGCCCTGGACTATCCGCGCGTCGGTGAGGCACCGCTGCCCACCGTGCTGCTGCTCGGCGGCCTGCTCGCCGGGCTGTTGGTGGCCGCGTCGACCAGGCCCGTGGTGCGGTGGGCGGCCCGCCGGGCGCGCGGCCGGGCCGAGAAGCGGCTCACCCTCGCCGTCGGCGCGGTCGGGCAGGAGCACGTGGTGGAGCCGGTGCGGGCGGTGCTGGCCCGCCACGGGCAGGCATGGCAGGCGCTGCGGGACGCCGCCCGCCGCTGACGACCGGCGTCTTTCTTCGCTGTTCGGGGACCGTCGGCGGGCGTAGGGTCGACGCATGGCCACGCCTCAGACCCCCTACGACGCGGTGCTGCACGCCGCACGCGACGTGACCAGGCTCGACACCGCTCTCGATGCCGAGATGCTCGGCGCGGCGCTGCTCGGCAGCGTCTACTCGGTCGCGGAGACCGACCGGGAGGCGGCCGTCCGGGAGTTCGTCACGGGCTTCCTCGCCGCCACCTCCCGCCGCCGCACGGCGGCGGCGAGGACCATCCGCTCCGTCTTCGCCGCCCTGGTGCCCGACGCCGAGGGCGCGGCGAAGGTCAACCCCGGCACCCAGGCCCCGGCCTGGTCCGCGCACCTCGGGCGGGTGCACCTCACCGGCACCTGGAGCTACGGCGACGTGTACGGCGACCAGACCTCCTACCTCGCCACGTTCGCCTACGACGACGCGGCAGGCGGCCCCGAGCACGCGCTGGTGGCCCTGGTCGACCACAACATCGGCATCACCAAGGACGTCTTCGTGGGCGGCCCGGCGGGACGCATCGTCGAGCAGGTCCGGGAGATGGTCGACGGCGACGAGCTGACGTGGTTCCGGGAGGAGGACCCGGCCCGGATGCACGGCGAGGTCGGCCGGCACCTGGCCGTCACCGACGACCTGGGCGAGCTGCCCGCCGAAGGGTCCCTCGCCACCGACCGGGCGCTGGCCGGTGCCCGGCTGGCGCTGCTGCCCCCGCCGACCGCCGGGGCCACCCGGGACGCCGAGCCCCTCTCCGGCGACCAGCGCACGGAACTGGTCCGGGCGTTCCTCGCCTCGCCCGAGGCCGCCCGCTACGACCTCGACCCGTCCGACGACGCGGGGCTGGCCTCGCTGCACTTCTGCCTCAGCCTGCTGCTCGACCACGCGGCGAGCTTCCCCGACGCCGACGCGCTGCGCTGGAGTCCCACGGTCGCCGAGCTGTTCCTGCTCGACTGGGTGCACCGACGGGCCGTGCTCGACATGGACGACGCCGCGATGCTGCCCCGGGTGCTGCGCGGCTGGGCGGCCTACGCGGCCCGGCGCAAGGGGCTGCCGCAGGCGGCGGCGGAGCGCACCGACACGGCCGTCGAGGAGATGATCCCCGAGTTCGCCCGCCTCTACTCCACCGGCGAGCGCCGCAGCCCCGCCACGGCGGCGGTGGCCCAGCTGATGGCCGACGGGGTGGACCCGGACGACCCGGCCGCCCTCGACGCCTGGATCGAGGCGAACCGGCACCGCCTCGCCGACGACGGGACCTGACCCGGCACGACCCCGACCGCGGCGCCTGACCCGGCTCGGCCCGGCCCTGGTCGAAGGGCCTGGCCGGGCCGGCAGGCGGTCCGCTCAGGTCAGCGCGCCGTAGACGGCTCCGGCCACCAGCCCGCCGACCGTCCCGCCGATCAGCACCTGGGGCAGGGTGTGGGCCCGCAACCGCACCCGGGACCAGCCGGCAAGCACCGGCACCGGCACGGCGGCCAACAGCGGCGGGCCGAAGGTGAGCACCAGCACCACCACCGCGCCGGCGGCCACGGCCGTGTGGATCGACATCTTCCACCAGTGGCTCACGGTCACCGCCACCACGAGCCCCACCACGCCGGCCGCCACCAGCGCCAGCAGCGGGCGGGGAGCACCGAACGCGGCGAGCAGGGCCCAGCCGACCGCCGCCGAGGCGAGCCCGAAGAGCAGCGGCGTCCGGCGCTGTTCCCGCACACCGACGTGGTGGTCGGTGAGTCGCCCGCGGCGTACCCCGCCGACGATGTACGCGAACGGAATCCCGCTGGCGAAGACGGTGGCAAGCAGCCCCCAGGCCAGCCCGTGCGCGCCGCCGTTCCCGCCGAACCAGCCGACCAGCATGGTCAACACGGTCACCAGGACGGCGGGCGCGGTCAGCTCGGTGATCAGGCGGGCGGCGCGCAGCCCCGGGCCGGGCATGACGTGGAGGCGCTCTTCTTCCGCTGGGGGACGATCCGGTCTGCTCAGCCCTGTCGCTCCCCGCCGTGCGGCCCCGGTCGCCGCTTACCGCCGGGCGGCCCCGGTCGCCGCTCGCCGACCTGCGGCCCCGGCCGTCGCTCGCCGGTCTGCGATCTCGGCCGGGTGCCCGGGCCATCGTCACGCGGGCCGGGCCGGCCGGCGGTGACCGGCCTCACCGGGTGGCGGGTGGGCGGTCGTCGCCCACGGCGGGGCCGACGGGCGAGCCGGTGGTGGGCTGCGGCGGCACGGCCGGAGTCTGCGGCGTCGGGCTGGGGTGGCTGGACGGGGTGGACGCCGGGCGGCGGTGTGTGGGCGGCCTGGGCACCGCCGTGGGCACGACCGGGGACACCGCAGGAGTGGTCGGGAACGCCGGGGGAGCGACCTGGGGCGCGGTGAAAGCGGTCTCGGGGACTGGTCCACCGGTCGTCGTCGGGTCGGGGCCGGCGGTGGGCTCCGCGCTCGCGGTCGGCTCGGTGCCCGACGACGGGCTCGGCACCTGGGCCGAGGCGGAGAGGGTCGCCGTCGGCTCGGTCGGCGGCGTGGTCGGAGGCATGGGTTCCCCGGTCGGCGCCGGGGCCGGGGAGGGGTGCGGCGTCGGGGTGGGGGTCGGGGTCACGGTGGGCGGCGGGGGCAGGGTAGGCACCCGGGGCGGCGGGCGGTGGACCGCCTCGGGATCCGACCGGTCGGAGGCGGCCGGCACGATCGGCGCGGGCGCGGGCGGCGGAAGGCCCGGACCGGGCAGCTCGGGCTGCGGCACCGCGGCCGTGCCCGGCGGGGTCGAGGGGGCGGTCGCGGGCTGGCCGGTCGCCGGCACGATCACCGGCCCGACGGAACGCGTGGGGATGAACGGGGTGCTGCTGTCGGGGAGTGCGGTGCTGCCCACGGTGGCCGACCCGGTGCTGATGGCGGCGAGGATCGGCATGGAGGCGGTGCCGGCAAGCAGGGCGACCGTGAAGAGGTATCCGCGCCCGGGGGCACCGGAGCCGGGGGCGCGGTGCGCCCCGACGACCCGACGGTAGCTGCCCCCGGCCGCACGGTGCCGGCCGAGCAGCGGCACGGTGGGACCCTCACCTGGCTGGGACACGCGCACTCCTCGTCCGTCGTCGATCATCGATGCGGGACGGGCGATCCCCCAGGGACCAAAACGGGCATAAACCCATGAAACGCCCGACCGGCATCATCAGCTTGACTCAGTGACGGCCAGTTCACCAGGAGCCACCGCGTGTCGACACACAAATTGTCCGGCCCGCCCCGGTCACTCACGATCCTCCGGGGACAGCGGGCCCCACCAGCCACAAACCCGACAGCGCCCGGAATCCGGGGCGGGCGTACTGTGGGCGCGCTCACCTCCTCTGCCATCATTTGGGGCACGACGGCAACGCAGCCGCGACCTCCGCGCACCCTGCGGCAGGCGCGGTACGACGCCGGCGCTCCCGAACCGGGTTCGCACGGAATCCGGCTCACGCCGCGCGGCAACCCTCACCGGGGCTAGGCGCGGCCGCCAGGAACCAGTCCGGCACCAGCCGGGCGGGTGCACACACTGCGCGGAGCGGGTCACCCCCGGTGCCGGCGCAGACCACGACAGGGAGAGACGGATGGCAAAGGGCGACCCCGGGGTCACCACCACCCGCGGCCGGCGAGCCGCACCCCGTGCCAAGCGAACGGCCGCGACGGCTGGCGGCGACCCGGAACTCGTGCAGCTGCTCACGCCCGCCGGAGAGCGTGTCGAGAGCGCGTTCGGGCCGGACGGCACGGAGTACCGCGTCGACTTCACCGACGAGGAGTACCGAGGGCTCTACCGCGACCTCGTGCTGGTCCGCAAGCTCGACGCCGAGGCCACCGCGTTGCAGCGGCAGGGCGAGCTGGGGCTGTGGGCCAGCCTGCTCGGCCAGGAGGCGGCACAGGTCGGCTCCGGGCGGGCGCTGCGCAGCCAGGACATGGCCTTCCCGACCTACCGCGAGCACGGCGTGCTCTATTGCCGGGGCATCGACCCGATCATGCCGCTCGGCCTGTTCCGGGGCGTCGACCAGGGCGGCTGGGACCCGAACGAGTTCAAGTTCAACATGTACACGATCGTCATCGGGGCGCAGACCCTGCACGCGACCGGGTACGCGATGGGCGTCCACATGGACGGCAAGACCGGCGGC
Organism: Micromonospora sp. PTRAS2; assembly: GCF_054052245.1. Lineage (NCBI taxonomy): Bacteria > Bacillati > Actinomycetota > Actinomycetes > Micromonosporales > Micromonosporaceae > Micromonospora > Micromonospora sp. PTRAS2. The sequence goes on from NZ_JBSWBU010000001.1 coordinate 780,940, forward strand.
GACGACGGCGAGGCGGTGATCGCCTACTTCGGCGACGGTGCGACCAGCCAGGGCGACGTGAACGAGGCGTTCGTCTGGGCCAGCGTCTTCAACGCCCCGCTGGTGTTCTTCTGCCAGAACAACCAGTACGCCATCTCCGAGCCCCTGGAGCGGCAGACCCGCGTCCCGCTCTACCAGCGGGCGCGCGGCTTCGGCTTCCCCGGCGTACGGGTGGACGGCAACGACGTGCTCGCCTCGTACGCGGTGACCCGGCACGCGCTGGACAACGCGCGGCACGGCCAGGGCCCGAGCCTGATCGAGGCGTACACCTACCGGATGGGGGCGCACACCACCTCCGACGACCCGACCCGCTACCGGATCGCCAGCGAGGTCGAGGCCTGGCAGGCCAAGGACCCGATCGCCCGGATGAAGGCGTTCCTGGAGAAGCAGAAGATCGCCGACGGGTCGTTCTTCGCCGAGGTCGACGAGCAGGCCCGCGCCGAGTCGGTGCACCTGCGCGAGCGGGTGCTCGCCATGCCCAACCCCGAGCCGGTGACGATGTTCGACCACGTCTACCCGCACGGGTCCCCGGAGCTCGACGAGCAGCGGGCGCAGTTCAGCCGCTACCTGGAGTCGTTCGAAGGGAGCGCCCACTGATGGCCACGGAGACGCTCACCCTCGGCAAGGCCCTCAACGCCGGCCTGCGCCGGGCCCTGGAGCACGACCAGAAGGTCGTCATCATGGGCGAGGACGTCGGCAAGCTCGGCGGCGTGTTCCGGATCACCGACGGCCTCCAGAAGGACTTCGGCGACCAGCGGGTGATCGACACCCCGCTGGCCGAGTCCGGCATCATCGGCACCGCGGTCGGCCTGGCCATCCGCGGCTTCCGCCCGGTCTGCGAGATCCAGTTCGACGGCTTCGTCTACCCCGCGTACGACCAGATCGTGTCGCAGGTGGCGAAGATGCACTACCGCTCGCAGGGCAAGGTGCGCATCCCGATGGTGATCCGCATTCCGTACGGGGGCGGCATCGGCGCGGTCGAGCACCACTCGGAGTCGCCGGAGGCGTACTTCGCGCACACCGCCGGCCTGAAGGTCGTGACCTGCGCCAACCCGCAGGACGCGTACGTGATGATCCAGCAGGCGGTCGCCTCGGACGACCCGATCGTCTTCCTGGAGCCGAAGCGGCGCTACTGGGAGAAGGGCCCGGTCGACCTGGAGGCCCCGCTGTCGGCGGCGTACCCGCTGCACTCGGCCCGGGTGGCGCGGGCCGGCACGGACGCCACCGTCCTGGCGTACGGGCCGATGGTGCGGACCTGCCTGGACGCGGCGGCCGCCGCGGCCGAGGACGGCCGGGAGCTGGAGGTCGTCGACCTGCGCACGCTCTCCCCGCTGGACCTCACCGCCGTGTACGAGTCGGTGCGGCGCACCGGCCGGTGCGTGGTGGTGCACGAGGCCCCGGGCAACCTGGGTCTGGGCGCGGAGATCGCCGCCCGGGTCACCGAGGAGTGCTTCTACTCGCTGGAGGCCCCGGTGCTGCGGGTGACCGGCTTCGACACCCCCTACCCGGCGTCCCGGGTGGAGGAGGAGTACCTGCCGGACCTCGACCGGGTGCTCGACGCCGTCGACCGCGCCTTCGGGTGGTGAGCGGGGTGTCGCGGATCAAGGAGTTCAACCTGCCCGACCTGGGCGAGGGGCTGACCGAGGGCGAGATCCTCGCCTGGCTGGTCAAAGAGGGCGACACGATCGAGCTGAACCAGCCGATCGTGGAGGTGGAGACGGCGAAGGCGGCCGTCGAGATTCCCGCGAAGTGGGCCGGCCAGGTGCGGTCGATCTTCCACCCGGAGGGGAGCACGGTCGAGGTCGGCACGCCGATCATCGCGATCGACACCGACCCGGGCGCGGGCCCGGTCGAGGCGTCGACGACGGGCGCGCCGGCCGCCGACCTGCCGACCCCGTCGGCGGCGTCCCTGGCCGCCGTCGAGATCGCGCCCGAGGAGGGCATGGTCGAGCCGGGGCTGATCGGCGGCGTGGCGCCGGGCGGGCGCACCGCCGTGCTGGTCGGCTACGGCCCGCGCAACGCGCCGGCCAAGCGCCGCCCGCGCAAGGGCGCGTCCCCGGAGCGGCCGGTTGCCACCCCGGCGGCCTCCGTTCCGCCCGCGCCGGCCCCGGCGCCCGTCCCCGCGGCGGCACCGGTCACGGCAGCGGCAGCAGTCGCGGCGGCGACGACCGTGAACGGCAACGGGCGGCCCGGCGGGCTGGTGCTGGCCAAGCCGCCGGTGCGCAAGCTCGCCAAGGACCTCGGCGTGGACCTCGGCTCGCTGCGCGGGTCGGGGCCGCTCGGCTCGATCACCCGGGAGGACGTACAGCGGGCGGCGAGCGGGACCGCGACGGCGGCCGAGCCGCCGACGGTCGCGGCACCGGCCACGTCGGCCGCGGCCTTCGGCGCCGACCGCGAGCAGCGCATCCCGGTCAAGGGGGTACGCAGGCTCACCGCCGAGAACATGTCCCGCTCGGCCTTCACCGCGCCGCATGTGACGGAGTTCCTGACCGTCGACGTGACCCGGACGATGAAGGCCCTGGACCGGCTGCGGGGCCGGCGGGAGTGGCGCGACGTGCGGGTCTCGCCGCTGCTGTTGGTCGCCAAGGCGGTGCTGCTGGCGGTACGCCGGCACCCGATGGTCAACTCGACGTGGGCCGGCGACGAGATCGTCGTCAAGGAGTACGTCAACCTGGGCATCGCGGCGGCCACGGAGCGCGGCCTGATCGTGCCGAACATCAAGGACGCCGGCCGACTCACGCTGCGTGAGCTGGCGGACGCGCTGACCGGCCTGGTGCAGACGGCGAAGGCCGGCCGGACCTCGCCGGCGGACATGTCCGGCGGCACGCTGACGATCACCAACGTCGGGGTGTTCGGGGTGGACACCGGCACGCCGATCCTGCCCCCGGGCGAGTCGGCGATCCTGGCGTTCGGCGCGGTCCGCGAGATGCCGTGGGTGCACAAGGGCAAGGTCCGCCCACGTCAGGTGACCACGCTGGGTCTCTCCTTCGATCACCGGATCATCGACGGCGAACTCGGCTCGAAGTTCCTCCGCGACATCGGGGACTTCCTGGCCGATCCGGAGGCGGCGCTGCTCGCCTGGACCTGACGGGTAACCGACACCAGCCACGGCCGGTGTGCCACGGGTGAACGCCCGGCACACCGGCCGTTGCCGTTGGAAGAAGAAAGCACCGTCACCAGACCCCGTTGACCTACGATCCTTAGGCAGGTGTCTCAGCTCACCTACTAATCGTTGGAACTTCGGGGCTGGATGCGGTTCAATTGAGTCATCAAGGGGCCGACAACCGAATAGCCAGGAGGAGAACCCAGATGAGCATGATCGAGCGAATCCGCAACCGCCGCGACGCCAACCGCCGGGCCCGTGCCATCGAGCACGCCCTGCGCTCCGCCAACTCGCCCGCGGTCCGCGAGGAGCTTCTCGCCATCGCCCAGCGTCACATGAGCTGACGCCCCACACTTTTCTCACCCTCCTCCAGTTCGACGACCCGCCCGGTTCGCCCGGGCGGGTCGTCGGCGTTTCGGGCCTATTGACACCGGGATTCCGCCTCGCCGCACCGCCCGGTACGGTGGGGCTCGGTCGTCAACCGCCCGCCCGGACCCCGTCGTGCCGATAGAAGCTGCTCGACACCGTCCGGCGACGCGGAGTGACGGCCGGTGCTCCCCGGATGCCGCGGGCGGCCACCGGATACGGTGCGGGGAGTCCCCACGGTCGGCACCGCCGGCCACACCGGTACCCACGCCGACGCACCGTCGGCATCGGCGGCCGACATGTGATGGAGGAGGCGCACCGATGACGTCCGAGGGCCCGCACCACCCCGGCCAGGAGCCGGACGAGGTGTCGCCGGGCGCCGGCGCACCGGCGCCGTACGGCGTCGCCAACCCGGACCTGGGCTGGGCACCCCCGCCCCCCGCGGCCCGGCCGAACCCGCCTGCTCCCGCCTGGGCGACCCAGAACGACCAGCCGCCGGCCCCCGCCTGGGGCCAGCCCCCGCAGAACGACCAGCCCTCGACCGCCGCCTGGGGAGCGCCGCCCCACGGCGACCAGCCGCCGACCGCCGCCTGGGGCACCGGGCCGCAGGGCGACCAGCCGGCGACCCCCAACTGGGGCGCGGCACCGGGTGACCAGCCCCCGACCGCCGCCTGGGGCCAGCCTCCGCAGAGTGACCAGCCGCCGACCGCCGCCTGGGGTGCCGCCCAGGTGCCGGCGCAGCAGCCGGAGCCGAACCGCCCGGCCGCCTGGGGCCCGCCGGCCGGCGCGGCGCAGCCCGCCTGGGAGCAGAACGAGCAGGCCGGGCCGGGCTGGCAACAGAACGAACCGGCACCGGGCTGGCAGCAGAACGAGCAGGCCGGCCCCGGCTGGGCCGCCGCCCCGGCCGCCGCGAACGCACCGAACGGAGAGCCGGCCCAGCCGGCCTGGGCGACGCAGCCCGAGCAGCCGGCCCCGGCCTGGGCCGGCGCGGCCGACCAGCAGCCGTCGGCGCCGTGGGGCCAGGCCGAGTCCGGCGCCCGGGGTGCCGCCCGCGTGCCCGGCCAGGCGACGCCGCCCCAGGACTGGGCCACCACACAGGACGACGCCTCCCGCTCCGGCGGCTGGAACTCCGGCCAGCAGGGCGACGGCCCCGCCGGCCCCGACGCCTGGAACGCCGCTCCGCAGCAGGCCGACGGCCCCGCCGGCTCCGGTGGCTGGCCGCGGACCGAGCAACCCGACACCCCTGGCCAGGCAGGTCAGGCCGCCTCGGCCGCCCCGTCCGAATTCGGCGGACCCGCCGCACAACCCACGTTCGACGGTGCGCCCGGGCAGCCCGGATTCGGCGGCCCGGCCGAGCAGCCGCCGGCCGCGTGGGGCCAGGCCGAAGCCGCCGCCCGGGGTGCCGCCCGCGTGCCCGGCCAGGCGACCCCGCCCCAGGACTGGGCCACCACACAGGACGACGCCTCCCGCTCCGGCGGCTGGGCGACCGGCTCCCCCGCCTCCGCCCACGACGACCCCGCCCGCTCCGGCGGGTGGGCTGCCACGGCGGTCCGCTCCGACGACCAGCCGCAGCCGAACGCCTGGCCCGCCGCCGACGAGTCGGGGCAGCCCGGCACGTGGGGCGCGGCAGCGGTGCCGCAGCGGCAGGACGACCGGCCGGAGGTCCCCGACTGGGCGGCGGCCGAGCCGACCTCCGTACCACCGGCGCGGGCCACCGCCACCGTCGGCACGGACGGGCCGCCCGCCTGGGGGACGCCCGGCGAGAGCCCGCAGCAGCGGCCCGGCGGCGACCGCTCGGACCGCCCGGTCATGCCGGACGTCGAGCCGTGGGCACCGGGCGAGGCGTGGGGGCGTACCGAGCCGGAGACCGCCGCGCCGCAGCAGGCTGGCAACGCCTGGGAGCCCGAGCGGCCCGAGGACCGTCCGCTTTACCAGCCCGCCCCCGGGCCGGGGATCTCGCCGGCCAACGCCGTGCCGCTGCCGCCGCAGGAGCAGCGCGTGCCCGGTGCCAGCCTGGCCGCCCTCCCGCCGGCCGACTACGCCCCGCCGGCCCAGTTCCCCCCGGCGGTCGAGCCCTCGCCGGCCGGCGAACCTTCAGGTCGTGAGGGCGCCCCGTCGCCGTACGCGCCCGAGTCGGGCGCCGGCTGGGGCCGCGCCGAGGAGCCGCACCCACAGGGCACCCCGTTCGTGCCCGCCCCCCGGGTCTCGCCGGAGTCCGGGGCGGCCGCCCGGGCCGCCGTACCCGCGGCGGAGGCCGGAGAGGCCGCGGACGGCGCGGTGGGCAGCGTCTCGGCGAGCGCGTCCGTGCCCATGGCCAGCCGCGTGGTGCCCCCCACCGACCAGGCGCTGCACCCCGGCGGCGCGCCCGCGCCGCAGCCCCGGGTGTACGGCCGGCCGGCCCGCCCGGAGCCGGCCGACGAGCCGGAGGCGGCGGACGAGAGCCCGTTCCGCCCCGAGCACAACCCGCCACCGTCCCGGTTCGACGAGCCGGGCCCGCAGGGGCGGTTCGACGAGCCGGGCCGCTTCGACGAGCCGGGCCCCCAGGGCCGCCCCGCCGAACCCGACCAGCAGCGCGGTTTCGACGGACCCGACCAGCACCGCGGATTCGACGGGCACGACCAGCACCGCGGATTCGACGGGCACGACCAGCAGCGCGGGTTCGAGGGGCGCGACCAGCACCGCGGGTTCGACGACGTCGGGCCGCAGCAGCGCTTCGACGACCGCGGGCCGCAGGGCGGACCGCAGCGCTTCGACGCCCCGGACCGGCAGGCCGGCCAGCAGCACGGCTTCGGCGACAGCCCGGCGATCGGGGCGGCCGGCGCGCCCGCTCCGCCGGCCTTCCCGCCCGGGGTGCCGTCCTTCGTGGACCCGCCGGCCAGCAACCGGCCCGTCAACGGCGTCCGCCCGCACGAGGGCGACCGCCCGGGTGACCAGTTCGGCGGCCCGATGGGCGGGGCCACCGCCGTGCCGGGCGCGGTGCCGGGCCACCCTCCCGCGCCGTACGGCGAGCCGACCCAGGTCGGCTTCCCGCCGCAGGGGCCGCAGTCCGGCCCTGCCTGGGGCGCGGAGCCGGAGGAGCAGGGCCGGTTCGACGCGTTCAAGCCGGAGGCGGACGCGCCGAAGGCCGAGGCTCCGCCACCGAAGGTCCGCAACGGCCGGGTGCTGGCCGCCGTGCTGGTGGCCGCCGTGCTGATCCTCGCGGTGCCGCTGGGGCTGCTCATGCTGCTCGGCAAGGTGGGCGGCGACAACGCGAAGCCGTTCGACCCGGCCGTCGGCTCCTGCGTGAAGCAGTCAGGCGAATCCGCGACGTCGGCCACCTGCGGCGAGGCGGGATCGTTCACGATCGTGTCTAAGGTCGAGACCAAGGAGAAGTGCGCCGACCCGGGCCAGCCGCACGTCGTCCTCCGTGGTGACGTGCCGAAGAAGGTGCTCTGCCTCAAGTCGGCCACCAAGTAGCGAACCCGGGGGCGGGGCCACGGACCACCGTGGCCCCGCCTTCGTCGTACGCCCGGGGTGTGACCAAGCCGCGCGGGGTGCCGGCCGGTCGGGGCCTCCCGGTCGGGCAGACTGGGGGCATGAGCGCACGAGTACGGGCTCCCGAGCTGCGCGGACGGGGCTGGCTGAACACCGGCGGGCGGGACCTGAAGCTGGCCGACCTGCGCGGCAAGATCACAATTGCCGACTTTTGGACCTTCTGCTGCATCAACTGCCTGCACGTGCTCGACGAGTTGCGCCCCCTGGAGGAGAAGTACGCTGACGTGCTGGTCGTCGTCGGCATCCACTCGCCGAAGTTCGAGCACGAGAAGGACCCGGCCGCCGTCGCCGCCGCCGTCGAGCGGTACGGCGTGCACCACCCCGTCCTCGACGACCCCGAGCTGGACATGTGGCAGCAGTACGCGGCCCGCGCCTGGCCGACCCTCGCCGTGATCGACCCCGAGGGGTACGTGGTGGCCACCATGGCCGGTGAGGGTCACGCCGAGGGGCTGGCCCGGCTGGTCGACGAGTTGGTCGCCACCCACGAGGCGAAGGGCACCCTGCACCGGGGCGACGGTCCGTACGTGCCGCCCGCCGAGCCGGAGACGGCCCTGCGCTTCCCCGGCAAGGCCCTCGCGCTCGACGGCGGGCACCTGCTCGTGTCGGACTCGGCCCGGCACTCCCTGGTGGAGCTGGCCCCCGACGGCGAGACGCTGGTGCGCCGGATCGGCGCGGGCGTCCGGGGGCGCGCGGACGGGCCGCCCGGCGCCGCCGCGTTCTCGGAGCCGCAGGGGCTGTGCCGGCTGCCGGAGCACGTGGCCGAGGTGGCCGGTTACGACGTGGTCGTCGCCGACACCGTCAACCACCTGCTGCGCGGGGTGCGGCTGGCCACCGGCGAGGTGGTGACCGTGGCCGGCACGGGCCGGCAGTGGCGCTCGACGGTGGACGACCACGCCCACGACTCGCTCTCGGTCGACCTCTCCTCCCCGTGGGACGTGGCCTGGTACGACGACCGGGTGATCGTCGCGATGGCGGGCATCCACCAGCTCTGGTGGTTCGACCCGATCCGCCGCACGGCGGGCATGTACGCCGGCACCACCGTCGAGGCGCTGCGCGACGGGCCGCTGGCCGAGGCGTGGCTGGCCCAGCCGTCCGGCCTCTCGGTCTCGGCCGACGGCACCCGGCTCTGGGTCGCCGACAGCGAGACCAGCGCCATCCGGTACGTCGAGAACGGCGTCCTGGGCACCGCCGTCGGGCAGGGCCTGTTCGACTTCGGCCACGTCGACGGCCCGGCCGACCGGGCGCTGCTCCAGCACCCGCTGGGGGTGTGCGCGCTGCCGGACGGCTCGGTGCTGGTCGCCGACACGTACAACGGGGCGGTCCGCCGCTTCGACCCGGCCACCGGGCAGGTGTCGACGGTCGCCGACGGGCTCGCCGAGCCGAGCGACGTGGTGCTGACCGCCGACGGCGGGGTGCTGGTGGTCGAGTCGGCCGCGCACCGGCTGACCCGGCTGGCCCCGGGCGCGTTGTCCGCCGTGGGGGCGAGCACGGTCGACGGCCCGCGGCACCGCACCGAGCGGAAGCCGATGGAGGTGGCGGCGGGCGAGGTGACGCTGGACGTCGTCTTCGCCCCGGCGCCGGGGCAGAAGCTGGACGAGACGTACGGGCCGTCGACGCGGCTGGTCGTCTCGGCGTCGCCGCCGGAGCTGCTGGCGGAGGGGGCGGGCACCGGCACGGAGCTGTCCCGCCGGTTGGTGGTCGACGGGTCGGTGGCCGGCGGGGTGCTCCAGGTGACCGCGCAGGCGGCGACGTGCGACGCCGACGTGGAGCACGCGGCCTGTCACCTGACCCGGCAGGACTGGGGGGTGCCGGTGCGGGTGGTCGAGGGCGGCCCGGCGCGGCTCCCGCTGGTCCTGCGCGGCCTGGACGCCTGACAGCCTGCGCCCCGCCGGCCGCCAGCGCCCCGCGCGGCCGCCCGCGCCCCGCCGATTGCCCCCGCGCGGCCGCCCGCGCGCCGGCGCTGGTTGCGTTAGGAAGGGGCCCTTCCTATACAGAATGCGTTAACAAGGTGCCCCTCCTTTCACGCGAACGGGGTGAGCGTCACCCCCGCTTCGAGGAGCGCGGCCCGCACCAGCTCGGCGGACGCCACCGCGCCCGGTGTGTCGCCGTGCAGGCAGATGGACTCGACGGGGCAGGGCACGACGGTGCCGTCGACGGCCACCACGGTCTGCTCGGTGGCCATCCGGACGGCGCGGGCGGCCACCTGCTCGGGGTCGGTGACCAGCGCGCCGAGGGCGGTGCGGGGCACCAGCGTGCCGTTGGGCAGGTAGCCCCGGTCGGCGAAGCCCTCGGCGACCACCCGCAGGCCGGCGCCGGTGGCGAGCTGGGCGAGCACCGAGCCGGGGGCGCAGAGCACCGGCAGGTCGCGGTCGTACTCGTCGATGGCGGCGATCAGGGCGGCGGCCTGCGACTCGTCGACCGAGGCGGCGTGGTAGAGCGCCCCGTGCGGCTTGAGGTAGCGGACCCGGGTGCGGTACGCCCGGCAGAACGCGTCGAGCGCGCCGAGTTGGTAGGTGGTCTCGTCGCGCAGGTCCGCGAACGCGTACGCGATGTGTCGGCGGCCGAAGCCGGCGAGGTCGCGGTAGCCGACCTGGGCCCCGACGGCGACCCCGCGTTGGGCGGCGGCGGCGCAGACCCGGCGCATGGTGGACGGGTCGCCGCCGTGGAAGCCGCAGGCGACGTTGGCCGAGGTGATCAGGTCGAGCAGCGCCTCGTCGTCGCCGAGCCGCCAGATGCCGAATCCCTCGCCGAGGTCAGCGTTGAGGTCCATGGAACGTCACCGTAGTCCCCGGGCGGGCCTGCGCGAGCGGCGTCACGTCGTCCACCACCCCGACGACGGGGTAGCCGCCGGTGGTGGGATGGTCGGCGAGGAAGATCAGCGGCTGGCCGTCGGCGGGCACCTGCACCGCGCCGAGCACGAGGCCCTCGCTGGGCAGTTCCCCGGCGACCGCGCGGGGCAGCGGCGCGCCGGTCAGCCGCGCGCCGACCCGGTTGCTGACCGGGCTCACCGTGTACGCCGTGCCGAGCAGCCGGTCGAGCGCGGCGGGGGTGAACCAGTCGTCGCGGGGCCCGAGGCGCAGCCGGAGCCGCAGCGCGGCCGGGGTGGGCGGCCCGACGGTGACGTCGACGGGGGCGGGGTCGCCGGCCGGGTCGCCGAGGGGCAGGGTGTCGCCGTCGCGCAGCGGGGGCGGGCCGAGGCTGGAGAGGGTGTCGGTGGACCGGCTGCCGAGCACCGGCGGCACGGCGATCCCGCCGGCGACGGCGAGCCAGGTGCGCAGCCCGGAGCGGGCCGGGCCGATCCGCACGACCGCCCCGGCGGGCACGGCCAGGGGCCGGCCGACGTCTCCGGGCCGGTCGCCGAGGTGCACGTCGGGGTGCGGGCCGGTCCGCCGTGCGTCGCCGGTGTTCGGGTCGCCGGTGTTCGGGTCGCCGGTCGGCATGTCGCCCAGCCGCCCGTCGCCGATCCACACGTCGGCGTCCGCGCCGGTGAGCGCGACCGTGCCGGCCCGGGTGAGGCGCAGCGCGCAGCCGGTGAGGGTGATCTCCAGGCCGGCGGCGTCCTCCGGGTTGCCGACGAGGCGGTTGGCCAGCCGCAGGGCGGCCGGGTCGAGCGCCCCCGACCGGGGCACGCCGAGGTGTGCCCAGCCGGGCCGGCCCTGGTCCTGCACGGTGGTGAGCGCCCCTGCCCGGAGCACCTCCAGCCGGCGTGCCGGGCCGCCGGCGGGTGGGCGGGTCACGTGGTCGCCGCCAGGCGTACCGGGGTGCCGGGGGCGAGCCGGGCCGGCGGGTCGGCGGCCACGTCGAACAGCGTCAGCGCGGTCCGTCCGACGAGCAGCCAGCCGCCGGGCGACGCGCCGGGATAGATTCCGGCGTACGGGCCGGCGAGCGCGACCGAGCCGGCGGGGACCCGGGGGCGGGGGGTGGCGAGCCGGGGCACCGCCCACTGCGGCGGCAGCCCGGTCAGGTACGCGAACCCGGGCGCGAACCCGCAGAAGGCGACGCGGAACGGGGTGCCGGTGAGACGGGCGACCACCTCGGGCACGTCCACGCCCCAGTGGCCGGCGACGACGGGCAGGTCGACCCCGTCGTACGTGACGGGCACCTCGACCTCGGCGGGCGTCGTGCCGTCGGCGGGGCTGGTGGCGGTGGCGGGCGTCGTGCCGTCGGCGGGTCGTGGGGTCCAGTGGGCGACGAGCGCGGCGGCCCGGTCGGGGTCGGGCACCCCGTCGAGCAGCACCGTACGGGCCGCCGGGACGATCTCGACGGCGGTCAGCTCGCCGGCGGCGCGGCGGCGCGTCAGCTCGGCCCGCCACGCCTCCACCTGGTCGGGGTCGTCGCAGTCGAGCAGCAGGGCGTGGGCGCCGACGGGCCGGATCCGCATCCCGCCATGATCCCCGATCGGCGGGCCCGACAGGGCCGCCGGACCCTGTGGTCCCGTGACGATAGGCACTACTTGACGGTAACCTACGGTGCCGTAACCTAGGTGCGTGACGACCTCCGCACCGCTTCGACTCAAGCCGGTCGACATCGGGAAGCCGCGGATGCGCGGCTGGCTGCACACCTACGCGTTCTTCGCCGCGCTCGTCTGCGGCATCGTGCTCTGCGCCATCGCCGCCAGCCGCCCCGGCTGGTCCCCGCTGGTCAGCTGCCTCGTCTACAGCCTGACCGTCTGCGGCCTCTTCGGCACCAGCGCGCTCTACCACCGTCGGGTGTGGTCCGAGCGCGGCTACCAGATCATGCGCCGGATGGACCACTCGATGATCTTCGTGTTCATCGCCGGCACGTACACACCGTTCTGCGTCCTGCTGCTGGACGCCCGGCAGGCGACCACCATGCTCGCCCTGGTCTGGGGCGGCGCGCTGGGCGGCGTGGCGCTGAAACTGGTCTGGCCGCACGCGCCGCGCTGGGTCTCCGCACCGCTCTACCTGGCCCTCGGCTGGGTGTCGGTGGCGATGCTGCCGCAGATCCTGCACTCCGGCGGCGTGACCGCGCTGGTGCTGCTCGCCGTCGGCGGCGCGATCTACAGCGTCGGCGCCGTCTTCTACGCGCTGCGCAGGCCCAACCCGTGGCCCACCGTCTTCGGCCACCACGAGTTCTTCCACGCCTGCACGCTGGTGGCGGCGATCTGCCACCACATCGCGATCTACTTCGCCCTGTTCGCCTGAGCCCGCACCCCGGTTCCACCTGATCCCCCGCCCCGGGCACGCGCCGGGGGCCCCGCGCCGTTGCGGGGCCCCCGGAGTCCTGGGCGGTCGTCGGCCGTCGGGCCGGACCGGTCAGACCGTACGACCCGGGCGGCGCACCTCGCGGTACTCCTGGACCACGGGCTCGCCCTGCACCGGCACGACCCGGTCGGCGACCACGCGGTTCTGGTGCACCGGCGCGGCGACCACCGTGCGGCGGCCCCGGTTCCAGAAGTAGAGCGTGGTGAGCAGGCTGACGACGCCGGCGAGCATCAGGACCCAGCCGACGACTCCGAGATTCAGCCACCCCAGGTCGGCCTGCACGGCGAACGCGAAGATCGCACCCAGCGCGATGAGGAAGATGCTGGCACCAATGCCCATTTTCGTCGCCTCCTTGGCTGTCAGCTGGCGCTGCTACCCGCCGCGGCCATGGATGAGGTTGCGGCATCCATCGACATACCCAGGCGCTCCGATCGTCAATCGGGCAAGCTGGGCCCATGACGGACGTCGGAGGGACGGAACGGACGTTGGTGCTGCTGCGGCACGCCAAGGCGGAGGCACCGGGTAGCGGCCCGGACGTCCAGCGGCCGCTCACCGCGCGGGGGCACGCCGACTCGGCCGCCGCCGGTGCCTGGCTGGCCCGGCACGGCCTGCTCCCCGACGTGGTGCTCTGCTCGACCGCCCGGCGCACCCGCCAGACCTGGCACGGGGTGCAGCTGGGCATGACCGGCGCGGCGGACGAGGCGGGACCGGCCGGTCCCGCCCCGCAGGTGCGCTACGAGCCGGGCGCGTACGAGGCACGCCCGGCGGACCTGCTGGCGCTGGTGCGGTCGACCCCGGCGGAGGCGACGACGGTGCTGCTGGTCGCCCACAATCCGGGCATCTCGCTGCTCTCGGCGCTGCTCGACCCGGAACGCGCGGACCAGGAGGGCCTGCGCACCACCGACCTGGTGGTGCACCACACCCGGCTCCCCTGGGCCGAGCTGCGCCGCGCCGACATCGTCGCCCGCCACACCGCCCGCGCCTGAGGCGCAAGGAAGGGCCCCCTGTTAACGCATTCCGTTGTACAGGGGACCCCTGTTAACACCTGCGAACGCCCGAGGTGCGACCGCGCCGGGCGGGCGGCCCGGCGGGCCGGCCCGGGCGGGTGGGCCCGGGCGGGTGGGCCCGGGCGGGCCGGTGCGCGGCCGGTGTGCCGGTGGGCCTCAGGAGGGCGGTGCCGTGGGCGGCGGTGGATCGGGCGGAGGCGGCATCATGGCGGTCGGATGCGACAGCCTGTTCTCCTCCACGATCAGGGTGCGCGCCCGCTTGCGCCGGTCCTGCCAGAACCAGAGCGTGGTGAGCAGCACGGCCAACCCGGCCAGGATGAACACCCAGCCGACCGCGCGCAGGTCCACCCACCAGACGTTGGCCCGGATGGCGAAGGTCAGGATCGCGCCGATGGCGATGAGGAAGATTCCACTACCAATGCCCATGTGCGCTGCACCCCCACGTGCGGTGGCTCTGGGCGTTCACTGACGACGTCCGGGCCTCGGTTACCCGCCCGGCCGGGCAAGTACCCGGGATGCGACCGGCGATAGGGGACACGCCGGACTGTTCGGCACGGGTCGCCGAAGCGGGGCGGGACAGCGCCGGCCGACGACACGGGGCGAAACGGCGACGGCCGGCGAGTTGGGGGACTCGCCGGCCGTCCGGGGGCCGCTGTGGTGCGTCAGCGGCTCAGAACGCCTCCTCCGGGAGGTCCATCAGCTCCAGGTCGGTGCTCTCGATGATCCGCCGGTCGGCGCCGAGCCGGGGCAGCACCTCGCGGGCGAAGAACTTCGCGGCGGCCACCTTGCCGGTGTAGAACGCCTTGTCGGCGGTGGAGACCTCACCGGCCAGGGCGCGCAGGGCGACGTCGGCCTGCCGCTGGAGCAGCCAGCCGACGACGAGGTCGCCGATAGCCAGCAGGAACCGGCGGCTGCTGAGGCCCACCTTGTAGAGCGCCCGGGCGTCGCCGCCCTGCGCCTCGCCGAGCCAGCCGGTCAGCACGCCGAGGATGGTCTGCACCTCGGCGAGCGCCTTGCCGAGCGCCTGCCGCTCCTGCTTGAGCTGGCCGTTGCCGCCCTCGGAGGTGATGAACTCCTGGATCTCGCCGGCGACCGTCATGAGGGCCTTGCCGTTGTCCCGAACGATCTTGCGGAAGATCAGGTCGAGGCTCTGGATCGCGGTGGTGCCCTCGTACAGGGTGTCGATCTTGGCGTCCCGGACGTACTGCTCCAGCGGGTAGTCCTGGAGGAAGCCGGAGCCGCCGAAGGTCTGCAGCGCCTCGTGACCCAGCATCTCGTACGCCCGCTCGGAGCCGACGCCCTTGACCAGCGGCAGCAGCAGGTCGTTGACCCGCTTGGCGATCTTCGTCGCCTGCTCGTCCCCGGCCGCCTCGGCGATGGCGACCTGGTCCTGCCAGGAGGCCGTGTAGCAGACCAGGGCGCGCAGGCCCTCGGCGTACGACTTCTGGAGCATCAGCGAGCGGCGCACGTCCGGGTGGTGGGTGATGGTGACCCGGGGCGCGGTCTTGTCGGCCTGCTGGACGAGGTCGGCGCCCTGCACGCGGTTCTTGGCGTACTCGAGGGCGTTGAGGTAGCCGGTGGAGAGCGTGGCGATGGCCTTGGTGCCGACCATCATCCGGGCGTACTCGATGATCATGAACATCTGCCGGATGCCGTCGTGCTTCTCGCCGAGCAGCCAGCCCTTCGCCGGCACGCCGTGCTCGCCGAAGGTCATCTCGCAGGTGTTGGAGACCTTGATCCCCATCTTGTGCTCGACGTTGGTGGCGTAGACGCCGTTGCGCTCGCCCAGCTCGCCGGTCTCCGGGTCGAAGTGGAACTTCGGCACGACGAAGAGCGACAGGCCCTTGGTGCCGGGGCCGCCGACGCCCTCGACGCCGACCGGGCGGGCCAGCACGTAGTGCACGATGTTGTCGCTCAGGTCGTGCTCGCCGGAGGTGATGAAGCGCTTCACGCCCTCGATGTGCCACGAGCCGTCCGGCTGCGGGATCGCCCGGGTGCGGCCGGCGCCCACGTCCGAGCCCGCGTCGGGCTCGGTGAGCACCATCGTGGAGCCCCACTGCTTGTCGATGAAGAGCTTGGCCCACTTCTTCTGCTGCTCGGTGCCCTCGACGTGCAGAACGTGCGCGAAGGACGGGCCGGAGGCGTACATCCAGACGGGGGCGTTCGCGCCGAGCACCAGCTCGGCGAGGGACCACCAGAGGGCACGCGGGGCGTTGGTGCCGTCGAGCGCCGGCGGGAGGTCGAGCCGCCAGAACTCGGACTCCATGAACGCCCGGTAAGACTTCTTGAACGGCTCCGGCAGCGGCGCGGTGTGCGTGGCCGGGTCGAAGACCGGGGGGTTGCGGTCGCTGTCCGAGTAGCTTGCCGCGAGGTCCTCGCGGGCGAGGCGGTCCACCTCGGCGAGGAAGCTGCGCGCGGTGTCGACGTCGAGATCCGAGTACGGCTCCTGGCCGAACGCCCGGTCCGCCCCGAAGACCTCGAACAGGTTGAACTCAAGGTCCCGGAGGTTGCTCTTGTAGTGGGTCATGCTCGCTGGCCCCGCTTCCCGGACAGGTGTTACCGATCAGTAACCCCGACTGTATTACTCGCGGGTAGGCAGCGACAAGCTCAACGTGGAAGTGACGGCGATTACACACCCGCGCTTCGGCCGTCGAGGGGGCGGGGACCGGGCGGGCCGGGAGCAGCGAGGCGGAGCCGGACCGGACGGCGAAGAAGCTGGCTCAGCCCTCGGCCGCGCCGACCTCCCAGCTCGGCACGGGGGCGGTCACCGCGCTGCTGTGGCCGGCGTACTCCATCAGGACCAGGGCGATGTCGTCGTCGAGCCGGCCGTGCACCCACTCGACCAGGGCGGTCTCCAGCGAGGCCAGCCCGTCGCCGACCGTGCCGTGACCGAGCAGCCGCCAGGCGCGGTCGGCCGTCGGGAAGAACTCGCCGTCCCGGCGCGCCTCGCCCAGGCCGTCGGTGAACAGCAGCAGCCGGTCCCCCGGCTCCAGGCGCTCGACCCGGGGCCGGACGACCGGCATGAAGCCCAGCGGCGGCGCGGGCGCGGGCGGTTCGAGGGGGATCACCGCGCCCCGGCGCAGCAGCAGCGGCGACGGGTGGCCACAGTTGACGATGGTGAGGGTGCCGCCCCGCTCCTCGACCAGGGCCGCAGTGACGAAGTCCTCGTCGCCGACGTTGCGGGCCACCGCCCGGTCCAGGTCGGCGACCACCGCCCGCAGGTCGGCCCGCTCGTACGCGACGTGCCGGTACGAGCCCAGCACGATGCTGGCCAGCCGCACGGCGTCCAGCCCCTTGCCGCGCACGTCACCGATGATCATGCGGACGCCGTACGGGGTGTCGATCGCCTCGTACAGGTCGCCGCCGATCTCGGCGGTGGCGGTCGAGGAGATGTAGCGCCCCGCCACGGCCAGGGTCCCCACCTGCGGGCCCAGCGGACGCAGCACCGCCTGCTGGGCCACCGCCGCCAGCTTGGACAGCTCGGCGATCTGCTCCGCCTGCCGCTGCCGCACGGCGGCCACCGCCGCCGCGATGCCGGTGGCGAGCGCGATGCCGGCCACGTTGACGGCGGTGACCAGCGACGTCCGCGGCTCGGCGAGGGCGAAGGCGGAACCGATCGCGGTCGCGGCGGCCCCCACCCCGAGCACCACCCGCCAGGAGGCCAGTGCCGCGGCGAGGAACGGGGCGGCGACCATCAGCGCCACGTAGTGCGCCCAGCGGCCGTCCGCCAGCTCCACGCCGGAGATGATCGCGAGCAGGACGAGGGCCGCGCCGAGGCCGGCGCGGGATCCGGGGCTCAGCGGGCCACGGCCCGACTGGAAGGCATGCATGCGTACGAGGGACAGCATGCCTGATGGACGTGAACCGGTGAATGAGCCTGGCCCGTCGGCCGAGGATGTTCTGCCCGGCCGGGTCTCCGGCGGCGGCCGGTCCGGCCCCGGTCGCACCGCCCCGCCCGAGGTCATCGGGTCAGCCCAGGACCTCGTACTTCACGGTCAGTGCGCCGACGTCGACGGAGGCGATGGCCGCGAACGCGGCCCGCGACAGGTCGAGGCAGCGGCCGTCGATGAAGGGGCCCCGGTCGTTGATCCGGACGGTGACCGACTTGCCGTTGGCCGGGTTCGTCACCCGGACCATGGTGTCGAACGGCAGGGTCTTGTGGGCGGCGGTCATGGCGCTCGGGTCGAAGTTCTCCCCGTTGGCGGTGAGCTGCCCCTCGTCGTAGAAGGACGCCCCGCACGAGCCGCTGTCGACGACGTTGCTGGTCGGGGTGGGCTTCTTGGTGGCGGCCGCCTTCGTGGCGGCCGGCTTCGGCGCGGCGGTGCGCGGCCTGCTCCGCGAGGCGGCCTGGCTCCGGGTGGCCTTCGGGCTGGCCGTGACGGTCGGCGACGGGCTGGCGCTGGGCGGGACGCTCGCGCTGGGCGAGGGCGCGGCCGCGGTGGTGGGGGCGCTCACCGGGACGTCGGCGACGGTCGGCTGCGGGGCCGCCTCGCCGGAGGTCAGGCTCACCGCGCCGACGGTGCCGCCGACGGCGAGCGCGACGCCGACCGCCGCGGTGGCCGCGATCCCGGCCGGCGAGGAGAACAATCGGGTACGGGAGTGCCTACCAACCACGGGCCCGGTCCTTTCGTCGTGGATAACGAAGTCGTTGTTCAGGACGAAGTCCTGGAGAACAAACCGGCCCGGACCGTAACGAGAGAAGCACTTCCGAAGTCAACGTGATCATGGCGCTATGTTCGTATTTGCTCGCATACGTGTGGCCGATCATCCGAGGCGGCGTGGCCCGCTCGGCCCCGGGCGGGCCGGACCCCACCGGGGCGTCGATCTGGCGCAGGATGGGCGGCATGCCCGCTGAGCTGAGCGAACGTCTCGTCGAGCTGTTCCGGTGGATCGACCCCGGCCCGCAGAGCACCCACCTGGTCAGCGACGTCTCCGGGTGGTGGCGGGACCCGGCGGTGCTGGCGGGGCTCGGGCCGGCCCTGGCCGCGCCGTTCCGGGACGCCCGACCGACCGTGGTGCTCGCCCCCGCCGTGACCGGGTTGCTGCTCGGCCCGCTCGCCGCGACCGCCCTCGGGGTCGGCTTCGCGCCAGCGCACAAGGCGGGGGACGGGCGGCTGCCCGCCGGTGCGACGACCTGGGCGCAGAGCCCCCCGGACTTCCGGGGCCGCCGGGTCGACCTGGGCGTCCGGGACCGGCACCTCGGCCCCGGCGACCGGGTGCTGGTGGTCGACGACTGGGTGGCCACCGGCGCCCAGCTGCACGCCCTGTACGCGATCTGCGCCGCCCGGGGCGCCGAGGTCCTCGGCACCTCCGCCGTGGTGCTCGACTGCCCGCCCGCGCTCGCCGCCGAGCTGCGGATACGCGGCCTGGTCGAGGGCGACCGGCTGACGCCATCCGAGGGTTGACCTCAAGCAAGCTTCAAGTCGCACGATCGGGGGCATGGACGACGGAATCCTGGATGAGGCGTACCGGCGGTTGCACCGCACCGGCCCGGAGTTCGAGGGCTGGCTCTCCAACCACGGCCCGATGGCGGTCGAGGCGTTGGTCCAGCACGGGCACGACGCCGAGGTGCACCGCTGGCTGGACGACTACCTGCGGCGGCTCGACGAGCTGCCGCGCGGCCTCCGGCCGATCGACGACTGGCGGGCCGCCCTCGGGGACCCGAAACGCGCCGGCGACTGGCTCGCCCACTTCGACCGGGAGCTGCGCGAACGGCCCTGGCGGGACATCCTCGGCACCTGGTGGCCCCGGCTGCTGCCGGGCATCGCCGCCGGGGCCACCCACGGCGTCATCCGGGTCGGGCACGCCGTGCGGGCGCTGCGGGCCGCCGAGACCAGCCCGGACCGGCGCACCGAACTCGGCCAGGCCCTCGCCTACTGGGCCGCGCGCTGGCAGCCGGTACCGGGCGCACCCCTGCTGCCGGCGGCACCTCCCACCGGGGAGGGCGGGGACGGCGGGGTGGCTGGGGAGGGCGGGGAGACCGGGGTGGCGGCCGCGCTGGCCGGGCTGCCCCGCATCGCCGACCGCACCGGCGGCATCCGCGAGCGGCTGGGCCGGCTGCCGGACGTACCCGAATGGGAGTCGTCGCTCGCGGCGCTGCGGCCCGCGCGGACCCCGGCCGAGGCGCAGCGGGGGCTCGCCGAACTGGTGCACCGGGCGAGCCTCGACTACCTCCGGTACGGGCACGCGGAACCCGTCATGCTGGTGCACGCGGTGACCGCGCCGACGGCGGTGCTGCGTACGCTGCCGGAGCTGGACCCCGGGCTCTGGGCCCCGAGCCTCGCCGCGGCCTGGTCCGCGACGGCGGCCGTCACCGCCGTGTACGCCTCCCCGGCCGGTGTCGCGCCGCCGGCCGTCGCCCCCGGCACCCCGGCGGAGGTCTTCGCCCGCGCGGCCCGGCACGGCGACGAGCACGTGGTGAAGCTCGCCGACGCGGTGCTCGACGCCCACGCGGCGACGGGGGACGAGCAGGTGCTCGCCGCGGCCGGCTACGCGGCGCAGCTGATCTGAGCAGGACGGCCCGTCTGAGCGGGGCGGCGCGGCCGCGAGCAGCGCGGCTCAGCCGCCCGAGCCCGCTCCGCCGAGGAACTCCTCCACGGCGGTGCAGACCATGCCCAGCACCTCCGCCGAGCGGGCCAGCGGACCGGGCACCAGCAGCGAGTGGTCGGCACCGTCGACCTCCAGCACGTGCGGGCTGAGCCGGCGGGCCTGGGTGCCGTCCCACAGGGCGTCGGCGGTGCCGCCCACCAGCAGGAACGGGGCGGTCGCGCGGGCCAGCGCCTCGGTGACGTCGGCACGGCGCAGCAACGGGGTGAGCCACACCGCCGGCAGCCCCCGGTCGGCGGCGAACGGGGCGGCGAAACTGCCCAGCGACTTGCCGACCAGCAGGTGCGCCGGCTCCGCCAACGCCGGGGCGACCTGCTCGGCCACCCAGGGCCCGGCCCGGTCCGCGCCCAGGTCAGACGGCACCTGCCAGGTGATCTCGTGGGTGTCGAAGCCGATCCGGCGCAGGGCCTCGCCGACGTACGCGAACAGGGGCGCCCGGGTGTCGTAGCCCCGCCCCGGAATCAGCACCGCACGCCGGTCCGCCATCACCCGCTCCCTCCGCCAGCCCACCTGCCAGCCACCGTAACGCCCCGGGCACGCTGCGCGAAGCAGCGCCGCCCCGACACGGGGCGCGGGTGGCGCGGCGCGGGTAAGCGCAGCGAGGGCCAGGTCGGGCCGGGGCAGGTCGCCGCGCGCCGCGCCGAATCCGGCGGCGGAGCGCGGCCGGGCCGCGTAGCCTCGGCGGGATGTGGCCCCGGATCGACGGACTCCGCAGCCTCGCCCTCGGCACCCCCGGCGAGCTGCGGGCGAGACTCAACTCCCTGGTGCTGGCCGGGGCCAAGACGGCGACCGCCGGCCTGACCGACGAGTACGCCGAGGAGGGCGAGGAGCTGGAGCACGTCGGCGAGCGGCTCGCCCTCGTGGACGACCACGACGCGCCCGTCGGAGTCGTCGAGGTGACCGGCGTCGACGTGGTGCGCTTCGCCGAC
This sequence comes from Micromonospora sp. PTRAS2, assembly GCF_054052245.1. NCBI lineage: Bacteria > Bacillati > Actinomycetota > Actinomycetes > Micromonosporales > Micromonosporaceae > Micromonospora > Micromonospora sp. PTRAS2. Next base: position 801,749 of record NZ_JBSWBU010000001.1, read on the forward strand.
GTGCCGTGGGACTTCGCCCGCTCCGAAGGGGAGGGCGACCGGTCGATCGAGGAGTGGCGGGCGGGGCACGCCGCCTACTGGGCGCGGGTCGGCACCCCCGTCACCGACGACAGCCGGATCGTCTGCGTGCGGTTTCGGCTCGTCTCGACGCGGGGGTAAGGAAGGGCCCCCTGTTAACGCATACGGTCGAGAAGGGTCCCCTTCTCACACCCCCACCACCACCCTCACCCGGCGGCGGGTGGGCGGGGAGCCGGCGTCAGGCGGCGCAGCTCCGGCAGGAGGCGGGTGGCCGCGTCCACCAGGACGGCCTCGTCCCCGGCGTACCAGCTGCTGGCCCGGGGCCAGTGCGTCACCACGTCGGTGAAGCCGAGGGCGGCGGCCCGCCCGACCTGCTCGGCGAAGAAGTCCGCGCTGCGCAGCGAGAACGCCGGGGCGGAGTCGAGCGACAGGTAGCGGTCCAGAGTGGCCGGGTCGCGGCCGGCCTCGGCCAGCGCCCGGTCCATCCGGGTGGCGAGGTCGGCGACCGTCCCCCACCACTGCTCCACGTCGTCGCCGCCCGTGCCGGTGGTGACCCAGCCCTGCCCGAACCGGGCCACCAGCCGCATCGAGCGGGGGCCGTTGGCGGCCATCACGAACGGCACCCGGGGCGTCTGCACGCAGCCCGGGTTGTTGCGGGCGTCCACGGCGGCGAACCAGTCGCCGCGCCAGGTGGTGCCGTCCTCGCGCAGAATCAGGTCGAGCAGCTCGACGAACTCGGCGAGCCGGTCGACGCGCTGGCGGGGCGGCAGCGTCTCCCCGCCCAGCACGGCCGAGTCGAAGCCGATGCCGCCCGCGCCGACGCCGAGCAGGAACCGGCCGCCGGAGACGTCGTCGAGGGCGGTGATCTGCCGGGCGAAGGCCGCCGGGTGCCGGAAGTTGGGCGAGGCGACGAGGGTGCCCAGCCGGATCCGGGAGGTCACCGTGGCGGCGGCGGTCAGCGTGGTCATCGAGTCGAACCAGGGCCCGTCGACCAGGTCCCGCCAGCCCAGGTGGTCGTACGTCCAGGCGTGGTCGAAGCCCCATTCCTCCGCCTGCCGCCAGCGGCGCTGCGACTGCGACCAGCGCTGGTCCGGAAGGATCACGATGCCAATCCGCATGAGCGCCAGCGTACGTCCTGACCGGCCGGCGGCATCCCGCCGAGGCAGCACCCCGCCGCACGCTCGGTCACCAACCGTCGGCGCATCCCGTCGTGCGAAGTGTCCGGTTCGTTCACCACCCACGACCATCGGGAGTCGCCGTGAACGTCGCACTCTGGGCCGCGCAGGCGGTCCTCGCACTGATCTTCGCCTTCTCCGGGCTGACCAAGGGCACCTGGTCCCGGGAGAGGCTACTCGCGGGCGGGCAGACGAGCGCGCGGATCGTACCCATGCCCATGCTGCGGACCGTGGCCGCGCTGGAGGTCCTCGCGGCCGTCGGGCTGCTCCTGCCCGGGTTGACCGGCATCGCGACGTGGCTCACGCCGCTCGCCGCCGCCGGCCTCGGCGTCGTCATGGTCGGCGCGGCGGGCATCCACCTGCGGCTGCGCGAGCCCGTCGCCGTGCTGGTCAACCTGACGATCCTCGCCACCTGCGTGTTCGTCGCCGTCGGCCGGCTCTGACGCCTCCGGGTCCGGCGAGCGCCTGTGGGCCGACAGGGCCGGGGCTGGCAGGCTCGACGCCATGACGACCGGGACCGACTGGCAGGCGTGGCACCAGCCCTACGCCGACGAAGACTCCCCGCTGTCCCGCCGGCTGCGGCTGGTGCGCGGGGCGATCACCGCGTGGCTGGACGAGCGCCCCGGCGAGCCGCTGGCGGTCGTCAGCGCCTGTGCGGGCCAGGGACACGACCTGGTCGGTGCGCTGGCTGGCCGGGCCGACGCGGCCCGCGTCCGCGCCACGCTGCTGGAGTACGACCCGGGCAACGTCGCCGCCGCCCGGGCAGCCGCCGCCGGGGCCGGCCTCGCGAACGTCGACATCCGGCGGGCGGACGCGGGCCGGCTCTCGTCGTACGCACAGGCGGTGCCGGCCGACCTCGTGCTGATGGCGGGCGTCTTCGGCAACGTCGACGACCATGACGTACGCCGAACCGTGGCCGCCCTGCCGCAGCTGTGCGCGGCCGGTGCCACGGTGATCTGGACGCGGACCCGGCGCGCCCCCGACCTGACGCCGGTGCTGCGCGGCTGGCTGCGGGACGCCGGTTTCGCCGAGCGGGCGTTCTACGCGCCGGACGGCGTGCTCTTCTCGGTCGGCGTGCACCGGTTCACGGGCACGCCCCGACCGCTGGACACCTCCGGAGCGCTGTTCACGTTCGTCCGTCAACCATGATCGACTCCATGGCGGCGACACGGCGGCATCCGACCCACCGTGATACCGCCATGTCGCCGACATGCTGCCAAGGACCGGGACGAGAAGCGAGCTAGCCTGCCGGTGGCTCCGTCCACGGGGCCGCGCACATCTCGAACGGCCGGTAGGCCAGGGCGCGGTCAACGACCTCGGCAGCCGTCAGCTCCGGCATGATGCTGAAGATCAGCTCAGAGACATCCGGATAGACGAGATCTCGTTCGAGCCTGTCCAGCCAGTCGTTCAACTCGGCGTCCTCGGCATAGTCGAGCCGCATGATCCGCTCAACGAGGGCGACGGCCTCGTTGCGGGTCAGCTTCGCGGGCATGGCGACCACCTCCGAGCGGGCTGACGACACGCCGCATGACCATTGACCTTGCAACGCCGAAGGCCCCGGCTCGGGACTTGCGTCCTGACCAGGGCCTTCGTGCGTGGAGCGGGTGACGGGAATCGAACCCGCACTGTCAGCTTGGGAAGCTGATGTTCTGCCATTGAACTACACCCGCAGGCGGACCCACTGTACCCGACACCGCTGACGCGTGCACCCAGGCACCCCTCGCGCGCCCCATCGTCCCGATCGCGCCGACACCCGGCCGACCAAGATCCGCAGGCCATCGTCGGTACGCGGGATTTTCATCGCCGCAACATATGCCCATTCTCAAATGCCTCGATGGGTTGTAACGTCTCCCGCACGTTCAAGCCACGGCGCGACACACCCCCTGTCGCGCCGCCAGAAAGAGGTGGGCCCATGGGACTCCGTCCCAACCTGCTGACCCGGCGCACCGCCGGCGTCGCGTCGACGACCCTCGCGCTCCTGCTCAGCACCGCCGCCGTGGGTGTCGTCCCGGCCGCTTCGGCCTTCTCCGCCGCCCCGACCGAGGCGTGCGCCGAGCCGGCCGACGTCCACTCGGACGCCCGGGTGAAGGCCGGCGCGCACGCCAAGCACGAGCCGAACGAACTGACCGCCAAGGAGACCCGCGAGCGGGAGGCCGACCTCGCCGCCGCCCTGCGCGAGCGGGCCAACTACCGGGCCGGTGCCGGCGCCGCCGCGCTCGCCACCGTGACCATCCCGGTCGTCGTGCACGTCATCCAGGAGGACAGCACCCGCGCCGGCGGCAACATCCCGGACTCGATGATCAACTCGCAGATCAGCGTGTTGAACCAGGCCTACACCGGCGCCACCGGCGGCGCGGCCACCGCCTTCAGCTTCCAGCTCCAGAAGATCAACCGGGTCACCAACCCGGCGTGGTTCCCGATCGTGCAGGGCTCCTCGGCCGAGCGCTCGATGAAGTCCTCGCTGCGCGAGGGCGGCAAGAACACGCTGAACATCTACCTCGGCGAGCTGAGCGACGACCTGCTCGGCTGGGCCACCTTCCCGAAGCGCCGGCTCGACAGCATGGACGGCGTCGTCGTGCTGACCGAGTCGCTGCCGGGCGGCACCGCCACCAACTACAACCAGGGTGACACCGGCACCCACGAGGTCGGCCACTGGCTGAACCTCTACCACACCTTCCAGGGCGGCTGCTCCGGCTCGGGCGACGGCGTGAGCGACACCCCGGCCGAGGCGTCGCCGGCATACCAGTGCCCGACCGGGCGGGACACCTGCACCGCGACCGGCCTGGACCCGATCACCAACTTCATGGACTACACCTACGACTCCTGCATGTACCAGTTCACCGCCGGCCAGGCGGCCCGGATGCTGACCGCGTGGAACGCGTACCGCGCGGCATGACGCACCACTGCCGCTGATCGTTCCGGTGCCGGCTCCGTCTCCCGACGGGCCGGCACCGGCGTCTGTGGGGGTCAGGCCGCCGCGCGATGGGCGCCGCGCCCGTCGAGGACCGACCGCCGATCCGGTACGCCCACCGCGCCCCCGCCCGGGGCGGTGCTCGCGGCGTCGGTGGTGGCAGTAGTAGTGGTGGTGGCCGCAGCGCCAGCGGCACCGGGGTCGAGCCAGACCTGCACGGCCGGCCGACCGGTCGCCTCACCCGGGCGCACGGTGCCGGCGTCGCCGCGCCGGGCCAGCATCGCCACGTCGACGGTGAACTCGAAGAGCCGCCAGTCCACCTGCGGCGCGGCTCGCCCGATCTCGGCGAGCCGGGCCACCCGGGCCTGGTCGGTCACCGGCCTGGCGTGCCCGGCCACGTACGCCTCGTCGTCGCTGTCCTCCGGCGGGAAGGAGTGCAGCGCGTAGCGGCCGTCGCGTTCGAGGTCGCGCCGCTTCGGCGAGTCGACGACGAAGCAGAAGAGCCCCTCGTCGGTGATCACCGGGGACACCGGGTGCACCCGGGGGCCGCCGTCGGCGCGGACGGTGGCCAGGTAGCCGAAGCCCGGCCCGTACTGCTGCATGAGATGACGGATCCCGTCGGCGAGTCGTGGCTCGTCAGCGGCGAATTCGGACCAGGAAGCCATGCCGGCATTCTATCGAACACCTGTACGACACGCGAAGCGCGACGCGCGGGTCGGGCACCCGATTCGCAGGCCCGCTGAGCAGCCCCGCTGACCGGTCCCGCTGACCCACCTCGCTATGGTGTTGCGATGCTGCTCTCCGACCGCGACCTCGTCGCCGAGCTGAAGGCCGGCACGCTCGCGCTGGAGCCGTTCGAGCCGACCCTGGTGCAGCCGTCGAGCATCGACGTACGCCTCGACAAGCTCTTCCGGGTCTTCAACAACCACCTCTACACGCACATCGACCCGTCGGCGCAGCAGGACGACCTGACCTCCATGATCGAGGTGCCCGACGGCGAGCCGTTCGTGCTGCACCCCGGCGAGTTCGTGCTCGCCTCCACGCTGGAGGTGATCTCGCTCGGCGACCAGCTCGCCGGCCGGCTGGAGGGCAAGTCGAGCCTGGGCCGGCTCGGGTTGCTCACCCACTCCACGGCCGGCTTCATCGACCCGGGCTTCACCGGCCACGTCACGCTGGAGCTGTCCAACGTGGCGAACCTGCCGATCACGCTGTGGCCGGGCATGAAGATCGGCCAGCTGTGCATCTTCCGGCTGTCGTCGCCGGCCGAGCACCCGTACGGCTCGGCGGTCTACGGCTCGCGCTACCAGGGTCAGCGCGGCCCGACCCCGAGCCGCTCGTGGCAGAACTGGCGCACCTGGCCGCCCCGCTGACCCCCGCCCCCTGACGTACCGCTCCTCCTGCGGCACGCTGCGGCGCGCTGCGCCACCCTCCGCGGTCCTCCCGCCCGAGGGGTGTGAGAAGGGGCCCCTTCTCGACCGTATGCGTTAAGAAGGGGCCCCTCCTTGCACCTCAGGCGGGGCGGCCGAAGCTGTGGATCGGGCCGTCGTCGACGCGCTTCATCTTCACCGGGACGCCGGCCCGGGAGGCGTGCACCACCCAGCCCCCGCCCACGTACATGCCGACGTGGTGCAGGTCGGAGTAGTAGAAGACCAGGTCGCCGGGGCGCAGGTCGGCGCGGCTGACCTTGGCGGTCACCGACCGCTGCTGGGCCGCGTTGTGCGGCAGCGAGACGCCGGCCTTCGCCCAGGCGGCCAGCATCAGCCCTGAGCAGTCGTACGAGTTCGGGCCCTCGGCGCCCCAGACGTAGGGCTTGCCGATCTGGGCGCAGGCGAACTTCACCGCCGTCCCCGCGCCGCCACCCGGATAGCTCGCCGGGCAGGGGGCGGGCTTCAACGGGCCGCCGCCTCCGTTGCCGTACACCTTCAGCCGCAGCTTCTGCAGGCGGTCGATCTCGGCGTTGATCTGCTTCTTCTTCGCGGCGAGCTGGGCCTCGGTGCGGGTGAGCTGGGCGACCATCTCGTCGAGAGGCTGCTTCTTCGCGGCCAGCTCGTCGCGGAGGTCGACGACCGCCTGGACGTCGTGCTGCTGGCGCTGGGCGAACCGGTCGAGCAGCTCCAGCTGCCCCATCATCTGGCTCGGCGTGCGGCTGCCCAGCAGGGCGTTGACCACCGAGATGTTGTCGCCCTTGTACGCCTCGGCGGCGAGGCCGCCGACCTTCTTCAACGCCTCGTCCACCTGGCGCTGGAGCGGCCCGATCCGCGCGGCGAGCGCGTCGGCCTGCTTGCGCTTGGCGGCCAGGTCCTGGCGGGTGGCGTTGTGCCGCTCGATGATCGGTTCGAGCTTGTTCCAGTCCTCGTCGATCTGCCGCTCGATCTCGGCGACCGAAGGGTCGGCGTGGGCCACGGTCGGTGCGCCGGTCAGGACGACGGCGACGCCGACGAGGGCGGCGAGGACGGTGGTGCAGCGTGACCAGCGGGTACGCGGCGCAGCCGGCATCCGGTCGGCGTCGGCCGACCGGCGTGACGGGCGCCGCGGGGCATGGAGTGCCACCGGGCTCCGTTCTCCTTCTTCCTCTACCGCCTACCGGGTTAGCTGACGGGTTCGGGCGGGAAGGGAGAGCGCCCTACCGCAGCGCCGCTGCGGATTCACCCCGGCGTACCTGGGTCCCCGGCTCGCCCGGAGGCGACTCGGCGGTGTCGCACCGTCACCGCCCGGCTGGGCGGTGCAGCTACCGGCCGACAATTGGCCAGAGTAGAGACGATCGCCATCGATCCGCAACCCGACCGGCCGTGACACACCGTACAGGCCCGTGGCCGGCGTCGATGTCCGCCGCACGCCGAAGGCCCCCGGCGGGTGACCGGGGGCCTTCGGGTGGTGCTGCGCGGCGCGGCCTTCGCGGGGGCCGGGCCGGGTCAGCCGGGTCGGCGGAAGCCGGCCACCGGCATGGTGTTGATGCTGCTCACGTTGACCGGCTTGCCGGCGCGGGGCGCGTGCACCATCTTGTCGTTGCCGATGTAGAGGCCGACGTGGTGCAGGTCGCTGAAGAAGAACACCAGGTCACCGGGGCGGGCCTCGGAACGCGGGATGGCGCGGCCCTCGTTCCACTGGGCGCCGGTGAAGTGGGTCAGGTGGATCCCGGCCGCCTTGTAGGCGAACTGGGTCAGGCCGGAGCAGTCGAACGAGTTCGGGCCGGTGGCACCCCAGACGTACGGGTCGCCGACCTGGGCGCAGGCGGTCTTGATGGCGGTGCGGGCAGCGGCGCTGACCACGCCGGTGACCGTCGGGCAGCCTTCGGTGGACACCACGGTCTTCGGCATCGACGCCTGGAGCCGCTTGATCTCACCGTTGATCTTGGTCTTCTTCGCCGCCAGTTCCTTGGTCTGCTTCTCCTGGGAGACGATGAGCGTGTCGAGCTTCTGCTTCTCGGTGTCGTACTTCGCCCGGACGGCGAGCACGCCCTCGACCTGCTTGCGCTCCTGCGCGGCCAGCCGGTCCAGGATGGTCAGCTGCTCGGCGAGGGTGCCCGGCTTGGTGCTGACCAGCAGCGCGCCGATGTCCTGCGACGGGCCGGAGATGTAGTAGCGGGAGGCGAGGTCGCCGACGCGGTTCATCGCCAGCTCTGTCTCAAGCGCCAGCGGCTCGATCTTCTTCTGCACCTCCGCCGCCTTCTCGCGGTTCACCTTGAGCTGGGCGCGGACCTTGTTGTACTGCTCGATGGTGGGCTCAAGCTGCTCCCACTGCTTGTCGATCTGCGCCTCGATCTCGTCCACCGACGGCTCGGCGTACGCGGGCGCGGTCAGTGTCCCGGCGCCGACGGCGACCGCCGCGACCAAGGTGAGCAGGCGGCGTGCGAAACGGCGGGCACCACCCGGGCGAGCGGTTGACCGTTCCGGGGCATGACGATGAGGGGGCATGGTTGCCACCGGCACCGACTCCTTCGCAACCGACCGCCGGGCGCCTCGCGAGAGGGAAGATCGAGGCAGACGACCCACAGCGGTCAGCGCCTCACATTAGGGGAGTCCCGCGCGAGGAATCAAGGCGGGTCGGCACACCGTGACGCCCCGCAAATCCTTCCTGCACAACGGGTGTGGGCCGTGCGGCGACGACGGAGAAGACGGGCACCGTGGCGGCCGGTCCGTCAGCCGACGATGGCCGTCAGCACGTCGTCGAGCGTCACCACCCCGAGCGGGCGGCGGCCGTCGCTCACCAGCACCATGTGCCGCCGCTCGCGGCGCATCGACAGCAGCAGGTCGGCCAGCGTACGGTCCGGCGGCACCACGGCCAGCGGGTGGTAGACCCCGGCCGGCACGGGGGCGCGGCGCTCCGCCCCCGCGTACCCGAGGACGTCCTTGACGTGCACGAAGCCGAGCACCCGGCGGGTGGCACGCTGCACCACCGGGAAGCGCGACCGGCCGGTGCGGGTGGCCAGCACCTCCAGCGAGGCCGGCGACACGTCCTCGGCCACTGTGGTCACCGTCGACCAGGGTTGCAGGGCGTCCGCCGCCGTGCGGGTGTGCAGCGCGAGCGCCCCGGTGATCCGGGCGTGCTCCTCGGCGTCGAGCAGCCCCTCCGTCCGGGCCTGCGACACGAGACCGGCCAGTTCCTCGGCGGTGAACACCGTCTTGACCGCGTCCGTCGCCTCGACCCGCCAGATCCGCAGGACCTGCCGCGACGCCCACTTCATGGCCAGCAGCAGCGGCTTGGTCGCCGTGCAGAACGCCAGCATCGCCGGGCCCAGCCAGAGCGCCGACGGCTCCGGCCCGGCGAGGGTGATGTTCTTCGGCACCATCTCGCCGACCACGGTGTGCAGGAAGACCACCACGCCGAGGGCGATCAGGAACGCCAACGGGTGCACGGCACCGTCGGGCAGGCCCAGCGCGTGGAACAGCGGCTCGATCAGGTGGGCCAGCGCCGGTTCGGCGATCGCGCCGAGGCCCAGCGAGCAGATGGTGATGCCGAGCTGCGCCCCGGCGATCATCAGCGGGATCTGGTTCATCGCCGACAGCGCCCAGCGGGCCCGCTTCGAGCCGGCCGCCAGCGGTTCGATCACCGTCCGCCGGGAGGCGATCAGCGCGAACTCGCTGCCGACGAAGAACGCGTTGCCGAGCAGCAGCAGCACGGTTACCAGCAGTTCAGGCATCGTCCCCGGGCTCCTCCGGGCGCAGCACCCGCACCTGTTCGATCCGGTGCCGCTCCACCTCGACCACGGTGAACTCGTACCCGCCCTCCTCGACCGTCTCGCCGGCCACCGGGATGTGCCCGAGCCGGGCCATCAGGAAGCCGCCGAGCGTCTCGTAGGGGCCCTCGGGGAGCCGGAAGCCGGTCTGCTCGACCAGCTCGTCCTCGCGGAGCACCCCGTCGACCAGGACGGTCCGCTCACCACCCGGCACGGTCAGCTCGACCGGCCCGACGTCGTCGACCGCGTCCGGGTCGAACTCGTCGGCGATCTCCCCGACCAGTTCCTCCACCAGGTCCTCCACGGTCACCACGCCGTCGGTGCCGCCGTACTCGTCGACGACGATGGCCAGGTCCGCGCCGGCTGCCTTGAGGGCGGCCAGGACGCCGTCGAGGTCGAGGCTCTCCGGCACGTACACGGGCTCGCGGGCGACCGACGCGACGGTCGTCCGGGCCCGGTTCGCCAGCGGTACGCCCAGCGCGTCCGGCACCGCCGCGACGCCGGTGACCAGGTCGAGGGTCTCCTCGAAGACGGGGAACCTGGTCCGGCCGGTGTGCTGGGCGAGGGTCAGCAGCTCGGCGACGCTCGCCGTGGCGCGCAGCGCGATCACGTCCACCCTGGGGGTCATCGCCTCGGCCGCCCGCTTGTCGCCGAAGCGGATGGTGCGCCGCAGCAGCATCGCGGTGTCCGGCGGGAGCGCGCCGGCGCGGGCCGAGATCGCGGCCAGCAGGCCCAACTCCTCGGGGGACCGGGCGCTGGCCAGCTCCTCCTGCGGTTCCACCCCGAGCCGGCGGACCAGCGTGTTCGCCGAGTTGTTCAGCCCCCGGATCAGCCACCCGAACGTCCGGGAGAAGCCGCGCATCCCCCGGGCGGTGGCCAGCGCGGCGGGCATCGGCCGGGCCAGCGCCAGATTCTTCGGCACCAGCTCGCCGAAGAGCATGGACAGCAGGGTCGCCAGGGCCAGGGCGAGGAACGGGGTGAACCGGTCGGCCGCCGGGCCCAGCGGGTGCAGCGCCGGGGCGAACAGCCGGGCCAGGGCCGGCTCGGCCAGGTATCCGGTGAGCAGGGCGGTGATGGTGATGCCGAGCTGGGCACCGGAGAGCTGGAAGGACAGCTCGTGCAGCGCGCGGCGGACCGTCCTGGCCGCGCCGTCGCCGGCGGCGGCCCGTCGGTCGATCTCCGGCCGGTCCACCGTGACCAGGGCGAACTCGGCCGCTACGAAGAACGCGTTGCCCGCGGTCAGCAGCACGAAGCCGACCAGGGGCAACACCGTGGCAACCAGAAGACTGTCGATGATCGGTTCACCTCGGCAGGATTGTTCCACGACGGGCCGGGCCGCACATCACTACGCGCGGCACCGGCCTCGTCGGGTCAGCTGCCGGAGGTGGCGGTCTCCTTCTCGCCGGCGGCGTCGGCCGGCTTGAGCGAGCGGAGCAGCACGCTGGCGACGTCGACGACCTCGACCTGCTCACCGGCCCCCTTGCCGTTGACGCCGTCGTTGAGCATCGTCGAGCAGAACGGGCAGCCGACCGCGATGGTCCTCGCCCCGGTGGACATGGCCTCCTCGACCCGGTCCACGTTGATCCGCTTGCCGATCTTCTCCTCCATCCACATCCGGGCGCCGCCGGCGCCGCAGCAGAAGGAGCGCTCGCTGTTGCGCGGCATCTCGACGATCTCGCCCTGGACGGAATCGCCGAGGACCTCGCGCGGGGCGGCGAAGACCCGGTTGTGCCGTCCCAGGTAGCAGGGGTCGTGGTAGGTGACGCCGCCGTCGACCGGCTGCACCGGGGTGAGCTTGCCGGCGCTGACCAGGTGGGCCAGGAGCTGGGTGTGGTGCACCACCTCGAACTCGCCGCCGAGCTGCCCGTACTCGTTGCCGAGGGTGTTGAAGCAGTGCGGGCAGGTCGCGACGATCTTGCGCTTGCTCTTCTCCCGGCCGTCGAACGCCTCGTTCAGCGTCTCGACGTTCTGCTGGGCGAGCATCTGGAAGACGAACTCGTTGCCGATCCGGCGGGCCGGGTCGCCGGTGCAGGTCTCGCCCTCACCGAGGATGGCGAAGGAGACGCCGGCCTCGTTGAGCAGGGTCGCGACCGCCCGGGTGGTCTTCTTGGCCCGGTCCTCGAACGCTCCGGCGCAGCCGACCCAGAACAGGTATTCGAAGTCGTCGACCTCGCCGACGCGCGGCACCTCGAAGCCGAGCCCCTTGGTCCAGTCCTCGCGGGTGTTCTGCGGGGCGCCCCAGGGGTTGCCCTTGTTCTCCAGGTTGCGCAGCATGACGCCGGCCTCGGACGGGAAGCTCGACTCGATCAGCACCTGGTAGCGGCGCATGTCGACGATGTGGTCGACGTGCTCGATGTCGACGGGGCACTGCTCGACGCACGCGCCGCAGGTGGTGCAGGACCAGAGCACGTCCGGGTCGATGATGCCGCCGTCCTCGGCGCCGCCGATCAGCGGCTTCTCGGCCTCGGCGAGCGCCAGCACGTCCACGTGGGCGAGCTGGGCGGCGGTGGCCTTCTCCTCGCCGGTGAGGTCCTTGCCGCCGCCAGCCAGCAGGTACGGGGCCTTGGCGTACGCGTGGTCGCGCAGGCTGAGCACGAGCAGCTTTGGCGACAGCGGCTTGCCGGTGTTCCAGGCCGGGCACTGCGACTGGCACCGCCCGCACTCGGTGCAGGTGCTGAAGTCGAGCAGGCCCTTCCAGGTGAACTGCTCGACCTGGGCGACGCCGAACTGGTCTTTCTCCGGGTCGGCCTCCTCGAAGTCGAGGGGCTTGCCCTGGCTCATCATGGGCCGCAGCGCACCGAGGCCGGAGCCGGCCCGGCCCGGGTCGCGCTTGAAGAAGATGTTGAAGAAGGCGAGGAACCGGTGCCAGGCGACGCCCATCGTGACGTTGAGCGCGATGACGATCAGCCAGGTCATCGAGATGGCGATCTTGATGAGGGCGGCGATGCTGACGCCGGCCGACCAGTCGGGCAGCAGCGCGCCGACGGCGTGGCTGACCGGGGTGGCCCACAGCGGGTACTCGAAGTGGTCGGTGGCCACCTTGAAGCCCCGGATCACGAAGCCCATGATCAGCACGGCGAGCACCACGGCCTCGACGAAGTAGCCCTGCCACATGGTCGAGCCGGTGAACCGGGAGCGCCCTCCCGGCCGGGAGGGCCGGTTGCGGACCCGGATCGCGATCAGGACCAGGATGCCGACCGTGCCGAGCACCGCGATCAGCTCGGTGACCAGGCCGTAGACCGCCAGGCCGCCGATCAGCGGCAGGCCGCCGGTCGGGGAGACGACCTCGAAGTATGCCTCCAGGACCAGCAGCGACAGCACGATGAAGCCGACCATGACGAACCAGTGCGCGGCGCCGACCACGCTCCAGCGGAGCATCCTGGTGTGGCCGGCGGTCTCGGCCAGCATCGTCTTCGTGCGGGTGCCCCGGTCGGCGAACCGCTCCGGGGCGGGCTGGCCCAACCGGACGACTGCCACGATCTTCATGACCGCGCGTACCGCAAGCCACACCGCCACGGCGGTGATGGCGGCCGCGAGGATCGTGGTGACGATCTGGACGCTGCCCATCGAGTTGGCCTCCCGGTCTGCTGCCTGTCGAGCGGCTCGGCGGCCGGGCCGGGTCAGGGGCGCGACCGGCGCAGCGCCTTCGTCGCACCCCGACCGGACCGGTCGATGACCTCGCTCCGCTCGGTCATGCAGTGCAGCCTACGCGAGAGTTACCCGACAGTAACGTGAGTCATCTCGCAGCTGAGCCGCGCCGCCCTGCGGACACCATAGGGTGCCCGCCGCCGAAACGCCGGGCAGGGGCCCGGCGGGGTGGCGTGGATCGTGCCGGAAGGCAGGCCGGGGGTCAGGCTCCAGCCCGGCAGGTGACGGCCGGGCCCGCGGGGTCAGCGCCAGCGGGAGAGCAGGACCAGGGAGGCGACCATCGCGCCGAAGCCCACCGCGAGGTTCCAGTAACCCCACGACATGACCGGGTATTCCTGCTCGGAGAGGTAGTAGACCACCAGCCAGCCGATGCCAGCGACGATCAGGGCGACCGCCGTGACCGGCAGCCAGACCGGGCTAGGCTTGCGCGTCGCCGCCGTCGCCGTCGGACGCACGTCCGTCGGCGGGGTGTACACCTTCTTCTTGCGGACCTGAGACTTGGGCACGACGCTCTCCAGAGGGGTGACGACCTCGTCCGGCCTGACAACCGGGCGCGGGGGCGACGGTCCATGGCCAATAATGTTCGACAGCTAGCGTAGTCCGGATGACCCGTTCAAGCCATGAATGGGGTCAGGCCGATGCACGGAGTGACCGAAAAAGGCGGGACTGTTCGGGTCGCCGCACCGGCCCGCGTCGTCGCGGGCCGACACGAGACGACGCGGAAGGAGCGCTCGGTGGAGTACACGTCCGGCGCGGCCTCCTGGCAGAAGGTTCTCCGCCGGGCGGTCGTCGGCCTCCTGCCCCGCCGTCCCCGGCAGCGGCGTCCGGGCTGGTCGATCGGCGTGCCGCTGATCGCCGCCGCGGCCGGGCTGCTGTTCACCACCACCGCGACGACCGCCGGCGGCACCGCGCTGCGCGAGGACCGCCGACCCCAGCTCACCCAGCTCATCGAGGACCGCCGGGTGCAGGTCGCCGCGAGCGAGCGCCGGGCCGCCCAACTCCGGGCCGAGGTCGAGGAGGAGACGGCGACCCTGGCCGATTCCGACGGCCCGATCAGGGAGCAGCGGGACCGCGCCGCCGCCAGCCGGCAGGACGCCGGGTTCACCGCGCTCACCGGGACAGGCGTCACGGTCGAGCTGAACGACGCCGTACGGCGCGCGGACCAGGAGCTGCCCGACGGCGCCACCAACGACGACCTGGTCGTCCACCAGCAGGACGTGCAGGCCGTGGTGAACGCGCTCTGGGCCGGCGGCGCGGAGGCGATGTCAATCATGAACGTCCGCGTCCTCGCCACCAGCGCGGTACGCTGCGTAGGTAACACCCTGCTGCTCCATGGGCGGGTGTACTCCCCTCCATTCAAGATCGTTGCAATCGGCGACCCCGCTGCGCTCCGGCAGGCCCTCGCCGCGTCTGAGGGAGTGCAGATGTTCAAGGGCGCGGTCAACGACTTCCAGCTGGGCTACCGGGAGACCGTCTCGACGGTCACGGTGCCGGCGTTCGAGGACTCGACAGCCCTGCGCGCGGCGACGGTGCCCCGGTGACCCGGAGGCCCGACGACGGCTGGGACGGCCAGCACCGGGGCCGGCAGGAGGAGGACACGGCCTTCCTCCCCAGGCTCGACCGCGCCGAACCGGCCGCCCATGGGCCGGCGTCCCCCCACCCGACCGCCCCTGGCCTGGCTAATCCTGGCCCGACGGGTCCTGGCCCGACCGCACCTGGCCCGGCTGCCGCCGACGCGGTGGCCGCCGCTCCGCCGGACCCGTCCCGCCCGGAGCGGCCCGGCCCGACCGGTCCCTGGCCCACGCCCGTGCTGACGCCCCGCCCGGCGGTGCCCCACGCCCAGCGGCCGGCGACGCCCGGCCGGGCACCCGCGGAGGCGGCCCCGCCCCTGGCCGGGCCCCGCGCCCAGCAGCGGCCCGCACCGGCCCCGGACCCCGGGCGCGGCACCGACTGGTTCGCCGGCACCCCGCAGCGGCCCGCATCCGGGCCACCGGCCCCGGCCCACCCCCCGATGGGCACGCCCCCGCAGGCCCCGGCCGCGCGACCGCCCGTGGACGCCCCGGCCCGCCGGCCGGCGGCCGAGCCCGACCAGACGCCGTACGGACGCCCCTCGGGCAACGGCACCGAGCCCGGGCGGGCACCGTACGAGCGGCGGCCCGTCGACGGCGACGCCGGGTTCGGGCCGGGTCACCGCCCGGCCGAGCTCAGGCCCGCGCCCCGTCCGGCGACCGACACCGACGGTCCCACGGCCTTCCTCCCCCCGATCGAGGCGCGCGCCGACGACCGCTCCGGGGCGACTTTCTCCCGTGGGTCCGGCTTCCCGGGCACCGCGCCGCCCGACGCGGTCAACCGTCCCCCTGCGGACCGCCGCCCCGGCCCGGTGCCGCCCGCCGCGGACCGCCAACCCGGCACCCCGCCGCACGGCACCCCGCCGCACGGGGCGGTCGACCGCCCCGGCCCGGTGTCGCCCGCTCCGGTGTCCCCCGGGGCGGGGCGTCCGGTTCCGCCGGGCGGCAGCCCTGGTCACCCCGTCGACCCGGCGGCCACCGCCGTCATCCCGGCGGTGCCCCCTCGACCTCCGGCCCCCGACGCGACCGCGCTGATGGGCGCGGTGCCGCGCCTGCCCGACAACGGCGACGAGGCCGCCACCGACGGGGAGCCGGCCGAGCCGCCCCGGCCGCGTCGCGGCGAGCGGGTGGTCCAGCTCCGGGCCGAGCAGACCGACGAGGGCTACAAGAGCGTCTACTCCGACCTCACCCGCCCGACGTTCTGGAGCCGGTTGCGCACCGGGGTCCGGTTCACCGGCGAGCTGCTGATCACCTTCGGCCTGGTGGTGCTCCTCTTCGCCGGCTACGAGGTGTGGGGCAAGTCGGCCATCGTCGACGCCCACCAGAACGACCTCAGCAACCAGCTCGCCCAGGCGTGGGGTCCCACCGGCGACCCGACCGTGGCTCCCAGCGCGAGCGCGTCGGCGAAGCCGAAGCCACCGGCGCACGGCAAGCCCATCGCCGGGCTCTACATCCCGAAGCTCGACAAGAACTGGGTCGTGGTCGAGGGAGTCACCCAGCAGGACATCCGGTACGCCCCGGGCCACTACCCGGACAGCGCGATGCCCGGCGAGGTGGGCAACTTCTCCGTCGCCGGCCACCGCAACCGGGCGACCTTCTGGCGGCTGGACGAGCTGAACCCGGGCGACGCGATCGTCGTCGAGGGCAAGACCGAGTGGTACGTCTACCAGGTCTACAAGTCGCGCATCGTCAAGCCCAACCAGGTAGAGGTCGTCGCTCCGGTGCCGATGCAGCCGGACGCGAAGCCAACGAAGAAGGTGCTCACGCTGACCACCTGCAACCCGAAGTTCGACAACTACCAGCGCCTGATCGTGCACGCCGAGCTGACCCGTACGCAGCCGAAGTCGGCGGGTCAACCGGCGGAGCTGGGGGGCTGACGATGTACGCCTGGATCTGGCGCAAGCTGCCGTTGGGCGTGCCCGGCAAGCTGATCGGCTCACTGCTGCTGGCCACCGCCACGGTGGCCCTGCTCTGGTATGTGGTCTTCCCGTGGGCGGAGCCGCTGCTCCCCTTCGACGACGTGCAGGTCACCCAGGACTCCGGGGTGCCGGGCGGCGGCTCGGGCGTGGACGGCAACGCCCCGCCGGCCGGCGACGAGCACGACCTGCCGTACGACACCGAGCAGAACAACACCCCGCCCCCCTCTCCGAGCAGGTGACGATGCGCGTCCTGGTGATCGACAACTACGACTCGTTCGTCTTCAACCTCGTGCAGTATCTCGGCCAGCTCGGGGTGGACTGCGAGGTGCGGCGCAACGACGAGATCGACGTCGAGGAGGTGGGGCGGGTCGGCGCGGCCGGCGTCCTGCTCTCCCCGGGGCCGGGCAGCCCCGACCGCGCCGGCATCTGCCTCGACGTCATCCGCCGGTACGCGGGCGAGCTGCCGATCTTCGGCGTCTGCCTGGGGCACCAGGCCATCGGCGAGGCGTTCGGTGCCACCGTGGCCCGCGCCCCCGAGCTGCTGCACGGCAAGACCTCCGAGGTCAGCCACCGCGGCGTCGGGGTGCTCGCCGGCCTGCCGGACCCGTTCACCGCGACCCGCTACCACTCGCTCGCCGTGCTGCCCGAGACCCTGCCCGAGGAGCTGGAGGTCACCGGCTGGACGGGCTCGGGGGTGGTGATGGCGATGCGGCACCGCACCCTGCCGATCGAGGGCGTCCAGTTCCATCCGGAGTCGGTGCTGACCGAGGGCGGTCACCTGATGCTGGCGAACTGGCTCGCCGCCTGCGGCCACCCGGAGGCGCTGGAGCGCGCCCCGGCGCTGGCCGCCGAGGTGGACGCGCGCCGTCTCGCCGCCTTCGCCGCCGCCTGACCGGCTCCGGTTCCCCGCGCTGGGCGGCGCGAGCTGGGAGCGGCCTGTCGGCGACATGGGGCGATCCAGGCTCGAAGGATGGCGCCATGTCGCTGGCATGGTGTGGATCAACGCGCTCGTCTGTCGGCGAACGCGTTGATCGACGAGCCTCGGCCGGCGTCAGTCCTGGTTGAGGCGGACCGGCGGGGTCGGGAAGGGGAAGCCGCCGCCGTTGCCGCCACCCCCGCCGTCGATCGGCGGGGTCGGCGTGGGCGTGACCGGCGGGTTGCCCGTCGGCTCGGTCGGGTCGGGGGTGGGCTCGGGGATGTCGACCTCGATGGTGACCCGCTTGCCCCGCTCCAGCTCCGTGCCGCCCCGGGGGTTCTGACCGGACACCTTGCCCGCCTGGTCGGCGGGGACCTCGTCGCCGTCGACGATCTTCACCACGTAACCGGCCTGCTCCAGCTCGCGCTTGGCGTCGTCGGCCGAGGAGCCGACGACGTTCGGCACCTGCCGGACGTTGCCCCGGGAGACCTCCACGGTCACGGTGCTCTCCTCGGCGACCTTGGTGCCGGACTTCGGGGAGACGTTCGTGACGATCCCCTCCGGCGAGGAGCTGCTGACCTCCTTCTTGTTCACCTTCAGCTTGAGGGCCTCGAGCTGCTGCTCGACGTTGTCGAACTGGGAGCCAACCAGCCCGTTGGGGATCGTCACCTCCGGCTTGCCGGAGCAGATCTGGATGGTGACGCCCCGGCCCTTCTCCAGCTGGGTGGTCGGCGGGGGATTCTGCGCCGCGACGGTGTCCTTCTTGCAGGTGCTGTTGGCGATCGGGTCACCGACGGCGGGCACCAGACCGGCCTGTTCGAGCTGGGCCACCGCCGCCGCCTGGGTCTGACCCGTCAGGTCGGGGACGGCAATCTTCTCGGTGCCGCCCTGGCTCATCAGGTAGGCGGTGACCAGGGCGATGACCGCGAGCACGCCGAGCGCGGCGAAGGTGGCGATCACCCAGGAGGACGCCCGGCGCTGGCGCGGGTCGCCGACCCGGGCCGGCATCTGCTGCCGGGTGGCCGCGCCGCCGACGACCTGGGTCGGGTAGCCCGACCCGGCGGCCGACATCGGCGCGGTCTCGGCCTCGCGCATCACCGGGGTGGCGAGCACCGGCCGGCCGGCCGCCGCGCGGAGCAGGTCGGCCCGCATCTCGCCGGCGCTCTGGTAGCGGTTGAGGGGGTTCTTCGACAGCGCCTTGAGCACGATCGCGTCGACGGCGGGGTTGACGTCGGGGTTGATGTCGCTCGGCGTCGGCGGGGCCTCCCGCACGTGCTGGTACGCCACGCTGACCGGGCTGTCCCCGACGAACGGCGGGTGGCCGCAGAGCAGCTCGAACAGCACGCAGCCGCCGGCGTACACGTCGGATCGGGCGTCGACCGCCTCGCCGCGCGCCTGCTCGGGCGAGAGGTATTGCGCCGTGCCGATGACCGCGCTGGTCTGCGTCATCGTGGTGGCGCCGGAGGCCAACGCCCGGGCGATACCGAAGTCCATCACCTTGACCTGGCCGGTCTGGGTGAGCATGACGTTGCCGGGCTTGATGTCGCGGTGGATGATCCCGTGCCGGTGGCTGAACTCCAGCGCGGCGCACATGTCGGCGCAGATCTCCAGCGCCCGGCGCGGCTGGAGCCGCCCCTCGACGCCGAGCACCTCCTTGAGGGTCCGCCCGTTGACGAACTCCATCACGATGAACGGCAGCGTCTCGCCGGTCGGCCCCGTCTCCTCGCCGGTGTCGTAGACCGCGACGATGGCCGGGTGGTTGAGCGAGGCGGCGTTCTGCGCCTCCCGCCGGAACCGCATCTGGAAGGTGGCGTCGCGGGCCAGATCGGCCCGGAGCATCTTGATCGCGACGTCGCGACCGAGCCGGAGGTCACGGCCGCGGTGCACCTCGGCCATGCCGCCGTAGCCGAGCAGCTCGCCGACCTGATACCTGCCACCGAGCAGGCGGGCCTGCGCTGTCATCGCGTCTGTCGTCCTTCGCTCGTCGTCGTCTCGCCGCCGCCCGGCAGGAGTCGTTCCACTCGACGGTACGGCGTCCCGGACGGATCGTCGCGCCCACCGGCCTGCAGCGCGCCGGACGCCACGGCCCGGGCACCGGACCCGCCGGGGTCACCGGCTGCCGCATTCTTCCGCAGGTTGTAGGAAATCACGCCGGAGCAGAGCAGGACCAGTGTGGCCACCAGGATGAACAGCCAAACCGCCCCTGACCTGGACCGCTGCGGCGGGGCCGGGGGCGGGCCGGGCTGGCGGGCGTACGCGAGGGGGTTGGCCTGGTGGACCGGGGCCGGCGGCGGCACGGTCGCCGCGCCACGCGGGTAGGCCGGCTGGTTGGCCACCGGTGGACGGGGCACGCCGGCCGGCGGGTGGGGCTGCTGGTGCACCACCGGCGGGCGGGGCTGGTGGGTGACCGGGGGACGCGGCTGCGGCGGGGCCGACGCCGGGACCGGGCGCTGCTGCGGCGGGCCGGAGGTCGGCACCGGGCGCTGCGCCACCGCGGGCGGCCGGGGCTGCTGCCGGGACGCGGGCGGCACCTGGGCGCGCGCCTGCGGGCCGGCCGGGGACGCCGGGGCGGCGGAGACCTGCCCGACGTGGCCGCCGCCACGGGACTGCTGCCCCAGCGCGAGCTTCGCCTGCCGGGCCACCCCGGCGAGGGCGGCGGCGCTGGGCCAGCGGGCGGCCGGGTCCTTCGCCATGGCCCGCTCGACGATGGCCCGCACCGGGGGCGGGATGTCCGCCGGCAGCGGCCGGGGGGTGTCCCGGACGTGCTTCATGGCGATTTCCAGCGGATTGTCGCCCTCGAACGGCCGCCGGCCGGCCAGGCACTGGTAGGCGACCACGCCGAGGGCGTAGACGTCGGAGGCGGGCGTGGCCACCGCGCCGGTGGCCTGCTCGGGGGAGATGTAGGAGGCGGTGCCGAGCACCGAGCCGGCGGCGGTGAGCTGGGCGACCAGCTCCGACCGGGCGATGCCGAAGTCGGTCAGCACGAGGGTGCCGTTGGGCCGGACCAGCAGGTTTCCGGGCTTCACGTCGCGGTGCACGATGCCCTTGCAGTGCGCCGCGTGCAGCGCGTCGGCGGCCTGGGCGAGCAGGGCCATGGTGCGCGCCGGGGTGAGCCGGCCGACCCGGCCCAGCGTCGAGGAGAGCGCGTCGCCCTCGACGTATTCCATCACCAGGAAGGCGATCTGCTGGTCGTTGCCGAAGTCGTAGACGTCGACCACGCCGGGGTGGTTGATCGTGGCCATGGTGCGGGCCTCGCCGCGGAAGCGCTCGGCGAAGTCGGGGTCGTCGAGCAGCGCCGGGAGCAGGCTCTTCACGGCGACCGTGCGGCCGAGCACCTGGTCGGTGCCGCGCCACACGTCGCCCATGCCGCCGCTGGCGATCCGCTCGTCGAGGCGGTAGCGGTTGCCGAGCTGGACCCCGGGGCTGAGCATGTCAGCGCCCCCCGGAGTCGGCGGCCGCCGCCTGCATGATCTTGCCGGCGATCCGGGCCGCCTCGGCGCTGCCGCCGCTGCCCGCCTCCTCCAGCACCACGCAGACCGCGGAGACCGGGGTGCCCTTCGAGTCCAGGGCGAAGCCGATGAACCAGCCGTGGTCAGGGGTCTGCGGGCCCGACTGGGCCGTGCCGGTCTTGCCGCCGACGGTGTAGCCGTTGAACTTCGCGTTGCGGCCGGTGCCGTTCTCCACCACGCTCACCATCATGTCGCGCAGGTCCGACGCGACCTGCCCGCTGACCGGCTGGCGCAGCTCGCGCGGCTTGGCCGTGTAGTAGCTGGTGGTGCGGTCCGGTGCGAGGAGCTGCCGCACCAGGTAGGGCCGCATCTGGCTGCCGCCGTTGGCGACCGCGCCGGCGATCAGGGCCCCCTGCAACGGGGTCATCTTGACGTCCCGCTGGCCGATGGAGGACTGGGCCAGCGCGGCCGGGTCGGTGCTGCCGTCGGGGCCCTGCATGGCCCCGGTGCGGCTGGCCGCCACCGGCAGCCCGCCCTCACCCAGCTGGCCGACGGTCAGGTCGTCCTGCTCGAAGCCGAACTGGCGGGCCTTCTCCTTCACCGTGTCCGCGCCGAGCTCCACGCCGAGCTTGGCGAAGCCCGTGTTGCAGGACTCGGTGACCGCGCTGATCAGGCTGACCTCGGACTCCGGGCAGATCGACGGCACCGCGTTGCGGATCGGGGTGCCCGAGGTCGGCGGGGTGTAGCTGGGGCCGGCCGAGATCTGGGTGTTCTTGCCGATGCCGTTCTCCAGCGCGGCGGCGGCCACCACGATCTTGAAGGTGGAGCCCGGGGGCAGCACCTCCGACAGCGCCCGGTTCTTCAGCGGGCCGCCCTCGGCGCTCTCCAGCTTGTTGTACGCCGCCGTCGCCTCGTCCGTGTCGTGGCTGGCCAGCGGGTTCGGGTCGAAGCTGGGCATGGAGACCAGCGCCTGCACCGCGCCGGTGCGCGGGTCGAACGCGATCGCCGCGCCCTTCTTCGCCCCGACCTGGTTGTTGGACAGCCCGTTGAACGCGGCGTCCTGGGCCCGCTTGGAGAGGGTCAGCAGCACGTTGCCGCCGCCCGTCTCGTCGCCGGTGAACATGTCCTTGATCCGGTTGGCGATCAGCGCGTCGCTGGTGCCGGCGAGGAAGTCGTTCTCGACCCGCTCGATGCCGGTGTCGCCGAGGTTGACCGGCTTGTAGCCGAGCACGTGCGCGTACTTCTCGCCGCCGGGGTAGGTGCGCAGGAACCGCAGCTTGCCGCCCGTCTCCTTGCTGGTGGCGAGCGCCGTGCCGCCGGCCTCGATGTTGCCGCGCTTGCGCTCGTACTCGGCCACCTGGACCCGGCCGTTGTAGTCGCTGTTGCGGTATTCGTCGGCCTTGTAGGCCTGGATCCAGTTCAGGTTCGCGAAAAGCAGACCGAACAGGACCATCGCGACGACACCGACGCGGCGCAGGGGTGCGTTCACGGCCGGATCACCTCCGTGGGGGCACCGTGCAACTGCTCGGGTGGGCCGCCCCCTGGTCGGGCCGCCGGGCCACCACCACCGGTCACCGGGCGGCGGGCCGCGTCGGAGACCCGCAGCAGCACCGCGATGAGCAGCCAGTTCGCCATCAGCGACGAGCCACCGGCGGAGAGGAACGGGGTGGTCTGACCGGTCAGCGGGATGAGCTTGCTGATCCCGCCGACGATCACGAAGACCTGCAGGCCGAGGGTGAAGGCGAGGCCCCCGGCGAGCAGCTTGCCGAACGAGTCCCGCACGGCGAGCGCGGCCCGCAGGCCCCGCTCCACGATGAGCAGGTAGACCACCAGCAGCGCGGAGAGGCCGAACAGCCCGATCTCCTCGCCGATGCCGGCGAAGATGAAGTCGTTCTGCACCTCGGGGATCTCCAGCGGCTCCCCGCCGCCCGGCCCCGCGCCGAACAGGCCGCCGCTGCCCAGCGCCAGCAGGCCCTGGACGAGCTGGTAGCCGTCCTGGTAGGGGTCGGCGAACGGGTCCAGCCAGATCTGGGCCCGCAGGTGGAAGTTGGCGAACGGCCCGCCGACGACGCCGCCGAGCACGTACGCGAGGTAGGCGCCGCCGAAGAACAGGATCAGGCCGATGAGCAGCCAGCTCACCCGTTCGGTGGCGATGTAGAGGGTCACCACGAACATGCCGAAGTAGAGCAGCGAGGTGCCCAGGTCCTTCTCGAAGACGAGCACCAGCACGCTCAGCGCCCAGACCGCGAGCACCGGCCCCAGGTCCCGCCCGCGCGGGAAGTCGATGCCGAGGAACCGGTGGCTGGCCAGCGACAGCACCTCGCGCTTGCGCACCAGGTAGTAGGCGAAGAAGGCGAGCAGCGCGAGCTTGGCGAACTCACCCGGCTGGATCTGCCCCACCCCGGGCACGATGATCCACAGCTTCGCGCCGTAGATCTCCGAGTATTTCGCCGGCAGCACCGCCGGGATCATCACCAGCACGATGCCGGCGAGCCCCAGCGTGTAGGCGTACCGGGAGACCGACCGGTGGTCGCGCATCAGCGCCAGCAGGCCGGCGGCGAGCATCACCGACGCCAGCGTCCAGGCGAACTGGCGACCGCCGTTGCCGGCGAAGATCGCCAGCGACTCCCGGTCGGCGGGGGCGGCCCGGGCCAGGTCGAGCCGGCGCAGGAAGCCCACCCCGATGCCGTTGAGCAGCGCCACCGCCGGCAGCAGGGCCGGGTCGGCGTAGGGGGCCAGGTACCGGATGACGACGTGCAGGGCGAGGAAGACGCCCGCCAGCACGGCGGTGGGGACCCAGAAGTCCGGGGTGACCGTGTCGAGCACGGTCGCCTCCACCGTCGCGCCGTACGCGGCGACGATCACCAGGGCCAGCAGCAGCAACGACAGTTCGGCGTTGCGCCGCGACCGGGCCAGGCGTACGCCGGGCTGCTCGCCCGTCGTTGCGGGCGAGGCGGCCGGTGCGGCGGCTGCGGTCACGGAGGTGTCCTCAGGTTTCTCAGCCGACGCTCACTCCGGCGACCGGCACCCGGCCGGGTCGGCCGGCGGAACCGTGTCGGAGGGCAGCACGTCGGGCGTCTCGGTGGGCGCGGGGGTCGGGGTGTCGACGGGTCGGGCGCTGCCGGAGGCCGTGCGGGTCGCCCCCGGCTTGACCGGGGACCTCGTGGGCTCCGGCGTCGTCGCCTCGGGGGTCGGCGTCGGGGTCGGCTGGCAGATCGGCTTCAGGTTGGGGTTCAGCGGGTCGTCGCTGGTCAGCTCGGCCAGCCGGCGCTCGGCGTCGGGCTCGTCGCGGGCCGGGATGCCCTGCTTGACCTGCTCCTGCGCGGCGAGGGTGAGGTCGTCGAGCCGGGCGGGGCTGACGGAGTGCTCGGCGGAGAGGTCGAGGCCGGCGATCTGCCCCTGCACGCCCCGGAACACGGCCACCCGGCCGTCCTCGGTGGCGCCCACGTAGTACTGCCGCTGCGTGTACGTCCATCCGCCGAGCAGCGCGCCGCCGAGGATGACCAGCAGGGCGAGGGTCATCGCCGCGGTGCGCAGCGGGCGGCGCTTCGGGCGGTCGTCGTCGCCGTCGTCGTCGGCCGGCTCCTCGGGGGCGGGCGGCCGGGGGGCGGAGAGCGCGGAGGCGCGGGCGGCGGGGGTGGAGACGTCGGCGGAGGTGGCCATGCCCCGGTCCCGGGCGGCGGCGCCGCCGACGATCGGGCTCGCCTCGACGATGTCCCGGTCGGTGGCGTCGGCGATGATCACCGTGATGTTGTCCGGGCCGCCGCCGCGCAGCGCGAGCTGGACGAGCCGCTCGACGCACTGCTGGGGGTCGGTGTATTCCCGCATGGTGTCGGCGATGGTCTCGGCGCTCACCACGCCGGAGAGGCCGTCGCTGCAGATCAGGTAGCGGTCGCCGGGGAGCACCTGCCGGACGCTGTATTCCGGGTCGATGTCGCGGCCGTCGAGCGCCCGGGTGAGCAGCGAGCGCTGGGGGTGGCTGCTCGCCTCCTCGGCGCTGATCCGGCCCTCGTCGACGAGCATCTGGACGTAGGTGTCGTCCTTGGTGATCTGCGCGAACTCGCCGTTGCGCAGGAGATAGGCCCGCGAGTCGCCGATGTGGACCATGCCGAGCTTGGTGCCGGAGAAGAGGGTCGCGGTCAGCGTGGTGCCCATCCCCTCCAACTGCGGGTTGGCGTCCACGGTGTCGCGGAGCTGCTGGTTGGCGGTGCCCACGGCCGAACGCAACGCGTCGACCAGGGCGTCACCGGGGACGTCCTCGTCGAGCGGCGCCATGGCACCGATGACGATGTTGCTGGCGACGTCACCGGCGGCCATGCCGCCCATGCCGTCGGCGACGGCGAGAAGCCGCGGCCCGGCGTAGACGGAATCCTGGTTACCGTCTCGGATCAGACCGCGGTCGCTGTGGGCCGCATAGCGCAGGGTCAGAGTCATGGCCGTAATTCGAGAGAGGTGCGCCCGATGCGGATCGGCACGCCGAGGGGGACGGGGGTTGGTCCGGTGACCTTAGCGCGATCGAGGTAGGTGCCGTTAGTCGATCCGAGGTCCTCGACGAACCACTGCCCGTCGCGGGGCACGAGCCGGGCGTGTCGCGCCGACGCGTAGTCGTCGGTGATGACGAGGGTCGAATCCTCGGCCCGACCGATGGTGATCTGCGCCTCGCCCAGGGTGATCCGGGTGCCGGCGAGCTGACCGGCGGTCACCACCAGCTGGTGCGCGGCCCTGCCCCGCTTCGCCTTGGCCGGCTTGGCCTGCGGCTGGCCGGTCGAGGCGCCCACGGCCCGGGGCGCGGCCACCAGCCGGCCCGACCGGGCGCCGGCGAACAGGTCCCGGCGGATGACGCCGACCACCGTGAAGACGAAGATCCACAGCAGGATCAGGAACCCGAACCGGGCGACGGTGATGACGAGTTCCGGCAAGGCGGATCAGCCGTCCACGCGGAAGGTCAGGGTGGTGGTGCCGAGCTGGATCATGTCGCCGGGGTTGAGCGCGACGGCGGAGACCCGCTGGCCGTTGACCATCGTGCCGTTGGTCGAGCCGAGGTCGGTCAGCACGACCTGACCACCGTCGAAGTCCAGCCGGGCGTGTCGGCGGGAGATCCCGACGTCGGGCAGGCGCAGGTTGGCCTGGTCGCCCCGGCCGATCACGGTCGAGCCCATCTGGAGCGGGTAGGTGCGGCCGTCGCCGGAGACCAGCCGGACGTTGCGCCCACCGCCGTGCCCCGGCGGGGGACCGTAGCCGCCGCCCTGGTCGTACGCCGGATAGGCGGGGCCGGCGTCGTAGCCGCCCTGGTCGTAGCCCGGCGCGGAGACCGGTGCCACGTCGCCGCCGGTGTAGACCTCGGCGGTGACCCGGAACATGCCGGTGTCGAGGCCCTCGCCGCGCTCGATCTCGACGATCACGTCGCCGTAGACCGTCCAGGCCTGCTCGCCGATGAACTCCGCCTGCGACTGGGCCAGCTCCTGGGCCAGGGCGGCGGCGTACGGCGCCAGGCGGTTGTGGTCGTAGGGCGAGAGATCGATCACGTAGCGGTTGGGCACCAACGTGCGCCCGCCGGCCAGGATCGCCTTGTGCGCCTCGGCCTCCCGCTGCATGGCGTTGAGGATCTCCACGGGGTGGACCACCCCTTTGAAGACCTTGGCGAAGGCTCCCTCCACCAGGCCTTCCAGACGCTTCTCGAAGCGTTGCAGCACGCTCACCGGCTCCTCCTCGGGTCCCGAGGACATGATGGTATCCGGCCGGCGCGCGCGCAGCTCACACGCCGCTCGGCCGGCCGTCACCGGCCCGTTCGAACGGGCCCTTTCCCCCGTGCTACAGTTTCGTCCGCCACGAACGGTAACCGGTCGCGGCGCAGGCCAGGGACGCTGTAGGATGTGCCGGGCCGCTGGGGACAGCGGATCCGGGGCAGGTTAAAGTGTTCCGGGTCAGGCCACGGGGAAGTGGCGGAATGGCAGACGCGCACGGTTCAGGTCCGTGTGCCCGAAAGGGCGTGGGGGTTCAACTCCCCCCTTCCCCACCAGAGCGAGGGCTCCGCGGAACGCGGGGCCCTTTCGCCGTTCCGTGGGGCCCGGCGTCCCATCCGGTGGGTGCCGGACGTCACGCTATGCTCCGATCGTTTCCCTGCCTCCGATGGACCAGGAGTGGCGTGTGAGTGTCGCGTTGGTGACCGGGTCGGGCGGCCTGATCGGTTCCGAGGCGGTCCGGCACTTCGCCGGCCTCGGCCTCGACGTCGTCGGCATCGACAACGACATGCGGCAGGAGTTCTTCGGCGCCGAGGCGTCGACCGCGTGGAACGTCCGGCGGCTGGCCGAGGAGCTCGGCGGGGCGTACGCGCACCACAGCATCGACATCCGCGACCGCGACTCGCTGGCGAAGCTCTTCGCCCGGTACGGCCGCGACATCGCCGTGGTGATCCACACCGCCGCGCAGCCCTCGCACGACTGGGCGGTGCGCGACCCGTTCACCGACTTCGACGTCAACGCCGGCGGCACACTCAACGTGCTGCAGAACGTGCGCGAGCACTGCATCGAGGCGCCGGTGATCCACTGCTCGACCAACAAGGTGTACGGCGACCGCCCCAACAGCCTCCCGCTGGTCGAGCTGGAGTCCCGCTGGGAGATCGAGCCGGGGCACCCGTACGCGCAGGGCATCCGCGAGGACATGTCGATCGACGCCTGCCTGCACTCGGTCTTCGGCGCGTCGAAGGTCGCCGCCGACGTGATGGTGCAGGAATACGGCCGCTACTTCGGGATGCGCACCGCCTGCTTCCGGGGCGGCACGCTGACCGGCCCGGCGCACTCCGCGACCGAGCTGCACGGCTTCCTCGGGTACGTGATGCGCGCGAACATGGAGCGCCGGACGTACAAGATCTTCGGCTACCAGGGCAAGCAGGTCCGGGACGCGATCCACAGCTCGGACGTGGTGTCGGCGTTCGAGGCGTTCTTCCGCAACCCGCGCTCGGCGGCCGTCTACAACCTCGGCGGCGGCCGGCACTCCAACACCTCCAACCGGGAGGCGTTCGCCCTGGCCGAGCAGATCACCGGCCAGGAGATGATCACCGAGTACGTCGAGGCGAACCGGATCGGCGACCACAAGTGGTGGATCGGCTCCAACGAGGCGTTCCAGGCCGACTACCCGGACTGGAAGCAGGTCTACGACGTGCCGATGATCATGCGCGAGATCTACGAGGCCAACGTGGACAAGTGGGTGCCCGGGGCATGACCGACGGCAGCAAGCGCAACGTTCTCGGCGTCCTCGTCGACGCCACCGACTACGCCACCGCGACCGAGCGGGTGGTGGCGGCGGCGCACGAGCGGCGTCCGCTGGCGCTCACCGCGCTCGCCGTGCACGGGGTGATGACCGGGGTGCTCGACCCGGCCCACAACGCCCGGCTCAACTCGTTCGACGTGGTCACCCCGGACGGGCAGCCGGTGCGCTGGGCGCTCAACCTGCTGCACCACGCCAACCTGGCCGACCGGGTCTACGGCCCGCTGCTGACCCTGCACGTGCTGCGCCGCTTCGCCGAGGAGGGCCTGCCGGTCTACCTGTACGGCTCGACGGAGGAGACGCTGGCGCGGCTGATCCCCGCCCTGGAGCGGATGTTCCCGGCGCTGAAGATCGCCGGGGTGGAGCCGTCGAAGTTCCGCGCCGTGCAGCCCGGCGAGGACGCCGAGATCGCCGACCGGATCCGGTCCAGCGGGGCCCGGCTCGTCCTGGTGGGGCTCGGCTGCCCCCGGCAGGAGATCTTCACGTACGCGATGCGCCCGTTGCTGGACATGCCGATGATGGCCGTCGGGGCGGCCTTCGACTACCATGCGGGGCTGCTGCGCAACCCGCCGCCGTGGATGCAGCGGGCCGGCCTGGAGTGGTTCTGGCGGCTCGGCCTGGAGCCGAAGCGCCTCTGGCGGCGGTACGTCATCCTCAACCCGGCATACCTGGCCCGGCTGGCGGCGCAGAAGACCGGCCTGTGGAAGGCGAAGCCGCCGACCCCGGCCACCGAGCGCCCCGCCACCTTCGCCGTCTAGGCCGCCCGCGCGACCCCTACGGGACGGGCCTGCGGGACGAACAGGGGGCCGACCCGGATTCGGCGGGCGTCGAACTGGGCAAGGCTGACGGCATGGACGGGCATCTCATCGTGCTGTTGCCGATCGCCGGCGTGTGGCTGGCCGCGGGTCTCCTAGCCGAGCGGCTGCCCCGGCCGCACCGCGCCCGCGCGCTGCGGCGGCGTACCGGATGGTTGTTCGCCCTGACGGTGACCGGCCTCGGCCTGACGGCGGCCGTGCTCGCCGCCGGGCTGACCAGCGCCGGCACCGGCACGATCGACCGGGCCGCCGCCGGCCTGGCACTGGCCGCCGCCCCCGCGCTGCTGGTGGCGGTCGTCACGGCCCGCCGGGTGCGCCGGCTGTGGGCCGGTGCGGGGGCGTTCGCCGCCGCGCCGGAGACGCCGGCCCCGCACGGGCTGCGGGCCGCCGCGGCGCATCCGCTGATCGGCCTGCCGCTCCAGGCCACCGGCCTGGCCACCGTGCCGGGGGTGCTGTCGGCCAGCGGCCTCGACCTCTTCGCCGGGCCCGGCACCACCGGCGCCGCCGTCACCGTGGCCGCGCTGGGCGTCGCCGCGATCGGGGTACGCCAGGCGCTGCGCCACAGCCGCCTCGCCGAGCGGGCGGTGACCCGGCAGCCCGGGTCAGCGCGAGCGGCCAGCGCCGCCCTGCACGTATAGCAGTTCCAGGATCGCCCGGGTCGCCTCGAACCAGCGGTCCAGCCAGCCGGGCGGCGGCACGCTGCCCTTGGGTGGCAGCTCCAGCAGCAGCCCGCGCAGCAGCGGGTGGTCGACCAGGGAGTCGGTGGCCGACGGGCCGGCCGACCAGCCCGACGGCGGGAACGACGGCTCGGTCAGCGGGTTCGGGTCCAGCGACGGCAGCGACAGCGGCGGGACGGCCTGGTCGAGGGCGGTCGGTCCGTCGTCCCGGCTGCCGATCTCGGAATCGGTGGAGACGACCTCCGTCAGGACGGTGTCCCGGCGGGCCCCGCGGTATTTCCCGCCGAACCGCTCCGGCTTGCCCGGACCGTTGGTGAGGTTCTCTGAACCGATCGTCGTCATCGTCTCGCCTGCCTCGCTCGGGTGCCGATCCGGGTGGCCGTTGCCGTTCCGGTAGCTGGTCCGGGTCGTCGACCAGCGCCGTCCCGACGGGTTCAACGACCCGGGTCGGCGGTGGAAACGCGACGGGCGCGACCCCCGCCCCGGCCACGCTGCCGGAAGGGGTCACGCCCGTCGTGTCTAGGGGTCAGCGATCAGTCCCGGAGGAACGCGCCGTCCCTGGCCCCGGCGACGAAGGCGTGCCAGCCTGCCGGAGCGAAGACCAGGTTGGGACCGCTCTTGTCCTTCGAGTCCCGCACCCCGACCGCCCCGGTCACGTACGCCACCTCCACGCAGTTGTCACAGTTCGGCCCGCTCTTCGAGCTCTTGAACCACGTCGCCCGCGTCAGGTCCCCACGGAACCCCTTGGTCGCCATTTCCACAACGGCTCCTCTGCCAGTTTTGCGATTTGTGCGATGGATTCCTCCGGGCGCATGGCTGCTGCTCGAACATGATCGAAGATGAAGCTGTACTTCTGTAGCTCGTCGCTCTTCTCCAGGAAGAGCCCACCCGTGGCGTTCTCCGCGTACACGACATCCGGATCATTGGCTTCTGGGAAGCTGAGGATGGTGAAGGTGCCGTCCATGCCGGCGTGCGCTCCGACCGAGAACGGCAGGATCTGGAGCGTCACGTTCGGCAGCTCCGCCACCTCCACCAGCCGCTTGAGCTGGCCACGCATCACCGCGTCGCCGCCCACCGGCCGGCTCAGCACCGCCTCATCGAGCACCACCCACAGATCGACCGGATCGTCCTGGGTCAACAACGACTGACGGCCCAGTCGGACACGCACCCGTTGCTGAACCTGTTCGGTGGTGAAGTCCGGCCGGGCGGCGCGGATCATCGCCGAGGCGTATTCCTCGGTCTCCAGCAGGCCCGGGACGACCTGCTGCTCGTACTGCCGGATGGAGCTGGCGGCCGACTCCAGCCCGACGTAGGCCCCGACCAGCACGGTGCTGTAGGGGTGCCACCAGCCCTTCTGCCGGGCCTCCCGGGCGATCTGCACCAGCTCGTCGCTCTCCGCGCCGGACACTCCGTAGATCAGCAGCATGTCGCGGACGTCGCGCGGGGTGGCGGTGGTGTGGCCGGTCTCGATCCTGGAGATCTTCGACGCCGAGCACTCCAGCCGTTCGGCCACCGCCTCGATGGTGATGCGCGCGGCGTCGCGGTGCCGGCGCAGTTCGGCGCCGAGCCGGCGACGGCGGATGGTCGGGCTGCGCCGCTCGCTCACGACGCCCCCCGGCGGCCCACTGGGCCGAATCGCTCGCTGCTCGCCCTCACCCGGTTACCTCCGGTCGGTCGCGCCTGGGGTCGACGCCCGCCGGGGGCGCGACCGTCGGAACGGCGGGCGAGCGTTCGCGGCAGGGGTGATGGTGCCGGTCGTCGACCGGCCGCGACGGGCGGAACCGGCGTCCAGTGTGCCGGTCCGGGGACAGCGGCATCAAGCGTCTATTTCCGCGAGCCGCTCACGTATCGGCAAAAGTCGACATGCAACTTGCATGAAGCACGACACTCATGCAATCTGTCCGTAGGGCTCGAATCACTCACCGTTCCGGTCGGCCGCCGGAAAGGGACGATCCGCCGACGGGTGGGCGTCCGGTCGAGGGATACCAGCCCGGCACCGCACGACAAGATCCGCTCCGGGCGAGGACCCCGCTGCCGCACGTCAGGGTGACTGTGGTGGCGGGCGCGACGACCGGGAGCGGCGGGGTGCTGGTCGGGTGCGGGCACGCCACCAACGCGCCCGACCCGACCAGCATCACCAGCGCCGCCGGTTCACGAGGCACAACCCCGTCACCAGGCGAGACATCCCCCGAAACACCAGCCACCGGCGTGCCCGCCGGCCGATCTCCCCAGGAGAACTCTGTGCTTCCCCGCTCAGGTGACGTGCTGCACGTGACGCGCGCGGCGAGTGTCCAGTTCCTCAAGCCGATCATGTTCCGCGTGATCCGGGTGCTCGACTGGCCCACCTACGACGGTTGGATGTGGCTCGAAGGCTACGAGCTGAACGCGGCGGGGGACGCGGTCAGCCGGCGTTCGATCTACGTGCAGGCCGCAGGCCTGCGCCAGCTTCGGGCCGCCGCCCAACCCCGGCAGCGCACCGTCCCCGTCCGGCAGCGCCGCCCCGTGGTGCGTACCCCCGCCCGGGTCGGCTGACCAGCCGAAACCCGTCCCGGTGGGCGTGCCACCGCCATAGAATCGGTACGCCCACCCCGGCGAACGTCTCCACCCCGCGCGTCCCGGACCCTGAACCTGGGATGGTCATGGTCATACTGCCCGCCGCGCGGCGGCACCACAGGTCCCGTACGATCTACGCCTTCGGGCTGCTGGCGCTCCTCGGCGCCGCCACCACCCTCGGGGTGGTGGTCCGCTACCCGACCCTGTCGGCCACCGAGCTGGCCGCGCCGGTCCCCGCGCCGGAGATCACCGTCGTCGACGAGGAGCCGGAGCCCGACTGGGCCGCCCCGGCGGATCCACCGGCCGTCCCGGGCCCCGTCGGTGCGGGAGCGGACGCGGCGGGCGTGCCGACCGGTCCACCGGCCGGCGCGGGGGCCGGCGCCGGAACGGACCCGGTGGTCGAGGCCGGGCGGGCCGCGGCGGGGCCCACCTCCCAGCGGGACGAGACGAGCCGCTCCCTGTTCTGGTCCGGTCTCCTCGGGCTCGCCATCTCCCTGGCCGGGCTGGGCCTGGTCGGCACCAGACGCCGCATGTGGTGACCGGCGTCGGGCGCGAAGCGCGGTGACCGAACCCGGTGCCGGGCGTGACGACCGGATCCGCCGTCAGGGGGTCGGGGTCGCCGGGGTCGTCGGGGCCGCCGCGCTGCTCGTCGGTGCCGGTGCCGCCGCGACCACCAGGATGACCTGATCGCCGGCCGGCACCAGCGTCCCCGCCTCCGGGTCGGTCTCCAGCACCGTGCCGGCCGGCCGGTCGGACTCACGGGTCTCGACGCGGTGGTCGACCCCGAGCCGGTCCAGGATCCGCTCGGCCGTCGCCCGGGGCAGCCCCACCAGCGGCGGCATCGGCACCCCGGCCGGGGTCGTGGCCGGCGGCGTCGTCGGGGTGGGGGACGGCCCACCGGTCGTCGCCTCGGTCGTCGGTGCCCCGGTCGTCGCCGGTGCCGAGGTCGGGCCCGCCGACGGCGTCTCCTCGGGACCGGTGCCGTCGCCGGACGACTGGGCCAGCCAGAAGCCGACGCCCAGCAGGCCGAGCAGCAGCAGCGCCACGACACCGAGCAGGATCGGCGTCCACCAGCGCCGGCCGGGCTGCTCCTCGGCGTACCACTCGCCGGTCGGGGGCCCGTACTCCGCCGGTCGGGGCGGCGGCACCCCGGCCCGACCGGACCACACCTGCCCGCCGGCCGGCTTCGGCCGGTCGTCGTCACCGGGCTTCGGCAGCGGCCGGGTCTGGTCACCGGCGTCGTCGGGGGGCGGGTCCTGGCGGTCGTCGCTCATGGCACGTCCTCTCCCACACCGGGCGGGGCGGCTGGCCCTCCCATCCACGCTAACCGCTGTGGGCCAGCGCGGCCGGGACCGGCGCGGCGAGCCGCCGTCACGGCGTGGGCGGCGGCTCCGCGCTCGGCTCGCCGGGCTCCTCGCCGCAGGTCAGAGCCACCTTGTCGTTCCAGTGCGCCGTGCTGTCGGCCGCCGGCGCCTGGGCCGTGACGACGCCGGTCCGGCCCGTCGGATAGCCGGGGTAGAGGCCCTCCTCGACCAGGTCCTCGGCCGCGTCGTCGCAGTCGTCGCCGACCAGGTCGGGGACGCTGACCTCGGGTGCGGGCCCGGCGACGTACAGCGCGACGGTCGTCCCCCGCGACACGGGGGAGCCGACGGGCGGGTCGGCGCGCCGCACGTCCCGCCCCGACTCCGCGCCGAAGACCAACCGCCAGCCCAGCCGCAGGTCCCGCAGCTCGTCCCGCGCGTCCTCGAAGTCCGTGCCCACCACGGGCGGGACGGTCAGCCCGGTGGAGCGGGTGGGCGCGGTGGTCCGGGTCGCCGGAGCGGTCGTCCGGGCCGGCGACGACGGGGCCTCGGAGGGGGGTGCCGTGGCCGAGACGTCGGGCTGCGCGGCCGGGAGGCCGGGCGACGGGTCGTCCTCACCGGCCAGCAGCCAGCCACCGGCCGCGCCGGCCAGCGCGAGGAGCGCGACGGCCAGGCCGCCGCCCAGCAGCTTGGCCGACCGGCCCGAGCCGGTCGCGTCGGCCTCGTCGGGGTACGCCTCCCCCACGGTGTTCCCGTCCGTCACAGCGCCCACCACCTCATCACCGGCGACCGTACCGGGGGCACGCCAGGCACCCCGGCGCGGGTTCCCCGCCACGACTCGCCGGGCCGCCCCAGGGGCGTTACGCTGCCCGGCATGGCCAGACGGGGCTGGGGAGGATCGATCGCCACCGCGATCGGTGTCGCTGCCGGCGCGGGCGCCGCCCAATTGGGCTTCGGCTACGGGCTGGGCATCATCAACTGGTCGGCGTCGGGCGTCGACGCGGGCGAGGCGGCGTGGGTGGCGAGCCTCGCGTGGGCGACCTGGATCTCGGCCACCTCGACGATCGCGGGCGCGGTCTGCGCCCAGCGGCTACGGCGTCCCGTCGCCCGGTCAGCAGACCGGGCCGCGACCGCCCCGGACGGGGTCACGACCGATGCGGAGCCCACCGCCGCTGCCCAGCCGACCGCTACCGCGGAGCCCACTGCCACTGCCACTGCCGAGCCCACTGCCACCGCCGAGCCGGCCGTCCCGGAGCCGGCTCCGGCGCCGGGCACCCCGGCACCGGCCGCCGCTACGGATTCGGTCGCCCCGGCACCGGCCGCCGCCCGCGGGCCGGAGGTGGCCGACCCGGGACCGGAGGTGGCCGACCCGGGACCGGAGGTGGCCGACCCGGGACCCGACGTGGCCGACGCCGTCGACCCGGTCGCCGGGCCGGGGCCGACCGGCCCGCCCCGGCCGGCGGGAGCGCTCGTGCTGGCGCTGGCCGCTGCGGTCGGCGCGCTGGTCACCGTGCTGCTGGTGGCCGTGCCGGCACGGATGGCGGACGTGCCCGGCGTCGCCGCACCGCAGGCCATGGCCGCCGGGTACGCCGGAATCGGCCTGTTCCTCGGGCTGCTCGTGGCGGTCTGGGCGCTGCGCTCGCCCGCTGCGGCGGCCAACGTGATCGCTACCGCCGGCTGGCTCTGGCTTCTCGCCGTGGTCGCCGTGGTGGACGGGGTGCTCGCCGGGCGCGGGCTGACCACCGCCCAGCTCGGGATCTGGCAGCTCAGCGCCGACCGGCCCGACTTCTGGATCCGGGACTGGTTCTACTGGCCCGGCGCGTCGCTGGCGCTCGGCTCGGCGCTGCTGATCGGGGCGCTGGGCGCGCGGCGTGCCGCCCGGTCGGCGGAGCACCGGCTCGGGGCGGCGGCCTCCGGCGGGGCCGGGCCGGTCCTCGTCGCGCTGGCGTACCTGCTGGTCGTGCCCGGCCTGAGCACGCTCGGCCGGGAGCAGGTGTCGGCGCACCTGGTCGCCCCGTACGCCGTGGTGGTGGGTTTCGCCGGATCGGTGCTGACGGCGGCGCTCGCCCAGCGCTCCGCGACCCGCCGGAGCGCCGGGCGCGACCTCGCGGGGCAGGCGGCCGGGTCCTCGAAGCCGACGACGGGCGGACGCGGCTCCGCCGCGCCGGCCGTGCTGCCCCGGCAGCGCTCCGGTGCCGCCGGAAAGGCCGGGGAGGCCGGTGAGGCCGGGGAGGCGACCGCGACGACCGGCCCCGGGCCGGCCCGGCTGGTCGACACGGAGGCCGACCAGCCGGCGTGATCAACCTTGTGCCGGCGGGGTGGTGGTCCGGCCGCCGGCGAGGTGGTGGGTCGGTCAGTCGACCGGCCAGGTATGCACCGGTTCGTTCTTCCGCTGCAACTCCGCGTAGCGCTGCACCATGTGGTGCAGGGCCGCGTCGCGTTCCAGGCCCCGGTGGTGCTCGGCCGCCCAGACCGTCTCGGTCTGCCAGACCGCGCCGTTGCGGCCGGTGCGGCAGCGCTGCTCGATGATGCCGAGCAGGCGGTCCCGCTCGGCGGGCGCGACGCCGAAGCGGTCCAGCCCGGTGGCCGCCGTCGGCAGCAGGGTGTCGAGCACCAGCTTGGTCACCGGCACGTCCCCGAGGCGCGGCCAGTGCAGGACGGCGTCCATCCCGCGCCGGGCGGCGGCGTGGAAGTTCTCCTCGGCGGAGCTGAAGGTGAGCTGGCTCCAGATCGGCCGGTCCGCCTCGGCCAGGCCCCGCGCGAGGCCGAAGTAGAAGGCGGCGTTCGCGAGCATGTCGACCACGGTCGGGCCGGCGGGCAGCACCCGGTTCTCCACGCGCAGGTGGGGCCGGCCGTTCATGATGTCGTAGACGGGCCGGTTCCAGCGGTAGACCGTGCCGTTGTGCAGCCGGAGTTCCGCCAGCTCGGGCACGCCCCCGGCGTGCAGGACCTCGACCGGGTCCTCGTCCTCGCAGA
Organism: Micromonospora sp. PTRAS2; assembly: GCF_054052245.1. Taxonomy (NCBI): domain Bacteria; kingdom Bacillati; phylum Actinomycetota; class Actinomycetes; order Micromonosporales; family Micromonosporaceae; genus Micromonospora; species Micromonospora sp. PTRAS2. Next base: position 838,117 of record NZ_JBSWBU010000001.1, read on the forward strand.
TCGGCAGCAGCGGCGGGAAGTAGCGGACGTTCTCCTCGAACAGGTCGAAGATCGACGTGATCCAGCGCTCGCCGAACCAGACCCGGGGGCGTACGCCCTGGGCCTTCAGCTCGTCGGGGCGGGTGTCGGTGGCCTGCTGGAACAGGGCGATCCGGGTCTCGGCCCAGAGCTGCCGGCCGTACAGGTAGGGGGAGTTCGCCCCGACGGCCACCTGGACGCCCGCGATGGCCTGGGAGGCGTTCCAGTAGTCGGCGAAGCTGTCCGGGGCGACCTGGAGGTGGAACTGGAGGCTCGTGCAGGCGGCCTCCGGCGCGATGGAGTCGGTGTGCGTCCGGAGCCGCTCGACGCCGCGGATGTCCAGCTCGATGTCCTCGCCCCGGGCACCGACGATCTGGTCGTTGAGCACCCGGTACCGGGCGGCGGTGGAGAGGTTGTCGGCCACCAGGTGCCGCTCGGTCAGTGTGGGCAGGATGCCGACCAGGACGATCCGCGCGTCGGACGACGCCGCCCGCGCGTCGGCCCGGTCCAGGCTGCTGCGCAGGTCACGCTCGTAGTCGGCGAAGCCGGCGCCCTCGATGAGCCGGGGCTCGGCGTTCAGCTCCAGGTTGAACCGCCCCAACTCGGTCTGGAAGAGCGGGTCGGCGATGTCCGCGAGGATCTCGTCGTTGCGCATCGCCGGCTCGGCGGCCGGGTCCATCAGGTTGAGCTCGATCTCCAGCCCGGTCATTGGCCGGTCGGCGTCGAAGCCGAAGTCGTCCAGCATCAACGCGAAGACGTCCAGGCACCTCCGGACCTTCTGCCGGTAGTGGAGCCTGTCCTCTCGGGAGAAGGCGCCCTGCTCGACGTCCCTGCCCATGTGTCCTCCCGGCGCGAGGCGCGGCGGGGCCTGCCGCCCGCAGCGCACATTGTGAACCTTCTACGGTAAAAGCACCCCCCGCGCCGGGCCAGGGGCCGACGCCGGACGGTCACCTCTGCGGCGACCGCGACCGGCCTGGAACGCGCTCCCGACCGCCTCTCTACCCAGGTGGGGGCGCGCGCCACCGCCCCCGCGAAGGGGCCGACCGTGACAATTCGCACGCTCCCGCCGAAGGGACTCCGGCGGAACGGCCGCGGGCCCGCGTCGACTGGTGCGACGCGGGCCCGGGTCTCGTGGAGCGGGGCGGTCAGGCCTGGCGGACGCCCTCGCCCTCGATCTCGATCTTGATCTTCTTGCCGACCAGCACGCCGCCGGTCTCCAGGGCGACGTTCCAGGTGAGGCCGAAGTCCTCGCGGTCGATCTCGGTGCTGGCGGAGAAGCCGAAGATGTCCTGGCCGAACGGGCTGCGGCCCACGCCCTCGAACTCGACCTCCAGCTCCACCGGACGCGTCACGCCCTTGATGGTCAGCTCACCGGTGAGGACGAACTCGTTGCCGTCCCGGGACTTCACGCCCGTGCTGCGGTACTCCAGGGTCGGGAAGGCCTCGGTGTCCAGGAACTCGGGGCTGCGCAGGTGGCCGTCCCGGTCGGCCTGGGCGGTGCTGATGCTGGCGGCCTGGATGGTCGCGGAGACCGAGGACTGCATCGGGTCCTCGGCGATGGTGATGGTGGCGGTCGCGTCGGCGAACTCACCGCGCACCTTGCTGACCATCATGTGCCGGGCGACGAACCCGACCCGCTTGTGGGCGACGTCCAGCAGATAGGTGCCGGCCGCCGGGATCGTGAGGCCCTCCCACTCGCGGGTAACCGATCCGTTGCTGCTGGTCATGGTGCTGCCCTCCAGGAGAGATTGTTCAGTGGCCCAACGACTGACCGAGCAACTATAGACAGAGCAATATTCCGTGTGTCAAGTATTGCTATGATGAACTCGTGGACCAGAACGTGTTCGACGACCCCCGGATCACCGCCGTCGGTCTCCTCGTCGAGGCGCACGCCGGGCTGTCGGCCCGGTTCGCCGCCCAGTACGAGGAGCACGGGCTCTCTCCGGTCGAGTTCGAGGTGCTCACCCGCCTCGCCCGCTCGCCGGGCAACCAGCTGCGCATGACCGACCTGGCCGCGCAGACCTCGCTCTCCACCAGCGGGGTGACCCGGGTGGTGGACCGGATGGAACGCGACGGCCTGCTCTGCCGCCGGGCCTGCCCGTCCGACCGGCGCAGCTCGTACGCGGTGGTCACCGCCGCCGGGTTGCAGCGGCTGGACCAGACCCTCCCCGGGCACCTGCGGATCATCGAGGAGTGGTTCATCGGCCAGCTGGAGCCGGAGGAGCTGCGCACCCTCCTCCACGGCCTGCGCCGCGTACGCGATGCGGTGCATCCGGGCGCGACCGCCGGCAGCACCGACCCGGTCCCGACGGAAGCCGCCTCCTCCTGACCGCCCGGCGGACGGGCCGGAGGCACCGGCAGAAAGACCGGCAGAACCGCCCACCCGCCGACAACAAACCGGATTAAGCAGACAAGTCACACCGCCGAGGGTGGCTACTGTTCTCCCAGCGGGGGCGCACCGGGGGGTGCCGGCGCGAGCGATGAGCGAGGGGTAAAACCAGGGGGCTTCTTCGCTCGCGCCGCCCCCGCGTCAACATTCCCGGGCACGCCCGGTCGACTCGGGTCGGCCGGGCCGCCGCAGCGGTGCCAGCAGCGCATCCTCCCGGGGCAGCAGGCTGATCCCGTTCTGCCGACAGGCGGCGTCGAGGCGGTCGAGCACGCCCGCGTCCCGGGTGCTCGCCGCGAGCCCGACGAGCGCCTCCACCAGGTCCCGCCGGTCCTGACCGGCGACGGTCCCCTCCGCTGCGGCGGCGAACCACTCGGCCGCCAGCTCACCGTCGGCCCGGTGCAGGGCGATGTTCGCCTCGATGAGCGCGCAGATCCCGTCCTCGAACCGGGCCTCCCCCGGCCGGCCGCGCAGCGGCTCGGCACCGAGCGCCGCGTCACCGGCCGCGCAGGTGCGCAGACCCGCCAGCACCTCGGCCGCCTCGTCGGGACGCCCGTCCTGGGCCAGCGCCAGGCCGATCGTGCCGAGGGCCCGCCGACGGTGCCCCGGGTCGCCGACCTCCACCAGCCCGGCGGCCACCCGGCGACCCTGCTCCACGGCGTCGGCGTACCGGCCCTCCAGCCGGGTGACCTCGGCCAGGTCGGCCCGGGCCAACACGCGCAGCCGCCGCTCGCCGGACTGGGCGGCCAGCCGGTCCATGGCGGCCAGGCGACGCCGCGCCCCGGCCAGGTCGCCCACCCGGACGTCGTGCCAGGCGAGGCTGTGCTGCGCCACGGCCATGTCGCGCAGCCGCCCGTGCCGGGTGGCCAGGACGAGGACGGCGGCGGCCTGGTCGCGCGCCTCGTCGTGCCCCCCGGTCGCGCCCAGCAGCGCGCAGAGCACCGCCCGCGCCTCCAGCTCCCCGGCCACGTCACCGGCCCGGTGCAGGATGGCCCAGGCGTCCCGGGCCGCCGGCAGCTCCTGCTCCGCCGCGCCGTGCTCGACGGCGAGCCGGGCCGCGCCCAGCACCGCCCGGGCGCGCAGCCCCGGATCGGCGGCGGCGGTGCGCGGGTCGGCCAGCAGCCGCCGCAGCCACTGCCGCCCGACGACGTCCCGGCCCCGGAACCGCCACCAGCGGGCCAGCCCGACGGCCAGCCGGAGCGCTGTCGACGGGTCGTCGACAGCGGCGTGGGCCAGCGCGGCGGTGATGTCGGCGGTCGCCTCGTCCAGCCGGCGCACCGCCGAGGTCAGCTGCGGGCCGGCCAGGTCGGGGGCCGTCCGGGCCACCAGCCGCGCGAAGACCTCCGCGTGCCGCCGCCGGACGTCGCACCGTTCCCCGGCGCCGATGGCCTGCTCGGCGGCGAACTCCCGCACCGCGTCGAGCAGCCGGAACCGGAACGGACCGGTCCCCCGGACGCTCAGCAGGCCGAGCTGGAGCAACCGGTCCAGCAGCGGCACCGGGTCGATCGAGACCGTGCCCTCCGGGTCGGCATCGTCGGCCAGCATCTCCTCGGCCAGCTCCACGGACCACCGGTTGCGGAACACGGAGAGCCGACGCAGGGCGGCCCGCTCGTCCGGGGCGAGGAGGCGGTAGCTGGCGGCCACCGCGTCCCGCAGGGTGACCGTCGCCCCACCCCCCGGCGTCCACCCGGGCCCGGGCCGCTGGGCCGGCGAGGTAGCGAGGTCGAGGACGCGGTCGCCGTACCGGTCGAGCAGCTCGTTGAGGTCGAGGATTCGCCCCCGGGCGGCCATCAGCTCGATGGCGAGGGGCAGCCCACCCAGCCGGCGGGCCAGCGCGGCGAGGGCCGGCAGCTCGGCCGGGTCCGGCGGCTCCCGCCGCACCCGGGCCAGCCGCGCCGTGAACAGCGCCACCGCCGGGTAGCCGGCCAGGACGGCCGGCCCGGCCGGGTCCAGCTCGGGCGGCGGCACGTCCAGCGGCGGTACGGGCCAGACGCGCTCGCCGGGCACACCGACCGGGTGCCGCCCGGTGACCAGCACCCGCAGCGTGGGCACCGCCCCCGCGAGCCGGTGCAGCGCCCCGGCCACCGGGTCGGGCGCCCGCTCCACCGCGTCGATCAGCAGCAGCGCCGGACGGGCGGCCAGTCGCACCGCGAGGTCGGACGCGCGGGCCGCGCCGAAGGCCGCCGCCGCGGCGGAGAGCACGTCGGCCGGGTCCGAGCCCTCCCCGACGAGCACCCCGGCGACCTCGCCCGGCGACCGCCCAGCCACGGCGTGGGCGACCGCCAGGGCCAGCGCCGTCTTGCCCACCCCGGCCAGCCCGACCAGGCTGACCACGGGCGGGCCGTGGTCGGCGGTGAGCAGCTCGACGAGTTCGGCGACGTCCCGCTCCCGGCCGATCAGCTCGACGGGCGGCGGGAGCGCGATCGGCGTACCCCCGGGGTGGGCGGCCGACGGCGGCCCGGCACCGACCGGGTGGGGAACCGACGGCGGCGGGGCGGCGGGTGGTTCGTCGGCCGCGCGGGCGGGGTCGGCCGGGGCCGTCCCGCGGGCGACGGCGACGAACGCCCCGCGGACGGGCCCGGCGAGGCCGAGGGCACCGGCCAGCAGGTCGATGGTGGTCCGCTGCGGCCGCGCGGACCGGCCCCGCTCCAGGTCGCGGACCGTCCGCACCCCGACCCCGGCGCGGGCGGCCAGCTCGGCCTGGGTGAGGCCGGCGGCGTGCCGGTGCGCGCGCAGCAGGGCGGACAATCCGGTACGACCGTCCGCGCCCGGCGGACGGTCATGATCGGGAGCCATGGGCAGGAAGGGTACGGATCGGGTCTGACTGTCGTCAGCCAACCGTCGCCCTGCCGACGCTGACCGGCACAAATATCCGACAGCGCTGCACGCGGGAGTTTACCGGCGTGAGAAGGGGACCCTTCTCTACCTCAGGCGTTAATAGGGGGCCCTTCCTTTCACAGGCCGAGGTCGCGGGCGATGATCATGCGCTGGACCTCGCTGGTGCCCTCGCCGATCTCCAGGATCTTCGAGTCGCGCCAGAACCGGGCCACCGGGTACTCGTTCATGAAGCCGTAGCCGCCGTGGATCTGGGTCGCCTCGCGGGCGTTGTCCACGGCGACCGTGCTGGCGTGCAGCTTGGCGATCGCCGCCTGCCGCTTGAACGGCTCGCCGGCCAGCATCCGGGCGGCGGCGTCGTAGTAGGCCAGGCGGGCGGTGTGCGCCTTCAGCTCCATGTCGGCGATCTTGAACTGGATGGCCTGGTAGTTGCCGATCGGCTGGCCGAACGCCTGGCGCTGGCTCGCATACTTGATCGACTCGTCGACGCAGCCCTGGGCGAGGCCGACGGCCAGGGCGGCGATGGCGATGCGACCCTCGTCGAGGATGCGCAGGAACTGGGCGAAGCCCCGGCCCCGCTCGCCGAGCAGGTTGGCCGCCGGCACCCGGCAGTCGTCGAAGGTCAGCTCGTGGGTGTCCGAGGCGGTCCAGCCGACCTTCGAGTAGCCCGGCGCGACCGTGAACCCGGGGGTGCCCGACGGGACGATGATCGTGGACAGCTCCTTCGACCCGTCCGGCCGGGTGCCCGTGACGGCGGTGACCGTCACGAGGGCGGTGATGTCGGTGCCCGAGTTGGTGATGAACGCCTTCGAGCCGTTGATCACCCACTCGTCGGTGGACTCGTCGAGGATGGCCCGGGTCTGGGTGCCGCCCGCGTCCGACCCGGTGCCGGGCTCGGTGAGGCCGAAGCCGGCCAGCGCCTCGCCGCTGAGCAGCCTCGGCAGCCACCGCTCCCGCTGCTCGGCCGTGCCGAAGCGGAAGATCGGCATCGCGCCGAGGGAGACGGCCGCCTCCAGGGTGATCGCCACGCTGGAGTCGACCCGCGCCAACTCCTCCAGGGCCAGGCAGAGCGCGAAGTAGTCGCCGCCCATGCCGCCGTGCTCCTCGGGGAAGGGCAGGCCGAACAGGCCCATCTTGCCCATCTGCCGGATCACCTCGTACGGGAAGGTGTGCTTCTCGTAGTGCTCGGCGATGACCGGGGCGACCACCTCGCGGGCGAAGTCCCGCACGCTGGACCGCAGCGCCTCTTGCTCCTCGGTGAGCCGGAAGTCCATCGGTTCCTCCTGTACGCAGTCCTCCGTCGGACGCTCGTGACGCCGACGGGGTGGGTGGTCCTGGGTAGCGGTGGTGGCCGTCGGTGGTGGCCGTCGCTGTGCTGGTGGGGGCGTCGCGGTGGTGGCCCGGGGTCGCGGTGGTGGTGCTGGCCCCGGCGCGGCGGGTCAGACCGGGGTGACGCCGTGCCGGCGGCGGGAGAAGTGCCGGTCCTTCGTGCGGGCGGCGGCGTACCGGCGGACCAGCTCGGCGCGCAGGTCGTGCGGCTCGACGATCGTGTCGACCACCAGCTCGCTGGCCAGGCGGACGACGTCGATGTCGCGCTCGTACTCGGCGCGCTTGGCGGCGACGAAGGCGGCCCGTTCCGCCTCGTCGGCGATGGCCGCGATCTTGTTGGCGTAGACGGCGTTGACGGCGGCCTCCGCACCCATCACCGCGATCTTCGCGGTGGGCAGGGCGATCGTCGCGTCGGGCTCGAAGCCGGGGCCGGCCATCGCGTAGAGGCCCGCGCCGTACGCCTTGCGGACCACCACGCAGATCTTCGGCACCGTCGCCTCGGAGATCGCCGTGATCATCTTGGCCCCGTGCCGGATGATGCCCTGCTTCTCCACCGCGCTGCCCACCATGAACCCGGGCACGTCGGACAGGAACAGCAGCGGCACGTTGAACGCGTCGCAGAGCTGCACGAACCGGGTCGCCTTGTCGGCCGAGTCGACGAAGAGCACGCCGCCCTTGAACATCGAGTTGTTGCCGACGACGCCGACGACCTCGCCGTCGAGCCGGCCGAAGCCGATGGTCAGCTCCCTGGCCCAGAGCGCCTGGATCTCGAAGAAGCTGCCGTCGTCGAGCAGGCCCTTGACGTACCGGCGCATGTCGAACGCCTGCCGCTCGCTGGCCGGCACCAGCGCGGCCAGGTCGGCCTTGGCCGGCGCGGGCGTCGCCTCGGCGGCCGGCGGCGGCTGGGTCCAGTTGGCCGGCAGGTAGGACAGGTAGCGGCGGACCACGTCGAGCGCCTCGGCCTCGGTCTTGCAGAGGAAGTGCCCGACGCCGGACTCGGCGCAGTGCACCCGCGCCCCGCCCATCGCCTCCAGGGTGGTCTTCTCGCCGGTCACCATCTCGACCATCCGGTCGGAGCCGAGATACATGCTGGCGTTGCCGTCGACCATCGCCACCACGTCGCAGAACGCCGGGATGTAGGCCCCGCCGGCCGCGCTCGGCCCGAACAGGGCGCACACCTGCGGGATCGAGCCGGAGGCGCGGACCTGGTTCCAGAAGATCTTCCCGGCACCGCGCCGGCCGGGGAACAGGTCGACCTGGTCGGTGATCCGCGCGCCGGCCGAGTCGACCAGGTAGACCATCGGCACGCCGGTCGAGTAGGCCCGCTCGATGATCCGGATGATCTTTTCGACGGTACGCGCGCCCCAGCTGCCCGCCTTGACCGTGGAGTCGTTGGCCATCAGGCAGACCGGCCGGCCGTCGATGGTGGCGGTGCCGGTGACGACGCCGTCGGCGGGCAGGCCGTCGGCCAGGGCGTTGGCGTAGAGGCCGTCCTCGACGAACGAGCCCTCGTCGACCAGGAGCGCCACCCGTTCGCGGGCGAAGAGCTTGCCCTTGGCCGCGTTGGCCGCGTGGTATTTGTCCGCACCGCCGGCCCGGGCGCGCTTGCGCAGCTGCTCCAGTGCCTCACCGTCGAGCGTCACGCCGACTCCCCATTGCCGCCACCGTGCCGGCCCGCCGCACGGGCACGCCGACCACCCTGAACGATCGTTAGGGTATCCCACTCGCCACCCGATCGGCGACCCCGGGGCGGACCGAACGCCCGACGCGCCACGAATCGAGTGATCGTGATCAACATATTGAAATGTGTAGATGGTTCTCGTTAGGCTCCCGACACCCCCTCCCGGATTGGAGTCAGCGATGGCCTCACGAATCAGCCGGACCCTGGTCGCGATGGTCGCGACGGCCGGTGCGACCCTCGGCGTCACCCTCGCCAACCCGTCGCCCGCGTCCGCTGCCATGACCATCTGCTACAACACCAGCCAGGCCCCGAGCTACGCCAGCATCGCCAACCAGGCCGCCACGATCTGGAACAACGCCACGTCGAACCTGACGCTCACGGCGAACTGCGGCACCAACCTCCGGATCTACCAGATCACCGGCGGCGGCTCGTACGCCGTGCGGACCAGCCTCGGCAACGGGCGGGTCTACATCGACACCCAGCAGGCCGCCCAGTACAGCCCGCTGCGGATCATGACCCACGAGATCGGGCACATCCTCGGCCTGCCCGACAACTACAACGGCAACTGCGCGATCCTCATGTCCGGCGGCAGCGCCGGCACGAGCTGCACCAACCCGTACCCGAGCAGCGCCGAGGCGAGCCGGGTGACCAGCCTGTTCGCCGGCACGCTCAGCGCCACCGAGCGGGGCACGGACAGCAGCGGGGCAGCCGTCTTCCGCGACAGCTGGCCCGCCGCGCTCGCCCCGGTGGGCTGACCGAGCGGAAACACCGGAGGGGCCGGCACACCGCCGGCCCCTCCGCCGCGTCCAGCAGGCCCTGCCGACTCCTGGCCCGTCGCGCCCGGCCCTGCCGCCTCTTGGCCCGTCGCACCCGGCCCGGCAGGGCCGCGTCTCCCGGTCGGTCAGGCCGGCAGGGGGGTCAGCCGGGTGCGCGGGCCCGCCCGCAGGACGCCGGAGGGGAGCTTCTTGCCGAGCAGCTCCTCGGCCAGCTCCGCCACCTCGACGAGGGCCGCCAGGTCGATGCCGGTGTCGATGCCCATGTCGTGCAGCATGTGCACCGCCTCCTCGGTGGCCAGGTTGCCGCTGGCCCCCGGCGCGTACGGGCAGCCGCCGAGGCCGCCGACGCTGGCGTCGAACTCGGTCACCCCCAGCTCCAGGGCCGTCAGCAGGTTGGCCAGCGCCGTGCCCCGGGTGTTGTGGAAGTGCAGCAGCACGGGGACGTGCGCGTTGCGGTCGCGTACCGCGCTGATCAGCTCGCGGACCCGGCGCGGCGTGCCCATGCCCGTGGTGTCACCGAACGCGACCCGGTCCGCGCCGTCGCGGACCACGCGGTCGACGATGCCGGCGACCCGCGCCGGGTCGACGTCCCCCTCGTACGGGCAGCCGAAGCTGGTCGCCACGATCACCTCGGCGGTTGCCCCGGCACCGTGCAGCAGGTCGATCAGCTCGGCGATGTCGTCGAGCGACTCGGCGGTGGACCGGTTGACGTTGCGCCGATTGTGCGTGTCGCTGGCCGAGACCACCACCTCGATCTCGGTGAACCCGGCCGCCAGGGCCCGCTGCGCGCCCCGGGTGTTCGGCACCAGCGCCGAGTAGCGCACCCCGTCGACCTTCGCCGCCCGACGCCACACCTCGTCCGCGTCGGCCATCTGCGGGATCGCCTTGGGGTGCACGAACGACACCGCCTCGATGCGGTGCACGCCGGTGCCGGAGAGCGCGTCGATCAACCGCACCTTGGCCTCGGTCGGGATGGGCTCCTCGTTCTGGAGTCCGTCGCGCGGCCCGACCTCCCGGATCGAGACCGCCGCTGGCATCTGGCTCATGGTCACCTCGCTGTGACGTCGGGCCGCCGGGGGTGCCGCACGCGCCACCGCCCCTCGTGAGGGCGGCCGACGGGACGACGCCGGACGACCAATGGTCCCTCCAGACAACCAGACCCCCGAGCCCCGCCGCCAGGCCGACCCGCCCCCCTGCCGCCTGGGCGGCCTGCGAAGTTGACCAAGAGGTTTGCGTCACCGGGCATGCCGGATCCTGACGCAAACCTCTTGATCACCGAGGCGAAATGGGGGTCAGCGCATGCGGGAGACGATGCCCGTGTCGTAGTCGCCGGAGAGGAACTCCTCGTTCTCCAACAGCTCGGCGAAGAACGGCAGGTTGCACTTGGGGCCGGCCACCTCGAAGGCGGCGACCGCCGCGCGGGCCCGCCCGATCGCCTCCGCCCGGTCCCGGCCGTTGACGATCAGCTTGGCCAGCAGGCTGTCGTAGAACGGGGTGACCGTGTTGCCGTCGACGTAGCCGGAGTCGACCCGCACGCCCTCGCCGGCCGGCTCGCGCCATGTCGTGATCACGCCGGGGCCGGGCAGGAAGCGCTTCGGGTCCTCGGCGTTGATCCGCAGCTCGATGGCGTGGCCGCGCGGGGCGAGCGCGTCCGGGTCGAACGTCGGCGCGAGGCCGGCGGCCACCCGGAGCTGCTCCTCCACCAGGTCGACGCCGTAGACCAGCTCGGTGACGGGGTGCTCGACCTGGAGCCGGGTGTTCATCTCCAGGAAGAAGAACTCCTGCGTGGCGGGGTCGAAGAGGCACTCCACCGTGCCCGCGTTGCGGTAGCCGACCGCCTCGCCGGCCCGCACGGCGGCGGCCAGGAGGCGCGCGCGCAGCTCCGGCGAGACCGCCGGGGACGGGGACTCCTCGACGAGCTTCTGGTTGCGCCGCTGCACCGAGCACTCCCGCTCGCCGAGCGCCACCACCCGGCCGTCGGCCAGGCCGAGGATCTGCACCTCGACGTGACGCACCCGGGGGAAGTACCGCTCGATCAGCACCGAACCGTCGCCGAACATCCGCTCGGCGAACGCGCGCACCTTGTCGTACTCGGTGCGCAGCGCCGCCTCGTCGGCGGCCACGCCCATGCCCATGCCGCCGCCGCCCGCCGCGGCCTTGACCATCACCGGGTAGCCGATCTCCGCGGCGGCGGCGACCGCCGCGTCCAGGTCGGCGGCCGGGTCGGTGGTGCCGGGCGCGACCGGCACGCCGGCCGCCGCCATCAGGTTCCGGGCGTTGATCTTGTCGCCCATCGCGGAGATCGCGTCGGCGCCGGGTCCGACCCAGATCAGCCCACTGCTCTCGACGGTACGGGCGAAGTCGGCGTTCTCCGACAGGAAGCCGTAACCGGGGTGGATCGCCTGCGCGCCGGTCGACTTGGCGGCGGCGAGGATGGCCTCGACGTTGCGGTAGCTCTGGGCCGGGTTCGCCGGCCCCACACAGACGGCCTCGTCGGCCTCGGTCACGAACGGCAGGCCGGCGTCGGCCTCCGAGTGGACAGCGATCGCGCGGATTCCGAGCCGGTTCGCGGTTCGGATGATCCGACGGGCGATCTCGCCGCGGTTGGCCACCAGCAGCGATTCGATCATGTTCTCCTCCAGCGTCCAGGGGTGGGGACGATGCCAGGGAACCATGGGTGACGGGCCGCCCACGAGTCAAGCGCATGGCGGCGGGGCGGATTCAGCGGCCCGTGTCGAGCTGCTGCGGACACAGAACAGGCCCCCGGCGGATGCGGAGGGCCTGCGGGACGAGGGTGCTGCGCGACGAGGGTGCTGCGCGACGAGGGTGCTGCGCGACGAGGGTGCTGCGGGTCGAGCGGGTCAGGCGGTGCGCTTCGCCAGCTCGACGAAGCCGCGCCACGAGGCCGGCGAGAAGGAGAGGGTGCCGCCGTCGCGGTCCTTCGTGTCACGGACGAGGACAACGCCGGGCAGGTTGTCGGCGACCTCGACGCAGTTGCCGCCGTTGCCGCCGCTGCGGGTGCTCTTGCGCCACTGCGCGCCGGTCATGTCCATGCTGCTGCCGCCTCCCTCAGGAGATCCAGGGACTGCGACCGGGACAGGGCCTCGCCCCGGATCCGCTCCCACCGTCGTTCGAGAGTAGCAAGTTGGGAGGCTTGATCGATGATCTGCGCCTGGGCCTGACTGTCCACATGGGCCACCCGCGTCCCGCCGGGAAGCTCGGCGATCGTGAAGGGACCGTCGAGCCCCGGATAGGTCGGGGCGTCGCGGGGGACGATGTGCAGCTGGATGGTCGGCAGCTCCGCGCAGGTCACCAGGCGGGCGAGCTGGGCCGCCATGATCGCCCGCCCGCCGGCCGGCACCCGGCGGATCACCTGCTCGTCGAGGACGAAGACGGTCGTGGGTGCCCGGTCGCAGGTGAGGATTCCCTGCCGGGCGATGCGGGCCACCACCAGGTCGTCGACCTCGACCGGCGACAGGGGCTGCCCGTGGAACGTGACGCGGGCGTACGCTTCGGTCTGCAACAGGCCCGGCACCCATGCCAATTCGAAGGCGCGCAGGGCGACGGCCTCGCGCTCGATGTCGACCCACGGCCGGAACCACACCGGCTCACGGCGCAGAGCATCCGGCCAGAGATCTGCCACATCCTTCCCGAGGATCCTCGCTACCTCGGCACGATGCCGGGTCTGCGGAATGCGCCCGGGATTGGCCCAGCGGGCGACGGTCTTCGGGTGAATCCCTATGCGACCTGCCAAACTCTCGGCGGTCTCCGACGCCTCGGCGAGAGCCGTGACGAACGCATGATTCATGCCTGAGTCCCTTCAGGAACCAACGGAACGTCCGAAGGAAATCATCTAACGCTGTGTGATTGCGCCGCAACCCTGGGCAGGCTGTCATCGGGACGGCGTGGGTCGGGCTGACCGAAATGCCCCGGCCCGCGTTCGTCGAGGGGGCCGCCCGGTCGGTCCTGCGCACCAAGCGCGGGCGGTCCCCTCTCCAACGGCCACGGACAGGGGAAGCAGATGCCGAACCGAGCAGGACCCACCGCGCCGGCAACCGCCCGGGCCGGCAGGCGGCGGTGACCGGCCAACCGATCGACCCGGGCGACGTGCTGCACCTGACCCGCGCCGCGAGCCCGCAATTCGTCAAGCCGATCACCGTACGGGTCATCCGCGAGGTGCGGGACCGGCACACCTACCACGGCTGGACGTGGATCGAGGCGTACGAGCTGGACGCCCGGGGCGACGCCGTCGCCAAGCGCGAACTGTTCGTGCTGCGCGAGGGGCTGCACCGGCTCGCCGTCGCCCTGCGGCAGGCCGCGCCCACCCGGGGCACGAGCCCGGCCCGGGTGCGCTGATGCCCCGCCCGGGTGCGCTGGTGCCCCGCGTTGGTGCCGTGATGCCCCGCCGGCATCTACCGATGCGTCCCGCCTGGCTCTGCCGGGTCTGCGCCGCCCAGTGGCCCTGCCCGCCCGCGCGGCTCGACCTGCCCGCCGAGTTCCACGGCCACAGCGTCGCGCTCGCGTTCTACCTGGCCGCCGCGATGCGGGACGCCATGGACGACATGTACCGACTCGGCGGCCGTCCCGACAGGGCCGCGATGCACGCCCGTTTCCTCGGCTGGCTTTCCCTGCCCCGTCCCCGTCACTGACCGCCCACCCAGAATCTTGGACAGTTGTCGTCAGGACTGAACAGCAACTGTCCAAGAATCGCCGGTGGTACGCGACGACGACGGGCGGTGGGGGTGCCAGGGCTCGGCCCGACCGGCCCATTGGTCGCGGTTAGTCGGAAATGCGGCTTTTCCGATGGCGCTCAGTCGTCGACTAAGGCAAGCAGGGCTCAAAGGCCCCCGGCGCTGCTCAGGCCCGGCAGGGCTCAGGCGTCGGCCTCGGCCAGGAGGGCGGCCAGCGTGGCGGCGCGCAGCAGCGCGGCCCGCCGCTGCCGGTCCACCTCGCCGCCGAGGAACGGCGTCGAGTTCATCAGGCCGAACGCGGCGTGCGCGAGCACCCGCGCCTCGCCGTCGGGCAGGCCCGGGTGCAGGGCGGTCAGCACCGTCACCCACTGCTCCACGTAGAGCCGCTGAAGCCGGCGGATGCGGCGGCGCGGCTCGTCCGGCAGCCGGTCCAGCTCGTGCAGGTGCAGGGCGATCACGGCCGGGTTGGCCAGCGCGAACTCGACGTGGAAGTCGATCAGCGACTCCAGCACCCCGCGCGGGTCGTCGGAACGGCCGGTGACCCGTTCCCGCCCGCCGTCGAGCAACCCCTCGCTGACCGGGATCAGCGCGGCGGCCAGCATCGCCTCCTTGCCGGCGAAGTGGTGGTAGAGGGCAGGGCCGGTGACGCCCGCCGCCGCGCCGATGTCGTCCATCGACACGCCGTGGTAGCCCCGCGCGGCGAAGAGCCCGACCGCGATCTCCAGGATCTCGTCCCGCCGGGACCGTCGCCTGCCAGTGCCCGCCACGCCGCCCGCCGCTCCCCGTGCCCGCTGTTCCACCGTCACCCGGCAAGCCTAGACCCGACCGGACGCCTAGGTTACCCGCCGGTCGGCCCCCGCCAGCCGTCGTCGCCCCATCAGTCGTCGTCGTCGCCCAGGCCGTGCTCCGCGCGGACCGCCGCCGCCTCGTCCGGTCGGCCCAGCTCGTCGAGCACCCGGGCGAGCAGCCACGCCGCCTGGGACGCCGGCCGGGAGCCCGGGGGCAGGCCGCCGAGCACGTTCCGCAGCAGCGGCTCCGCCTCGCCCGGCCGGCCGGCGCGCACCAGCAGCTCGCCGCCGAGCAGCTCCACCCGGGCCGCCTCGCCGAACGCCTCGATCGACCGCAGCCGGGCCGGCACCCCGGCCAGCCGGTCCAGGCCATCGTCCGGCCGTTCGTCGGCGGCCAGCACCCGGGCACCGACCTCCGCCGCGAGCGCCGCCTCGTACGTCACCACCGGCGGCACCTCCGGCCGACCGGTCAGCGCGGCGGCGAGGCCGTCCACCACCTCGACGGCGCGCACCGCCGCCGGCACGTCCCCGGACCAGTTCAGGGCGTCGGCCTCCCGGCGGCGGGCACGCAGCTCGTCGACCGGCGCACCGGCCAGCCGGTAGGCGGTGGCCGCCTCGGCGAACCGCTGCGCGGCCAGCGCGTCCCGGTCGGCGTCGTAGAGCAGCCCGCCGGCCTCCTCCAGCACCTGCGCCCGGTGGGGCAGGTTGTCCGGCCCGTCGAGGTTGCGGGCGAGCTGGTCCAGCAGGGCCAGCGCCGGCTCCAGCTCACCGAGGTCGACGTAGATCCCGGCCAGCAGGTGCCGGCAGCGGTCCGCCTCGGCCTGCGCCCCGAGCCGGTCCAGCCCGAGCACCGCCTCCTCCGCCACCTCGGCCGCCTCCGCAGGCCGCCCGGCCGCCCGGTACGCGTTCGCCAGCTCCCAGCGCAGGAAGGCGTCCCCGTCGGCGCCCTGCTCGACGCAGAGGGTCACCGCCTCGGCGAAGTCCTCCACCGCCTCGGCCACCCGGTCCGCGCTCAGCAGGGCCCGCGCCCGGAACACCCGCACCGGCAACCGGGCCTGCGCCGGGGCCGTCTCCAGCGCCTCGTCGCAGGCGGCAACCCGCTCGGCCGGGTCGTCCGTCGCCCGCGCGTACGCCAGGGTGGCGGCGGTGACCAGCTCGCCCACGCCCACCTCGCGGGTGAGCCGGCGGGCCAGCTCGGCCGCCGCCCGGAACTCCTCCGGCCGCTCCAGTTCCTCCAGCACGTGCGCGCGGTGCAGCGCCACCCGGGCGGCCAGCCACGGGTCGACGTCGGCCTCGGCGGCGGCCATGTCGGCGGCGGCCAGCGCCTCCTCCCAGCGCTGCAGGTGCGCCAGCGCGAGAGCGAGCCGGTCGTACGCGGCGGCCCGCTCCCGGGCGTCGTCGTGCCCGGCGAAGAAGTCGGCGGACCCCTGCGCCAGCGCCAGCCCCTCCTCACCGTCGCCGGTCAGGCAGAGCAGCGCGCCGAGCCGGCCGGCGACCACCTGCTCGCGCACCGGGTCCGGCAGTTCCCGGTACGCGGCCAGCGCCGCCCGGTTCGCCTCCTGCGCCGCCTGCGGGCCGTCGGCGTCGGTCAGCTCGGCGGACCGCAGCTCCAGCCGCCGTGCCGCCGTGCGGGGCGGTTGCCCGGTCGCCCCGAACCGCCCGTCGTAGGCGGCCAGCGCGGCGGCCAGCCCCGCCCGGTCGTGCGTACGCCAGCAGTTGTCTGCCAGGTCGAGCAGCTCGTCGGCGGTGGCCTCGGCCGGCACGGTGGCCGCCGGAACCGGGGTCGCGGGCGGCTCGGGCCGGCGGGCCGGGCGACGGCGGAGGCTGGCCGACAGCGGCAGGTGCTCGCCGTCGGGGCCGGCGGCCAGCCGCCGGGCGATCCACTCCGACTGGTGGGTGGTGCCGTTGCGGGCGTCGAACCGCGCGGCCAGCGCGGTCGCCGTGTCGGTCAGCTCGGCGGCGAGCGCGGCGGCGGACACCTCGCCCGCCGGCCGGTCGCCGGCCGCCCGCCGGTGCAGGGTGACGTCGCCGGCCCCGGCGGCGCGGCGCAGCGCGGCGGCGGCGGTGGCCGCGAAGTGCATCGCGGCGGCCGGGGTGGGCGCGCGGTCCAGCCAGTCGAGGTGCCGTTCGACGATTTCCACGGCCCGCGCCTCGTTGCCGGTCAGCGTGCAGAACTCGACGTGGTCGCCGATGTCCCACAGGTCCGACAGGTTGCCGCGCAGCCGCCGGTACGCCTCCCGGTGCGCGTCCCGCGCCGCGTCGCCCCGCCCCGAGCGGAGGTAGGGCACCAGCAGCGCGGTCAGGATCGCCTGCGGCTGCTCCGTGCAGGTCAGCCGGCCGGCGAGGACCGGCTCGGCCAGCGCCACCGCCTCGTCGTGCCGGCCCACGTGGGCGAGGTGGGCGACCTGGGTGGTGGGATCGCAGCCGGCGCAGTCCGACAGTTCGTCGCGCGGGGCGGTCAGCCACTCCTGGTACCACCGCTCGGCGGCCTCGGCGTCGCCCACGTGGTCGGCGACCAGGTAGCGGTGCTTGTGCACGGCCTGAAGGCTGTGCCCCGCGTTGGCGTACCGGCGCTGCATGTCGTCGAGCACCGCGTACGTGCGGTCCAGCGGCAGCTCGGGGAACTTCAACATGGCGTTGACCATGTACTTGAAGTGCCAGAGGAGCTGGTGGGCGTAGCGCTCGTGGTAGGGCTGCGGATCCCGGTCGAACTCGGCCAGGCACCACGAGAAGGTGACGAAGGACTTCGCCGGCTCGCCGCCGTAGACGTACGCGGTGGTGGCCTGCATCCGCACGGCGAACGCCAGGTGCCGGTCGTCGCCGCTGTCGGCGCGGCGCAGCAGCTGCTCCAGGGCGGCCGTGCGCCCCGCGCCGTACGGCATGCCGCTGCTCTCGTGCAGCATCCGCCACAGCTCGTCGTCACTCATCGGTGCCACTCACTCCCGTCCCGGTACGGCCCGGCCGAGCAGGCCGAGGAAGGAACTGTTCAGCAGCGCGGCGTCGGCCGCGCGGATCGGGTGGTGCCCGAGCAGCAGGGCCTGCCCGTACAGCGCCTCGACGGCGAGCCCGACCAGCTCCGGGTCATCGAGGGTGGTGACCCGGCGGACCAGCGGATTGCGGTGGTTGAGCACGAGCTGCGGGCGGTCCGGCGGGGCGGACGCGGCGAGCGCGTCGAGCACCCCGCCCCACAGCTCGTCGGCGGCGTCCCGGGTCGCGGCGAGCTGGTCGTTGAACGCCGCCGACCGGCTGACCAGGTAGAGCGCCGGCAGCGACACCGGGTCGTACGCCCGCACCACCACCTCGCAGCCGAGCCGTTCCAGGGCACGCTGCGCCCCGGCGAGGAACGGCCGCAGGGCCAGCTCGACGGCCGGGTCGAGGGCGTCGAAGCGGGTGGTCAGGTCGCTCGGCTCCAGCCGCTCGATGAGCACCGACCGGTCGACGGCCGGCAGCCGCTCGATCAGCTCCGCGTCGTACGTGAAACCGGCGTTGACCACCGCCAGGTCCTGGGCGGCGGCGACGGCGGCGAGCTGGCGGAACTCGTCCAGGCTCGCCGCGTACCGGACCAGGCCGTGGCGCTGGCGGAACTCGGCCAGGGTGAGGGTGCCGACGTTGGTCTCCATCGGCCACCACCGGTCGACCAGCCGCAGCATCTCGTCGTCGTGCACGGCGAGGGCCTTCACGCCGAGGTGGTGCACCTGGAGGAACTCGCCGAGCCGGCGCGGGTCGTGCCGGGCCAGCCGGACCAGCCAGCCGCGCACCTGGTCGCCCAGGGCCTCCCGGGTGGCGGTGAGCAGGGCGTCCTCGTAGAGCGCCTCGCGGCTGGCGGTGGGCCGCAGCTCGCCGGCGTCGACCACGCAGTGGGCGAAGAACGCCCAGTCGGGCAGCAGCCCGTCGGCGTGCTCGGTGAGCAGCATCCGCTTGAGGTAGACCCGGTGGCCGGCGCGGGCCGCCGGGTTCACCGGGGTCGGCAGGATGAACGCGACGCCGGTCAGGCCGGCCTCCGGCACCGACAGCGGCACCACGTCGAACGGGTCGACGCCGAGCAGCTGCCGGGCGTAGCGGGTCAGGGCCGGCCGGTCGACGCCCGCGCCGGGCGCGGTCGGCCAGGGCGGCCCGCCGGTGGTGGTGACCGTGTCGCCAACCCGGACGGTCACCGGCAGCAGCGACCCGTAGAGCCGGGCCAGCTCGGTGACGGTCGCGGTGCCGAACCACTGGTCGGCGTCGCGGCGCGGCACCAGCGTCACCGTCGTACCGGGCTCCGGGCGCTGCTGGCCGGCCGGGGCGACCTCGACGGCGTACCGGCCGTCGGCGTAGCCCGTCCAGAGCACCGTCGGCTCGTCGGCGTGCCGGGTGACCACCCGGATCTCGTCAGCCACCAGGAAGCAGGAGAGCAGCCCGATGCCGAACTGGCCGAGGAACTCGTGCCGGGAGAAGCCCAGCTCGTCGCGCTTGGAGCTGCGGCCGATGGTGGCCAGCAGCTCGTGCACCTGCGCCTCGGTGAGGCCGATGCCGGTGTCGTGCGCCCGCAGCGTCCCGTCGCCGGTCAGCTCGGGTGGGAAGATCCGCACCAGCGCCGGCGCGTCGGGCTCGCTCGCCCGCCGCGCGGTGATCGCGTCGACCGCGTTCTGCATCAGCTCACGGACGTAGACCCGTGGGCTGCCGTACAGGTGATGACTGAGCAGGTCGACCACGCCTCGGAGGTCGACCTGGAAGGTGCGGTCCAACGCTGCTGCTCCCCGGTCCGATGCCGGCGCTCACCGTACCGGTGATCACCGACGCCCGGCTGCCCCCGTTCGCCCGGAACTTGACCCTCGACCGGTGACCCGTACCGCTGACCTTCGCCGTGGACGCCTGACCTTCGCCCTCTCCACCCTCCTGCTCCTCCGCCTGCCGGGTTCGCCGCCCACCCCCAAGCGGCGCTCGACGTCCTCGCCGTGCCGGAGGCGGCTTACGGCCTGTTCCTCTCCGGGGCCGGCGTCGGCGGGCTGGGCGGTGCGCTGGCCGCTGGGCGGCTGGCCGGGTGGGCGCGGCGCAACGGGTGGCCGGGCTGGTGACCGCGCCCGTCGGGGCGACGCTGGCCGGGCTCGCCGGGCACACGTACGGGATGCCGCCCGTCGCCTGGGGGGCCGCCTCGGTGTTCTCGGTGGCCGCCGCCGTCGGCTGGCGGACCCTGCGGGGAGTCGACCCCGGCTCGCCCCGCTGATCGGCGGACACCCGGCCGGGCGGCCCCTAGCCTGGAGCCCGGAGGGGGTGGGCCGGACCCGGGGACCTACCGGGCCGTGGCCTTCGCGGACGGTTCGGGCGGGGGGCACGGTGGTCGACGACGGCACGAAGGAGCGCCCGCTGGTGCTGGCGGGGATCCTGCTCGGCGGGGCGGGCGTCTTCGACGTGCTGGCCGGCGTCGGCGACCTGATCGGCGACCCGTACGTCTCCATCGAGGGCGGCGGGATGTACCACTACGACATCACCGGCTGGGCGTGGCTGCACCTCGCCGCCGGGGCGCTGTTGGCGGTGGCCGGGGCGCTCGTGCCGCTGGGTCGGCGCTGGTCCACCCGGCTCGCCCTGCTCGCCGTCGTCGTCGCCGTCGCGACGCACCTGCTGATGCTGACGTACCACCCGATCCGGGCGGTGATCGTCCTCGGGCTGGCCCTGGCCGCCGCCCGGCTGGTGCTGCGGCAGCGGCGCTCGCGCACCGCCTGACCAGGCAGGCTACCGGGGTTCCCGGGACGGCTGGCAGACCTTGCCGGTCAGCGCCGGGTCCGGCTGCTCGCTCTCCTCCCACGCCGGGTTGGCCGAGATCGCCAGCGGGGGCGCCTGCCAGGCGGCCCCGAGCCGCTGGAACAGCGGATACTCGCGCCGGTTCCGCTGGACCAGCTCGCCGCCGAGGAAGTTCACCAGCCGGTCCTGGACGAGGGACCGGTTGAGCAGGCCGCCGTGCACGCCCGGGGTCTGGAAGACCGGGATGCCGGTGTAGTCGCCGGGCGGCGCCTCGGCGGCCGTCGTGTACGGCAGGAAGGCCACCATCCGCACGCCGGGCACCGGGCACATGAGCTGGTTGCGGTAGAACGGGGCGTCGTCGAGCAGCGAGCGGATGAACGGCTCGTCCGGCCCGTTGCCCGGCGCACCGGCGAGACGCCCCAGCCCGAACATGGCGCGGAGCATCCAGCCGGTGACCACGCCCCACCCGTCGTCCTGCCCACGCGGCGGGTAGTAGGCCCGGCCGGCGTTGATCAACGGGCTGAACATGACCAGCGCGTCGACCGCCGGGTGGGGCCGCCGGGCGAGGTAGGTGCGGGCCACGATCGCCCCCTCGCTCTCCCCGACCAGGGCCACCTTCCGGCCGGTACGCCGGTGCAGCCGGTCCACCTGCGCGGCGAGCAGCCCGACGCTGTCCGCCACCGAGATGGTGGTGTCCGGTGGCCGGTAGGGCAGGGGCCGGCCGTCGGAGCCCAGCCCCCGGTAGGAGAAACGTTCCACCCTCGGGTCGCGCGGCTGCTCGCCCCCGTACGCGGAGCCGTAGCCGGCCAGCACCACCACGGCCTCGGTGACCTCCGGCGGCAGCGGCCGGGTGAGCAGCACGTCCTCGGTGCGCAGCTGGTTGCCGGGCACCGTGCTGACCAGCGTCGGGATCAGCAGCGGCACGACGAGTGCCAGCAGGGCCACGATCGGGGCCACCGGCACCCGGGCCCACCGCAGCCGGGGAGCGAGCACGGCCGCCCGTACCGTCCGGTTCCACAGCACGCCGTTGACCACGCCCGCCGCCGCTGCCACCGGCACCGTCCACCAGCCGGGCACGCTCCACGCCACCGCCCCGGCGACCGTGAGCACCACGAAGTTCAGCAGCGTCCACCCGACCAGGGGCAGCGAGGGCAACCCCCGCCACCATGGCCCGACGGCGGCGGCCCGTTGCAGGAACGGCGCGAGCAGGAACATCGGCAGCAGCGACGCGAGCAGCACCCAGGACAGCGCCACCACCGACGCGGCCACCGAGATCACCGCCCACGGCACGACGAGGACCGTGACCACCACGGAGACACCGACGTTGCGCTTCAACAGCTGGCGTACGGGCGGCCGGGGCGCCTCGACCGGCCAGGACAGCGCGACGAGGCCGGTGGTCAACGCGCCCCGGGTGAGCGCCACGTAGGCCAGCCAGAGGACGAACTCCGGCCACGACCGGTGGTAGACGAACAGCCACCTCAGGTCGTGGTACGTGTCGTACGGCCAGACCGCGCTCACCTGGGGCGCGATCCCCTCGGCCGCCACGAAGTCCATGGCGACCAGGACGGTGGCCTCGGCCGCCGGGAACACGGCGGTCAGCACGAGCAGCGCGACGAGCCTGCGGTCCAGGGTCAACATGGCCTCCTCGCCACCGTCGCGGGTCCTGCTCCTCTCGCAGGCTCCACCGGTGGCGGGCTCCGTGTCGGCGCATCCGGCACATTGCCCACAGAAGGTCAGTCGGCCAGGCCGCCCGGCTGGTCGCCCTTCACGACGGGGGCCCGCACCAGGTTGCCCCACTCGGTCCACGAGCCGTCGTAGTTGCGCACCTGCGGGTAGCCGAGCAGGTGGTGCAGCACGAACCAGGTGTGGCTGGACCGCTCCCCGATCCGGCAGTACGCCACCACGTCGTCGGACGGGCTCAGCCCGAGCTGGTCGGCGTAGATCGCCCGCAGCTCGTCGGCCGACTTGAACGTGCCGTCGTCGTTCGCCGCCGACTTCCACGGCTTGCTCACCGCGCCCGGGATGTGCCCGCCGCGCAGCGCGCCCTCCTGCGGATAGTCCGGCATGTGCAGCATCTCGCCCGTGTACTCGCCCGGCGAGCGCACGTCCACCAGCGGCCGGCCGGCGGCGACGTGCGCCATCACCTGCTCGCGGTACGCCCGGATCGGCGCGTCGTTGCGCTCCGGCACCGGGTACGCGGCGCGCGGCCGGGTGACCTTCTCGCGGGTCAGTTCCCGCCCCTCGGCGGCCCACTTCTGCCGGCCGCCGTCGAGCAGGCGCACGTCCGCGTGGCCGAAGAGCGAGAAGACCCAGAGCGCGTACGCCGCCCACCAGTTGAAGTTGTCGCCGTAGAAGACGACGGTGTCGTCGCGGCCGATGCCCTTGGCGGCGCACAGCTCGGCGAAGCTGGCCGCGTCCAGGTAGTCCCGGGTCACCTGGTCGTTCAGCTCGGTGTGCCAGTCGACCTTCACGGCGCCCGGGATGTGCCCGGTGTCGTAGAGCAGCACGTCCTCGTCGGACTCGACCACGACGAGGCCCTCGTCGCCGAGGTGCTCGGCGAGCCAGTCGGTGGTGACGAGCCGCTGCGGGTCGGCGTACGACTGGAGGCGGGGATTCGGATCACTCGGCACAGGCATGAGCCCAACCTACGCCGGTTCCCCCACCCCAGGGTGACGGTCGCGGTCAGGCGCGGCGGTGCACGAGGCGGCCGGCGACCACCGTGGCGACGCAGCTCCCGTCGTCGGCGAAGACAGCCAGGTCGGCCCGGCCGCCGACGACCAGCGCGGGCGGGCGCGCGGATGCCAGCAGCGCGACCCCGTTGCGGGCGGCGGCGGCCCGCAGCCCCGGGTCGGTCACCCGGTCGGCGAGCACCGCGGCGGCCCCGAGCCCGAACAGGGCGTGCACCCGTTCGCGCGGGGTGGGGGCGGACGGCAGCGGCCCGTCGTGCACCAGCGCCGGCCCGAGCACGCCGGGCCACCGACGCACCCGCACCCCCGGGTACGCGGCCGTCAGCTCGCCGGCCGGCGCCACCGCCTCGATCCGGTCCCCCGTCACCAGCACCGCCGTGTCGGCCACCGGCCGGTCGTCGAGGGTGCGCCGCAGCAGTGGCGCGGCGTGGATGGTCCGCACGTCAGTCGGCGACCGGGCCGAGCACCGGCCGCTTCGCCGTGACGGTGTCGCCGGACGAGCGGCCGGTGAGCCGGCGCTTGACCCACGGGGCCAGATGCCGGCCCGCCCAACGCAGGTCGGCGGCGCGGGCGGCCAGCCACGGCGTCGGCGCGGGGTGCGGCGGGACCAGCAGCCAGTCCTCGTCGCAGCCGACGCCGAGGGCGGTCAGCACCTGCCCGGCGACCCGCCGGTGCCCCGCCGCCGACAGGTGCAGCCGGTCGGTGCTCCACAGCATCGGGTTGAGGAAGGTGTCGTCGGCGTAGAGGTCGACCAGGATCGCGCCGTGCCGCTCGGCGGTCTCCCCGACGGCCCGGTTGAGCAGGTGCACCCGGGGCGCGACGAGCCGCTGCCCGGGCAGCCGGGCCATCACGTCGGCGAACCGGAACAGCAGCACGTCCGCGCCACCGGAACGGAGCTGCCGGACCACGTCGTCGAAGCGGGCCACCAGCGCGTCCGGGTCGAAGGTGCGGCGCAGCACGTCGTTGCCGCCGGCCGCGAAGCTGATCAGGTCGGGCTTCATCGACAGCGCGGCCGGCACCTGCTCGGCCACCACGTTGGGGAAGAGCCGACCCCGGATCGCCAGGTTCGCGTACTGGAAGTCGGGGCCGGCCTCGGCGGCGAGCCGGGTGGCCACCAGGTCCGCCCAGCCCCGGTAGGTGCCGTCCGGGTACGCGTCGTCCATGCCCTCGGTGAAGCTGTCCCCCACCGCCACGAAACTGCGCCAGCCCACCGAACCCTCCGCCTTGCCAGCAAGGAAGGGCCCCCTGTTAACGCATCCGGTTGTAAAGGGGCCCCTGCTTAACGTCAGACAGTCTGGCACCGGCCACCCCCGCGCATCGTCCTGGCACCGGGAACGTGAGGGAGTTCATCGACCGCGAGGACGCCTCCGGTCGGCCGCGCCGGTAAACCGCGTCGTCCGGCCGGTCACCGCGGCCGTACGCTGCGCTGATGTTGTTGCGCATGTCGACCCTGCTGCTGCGGACCCTGCGTGAGGACCCGGCGGACGCGGAGGTGCCGAGCCACCGGCTCCTGCTGCGCGCCGGCTACGTCCGTCGCGCCGCCCCGGGCGGCTACACCTGGCTGCCGCTGGGCAAGCTGGTGCTGGACCGGGTGACCGAGATCGTCCGGGGCGAGATGACCGCCATCGGCGACCAGGAGGTGCACTTCCCGGCGCTGCTGCCGGCCGAGCCCTACCGCACCAGCGGCCGGTGGGCCGAGTACGGCAACGACATCTTCACCCTCGCCGACCGCCGGGGCGCCGAGCACCTGCTCGCCCCGACCCACGAGGAGCTGGCCGCGCTGCTGGTGAAGGACCTGTTCACGTCCTACCGGGACTTCCCGGTGACGCTGTTCCAGGTGCAGACGAAGTTCCGCGACGAGGCCCGCCCCCGCGCCGGGCTGCTGCGCGGGCGCGAGTTCCTGATGAAGGACGCGTACTCGTTCGACCTGGACGACGCCGGGCTCCAGGCCGCCTACGACCGGCACCGCGAGGCGTACCGACACGTCTTCACCCGGCTCGGGCTGGACTTCACCGTGGTCCGCGCGACGTCCGGGGCGATGGGCGGGTCGGCGTCGGAGGAGTTCCTGGCCGCCACAAACGTCGGCGAGGACACCTTCGTCGGCTGCACCGCCTGCGACTACGCCGCCAACACCGAGGCGGTCGTCACCCGGCCCCCGGCGGCCGGCGACCCCGACGCGCAGCCGGCGTCGGCCGTGCACGACACCCCGGAGACGCCGACCATCGCCGCGCTGGTGGACCTGGCGAACACCCGCCGGCTCGCCGGCCGCGCCGACTGGACGGCCGCCGACACCCTGAAGAACGTCGTGCTGACCGTACGCCGGCCGGGCGCGGCCGAGGCCGAGCTGCTGGTGGTGGGGCTGCCCGGGGACCGCGAGGTGGACCTGAAGCGGCTCGGGGCGGCGCTCGCCCCGGCCACCGTGGCGGTCTTCGACGACTGGGCCGCCCACCCGGAGCTGGTACGCGGGTACATCGGGCCGCAGCGGCTGGCCGGGCTGGGCGTCCGCTACCTCGTCGCCCCCCGGGTGGTCCCCGGGACGGCCTGGCTGACCGGGGCCAACGAGCCGGGCCGGCACGCCACCGACGTGGTCTGCGGCCGGGACTTCACCCCGGACGGCACCGTCGAGGCGGCCGAGGTGCGGCCGGGCGACCCGTGCCCGGCGTGCGCCTCCGGCGCGCTGACGATGCGGCGCGGGATCGAGGTCGGGCACATCTTCCAGCTCGGCCGGCGCTACACCGACGCGTTCGCCGTCGACGTGCTCGGCCCGGCCGGCAAGCCGGTCCGCCCCACCATGGGCTGCTACGGCATCGGGGTGTCCCGGGCGGTCGCCTCGATCGCCGAGCAGCACCACGACGACCGGGGCCTGGTGTGGCCGGCGGCGGTCGCGCCGTGCGACGTACACCTGGTGGCGGCCGGGAAGGGGCCGCAGCTCGACGCGGCGCTGGAGCTGGGCGGACGCCTCGCCGCCGCCGGCCTGCGGGTGCTGGTCGACGACCGCACGCACGTCTCCGCCGGGGTGAAGTTCACCGACGCCGAGCTGATCGGTGTCCCGCGCGCCGTCGTGGTCGGTCGCCGTCTCGCCGACGGGTACGTCGAGCTGCGCGATCGCGCCACCGGCGAGCGGACCGAGCTGCCGCTGGCGGGGCTGGTGGACCGGCTGCGCGACGAGGCGCTGCGTGCCCGGGGCGATCTGGTGTAGCGGGCGGCGCACTGGGTACCGGTTACCGATCGGCACAGGTGTGTATTCGGAGGCTCCCATGACCGGTTACCGGGTCAGCGACGTGATGACGAGGCAGGTGGTCTACCTGCCCGCGGAGACCACCCTGGACGAGGCGGCCAGGGTGATGAAGGAGGCGGACATCGGCGACGTGGTGGTCACCGACGGCGCGAGCCTCGCCGGCATGCTGACCGACCGCGACATCGTGGTCCGGGCGGTGGCCGAGCGCAGCGATCCGGCGACCACCACGATCGGTTCGGTCATCACCCGCGAGGTGGTGATGATCGAGCAGCACGCGACCGCCGGGGAGGCGGCGTCGCTGATGCGGGAACGCGGCATCCGGCGCATCCTCGTGTGCGACGGCGAACGCAAGCTCGTCGGCATCGTCTCCCTCGGCGACCTGGCCATGCAGCTCGACCCCAATTCGGCGCTGAGCGACATCAGCGAGCAGGCCCCGACCGTGTGAAAGGAGGGGCCCCCTGTTAACGCCTCCGGTAGAGCAGGGGCCCCTTCTTAACCGTGCGGTTGACCGCGTCGACCCGTCGGTAGCCTGAACGGATGCCCGAGATGCCGACCAAGCTGGCCGAGATCGTCGACGAGTTCGCGGCAGCCCCCCGCGACGTGGTGCTGGAGATGCTGCTGGAATACGCCGACGTCATCCCGCCGCTGCCCGGGGAACTCGCCGGCCGGGAGGGCATGGAGCAGGTCCCCGAGTGCCAGACCGCGTTCTTCCTGCGCGCCGAGGTGAACCCGGACCGGACGGTGACCACCTGGTTCGATTGCCCGCCGGAGGCGCCGACGACGCGCGCCTTCGCCGGCATCCTCGCCGAGGGGTTGTCCGGGGCGAGCGCCGACGAGGTGCTCGCCGTACCGGACGACCTCTACCAGCGGATGGGGTTGGCGCAGGCGATCAGCCCGCTGCGGGTCCGGGGCGGCACGGCCATCCTGGCCCGGCTCAAGCGCCAGGTCCGGGAACAGATCTCCTGATCGACGGGTTGTCGCTGGTCATGGAGATCGAGATCTACGCCGACGTCGTCTGCCCCTGGTGCTGGATCGGCAAGCGCCGGCTCGAACAGGCACTGGAGTCGTACGGCGGTGAGGTGACCGTCCGGTACCGGCCGTTCCAGCTCGACCCGTCGCCGGTTTCCGAGCCGAAGCCGCTGGTGGAGGCGCTGGCCGCGAAGTTCGGCGGCCGGGAGCGGGCGGAGGGCATGTTCGCCCAGGTGACCCGGGTCGCCGCCGGCGTGGGGCTCGACATGCGCTTCGACCGCGCGGTGCACGCCAACACCTTCGAGGCGCACCGGCTGATCCGGTTCGCCGCCGAGCGGGGCCGCTCCGCCGAGCTGGTCGAGGCGCTCTACCGGGCGCACTTCGCCGACGGGGTCGACATCGGCGCGCGGGACGTCCTGGTCAAGCTGGCCGCCGGGGTCGGCCTGGACGAGGTCGAGGCCCGGGACTACCTGGAGTCGAACCTCGGCCGCCGCGAGGTGGCTGCCGACCTGACCACCGCGCGCGAGCTCGGTGTCTCCAGCGTGCCGACCTTCGTGCTGGCCGGGAAGTACGTCGTCACCGGCGCCCAGGAGCCGGAGACCCTGCTCGCCGCCCTGCGCGAGGTCGAGCAGCGCGAAGCCTGACGCGTCAGGGCCACGATCCGGACAGCCAACGATCAGCGTCGATCACGTTCCACGTGAAACGACATCGATCTACGCCGTGGGCTGGGCGGGCCTGGCCAGCCCTTCCACCACCCGCGCACCGGGGAGCGCGCCGAGCGTCGGTCCCGGCAGGGCGATCTTGCTGTGCCGCACGCCGGAGCCGACGATCACGTACGGAGCGGCGACCACCCGCGCGTCAACCAGGATCGGCCAGTCCCCGGGCAGCCCGATCGGGGTGATCCCGCCGTACTCCATGCCCGTCAGCTCCACCGCCTCGACCATCGGGGCGAAGCTCGCCTTGCGTACGTCCAGCGCCCTGCGGGCCACCCCGTTGACGTCGGCCCGGGTGGTGGCGAGGACGACGCAGGCGGCGTACCGGATCTCGCTCCCGCGCTTCCCGGCGATCACCACGCAGTTCGCCGACACCTCCAGTCCCACCCCGTACGCGGCGCAGAACTCGGCGGTGTCCGCGAGGCTCGCGTCGATCGGGGCGACCAGCACCTGGTCGACGTCCACCGGCGCGTCGACGGGCCACTGCCCGAGCGCGGCGGCCACCGGGGGTGCCAGCAGGTCCGGTCGGCTCCGGGCGGGCTCGGTCTTCAGCGTTCCCATCACGGCTGCGATCCTCGCACCCCCGGACGCCGCCCGCTCGCGGGACGCCCACCGCAGGTGGCCGGGCCCACGCCCAGGCGAGGCCGGACCGACGTCGCCGGTGTTACCACCTCGGGGCCGGCCCAGCCCCGTGCCCGGGCCGGCCCCGAGGTGCGTCCCCCGCCCCGCCGGGGGAGTCGTCCGGCCCCGTCCCGTGGGGACCGGTGCCGGGTCAGCCGTTCGCGACGAACGGGTTCTCCCGGACGAACGTCCGGTCCTGCGCGGCGGCGACCTCCTGGGAGCGCAGCAGGCCGGGCCGGCGGGCCTCCAGGTCTTCGAGGGCGTGCCGTACGGCGAGCCGGATCACCCCGTAGAGGAAGACGAAGCCGGCGACGTAGAGGATCACGGTGGAGACGAGGACCAACATGGCGTCACGGTAGGCAGACGTCGAACGGGGGGACTTCTCATCTACGGTCGGTTCCCCCGTACGTGGCGGCGAGGTGGTCCGCCCAGGTTCGGGTGCCCGTCACAGTCGCGGCGGTGGTGAGGCCGCCCGCGCGCAGGGCCCGCCCGAGCCGCCCCGGCAGGCGCACCGGCAGCAGCGGGCGGCGGGAGCGCCGGGCGGCACGCCAGGCGTACGCCGCCTCGTCGAAGCGGAGCACCTGCGGGCCGCCGTACTCCTCGATGTCGCCCAGCGGCCCGGCGGAAAGCCGCGCGGAGAGCCGGGCCGCCACCTCGCCGGGGTCTACCGGCTGGACGAGCAGCGCCCGGTCCCCGATCACGGGGCCGAGTCGACCGGACATGGTGAGCAGGCGGTCGAGGAACGGGTGGAACTGGGTGGCCCGCAGCACCGACCAGGGCACCGGGCCCTCGGCGATCACCCGCTCGGCCGCCAGCTTGTGCCGGTAGTAGGGGAACGGCACCCGGTCCACCCCGACGATGGAGACGTGCACCAGGTGGCCGACCCCGGCCCGCCCGGCGGCGACGGCCAGCTGGCGGGTGCCGAGGACGTCCACCTGGTGGGTACGCCGCCCGCCCCCAGGCAGTGAGGCCAGGTGCAGGACGGCCTCCACGCCGGTCACCGCCTCGGCGAGGCCCGCCCCGGTGGCGAGGTCCACCACCGTCCACTCGACCTCCGCTCCGGTGCGGGGCCGCCGGCTCGCCGCCCGCACGGCGAACCCGTCGGCATGCAGCCGGGGCAGCACGACCCGCCCGAGACCGCCCGTGGCCCCGGTGACCAGCACCTTCATGTCCATCTCCCTCCCGACGCCCCCGGGTGGGGTCGTCCACCGACCCGACGAGCCGGCCCGCCGGCTCGTGACCGGACCCGCGCCGCGACGCCAGGCCGAAGCGCTGGTCCGGGCCACCGGGTCGGGCGCCGGGCCGCAACGCTCGGCCGGGCCACCAGGCCGGACCGCCGGGCCGGCCGGCGATCT
Source organism: Micromonospora sp. PTRAS2 (assembly GCF_054052245.1). NCBI lineage: Bacteria > Bacillati > Actinomycetota > Actinomycetes > Micromonosporales > Micromonosporaceae > Micromonospora > Micromonospora sp. PTRAS2. The sequence goes on from NZ_JBSWBU010000001.1 coordinate 867,922, forward strand.
CACTGCGGGGAGCGCGGGGCCAACGCCGCCCGTCCCGCCGGCACCACCCGGCCGGCGAGCAGGACGCCCAGCCCGGCCAGGGCGGCCGCCAGGACCAGGGTCACCGCGTAGCTCGACCGGCCGGGGGTGGTGCCCGCCGCGAGCACCGCGCCGGTCAACGCCAGCACGGTCGCCGCGAAGAGCGAGTCGCCCAGTTGCAGGGAGGAGCTGTTGCGGCCCTGCTCGCCGGGGGCGGACAGCTCCAGGGTGAGCACCGACAGCGACGGGTAGAGCAGCCCCATCCCGAGCCCGGCGGCGGCCCAGCCGAGCACGCACACCGGCAGCGGCACCGCCGGCCACACCGCGAGCGCCACCGTGGCGGTCCCGCCGGTGATGCAGGCGAGCCCGGCGCGGACCAGCGTGGCGGAGGACCGGGGCGCAAGCCGGTCCCGCAGCCCGGCCAGGAAACCGCGCCGGGTCGCCGGCGCGGTGCCCGGCACTGCGGCGCCGGGCGCGGGCAGCCGGCCCTGCAACCAGGACCCGGCCGACCAGGAGAGCGCGCCGACGGTCAGGACCAGGCCCGCGCCGGTCGGCGTGAGCCCGCGCTCCCGGGACAGCATCAGCGGGATCACCACCTCGGCACCGGCGAACGCGGCCGAGGCCAGCCCCCGCAGCCCCACCACCGTGGGCAGGCCCCGGCCGGCCCGCAGGAAGCCGGCCGGCAGCAGCCGCGGGGCGCAGCAGAACAGGCCCGCGAGCGCGGCACCGACCAGGCCGACCGCGAGCACGCCGCGCTGCTGCCCCCCGTAGTGCAGCAGTGCGGCGCTCGCCCCCGCCCCGAAGGCCCAGCCGACCCGGGCCGCCGCGCCGGTCGACGGCCGGACGGCGGCGGACGGCGCGAGGCTGCGCAGGCCCGGCTGGACGAGCAGCAGCGCCGGCACCGCCACCGCCGGCACCGCCAGGAAGACCCACCGCCAGCCGAGGTACTCGACGACCAGCCCGGCGATCGCCGGGCCGACCAGCGACGGGATGACCCACGCGGCCGCGAACGCGGCGAAGATCCGCCGGTGCAGCGCCTCCGGGTACGCCCGCCCCACCACCACGTAGAGGGCCACCGACAGCAGGCCCGAGCCGAAGCCCTGCACCATCCGGCCCGCCACGAGCACGCCCATCGTCGACGCGGAGCCGGCGACGAGCAGCCCGGCCACGAACCAGCCCACCCCGTGCCACACGGGTGCCCGGGGGCCCCGCGCGTCGCACCACACCCCGGAGACGACCATCCCCACCACGCCGGAGGCGAAGGCCCCGCCGAACGCGAGCCCGTAGAGGGACAGCCCGTCGAGGCTGCGGGCGACGGTGGGCATGGCGGTGCCGACGGCCAACGCCTCGAAGGCCAGCAGCGACACCAGTGCCACCACGCCCACCGTCATGGCGCGCAGCGCGGGGGCGAACAGGTGCCCCGGGGCGGCCGGGGGCGCGACGGCGGTCACCGCCGACCGGCCGTGCGGAAGACCCACGCCGGTGGCGCAACCGGGGGCTTCCGCCGCCGCCCGCCGGCCGGGCGTTCCCGGCTCACCTCGATCCTCAGCAGTTCGATCAGCATGCGCCCAGCCTGCGACCTCAACCCGGATTCAGGTCAAGCCGGACGTGACCGGGCTCTCACCCCGCGCGATCGGGCCTCATCCACCCCTGCTCGACGCGCCGCAGAGGATCAGGCGGACTCCAGCGCCTCGCCGACCCCCCTCGCCAGCCCGGACAGGTGCTGGTCGGCGAGCAGGTGCCCGGCGGTGATGACCAGCGCGAGCGGCCACTCGATGACCTGGAGCGCGGCGAGCACCCCGAGGCCCGCGTAGTAGGCCACCTTGTCGGGCGGCGGCACGGCAACCTCGCCCAGCATCGGCACCTCCACCCGGCGGCTGTACGTCCGCACCATCTCGTGCGCCCCGCTGAGGTGTCGCGTGATCGTGCTCATCCCGGCCTCCCCTGTGTCGTCCGCGCTGGCCATGACCCGAGCCGCGTTCCACCGTCGGCCCCGTCCATGCCAGCGACGGAGGAACTTCTCCGGCAACCGCCGAGAAATTCCCGGACGAAGAGGGCATGACGCCCGAGCGGGCGGGAAGTCAGCCCGCCGGGACCGAGCGTGGGAGGCGAGATGGCGTACGGCGGGAGCTGCGGCGGCACGGGGAAAGCCGGCCGGCGGCGCTCCGGCCGTACCGCTCGATGACCTCGCTGGGCCGGCTCGCCGGCCGCCTCCTGCCGTCGGTGACGATGCCCCTGGTCGGCGACGTGTCCCGGACGGTGCCGCACCTGGTGGGCGACGCCTCCCGCAGCGTCGGCGTCGCCGCGACCCGGCTGGCCCGGTCGGCCGGCCTGACCAGTCGCCGGGTCTGGTCCCGGCCGGGTCGGCACCACATCGAGGTGCACGGCGTCGGCCAGGACGGCGGCGACCGGCTCGCCCGCCAGGTGGAACGCACGCTGGAACGGCTGCCCGGGGTGACCTGGGCCCGGGTGAACGCGGCCTCCGGCCGCGTGGTCGTGGCCGTCGAGGAACCGGAACCGAAACTGCGCGACCTCATCACCACGATCGCCCGCTGCGAACGCACCTGCGACCACGAGCCCGACCCGGAGATCCCGCCCCCGCACCCGCCCGAGGACGGGCCGCGCACCCCCCGCACCCTCGGTGCGCTCGCCTCGGACGCGCTCGGCCTGACCATCTCGGCGGCCACCCGGATCCTGCCGTTCACCCCGGTCCCGGGCGAGGTGTCCGGCCTGCTCACCGCCGTCGACCTGCACCCCAGGCTGCACGCCCTCGCCGGCCGGGGACTGCGCGCCGACCCCCGCGCCGACATCCTCTTCCCGCTCGCCGAGGCGGTCGTGCAGGGCCTCACCGGCGGCTGGGCCGGGATCGTGCTGGACGGCGCGCAGCGCGTCGTGCAGTGGGGCGAGGCCCGCGCCCAGCTCACGGCCTGGTCGAAGGCGGAGCCCCGGCTCACCGGCGACCCGGACCGGGCCGTCGCCCGGGTCCCGACGGCGCAACGCCCGAACCCGAAGCCGGACGGTCCCGCCGAACGCTTCGTCGCCCGGATGCTGGCGGCGGGCGCGGCGGCCGGCGCGGCGGCGATCCCGGTGGTCGGGGGCAAGCGGGCCGCCGCGCTCGGGCTCTCCAGCCTGTCCAAGGCACCGGGCAGCGGCCGTGAGGGGTACGCCGCCCAACTCGGTCGCATGCTCGCCCGGCGCGGCGTGATCGCCATGGACCGCAGCGTGCTGCGGGAACTCGACCGGATCGACACGGTGGTGCTGGACGCCGCCGTGCTCGGCTCGCAGCGGGCGGTCCTCGCCGACCTAGCCCCGCTGTCCGGGGCGGACACCGGGCAGGTGGCCGCCCGCGCCTTCGCGCTGTTCGACCCGGCCGCCCCCGGCCAGGTGCAGCAGGCCGACGGGTGGCGGCTCGGCCCGCTGGAAGACATCGGCGCGACCGACCCGGGCGACACCGACGACAGCCGGCGGCTGCGCTCCGGCGGCGGCACGCTGCTCGGCCTCGCCGAGGCGGACCGCCTCGTCGCGCTGCTCCGGGTCGAACCGGAGCCCGCCCCCGGCGTGGACGCCCTGCCCACCGCCACCCGGCAGGCCGGCCTTCGGCTGGTGGTCGCCGGCGACGACGACGGCCGGTACGCCTTCGCCGACGCCGTCCTTCCCGGCGGCCCACGGACCGTCGACACCGTGCGTCAGTTGCAGCGCGACGGCGCGGTGGTGCTGCTGCTCTCCGCCGACCGGACGGCGCTGGGGGCGTCCGACTGCGGGCTCGGGGTGGCCGGGCCCGACGAGCTGCCGCCGTGGGGGGCGCACCTGCTGGTGGGCACCGACCTGCGGGTCGCCGCCCTGATCATCGAGGCGGCGGGGGTGGCCCGCCGGATGACCGCGCAGAACATCCGGCTGTCACTGGCCGGCACCGGGCTGGGGGCGCTCGGCGCGTTCACCGCCGACCCCCGGCAGCTGCCGGGCCGGACGCTGGCCGCCGTGAACGGGGCCGCCGCGCTGGCCTTCCTGCACGGGGTGTGGCGGGCGGGCCGGCTGCCGGACCGGACGGACACCGCGCCGCCGGCCCCGACGGCGTGGCACCTGATGCCGACCGACGCGGTGCTGCGCCAGCTCGACACCGGCCCCGACGGGCTCGACGACGCCGAGGCGCAACGCCGCCTGGTCGGCCGCACCGGGGACACGCCGGGCCCGTCCGGGCTGCTCCGCGCGTTCGTCGACGAGCTGGCCAACCCGCTCACCCCCGTACTCGCCGCCGGTGCGGTGCTCTCCGCGAGCTTCGGCTCGCTGGTCGACGCGGCCCTCGTCGGCGGGGTGGTCGGCGGGTCCGCGCTGGTCGGGGCCGTCCACCAGCGCAACACCGAACGGTCGCTGGCCGAGCTGCTGTCCCGTTCGGCGGTCACCGCCCTGGTCCGTCGCGGCGGCACGGAACGGACCGTCGCCGCCGAGGAACTGGTCAGCGGGGACGTGATCGTCCTCGGGCCCGGCGACGCCGTGCCGGCGGACTGCCGGGTGCTCGCCACCGACGGGTTGGAGGCCGACGAGTCGTCGCTGACCGGCGAGTCGCTGCCGGTGGGCAAGTCCGCCGACCCGGTGGTCGCCGCCGCCGTCGCCGACCGCCACTCCATGCTGTACGAGGGCACCACCATCGCCACCGGCCACGGCACCGCCGTCGTCGTCGCCACCGGCGCGGACACCGAGGCGGGACGCAGCCTGGCGCTGGCCCGGCAGTCGCCCCCGGCCAGCGGCGTGGAGGCCCGGCTCGGCAAGCTCACCAGGTCGGCCGTCCCGTTGGCCGCCGGGTCGGCGGTGGCGGTGGCCGGGGCGGGGCTGCTGCGCGGCGTACCCCTGGCGGAGACGGCGGCGACCGCCGCGAACCTGGCGGTGGCGTCGGTGCCGGAGGGCCTGCCGTTCCTGGTCAGCGCGGCCCAGCTCGCCGCCGCCCGGCGGCTGGCCGAGCACGGCGCGCTGGTCCGCAACCCGCGCACCATCGAGGCGCTGGGCCGCGTCGACGTGCTGTGCTTCGACAAGACCGGCACCCTCACCGAGGGCAAGTTGCTGCTCGCCGGCGTCGGCGACGGCAGCGGCACCCGGTACGCCGCGCCGGAGGGGCTGGACGGTGCGCTGCGACGGACCCTGGCCGCCGCGCTGCGCGCCACCCCGGCCGGCGACCCGGACGAGCTGCCCCAGCAGACCGACCGGGCGGTACGCCGGGGCGCGGCGGCGGCCGGGGTCGACGAGCGGACCGGCGCCGACGGCTGGCAGGCGGCGGGCGGCCTGCCGTTCGAGCCGTCGCGGGGCTACCACGCCACCGTCGGCCGGGCCGGCGGCGGGCTGCTGCTCAGTGTCAAGGGCGCCCCGGAGACGGTGGTGCCCCGCTGCGCGGCCCGGCGCACCGCCGACGGGCACGACCGGCCGCTGGACGACGCCGGCCGGGCCGAGCTGCACCGGATGCTCGCCGAGCGGGCCGGCGCAGGGCACCGCGTCCTGGCCGTCGCCGAGCGTCCCGTCACCGCCGAGACCGTGACCGACGACGACGTGACGGGCCTCGTCTTCGTCGGCCTGCTGGCGATCGCCGACGGGGTACGCGAGTCCGCCGCACCCGCCGTGCGCCGGATCCGGCAGGCCGGCGTGCACACCATCATGATCACCGGGGACCATCCGGCGACGGCCGAGGCGATCGCCGCCACCATCAGCCCCGACCACGGCGAGCAGCGGGTGGCCACCGCCACCGAGCTGGACCGCCTCGACGACGACGCGCTCGCCGAACGGCTGACCAGCATTGACGTGGTGGCCCGCTGCACCCCGGCCCACAAGGTACGCATCATCCAGGCGTTGCAGCGCAACGGGCGGACCGTGGCGATGACCGGCGACGGGGCCAACGACGCCCCGGCGATCCGACTCGCCGACGTCGGCATCGCCCTCGGCCAGCGGGGCACCCCCGCCGCCCGCGCCGCCGCCGACCTGGTGGTCACCGACGACCGGCTGGAGACCATCATCGCCACCCTCGTCGAGGGTCGGGCCATGTGGTCGTCCGTCCGACACGCGCTGAGCATCCTCGTCGGCGGCAACCTCGGCGAGATCGCGTTCAGCGTGCTCAGCGCCGCCAGCACCGGCCGGTCGGCGCTCAACGGGCGGCAGCTGCTCCTGGTCAACCTGCTCACCGACCTGGCACCGGCGCTGGCCATCGCCGTCCGGCCACCCGCCGACGGCCACGCCGACCACCTGCTGCGGGAGGGCCCGGACAGCTCGCTCGGCGAGACGCTGACCCGGGAGATAGCGCTGCGGGCGGCGTCCACCACGCTGGGCGCGACGGTGGGCTGGACGCTCGCCCGTTACACGGGGCGACAACGGCGGGCCGGTACGGTCGCGCTCGCCTCGCTCGTCGGCACCCAGCTCGGGCAGACCGTGTTGGCCGGCGGCACCAGCCCCACGGTGCTCGTGTCGACCGCCGCCTCCGTCGGGGCGCTGGTGCTCGTGGTGCAGACGCCGGGGGTCAGCCAGTTCTTCGGCTGCACCCCGCTCGGGCCGGTCGGCTGGAGCATCGCGGCGGGCTCGGCGCTCGGCGCGACCCTGGCCAACGGCACCCTCACCCGCCTGCTGAGTAAGGAAGGGCCCCTTGTTAACGCCTCCGGTAGAGAAGGGTCCCCTTCTCACACCTGAACCGCAGCGCGCACGGGCGGGCGGGGCGGGCGGGGCGGGCGGGCCGGGCGGGGGCGGGCCGGGGCCGGGGCCGGGGGCGGACCGACCGCGTCAGGCGTCCGACCGCCAGGTCGCCGCCGCCCGGCCCAGCCGGTCGTTGACCGCCCGCCCCACCCCGACGTCCGGCACCCGCTCCGCGACGATCTCCGTGACCCCGGCCGCGTCGAGTCGATGCAGCGCGTCGAAGAGCCGGGCCGCCGCCACCGTCAGGTCACCCCCGGGCGACAGCACCTCGACCGCGGCCCAGTCGCCGCCCGCCGGTCGTTCCCGGAAGGCCAGGAGGCCCCGCCGGGTGCCGTCGCCGGCCGCCGGCTCCGCCCCACCTGCCACCCGCAACGGGGTACGCGGGGCGTAGTGCGCGGCCAGCGTCCCGGGTGCCACCGGCTGGCCGGAACTGCCCGGGCGTACGGTCACCGGACCCACCGCCTCGACCAGGGTCTCCACCGGCAGCGCGCCGAGCCGCAGCACCACCGGCCGCCCGCCCCGGGCGTCCACGATGGTCGACTCGATGCCGCAGCGGGTCGGCCCGCCGTCGAGCACCACGTCGACCGCGCCGCCCAGCCCCGCCACCACGTGCTCGGCCCGGGTGGGGCTGAGCTGCCCGAACCGGTTGGCGCTCGGCGCGGCCACCGGCACCCCCGCCGCCGCGATCAGCGCCCGCGCGGACGCCTCGTCCGGCACCCGCACGGCCATCGTCTCCAGCCCCGAGGTGACGATCGGCGGGATGGCGGCGGGACGGTCCACGATCAGCGTCAGCGGCCCCGGCCAGAACCGCTCGGCCAGCGCCGCCACCGCCTCGGGCACGGGCCCCACCAGCCCGGCCAGGTCGGCCGCGTCGGCGAGGTGGGTGATCAGCGGGTCGAAGCTCGGCCGCTGCTTCGCCTCGAAGATCCGGGCCGCCGCGCGGGCGTCGAGGGCGTTCGCGCCCAGCCCGTAGACGGTCTCGGTGGGGAACGCCACCAGCCCCCCGGCCCGCAGGACCGAGGCAGCCTCGGCGATGCCGCTCTCGACGGGCAGGACGCGCGGAGATCCGGTGCTCACCCCCCGACGCTAACCTGCCCGTCCCGGGCGCACCGGCTCGCCCCTTCTCCTCTCCCCACCGGTACGAGAGGATGCGGGCATGCTCCGGACACCGCGTGCGCTCCTGCTCGACTTCGGCGGGGTCCTCGCGGACGCGCCACCGCAGCCACCGAACCCGCCCGAGCTGGTGCAACGGCTGTTCCGGCTCGTCGGCGGCGCGGTCCCCGCCGAGCAGATCGCCCGCGACCTGACGGCCGGCGCCCAGGCGTACGGGCGGTGGCGGGACGAGGAGAGCGCCGGGGAGCACCCCGTCGAGCTGGGCCACCAGCAGGTGTGGGCCAGGTTCGTCACCGGCGGCTGGCCGGCCCCGGCCCGGGCCGCCGTCGACCGGGAGGCAACCCCGCTGGCGTACGCGTGGACCTGGCACCAGCAGTGGGCCGTGCGCCCCGGCATCCCCGACGCCCTCGCCGCCGCCACCCGCGCCGGCCTCCCGCTCGCGGTCGTCAGCAACACCACCTGCGGTGCCGCCCCACGCGACTTCCTGGCCGCCGCCGGCCTCGGCACACTGTTCACCGCGCAGCTCTACAGCGACGAGGCGGGCGTGCGTAAGCCGAACCCTGAGCTGGCCCGGCTCGCCGCCCAGGCGCTCGGCGTGCCGGTCGCCGACTGCTGGTTCGTCGGCGACAGCCGGCACCGCGACGTCGCCTGCGCCCGCCGCGCCGGAGCCGGGGCGGCGGTGCTGATGTGCTCACCGCGCACCGACCGCGAGGAGCCCCTGCCCGCGCTCGCCCCGGACGCCGTGGTCGAGGACGGCCACGGCCTGCTCGCGCTGCTCCGCGACGCCGGAGTCAGCGCCCCGGTCGGCTGACCAGCACCGTCATTCGTTCCGACGACCGGGCACGTCGCGCTCCGTGGCCGCCGAAAGTGGACGAACCGCGCTGATCGTGGGGACGACCGCAACGACGTCGAAACTGTCGCGGGGCGAGGGCAGGTCGAGGTAGTGCCTCTCGTCCTGCCCAGGGTCGTACACGCCGGAGACCACCCGGGTCCGCGCAGGTCGACCGAGCAGCGGCGCGACCTCGGTGGCAGCCGGCGAACGCAGGTCCACGATCCGCACGCCGCCCGCACCACCGGCCAGCAGCGCCCCTTCCAGCGAGTTCGGGCTGGGCTCGGGCAGGTCCATCCCCGGGATCCGCCCCCGGCCGAACGTGAGATGGACGGCGGCGTACCTGTCGGCGAGGGCAGCCCGAAGATGAGCGCCCAGCATCACCCCTCGGTGTGCGGCGACGTGCGCGCTGCCCTCCCAGAGGACGATGCGTTCGCCCGTCCGACGCTGATGCGCCACGAGCCGATCGGCGGCGGAACGCTCCTCCCGGGCCACGTCGTGCCCCACACCGATGGCGTTGGCGTGGTGTTCCACGATCGCGTCGAGCATCAGCAGCACCTCGTCGCGATCGGGGCCGCCGTCGAGTGCGAGGACCAGATCGCGGGCGGTTCGGGCGAGGTCGACGAACGGCGTACCCGGGTGGGTGCCGTGTGCACGTTGGACGTGTTCGCCACTGTCGTGGGCGGTACGGATGACGTCGAACAGCTCCCCCACCCGCCTTGCCGTCGGCGCGTCCAGCCGGGCGAGCAGCTCCACGGCGCGGTGGTAGTCGGCGGGCAGCACCCGCGACCCGCCGACAGCGATGACCCGCACCGGATCCGTCCGCCGCTGGTTGTGCCGGCGCAGCCAGCCGAGCGCCGCGCGCATCTCGGTCGTCCGCCACGGGCCCCACGCCTGGCCGAGCACCCCGTCGAGATCGATGTCCGCGCCCCGGACGAACTCGTCGTACAGCTCGCCGACCCGCTGGTTGTCGAGCACCGCGACGACCCGGAACCCGCGACGGATCAGGGCGCGGGTCGTGTGTTCGACAAGGCCGAAGAGTTCGTGCGCCGCGCGGGTGGAGGTGCCCAACCCCACGACCGTAGCCGCGTCGACGAGGGAGGAAAGCTGCTGTCCGGCCCGCTGGAGATCGTCTGCCTGTTCGCTCATGTGACGAACCATCACAGTTGAACGTGCGTTGAGGTCAAGCCTGCGAACCTCGGGCCGGTGAGCAGTCACGGCTACCACAACGCTGCACGACTTTGAGTGGAGCCCAGGGGACTCGAACCCCTAACCCCTGCCTTGCAAAGGCAGTGCTCTGCCAGTTGAGCTAGGGCCCCGAAGGCGGGCGGAACCGCCCGGAGCTGGCAGTCGAAGTGACGGTCAGCGCAGGTCGGGCGCGGTGGTCGCCTCGTGCCACAGGGCCCGCTCGTCGTTGGAGGCCTTGACCTTACGAGCGACCAGGGCAGCCACACCGACGACGCCGGCCAGAATCAGAAGCTTCTTGAACATGGGGCGACCCCTTGCGCTCGACAGCCGTCGGAACGATGTGCGGTGGGGCTAGCTGGAATCGAACCAGCGACCTCAGAGTTATCAGCTCTGCGCTCTAACCGACTGAGCTATAGCCCCGCGTGGCGACGGCCAAGGTTAACGCATCCGCCCGCCGCGCCCCAAATCGGGGGCCGCCGAGCGCCGCGCGCCCCGCCGTACCCCCCGAAACTACCCGGACGCACGACGCCGGGGCGACCGCTTTACGCGGCCCGCCCCGGCGTCGGACGCGGTCAGTCCCGCTCGGCGAGCGTCAGCTCGATCCCGCCGACCAGGTCGGCGCAGACGTTGTAGACGAACGCGCCGAGAGTCGCCAGCGCGGTGAACAGGACGACGTTGACCAGGCCGATCAGGGCGGAACTCAGGATCACACCCTTGGCGGTGATCTGGAAGGTGCTGCTGCTCTGCCCGCCGGCGGCCACCAGGTCGGTCAGGCTGTCGTTGACGCTCTGGAACACACCCATCGCGTCCAGCGCCAGGTAGAGCACCGACGTGGCCACGACCACCACGATGAACAGCACGACGGAGACCGCGAACGCGAACTTCATCACGGACCACGGGTCGATCCGCTTGAGGTTCAGCCGGGCCCGGCGGGGCCCGCGCGACGCGGCCGAGCTGACCGAGGTACGCGCCGAGCGCACCGCGTCACCCACGCGGGCCGCCCCGACGGCCGCCGCACCGGCCACCCCCGGCGGCAGCCCGCCGCCACTGGCGGGACGGCCGACACCGGCCGGACGGGCACCGTCCGGCTGCGGCTTCGTGGCGGTGCCACCCCCGATGCGCGGCAGGGTGCCTGTGACGGCGCTGCTGCCGGCCGCCGACTGCCCGCCGCCGGTCCTGATCGGCTGGGTCGTCGCCGGACGGGCCGCACTGCCCGCCGCCGCGGCCGGAGCCGCCGCGGAGGTGGGCGCGTCGATGCCGGATGTCTCGGTCTTGTCGCTCGCCCCCGAATCGTCGCCGGGGGAGTCCGGCGGCGGCGCCATCCCGGGCGCCCGGGTGAACTTCGGGGCAGGCGCGTCGGCGGGGACGGTTGCCCGGCCCACGGCCGCGCGGCCGGTCGCTGGTGCGCCGCCCTTCGCGGCGGCCTCCTCGTCGACCGGGTTGGCCGAGGTCCCCTTGTTCCCCGACTTCGCCTGTGTCTCCGTCATCAACTAGTCCTGTTCGTCAGGCTCGTCGGCATTGCGAGCAATCGCCACGATAGTCACGCCGTCCGGGAGGTCCATCAGCTTGACCCCCATTGTGTTCCGGTCACGCGTACGGCGTACAGGCTTCACCGGAGTCCGGATGACGCCACCGTTGCTGGTGATCGCGAACAGCTCGTCGTCCGGGTGGATCACCACAGCGCCGACCAGACCACCGCGGCGCTCGGTGATCTTCGCAGTCAGCACGCCCTTACCTCCCCGGCCCTGCACCGGGTATTCCTCGATCGGGGTACGTTTCGCATATCCCCCGTTCGTGGCCACCAGGACGTCCAGCCCCTCGCGGACCACCTCCATGGCCAGCAGGACGTCCTCGTCGCTGAACCGCATGCCGATCACACCCGACGTGGCCCGACCCATCGGCCGCAGCGCCTCGTCCGTGGCGTTGAAGCGGATCGCCTGCGCGTTCTTCGACACCAGCAGCAGATCGTCGGACGGGGCGACGAGGGCAGCACCGACCAGCTCGTCCTCATCGCGCAGGTTGATCGCGATGACTCCGCCGGAACGGTTGGAGTCGAACTCCTCGAGCCGCGTCTTCTTCACCAGGCCGTTCTTCGTGGCCAGTACCAGGTAGGGGGCCACCTGGTAGTTCGGGATTTCGATGATCTGCGCGATCTGCTCGTCCGCTTGGAAAGCGAGCAGATTGGCCACGTGTTGGCCCTTGGCTACCCTACTGGCTTCCGGAAGCTCGTACGCCTTGGCCCGGTACACCCGGCCCTTGTTCGTGAAGAACAGGATCCAGTCGTGCGTCGAGCACACGAAGAAGTGGCTGACGATGTCGTCCTGCCGCAGCGTGGCCCCGCTGACGCCCTTCCCGCCACGCCGCTGCGAGCGGTACAGGTCGACCTTCGTCCGCTTCGCGTACCCGGTGCGGGTGATCGTCACCACCACGTCCTCGCGGGCGATCAGGTCCTCCATCGAGACCTCGCCGTCGAACGGCACGATCTTCGTACGCCGCTCGTCGCCCCACTTCGCGATGATCTCGCCCAGTTCCTCCGAGACGATCCGCCGCTGCCGCTCCGGCTTGGCCAGGATGTCCTTCAGGTCGGCGATCTCCAGCTCCAGCTTCGCCAGATCGTCGAGGATCCGCTGCCGCTCCAGGGCCGCCAGCCGGCGCAGCTGCATGTCCAGGATCGCGGTCGCCTGGATCTCGTCGATCTCCAGCAGCCGGATCAGGCCCTGCCGGGCGTCCTCCACCGTCGGCGACCGCCGGATCAGGGCGATCACCTCGTCCAGTGCGTCCAGCGCCTTGCTCAGACCGCGCAGGATGTGCGCCCGCTCCTCGGCCTTGCGCAGCCGGAACGCCGTCCGCCGCCGGATCACCTCGATCTGGTGCTCGACGTAGTAGCGGATGAACTGGGCCAGGTTCAGCGTGCGCGGCACCCCGTCGACCAGCGCCAGCATGTTCGCGCCGAACGTCTCCTGGAGCTGGGTGTGCTTGTAGAGGTTGTTCAGCACCACCTTGGCGACCGCGTCGCGCTTGAGCACGAGCACGATCCGCATGCCCGTACGCCCCGAGGACTCGTCCCGGATGTCGGCGATGCCGGCGAGCTTGCCCTCCTTGATCAGCTCCGCGATCCGCTCGGCCAGGTTGTCCGGGTTCACCTGGTAGGGCAGCTCGCTGACCACCAGCGCCGGGCGGCCCCGCTTGTCCTCCTCGACCTCCACCACGGCCCGCATCCGGATCGACCCGCGACCCGTGCGGTACGCGTCCTGGATCGCCTGGGTGCCCACGATCAGACCGTGGGTCGGGAAGTCAGGACCCTTGACGATCTCGATGAGCGCGTCGAGGGTCGTCGCCTCGTCGACGTCCGGGTTCTCCAGGCACCACTGCACCGCCGCGCCGATCTCGCGCAGGTTGTGCGGCGGGATCTTCGTGGCCATGCCGACCGCGATGCCCTCGGAACCGTTGATCAGCAGGTTCGGGATCCGCGACGGCAGGATGGTGGGCTCCTTGGCCCGGCCGTCGTAGTTGTCCTGCAGGTCGACGGTGTCCTCGTCGATGTCCCGCAGCATCTCCATCGCCAGCGGGTCGAGCTTGCACTCCGTGTTGTGGCTGACGAACCCGTCGGAGACGAACGAGTGGTCGTCCGTGTCCACCCGGATGCTGTAGACCGGCTGCACCCCGGCGTCCGTGACGCTGGCCACCTCGGCGTAGTAGAACCGGCCGTCGACCAGCGGCTCAACCACGTCGAGCACCTCGCGCTCGGTGATCCGGGCCACGATCTCCTCGCGGTCCCGCTCCCAGCGCTCGATCCGGTCGACGTTGTGCCGGCGCAGCCAGTCCCGCTCGGTCCACCGGGTGGCGCCGTGCTCGCGGATGAAGTCGCCGACCAGCGGCACGTGGTCGCCGGAGAGCGCGGTGCTGCTCGCCGGCACCTGGGCCAGCTCCGACTCCAGCTTGACCTGCTTGCGGCCGAGGAAGCCGACCTGCTGGGCGAAGATCCGGGCGTCGCGGCGGTTGGTCACCACCACCTTGATCTCGCCGTTGTCGTACGGGCACTGCCGGCTGATGACGCCGAACTCCAGCAGGAGCTGCTGCACCTCGCGTGCCAGCCGCTCGCTGCGGGTCGAGTACGAGATCTGGATGGTGTTGCGGGGCAGCAGCGACGACGAGCCGTCGCCCTCGAACAGGGCCTGGAGGAAGGCCCGCTTGATCGCCGCCGGCCCCCGCCAGACGAACTCCGGCACGAACTTTGCGGCACTCCGCGCCCCGACCAGCTCGCCGAGGATGCTCTCCCGCAGCGCGGAGAGGTCCTGGACGTCGATCTCGTGCAGCACGCTCCCGGAGGCGATGGTGCGCTGGCTGACGTAGCGCGGACCGCCGACGGCGAGGTCGTAGGCCGCGAGGACCCGGACGAAGAACTCGCGGTCCGTGTTGTTGAAGCCGGCCCGGCCCTTGGACACCCAGCCCTCGCTGACGAACGCACCGGCGAGGACGGCCGCCTCGACGTGCTCCAGCATCGGGTAGCCGATCTCCTCCGGCACCGTCCGCTGGATGACCACCCGGTCACCGGGGCCGATCTCGGCGAGCAGCTTCCACAGCAGGGTCGGCACGCCGGCCACGTCGACCAGGCAGAGGACCGGGTGGTTGTGGGTGCCGGTCAGCTCGTACCCCTCGCGGGTGCGCAGCCGCAGCGTCGGATGCTCGCCGGAGTGGAAGAACTTGGAGGCGCGGACCAGGTCGCCGTTGCGGTCGCGAACCTTCAGCTCGATGTCGGTCTCGCTGCTCGGCGCGGCGTCGGAAACGACGTCACCGATCCGGACCGCACCATCGGCGGTACGAATGCGGACATTGCCGTCCAGGCAATACCTCATGGCCGCAGCCGGGTCGTTTCCGGGCGATCCGAAGTTGCCGTTGCCGTCGACCAGCGGGTAGCGCAGCGACCAGGGCTGCGCCATCCGGACCAGCGCGTCGTAGATCGCCGAGTCGCCGTGCGGGTGGAACTGACCCATCACGTCGCCGACGACGCGGGAACACTTCACGTACCCGCGGTCCGGCCGGTAGCCGGAGTCGAACATGGCGTAGAGGATCTTGCGGTGGACCGGCTTGAGCCCGTCCCGGACGTCCGGCAGTGCCCGCCCGACGATGACGCTCATGGCGTAGTCGAGGTAGGAGCGCTGCATCTCCACCTCGAGCCCGACCGGCTCGATCCGGTCGTGCGCCACGACTGCGGCGGCGGGGGTCTCGGGGACCTCGGGCTCGCTCGGGGTGGACTCGGGGGTATCGGTCACTGTTAACCCTTATCAGAATCAGAGTCGGTTTCGTGCTGTGGATAACCGCTGTGGAAACCGGCCACACTGTGGATAACTCTGTGGATCGGCGGGCCGCCGGTGGACGGCCGGGCGGTCCCGCCGGCTCCGTCAGATGTCCAGGAAGCGGACGTCCTTGGCGTTGCGCTGGATGAACGAGCGGCGCGCCTCGACGTCCTCACCCATCAGCACGCTGAACAGTTCGTCGGCCACCGCCGCGTCGTCGAGCGTGACCTGACGCAGGGTGCGGGTCGCCGGGTTCATCGTGGTCTCCCAGAGCTCGGGGTAGTTCATCTCGCCGAGGCCCTTGAAGCGCTGGATGTCGTCCGGCTTGGCGTTGGGCTTCTTCTGCTGGCGCAGCGCGATCAGCCCGTCGCGTTCGCGGTCGGAGTACGCGTACTGCGCGTCGTCGCCCTTCTTGTTCCACTTGATCTTGTAGAGCGGCGGGGCGGCCAGGTAGACGTGGCCCAGTTCGACCAGGGGCCGCATGAAGCGGAACAGCAGGGTGAGCAGCAGCGTCTGGATGTGCTGGCCATCGACGTCGGCGTCGGCCATCAGCACCACCTTGTGGTAGCGCAGCTTCTCCATGTCGAAGTCGTCGTGGATGCCGGTGCCCAGGGCGGTGATCAGCGCCTGGACCTCGTTGTTCTTCAGGACCCGGTCGATCCGGGCCTTCTCCACGTTGAGGATCTTGCCGCGGATCGGCAGGATCGCCTGGGTGCGCGGGTCCCGGCCCTGCTTGGCCGAGCCGCCGGCCGAGTCGCCCTCGACGATGAAGACCTCGGACTCGCGCGGGTCGGTGGACTGGCAGTCGGCGAGCTTGCCCGGCATCGAGCCGGACTCCAGCAGCGACTTGCGGCGGGCCAGCTTGCGGGCCTGCTGCGCGGCGATGCGGGCGCGGGCGGCCTGGGACGCCTTGGTGATGATGATCTTCGCCTCGGCGGGGTTCCGGTCGAACCAGTCGACCAGCCACTCGTTGCAGACCCGCTGCACGAAGCTCTTCACCGGGGTGTTGCCGAGCTTGGTCTTGGTCTGGCCCTCGAACTGCGGGTTGGCCAGCTTGACCGAGATGATCGCGGCGAGGCCCTCGCGGATGTCCTCGCCGGAGAGCTTCTCGTCGCCCTTGAGCAGCTTCTTGTCCGCGCCGTAGCGGTTGACCACGCTGGTCAGCGCCGCGCGGAAGCCCTCCTCGTGGGTGCCGCCCTCGTGGGTGTTGATCGTGTTGGCGAAGGTGTAGACCGACTCGCCGTACGACTCGTTCCACTGCATGGCGATCTCGACCGACATGCCCTCCTCCTCGGCGCCGAACTCGACCACCGTCTTGTGGATCGGGGTCTTGGAGGCGTTGAGGTGCCGGACGAAGTCGGCGATGCCGCCCTTGTAGCAGAAGGTGACCTCGCGGGTCTTGCCCTCCTCGCCCTCGGGGACCCGCTCGTCGAGCAGGTGGATGGTGAGGCCCCGGTTGAGGAAGGCCATCTCCTGGAGGCGGCGGTAGATGGTCTGGAAGTCGAAGTCGACGGTCTCGAAGACGTCGGCGTCGGGCCAGAAGGCGACGGCGGAGCCGGTGCGGTCGGTGGTCTCGCCCTTCTCCAGCGGCGATGGCTTGGAGTTGGCGTACTGCTGCCGCCAGACGAAACCGGACTTGTGGATCTCCACCGCCATCTTGGTGGAGAGGGCGTTGACGACGGACACGCCGACGCCGTGCAGACCGCCGGAGACGGCGTACGCCTTGCCGTCGAACTTGCCGCCGGCGTGCAGCACGGTGAGTGCCACCTCGACGCCGGGCTTCTTCAACTTGGGGTGCAGGTCGACCGGGAAGCCACGCCCGTTGTCGGTGACCCGGACCCCGCCGTCGGCCAGCAGCACCACGTCGATGGTGTCGCAGTAGCCGGCAAGCGCCTCGTCGACCGCGTTGTCGACGACCTCCCACACCAGGTGGTGCAGACCGCGCTCGCCGGTCGACCCGATGTACATGCCCGGCCGCTTGCGGACCGCCTCCAGCCCTTCGAGGACGGTGATCGACTCGGCGCCGTACTCCTGCTTGTCCTGCGCTGCCACCCTCGGCCACTTTCTCGCGCCGCCAGCGCCGCAAGCGGCGAGTCGGGCGCGGGTTCGGCGGACAGGACGCGACGTCGGCGCGCGGACCGGCACCGGGCGTGAACCGGGGCACGGGCCGGAGCGCCGGTCGCCGCGGATGCCCGCGGATCGCGATCGGCTCGACCCGACGTGGGACAATGATCTCGGGCCGGTGGGCCCGTGTCCGTCGCACCGTGTCGGGTCTTCGTCTCGCCCTCAATCTTACTGTGCGCAGACGACAGAACCGCCACTCGGCACCCCTTCGCGGCGGCTGAGAACTCCGTAGCCGGCCGATCCGCGCCACCCACGACTCCCCCTACGGGCGAGCCCCGGATCGGGTGGCGGCGCCGCCGCCGGGACTCGGGGGGTGGGGGTCGCGGCGGGAGGGACGGTGGGCGTAGGTTTGCGGCGCCCAGCGTGGCCGGTCTTGATCTTTTCCGGTCGGAACCGGACGATCGACCCGAACGCTTCGACACGTGCTCTCAAGGGGTGACGCCAGATGGGGCTGGACAACGTCGCGGTGCACTGGCCGCGGACCGGCCGCTTCTACGATCCGGTCGCACCGGCCGAGTTCGTCGACTTCGGCGAGATCGTCGACCTGCCGCGGATCTCCGCGCCGACGGCGGCTCTCGCCGAACACATCGCAAAGACCGGCACGGTCCGGGCGACCGCCTACACGGAGCTGGTCGACCTGCTGCTCGGGCTGGAGAATGTGCTCTACGCCACGGAGAACGCGGCCGAGGACGAGGACCCGGTGATCGACCCGGACGGCTGCGCCTGGATCGCCGGCGGGATCGAGCGCTTCGTGGCCGGTCACCGGCCGCACGGGGAGACGGTCACCTTCGACTCGGTCAGCACCGTGCTGCGTGGGCTGCTCGGCGACGGCCGCCTCGCCGAGCAGCAGTTGCGCTGGCTCGACACCCGCCTAGACGGGCTGCGCGACGAGAACGGCGACCCGCCGCAGTGGGACTTCACCTGCGCCGAGCTGGGTGTGCTGGCGGCCTTCTACCGCCGCTGCGCCGACCGGGGCTTCGCCGTCTACGCCGACGCCTGACGGGACCGGCACCGGCCCGTCCCGCGCGTGGTGATCGACTCCATGTCGGCGACGTGGCGGTATCCGGGCGGCCGGGATACCGCCATGTCGCCGACATCGCGCGGGCCGGCCCGCCCGAGGCGGCCCGGGCCAGCCCGCGCGGGCCCGGGCGTCAGCCGTACGTGTCGCGGGGGCCCCGGCCCCGGACGCGGCGCGGCCCCCGGGACCAGGACGGCGCGGCCGGCCCGTGGATGTGCAGCTTGCGCACCACGTTGTGGCCCACCTCGCTGGCGATCTGCCGGAGCAGGGAGGCGGCGAGCAGCCGCAGCTGCGTCGCCCACGCGGTGGACCGGGCCTCGACGGTCAGCTCGCCGTCCTCCAGCTTGACCGGGCGGCTGTTCTGGGCCACCTCGGGGCCGACGACCCGCTCCCACGCGCCGAACACGGTCGCCTCGGCGGCCGGCTGCTCCCAGCCGCGCGCCTTCATCAGCCGGCCCAGCACGACACCCAGCGGCTGCGGGTCGCGGGGGTCCGGCCCGGGGCCGGAATAGCCGCGTAGCCGCCGGCCGCCCTCGCCGTCGCCGGAGACGACGCTGCGCCGGCGGTTCTTGGCCGCCGTCTCGCGGCGGGCCCGCGCGGCGTCCAGCACCGCCCGGGCCAGTTCCGGCCCCGCCGCCCCGGCGGGCGCGTCGCCACCGCCCGCGGCGGCCGGGCCGTCGGACCGTCCGGTCCCGTCGGCCGCCCGGCCGGCGCCGCGGCGTGCGCCGCCGCCCGGGGCTGCGGCGTCCCGGCCAGCCGGCCCCACGGCGGGGGTACGGGGCCCGAGCCGGGCCGGCGGCAGCTCCTGCTCATCCGGCACGGCGCACCTCACCCTCGCCGACCTGGTAGCGGACGCCGTGCAGGCCGGTCGGTACGTCGTCGTCCACGGCGCAGGTCACCAGCAGTTGGCTCGCCCCGCCGACCAGCCCCGCCAGCCGCTCGCGGCGGCCCGCGTCGAGCTCGGCGAAGACGTCGTCGAGCACCAGCACCGGCTCGATGCCGTCGGAGCGGAGCAGGTCGTATCCGGCCAGCCGCAGGGCCAGGGCGAACGACCAGGACTCGCCGTGGCTGGCGTACCCCTTGGCGGGCAGCGGGCCGAGGGTGAGGGCCAGGTCGTCGCGGTGCGGGCCGACGAGCGTGGTGCCGCGCTCCACCTCGGCGGACCGGGACTCGGCCAACGCCGCGAGCAGCGTCTCGGCCAGCGCCGCCCGGTCCGCCACCGGGTCCGTCAGTTCCACCGACGGCCGGTACGTGATGCCCGCCGCGCCCTTGCCGGCGGCGACCGCGTCGTAGGCCTTGGTGACGTGCGGGCCGAGTGCGGCGACGAGTTCCAGCCTGCCGGCGAGCAGCTCGGCCCCGTGCCGGGCGAGGTGGGTGTCCCAGACGGCGAGCGTGGACAGGTCCCCGCCGCGCGACCCGCCGGTCTTGCGGGCCAGGTACGCGGTGCGCAGCAGGGCGTTGCGCTGCTTGACGACCCGTTCGTAGTCGGCGCGCACCCCGGCGTAGCGGGGCTGGCGGCTGACCAGCAGGTCGTCGAGGTAGCGGCGGCGTTCCGCCGGATCGCCGCGGACGAGTTCCAGGTCCTCCGGGGCGAACAGCACCATGCGCAGCGCGCCGAGGACGTCGCGGGCCCGCCGGGCGGGTGAACGGCCCAGCCGGGCCCGGTTGGCCTTGCCGGGGACGATCTCCAGCTCGACCAGCAGTTCCCGGCCGTCGTGCGCCACCGCGCAGCGGATCACGGCCGACGTGGCGCCCAGCCGCACCAGCGGGGCGTCCGTGGCGACCCGGTGCGAGCCCAGGGTCGCCACGTAGCCGAGCGCCTCGACGAGGTTGGTCTTGCCGGTGCCGTTGGCGCCGACCAGGACGTTGGGGCCGGGTTCGAGGTCGACGGCGACCCGCTCGTAGGAGCGGAAGTCGACCAGTTCGAGCCGGCGGACGTACACGGGTGGCGGACGCCGCTCAGCGCTTGTGGACGGCGTGGCCGCCGAACTGCTGGCGCAGGGCGGCGACGGCCTTCATGGCGGGAGAGTCCTCCTGCCGGGAGGTGAAGCGGGCGAACAGCGAGGCGGCGATGACGTTCAGCGGCACGGCCAGGCGGATGGCCTCGTCGACCGTCCACCGGCCCTCGCCGGTGTCCTCCGTGTAGCCGCTCAGGTCGGACAGGTCCGGGTCCTCGTCGAGGGCGCGGTCGAGCAGGTCGAGCAGCCAGGACTGGACGACGGTGCCCTCGCGCCAGGACTTGAACACGCCCGGCACGTTGGTGACCAGCTCGGACTTGGTGAGCAGCTCGTAGCCCTCGGCGTAGGCGTGCATGAGGCCGTACTCGATGCCGTTGTGCACCATCTTGGCGTAGTGGCCGGCGCCGACGGGGCCGGCGTGCACGAAGCCGTGCTCGCCGGCCGGCTTGAGCGCCTCGAAGATCGGCATCAGCCGGTCGACGTGCTCCTGCGCGCCGCCGACCATCAGGGCGTAGCCATTCTCCTTGCCCCAGACGCCGCCGGAGACGCCGACGTCGAGGTATCCGATGCCGCGCGTGTCGAGCCGTTCGGCCCGGGGGGCGTCGTCGCTGAACCGGGAGTTGCCGCCGTCGATGATGATGTCGCCGTCGCTGAGCACCTCGGCGACGGCGTCGATGGTGGTGTCGGTGACGCCGGCGGGGACCATCACCCAGACGGCCCGGGGGCCGTCGAGCTTCTCGGCCAGCTCGGCCAGGCTCGTGACGTCGCTGCGGTCGGCGTTGCGGTCGTAGCCGACCACCTCGTGACCGGCGGCGCGCAGCCGCTCGCGCATGTTGCCGCCCATGCGGCCGAGTCCTACGAGGCCGAGCTGCATGTGTTCCTACCTCCGCTGCGTCCGGGTCGGGTATGCGCGATCAGCGGGAGACGCGGATCGGCATGATGAGGTACCGGTACCCGGGGATGACCTCGCCATCCTCGCCTGCGGGGGAAATCACCGCCGGCTTGAAGGCGTCGACGAACGCGAGCTGCGCGAACTGGGCGCCCAGGTTGGCCAGCCCGTCGATGAGGTACTGCGGGTTGAAGCCGATGGTCAGCGGGTCGCCGGTGAAGGTGGCGTCCATGGCCTCGCTGGCCCGCGCCTCCTCGGTGCCGCCCGCCTCCACGACGAGACCGTCGGAGCTGAAGCTGAGCAGCACGGGGGTGGTGCGCTCGGCGACCAGCGCCACCCGCTTGACGACCTCGATGAGGGTGCTGACGGCGAGGCGTGCCTCGGCGTTGTGGCTGGCGGGGAAGAGCGAGCGCACCGGCGGGTAGTTGGCGCCGTCGAGCAGCCGGCTGGTGGTGCGCCGGGTGCCGCCGGAGAAGCCGATCATGCCCTCGCCGGCCGCCCCCTGGGACAGGGCCATCGTCACGTGCCCGCCGAGCGGGCCGAGGGCCTTGGCGGTGTCGTGCAGGGTGCGCGCCGGCACCAGGGCGTTGATGCTCACCTCGGGGTCGTCCGGGTGCCACTCCATCTCGCGCAGGGCGAGCCGGTAGCGGTCGGTGGCGAGCATCGCCAGGTTGCCACCCGAGAGCTCGATGCGGACGCCGGTCATCATCGGCAGCGTCTCGTCCCGGCCGGCGGCCACGGCGACCTGGGCGACGGCGGCGGCGAACGCGGCGGCGTCGACCGTGCCGGTGCTCTCCGGCATCTCGGGCAGGGCGGGGTAGTCCTCCACCGGCATGGTGGGCAGGGTGAACCGGGCGCTGCCGCAGACCAGTTCGAGGTGCGCGCCGACCGCGGCGATGTCCACCGGCTTCGCGGGGAGTGCCTTGGTGATCTCGGCGAGCAGCCGGCCGGAGACCAGGGCGGCCCCGTCGGCGTCACCCTGCACCTCGACGGTCACCTGGCTGGAGACCTCGTAGTCGAAGCCGGAGACCTGCAGGTTGCCGTCGGTCACCCGGAGCATCACGCCGGCCAGGACTGGCACGGACGGCCGGTTGGGCAGGCTCTTCGCGGTCCACGCCACGGCCTCGGCGAGCGCGTCGCGCTCCACTCGGAACTTCATCAATGCCTCCGCGTCGACGTCAGCGACAACTCTCTCATGCCGACCGCTGCCCACCGTCCCGCCCGACTGTGCGGGTTCCCATCGCACCTTAGGGCGCGCGGGCATCGGCTGTGCGCCCGACCCCGTGGATCCGGCCGGTGCCGGAGCGACTGTCTCCGGCCGTTCCGGCCCCATCCACAGGAAGTCCAACGGTGATGATTGGTTTTTGTTCTCTTAGAAGAACAAACTCATCGTCTTCGTAGCACCTGTGCAAACTGTGGAAAACCCGCGTCTGCGCAGGTCAGACACGTTATCCACCGGTGGTTAGCCTGTGGAGAACCCGGGGTAAAACCGGGCCGGTCGTCCACAGGCCCGCCGATCCACCGGGTTGTCCACCGCCGTCCACCGGTTATCCACCGGTTATCCACCGACTTTCTCCCCAGTCCTGTGGACGGGCCGCACCGGTCTTCGCGTCGTTGTCCCCAGAACCTTCAACAGGAAGCCCACAGCCGTCCTCCTGCCTGTGGGCGACGGGCGGCATCGTCCACAGGTGTCCACAGGCATCCACAGGTCCGTCCCCAGGGTTTGTCCACAGCCTGTGGGTAACCGAGGTCGGACCCTGCGTAGTTTTCCACCGCCGGTGGACAACCGGCTGTGGACAGCGTGTGGAAACTGTGGACGAGCATGTGCCGATCCTGGGGCCTGAACCGGGTCGAGGGTCAACACGAGGCGTCCCGGCACGCCTGTGGACGACGGCTCCGGGGTCTGGACGTGACCGGCGTCACGTCGACCCGGGTGGTCGGGCGCCGGGGTCGACGCCGCCCCGGAACACGAAAACGCCCGGCCGTCGTGGTCGGCCGGGCGTCGGTCGCCGCTGCGGGCGCGGGCGTGGTGGGCGTACGCCTCAGGTGGTCTGCTTGATCCGGTTGGTCAGCTCGGCAATCTGGTTGTAGAGCGAGCGGCGCTCCGCCATCTGCTGGCGGATCTTCCGGTCGGCGTGCATGACGGTCGTGTGGTCCCGCCCGCCGAACGCCTGCCCGATCCGGGGCAGCGACAGGTCGGTCAGCTCCCGGCACAGGTACATGGCGACCTGGCGGGCGTTGACCAGCACCCGGGAGCGGGAGTGCCCGCGCAGGTCCTCCAGGCTGACCCCGAAGTACTCCGACGTGGAGACCATGATCTGGTCGGCGGTGATCTCGGGGCCGGCACCGTCGGGGATGAAGTCCCGCAGCACCTCCTCGGCCAGCGACAGCTCGACGGTCGACCGGGTGAGGCTGGCGAACGCGGTGACCCGGATCAGCGCCCCCTCCAGCTCCCGGATCGAGTTCGACACCCGCGACGCGATGAACTCCAGCACGTCCGGCGGCGCGTAGAGCCGCTCCTGGGCCGCCTTCTTCTGCAGGATCGCGATCCGGGTCTCCAGGTCGGGCGGCTGGATGTCGGCCAGCAGTCCCCACTCGAACCGGGTGCGCAGCCGGTCCTCCAGCGTCGCGAGCTGCTTGGGCGACCGGTCGGAGGTGACGACGATCTGCTTGTTGGCGTTGTGCAGCGTGTTGAAGGTGTGGAAGAACTCCTCCTGGGTCCGCTCGCGGTTCTCCAGGAACTGGATGTCGTCGATCAGCAGGATGTCGACGTCGCGGTAGCGGCGCTGGAACGCACTCGTCTTGTCGTCGCGCACCGAGTTGATGAAGTCGTTGGTGAACTCCTCGGTCGAGACGTACCGGACCGAGCGAGCATTGCCCAGCGTGGTGGCGTAGTGACCGATGGCGTGCAGCAGGTGCGTCTTGCCGAGCCCGGAGCTGCCGTAGATGAACAGCGGGTTGTACGCCTTCGCCGGCGACTCGGCGACCGCGACGGACGCGGCGTGCGCGAACCGGTTGGACGAGCCGATGACGAACGTCTCGAACATGTACTTCGGGTTGAGCCGGTTCCCACCGGTCTCCGCCCCGCCGGGGAGCCGCCGGTCGTCCCGTCCACCCGGACGGTGATCCATGCCACTGCGACCCGGCCCGCTGTCGGTGCCGCCGTCGCGCGGCAACCGCTGGGGGGCCGGCACGGCGCCGGCCGCGTATCGGCCCTCGTAGGGCCGGGCCCCGCCGACGTCGATCCGGGGCCGCTCCTCGAAGCCGCGCCGGTCGGCGCCCGGCACCAGCGGTTCGGCGAAGGCGTCGCCGAACAGGGGCTCCTGGGCGTCGCGGGCGGCGGGGACGAGCCCCTGGCGGTGCCCGTCGTCGTTCGGGGCTGGCCGGGACGCGGGCCCCGGCTCCGCCACCCCGTGCCCGGGATGCCCGGCGGTGCCGTCCTGGCCCGGGTGGGGTGGCCGCGCGTGGTCGGTGCCCGGCTCGTCGTGGCCGGGATGGCCCGGGGCGGGGAAGCCGAGCGCGGGTTCGTGTCGGCCCGCGCCGGGCTCGTCGTACCCCCGGCCGTCGAACGCCGCTGCGGCGTCGAAGCCGACGGACCCGTCGAGGGCGGGCTGTTCGCCCGGCCCGGCGTCCGGGGTGCTGCGGTAGACCGTGCCGGCGGGGCGACCCGAGGGGTCCTCGGCGACCCGGACGGTCACCGCCACCTGGATCGGGCGGCCCAGCCGCCGGGTCAGCGCCTCGGTGATGGCCGGCCGCAACCGGGACTCGATCACGTCGCGGGTGAAGGCGTCCGGCACGGAGAGCAGGGCGGTGTCCTCGACGATCGCGCGGAGCCGGGTGAGCCGCAGGTACGCGCGTTGCTGCGCGGAGATGATCTCGTCGGCGAGTTCGTCCGTGGTCGCCGTCCACACCGCGGCTAGGTCGGTCGTACCGGCCACCGTCGTGCCACCCCCCTCGCTTCTGCTCCCGACCGCCGCGGTGGTCCAGCCGGACGGCTCACCGGCCGTCGTCCACAAGTTATCCACAGCCTGTGTGTACTGACCGATTGTGGCCCCCCGCCCGAAGCGGGTGGGACCTGCCCCCTGTCTGAACGGGCGCTGAAGCGGGTTTCACCGTGCCGAACGATTCACTGCCTGGTCGGGTCTTGCCCGAGTCCGGTCCTGCTCGACGACGACCGTCTCGCCCGACGACGGGAACGGGGCGACGACGCCGACCGCAAACGCGCACGCTAACAGCGCGGGGCCGGGGCCATCAACCGTCGACGCGGTGGCACCCTTGGCGACATCAGTGAAAAGCAGCGCTTCGGTCGTGGTCAGGGGCGCTGTGGGGGTGTGGCGGGGTGTTTGACGCTCATTGCCCCTCTGCGTAGGCTGGATCGGCTGCTCTGCCGCCCTCTGCTAGGGTGGTGCGTGCTTGCTGTCCGCGGTCGCCTCCCTCGCATCGCCGAGGTTCCGCGCCGCCGGGCAGCACCGATCGGGGGCCACCGCCGAGGTGGCCTGGACCACCACACGACCCCGGCGATCCCGCGCCCGGGGCGTACGAAAACGGAGAGCCTGACGTGAGCAAGCGCACCTACCAGCCGAACAACCGCCGGCGCGCGAAGACCCACGGCTTCCGGCTGCGTATGCGCACCCGGGCCGGCCGCGCCATCATCTCGACCCGTCGCGCCAAGGGCCGCACCCGCCTGTCGGCCTGAGGCCGACCGAGGCCGGTCCGGGGGACGTGGGCAGTCGTGCTGGCCGCCGCGCAACGACTGCGGCGCAGCAGTGACTTCGCCGCAGCGGTCCGGGCTGGTCGCCGGGCCGGCCGTGGCGTGCTCGTCGTCCACCTGACCCTGCCCGGCACACCGGGGACACCGACGGACGTCTCGCCGAAGCCGGCGCGGACCACCGGTGCGGAGCACACCTCCGCAGCGACCCGCGCCGGCTTCGTCGTGTCCAAGGCCGTCGGCCCGGCCGTCGTCCGCAACGTGGTCCGGCGTCGGTTGCGGCACCTGGTCCGCGAGCGGCTCGCGGCCCTGCCCGAGGGCAGCACCCTGGTCGTACGGGCACTCCCGGCCGCAGCCGAGGCGTCATACTCCCGGCTCGGGACCGACCTCGACGCGGCGATCGCCACAGCCCGTGCCCCCCGGGGGCGGCGGCCCCGATGAGCAGCGATTCCACGGCGTCGCCGTCGACGAGCTTGGGTGCCCGGGTGCTGACCGGCCCCATCGTCGCGTACCGTCGTTGGATAAGCCCGGCACTGCCGGCCCGCTGTCGGTTCTACCCGTCGTGCAGTGCGTACGCCCTTGAGGCCGTGGCCCGGCACGGCGCGATTCGGGGGGCCGGTCTGACGGTCCGACGGTTGTTGCGCTGCCACCCCTTTCACCCTGGTGGACACGACCCGGTGCCCGAGCCGGGCGGTCGCCGCCGTGCCGAAGTGACTGGAGCCTGAGAATTGTTCAGTCTGGACTGGATCTACTACGCGATCTCGTGGATCCTGCTGACCTGGCACTCGGCCTGGGACGCCATCGGAGTACCGGTCGACGCGGTGATCGGGACGAACTGGGCCTGGATCCTGGCCATCGTCTTCCTGGTGGTCACCGTCCGGGTGATCCTGTTCCCGGTCTTCGTCAAGCAGATCAAGTCCCAGCGGGCGATGCAGGCGCTCCAGCCCAAGGTGAAGGAGCTCCAGGAGAAGCACAAGGGTGACCGGGAGACGCTCCAGAAGGAGATGATGGAGCTCTACCGGAAGGAAAAGGCCAACCCGCTCATGGGCTGCCTTCCGATGTTCCTCCAGATCCCGGTCTTCCTCGGCCTCTTCCACGTGCTGCGCCGCCTCGACCCGGCCAAGGACAGCAAGACGCTCTACGGCTGGACGGTCGAGCAGTTCAACAGCGCCTCCAGCGCCAAGCTCTTCACCGCACCGATCGCCGGCAAGTTCGGCTCGACCGCCGACGAGCTGGCCCGCCTCGGGGCCAACGGCACCACCGTGAAGGTGATCGCCGGCATCCTGGTCCTGGTGATGATGGGCACCACCTACCTCACCAGCCGCCAGATGATCCTCAAGACCGGTTGGGCGGAGGACCCGCAGCAGAAGATGGTGCAGCGCCTGATGCTCTACGGCATCCCGCTGTCGCTGCTCGTCTCCGGCGCGATCTTCCCGATCGGTGTGATCATTTACTGGGTCACGAACAACCTGTTCACCCTCGGCCAGCAGCAGTGGGTGCTGCGCAAGTACCCGCCGCCGCCCACCCCAGGCCGCACCGGCGTCAAGTCCAACAGCCCGGTCCAGCCGGCCAAGACCGCCGGCCTGTTCGGCCGCAAGGCCGCCCCCGCGCCGGTCAAGCAGGCGCCGGCCACGCCGAAGGTCGCCGGCCCGAAGCCGGGCGCCAAGCCGGTCAACCCGAAGAAGAGCGGCCCGGCCAAGCGCCAGGGCTGACGCCTCCCCACCCGCGCCGGCCGCCCGGCACGGGCGGGACCGAGCCCTGGCCGCCGCCCGAGGGGCAGCGCCGGGCCCGACCCACCGCGCGTAGCGCGGTCGCGGGCGCCAGCCGCCCGTACAGACGTGCCCGTGGGCACCGGTGATCTCCCGCCGGCCCCCGGGGAACCAGCGGACCCGACGGTCCGGCCGAGCGAGTACGGAGATGAGACCGTGACCGAGACCAGCATCCCCAGCGCTGACCAGTCAGTGGACGAGGAGAGCACGCCGATCGAGGCCACCGACGACACCGAGGAGGAGGCCGAGACCGGGGCCGCTCCCCGGGAGAAGAAGGCGCCGGCCGAGAGCGAGCTGTTCCGGCAGAGCGAGATCGCCGCCGACTACGTCGAAGGGCTGCTCGACATCCTCGACTACGACGGGGACATCGACGAGCTGGTGTCCGGTGGGCGTCCGGTGGTCGAGGTCGTCGGCGGCCGACTGCAGAACCTGGTCGGGCAGCGCGGGGCCACCCTGGAGGCGCTCCAGGAGCTGGCCCGGCTGGCGGTGTTCCGGCAGACCGGGACCCCGAGCCGGCTGCTGCTCGACGTCGGCGGCTACCGCGCCACCCGGCGCAAGGAGCTCGCCGCCGTCGCCAAGAACGCGGTGGAGAAGGTCAAGGAGTACGGGGAGCCGGTGCGGCTCGAACCGATGTCCGCCTTCGAGCGCAAGTGCGTCCACGACGTCGTCAACGCGATGAGCGGCGTGGAGAGCGAGTCCGAGGGCGTCGAGCCGAACCGCCGCATCGTCGTCCGGCCCGCGGACTGACCAGGTGACCCACGACGACACCACGGCGGCAGCCGTGTCCGGCCCGGGTGGCACGCCGCCCGGGCCGTCGCCTGCCCGGCCCGGGGCGGCCGACGAAGCAGCGCCCGGCGTCGAGGCCGCGCCGACCAGCGTGACGGTGCCGGCCCTCGGCGACGATGCGCCCCGCCCGACGGGGGAGGCACCGGATCCGGCCGTCGCGACGCTGCCGCCGGAGCTGGCGGAGGCCGCCCGTGCCCTCTTCGGCGACCGGCTCGAACTCGCCGCCGCGTACGCGGAGCTGCTCGCCACCGACGGGGTGGTCCGCGGCCTCATCGGGCCACGGGAGGCACCGCGCATCTGGGACCGGCACCTGCTCAACTGCGCCGCGGTGGCGGAACGGATCCCGCCGGACGCGTCGGTGCTCGACGTCGGCTCGGGCGCGGGCCTGCCGGGGCTGGTGTTGGCCATCGCGCGGCCCGACCTGACCGTCACGCTGGTCGAGCCGCTGGCCCGACGCACCTCCTTCCTCATCGAGGTGGTCGAGAACCTGGGGCTGGCGAAGACGGTCCGGGTCTTCCGGGGGCGGGCCGAGGAGGCGGCGACCGGCTCGACCGGCGTCGGCCCCTTCAGCGCGGACATCGTCACCGCTCGCGCC
This sequence comes from Micromonospora sp. PTRAS2, assembly GCF_054052245.1. Lineage (NCBI taxonomy): Bacteria > Bacillati > Actinomycetota > Actinomycetes > Micromonosporales > Micromonosporaceae > Micromonospora > Micromonospora sp. PTRAS2. The sequence continues at coordinate 896,877 of NZ_JBSWBU010000001.1, forward strand.
GTGGCCCCGCTCGACCGCCTCGCCGCCTGGTGTCTCCCCCTGACCGTGCGGGGCGGGCGGCTGGTGGCGATGAAGGGCGCTTCCGCCGCCGACGAGATCGCGGAGCACGCCGAGGCCGTCGCCAAGTTGGGCGGGGGCGAGCCGACCGTGCAGCGCTGCGGGGTCGGTGTGATCGAGCCGCCGGCGACGGTGGTGGAGATCGTGCGCGAGCGGGTGGTGAACCAGCCCCGCGTCAAGTCGGCGGCGAAGCGCTCGCGCAGCGGGCGTCGCCGGGGCCGCTGACCGCCTTTGTCCTCGCGCGCCGGCTTCCCGCCGCAGGTCGGGTCGTTGATACGGGTGCGGGCACGCGCGGGCGGGAAATCCGGCGTGGACCGGCCGCGCCCGTCCGCCGTAGGCTGACCGCGCGTCGATAGTGTGGAGTGGACGGCATCTGACCCTCAGGGGGTCCCGGCCGCTCCCGCCGGGCCGTAGGCTCCGTGATGCGAACGAGCGTGGCCAAGACGACGGGGTGCGGGCCGACCATCCGGAGCGGGTAGGGATGACAGGTGCATGACGACGGCAGGTACGACGATCCACGGGTGAACGGTCGCGGAGAGCGGTCCGCAGCGGGCCCCGTTTCACGTGAAACCGACGAGCCCGGCTGGCCCGGCGACGCCTACGGGGCGGCGGCACACCCGATCGGCGGCGGCCCCGCTCCACGCCGCGACGCCCCTGCCGCCGCCGGTACCGGCACCACCGCCCCCCGGGCGGAGGCGTCCGGGACGGTCTACGGCAGGGCCGGCCGCCCCGGCGTTCCGGCGGCCGACGGTTCCGACCCCGGGCCCTCCGCTCACTTCGAGTCGACACCCCGGCCTGCCGTCGTGCTCCCCCAGCAACCCGCACCGCACGTGGTGCCTGACGCGGCCCCGGGAGCCGCCGTTCCAGTCGACACGCCGGCACCGCAGGCCGGGGCCTATGGCACCGAACCGGCCGATGCCGCGTACGTTTCACGTGAAACCCCGACGCGCGAAGAGGATGACCCACCGTTGGCTATGGAGGCTATGCGCGCCGTGCAGATCCTTAATCCGAGTGGCGAGGTGACCATGCCGCGTCCGGAGCGGACCCGGGTGATGTGCGTCGCCAACCAGAAGGGCGGCGTGGGGAAGACCACGACCACGGTGAACCTGGCGGTGGCGCTCGCCCTGCACGGCAACCGGGTCCTCGTGGTCGACCTCGACCCGCAGGGCAACGCGTCGACCGGGCTGAACGTCCCGCACCACACCGGTGTGCCGGACGTCTACGACTGCCTGATCAACAGCGTTCCGCTGGAGGAGGTGGCCCAGGGCGTCGAGGGCATCCCCAACCTGTGGTGCGTGCCGGCCACGATCGACCTCGCGGGCGCGGAGATCGAGCTGGTGTCCGTGGTGGCCCGCGAGTCGCGGCTTTCCCGGGCGATCGACGCCTACCCCGGCCACTTCGACTACGTCTTCATCGACTGCCCGCCGTCGCTGGGCCTGCTCACCGTCAACGCCCTGGTGGCCGCGCAGGAGGTGCTCATCCCCATCCAGTGCGAGTACTACGCGTTGGAAGGGCTGAACCAGCTGATCAACAACATCAACCTGGTCCGCAAGCACCTCAACCCCAGGCTCGACGTCTCCACCATCCTGCTCACCATGTACGACCGGCGCACCCGACTGGCCGACGCGGTGGAGCAGGACGTCCGGAACCACTTCGGCGACAAGGTCCTGCAGGCGGTGATCCCCCGGAACGTCCGAGTCTCCGAGGCACCGAGCTACGGCCAGTCGGTCATGACCTACGATCCCGGTTCACGGGGGGCGACGAGTTACTTCGAGGCCGCCCAGGAGATCGCCGAGCGTGGGGTCAAGGAGCCGGTGAGCCGGAATGCGTAGTGCGGACAAGTCGCTGGGAGGCATCGTATGAAGAACCGTCCTCGGGGGGGTCTGGGTCGAGGGCTCGGGGCGCTGATCCCCACTGGCCCGGTCCAGCCCGTCGAGACGACGACGGCGATGCCCGAAGACGGCGAGGCGCCCGTCCCGGCCTCGGCGCCGGCCCCGATGGTGGCGCCGGTCGACGTCGAGGCCCCTGCGGTCATGCCGCCGTCCGAGCCTCAACTCAGCCCGGTGCCCGGTGCCCGGTTCGCTGAGGTGCCGGTCGACGCGATCGTGCCCAACCCGAAGCAGCCCCGCCAGGTCTTCGACGAGGAGGCCCTGGAGGAGCTGAAGACCTCCATCCAGGAGGTCGGCTTCCTCCAGCCGATCGTGGTGCGGGCACTCGACGGCGAGAAGTACGAACTCGTCATGGGCGAGCGCCGCTGGCGGGCCGCGCAGGCCGTCGGCCGGGAGAACATTCCCGCCATCGTCCGGGACACCCGCGACGACGCCATGCTCCGGGACGCGCTGCTGGAGAACATCCACCGGGCCAACCTCAACCCGCTGGAGGAGGCCGCCGCATACCAGCAACTGCTGGAGGAGTTCGGCGCGACCCACGAGGAGTTGGCCCGCCGGATCGGCCGGAGCCGCCCGCAGATCTCCAACACCATCCGGCTGCTGAACCTGCCCGCCCAGGTGCAGCGCCGCGTCGCCGCCGGGCTGCTCTCCGCCGGCCATGCCCGCGCGCTGCTGAGCCTGGACGAGGCGCAGGCGCAGGAGCAACTCGCGGCGCGCATCGTCGCCGAGGGGCTCTCCGTCCGATCGACCGAGGAGATCGTCGCGCTCGCGCTGGCGGACGGGCCGGCGAAGGCCCCGGCCGCGAAGCGGCGGACCACTGCCCACGCCCCGGCCCTCACGGACCTCGCGGACAGGCTCTCCGACCGGTTCGACACCAGGGTGAAGGTGGACATCGGCCGGAGCAAGGGCAAGATCACCATCGAGTTCGCCACGGTCGACGACCTGGAACGGATCGTCGGCCTCATCGGGGTCGGTCAAGAGGACACCCCCGAGGACTGACCTGCGCGCCTGCCCGCCGGCCGCGCCGTCCCACCCGGGCGACGCGGCCGGCGGCGTTTCAGGCTGCTGCCCGGGTGGTCCCGAGGGGCATCGCCTCCGGCAGTCGTCGCCCCGTGGCGGTCGGCACGATGCGGCCCAGGCTCCGTGAGGCGGTGCGAGGGCCGTCCACCTCCGTGCGCCGCGGTCGCCGACACGTTCCACGTGAAACCTCCCGGTCTCCGGTGGGCTGCCCGCCGTCGGAGGTGACCGCCAGGCGGACTCGCCCCATGGTGGTGGGAGACGGGACACGTCTCGGCCGACGATCGGCTCGGAGCCCATCGCATACGCCGAAGACGTTGGTGGACAGGTAATGCCGAGCACGCCCCCGGGCGCGGAGCGGGGGCACCGCAGTGCCCGGGGGGTCGGCGCCATTGCTACGCGGGCTTGCCGCCGTTGGCTCGCGGGCTCGCGGGATCGTGCCGTTGGCACGTGGGCTTGCCGCTGTCGGCTTGCGGGATCGGCGCCGTTGGCTCGCGGGCTCGCCCGCGCCGGACGCGCTCCCTCGAATGGGCTGTGCTGGGCCGGCAGGGCCTACGCCTCTGCCGACTTGAGCTTCTCCCTGGCCGGGCGCCCGGTGGCGGTCACCGCCGACCTGGCGTCGTCGGTCGCCATGCCGGCGACATGGGGTATCCCGAGGCCCCGGATACCGCGATGTCGCCGACATGGCGACGGGTGCCGGAGGAAGGAGGGCCGCCGGACGGAGGAGGGCCGCCATGTCGACCCCGAGCTGCGTCGCTCCTCGGCGACCAGCCTGTGGACGGGTTCCACGTGAAACGAGGACATCCGCACGGACGCCACTCAGCACCAGGCCTCGGCTTCGGCTCTCACCCCGGCAAAGCCGCCGTAGACAGCGTCCGAGCCGGACGTCGAGGTTCGGGTCCCGCCGGCCGAATCCGCGTAACTCACCGCCTGGCCCGCCCGATGCCGCGAGTGTCCCGCCCACTGGTTCCACGTGAAACGGTCCTCCGTGCCAAGAGGTGGTGCCGTGCCGCGAGGCCTTCGGCAGCCGCAGGACCGGCAAGGGGAGCGGTGGCGGCGAGTTGGTGACGATGAGCCGCTCCAACTCGCTCGCGGTCTGTGGCTCGTGATGGCCGATGCCCGAGTAGCCGTGCTCGGTGATCCCCTCCGGCTCGCTCCCGCCGGGGCGGCGAGGGAACGGCCCATCCCGGCCCCGTGCGGAGGCGAGCTGCCGCCCTGTTTCACGTGGAACCGGAAGCCGGGAAACCCTCGGCCATGCTGGTGCCGACACCCAGCACGCCGGCCCTGGGCCGCGTACCGGGGCCGGCACCAGCAGCATCAGCCGTCGGCCGGAGCGCACGGCTCCAGGAGCCATCGGACACGAAGGGACGTGGAAGCCGGGATCGGGAGGCCGGGGCGCGGAAGACGCAGGACGCTCGGGGGCACGCTCGGGCCGTCCGATCGGTGCCCCGCGGCCGGGAATGGCGAGCCCCGGACGTGCGCGGCGCGAGGCGACTCCGGCGCTTCCTCTGGTCGGCGCAAGTACGGCCGGGCTCCGGCACCCCGGCCCTGAACCCGTAGCCCTTGTCGGGGACGCGGCCCCCTCACAAGCGCGACCTGAGAGAACGGGGCGGGCCAAGGCTGTCGCCCGTGAAGCGCCGGCAGACCATCAGCGCCCGTGAAGCGGCGGCAGAGCATCAGTTGGCCCTCATACCAGCGCAGGCGTGCGATCCGACCCCACTGCACCGCACTTGTCGGTTCGGACCTGTACGGCCTCCTCAGCGGGCTGGTCCGCTCTTTCCTGTGCGGTCGCGAAGCGACGGGTTGTTCGCCGCGCGCCAACGGCGATCTCTCCGCTCGCCCGTCCTCGGCGATCCTTGAGCCTCGGGGCCAGGTCGGCGGTCCTCGAACGGGGCCCCCGAGGCGCTCGGCGCTCCTCGACTGGCCCCCGTTGCGCTCGGCGGTCCTCGACCGGCCCCGAGGCGCTCGGCGGTCGCCACTACCCCGACGGCGTCGCTTGCCCCGACGGGTGCAGCAGCAGCCGCGACGGTCCAGCACCAAGGTCGGCATCAGCACGTCGCCCCCGTAGCCGTTCGGTTGGGTGCTCAGGGGAGCCGGTCTTCGGCGGTCATGACGACCGCACCTTCCCAATGGGCTACCGCCGCTTCGCCGCCCCGGACGGCAGCGGGCACACCGACGGCACCACGCGGCTGCGCTGTGAGCGCCCGCGCCGAGATGACGGGAGGGTCGCGACCGGCGTCGGCTTGATGGGAGGTGTAGAGCCCTTCGCCGATGGTCAGTTCCCCGTCATCGGAGAGGGTGGGGTGCCTCGGGAGCCCGGAGAGCCAGGGCGCGGGACGCCGGGGCCCCATCGGTGGACGTCGGGCGATGCGGGAGTGCGCCCCTCGGACGGCCCGCCCCACCCTCGCGGCACCAGGAGCAGGCGTCGCCCGGGCCCGGAAGACGGCGGCAGGTCGGGCCCATCTCCGGGCGCTCAGGCAGCGACCCGCAGGCCGCCGGCTCGTTAGGAACGAGGGAGACAGAAGGCTGTGCACAACCCTCGCCGAGAAGCGTGGAGTTATCCACAGCGGTTTTCCACAGCCCCACCCTGTTTCACGTGAAACCCCGCGTGAAACGCGGTGTCAGCCTGTGGACGACGGGCCGTGGCGACGGTCTCGACGGCCTGTGGATAACGTGTGGACAACGCTCGTGGACCGCGCGGGACGACACTGCGCGGGGGTGCGGAACTCGCCCCGTCCAGCGACCGCGTGGGCCTGGTCCGAGGGGCCTGGCCGCCCTCGACGCTGGACGAATCAGGTAGGGACAGGGCCCGCTTGCTCGGTTAGGGTCAGCGTCGTGCACGACACCCCTCCCGCAGTCCCCGACTTCACCTCCTGGCCTTCCTTTCCCTTCGAGGGCGACCTCCGGGTCAAGCACCTTGAGGATCCCGTCCCGGTGGAACCCCCGCGCAAGGGCGAGGGGAACCGGGAGTGCACTGCCTGCGCCGCGCCCGACGACGCGTACATCTGGGTTGGCGAGCGGTGGCGTGTCCGCGCCATGGACCGGCCCACCGGGCTGCCGATGGTGCTGATCCTGGAGTCCCGTTCCCACCTCGACCTGGGCGACCTGCCCAATCTTCTCGCCGCCGAGCTGGGCGTGATGACGGTACGGCTGGAGAAGGCCATCCGGTCCCTCGACGGCGTCGCCCGCGTCCACGTGAACCGGTGGGGCGACGGGTCGGCCCACCTGCACCTGTGGTTCCTCGCCCGGCCGTACGGGCGCCTCCAGTTGCGGGGCACGTTCCTGTCGCTGTGGGACTCCATCCTCCCGCCGATCTCCGAGCAGCAGTGGCGGGAGAACCTGGCCATGGTGGCCGCCTGGCTGGCCGAGTTCGGTGGCCGGCCGCTGGCCGAGCCGCCCCGCATCCAGTGGCAGGCGCCGTCGAGCATCGGCACCCAGTCGTCCTCCGACGCCGTGGGCGAGGACGACGGCGTCGGCGTGATCGAGGCCGCCGAGGAGATCCCGGAGCCGGCGGACGGGCCGACCGACGAGGCCCGGTGACCGCGGCCGGTCAGCCGCGCCGGGCGGCGGCCCGGGTCACGAGGGAGCCGATCAACCGGCCGAAGTCCAGCCCGGCGGCCTGGACGGCGAGCGGCAGCAGCGACGTCTCCGTCATGCCCGGCGAGACGTTGACCTCCAGCACGTGCGGCTGGCCGTCGGCGTCCACGATCAGGTCGACCCGGGACAGGTCGCGCAGCCCCAGCGCCGTGTGGGCCGACACGGCGACGCGGGCCACCGTGTCGGCGACCTCCGGGTCGAGTCGCGCGGGGGTGTGCCAGGTGGTCCGGCCCGCGGTGTACCGGGCGGCGTAGTCGTACACGCCGTTGCGGGGCACGATCTCCACGGCGGGCAGCGCCTGCGGGCCCTCCCCGAGGTCGACCACCGACACCGCGACGTCCATGCCGGAGACGTACCGCTCGACCAGCGCCGTCGAGTGGTATGCGAAACAACCGACCATCGCGGCCGGCAGCGACGCGGCGTCCCGGACCACGGCGGCGCCCAGGCCGGAACCGCCCTGCGCCGGCTTCACCATCAGCGGCAGCCCGAGCCGGTCGACGATCCGGTCCAGCACCGCCACCGCCCCCAGCTCCGAGAAGCGGTCGTGCGGCAGGGCCACCCAGTCGGGGGTGGGCAGGCCGGCCTCGCGGAGCACCGCCTTCGCCGACGGCTTGTCCCAGGCGACGCGGGACGCCCGGGCGTCGCAGCCGACGTACGGGACGTCGCACAGGTCGAGCACCCCGCGCAGCGAACCGTCCTCGCCGGTCGCGCCGTGCAACGCGATCACCACGGCGTCCGGCGGGTCGGCGACCAGCGCCGGGAGCAGGGCCACGTCGGCGTCCCGCAGCTCCGCCTCCACCCCGACGGCGCGGAGCGCGTCCAGCACCCGGCGGCCGGAACGGAGCGAGACGTCCCGCTCGTAGGAGAGGCCACCGGCGAGCACCAGCACGTGCAGCTCGGTGGTGCTGTTGGGGTCGGTCACGGTGATTCGCTCGGCAGGGATCGCAGCCATGCCGGAATCATGCCAAGTCGGGTCCCGGGGTGTCCGCGCCGGCCTGCCCCCGCCGCGAACCGGGACGACCGACGGTGCCGCCGAAGACCCGGCGCATGGCGATGTCCTGCTCCATCACGCCGGCCAGCCGGCGCACCCCCTCCCGGATCCGCTCCGGCGTGGGGAAGGAGAAGTTCAGCCGCATGTTGCCGGTGCCGGTGCCGTCGGCGTAGAAGCCGGTGCCCGGCACGTAGGCCACCCTGGCCGCGATCGCGCGCGGCATCATCGCCTTGGAGTCCAGGCCGTCGGGCAGGCTCGCCCAGACGAAGAGGCCGCCGGTGGGCCTGGTCCAGGTGGTGCCGGCCGGCATCAGGTCCTCCAGCGCGGCCAGCAGGGCGTCGCGGCGCTCCCGGTAGACCTCCCGGTAGACCTTGAGCTGCTCGCGCCACGGCATCGTCCCCAGGTAGGTCGAGACGGCGGCCTGGGCGTACCCGCTGGGGCAGAGGATGTTCGCCTCGCTGGCGATGACCAGCTTGTCGCGGACCGCGTGCGGGGCCAGGATCCAGCCCACCCGCAGCCCCGGGGCGAAGGTCTTGGAGAAGGTGCTGAGGTAGAAGACGCCGTCGCGCCGCCGGGCCCGCAGCGGCCGCGGGGCGTCACCCTCGAAACCGAGCTGCCCGTACGGGTCGTCCTCGATCACCAGCAGGCCCGCGCGCTCGCAGATGTCGAGGACCCGTTCGCGCCGTTCCTCGCTGAGCGTCACGCCCATCGGGTTCTGGTACGTCGGGATGGTGTACAGGAACTTCACCCGCCGCCCGGCCCGGGCCAGCTCGGCGACCGCCGTCTCCAACGCCTCCGGGATCAGCCCGTCGTCGTCCATCGGCACGTGCACGACCTGTGCCTGGGCGGCCTGGAACACCCCGAGCGCGCCGACGTAGGTCGGCCCCTCGGCGAGCACCACGTCACCCGGGTCCAGGAAGAGGCGGGCCACCAGGTCGAGCGCCTGCTGCCCGCCGACGGTCACCACCACGTCCTCCGGGGAGGCCCCGCAGGACGCGTCGATGCCGGAGAGCGCCATCACCTCGCAGATCCGCTCGCGCAGCTCCAGGGTGCCCTGCCCGATGCCGTACTGCAGGGTGGTGACGCCGTGCTCGGAGCCGAGCCGGCCGAGCATCTCGCCCACCGCGTCCAGTGGCAGGGCGGCGATGTAGGGCGCGCCGCCGGCGAGGGAGACCACCTCGGGCCGGCTGGCCACCGCGAACAGGGCGCGGATCTCCGAGGCGGTCATGCCCCGGACGCGCCGGGCGTAGCGGTCGGTGTAGTCGTCGAGCGTCGTGCCGGTCATGACATCACCTCGATCGCGTGTCGGGCGGCTCCCGCCCCCCGGGGGTACCCGGGACACCGCAGACCATGGCGGCACGGGACGCAGACCACCGATGGTAGTCCTTTCCCGCTCGGACGGGCCGATCGATTTGCCGGCCGTCCACATCCCGGACCGGCCCTGCGGCGCAACGGCGGGCCCGGATGGGCGCTGCGGGGTGTTTCGCGCGTCCCCTCCCGTACCGCCGTCCGGCGGCGTACGATCGCTCGTCGGAGGCGCCGAAGGCGGCGGCGTCGTTCTCGCCTCCGAGCCTAAGGTGGGGATGCGCCGATGTCGCGACGTCTGGTCAGTTTGACCCTCGACACCCTGGAGGACCTGCCCCGGCCGTGCCGGCAGTGCGTCCACTGGGAGCTTGATCCGGTTTCGGCCGACCGGGCGTGTGCCGCCGGCGACCCGGGGCTGGAGAAGGAGGCCTGGGTCTCGCAGACACTGCTGGAGTGGGGCTCCTGCGGCAAGCTCGCGTACGTCGACGGCATGCCCGCCGGGTTCGTCATGTTCGCCCCGCCGGCCTATGTGCCCCGGTCGATGGCGTTCCCCACCTCCCCCGTCTCCGCCGACGCGGCGCTGCTGATGACCGCGCACGTGGTCGCGCCCTTCGCCGGTGGCGGGCTCGGCCGGATGCTGGTGCAGGGCGTCGCCCGGGACCTCACGAAGCGGGGCATCAAGGCGATCGAGGCGTTCGGGGACGCGAAGTTCGGCGACGAGGGCGACCCGGCGGGCGGGTGCGTGGCCCCCGCCGACTTCTTCCTGTCGGTGGGCTTCAAGACGGTCCGCCCGCATCCCCGCTTTCCCCGGCTGCGGCTGGAGCTGCGCACCGCGCTGAGCTGGAAGTCCGACGTCGAATACGCCCTGGAGAAGCTGCTCGGGTCGATGAGCCCCGAGACCCTGCTCCGGCCGGTCCGGCCCGCCCCGGCGACCCGCTCCACCGGCGGCTGACCGGCCGGCGTCCGGCCTCGCACACGCGCCACCGGCTGTCCCGGGGCGGGCGGCTCAGTTCGCGCCCACCCGGCGACCTGCCGCGACCGCCGCGCGCAGCGCGCTGACGTCGATCGAGCCGGTGGGCACGTCCCGTTCGATCGGGAAGTACATGCGCTGGACGGCGGCGACGATCGCCTCGACCAGCCGGTCCCGGAACCGGGGGTCGACCAGCCGCCCCCGGTCGGTGGGCGACGTCAGGTAGCCCACCTCCACCCGCACCGCCGGCATCCGGGTCAGCCGCAGCAGCTCCCACGTCTTGGCGTGGGTACGGCAGTCCCGCAGGCCGGTGCGGGCCACGATCTCCCGCTGCACCAGCCCGGCCAGCCGCTCGCCCGTCGCGGAGGTGACCCCGTTGCCGGTGCCGTAGTGGTAGGTGGCCACCCCCTCCGCCTCCGGGTTGGCGTGCCCGTCGGTGTGCAGCGAGATGAACACGTCGGCACCGAGGGAGTTGGCCAGCTGCGCCCGCTCGGCGTCCGGCAGGCAGCTCTGCGGCGTCGGGCCCCGGGTGAGCTGCACCCGCACGCCCGCTGCCGCGAGCCGCCCCTCCAGCCGGCTGGCCAGGTCGTGCACCAGGTCGGCCTCGGTCCAGCGCAACGGGCCGTCCGGCACCACCACCCCGGGGTCGGTGCCGCCGTGCCCCGGGTCGATGACCACGGTCCGGCCGACGAGGGTCGGGCCGGCCTGCCGGATCGCGTCGGACTCGCGCAGCCACTGCGGCCGGCCGCCCACCACCTTCCGCCCCAGCCTGCGCAGTGTCCCCATGGTCTGCGGGCCGCAGGAGCCGTCCGGCTTGAGCCCCATCTCGCGCTGGAACTGGGCCACCGCCCGCGAGGTGCGTACGCCGTAGACGGCGTCGGCGCGTCCCACGTCGTACCCCATCTCCAGCAGGCGTTCCTGGAGCGACCGGACGTCCTCGCCGGTCAGCGGCTCCGGCACCGCGTGGTAGAGGGTGCGCGCGCCGAGCCGCCAGCGGGCGGCGTCCAGGGCGCGCCAGGTCTCCGCGCCGACCCGCCCGTCGACGCTGAGCCCCCGGGACTGCTGGAACGCCCGCACGGCGCGTTCGGTGTCGGCGTCGAACTCGTCGCCGGCCGAGGGCCCGGCCGCGAGCAGGTCGAGACCGGTCAGGACGGCGCGGATCTCGCGCACCGCCGGTCCACGGTCACCGGGTCGGATCGGACGCACGCTCGCCCCCTTCGCAGGGTCGCCGGCCGGCGGCTCCCGGGTTGAGGCTATGCGGTCCGGCCGCCCGGGGTGGCGGTGTCCGCGCAGGTCACGGCCCGCGAAATGCGAAACCCCGCACCCAACGGGGTACGGGGCTTCGCGTAGCGGCTGTCAGAGCGCGGACTGGATCAGCTTGACCAGCTCGCCCTTCGGCTTGGCGCCGGCGATCGACTGGACCGGCTCGCCGTTCTTGAACACGGTCAGGGTCGGCACCGACATCACCCGGTACGCGCGCGCGGTCTCCGGGTTCTCGTCGATGTTGAGCTTGACGATGCTGACCTGGTCGCCCATCTCGCCGGCGATCTCCTCGAGCAGCGGCGAGACCTTGCGGCACGGGCCGCACCACTCCGCCCAGAAGTCGACGAGCACCGGCTTGTCGGACTTCAGCACGTCGACGGCGAAACTCGCGTCGGTGACCGCCTTTGTCGCTCCCACTATGACCCTCCTACGGGGGTTGCGATGTGTTCCTTCAGTCGTTTGGTGCGCCACCCGGGAAGCCCGGGGTGCGGCGCTCAGCCTTCGAGCGTGGCGATGAAGCGCTCGGCGTCGAGGGCGGCGGCGCAGCCGGTGCCGGCCGCGGTGATGGCCTGCCGGTAGGTGTGGTCGACCACGTCACCGGCGGCGAACACGCCCGGGATGCTGGTGCGGGTGCTGGGGGCCTGCACCTTGACGTACCCCTCGTCGTCCAGCTCCACCTGGCCCCGGAAGAGCTCGCTGCGCGGGTCGTGGCCGATCGCCACGAAGACGCCGGTGACGTCGAGGACCTTGGCCTCCCCGGTGTGCACGTTGCGGACGCGGACGCCGGTGACCTTGCCGTCGTCGCCGAGGACCTCCTCGACCACGCTGTTCCACTCGACCTTGATCTTCTCGTTGCCCAGCGCCCGCTCGGCCATGATCTTGCTGGCCCGGAACGAGTCGCGCCGGTGGATGATGGTGACCGACTCGGCGAACCGGGTGAGGAAGCTGGCCTCCTCCATCGCCGAGTCGCCGCCGCCGACGACCACGATGTGCTGGTTGCGGAAGAAGAAGCCGTCACACGTGGCACAGGACGACACGCCGTGGCCCAGGTATTCCTGCTCGCCCGGCACGCCCAGCGGGCGCCAGGCGGAGCCGGTGGAGAGGATGACGGCCTTCGCCCGGTATGCCGTCTCGCCGACCCACACGGTGCTCACCGCGTCGGAGCCGACGCTGCCGGTGTCGGTCAGCTCGACCCGGGTCACGTCGTCGGTGAGGAACTCGGCACCGAACCGCTCGGCCTGCTTGCGCATGTTGTCCATCAGCTCGGGGCCGAGGATGCCGTCGGCGAAACCGGGGAAGTTCTCCACCTCGGTGGTCGTCATCAGCGCACCGCCGGACTGCACGCCCTCGATGATCAGGGGCTTGAGGTTGGCGCGCGCGGCGTAGACCGCCGCCGTGTAACCGGCCGGCCCGGAGCCGATGATGATCAGGTTGCGGACCTCGTCCACTGCCGTCTCCCGATGTGTGTGGTCGCCATCGGCACGCGCACCGATGCCGGTCGGAGCGTCGACGCCGCGCAGACGCCGACTACTGACTTGCAGAACGTCATCGTACGAAGTGGGGATTCCCGAGCCGGTCATCCGGTGGGTCACGTCACGTGGAAGAACGGCAGATGTGAATCAGGCGCGGCCGGTGGAGGCCCGCCGGGCCGGCCGCGGCCTCACCCTACCCGCGTCCGGTAGCGGGTGTCGGCACCGGACCCGGGCACCCCGCACTCGGGGCCGCTCACCCACGCCCAGCGCTCCCCGGACGGGTCGACGAAGCGTACGACCAGCGCCGGCGCGCCCCGGAAGCGCGCGTAGTCGACGAGGTCGACGGTGAGCGGACCGGCCCCGTGCTCGGCGCTGACGGCCGTGAGGCAGTCGGCCAGGGCGGCGGTGCCGGTGAGTCGGCCCAGGTCCCCGACGGCCGGCAGCCGTTCGCCGCTGTCGCCCCCGACGGGCGCGTCCGGCCCCGACCCGAACGACCTCGGCGGCTCGCTGGCACCGGGGGACGGCCGATCGCCGGCGGCCAGGGTCTCCGGCGTCCAGTCGGTGCCCGAGCGCCGCGGCGCGCCGGCGACGGTGAACGCGCCGCCGCCCGACTCCGCCTGCGCGCTGATCGCCCGGTCGGCCGTGCCGCCACTCTGGTCGCTGTCGCCGACCACCTGGTTGAGCCCGAACCCGACGGCGACGACCGAGGCCGCGGCCAGGGCCACCGGCCCGGCGAGCCGCGCCCAGCGCCGCCCACGACCCCCGGGGCGGCCGGTAGCCGGGCCGGGACCGCCGGCGGGCCGGCGCGTACCGCCGGTGGGCTGGGCGGGCACCCGGCCGACCCGGACCGGTTCGGCGAGGCCCGCCCGGTCGGGCTGGTCGGTGACACCGGCGGGCGTGCCGGGGCCGGCACCAGCCAGCGCGGCGGTGATCCGGTCGGCGACCACCGGCGGCATCTGCGGTGCGGGCCCGGCCCAGGCCGCGAGGGCGTCGCCGACCGGGGCCAAGGCCGCCGCCAGCGCGTCGTGGGCCTCGGCCCATGCCGGGTCCTCCGCGACGAGCCGCGCCACGACCGCCTCGTCGGGGGTGCCGTCCAACGCGCCGCCGAGGTAGTCGGCGAGCAGGTCGAGGTCGACCTCCCTGAACCCCCCGGCAGTCACGAGTCCTCCTGGTTGGCGACGCGCCGGGAGCGTCCCGACCCTGATCGGACGCCGTCGGCGGGCCGGGGGTTCCCCTGGGTGACGGCGGGCACGTCCGGGCCGTGGGAGCCGTCGGCACCGGCGCGCGGCGAGGCCAGCCGCACGGCGGGGCCGGGCTGTCGGCCCGCCCCTGCGGCGTCGCCGGCCGGGCCGTCGGGCAGTGCGCCCGTACGCAGGTGCCCGAGGGCGACGGCGAGCCGGGCCCGACCCCGGGCGCAGCGGCTCTTGACCGTCCCCTCGGCGACGTCGAGGATGCGGGCCACCTCGGCCACCGGGTAGCCCTGCACGTCGACGAGGATCAGCGCCGCCCGCTGCTCGACGGGCAGTTCGGCGAGCGCCTGCCGGACCACCAGGGCGGTGTCGTGGTCCTGGACGGGGGCGGCGGGCTCCAACCCGCCGGTCGACGGGCCGCCGTCGACGCCGTGCGTGCCGTCGGGCAGCGGGACGGTCGGGTGCGCCTGCCGGCGGCGGATCCGGTCGAGGCAGGCGTTCACCACGATCCGGTGCAGCCAGGTGGTCACCGCCGAGTCGCCCCGGAACCGGGCCGCCGCCCGGTGGGCGGACAGCAGCGCGTCCTGGAGGGCGTCGGCGGCCTCCTCACGGTCGCCGAGGGTCCGCAGGGCGACCGCCCAGAGCCGGTCCCGGTGCCGGTGGAACAGCTCGGTGAAGGCGTCCCGGTCACCGGCGACGTGGGCGCGCAGCAGGTCGACGTCGCTCGCGCGCTCGCCGTGAGCGTCCATCACCGCGCCCGATCGCTGCGGTGCCCCGTCGCCGGGCCCCGGTTCACGACCCCTGGACCGTGATCTCCTGGACGCCGACCTGGTAGCCCCGGTCGTTCGTGGGCAGCTCGGTGATCCAGAACAGCAGGTAGCGGTATTTCGCGTCGGCGTCGAAGCCGTTGAAGGTCATCGTGGTGCCGTCGTGCTGCTCGAAGGGCTGCCCGATCGGGTTCTTCTTGTAGCTGGCGAACAGCTCCTTGTCGCCCGCCGACGTGGGCGGCGGGTCGGTGGTGCCCGCGAACAGCTGGGCGGAGGCCCCGGTGGCGGAGAGGCTCACCTGCACCGACTTGACGGTGCGCTCCTCGCCGAGGTCGATCCAGACGCCCATGCCGCTCTTGGTGTTGCCGAAGTTCGACCGGGTGTAGGTGTCGGTGTCCCAGCCCTTGTCCGCGTCGCCGTCGATCACCTTCTCGGCCCCGCCCAGCTCGTCGCGGAGCTTGCTGTCCGGGTCGACGATGCGGACCTCGGTCACCGACAGCTTGCGCACGGCGGCGGCGGGGGTCGCCTCGGTCGCCGGGGCGCTGCTGGACGGCCGGGCCACCGGCTCGGTCTCCGGCGTCTCGTCGTCGTTGCCGAGGATGCTGATGCCGATGAGCAGGCCGACGAGGGCGACCGCCAGCAGGCCGGCGATGCCGACGGCGACCTTCCGCCCGGCGACCGAGGCCAGCGGCGACGGCTCCTCGCCGTTGTCGGCGGCGAACCGCAGCGGGCCGGCGGGCTCCAGGTAGCCGTCGTCCTCCACCGGGATGTCCAGCCGGGCCAGCTCGGCCGAGAGCACGTCCGACGGCGGCGGGGCGATGCCGGCGTCGAGCAGGTCCATGGTGAGGTCGTCGAGGTAGGCCGGCACGCCGGCCCGGACCTGGCGGGGCGCGGCGATCGCGCCGCTGGCGTCGCGCACGGCGTCGGGGATCGCGGCCCGGCCGTGCCCGGCGGTGGCGCCGTGCAGCGGGGCCTCGGCGTGCGGCCAGTGCCCGGTCAGGGCGAAGTAGAGGATGCCGCCGATCGCGCGGACGTCGTTCTCCTGGCTGTCGGCGCCGTCGGTGCGGGCGTCGGCCAGGACCACGCGGCCCTCGTCGCTGATCATGACGGTGCCCGGGTGCACGTTGCCGTGCACCATGCCGGTGGCGTGCACGGCCGCCAGCGCGCTGGCCACGGCGTTGCCGATCGCGGTCGTCCGGCCCGGGTCGAGGGGGCCGTCGGCGACCATCTCCCGCAGGGACCGGCCGTCCACCCACTCGCGGACCACATACGCCCGCTCGGCCTCGTCGATCGCGTCGTACACGCCCACCAGGTTGGGGTGGATCACCCGGCTGGCCGCGACGGCCGCCTGGAGCATCTCGGTGGCCGAGTCGCCGCCCGGGTAACGCAGCACGACCGCGACCGGGCGGCGCAGCACCACGTCGACCCCGCGCCAGACCAGCCGGCCCGCGCTGTCGTTGTTGATGTGCTCGACCAGCTCGTACCGCTCGGCGAGGATCTCACCGGCCGTGGGAGCACCGAAGGTCATGATCGGCGGAGCGCTCTCCTCCGCCTGCTGACCCTCGCCGACCTGGGTCACCCGTCCTCCCTCGGTGATCGTGTCGATCGATGGACCCGCGCTGCTGGGCATCTGGCTTCCCGCTCTGCCTGTTGAGGAACCGACCGACGGTCTCGACGCGGAGCGCCGGGGTCAGCCGTACCCGTCGAGAGCGACCTTACCCGGGTTGCCGGCCTCCCCGACATGTCATCTTCCCGGCGTACCCGGCTGAGGTGCCGGGAGTGGCCGCGCCTGTCCGGTTACGACCGTTGTCGGCCGCGTTGCTGGCACATGTACTAGCCAATCTAGAGGTTGACGGCAAGTAGTCGTTGCAGGGGCCGCGTCGGTGTGGCGTCCGGGCGACGGCGACGGATTCCCCGCCGAACGGCCCGCCATGCTCAGCCTTACGGTTGGTTGTCCACAGGGCCTTATGGCTGCTGAGCGGCGAATCGCTGAGTTATCCACAGGGCTGTCCCCAGCCTGGTGATCCTCGATCACGCTCCGTGTCTGCCAAGCGGAGGGCCCGCTCGACCGACCGGCCCGAAGCGGCCAGCGGGCCCGGTCAGCGGCCGAGGCGGCGGCGGACCATCCCGACCACCTCGGTGATCTCGCCGATCCGCAGCACCATGGCCAGCCCGAGGTACGTCCCCGCGATGACCGCGCCGCCGACGACCAGCCGGAACACGGCCTGCGGCCAGCTCAGCGTGTCGCCGCCCGGCAGCAGGTTTACCACGAGCAGGCCGGCCAGCGCGGCACCGAGCGCGGCCACCAGGACCTTGCCGAGGGTGCGCAGGATCCCGCCCAGCCCGATCCGGCCGACCCGGGGCCGCAGCAGCAGCGCGGAGAACACTGCGGCGGCCAGGTAGGAGACCGCGTTGCCGATCATCATCCCCGCCGCCGCGAAGGTGGCGGAGAAGGCGGCGAACAGCGCGATCTGCACGCCGATCCGCAGCGCCACCACCGGAATGTTGATCAGGGCCGGGGTGCGGGTGTCCGGGAGCGCGTAGAAGGCGAACGTGAACAACTGGCTGACCGCGAACGGGACCAGGGCCAGCGCCGCGACCAGCAGCACCAGCGAGGTGGCGGTGGCGTTCTCGTCGCTGAACGCGCCGTAGCGGAACAGCGTCACCGACAGCGGGCCGGCGAGCACCGCGTAGCAGACCGCGATGGGGGCGAGCACCGCCGTGACCGTCCGGGTGCCCCGGGACAGGTCGGCGGCGAGGTCGGCGTACCGGCCGTCGGCGGCGGCGGCGCTCATCCGGGGCATCAGCGCCGTGATGATCGACACGGCGATGATGCCGTGCGCCATCATCAGCAGCAGGAAGACGTTGTTGTAGATCAGCGGGCCGGCGGCGTTCTCCCGGCCGGCGCGGTTGAGCAGGTTGAACAGGACGATCAGGCCGATCTGGCTGACCGCCACGTAGCAGAACATCCACGCGCCGAGCCGGCCCAGCTCGCCCAGGCCCAGCGCCCGGAAGTCGAACCGCAGCCGCCAGCGGAACCCCACCTTGCGCAGGGCCGGCAGCAGCCCGGCCGCCTGGATCGCCACCCCGAGCAGGGTGCCGCCGCCGATCAGCAGGATCCGCCCGGTGGTCATCTGCTCCGGGTCGACGATCTCCGCGCCGAAGATGGCGATGTAGAGGCCGACGGTGCCGATCACCACGAGGTTGTTCAGGATCGGTGCCCACATCGGGGCGGCGAAGTGCCCCCGGGTGTTGAGCACCGCGCTGATCAACGCGCTGAGGCCGGTGAAGAAGATCATCGGCAGCATCAGGTACGACAGTTTGGTGACCAGCGACTGGTAGTCGCCGCTGGACTTGTCGCTCGCGTACAGCGCGGTCAGCAGCGAGGCTCCCGCGACGGCGAGCAGCGCCGCGACGGCCAGGGTGACCACCGCGAGCGTCAGCAACCGCTGCGTGTACGCCTGCCCCCGGTCCGCGTCGGCCTTGCGACGGCGCACCAGCACCGGGATCAGGACGCTGGTGAGGATGCCGCCCAGCAGGAACTCGTAGACCATCC
This sequence comes from Micromonospora sp. PTRAS2, assembly GCF_054052245.1. Classification (NCBI taxonomy): domain Bacteria; kingdom Bacillati; phylum Actinomycetota; class Actinomycetes; order Micromonosporales; family Micromonosporaceae; genus Micromonospora; species Micromonospora sp. PTRAS2. Next base: position 914,951 of record NZ_JBSWBU010000001.1, read on the forward strand.
CCGGCAGGATCTGCGCCGTCGTGTACGCGTCGCCGACCAGCGCCCCGCCCAGCGCGGCGGTCAGCGCCAGCGTGCGCAGGAAGCCCGTGCCCCGGCTGACCAGGCTGCCGATCGCCATCACCGCGCTGTTCGTCGCGGCGCTGGCCTCGGCGACCTGCTCCTGGGGCGGCGCGGTCGACTCGATCGCGGGCTGGTTCAGCGGTTCCGCCGAGATGAAGGTGGCGTCGTCGCCGGGGGGCCGGCCGCCGCCCTGCGCGGCGTTCGCGCTGCGGTAGAGACCGCCGCTCATCTCCAGCCTCCCAGGGGTACGTCGGAGCCGGGCACCGGCCCGCACACCATGACCATAGTCAACACCTGCTGGTTACCCGCGCCCGGCGGATCAGGCCCCCGACCCGACCGATAGGCTGGCGATCCCATGTCCGAAGCCTCCGCACCCCACGCCGCCGACCGCCGCGAACTCACCGCCGCGCAGCGCAACGCCGTCGCCGAACTGCTCCGCGTCTCGCCGGTCGCCGACGAGCTGGGCCGCCGGTTCGCCGACGCCGGCCACGAACTGCACCTGGTGGGCGGTTCGGTGCGCGACGCCCTGCTCGGCCGCCTCGGCGACGACCTCGACTTCTGCACCGACGCCCATCCCGACCAGACCCTGCGGATCGTCAAGGGCTGGGCCGAGTCGATCTGGGAGACCGGGCGGGAGTTCGGCACCATCGGCTGCCAACGCGACGGGCTGCGGCTGGAGATCACCACGTTCCGCGCCGAGGCGTACGACCAGGTCAGCCGTAACCCCGTCGTGGAGTACGGCACCAGCCTCACCGAGGACCTCAGGCGTCGCGACTTCACCATCAACGCGATGGCGGTGAGCCTGCCCGCGCACCGGTTCACCGACCCGCACGGCGGTCTCGACGACCTCGCCGCCCGGGTGATCCGCACCCCCGGCACCCCCGCCGAGTCCTTCGGCGACGACCCGCTGCGGATGCTGCGGGCCGCCCGGTTCGCCGCCCAGCTCCGCTTCGCGGTGCACCCCGACGTGCGGGCCGCGATGACCAGCATGGCCGCCGACCTCGACCGGATCACCGCCGAGCGGATCCGCGACGAGTTCACCAAGCTGCTCTGCGGCGCGGACCCGATCACCGGCCTGCGGCTGCTGGTCGACACCGGCCTGGCCGACCGCTTCCTGCCCGAGCTGACCGGGCTGAAGCTGGAGATCGACGAGCACGCCCAGCACAAGGACGTCTACGAGCACACGCTCACCGTGGTCGCCAACGCAGTGTCGTACGAGACCGACGGGTGTGACTTCGTCCTGCGGATGGCCGCGCTGATGCACGACGTCGGCAAGCCGGCCACCAAGGCCGTCGGGCCGGACAGCCGGGTCAGCTTCCACCACCACGAGGTGGTCGGCGCGCGGCTCACCAAGGCCCGGATGAAGGCCATGCGATACCCGAAGGACGTCACCGCCCAGGTGGTCAAGCTGGTCGGCCTGCACCTGCGCTTCTACGGGTACGGCCGGGGCGAGTGGACCGACTCGGCGGTCCGCCGCTACGTCACCGACGCCGGTGACCTGCTGGCCCGCCTGCACAAGCTGACCCGTTCGGACTGCACCACCCGCAACCGGCGCAAAGCGGCGGCCCTCGCGGCCGACTACGACGCGCTGGAGGAGCGGATCGCCCGGATCGCCGCCGAGGAGGACCTCGCCCGGGTCCGCCCCGACCTCGACGGCAACGCCATCATGGAGCTGCTCGGCGTGCCGCCGGGGCCGATCGTGGGTCGGGCCTGGAAGCACCTCAAGGAGCTGCGCCTGGAGCGCGGCCCGCTGGACCGCGACGAGGCCGAGGCGGAGCTGCTGCGCTGGGCCCGCGAAGAGGGCGTCGGCGGCTGATCGCGGGTCCGCCGGGACGGCGCGGCGCTCCGATCGCGCGTCCTGTCGGGAAACTGACGACGCGACGGTAGCGTATCGACCGATCGGCTGAGGTAATTCCCTTCGGCCAGCGTCCATGATGATGCAACATCATCGTGGCCTCCTGTCCATTTCAGTGTGAGGCCTGATTCATTGTTCTCGGCCGTCCGAGGTGGACGGCCGATGCTGCAACGGGGAGATCTCTTTGACACGTCGTGGCGTAATGCGCCGCTCTGCGGTGGCCGGGCTCGCCCTCGCCTCCGCGACCTCCATCGCCCTCGCCACCACCGGCGGCGCGGCGATGGCCGAACCCTCCGCCCCGGCCAGCCCGGAGCCGGCCGGCGTCGAGGCGTCCAGCCTGGACGCCGCCGGCAACCCGGTGCGGCCGAACCTGACCGCGCCGAAGCGGTCGCAGGCGCGTGACGCCCTGACCAAGGGCGTCGTGCCGGGCCGCTACATCGTCAAGCTGAAGAACGGCAAGGCCGCCGCGAGCACCACCCGCAGCACCGTCAAGGCGCTCACCAAGGCCAACGGCGGCAAGGTGCGGAAGGTCTTCACCGGGGCCCTGCGCGGCTACTCCGCGCAGCTCACCCCCGCCGAGGCGAAGCGGCTGGCGGCCGACCCGGACGTCGCGTACGTCGAGCCGGTCCGCAAGGTCTCGGCGAGCGGCACCCAGACCAACCCGCCCTCGTGGGGCCTGGACCGCATCGACCAGACCACCCCGGCGCTGAGCAAGTCCTACACGTACCCGTCGTCGAGCGGCGTCACCGCGTACATCATCGACAGCGGCATCAACATCAACCACCAGGACTTCGGCGGCCGGGCCAGCTCCGGGTTCGACGCGATCGACGGCGGCGACGCCGCCGACTGCAACGGCCACGGCACGCACGTGGCGGGCACGGTGGGCGGCACGACCTACGGCGTCGCCAAGGATGTCGACCTGGTCGCGGTCCGCGTGCTCGACTGCGAGGGCTACGGCTCGACCGAGGGGGTCGTCGCCGGGATCGACTGGGTGACCAACAACGCCCAGAAGCCCGCGGTGGCGAACATGAGCCTCGGCGGCGACGTGGACCCGGTGCTGGACGACGCGATCGCCACCTCCATCGGCCAGGGCATCACCTACGTCGTCGCCGCCGGCAACGAGGCCGACGACGCCTGCGCGTACTCGCCGGCCCGCGCGCCGGCCGCCATCACCGTCGGCGCCACCGACCGGGTCGACATGATGGCCGGCTTCTCCAACTACGGGACCTGCCTGGACACGTTCGCCCCCGGCGTGGGCATCACCTCGGCGTGGATCGGCGGCACCACCGCGACGGAGACCATCAACGGGACGTCGATGGCCGCGCCGCACGTGGCCGGCATCGCCGCGCAGCTGCTCGCCCAGAACCCGAACTGGACCCCGCAGCAGGTGCGCAACGCCGTCGTCACCAACGGCGTCTCCGGCGCGGTGCTCGGCCCGGCGGGCAGCATCGACCGGCTCGCGCACGTCGGCGCGACCCCGGTGGCCCGCACCAACGTCGGCCTGCGGGCCCGGGTCAACGACTCCCTCGTCGTGGCCGAGAGCGGCGGCTCCAAGCCACTGATCGCCCGCAGCTGGCAGCTCGGCGGGTGGGAGAAGTTCGACGTCGTCTCCGTCAGCAGCGGGGTGGTCGCCCTCAAGTCGAAGGCCAACGGCAAGTACGTCGCGGCCGACGGCAGCGGCAGCAAGCCGCTGATCGCCAAGAGCACCGCGATCGGCTCGTGGGAGAAGTTCCAGCTCGTCAACAACACCGACGGCAGCGTCAGCCTCAAGGCGCAGGTCAACGGCAAGTACGTGGCCGCCGACGGCGCGGGCACCAAGCCGCTCCTCGCCAAGAGCGCCAGCATCGGCGCCTGGGAGAAGTTCGACTTCGAGGCGCCCAACCCGATCGTCAGCGTGAAGGCCAAGGCGAACGGCAAGTTCGTGGCGGCCGACGGTGGCGGCAGCAAGCCGCTGCTGGCCCGCAGCACCTCGGTCGGTTCCTGGGAGAAGTACGAGCTGGTCGACCTCGGCTACGGCTGGATCGCCTTCCGGGCCCTGGTCAACAACAAGTACGTGACGGCGCAGAGCGGCGGTTCCCAGCCGCTGCTGGCGAAGGCCGGTTCGATCAGCGACTGGGAGGCGTTCTACGTCGGCTGGCACCACCCGGACGGCACCGTCCACCTGTACGCGAACGCGAACGGCAAGATCGTCAAGGCGGACAGCGGCGGCAGCAAGCCGCTGATCGCCAAGAGCACCTCGGTCGGCGCCTGGGAGCAGTTCACCATCGGCCTCGCCTGAGGATCCCGCACCACATCCGGCGCCCGTCGGCACCGCCCCCAACGACCGGGGTGGTCCGGCGGGCGCCGGCCTTTCCCGGGACGGCCGAATCCTCCGTACCGAAAGCGAAGCCGGCCGGGCCCACGACGGGCCCGGCCGGCTTCGTGATGCTGATCAGGGTCAGCGGTCGACGGCGGTCCCGTCCACCGTGGTCGCCTCGGTGCCGGCGTTGCGCGCCGCGCCCAGCTTGGCGAGCAGGCCGGCCAGGTCGATGCCCGTCAGGTCGGTGCCGAGCTGGAGGCCCTGCGCCACGTTGCTCGCCACCGACTTGGTCAGCGACGACGCCCCGTCGGTGGAGATGACGGTCAGCTTGTCGATCGCGCCGATCGGCGCGCTGGCGGCCTCGACCACCTGCGGCAGCACCCGGACCAGCAGGTCCAGGACCGCGGCCTCCCCGTACGCGGCGAACGCCTCGGCCTTGCGCGCCATCGCGTCGGCCTCGGCCTGGCCCTTGGCGAGGATGGCCGCGGCCTCGGCCTGGCCCTCCCGCTCGACGGCCTCGGCGATCGCGGACCGGCGACGCTGCTCGGCCTCGCCCTCCTTGGCGCCCTCGATGGCGTTCGCCTCGGCCAGCGCGGCCCGGCGGGCCCGCTCGCCCTCACCGGTGAGCCGGGCCTGCTCGGCCTCGGCCTGTGCGGCGGCGATGGTGGCCTGCCGCCGCGCGTCGGCGTTGAGCACCGCCGCGTTGCGGGCCGCCTCGGCCTCCTGCTCCACCTTGTACCGGGCGGCGTCGGCCGGCTTGCGCACCTCGGTGTCGAGCTGGCGCTGCTTCAGCTCGGCGTTGCGCTCGGCGACCTTCTGCTGCTCCGAGAGGATCGCCTGGTCCCGCTCGGCCTGGGCGAGCGGGCCGGCCGCCGCCGACTTCGCCTTCGCCGCGTCGATCTCCGCCTGGATGGCGGCCTGCTTGAGCGACAGGTTCCGGTTCGCCTCGGCGATGGCCTCCTCGGCGAGCAGCCGCTCCTGCTCGGCCTGCTGCCGGGCCCGGGCCTCGGCGATCGCCGCGTCCTTGAGCACGCGGGCCGCCTCCGGCCGCCCCAGGTCCTGGAGGTACGAGCCCTCGGCCACGATGTCCTGGAGCTGGAAGGTGTCCAGCACCAGGCCCTGGTTGGTCATCGAGTGCTCGGCCTCCTCGGCCACCGCGCTGGCGAACGCCGCCCGGTCCCGGATGACCTCCTCGACGGTGAGCCGGCCGACGATCGAGCGCAGCGCGCCGGCCAGCACCTCGCGGGTGAAGTTGTCGATCTCGTCCTGCTGGTGCAGGAAGCGCTGCGCGGCGGCGCGGATCGCGTCCTCGGTGCCGCCGACCTTGACGATGGCGACGCCGTGCAGCTCGGCCCGGATGCCCTGCTTGCTCACGGCGCCCTTGATGCCGACGTCGATGCGGCGGCTGGACAGGTCGAGCGACTGGAGCTTCTGCACCACGGGCAGCACGAACACCGACGCGCCGAGGACGACCTTCTGGCCGGACATGTCGGTGGACCGGCCGCCGTCGGCGGTCTCGGTGGTCCGGCCCTTGCGGCCGGTGACGATGAACGCCTCGTTGGGCCCGGCGACCTTGATCCGGGACAGCACGAACAGGACGAGGACGACGACGAGGAGTACCGCGCCGCCGATGGCGATGAGAAGGGGCATACGACTTCCGCTCTGCGACAAGGGGAGGAGGACGGTGGGGGTCAGTAGGTCTCGACGTGCACGCTGGTCTCGCTCAGGGCCTCGACCACGAAGATCTGCTCGCCCATCCCGATCGGCCGGTCGGCGCGGGCGTTGAGCTTGACCGGCTGGCCGGCGACGCGGACCCTGACCTCGCCGTAGCCGTCCACGGGGATCGGGGTCACGACCAGGCCGAGCGCGCCGACGAGGTGGTGGCGGGTGGGCGTGGGGTCGGTGCGCATGGTGCGGGCCGCCCGGCTCATCCGGGCCGCGACCCACGCGGTGGGCACCGCAGCGACCGCGCCGCCGGCCACGGCCGCCGCCACCATCCCGGGGGTACGCGCACCGAGCAGCTCGTTGACGATCGCCGCGCCGAAGCCGAACGCGCCGGCGAACCCGGCGACCGCCTCCAGGGACACCGGACCGTCGGCACCGGGATGGCTGAAGTGGAACAGCTCGGTGCCGAGCAGGGCCAGCGCCAGCACGCCGACGCCCGCCCCGCCAATGATCAGGAAGATGAGCGTTCCGGTGGCCACGACCTGCACGGTAGCCACCCCGTGCAAGGTCATCCGGCGTGGCCGGGGTGCCCCGTCACCCGGGGCGAGAGGGCTGTTCCGGTCGGCCGGTCCGGGCGGAACCGGCTGCTGCGTCCATCGGAGCCGAAGGCGTCGAGGTCAATCACACCTAAAGCACCTTCCGCTGCATACCGCGTAAACCATCCTGCTTGAGAGCCGCGAATTCCCGCCGAGTGGGAGTTGACCATATCGCGCCACGGGGAAGCCCTTGCCCTGGCCCGGACTTCTTACATAGCATATTGACACTCGCGAATTTATTGATCAAGGGTCATTCTGATTCAAAAACCTGACGCCGCCTCTCCTCTTTGTGGGCTGTCGGCAGGGGCATTCTTCGTGAGCGAGGAGGAGCGATGAGAGAGATCAGAATCAGCCGACGGGGTGGGCTGGTCGCGCTGGGCGCGGGCCTGGGTGTCGCCCTGTTCGGCACAAGCCTCGCGGACCAGGCGAGGGCCGCCTCGTCCGGGGCTTCGCCCCACGACAGCCGGCCGAAGAAGGACGCGGTCGGCTACAACATCATGATCTCGAACGCTTCTGCGCTGGATGGCATGAATGCCATCCTCTTCCAGGAGAACCCCGTGCTTCCGAGTGACGCGGTCACGCTCGCCTGGATGTCGAAGATGTGCCATCCGTCGACGACTATCGAATACAAGTGGAGCATCGACTACAACTTCGTCTGGGGTCAGGTCGGCACGCTCGTCCCCGGGACGCAGTTTGTGGCAGGCCAGATCCTCTCGGCAGACCTGACCCAGAACAATCTGGTCACCCTCTCCTACGTCGACGGCGGTTTCGAATTCGGCCCGACCAGCTCATCCGGGAATAGCTCAAGTCTGATAATCAAGGAGGACGACACCGTACCGGGGCCGGGGAACGACGACCAGGGAAGCGTGGGAATCGGCATGTCGGGGGCCGGCACGTTCGTGGTGCCGACGGTGCCGAACACCGGGGTCGAGTTCACCCCGAAACCCACCTACTATGTCGCCTTCGGGAGTTTCGAGAGCAGTGAGGTGATGGACGTCTCCGAACTCACCCAACCGGCCAAGGTGGTGTACCCCGACGGCATGACCAGTGCCAAGGCCGTCTTCGACGGCAAGGAGTGGACCATCTCCTACGGGAACTGACCTCGCCGCTCCTCCGGCCGCTCGCCTCGTCAGCTCGGGGCGACGGTGAGGTTCCGGTCGACCAGTTCGGGCGGGAGCGGCTGCCGCACCAGCTCCCGCCCGGTCAGGTCGGCGAGCACGAAGTCCCGGTCGCCGTACGGGCGTCGGTAGAGCAGGCGGTCGTCGGTGACGAAGGCGGCGTCGGCGGCCGGCAGGGACCGGACGACCCGCCCGTCGGCGGTCTCGACGAGCAGCGGTTCGCGCTGGCCCTGCACCACCACGAGTCGCCCGTTCGGCGACCAGGCCCAGGGGCCGGCCGGGTCGCCCGGCATCGCGACGAACCGGGTGGGCCGGCCGTCCTCGGCGGAGAAGAGCTGCACGCCCCGCCGGGGATGCCGGGCGGACTCCGACTGCGGCCCGCCCGAGCCGGTCTGCTGGAGCGCCACCTCCCGGCCGTCCCCGGCCCAGGTGAAGAAGCAGTAGTCGGTGCAGAAGTAGCGGTCCGTGTCGACGGGGAACGTCCGGACCCCGCCGTCGGCGTCGAGCACGCCGAGGCGCATCGGCTCGCCCTCCCCCTGGATGGTCAGCAGGAGGCGGCGGCCGTCCGGCGACCACTGCGGCTGCATGAGCCACTTTCCGGTCCGGAACCAGTCCGTCCGCCGCCGGGCCGCGTCGGCCAGGCCGATCTCCCCGGGCCGGTCCTCGTCGGCCAGGGCGGTGAGCGTGCCCTCCGGTGCGGGCCACACCCCGTCGTATCCCTGGACGGGGCGGTAGCGGCCCTGGCTGCGGTCAAGCACCCAGCCGGAGCCGCCCTGGCTGGAGCCGCCCCGGCCGGCGCCGGTGACCACCCAGCCGCCGGGCAGGGCCAGCGGCGAGGCGCTCCAGCTCGGCCCCGGGGTGGGCAGCAGCTCCGGGGTCGGGGTGACCGTAGCCGTCGGCTCGGGCACCGCCGGCCGGACCGGTGACTCCGGCCTCAGCAGCACGAACGGAAGCGCCACGGCAGCGACGGCGACCAGTGCCGCGGCCGCTGCCACCGCCGCCCGGCGACGGGCCCGCAGCCGTCGGCCGCGCCGCATCGCACCCACCGCCAGGTCCGGCGCCGGCCGCGCCTGGCGAGCGAGATCACGTACGGCCGCCCGCAGTGCCTCCTCGGCCGGGGAACTCATCGGGACACCTCCGGGCGATCGGCGTACTCGGCGAAGGCCGGCACGAGTCGGCGCAGCTTGGCCAGGGCCCGGGACGCCTGACTGGCCACCGTTCCCGTCCGGCAGCCCAGCAGCGCGGCGGTCTGCTCGACGCTCAGGTCCTCCAGGTAGCGCAGGGTCAGTACGGCCCGCTGGCGGGGCGGCAGCGTCAGCAGCGCGTCCCGCAGCAGCATCCGCAGGTCGGCGTCGTGGCCGGTGTCCCGCTCGGCCGGCACCTCGGGCAGCGCGTCGAGCGGTACCTCGGGCCGCCGGGCCCGGCGACGCCAGCCGGAGACCTGATCGTGGTAGAGGATCCTACGCACGTACGGCTCGGCGTCACCCCGGATCTGCGGCCAGCGTGTGTACGCCTTGGCCAGCGCGTTCTGGAGCAGGTCCTCCGCGCCGTGCTGGCTGCCCGCTAGGGCGTACGCGACACGCAGCAGGGCCTCGCCGCGGTCGTTGACGAACGCGGTGAACTCCCCGTCGGTCACCTCAGCCACCGTCCACCTCCGATGGTCAAGACGCCGGCCGGGACCGGAAGTTTGCCTCACCGGGCGGCCGGATCGGGCCGAGCCGCGCAGACGGGGGAGAATGGGGCGTGCGCTGGACCGTGCTCGACTCCCCGATCGGCGAGTTCTCCGTGGCCACGGACGACGAAGCCGTGTGCGGCACGCATTTCGGGCGGGTGGAGGGCGCCGCCGACGCCCCCGGCGACGAACTGTCCGGCCGGGCTGTGGCGGAGCTGCGGGCGTACTTCGCCGGGGAGTTGACCGAGTTCACGGTGCCGGTGGCGGTGCGCCGGGGCTCCGAGTTCGAGCGCGCGGTGTGGCGGGAGATGACCCGTATCCCCTACGGGGAGACGTCGACCTACGGCGAGGTGGCTCGGCTAATCGGCGGCGGCGATCCGGGTGCGGCGCGGGCGGTCGGGGTGGCCTGCAACCGCAACCCGATCCCCGTGATCGTCCCCTGTCACCGGATCGTGGGCGCGGGGGCGAAGCTGGTCGGGTTCGGCGGCGGCCTGCCGCGCAAGGTGAAGCTGCTGGAGCTGGAGGCCGGCGTCGCCCTGCGCCGCGCCTGGTCCTGACGGCTGTAGGCGCGTCGAAGCACGGTCCACTCGTGGTGCCACTGCCTACGAAAGGGTGAACCCAAGGCTGGGACCATGATCGTCTGACGTCTACCGAGAGAAGGAACGGTGTGTCGTGTCCGTAAACGACAGACGATCACGCCATGTGCTCACTCCAGACGCGCTTCCAGATCGAACAGGATCCGCTGCGCGGCACCGTTGCGCAGCGCCGCCCGGCGCAGCCGATCGTAGCGCTGGTGCAGCGATTCGGCCTTCTCGCCTTCCACGACCACAGTCCCGACGGCGGCCTGAAGGAACCACGGAGGGCCGGGTCCCGACGGACCCGGCCCTCCGTGATCGTGCTGTTGGTCAGCCCGCGTCAGCGCGTCAGCGCTCGACCTCGCCCTTGATGAAGGACTCGACGGCGGCGTGCGCGTCGTGGTCGGCGTACTGCACCGGGGGGGACTTCATGAAGTACGACGAGGCCGACAGGATCGGGCCGCCGATCTTGCGGTCCAGGGCGATCTTCGCGGCCCGGACGGCGTCGATGATGACGCCCGCCGAGTTCGGCGAGTCCCACACCTCGAGCTTCAGCTCCGCGTTGAGCGGGGTGTCGCCGAACGAGCGGCCCTCCAGGCGGATGTAGGCCCACTTGCGGTCGTCGAGCCACGGCACGTGGTCCGACGGGCCGATGTGCACGTCGCTCTTCTGCATCTCGTGCGGGATCTGGGACGTGACCGACTGGGTCTTCGAGATCTTCTTCGAGACCAGCCGGTTGCGCTCCAGCATGTTCATGAAGTCCATGTTGCCGCCGAAGTTGAGCTGGTACGTGCGCAGCAGCTCGACCCCGCGGTCCTCGAACAGCTTCGCGAGGGCCCGGTGCACGATGGTCGCGCCGACCTGGCTCTTGATGTCGTCGCCGACGATCGGCAGGCCCGCGTCCTCGAACTTCTTCGCCCACTCCGGGTCGGAGGCGATGAAGACCGGCAGGGCGTTGACGAACGCGCAGCCGGCGTCGATCGCGGCCTGGGCGTAGAACTTGTCGGCCTGCTCGGAACCGACCGGCAGGTAGGAGACGACGACGTCGACCTGCGCGTCGCGCAGCGCCTTGGCCACGTCGACCGGCTCGGCGTCCGACTCCTCGACGATCTCGCGGTAGTACTGGCCCAGGCCGTCGAAGGTCGGGCCGCGCTGCACGCTGACGCCGGTCGGCGGCACGTCGCAGAGCTTGATCGTGTTGTTCTCGCTGGCGACGATCGCCTCCGCGAGGTCCATGCCCACCTTCTTGGCGTCGACGTCGAACGCCGCGACGAACTCCACGTCCGAGACGTGGTAGTCGCCGAAGGTGACGTGCATGAGACCCGGGACGCGGTCGTTCGGGTCGGCGTTGCGGTAGTACTCCACGCCCTGCACGAGGGACGAGGCGCAGTTACCCACACCGACGATGGCGACGCGGACGGAGCCCATAGCGTCTGCCTCCTTCTTCTTCATCACGGCCGCTCTTTCCTGGACTCTCCAGGCGGAGGCGGGCTGTCGTTATCTCGTCGGCCGCCGGCCGTCCCGGTGTCCGGGACCGTCGGGGCACGGCCGGAGCGCTCGTTGGCGATGAGCTCCTCCAGCCAGCGGACCTCGCGTTCACAGGCGTCGAGGCCGTGGCGCTGAAGTTCCAGGGTGTACGCGTCGAGGCGCTCGGCCGCCCGGCCCAGCACGTCGCGAAGCCCTTCGCGGCGTTCCTCGATCTTGCGGCGGCGGCCCTCCAGGATGCGCAGCCGGGTCGCCTGGTCGGTGCGGGCGAAGAACGCGAAGTGCACGCCGAAGCCCGTGTCGTCGTACGTCTCGGGGCCGGCCTGCGCGATCAGCTGGGCGAAGCGTTCCTTGCCCTCCGCAGTGATCTTGTAGACCACCCGCCCCCGGCGGCTGGTCAGTGCGGGGACCTCCTCGGCGGTGGCGGGCGTCTCGTCAGCCTCGGTGATCCACCCGGCCGCCTGCAGTCGGCGCAGGGTGGGGTAGAGCGAGCCGTAGCTGATCGCCGCGCGGATCGCACCCAGCTTGGCCGCGAGCTCCTTGCGGAGTTCGTAGCCGTGCATCGGGGACTCCTGGAGGAGGCCGAGGATGGCGAGATCGAGCACGGGCCACCCCTTCTTACCCCCCGACGCGGAGACTCAACCACCGCGATGTATCGGACCGATACATCGCACGTTAGCCGCTCACCAAGGATCAGGGCAAACCCCCACGCCGAATTCTCGGGGTCACCGATTGTGACGGTGGTCGCCTCGCCGCGCCGGACCGCGTACCCTTCTCCGCATGCGTACGCAGCGCCAGGTCGTCGACTACTCGCTCCGGAAGCGAGCGGTGCTGCGTGAACTTCTCGCCGGCCGGGTGGGCACGTACGACGTCTGCGACGCGTCGCCGTACCTGAAGAACGCGGCCCGCTTCCACGGTGAGCCCACCGAGGAGCGCTGCCCGATCTGCCGCAGTGAGAACCTCACCCACGTCCACTACATTTACGGGGACGAGCTCAAGCAGTCCGCCGGGCAGGCGCGTACCCTTGCCGAGTTGCCCGTCCTGGCGATGACGCTGCGTGAGTTCCAGGTGTTCGTGGTGGAGGTGTGCCTCGGCTGCGGCTGGAACCACCTCGTCGAGCAGTTCCTGCTGGGCCGGGACGGGCTGGTCGGCGGCGCGGAGGACGGGTCGGACCAGGGCGCGGCCGGTGCTTCGGCCGCCACGGCCCCGGGTGCCGGCCCGGCCGTTCGGCGGAGGCGAGAGGCGCAACGGTGAACCCAGCTGACTCGGTTGGCCCGATGTGGAGGAGGCGGGACAACCGACAGCTATTAGGACCGATAGGTCCGATTGATCCGGAAGTGATGCCCTCGGCCCGACTCGTTCGGGCGGCGGCGTCCTGTGTTTCAGCTCACGGCAAACCGGTGGCGGCGCGATCGCGTCCCACCGCGACCGGCAGGGTGTGAGGAATGAACTCGTACGGCGATCCCAGCTCCTCGCGCGGGCGGGCCCAGATACCGGGAGCCCACGGCGACCCGGGTGCGGGCCCGGCCGACGCGTACCGTCGCGGCGACGACGCCCGCGGCAGCTGGTCAGAGGGTACGGCACAGCCGGGCCGCGCCTCCGTGCCGCCCCGCGGCCAGGCTGCGGGTGGCCGCGCCTCGGTGGGTGGTTCGGCGGCGGTTCCGCCGCGCGGCACAGCCGCCGCCGGCTCCGCCTCGGTGGGCTCTGCCTCGGTCGGGCGCGCGGGGGCCGGCCGGGCCTCGGTGCCCGTCTCCCCGGCCCCGGGCGGGCCGACAGCCGGCCGGGCCACCCCGGGCCGCGCCTCGGTGCCGGTCTCCCCGGCACCCGTCTCCCCGGCCGGTCGAGCATCCGTTGGTGTCGGCTCCGCCGGACGAGCGAGCGTGGGCGCCGCGTCCGTGGGCGCCACACCGTACGGCGGTCCCGCCGGCCGCGCCTCCGTCGCCCGGGCGAGCGTCTCCCCGGCCTCCGGCATCGGCGCACCGCCCGGCGGGGGTGACCGCGGCCCCGGCGGCCGGGGCCCCGACGGCCGCACGAAGTCGGCGCGGGCCCGCAAGCGCCGGCGGGCGAACATCCTCATCGCCAGCTTCGCCGTCTTCATCATGCTCGCCGGCATCGGCGTGGTCGGCTTCACCTACTACTCGACCAACGTCGTGCTGCCCGAGGACACCACGCCGCCGCAGGCGACGACGCTCTACGCGATGGACAACAAGACCATCATCGCCAAGGTGGGCGAGCAGAACCGCACCCTGGTCACCATCGACCAGATCCCGCAGCACGTGCAGGACGCGGTGGCCGCAGCCGAGGACCGCAACTTCTACCGGCACTCCGGTGTGGACTACAAGGGCATCGCCCGCGCCGCGTGGAACAACGTCTCCGGCGGCGACAAGCAGGGCGCGTCGACGATCACCCAGCAGTACGCCCGCAACGCGTACGACAACCTGAAGGACGACACCTACGCCCGGAAGGTCAAGGAGGCGATCCTCGCCTCCAAGTTGAACGACAAGTACGGCAAGCCGCAGATCATGCAGCACTACCTCAACGTGATCTACTTCGGCCGGGGCGCGTATGGCATCGAGGCGGCCGCCCAGACCTACTTCGGCAAGCCGGCGAAGAGCCTGACCGTCGCCGAGGGCGCGGTGCTCGCCGCGCTGATCAAGCAGCCGGTCGCCAGCGAGACCCACAGGGGGTACGACCCGGCCGTCAACCCGGTCGACGCCAAGTCCCGCTGGGACTACGTCATCAACGGCATGGTCGAGGAGGGCTGGCTGAACGCCCCCGGCAGGCCGGAGCGCCCGACCGAATACCCGAAGAACATCAAGAGTCCCAAGAACGGCGGCGCCGGCATCGACTTTGGCGTGAACACGCCGTACGGCAACGTCATCAACTACGTCAAGGTCGAGATGCGCGAGAAGGGCCTCTGCGTCGACAAGGAGGCGGACGTCACCGACAAGAAGCCGCTCTGCTCGCAGGCGCTGATGGCCGGCGGCTACCGCATCCGCACCACGATCGACACCAAGATCCAGAAGGCGGCGGTCGAGGCCGCCCAGCGCAAGACGAAGGGCTCGGAGCTCGCCGGCCAGCCCAAGAACCTGATGGCGGCGGTCGTCGCCATCGACCCGCAGACCGGGCGCGTCGTCGCCTACTACGGCGGCGACAACGGCACCGGCACCGACTACGCCGGCAAGAACACCGACTCCAACGGCACCGTCACCGGCGGCCACTCGCCGGGGTCGAGCTTCAAGATCTATACCCTGGCCGCCGCGCTGAAGGCCGACAAGGCGCTGGAGTCGCGCTGGAAGGGCCGGGGCTTCACCCCCGAGGGCACGAAGTTCAAGGTCAGCAACGCGGGCGTCGACAACCCGTCCTGCGGCAACTCCTGCACCCTGAAGGTCTCCACCCTCAAGTCGCTGAACGTGCCGTTCTACCACGTCACCCAGGAGATCGGGCCGGACAAGGTCATCGACATGGCCAAGCAGGCCGGCGTCACCACGATGTGGCGCACGGACACCGACCCCGCCAAGGCGTACGACCTGACGAAGACCGACCCGAAGGACATCGCGCCGTCGCCGTTCTTCCACGTCGTCGGCTACGGCCAGTACCCGATCACGGTCCTCGACCACGCCAACGGCGTCGCCACGTTCGCCAACGAGGGCGTTTACAACAAGGCACACTTCCTCTACTCGGTGGAGAAGCAGAACGAGACCACCGGCAAGTGGGAGAAGGTCAGCAGCGAGAAGCTCGACCCCAAGCGGCGGATCGACAAGGACGTCGTGGCCGACGTGACCTCGGTACTGAAGGAATACCCGGGCCAGGTCAACCACCGGCTCGCCGACGGCCGCGAGGCCACCGCCAAGACCGGCACCTGGGAGCTCAAGTCCGACAGCTCGGAGAACGGCGACGCCTGGATGATCGGCTACACGCCGCAGCTCGCCACGGCCGTCTGGGTGGGCAACGTGCAGAAGCGGCTGCCGCTGAAGCTGAAGGACGGCACCAGGGTCAGCGGCGCGAACCTCCCCGGCGGCATCTGGGAGCGGTTCATGAACGACGCCCTCAAGGGCGAGCCGAAGAAGAGCTTCCCGCCAGCCGCGAACATCGGCGACCCGGAGGCGGGCAACGGCGACCCGCCGCCCCCGCCGCCCACCCCGGACCCGCCGGCGTGCAACCCGCTGGACATCTTCTGCCAGAACCCTGGCAACACCCCGACCAACCCGAATAACCCCAACAACCCGAACAACCCGGGCGGTGGACTCCCCGGCAACCCGGGCGGCGGCCCCGACACGCCGACGAACCCCGGGCCCGGCAACGAGGGGGGCACCGGCGGCGGCCTGCTGCCGACCATCACGCCCCGCACCCGGGAGTGAACGCACCGAGTTGAGCGCCCGTCGTCGGCGGCCGGACACCACGTCCGGCCGCCGACGGCGTTTCGTCCATCGGAGTGTTTGCCCTGGGGCAGGTGAGGGCCACCGGTACGGGACGATTCCTGTCCATCACCACGCAGTCGACGGCGGGCGTAGCCCGCCGAAGTCGGTCGGTCCCGATTACGAGAGCCCGGGAGGGGCGGCTGCTTGCATGGAGCGGAGGAATTTTCTACCTTTGCACCGATAGATGGAGTGCGATACGGTGAGTTCGTTGGCGCGCCGCGAAGCGTAATTCACCCTGTTGGTGATTCTGTCGAGGAGGTCATTGGGGTGTTAAAGAAGATTGTTGGCGTGATCGGGTTGTCCGCAATGATCCTCTTCGGTGCGCCCGCCACCGTCGTGCAGGCTTCGGCTAGTGCAGCCTGGGACTGCCCTGTTGGTGACCTATGTGTCTGGTCGGGTTCGAACGGTACTGGCTCTCGATGCTCTTGGTCGAACGCGGACAGCGATTGGTGGTCGGGGGACATCGTCTGTTCCTGGTCCAAGACGACGTCGATGAAATCCTTCTGGAATCGCGGAACGAACACGAGTTACCCCGGTGTTCATCTTTACCTCGGCACTGACTACAACTATGAGTGGTTCTGTGCTAAAAGGGGAGTCCAGTATAACGCCGAAGGTGGGATGCGCTCTCACCGTTGGGAGACCGGATCTTGCAGCTAGCGCTTTGTAGTAGGTATTGATTCTAGGTCGGACCTGGGAAGCGTTCGATTCCCAGGTCCGACCTAACCAATCCTGTCTCCTCCCTTGAGGAGTGCAATCCCACCGATTCTGAGTGCGTGTCGGGCAGGCCGTGAGCAATAGTCAAGACTTGTGGATGAGAAATCTTGATCAGGCGGCTGCGGCCTCGGTCGTGACGAGCTCGGTGTTGGGCCGTTCGACGAGTTTGCCGCGTTCGAAGCGGGCGCCGGCGCGAACGAGGGCGACCAGGTGCGGTGCCCGACGCTCATCCACAGATTTCGAGCATTGCTCCAGGCCGTCCTCCAACGCATGAGGCTGGGAGAGGTGGCGCCGGGTGGGGTAGACGCCTGGAGCTGTTCGTTCGGCAGGTTTCGATGGCTGAGGGGTAGCGGTTGCAGCGGATCACTTGGACCGCGAAGGACCCGGTGAGGCTGCGCCGCGCGATAGTGGTGCTGGTGTCCGCCGCCCAGGGGTAGCCGGCACCAGACATCGCGCACCTGCTCAAGTCCGGCGCGAACTACATCCGAGACGTGATCCATGCGTCAACGAGCGGTGATTTGACGCCCTAAGGGACGTCTCGTAACTCGCCGGGTGGTCCATGGTGGATCATGTCGGGGTGCAGGTGATCTCGGCGGCCCGCCCGGAGTGGATCTTCCCGTTCACCGGGCTGCAGCCCGCCCAGTTCCGCAGGCTGGTCAGGTTGGTCGCCGAGCGTGTCAGGGATGCGATCGCTGACGGGCGGCCGGGGAGGCAGTGTTCTCTCGACCTTGCCGACCGGGTGTTGCTGGTAGCCGCGTACTGGCGCACGAACCTGACCATGCGGCAGATCGGTCCGCTGTTCGGGGTGTCGCACTCCGCCGCCCACCGGGTCATCGACACCCTCGGCCCCCTGCTCGCCCTGGCCCCGGGACGTCGGCGCAGGGTCGACCAGATCGCCATCGTCGACGGCACCCTGATTCCGACCCGGGACCACCGTCTGGCCGTCCCGAGCAAGAACTACCGCTGCTCGGCGAACCTGCAGTAGCGATCGACGCCCACACCCGCCTGGTCGTCGCCTTGGGCGACCCGCAGCCGGGCAACCGCAACGACACCGTCGTCTACCGCAGCTCAGGTATCGACCAGAGGCTGGCCGGACGGCCGGTCATGGCCGACGGCGCCTACCGCGGCAACCCCGAGGTGATCATCCCGTACCGCAAACCCACCGACGGCAGCGAACTACCCGACTGGAAGAAGGACCTGAACAAGCACCACCGCACCGTCCGCGCGCAGGTCGAACACGCCCTGGCCCGCATGAAGACCTTCAAGATCCTGCGCGACTACCGACGCGCCGCCCACACATTGACCGACACCGCATCCGGCATCGCCCACCTCCACAACATCATCCTCGCCGGCTGAATGCCGGCCCCTGCCTGGCCAGGCGTTCACCGAGTTACGAGACGTCCTTTAGACCCAAAATGGAACGGGGTGAGGCGCTTTCGGATTCACGCCTTGCAACCCCCTTCAGCCCTCGTCAAGGGCGCGAGATGAGGCTCAGATGAGGCAAGATATACATCCATGAGCACCCAGTCGACGGCAGACATGGACGACGCCGGGCCCGGTGACCACCCGTCCCGGTCGGACGGGTTCGTCCGTGGCGCATCCGAGCTGATCGGTGGCCCGCTGGGCGACCACGCGGTGGCGCTGGACCGGCCCGCCGACCGGGAGAGCCGGTTCTGGACGGCCGCCCGGATCGTGCTGGCCCTGGCCTGCCTGACCCTCGCCCTGCACTGGGTGCAGAAGTCCCCCTGCCAGGACGGCGCGTGGCAGAACAACATCCAGTACACCCGGATGTGCTACACCGACGTGCTGGCGCTCTACTACGCCGAGGGGCTCAACGAGGGCAAGGTGCCCTACCGGGACCACCCCGTCGAGTACCCGGTGTTGACCGGTTACTTCATGGGTGCCCTCGGGCTGCCGGTGCACGCCCTCGGCGTCGACAACCCGGAGATCAACCAGGGGCAGTGGGCGTACAACGCCAACGCCCTGGTGCTCAGCGCCCTCGCCGTGGCGACCGTCGCGGTCATCCTCGCCCTGCGCCGCCGACGACCCTGGGACGCCGCCCTCTTCGCGCTGGCCCCGGCCCTGTTCCTCACCGCCACCGTCAACTGGGACCTGCTCGCCGTCGGGCTGGCCGCGTTCGGCTTCCTCGCCTGGGCCCGCAGCCGGCCGGCACTGGCCGGGGTGCTGCTCGGCCTGGCCGGCGCGGCCAAGATGTGGCCGCTGTTCGTCCTCGGGCCGATCCTCGTGCTCGCGCTGCGCGCCAACCGGATCCGCGCCGGCCTCACCGCCGTCGGTACGGCCCTCGTCGCCCTCGTCGCGGTCAACCTGCCGGCGGCCGTGCCGTACCGCGACAACTGGGACCGCTTCTTCGAGCTGAACACCACCCGGCCCATCGACTGGGGCACGCTCTGGTACATCGGGCGCTACCTCGACGGCAAGGTCAACACCGGTGGCCCCGGCTCGATGGGGCCCTTCGAGTGGCTCAACGCCAACATCCCCACCCTGAACTGGCTCTCGTACGCCCTGTTCGGGCTGGCCTGCCTCGGCGTCGCGGTGCTGGCCCTGCGTGCGCCGAAGCGGCCCCGGCTGGCCCAACTCGCCTTCCTCGTCGTCGCCGCGTTCCTCATCTTCAGCAAGGTCTGGTCGCAGCAGTTCGTCCTCTGGCTGCTGCCGTTGGTCGTCCTCGCCCGCCCCAGGTGGGGTGCCTTCATCGCCTGGCAGGTCGCCGAGATCGGCTACTTCGCCGCCTTCTACGGGGAACTGCTCGGCTCGGCGACCAGCCGCCCGGTCTTCCCCGAGGGGGTCTTCGTGCTGGCGGCGACGCTGCGGCTGGGCACCGTCGCGCTGCTCTGCGTGCTGGTCGTGAAGGAGATCCTGCACCCCGAGCGCGACGCGGTGCGGGACACCTACGCCGACGACCCCGACGGCGGGGTGCTCGACGGCGCGCCGGACGCGCCCTGGGTGGACCGGTGGCGACGGCGACCCGAGCCCAGCGAGCCCGCCGCCGTGCCCGCCCCGACGGCGGCCTGACGGCGCTCGGCACGGCCCGGGCTTCCGGCCCGGGCCGGCCGCGTCTCGGGCCCGGCGAGGCAGCCGGGTCCGCTGTCAGAGGCGGAAGACCACCGCGTTGTCGACCTGCTCGCGGGTGATGCCGAGCGCGTCGACCGGGGCGTCGATCGTGGTGGCCCACGGCGTGTCGGCGATCTGGTCGCGCAGCACCACCACGTTGCGCACGCCCAGGGCACGCAGGTAGGTCACGCTCGCCTGGTCCGGGAACGTCTCGGTCGCCTTCCGGATCTCGATCTGCCGCTGCGGGGTGAAGCCGCTGCCGCCGTTGACCACGTCCTGGAACCGACTGGTCGACCACAGCATCACCAGCTGGTCCGGGCCCTGGTCGCTGGGCAGCACGAGCAGCGGGCCGTCCACCGACCGCATCGCGGCGGGCTGGACCGGCACCACCGGATGCGGGGTGACGTTGAGGCCCTCGGCGATCACCAGCAGCAGCGGCAGCACGGTGGCCAGCCGCAGCCACGGGCCCGGCCACGGTGGGACCCGCTCGGCGGCCCACTCGCGCACCCGGATCGCGAAGGCGCTGACCGCCCCGGCGGCGAGCAGCCCGAGCAGCAGCGTCGTCCAGAGCATCATCCGCCCCGGCGTGCGTAGGCCGTTCCAGCCCGGCAGATACTCGAACAGCAGACCGTAGGTGAAGGTGCCGCCGAAGAACCGGGTGCCCATGGCCAGGATCGCCGTCACCACCACCCCGGCGAGCAGCAGCAGCCGGTGCCGCAGCCGCCACACCGAGAAGAACAGCCCGCCCGCCGCCAGCGCGTAGAGCACGAAGCCGGGCAGCAGGGTCATCTCCGGGGAGTTCCAGGGCAACCCGGCGCGCGCCCCCTCGTGCAGCGTGCCCCAGACGCGGGACTCGGCCGGTGCGGTGAAGAAGCCCGAGAGCGGCGGCGAGTAGATGCCGACGTCGTCGAGGGTGCGGGCCGCGTTCGGGTGCAGCTCGGCGACCTTGAAGTAGGGGACGGCCAGCAGGGCGCCCACCCCCGCGAAGAGCAGCGCGCCGACGACGTCGGCGACGAGCAGCCGCACCCCGAACGGCCGCCGCACCGACCGGCGCCGGACGAACCAGGTCACGGTGGCGACGAGCGTCACCACCGCCAGCACGTACGCGAACGGCAGCCCGATGCCGAAGCCCAGGCTGAGCTGCCAGGCGGCCACCACCCACCCGGCGTACGCCCACCCGGCGTGCCGCCGCTCGGGGCGGTAGCCGTGGCGCAGCGACCAGCCGTGCCCGCGGGCCAGCATGGCCAGCGCCAGCGGGATGCCGCCGTTGGAGATGATGTGCAGGTGCCCCGCCTGGGCGAGCAGCCAGGGGGCGTACGCGTAGCCGACCCCGGCCACCGCCGCGCCCGCGCGCCCCGCCCCGAGCTGCCGCGCCAGCGCGTACGCCCCGAGCGTGGCGAGCGCGTGGGCCAACACGAACATGATGTTGTAGCGGAGCAGGGCCGCCTCGGGGCCGGTGCCGATCATGCCGGCCGGCGCGTACCCGAGCAGGGTGTCGGAGAAGGCGAAGCTCCACGGCTCCGGGAAGAACGTGTTGGAGTGCCACAGCTGCGCCGGGTTGGTCTTCAGGATGTGCCCCGACCAGGCCATCTGCCAGGTCTGGAGGCTCGGGTCCCAGTAGTCCTGCGGAAGCGTGTGGCGCGGGTAGCGCAGCGTCGGCCAGGTGAGCGCGACGGCCAGCGCCAGCGAGCCCAGCACGGCCAGGGTCCACTCGTGGACGCCGAAACGGCCGACCGCGCGCAGCCCGCGCCGCAGTCGACCCGGCACCGGCTCCGGGGCGGGGGCGAACGCCTCCCAGCGGTCCGGCTTCCCGCCCTCCTTGCCGCTGCTGTCGTCCTTCGTGCCGTCGCCGTCCTCGGTGCCGTCGGCGTCGGCGTCGCCGCCCTTCGCGCTGCCGGCGTCCTCGGTGCCGGCGTCCTTCTTGGGCTCGCCGTCCTTACCGGACTCGCCGTCCGTCCGGGCGTCCTGGTCGCCGGAGGTGGTGGCCTTCCCGGTGGTCTCGCCGACGGCCGGCTCGGTCCCGGCTGTCCCGCCCGCGGCCGGCTCCGTGCCGGCGGCGTCCGGCCCGGCCGCGTCCGCCGCGGGGGCGCCGGCCGTGGTCGGCTTCGTCGCGGCGGTGGCCTCGTCCGTGGCGCCGGACTGCTCGGTCGTCATGCGGCCGGGCTCCCCACGGCGAGTCGGTCGCGTAGGAAGGTGATGTCCGCACCCTGACCGTCCACGCCGCCGGGGGTCTCCACGATCGCCGGGGCACCCGCCGCGCGGATCACGGCCACCACCAGCTCCGGGTCGATGGTGCCGCCGTCGAGGTTGTCGTGCCTGTCCCGCCCCGAACCGAACGTGTCCTTCGAGTTGTTGGCGTGCACCAGGTCGATCCGCCCGGTGATCGCCTTCACGCGGTCGACCAGGTCGAGCAGCTCCTCACCCCCGGCGTGCGCGTGACAGGTGTCGAGGCAGAAGCCCACCTCGTAGTCGCCGAGCGCGTCCCAGAGCCGGGCCAGCGCGTCGAGGCGTCGGGCGCAGGCGTTGTCCCCACCTGCGGTGTTCTCGATCAGCACCGGCAGGGCGAAGCCCCCGGCGTCCGCCGCGTACGCGAAGGTCTTGCGCCAGTTGTCGAACCCGACCGCCAGGTCGTCGCCCGCGTTGACGTGCCCGCCGTGCACGATCAGGCCCTTCGCGCCGATCTCCGCAGCCGCCGTCGCGTGGCTGAGCAGCAGCTTCCGGCTCGGGATGCGGATCCGGTTGTTCAGCGTCGCCACGTTGATGACGTACGGCGCATGGACGTAGAGGTCGACCTCGGCGGCGCGCAACCGGTCGGCGTCCTCCCTGGGTTTCGGGGCCTTCCAGCCCTGCGGATCGGAGAGGAAGAACTGCACGGCGTCGGCGGCTCGGGCGGTGGCCTCGGACAGCGGGTCGGCGGAATCGACGTGGGCTCCGATACGCATGCAGGCGAGCCTACGTCGAGGCACCGACGTGCGGGGCGACGGAGCGGCCGGGTCGCGGTGTCGGTCGGCGGGTCGACCGGTCGTCACCCGGCCGGCCCGCCGGTCGTTGGTCCGGGTGGGATCGACGACGGGCCTTCTGCCGATCATCGGGCAAAAGTGCTGATTCTCTCCACACGTGACGAAATCGTTGTACGGTCGGATAACAACACAAGAAGCTCCGCGGGGCGTTTCGGTCCAACCTCATCGGTGTGGTCGTTCCTCCCCAGGTCCCACCCAAGGAATGCGGACGGGACGCCCCGCGGCCTCGTGACCGGGGGCCGGGGTCGACGCGCGTCGTCGGCCCGGCCCCCGGTTTCCTTATGCGCGCCCCTGTCCGCTGCCGGGTCGCGCCCGGCGGCGGCGCGGGAACCGCCGACGTCGACCTGCCCGGGCATGATCGTCCGGGCCGGGTATCCTGGTCCGGTTGTCCGCGTCCGGTCGGGTTCCCCCGGTCCGGAGCGGTCACGACGCCAGACCTCCTGCCACGGAAGGACCGTGGCCGCCTAGCCCACAGGAGGTGAGCACGTCTTGCGTCATTACGAGATCATGGTGATCCTCGACCCCAGCCTCGAGGAGCGCACCGTCGCCCCGTCGCTCGACACGTACCTGAACGTGATCCGGACCGCGGGTGGCTCGGTCGAGAAGACCGACGTATGGGGCCGCCGGCGCCTCGCGTACGAGATCAACAAGAAGGCCGAGGGCATCTACGCTGTCGTCGACCTGCAGGCCACGCCTGCGGCGGTGGCCGAGCTGGATCGTCAGCTGCGGCTCAACGAGTCCGTGCTGCGCACCAAGGTCATCCGGCCGGAGACGCGCTAACAGTCCACCCGGTTCACCACCCGGATCAGCCTCATCAAGGTTGTCGTAGGGCCCTGAGAGCCTGTACGGCGAACGATGAGTGCGCGAGGAGATGGTCATGGCAGGAGACACCACCATCACGGTCATCGGCAATCTGACCGATGACCCCGAGTTGCGTTTCACCCCTTCGGGGGCCGCGGTCGCCAAGTTCCGGGTCGCCTCGACGCCCCGGTTCATGGACAAGGCGTCCGGCGAGTGGAAGGACGGCGAGCCGCTGTTCCTCGCGTGCACGGTCTGGCGGCAGGCCGCCGAGCACGTCGCCGAGTCGCTGCAGCGCGGTGCCCGCGTGATCGTGTCGGGCCGGCTGCGTCAGCGGTCCTACGAGACCCGCGAGGGTGAGAAGCGCACCGTCATCGAGCTGGAGGTCGACGAGATCGGCCCGTCCCTGCGCTACGCCACGGCGAAGGTGCAGAAGATGTCCCGCTCCGGTGGCGGCGGCTTCGGCGGTGGCGGTGGTGGCAACCAGGGCGGCGGCGGAGGCAACTTCGACGACCCCTGGGCCTCGGCTGCGCCGGCTCCCTCGCGCGGTGGTTCGGGTGGCGGCAACTTCGACGAGGAGCCTCCGTTCTAATGGCGCCGAGCGCCCGCGATCGCAAACCAGGAGCCCGAGCAATGGCCAAGGCCGCTGCACTTCGCAAACCTAAGAAGAAGGTGAACCCGCTCGACAAGGACGGGATCACGTACATCGATTACAAGGACACCGCGCTGCTGCGCAAGTTCATCTCCGACCGCGGCAAGATCCGCGCTCGGCGGGTGACCGGCGTGACCTCGCAGCAGCAGCGGCAGATCGCCCGCGCGGTCAAGAACGCCCGCGAGATGGCGCTCCTGCCGTACACGGCCACGGCCCGCTGAGAGGAGGCACCGATATGAAGATCATCCTGACTCAGGAGGTGTCCGGCCTCGGTGCCCCGGGCGACATCGTCGAGGTCAAGAACGGCTACGGCCGTAACTACCTGCTCCCGCAGGGCTTCGCGATCGCCTGGACCAAGGGCGCGGAGAAGCAGGTCACGGTCATCAAGCGGGCCCGCTCGGCCCGCGAGATCCGCGACCTCGGCCACGCCAACGAGGTCAAGGCCCAGCTCGAGGGCCTCAAGGTCAGCCTGAAGGCCCGCGCCGGCGACGGCGGGCGGCTCTTCGGCTCGGTCACCCCGGCCGAGATCGTCGACGCCGTCAAGGCGGCCGGCGGCCCGGCCCTCGACCGTCGTCGGCTGGAGACGTCCGGCCACATCAAGTCGCTCGGCGCGTACCCGGTCAGCATCAGGCTGCACCCCGAGGTGACCGCCAAGTTCGACCTGAACGTCGTCCAGGGCTGACACCCGACAGCACCACGCGAAGGGCCCGCACCGGATCGCCGGTGCGGGCCCTTCCGCCTTCGACGGGTGGACGATCTCGCTCGGCCGGCGGACGCAGGCGGACCAGGCCGGCCCACCAGGACCGGCGGGCCGTGGCCGGACCGGCTCGACCCGGCGAGCGTGAGCAGACGAACGGCCCGCTCTGCGGCGGAGTGTCGCCGAGGGCCGCGTGCGGCCTCGGTCAGCCGATGGGCTGGCCGGTCACCGCGCTGATCATCACCGTCGACAGCCCGCCGCCGACGACGGCTGCCGCCAGCGCCACCGTCGCCGACCGCCACGTCGTGCCGACGCGCCGCAGCAGCAGCGCGACCAGGAGGCTGCTGGCCAGCGCCAGGCCGAACCGGGGTGCCCCGTTCACCAGCGAGCCGAGGGCGTGCGACCGTGGCGAGTCGCAGCCGCCACCGCTGATGTCCGTCACGCAGCCGGCCGGTGCCTGCCCGTCCAGGGTCAGCAGCCAGACGAAGACCAGCACGGCCGGCAGCAGATAGCACGCCGCCGTGTAGACCAACGGCCGGAACGGCCCGCCCGGATCCGGGTCGAGCAGGTCGTCCTCGAGACGACGGCTCCAGGACCTGGCGGTTGCCGACTCCGCCCGCCGACGGGACGGCACGTCCACCGTCCGCGCGCCGCCGACCGGCTCGCCCCTCCGCCGGGCCGGCTCCGCCCGGCGCCGTGGCGCCGACCGCGGCCGGGGGGCGGTGTACGGCACCACCGGTGACCGCGGCGCGGACGCCGGCGCGTCCATCCACCGGGGATCGTCGCCCGCGAGCCGGGTGCCCGACCAGAACCCCTCCACGTGCTCCGGCCAGGACCATCCCTCGATCGAGCCGTCCCCGGACCGGGGCTCCACCGCCCGATCCCACCGCTGCCCATCGTCGACCCGGCCCCACTGCCCCGTCTCGGTGGTCGACCGTTCCCGCCGCCCGGTCTCCCCGGCCCGGTCCCAGCGGCCGATCTCCCCGGTCTGGTCCCACCGGCCGACGTCCCCGGTCTCCTCCCACCGGCCGATCTCCCCGGTGCGGTCCCATCGCCCGATGTCGCCGATGTCGCCGATCTCGCCGGTCTGGTCCCAGCGGGCCGCGCCGTCGGGTGACTCCCACCGGCCCTCGACCGCCGACCGGTCCCACGCGTGCACGCCGGAGGCGTCCCACGGGTCCACCGCCGGCTGATAGGACGGCGCCTCGCCGCTGGTCTCCGGCGTGTCCGCGGAGCCCCGCTCCCACGGATCCACGGCCGGTCGGGTGGACCAGGAATCCGCGCCCGCCCGGCGGCTGCGGCGGGTCCGCCGCCCTTCGCCCTCCGTCGCGTCCGCGCCGGTCGCGGTGCCCACGTCCTCCAGGCCCGACCAGACCACCTGGGGACGGCGCGACGACGACCGACGGGGGCGGGCCGCCCGCGCCGCGCCCGACACCGGATCGTCCTCGTCGGCCCGCCTGCTGCCCACGTAACCCTCGTCGCGGGAAGCCTCGTCGCGCCAGCCACCGGGCCGCTCGGGCTCCGGGGCCGCGCCGATCGCGGGCACGTCGCGCCAGCCACCGGGCCGCTCCCGCTCGGGGGCCGCCTCGATCGCGGGCACGTCCCGCCACGTTGTCTCGCTGACGCGCCGCCAACTGGTGGTCGTCTCGGTGGTGCGCCAGCCCGAGCCCGAGTGGGGCCGGACGTCGTCGTCATCGTCGTCGGGGGCCGCGTGTCGACCCCCGCCGTCGGCCCGCTCGACACCCGAGTCCAGCGCCCACCGCGGCAGGTAGGTCTCGACCGGCTCCTGCTGACCACGGCGCGCGGCCCGGCGGCGGCTCGGGGTGCGGTAGCGCTCGACGGCCGAGCTGGGCGGGTCGACCGGAGGCTGGTCGCCGGAGGCGTCCCACGGGAGGCTCGCCTGCCACTCGCGCGGGCTGCCCTCCCCGCGTCCCCAGTCCCGGTGTCTCACGGCCGGAGCGTGACCCTTCTGAACCGAAAGTGCAATCCGCTGTCCAGGTGTAGCCGTTTGCAGGAGATAGTACGGGACGAAGCGCCCGGGAAGCTCACCAGAAATTTCTCCTCCACAGGGTGGGGACGACGTTCGTGCAGGTCACGGCGTTTCGCGCCAGAATTCCCCAACAGTTATCCACAACCTGTGCACACCCTGCGCACATGTTGTCCACCGGCGTCCACAGGTTGTCCCAAGGCTCGTCCACCGGCCTGGTTGAGTCGCTGACCTCGGGTTCCGTATGGTTGCCTCTCGACCGACGGTGCGATGACCCCCCGATCGACCCGACCGGTCCGATCGGACGTCGTCGTGCCCGGCGGCGGAGCGGTAGTCCATGCCGACGCAGCGGAGGGGGGATCCCGTGTCGGTCACCGACGACATGCGGACGGAACCACGGGGCGGCGGCCAGCCACCGGCACCCGCGCAGCGGGACGGCCAGTTCGAGAAGACCCCACCCCAGGACGTCGCCGCGGAGCAGTGCGTCCTCGGCGGCATGCTGCTGTCCAAGGACGCCATCGCCGACGTCGTCGAGATCCTGAAGTCCACCGACTTCTACCGACCGGTGCATGCCACGATCTTCGACGCCATCCTCGACATCTACGGCCGGGGCGAGCCCGCCGACGCGATCACGGTGGCCGCCGCCCTGGCCGACTCGGGCGACCTCGCCCGCATCGGCGGCGCGCCCTACCTGCACACCCTCATCGCGACGGTCCCCACCGCCGCCAACGCCGCCTACTACGCCCGCATCGTCGGGGAGCGGGCCGTGCTCCGCCGCCTCGTCGAGGCCGGCACCAAGATCGTGCAGCTCGGGTACGGTACCGGCAACAACGGCAGCCGCGACGTCGACGACATCGTCGACCTCGCGCAGCAGGCGGTCTACGAGATCACCGAGCGCCGGGTCAGCGAGGACTTCGCCATCCTCGCGGACATGCTCCAGCCGACCCTCGACGAGATCGAGGCGGTGGGCGCCCAGGGCGGCGTCATGACCGGCGTGCCGACCGGCTTCACCGACCTCGACCGGCTGCTCAACGGCCTGCACCCCGGCCAGCTGATCATCGTGGCCGGCCGGCCCGGTCTGGGCAAGGCGCTCGCGCTCGACACCCCGCTGCCCACCCCCGACGGCTGGACCACGATGGGCGAGGTGACGGTCGGTGACCGGCTTCTCGCTGCGGACGGCACACCGACCACCGTCACGGCCGCCTTCGAGGTGCGGCACGACCGCCCCTGCTACGAGGTCGAGTTCTCCGACGGCTCGGTCGTCGTGGCCGACGCCGAGCACCTGTGGCGGACCACCGCCGCCCAGGACGCGGTGACGACCGCCCGGATCGCCGCCACGCTGCACACCGACGCGGCGGGCCGGCAACCCCGCCACGCCGTCGGCAACTGCGCGCCGCTGCGGTTGCCCGAGCGGGAGCTCGCCGTAGCGCCGTACGCCCTCGGGGTGGGCGTCGGCGAGGGCAGCGCCGAGCCGCACCTCCCGCCGGAGTACCTCCGCGCGTCGGAGGACCAGCGCCGGGAACTGCTCGCGGGCCTGATGGACGCCGCCGGGACGGTGCGCCCCGACGGGACCCTCCGGTACGTTTCGACCTCCCGTCGGTTGACCGGCTGCGTCCGGGAACTCGTGGTCGGCCTCGGCTACCAGTGCACCGTCGACGAGCAGCCGGCACGGGAGGGCTCGCCCGTCGCGTACACCGTGGACTTCTCGACGCCCGACACCGTCTTCCGCCTGGCGGACAGGCGGGCGGCGCACGCCGCGCGGCAGCGGACGGCCCCGGACGCCCGCGCCCGGTTCATCGTCGACGTGCGGCCGGTGCCGAGCGTCCCGGTCCGCTGCGTGACGGTGGACAACCCGGACCACCTCTACCTGGCCGGCCGGTCCATGATCCCGACGCACAACAGCACCGCGAGCATGGACTTCGCCCGGAACGCGGCCATCCGGGCCAACCAGGCGTCGGCGATCTTCTCGCTCGAAATGAGCAAGGTCGAGATCGTCATGCGACTGCTCTCGGCGGAGGCCCGCGTCCCGCTGCACGTGCTGCGCAGCGGCCAGCTCTCCGACGACGACTGGACCAAGCTGGCCCGCTGCATGGGTGAGATCAGCGAGGCGCCGCTCTTCGTCGACGACACGCCGAGCATGAACCTGATGGAGATCCGGGCGAAGGCGCGTCGGCTCAAGCAGAAGCACGACCTGAAGCTGATCGTCGTCGACTATCTCCAGCTCATGACGTCGCCGAAGCGCACCGAGAGCCGGCAGCAGGAGGTCGCGGACCTGTCCCGTGGCCTCAAGCTGCTCGCCAAGGAGGTCGAGTGCCCGGTGATCGCGGTGAGTCAGCTGAACCGTGGCCCGGAGCAGCGTACGGACAAGCGACCGCAGCTGTCCGATCTGCGCGAATCAGGATCAATTGAGCAGGATGCTGACGTGGTAATCCTTTTGCACCGGGATGACTACTATGACAAGGAGTCGCCGCGCGCCGGGGAGGCGGACTTCATCGTCGCCAAGCACCGGAACGGGCCGACCGATTCGATCACCGTGGCCGCCCAACTCCACCTGTCCCGCTTCGTCGACATGGCGATCGTCTGAGCCGGCGGGGCACCCTCCGGCCTGGCCGCTCCCCAGTGACCCGGCCGCAGTCGCTTCAGCCGATCAGCGGGAACCAGCCGGCGGCCTCGCCCAACTCCCATCGTTCCCGGTCGGTCAGCGGCACCCGGCCGGTGGCCCTGAGCAGGAAGTCCCGGTCGTCCCAGCCGACGGGCCGGACGGCGTCGTCGCTGAGCAGCCCGCAGAGGCTCGCCACCGCGACCCGGACGGGCAACGCGGCCGGTGGCGGGGCGTCGGGCAGGTCGACGATCAGGTCGAGGTGGTGCACGACCGCCTCGGTGGTGAGGGTGGCCAGCAGGTCCGGCACCCGCAGCACGTGGCCCTGCGTGGTGACGAAGCCGGCCGGGTCGGCCGCGGCGGCGGCGCGCACGGCGGCGGGGGCCGTGTCGGCCCAGACCCGGACCACCCCGCTCGGGCGCTCGAACGCGGCGGCCGCGCGCCGGGCCCACCAGGCGTGCCGGTCACCGCTGCCGGCCTCGTCGCGGGCCGCCCGCCGACCGGTCCCGGTGCCCTCGGCCGGGACGGTGAAGGCCCGCCAGTAGGAGACGTCGTCGCAGTCGGCCGGCCCGTCGGTAGGGCTGGCGAGCGCCACCAGTGCCCGCTGCGCGTCACAGAGCACGTGGAACAGCAGGTCGGCGACGAACCAGCCCCGGCACCGGGTGGGCCGTTGCAGGCCGGCGTCGTCGAGCGGGACCACGACGTCGGTGATCCCCGCGTACGCCTGCGCCAGCGCCTCGGGCTGGGAAACGGCCGTCATGGACGCAGCCTCGCACGCCGGGCGCCTCCTGGCATGCCGGCGACGTGGGGCGGTCACCGGGATCGGACCTGCCCCACGCCGCCGACATGGCGATCGCCTGGACGGGTCAGTCGAAGAGTTCGCCGAGGAAGCCGCCGTGGTGCTTCTTACGGCGGTAGTGGCCGTGGTAGCCGTAGTGCGGCTGGGCGTGCCCGCCGTACGCGGGGGCGGGCGGCGGGTAGCCGTGCGTCGGGGGCGGCGGCGGGGGCGGGGGCACCGCGCCGTAGCCCGGCTGGGGGGCGGGAGGTGGAGGCGGCGGGTATGCGCCGGGTGCCTGCGCCGGCCGGGCCTGGTTCGGGGCGCCCGCCGACTGCTGCCGGTTCCAGTTCGCCTCGGCCTCGAACAGCTTCTCCAGTTCGCCGCGGTCGAGGAAGATCCCCCGACATTCGCCGCACTGGTCGATGACGACTCCGCTGCGCTCGTACTGGCGCATGTCTCCGTGACACTTGGGACAGGTGAGCTGCATTACCCGAAGGTACCCGGTCAGGTCACCCGATCGCCGCTAGCGCGTTGGTCACCTCGTCGTCGGACACCTCGTGGAAGTCGAAGTAGTAGGCGCCGACCGCGCCGAAGTCGGCAGGCCGCTCGGCGCAGACGACCTCGTCGGCCTCGGCGGCGAGCATCTCGTACGCCTGCTGCGAGCCGACGGGCACCGCGACGACCACCCGGCGGGCGCCGAGGTGCCGGGCCACCTGGACGGCGGCGCGGGCGGTCGCCCCGGTGGCCAGGCCGTCGTCGACGACGACGGCGGTGCGGCCGGTCAGGTCGAGCGGGGGTCGCCCGGCCCGGTAGCGCTGCTCGCGGCGTTCCAGTTCCGCCTGCTCACGGCGCTGCACCTCGGCCACCTCCCCGGCGTCGAGCCGGGCGGCCACCGTCTCGTTGAGCACCCGCACGCCGTTGGGGCCGAGCGCGCCGAAGGCGACCTCGGGGGCCAGGGGCAGGCCGAGCTTGCGGACCACCAGCACGTCGAGGGGGACGCCGAGCCGCTCGGCGACCACCCGGGCCACGGGCACGCCGCCTCGGACGAGCCCGAGCACGGTGACGTCGGAGTGCCCGACGAGGCCGGCGAGCCGGTCGGCGAGGACCCGGCCGGCGTCTTCCCGGTCGCGGAAGGTCGTCGTCATATCTCAGGTGTACGCCGTGCCGGTCGACCGCGCCGGCCGTCGGGGCGAAGCCCCCCGGTCAGGGGGCGGCGGGGCCCGGCTCGGGGCGGGCCAGGGCGGGTGCCCAGGCGAGCAGGGCCACCGGGTAGAGCAGGTAACCGAAGCGGGTGGTGGGCATCAGCAGGATCGCCGCGAGCAGCCCGTACCCGCAGATCAGGGCGGCGGCGGCGGCCGTGCGGGGCGGGCGGCGCAGGAGCCGGAGGGCGATCGCGGCCCCGGCGGCGACGAGCAGCGCGGCGGCGACGACCCGGCCGGCGGGCAGGGCGGTGGCGATGAGGTGACCGGGGAACGGGGACTGCGCCGGGCTGGTCACCAGGCCGTGGCCGAGCGGGAAGCGCAGCACGTTCTCGACCAGCGCGTCGCGGTCGACGAGCAGGGCGGGGAGCAGGGCGAGCGCCGGCACGCCGAGCGCGCCGGCGGCGAGCCGCCCGGCGCAGCGGTGGGTGGCCGCCCAGGCGATCAGCACGAGGGCGACCGGCCAGGCGAAGAGCTTCAACGCGCCCGCCACGCCGATCGCGAGGCCGGCGCGGCCCGGCCGGCCGCTGGCGGCGAGGGCGAGGGCCAGCAGGCAGGCGGCGAGCACCGGCAGGTCGTCGCCGCCGGTGGCGAGGGTGAGGGCGCAGACCGGCAGCACGGTCGCCGCCTGGATCCCGCGCAGCACGGCCGCCGCCCGGTCGTCGTCGCCGGCCGAGGTGCCGAGGGCCGAGGTGCCGAGGGCGGCCGGGGCTCCGGTGCGCAGGGCGGCCACCGCCAGGGCGAGGAGCAGCGCGGTGGCGACGGCGAACCAGACCCGGGCGTCCGTCCACCAGCCGTCGGCGACGGCGCGCGGCAGGCCGAACAGGGCCATGCCCGGCTGGTACGGGGTGTAGCCGAGCAGCCGCTCGTCGGCGGGGAGCGCGGCGATCGCGTCGTGCCCGAGGTAGGGCGTGCCGGTCTCGACGAGGCGGTTGCCGCTGTGCTCGACGACGACCACCTCCTCCTGCGCCCGGTCGGTGCGGCCGGCGGCCCGCTGCGCGCTCTGCACCAGCAGCGGCAGCAGCGTGGTGGTGGCCCAGGCCAGCCCGGTGACCGCCCAGCGGGCCGGCAGGGCGGCGAGCGTCCCGGCGGCGTCCCGGCGGCGGGCGGCGAGCTGGCCGGCGACGGCGAGCGCGGCGAGCAGGTAGCCGAACGCGGCGACGGTGCCCCAGGCGCGGTGCGGCGGGAGGGTGGAGGTGCCGGCGGTGATCGCCGCGAACGCGGCGGAGGCACCGTAGAGCCCGAGGTCGAGGGCGAGGCCGCCGGCGGCCCGGTCGATCCTGCGCCAGCGTGCGGGGGCGCGGGTGGCCCGGTCGGCGGCGGCGGTCACGCGGGCAAGTGTGGCAGACGCTCTCCCCGGCTGCGGCCACCCTGCCGCCGCCCGGCGGGAAGCCGGACCACGGTGCCCGCGTCGTGCAGCGGCGGGGCGAGGGTGCCGGTGCGACCGCCGAAGCCGCGGTGCAGGGTGGACAGGAGCGTGCCGGCCGGCACCGGCCGGCCGAAGAGGTGGCCCTGCCCGGCGGTGCAGCCCAGCTCCCAGAGGGCGCGGCGCTGCGGTTCGCTCTCCACCCCCTCGGCGACGACGGTGAGCCCGAGGCTGCGGCCGAGGTCGAGGGTGGACCGGATGACGGCGGCGGCCTCGGCCGATCCCTCCATGGCCGACACGAAGCTGCGGTCGATCTTGAGCTCGTGGACGGGGATGCGGGAGAGCAGGGACAGCGACGAGTAGCCGGTGCCGAAGTCGTCCAGGGCCAGCCGGACGCCCTCGTCGCGCAGCCGGCTGAGCACCCGGTCGACCACGTCGAGCTGGCTGAGGGTCAGCGTTTCGGTCAGCTCCAGGACCAGCCGGTCCGGCGGCAGGTCGTGGGCGCGCAGCCGGGCCAGCACGGAGCCGGGGAAGCGGGCGTCGAGCAGGCTGCGCGGCGACACGTTGACCGCCACGGGCAGGTCGAAGCCGGCGTCGCGCCAGCTGTTGGCGGCGATGAGCGCCTGGTCGAGGATCGCCTCGGCGAACGCGGGGAGCAGGCCGGAGCGCTCGACGGCCTCCAGGAAGCGCAGCGGGTCGATGATGCCGTGCACCGGGTGGTGCCAGCGGGCCAGCGCCTCCGCGCTGGTCACCTCGCCGGTGCCGAGGTCGACGATGGGCTGGAAGTTGACGGTGAACTCCTGGTCGGCGACCGCCCGGGGCAGCTCACCGCCGAGGGTGAGCCGGCCGAGGTCGGCGGTGTCCCGCGTCGGCGCGTAGGTGGCGATCCGCTGGCCGGCGCGCTTCGCCTGGTACATCGCGACGTCGGCGCGGCGCAGCAGCTCCGGCATTCCGCCGCTGGCCGGCGCGATCGCGATGCCGCCGCTGGCCTCCACGCTGATCCGCATGCCGTCGACGTCGAGGGGCTCGTGCAGCGCGGCGAGCAGGGCCTCGGTGCGGTGCGCGGCCACCGCCGGGGCGGGCAGGCCGCGCAGGAGCACGGCGAACTCGTCGCCGCCGAGGCGGGACACCAGGTCGCCGCCCTGGGCGGCGCCGCGCAGCCGGTCGGCGACCTGCAGGAGCACCTGGTCGCCGGCGGCGTGGCCGAGGGTGTCGTTGACCTCCTTGAAGTGGTTGAGGTCGATCAGCACGAGCGCGGTCACCCCGTCGGCGTGCCGGGCGTTGAGCTGTTCGCTGCCCTGGTCCAGCAGGTGCCGCCGGTTGGCCAGGCCGGTGAGGGTGTCGTGGGTCGCCGCGTACGCGTGCTCGTCGGCGACGCGGGCCAGTTCGGCGTACGCCTGGGCGTTGCGGACGGCGGTGCACAGCGCCGAGGTGAAGGTGCGCAGGGTGTACTGCTCGCGTTCGGAGAACTGGACGGGGCCGTGGAACCGCAGGCGGAGCGTGCCGACGTCGACGGTGCGGTCGTGCCCTTCCAGGCGGGCGGAGATCACCGACCCGTGCGCCGTGCCGCCGGGGCCGGTCGGCCCGTCGTAGGTGAGGGTGCCGGCGGAGCCGCGGACCGTCCGGCCCGTCCCGCGCAGGAAGATCTCCACCTCGTCGGCGGAGAACAGCTCGGCGGCCTGGGTGACGGCGGTGGTGAGGACCTTGTCGAGGTCGACGACGTTGAGCGCGTCGGTGGTGCGGGCCAGGCGCTGCCACGCCTGCTGCTCGGTGCGGGTGCGGACCCGGTTGCTGTAGAGCAGGTGCAGGCTCAGCACCAGGGGCGGGACGGCGAGCAGGAGGCGGCTGTCGGCCCGGAGGATGAAGACGGTGCCGATGATCACCAGGAGCCGGGCGGCGGCGGTGGCGGCCCGCAGGCCCCAGTCCTCCCGGAACAGGTCCCGCAGCCGCTCGCCGGTCGCCATCGCGATGACCGGGAGGGTGACCAGCTCGTCGAGGACCACGGCCGCCAGGTAGGCGACGGAGAGCGGCAGGACGAGATGGACGATCAGGTCGTCACCGGTGCGCCAGCCGGCGGCGTGCAGGGTCGCCCCCGCGACGGCGGCGACCAGCGTGTTCTTGCCGATGCCGAACAGCGTCTTGAGCGTGGTCTTCCGGTCCAGCCAGGTGGTGATCGCGATGCCGAGGGCGGTGGCGAGGACCACCATGGGGGTTGAGGCGACGGCCAGGCCGATGAGGATGGCGGTCTCGGTCCAGGCGATGTCGTGGTTCGTGGCTCTGATCCGGACCCGGACCTTCACCGTGACCCCGATGGCGACCAGCGAGACGAGCGCCGCCCAGAGTGCCAGGTTGCCGGGGTCGCTCCCGGCCAGGAGCTGGTCGGTGGAGACGACGAGGGCGGCGGACGCACAAACGACGACGAGACCGACTAGCGACTGGAGTCGCCGATCGGTCTCGGTCCGTCGATTCGTCGGAGCGGCCACCCATCGTCCTCGCGTTGTCACCGATGGCTATGCGTTCCTCAGGGTACTGGCCTTTATCCGCTCCGAGAAGTGCTCTCAACTCCACTCGTGCGACTTCATCACAGCCCCCAGCCTTTCTGCCGTTCCTGTCTGACGGAGGAAAGCTTAAGGCCGGTCCCGTCCAATTCTGTACTGATAAATGTCGGTATGCGCAATATAAGCCAACCCGGGGATGATTTGTCACGGTGTGTTTACGGAACCTGTGCGGAGCGCTCTACAGGGAATTGCGTCGCGCTTGTCGTTTCTGTGTCGCGCGGCTACGTGGTCGGCAAAGAGTACGGCTCGTCCCCGTACCCAGTCTGGCGAGGTCCGCCTCTCGGCTCATCCGCGCTTCGGGTGTTTCTTTCCCGCTCGCCCCGGAAGTGGCGGTGTCTCCCGTCGCAGCGTGACGCACCGGGACGGACCGACTCCCGGCAGTCGCGCCGAATGCCCCCGGCGGGGAAACGCCGTCTCGTCGATGCAATTCCTTTGTCCGCCCGGACGCCCGTCCACGGGACCGCCCCGCGTCGGGGAAGGTGGGAACCGGGGCCGGGCGTACCGGAGGATAGGCTCGCGACCGTGACGGATCCCGCCCAGCTCACCCACGTCGACGCGGCGGGCGCGGCCCGCATGGTCGACGTCTCCGCCAAGGCGGTCTCCGGCCGGCTCGCGGTGGCCGCCGGCCGGCTGCGGACCACCGCCGAGGTGGTCGACCTGCTGCGCCGCGACGGGCTGCCCAAGGGCGACGCGCTCGCCGTCGGTCGGCTC
This sequence comes from Micromonospora sp. PTRAS2, assembly GCF_054052245.1. NCBI lineage: Bacteria > Bacillati > Actinomycetota > Actinomycetes > Micromonosporales > Micromonosporaceae > Micromonospora > Micromonospora sp. PTRAS2. The sequence goes on from NZ_JBSWBU010000001.1 coordinate 950,845, forward strand.
GCCGGCATCATGGGGGCCAAGCGGACCCCGGACCTGATCCCGCTCTGCCACCCGATCGCGCTGCACGGCGTGACGGTCGACCTGACGCTGACCGACGACACCGTCGAGATCACCGCCACGGCGCGGACCGCCGACCGCACGGGCGTGGAGATGGAGGCGCTGACCGCCGTGGCGGTCGCCGGCCTCGCCCTGGTCGACATGGTCAAGGCGGTCGACCCGGCGGCGTCGGTCGACGCGGTGCGGGTGCTCCGCAAGGAGGGCGGCAAGACGGGCCTGTGGCAGCGGCCGGCGGACCGACCGTGATCCGCGCCCGGGTGGTGGTCGCCTCCAACCGCGCCTCGGCCGGGGTCTACGCCGACACCAGCGGCCCGCTGCTCGTCGCCGGCCTGCGCGAGCTGGGCTGCCAGGTCGACGACCCGGTGGTGGTGCCCGACGGCGAGCCGGTCGGCGCGGCGCTGCGGGCCGCCCTGGCCGACGGGGTCGACGTGGTGCTGACCAGCGGCGGCACCGGCATCACCCCGACCGACCGCACCCCCGACGTGACCCGCGCGCTGCTCGACCACGAGATCCCCGGCATCGCCGAGGCGATCCGGGCGCACAGCCGGGACCGGGTGCCGACGGCGGCGCTGTCCCGGGGCGTCGCCGGGGTCGTCGGCCGGATGCTGGTCGTCAACCTGCCCGGCTCCACCGGCGGCGCCCGCGACGGGCTCGCCGTCCTCGGCCCGATCCTCACCCACGCCGTCGACCAGCTCCGCGGCGGCGACCACTGAGCGACCGGCACCCGGGACGGCCCGCCACTGGCCGGGTGGGTCCCGCCGGCCGACGATAGGCTCGGCCGGTGAGCACGGAAACCGCGTCCGCCGCGGAACAGGTCGCCGTACCGCCGCCGGCCGGCTGGGAGGAGGCCCGCTCCCGGGTGTACGCCGTCGGCCTCGCCGCCGCGCTGCCCGCCGTCGGCCGGCCGCTCGCCGACACCGACGGGCACACCCTCGCCGAGCCGCTGACCACCCGCACCGACCTGCCCGCCTTCCCCACCTCCAGCGTGGACGGCTGGGCGGTGCGCGGGGACGGTCCGTGGTCGGTCGTCGGCCGGGTGCTGGCCGGTGGCAGCCCGGCCCCGCTGACCGACGACGGCACCACCGTCGAGATCGCCACCGGCGCGATGGTGCCCGAGGGGGTCACCGCGATCCTGCGGGTCGAGGAGTCCACCCGCACCGCCGACGGCCGGGTCGCCGGCACCCCCCGGCCGAGCCCCGAGTGGCGCGAGCCCGGCGAGGAGGCACGCGCCGGTGAGGAGCTGCTCCCGGCGGGCACCCCGGTCGACCCGGCGGTGATCGGACTGGCCGCCTCCTGCGGCCACGACACGCTGCGGGTGCGCCGGTCGCCCCGCGCCGCGCTGCTGGTCTTCGGCGACGAGCTGTTGACGTCGGGGCCGCCGGCCGCCGGCCGGGTGCGGGACGCCCTCGGGCCGGCCGTGCCGGCGTGGCTGCGCCGGTACGGCTGCCAGGTGCGCCCGGCCGACGTCGTCGGCCCGGTGGCCGACACGCTGCCGGCGCACGTGGCGGCCCTGCGCGCGGCACTGGCCACCGCCGACCTGGTCTGCACCACCGGCGGCACGATGCACGGCCCGGTCGACCACCTGCACCCCACCCTGGAGGCGCTCGGCGCGGACTACGTGGTCAACACGGTCGCGGTCCGCCCCGGCTTCCCCATGCTGCTGGCCCGGCTGGTCGACCCGGACGGCCGGGTCCGCTTCGTCGCCGGCCTGCCCGGCAACCCGCAGTCCGCGATCGTCGCGCTCGTCTCGCTGGTCGCGCCGCTGCTGGCGGGCCTGCAGGGCCGGCCGATGCCGGTGCTGCCGCACGCCACGCTGGCCGAGGCCGTGCCGGGGCGGGGCGACTACACCCACCTGGCCCTGGTCCGGCTGGACCGGGTCGCCGGCACCGCCCACCCGGTCCGGCACGTCGGGTCGGCCATGCTGCGCGGGCTGGCCGGCGCGGACGGCTTCGCGGTCATCCGCCCCGGCAGCACCGGCGAGCCGGGCGCGCGGGTGCCGGTCGTGCCGCTGCCGCTGCTGCCCGGGGAGCGGTCGTGTCCGTGAGAAGGGTGCACCCGGTGACGATCGAGGAGCCGACCGTCTTCGGCACGGTCACCACCGAGCCGCTGGACCTGGCGGCGCACGAGGCGGCGGTCGCCGACCGGCGGGCCGGGGCGGTGGTGTCGTTCCAGGGCGTGGTCCGCGACCACGACCACGGTCGCGCGGTGCTCAGCCTGGAGTACGAGGGGCACCCGAGCGCCGCCGCCGTGCTCCGGGAGGTCGCCGCCGAGATCGCCGCCGACCCCGACGTCTACGCGGTCGCCGTGTCGCACCGCGTCGGCCCGCTCGTCATCGGCGACGCGGCCCTGGTGGCGGCGGTGAGCACCGCGCACCGGGCGGCCGCGTTCGCCGCCTGCGCCCGGCTCGTCGACGAGGTGAAGGCGCGGCTGCCGATCTGGAAGCGGCAGGTGTTCGCGGACGGCACCGAGGAGTGGGTCAACTGCCCCTGACGGCGCTCGCGGCGCGGCCGAACCGGTCGGCGTAGAAGGCCGGCTCGGCGCCCGGCCGCCACGGCAGCGCGGCGACCAGCACGATCAGCGCCACGGCCAGCGAGTTCTCCATCAGCGCGCCGAACAGGCCGTCCTGGTAGTGCGACACCTCGGGGAGCTGGTGCTCGTACGGCCAGATGGGCGAGATCAGGAACAGCAGGTAGAGCCCCACCGCCGCCACGCCGTGCCGCAGGCCGGTCAGCGTCGGATACCAGATCGGCGGGCGCAGCCCGTTGACCCCGGGCAGCCCGCCGTAGGACGACGCCTGGCCGGGCCGCTGCGCCACGCCCCGGCTCGCCTCGCGGCGGCGCAGCGCGGCGTCGGCCAGGACGATGACCGCCGGGATGACCCAGACCAGGTGGTGCGACCAGGAGATCGGGCTGACCACGTTCGCGGTGAGCCCGACCAGGGTGAACGCGGTCAGCTCGTCGCCGTCGGCGCGCGCGCTGACGGCCCGGGACAGCCCGAGCGCGAGCACCAGCACCGAGAACGACAGCCAGAGCAGCCCCGGGGTCTCGATCGAGTCGTAGAGCCGGGCCAGCAGGCCGGCGAGGGACTGGTTCGGGGTCATGTCGGCCGCGCCGACCCGCTCGGTCTGCCAGAGCACGCCGCCGAAGTAGGCCCGCGACTCGGTGCCGACCAGCGCGAAGCCGGCGAGGGTCACCCCGATCGTGGTGCCGACCGCCGTGGCCGCCGCCCGCCACTGCCGGGTGATCACGAGGTACACGACGAAGAGCGCCGGGGTCAGCTTGACGGCGGTGGCCAGGCCGATGCCGACCCCGGCCCACGCCCCGCTGAACACGAACCGCCGCAGCGGCCCGGCCGCGTCGTCGAACCGGGTGCCCCGCCGGGCCCGCCAGCGCAGCCCGATCAGGTCGGCCATGATCAGGGCGAACAGCAGCAGGTTGACCTGCCCGTAGCCGAGGGTCTCGCGCCCCGGCTCGATGGCGATCGCCATCGGCGTCGCGATGCCCACCGTGTACCACAACGGCCAGCCCAGCCGGTCGACGATCGGCCGCAGCAGACCGGCCAGGACGAGGGCCAGCGCGCCGATGCTGGCCACGGCGTTCAGCCAACCGGCGACGTTGACGGGCACCAGCGCCATGGGCAGCATCACCAGCGCGCCGAACGGGGGGTAGGTGAAGCCGAGCGTGGTGGAGGGGGCGATGAACTCGTACAGCTCGTTGCCGTTCGCCCACCACACCACCGCGCCGTGGTAGATCTTCATGTCGAAGAAGTTGTACGGCCGCCCGAAGGCGCCGATCGCGAGCCACGCCGCGTACGCGACGGTGGCGATCACACCGGCGCGCACCGCCGTCCTGCGGTCCACCCCACGGGTCGCGCGACGGACCGGAGCGAGGCGGTCCATCCGTCGTCCGACGGTCGCCGGCACGTCGTGGCCACCCCCATACCAAGGTCGTCCTGCCCGTCCAGGTCCAGCACGGAGCCTAGAACGGCGCCTCACGTTGATGCCTCCCGCGTTATGCGACCGTGTCCGATCCCACACTGGTTTTTTACATTTCCACCGCGTTAACGCCTACCGGGCGGTTCAGGTAATTCGTGGCGTTGGTGGGGGCGGGCCAACGGAGAGGAGGGTCGCGCCGCAGGTCAGCCCGGCAGTCGACGGGCGGTGGCGGCCGAGCGTACGGCGATCCGGGCCTCGCGGCGGGCCGTCCGGACGGCCCGGGCCACCGACCGTCGCGAGTGGCCGAACCGGTGACCGGCGCGCCACCGCAGGCCCGGCTTGCCCTCGGTGTCGGCGGCGGCCAGCAGCAGCCCGCCGAAGAGCCCGAGATTCTTCAGGAAGTGGACCTGGTTCTGCATGCGTTCGGCCGGGTCGGTGCTGTTCCAGAAGGGATGGCCGGCGGCCGTCGTCGGGATCAGCGTGCCAGCGAGCAGCAGCGCGGCCGGGCGGGTGAACTTCCCGGTGGCCAGCATCAGCCCGCCGACGAGCTGGGTGGCAGCGTTGGCGCGGATCAACGTCTCGGTGTCGGTGGGGATGCGCGGGGAGACCTGCTGGAGCAGCGGGGTCACCCGGTCGGTGACCGGCTTCGCCGCCGGCACCAGCCGCCCCGGATGCTGAAAGTTGCGGGCGCCGCTGACCACGAAGATGCCGCTCAACATGACGCGGGCGAGGGAACGCACGGGTGTCATGGGTCAGTCATACCCCGTCGCGGGCACCGCTACCCCTGCAACGGCCCGATCCGATCGGTGAACGTGGACGTCGCCGCCGGGCCCGTGGCCCGCGGGTCGGCGCGTCGATCGAGGCCCGTCGCGCAGGGGAACGCCACGCCGATGCGGGCCCGTCGCGGCGGGCAGCGCCACGCCGATCGGGGCGACCGTCGGTGGTGGAACCGGCCCGGCGGGTAACCTCGCCCGGGTGACGACTCTGCGGCTGCGGCCCGAGGGCCCGGCGGACACCGGCCCCGTCCGGCGGGTGCTGACCGCCGGGTTCGCCCGCCCGGACGTGTCGACCCCGCCCGAGGTGGGGCTGGTCGAGGACCTGCGCGGCACCGACGCCTGGATCCCCGAGCTGGCCATGGTCGCCGAGTACGGCGGCGAGGTGGTCGGCTACGCCCTGCTCACCCGGGTCCACGTCCGCGACGACGGCGGGAGCGCCCCGGCGCTGGCCCTCGGCCCGGTGGCGGTCGCCCCCCACCGGCAGCGGGTCGGGCACGGCACGGCCGTCGTGCAGGCCGCCCTGGACGCCGCCACCGAGCTCGGCGAGCGACTCGTGGTGGTGCTCGGTGACCCGGGCTACTACCGGCGGTTCGGCTTCACCCGCGCCGACCGGATGGGGCTGACCAGCCCGTGGTCCGGCCTGGGCGAGCCGTGGCAGGCGCTGGTCCTGCCCGCCAGCACCAGCGGGGACGGCCCCGTGCCCCGGGGCGAGGTGCTGTTCCCGCCGCCCTGGTCGAAGGTCTGACCACCCGGCGCGTGCTCAGGCCGGCTGGGTGCGCAGGTAGCGGCCGAAGTGCGGGACGGTGAACGCGACCGTGCCGCGTTCCCCGGAGTAGATCAGCCCCTTCTTGATCAGCGCGTCCCGCGCCGGGGAGAGGCTCGCCGGCTTGCGCCCGAGCGCGCGGGCGATCTCGGCGGTCGGCACGGCCGCGTCCATGTCGTCCCGGCCGCCCGCGTCCCCCTCCACCAGGGACAGGGTGGCCATGGCGCGCATGTACTCGCGCTCAGCCGGCGTGGCCCGCTCGAACCGGGAGCCGAAGAAGCCCACCGCCAGCTCGGCCTCCGCCTCGGGGGCGGCCACCCGCACGTCCGCGTCGGTGATCGGGGACCGCGGCGCGTGGTCCCAGGTGGCCTTGCCGTACGCCTGGACGAAGTACGGGTAGCCGCCCGACTTCTCATAGAGCAGGTCGAGGGCCTTCGGCTCGTACTCGACCTCCTCACGCTCGGCCGGCGCGCAGAGCGCCTGGTCGGCGGCGATCCGGTCGAGCCGGTCGATGCGCTGGTAGCGGAACAGCCGCTCCGAGTACGACTTGGCGGCGCTGAGCACGGCCGGCAGGTGCGGCAGGCCCGCGCCCACCACGATCAGCGGCGCGCCGAGCTGCGACAGCTCGTGGCAGGCGGCGCAGAGCGCCGAGACGTCCTCGGGGCCGAGATCCTGCATCTCGTCGATGAAGACGGCGATGCCGGTGCCGACGTCGGCGGCCACCGCCGCGGCGTCGCTGAGCAGCTCCACCAGGTCGATCTCGATGTCGCCCGAGTCGGCCCGGCCGGTCGCGGCCGGCACGTCGATGCCCGGCTGCCACCGGTCGCGCAGCTTCGGTGCCGTGCCCGCCCGGCCGGTCGGCGCGGACCGCTGGGCGAACGCCTTGAGCACCCCGAGGAACGCGTCGATCCGGTCCGGGGCGCGGTGCCGGGGGGCCAGCTCCCGCACCGCCATGTGCAGCGCGGCGGCGACCGGACGGCGCAGCGACTGGTCGGGTCGCGCCTCGATCTTGCCGGTGCCCCAGAGGCGGGTGATCGCCTGCGAGCGCAGGGTGTTGAGCAGGACGGTCTTCCCCACGCCGCGCAGGCCCGTGAGCATCAGGCTGCGTTCGGGGCGGCCCCGCGCGATGCGCTCCAGCACGACGTCGAAGACGTCCAGCTCCCGCCCCCGCCCCGCGAGCTCGGGCGGGCGCTGGCCGGCGCCCGGGGCGTACGGGTTGCGGATCGGATCCACGAATTGCACAGTATCGGGCCGTCTAGCTGCGGGGCTAGACATCCGTAGAGGACCCTACCGGCGTGTCGTCGGCCGTCGAGGCAAAACTAGGGCTGTCTAGCGTCCACGCTAGACAGCCCTAGTTTCGGGTAGCGGGCCCGCTCTCAGCGGGTGCGCTTCTTCAGGCAGAGCACGTAGTCGAGGGCGTTGACCGGGTTGTCGCTGACGAAGTTGGCGGTCGCGTCCGGCGACGCCGTCTTGCACCGGTCGCCGTTCGTGGTGCCGGGGATGCGCAGCAGGACCTCGTACGTGTCCGGTCCGCACGGGACCTTCCGCAGGTCGGCGTTGGCGTCCGTGCCGTCGTTGACCACGCAGTCGCCCCTCGCGAAGTCCCGGTCGTCGTCCTCGGTCGGGCTCGGCTCGGCCGTGGTCGGTGCGGCCGTCGGAACGTCGCTCGGCTCGCCCGTCGGCACCGTCGAGGTGTTCACCGTCGGCGCGGCGGAGCCGTCGTCGTCGGCCGCCTGCCAGATCCCCCACCCGGCCAGGGCGAGGCAGGGGCAGAGCAGCAGCACGACCACCAGGGCGATGATCAGGGCGATCCGGCCGCCCCGGCGCGGCGCGGGCGGGGCGACGGGCGGTGGCCCGTACCCCGGGGGCGGCGGCGGGCCCCACGGCCCGGCCGGCCCCGGCTGGTTGACCGGCGGGAAGGGGCCAGGGGGCGGGTACCCACCCGGCTGGCCGCCGGGCGGGAACGGGCCGGGCGGCGGATACCCCGGCTGCTCCGGCGGGTAGCCCGGCTGGCCCGGCGGGTACCCCGGCTGGTCACCGGCGGGTGCCGGCCCCCACTGCGGCGGGGCCGGGTCGGCCGGAGGGCCGGCGGGCGGCCTGGCGTACGGGTCGTCGGGTGCGCCGGAGCCGGGTGGTCCGAAGGATGACATCTCTCCCCCAGGGGTGTGGCGGACGGAGGGCGTGGCACCGGATGAGCGGCGTCAGCGCGGCTTCGGCGCGGATCAGCGGAGCTTCAGGCAGAGCACGAAGTCCAGGGTGTCCAGCTGGCTGTCGAAGAAGTACCAGTTGGTGTAGCCGGTCACCTTGGCGCACTTCGCCTCGGCGTCCTTCTCCCCGCTGGTCTGCCCGTCGAACCGGCGCAGCACCTCGTACGTCTTCGGGCCGCACGGGCTGATCAGCAGCTTGGGCTTGCCGCCAGCCGGCCCCTCGTTGCGGACGCACTGCCCCACCTTCACGAACCGGGGATCCGCCGACGACTCGGGTGCCGGGGCGGTGGGCGCGGTCGTCGGCGCCGCCGGGGTGTCCTCCGCCGTCGGAGCGGCGCTGGGCGCGGCGGGGCCCGCCGCGGGCGGCGGATCGTCGTCCTGCCGCAGCAGATACCACACGGCCGCGCCGCCGACGAGCGCGAGCACGACCAGGGTGGCCAGCACGGCGGTCAGCGGACCGCGTCCGCGCTTGCGGTCCGCCGGCGGCCCCGCCTCCCCGGGGTACGGCGGCAGGGGCCGCCCGGGATACGAGGGCGCACCCCCCGCGGCGTAGGGCGGCACCGGCTCCCCCGGGTACGGCGGCGCTCCGCCCGTCCTCGGGTACGGCGCGGGGGCCTGCCGGTCGTCGGCGTACCGGTCCCCGGGGTGCGCCGGGCCGACGCCGGCCGGCCGGTAGACGTCGGGGTGCCCCGGATCGTGGGGACCCGGCCCGCCCCACGGGCCGGGCTGCGGTTCCCGGGCACCGGCCGCGGACCGGCCGGGGTCACCCGGCCACGGTGCCCGGTCAGCCGGGTGGGGCCCGGGCTGCGGGGGACCGTACCGCCCGGCGGGACCCGGCTCGGGCGGCTGCCCGGCGTACGTCGGATACGGGCCCGGCTCGGGCCGATAGCCCGGATACGGGCCCGGCTCGGGCCGATGGCCGGATCGCGGGCCCGGCTCGGGCGGATAGCCGGGGTGCGGGCCCGGCTCGGGCCGATGGCCGCCCTGCGGGTAGGGGGCCGGCCCGGGACGGTAGCCGCCCTGCGCCGGGTACCCCGGCTCCGGCGTGCCCGGGCGGCGGGATGGATCCGCCGGATCCGGATCCCTCCAGGCGTCGTCCCCCCAGGCTTCGTCCGCCCACGGCTCGGCCGGCGTGCCGTACCCGTCGTCGGGCCGGCGCCCGGGCCACGCCCCGGCGGGACCCTCACCCGGTGGTCCGTAGTTCGACATGCACACCCTCCTACCCCGAGCGGTGAGGCCGGCCACCAACCAGGGACGCCGACGCCGTGGTCACCGTAGCGTGGCGAACCGATGACATCACCACCCCGGCGGGTTACGCCACCCCTACCGAACGTGCCGGAGCCGACCGGCGCAGCCGCCGCGCCGTCGGCCCGACCGGCGCTGATCTGGGCGGCGCTGGCCGTCGTCTACGTCCTCTGGGGCTCCACCTACCTGGCCATCCGGGTCGCGGTGGAGTCGCTGCCGGCCCTCGCGTCGGCCGGCCTCCGGTTCGGCGCGGTCGCCGCCGTGCTCGCCCTCGTTCTCCTGGTACGCCGTGGCGCCGGCGCCCTGCGCGTCGACCGGCGGCAGCTCGGCTCCGCCGCACTCGTCGGCGTGCTCCTGCTGGCTGGCGGCAACGGCCTCGTGGTGCTCGCCGAGTCGGGGCCGCCCGGGACGGCGGTGCCCTCCGGCATCGCGGCGCTGCTCGTCGCCACGGTTCCGCTGCTGGTCGTCCTGCTCCGCACGCTCGGCGGCGACCGGCCCCGGGTGTGGACCTTCGCCGGGGTGACGCTGGGCTTCCTCGGCCTGGTCCTGCTCGTGCTGCCGACCGGCGGGTCGGGCGCGGCACCGCTGGCCGGCGCGCTGACCGTGGTCGCGGCGGCCACCTGCTGGTCGGTCGGGTCCTACCTGGCCGGGCGGCTGCGGATGCCCACGGATCCGTTCGTCGCCACCGTCTACGAGATGGTCGCCGGTGCCGTGGCGCTGACCGTGCTCGCCGCCGCCCGGGGCGAACTGCGGGACCTCGACCTCGGGCAGGTCACCGGCCGGTCCTGGCTCGCCCTCGCGTACCTGATGGTCGCCGGCTCGCTGGTCGCCTTCACCGCGTACGTCTGGCTGCTGCACCACGCGCCGATCTCGCTGGTGTCCACCTACGCGTACGTGAACCCGGTCGTCGCGGTCGCGCTCGGCGCGCTGCTGGTCGCGGAGCCGATCACCGCCCAGGTGCTGCTCGGCGGCGCGGTGATCGTCGCCGGGGTCGCGCTGGTGGTCAGCATGGAACGCCCCGGACGGCGCACCGGGACGGCGACCCGACCCGCCCGGCGGTAGCGTCCGGCCGGTGCCCACCACCGGCGTGCTCGTTCTCGCCCTGACCAGCCGGCCGACCGTCGGAGTCCTCGCTCTCGCCCTGACCGGAGCGGTCACCGGGGCGTTCGTGCCGTGGCTGGCGGGGCGCTTCACCGGCGTACCCCGGCCTGTTCCGGACCGGCCCGCGCCCAGCCGGCTCGCCCGTGGTCGGCGCGGGGCGGCCCGGGGGAGGGCGGTGGCCTGGGCGGCGGTGGCCGCCGTGGTGTTCGGCGGGCTGGCCGTCACGCCCGGCGTCGGCCCGGCGCTGCCGGCGTTCCTCGCGGTGGCGGCGGTCGGTCTGGTGCTCGCGGCGGTCGACCTGGCCTGCCTGCGGCTGCCGGACCCGCTGGTCGGCCTGGCGGCGCTCGGCGCGGCGGCCGGGCTGGTCGCGGCGGCGGCGGTCGACGGCCGGCCCGGCCGGCTGCTCGCGCCGCTGGCCGGGGCGGGGCTGTCGTTCCTCGGGTACGCGCTGCTCGCCCTCCTGCCCGGCTCGCGGCTCGGCTTCGGCGACGTGAAGCTGGCCGCCGTGCTGGGGCTGCCGCTCGGCTGGCTGGGCTGGCCGGCGCTGCTGACCGGGCTGGTCCTGCCGCACGTGCTGCACGGGCTGGCCGTGCTCGGCCTGCTGGCCGCCCGCCGGGCCCACCGGGACACCCTGCTGCCGCTCGGGCCGGCCCTGCTCGCCGGCGCCTGGCTGGCGGCCCTCACCGCCTGAGCCGCCCCGCCCCGCCCCCGTGCCGTGAGAAGGGGACCCTTCTCTACCTCAGGCGTTAATAAGGGGCCCTTCCTTTCACAGCAGGCGGAGTTGGCGGTCCTTCGGGCGGCGGGGCTCCGCCTCGCCCAGGCGCTCGAACAGCCCCGGGTCGATCACGTCGAGGAACGGCGTCGGCCGGCAGTCCCGCTCCGCCCCGTGCCGCGTACGCCGGGCCGCGTGGCTGACGTAGAGCCGGTCCTGGGCGCGGGTGAGGCCGACGAAGAACAGTCGCCGTTCCTCGGCGATCGCGTCCTCGTCGGGCGTCGAGCCGGGCCAGCGCAGCGGGAGCAGCCCGTCCTCGCAGCCGACGAGGAACACGACGGGGAACTCCAGCCCCTTCGCGGCGTGCAGGGTGAGCAGGGTGACCGCCTCGGCGCGCGGGTCGAGGGCGTCGACCTCCGCGCCGGTGGCGAGCTGGGACAGGAACAGCTCCAGGTCGTCGCCGCAGCGGCGGGCCAGCGGGGTGAGCAGGTCGACGGCGGCGCGGACCTCCTCGGGGCGTACCACGCCGGAGCCGTCGAGGGTGGGCGCGGCGAACCGGTCGGCGACCGCCTGCGCGGCGAGCCGCACCCGGGCGGGCAGGCCGCCGGAGCCGTCGGCGTGCCGCAGCTCCCGGGCGATGGCGGCCACCCCGGGCCGGTCGCGCAGCCGGTCGTGTGAGCGCTTCTGCACGGGCACGTTGGCGCGGGCCAGGGCGTCCACGATGGGGGCGGCCTGCGCGTCGGTGCGGTACAGCACGGCGATGTCGGAGAAGGACAGCGAGGTGGACCGGCCGTCGATGCGCCCCGAGTCCAGCGACCGGTGGGACAGGCCGCCGACGAGGTCGTCGACGGTGCGTACGACGAAGTCGGCCTCGTCGGCGACGGACGCGGCGGCGTACCGGCCGACCAGCGGGGCCTCGGGGTCGAGCCGGGCCGGGTCGAGCCGGCGGCCCCGGACCAGCGACGACGGCGCGATGGCCTGCACGGCGGCGGCGAGGATCGGCGCGGACGAGCGGTAGTTGCGGTTGAGCCGCACCAGCCGGGCGTCGGTGAAGTCCTGCGAGAAGCGCAGGAAGTAGCCGACGTCCGCGCCCCGGAACGAGTAGATCGCCTGGTCGGGGTCGCCGATCGCGCACAGGTTGCCGTCGGCGGGGCTGAGTAGCCGCAGCAGCTCGTACTGGACGGCGTCGACGTCCTGGTACTCGTCCACGAAGATCCACTGCCAGCGGTCCCGGTAGCGCTGCACCAGCTTCCGGTCCGCGCGCAGCAGCTCCACCGGCAGCGTGAGCAGGTCGTCGAGGTCGACCAGGTCCCGCTTGCGCAGCAGCGCGGTGTAGGCCGCCTGGTCCTCCCCCGCCTCCGTCTTGGCCGCCGTCCGCTCGGCGTCGTCGGCGATGCGGAAGTCGGCCGGCAGCCCGGCGATGCCCGCGTTCTCCCGCAGGATGGTGAGGCCCAGCGAGTGGAACGTGCCGACGGTGATGTCCTCGGCGACGGGCCCGAGCAGCCCGTCGAGGCGGTGCCGCAGCTCCTCGGCGGCCCGCCGGGTGAAGGTGATCGCGAGGCAGCGCTCCGGGAACACGTTGAGCTCGGCGCACAGGTAGGCGATCCGGTGGGTCAGCGTGCGGGTCTTGCCGGTGCCCGGGCCGGCGACGATCAGCAGCGGGCCGCCCGGCGCGGACGCGGCAACCCGCTGCATCGCGTCCAGCCGGTCCAGCAGCCCGGTGCCGACCTCCTCCATCCCGGCGAGCATCGGCTCGAACGGCTCGTGCGGGGAGGGCTGCGGCGGGATCGGCGGCGGCGGGGCCGGTGGGGCGGGCTTCCGCTTCGGCTCGGCCTTCGCGGCGGTCGGGCGCTTCGCCTTCGCCGCCGGCTCCGCGGCCGGTCGCTGCGCCGGCACGGGTACGTCGAACAGCGTCTCCGCCTGCGCCCCCGTCCCCTTCGCGCCCAGCTCCGCCGGGTCGAAGAGGGTGATCACCCCGTATTCGCCGTCGTAGCCGGGCACCCGGCGCACGTCGCCCCGGCGCAGCCGGCCGATGCCCTCGGCGAGCAGTTCCCCGCCGACCCGGCCGATCTCGTCGAGCGGGGCGCGGGTCAGGATCTCCAGCTCCGGGCCGAGCGCGGCGACGAGGTCGTTGAGCTTCCCCTCGACCTTCTTGGACTTCGGGCCCACGTGGTTCAGCTCGCCGAGGATCTCCGCCAGCGGCACCAGGTGGGTGACGTCCCGGGCGTGGGCCGGCCGGTGCCCCTCGGGCCGGTCGGCCAGCTCCTCGACGCGGCTGAGCACCCCGACGGTGAGCGGCTTGCCGCACTCGGGGCAGCGACCGCCGGCCGCCCGGGTCCGCTCCGGCGACCAGTTGACGCCGCAGAGCCGGTGCCCGTCGGCGTGGTACTTGCCCTCCTCGGGGAAGAACTCGATGGTGCCGGCGAGCCCGTCGCCGGTGCGCAGCGCCTCGCGGATCGCGAAGTAGTCGCGGCCCGTGGCGAAGACCGTCGCCTCGCGGGCCAGGGCGGGCGGCGAGTGGGCGTCCGAGTTGGACACGAGCTGGTAGCGGTCGAGACTGCCGACCCGCCAGTTCATCTCCGGGTCCGACGACAGCCCGGTCTCCACCGCGAAGATGTGCCCGGCCAGGTCGGCGTAGCAGTCGGCGATCGCGTCGAAGCCGGACTTCGAGCCCAGCGCCGAGAACCACGGCGTCCAGATGTGCGCCGGCACGAGGTAGCCGTCCGGGCTGGCCTCCAGGGTGATCTCCAGCAGGTCCCGGCTGTCGAGGCCGAGGATGGGCCGCCCGTCGGAGGCGATGTTGCCGATCCGGCCGAGGGTGGTGTTGAACCGCTCCACCGCGTCGAGGTCGGGCAGGTAGACCAGGTGGTGCACCTTGCGGGTGCGGTCGTCCCGCTTGTAGATCGTGGAGATCTCCACGCTGAGCATGAACCGGACCGGGTCCGCCTCCGCCTCGCTGGCCAGCCGGGGCGGCAGCCGGCGGGCGACGTCCCGCTCCGTCTCGGGGGAGAGGCGGTACAGGCCCGGCTCGGCCGGGTGCAGCGTCTGGCGCAGGTGGTCGTACCAGGCGGGGTGGGTGAAGTCGCCGGTGCCGAGCACCCCGATGCCCTTGCGCCGGGCCCACCAGGCGAGGTTCGGCGTGGTCAGGTCGCGGCTGCACGCGCGCGAGTACTTCGAGTGGATGTGCAGGTCCGCGACGAACGGCGAGGGGCCGGCCGGGGGTACGGCGCTGAACGGGAGCACGCCGCATCCTGTCACGCCCGCCCCGACGCCCGCCCGCCGCCACGCGTACGCGTGACCTGAGCAATCCTTGTCTGGACACCGGGGCGAGGGCGCGCTAAGCCCTTCAGGGGGTGCGCAGCTCCACAAGGGTGATCTGCGGGTTCGCCCCCACCCGCACCGGCGGCCCCCAGAAGCCGGCGCCGTTGGTGACGTACACCTTCGTGCCGTCGACCTCGCCGAGGCCGGACACGACCGGCTGCTGGAGCCGGACGGCCAGGTTGAACGGCACCATCTGGCCGCCGTGGGTGTGCCCGGACAGCTGCAGGTCCACGCCGAACTTCGCGGCCTCGACGGCCGCCACCGGCTGGTGGGCCAGCAGCACCACCGGGCGGCTCGGGTCCCGGCCGCCGAGCGCGGCGGCGAAGTCGGCGGGGGCGGCCAGCCCGGTCCCGGCGGCGGTGACGTCGTTCACCCCGGCGAGGTCGAGCACCCCGGCCGGGGTGCGGATCTCCTGGCGGACGTTCTGGAGCACCCGCAGGCCGATCCGGTCCACCTCCCGCACCCACTCCTCCACGCCGGAGTAGTACTCGTGGTTGCCGGTGACGAAGAAGCTGCCGTAGCGGGAGCGCAGGTCGCCCAGTGGGGCCGCCGCCTCGCCCAGCTCGGCGACCGAACCGTCGACCAGGTCACCCACGACCGCGACGAGGTCGGCGTCCAACCGGTTGATCATCGCGACGATGCGCTCGGTGTGCGCCCGGCCGCGCAGCGGGCCGAGGTGGATGTCGGAGACGGTGGCGATCCGCAGCCCGTCCATGCCGCGCGGGAGCTTCGCCAGCGGGATCTGCACCCGGTCCAGTCGGGGCGGGCCGAGGGCGTTGCGCACCCCGTACCCGACGGTGCCCGCGGCCGTGAGGCCCGCGAAGATCGCCGCGCTGCGGGCCAGCAGCAGCCGGCGGGACGGGTCGTGGTCGGGCTGGTCGACGGCCTCGGCGGCCGGCGGCTCGGCGGCACCGGACGCCCCGACGAGCACCGGCTCGGGCGCGGCGGCGGCCGGCTCGGCAGCGACCGCCCGGCGGCGCAGCATCCGCCGGGCGACCAGCATCGGCACCTCCAGCACGGCCAGCGCGACCAGCAGGTAGAACATCAGGGCCAGCCACACGTACCCGGGCCAGGCCAGCCAGTACAGGCCGTTCTGGGTGCCGGCCATCGTGGCGGGCACGAGCAGCGTGAGCAGCGCCGCCGCGATCACGCCGGCCCGGCGCAGCCGCCGGGACGTGGTGGTGTCCGCGACCAGGCGCTTCCACAGGTAGAGGTGGATGAGGCCGATCACGACCAGCACGAAGCCCACCAGAGCCACAACCGCCAACACCGAGCCTCCTCAGCCGCCCGCGAACGGCGGCAGCACGTCGATCGTCGCCCCTGCCGGCAGCGGTGTCCGGCGATCGTGACAGGTCACGCCGTCGACCAGGAAACTCGCCACCCTCAGCACGGCGGCGAGGCGCTCGCCGTGCCGTCGTGTCAGTTCGTCCGTGAGTTCGTCCAGGCTGCGGCCGGCGGATGCGGTCTCCTCGGCCGTGCCGGCGGCGGCCCGCGCACCGGCGAAGTAACGGATGGTGAGCTGGTCGGGCACGTCGTGGCGCACCGGTCACCCGCCGATCGCGGACATCGGCCGGGCCGGCTGGAGGAACGTCGGGTCGTCGATGCCGTGCCCGGCCCGCTTGCCCCACATCGCCGCCCGCCACCGCCGGGCCAGCTCGTCGTCGTCCGCCCCGGCCCGCAGCGCGCCGCGCAGGTCGGACTCCTCGGTGGCGAAGAGGCACGCCCGGACCTGCCCGTCGGCGGTGAGCCGGGTGCGGTCGCAGTCGCCGCAGAACGGCCGGGTGACGCTGCCGATCACCCCGACCCGGGCGGGACCGCCGTCGACCAGCCAGGTCTCGGCGGGGGCCGCGCCCCGCTCGGCCGGGTCGGGGGTCAGGTCGAAGCCGGTACGGGGCAGGCTAGCCCCGGTGTGCGGGTCGGCTGCCGTGGGCGGGCCGACTTCGGGGCGGAGGCCGGCCTCGGTGTCCGGGCCGGCTTCGGGGCGGAGGCCGGCCCCGGTGTCCGGGCCGGCTCCGGCGCGGAGGGTGGCGAGGATCTCGTCGGCGGTGACCATCGCGGCCCGGTCCCAGCCGTGCTGGGCGTCCAACGGCATCTGCTCGATGAACCGCAGCTCGTAGCCGTGGGCCAGGGCGAAGCGGAGCAGCGCGGGGGCCTCGTCGTCGTTGACGCCCCGCATCAGCACACTGTTGATCTTGACCGGGGTGAGCCCGGCGGCGGCGGCCCCGGCCAGCCCGGCGAGGACGTCCGCGAGCCGGTCGCGCCGGGTCAGCCGGGCGAACCGAGCGGCGTCGAGGGTGTCCAGCGACACGTTCACCCGGTCCAGGCCGGCGGCCCGCAGCGCCGGGGCCAGCCGGTCGAGACCGAGCCCGTTCGTGGTCAGCGAGATCCGGGGCCGGGGCTCCAGCGCGGCCACCGCCGCGACGATGCCGACCACCCCGGGACGGATCAGCGGCTCCCCGCCGGTGAACCGCACCTCGGTCACCCCGAGCCGCTCCACCGCCACCCGCACCAGCCGGACGATCTCGTCGTCGCTCAGCAGCTGCGGCCCCGCCAGCCAGGGCAGCCCCTCGGCCGGCATGCAGTAGGTGCAGCGCAGGTTGCACTTGTCGGTCAGCGAGACGCGCAGGTCCCGGGCGACGCGGCCGTACCGGTCGACGAGGACGCCGTCGGTCCCTCGCGCGGCGGTCACCGTTCGACGGTAGCGCGCCCCGCCCCACGCAGGGTGTCCCGGGCGGCGGCACCGACCGCATCGCGGTACGCCGCGCCGAACAGGGCGGTGTGCACCAGCAGCAGGTGCAACTGGTGCAGCGGCACCCGCTCGCGCCACCCGTCGGCCAGCGGCCACGCCTCCCGGTAGGCCGCCATGATCCGCTCGCGGTGCGGCGGGCCGCCGAAGAGCGCCAACTGGGCCAGGTCGGTCTCCCGGTGGCCGCCGTGCGCGGCCGGGTCGACCAGCCACGCCCGCCCGTCGGCCCCCCAGAGCACGTTGCCCGGCCACAGGTCGCCGTGCACCCGGGCCGGCGGCTCGTCGCCGCCCAACTCGCCGACCCGCTCGACGACCTGCTCGACCAGGGCGGTCTCGGCGGCGGTGAGCGCGCCGGAGTCGACCGACATCCGCAGGTACGGCAGCAGCCGCCGACGGGCGAACCACGCCGGCCAGGGGCCGTCGTCGGGCGTGTTGTCCTGGGGGAGCGCGCCGACGAAGCCGGCCCACTCCGCGCCGAACGCGGGGGCCCCGGCGCGGTGCAGCGCGGCCAACTCCCGGCCGAACCGCTCGGCCGCCTCCGGCGTCGGCCCGCCGGGCTCCACCCAGTCGAGCGCCAGCAGCTCCGGCAGCGCCACCACCACCTCCGGTACGGCCACCGCGCCGGCCTCCCGCAGCCAGCGCAGCCCCGCCGCCTCGGCCGCGAAGAAGCCCTCCGGCACCGGCCGCCCCGCCCGCTCCGCGGGCCACGTCTTCGCGAAGACCGAGTGCCCGTCGTCCAGGGTCAACCGGGACGCCGCGCAGACGTCCCCGCCGGCCACCGGGGTCTCCCGGATCCGCTGGTGGGTGAGGAACGTCGGGAGGTGCTCCGGATGCGCCCGCAGGTACGCCAGGTCCATGTGCGCAAGGTAGCCGCTGCCCCGCCCTGCCGTGCGGCCTGCCTCTCCTCCGCGCCGTCGAGACACCGCTGGCACACCGCGCTGAACTGCTCGAATACTGTGAGTAGTGTGGACAACTCGGCGTGTCATCCACAGGCCCCCCGGAGGGCATCCCGCCCGGCCCACGCTGCCTGCATGACCCGCACCGATCCCGCCCGGCTCACCGTCCGCTCCCCCGCCGACCTCATCGCCGCCGTGCCCTACCTGCTCGGCTTCCACCCCGCCGACAGCGTGGTGGTGGTCGCCCTGCAGGGCCGGCGGATCGTCTTCGCCGCCCGGGCCGACCTGCCCGGCCCCGGCGATGACCCGCTGGACCCGGCCGTCCACCTGGCCGGCGTGATCGCCCGGCAGGGGGCCGAGTCCGCCACCGTGCTCGGCTACGGCGACGCCTCAGGGGTCACCCCCGCCGTCGACGCCGTACGCGACTCGCTGACCGCGGCAGGGCTGGCCGTGCTCGACGCGCTGCGGGTCACCGGCGGCCGCTACTGGTCGTACCTGTGCGACGATCCGGCCTGCTGCCCGCCCGACGGCACCCCGTACGACACCGGCACCAGCGAGGTCAGCGCGGCGGCCGTCTTCGCCGGCCAGGTGGCGCTGCCCGACCGGGCGGCCCTGACCGCGCAGGTGGCCCCCTTCGGCGGCCCGGCACGGGTGGCGATGCGCCACGCGGTCGACCGCGCCGAACGCAAGCTGGACGCCCTGATCACCGCAGCCGGCGAGGCCGACCTGCTCGGCGGCCGGGCACTGCGCCGGGCCGGCGTCGACGCCGTTCGTGGTGCCCTGCGGGGGAGCCGCCGGGGAGAGCGGCTCACCGACGACGAGGTGGCCTGGCTGACCCTGCTGCTGACCCACCTGCCCGTTCGGGACCACGCCTGGGAACGCACCGACGGGCGGGACCGGGACATCGCCCTCTGGACGGACGTCCTGCGCCGCGCCGAGCGGGACCTGATCGCCGCCCCGGGCTCCCTGCTCGCCTTCGCCTGCTGGCGGGCGGGGCAGGGGGCACTGGCGGCGGTGGCGTTGGAACGGGTGCTGGAGGCGCATCCGAACTACTCGCTCGGCCTGCTCCTCGACGACCTGCTGCGTCGCGGGGTGCCGCCGTCGCAGCTCGACGGCTGGCCGGCGAACCGTCCCCCGGGGGTGCTCCGTCGCCGTCGACGTCGCCGTGATCCCTGATTCGTCAGGCGGATGCTGGTCGGTTCGCTCGTCGTGTCGTCTGGCCTGCTCCGTGTGCTTGTCGCTTGGTGTGGGTGGGGGTTCGCCGGGGCCCGCCCGCTCCGGCTCGCTTCTCAAGCGGTAGATCTTGGTGGGAAACGGCCCCTCTGGGGGCCGAAATGCACCAAGATCTATGCGTGGCTCGGATTCATCGTCTGTCTCAGAGGGGGGCGGTGGCTGTTGCTGCGCGTTTGTCTGTCGCGGAGTGGTGTCGTGTTCTCAGGCTTTGTGGCACACCCGCATCGATTCGGTTCCGTCGTATGCTGTGCGCGGCCCGAAGCGGCCGAGAATGGTGTGAGGCAGCAGTCGATCTTGCGCAGGCAAGTGAAGGAAGACTGCACGCTTGATCTTCAGTGCTCCAGGCCAAGAAGTCTGCTCCTCGCGTAGGCGGGGGTGGTCCCACCGTGGTGGAGCTGACCCCCTCAGCGCCTTCCTGCTCCCCGCACACGCGGGGGTGGTCCGGGCGTCGCAGGGGGTTGGTGTGTGTGCTCTTTGCCCCTGCTTTGCGCCCCTGCTCCTGTCGGTATCCCACGCATGGCGTTGGTGCAGGTCGGTGTGGACGGCCTGTTGGCTTGTATCCGGTGTAGAGGGTCGTCGATCGATAGGGTTCGAGGATGACTCCGGACGAGTTGGTAGGGGCCGCGCTGGAGGTCGCCGAGGAGGGGCTGGCTGCCGGCGAGCAGCCCATCGGGGCGGTGGTGCTGCTGGGCGACGAGATCATCGGTCGGGCGTACACGCAGGAGCGGACGAGCGGGCGGCGACTCGTGCACGCCGATCTGCTCGCCATGATGCAGGCCGACGAGGCATTGGGCTGGCGTCGCCGTCCGTACCCGGTGCGACTCGCGGTGAGCCTGGAGCCCTGCGTGATGTGCCTGGGTGCGGCCATGGCGATGAGGGTGGACGAGTGTTACTTCGCGTTGGAGTCGCCGAGTGACGGCGGGGCCGCGCTGGCGGCTGCCTGGCGGCCGAGCCCCGACCTGCCCTGGTTCGCCCCACCGAAGTTGTTCGGCGGCATCCGCCGCGAGGAGAGTCGCAGTCTCTTCCGCCGCTACTGCGAGACCGCCCCGGAATCCGGCGCGCGCCGTTGGGCCCAGTCCCTCCTGGCCGTGTCGTCGCCCTCGGTGGGTCCTTGATCGTCTGCTGCAGGGTGAGACGACACGCCGGCGGGAGTGTCTGAAAACGACAGACGATCATGAAAGTGCTCGTCGGGTGAGCCGTGGAGGCGGCCGGCAGGACGGGCGGCAGGAGCCTCCTGCCGCCCGTCCTGCCTGGTTCGGGCGTACCGTCGTGGGTTGACTCTCAGTCATGAAACGAACCTGGAAGGTGACCTCTCGCCTCCTCGCCGCAGGGGTCCTCGCCGGTGCCACCGCGTTGGCCGGCCCGGCGGCGGCCCCCGCCCCCGCGCAGGCCGCCCCCGCCCCGGGGGCGGGCGGCACGACGATCCTCGACCTGATCCCGGGCGGCACCCGGGACCGGATGATCGCGCAGGTGCCGCTGGTCGACGCGGCGACCGGGCTGCGGGCCGCCGTCGAGCGCGCCCCCTCGCGCGGGTACGCCGGGATCGGGCTGGTCGGCGACCACGTCACGCTCTGGTGGAAGGGCAACCTCCCGGCCGACGTCGCCTCGGCCGTCGCCGTCGCCCGCCGGATCGCGCCGGTCGAGGTCGCCAAGGCGGCGTACGCCAAGACCGAGCTGGCCGCCGCAGCCGCGCGGATCGCGCCCGTGGTGGACGGCGACGCGCGCGACTCGGCGCACGACGTGCGGTTGCGTACCGACGGTTCGGGCATCGAGATCGCCGTCGATGACGCCGACGCGGCGCTGCCGAAGCTGCCGGCGACCGGGGTGCGCACCACGATCGTCGAGCGGGACCCGCTGGTTCCCCGCTCGCGTGAGGACGACTCCGCGCCCTGGAACGGCGGGGCCCGGATCTGGAACGACTCCGGTGCCGGCTGCACCGTCGGCTTCGGCGTGCGCGAGGTGGCGACCGGCACCAACCACCTGCTCAGCGCCGGGCACTGCGGCTCGGTGGGGTCGCAGTGGAGCGACGGTCAGGGCGAGCCGATCGGCGTGCAGACCCACAAGAACACCGACCACGACACGATGCTCATCAGCACCCCGTCGGCCGGCGGCTGGCTCTACGTCGGCGGCTCGAACGACGAGGTGAAGGCCCGGGTGGTCGGCTGGACCGAGGTGTTCCCCGGCCAGATCCTGTGCCAGTCCGGGGCGACCTCGGCCTGGGAGATCGGCGTCCCGGTCTGCAACCTTGAGGTGCAGTTCCACTACGACGACCGGGAGGACCTGGTCGAGGCCACCCAGCTCGACGGCGACGAGTCGGCCCGCAGCGGTGACAGCGGCGGCCCGGTGTACGCCGTCAACGCCAACGGCACCGTCCTGGCCGCCGGCACCACGACCCGCTCGGCGGGGCCCGGGTTCGGGTTCCAGGACTTCGCTACCGCCCGGGACGACTTCGGCGACATCGTGCCGGTCACCGGGACGGCCGCCACCTGCCGGGTGTCCTTCGCCGTCGTCAACTCCTGGGGCACCGGCTACGAGGCGGCCGTCACCGTCTACAACGACGGCCCGCAGGTCACCGGCTGGAACGTGGGTTGGACGTTCGGCGGGAGCCAGGTCGTGCAGGGGCACTGGAACGGCGTCTTCCAGCAGACCGGCGCGACCGTCACGGTCAGCAACGAGAACCACAACGCGACGATCGCGTCCGGTGGCTCGGTGAGCTTCGGCTTCACGGCCGACGGGGCCCCCACCAACCCGGCCCCGTTCGCCCTGAACGGCGCCACCTGCTCCTGACCTCAGCTTCCCACCACGGGTGGGTCCCATCGGGCGGGCACCCGGTGGGACCCACCGCTCTGCCGTCCACGCCGAGCATGCGGTGCTGCGCCCGCGCCCGCCTGCGTCGCGCCCGCCCGGGTGTGAGAAGGGGACCCTTCTCTACCTCAGGCGTTAACAGGGGGCCCTTCCTTACTCCTCCAGCGCGAGGCGTTCGCGGGCGTAGATGCGGGTCAGGCCGTGGAAGGTGTACCGGTCGCCCCGGGGCAGCAGCAGGCCGGCGTCGACCAGTTCCTCGGCGGCGGCCGCCGCGCTCTCGACGTCGACGTGCGTGACGGCGGCGAGTAGGCCGGCGTCGAACTCCGCCCCCGGCACGAGGGACGCCCGCCGGAAGACCCCGGCGATCGTCGCGCCGAGCCGGCGGTACGACACGTCGAACGTCGCCCGGACGTCGAGGTCCCCGGCGGTCAGCGCGGTCAACCGGCGGCGTGGGTCGGCGAGTTGGGCGACGAGTTGGCCGACGGGCCAGCCCGGTCGGCTGGCCAACCGGTTTCCGGCGACCCGGATCGCCAGCGGCAGCCGGCCGCAGAGTTCCACCAGTTCGGCCGTGCCCGTCGGGTCGGCGGCCAGCCGGTCCTCGCCGGTGATCGAGGCGAGCAGCCGCCAGGCGGCATCCGGGGCGAGCAGCCCGACGGGGACGCGGACGGCGCCGGTGAGCCCGGTCAGTGGTCGCCGGCTGGTGACCAGGGTCAGGCAGTGCCGCCCGGCCGGCAGGAGCGGGCGTACCTGGGCCTCGTCAGCGGCGTCGTCCACCACGATCAGCAGCCGCCGGTCCCGGGTGAGGGTGCGGAACAGCCGGCCGCGCTGCTCCGGCTGACCCGGGATCGCCTCCTCGGGCACTCCGAGCGAGCGCAGCAGCCCAGCCAGCGCCTCGGCCGGATCGACGATGCCGGCGAACGCACCGCCGGTCCGCCCCGTGTCGACCCGCCGGGTGTCGACCCGCGCGCCGTCGACCCGCGCGCCGTCGGCCCGCACGGTGTCGGTGAGCGCGGTGCCGTGCAGGTCGAGGAAGAGTTGGCCGTCCGTGAACGCGGTGCCGAGGCGGTGGCCGGCGGCGACGGCGAGGCTGCTCTTGCCGGTGCCGGGCGGGCCGTGCAGCACGACGACGGAGGCGGTCGTGGCGCTGCCGTCGGTGACTCCGGTGGTGAGCCGGGCCAGCACGGTGAGTTCGGCCTCCCGGCCGACGAGGTTCGGCACGGCGGCGGGTAGCTCCGAGGGGAGCACCGGGGCCGCGGCGACGACCCCTGGGTCGGGCTGCGGGCGGTGCCCGGCGCGGGCCAGCCCGACGAAGCGGTCGCGGTCCGCGCCCGCCAGGCCGAGCGCGTCGGCGAGCAGTGCGACCGTACGACGTTGGGGTGTGCGGACCCGGCCGCGTTCCATCTCCCGGATGGTGCGGACGCTGGAGCCGGACGCCTCGGCCAGCTCCTCCTGGGTGAGGCCGCGGGTGTCCCGCAGCGCCCGGAGCCACTGCCCGAAACCAGCTCGATGCTGCATGCCGACGCGCATGTCCCCCCACAACCGCTGACACGTCTGCGCTCACTGAGCGTGTGTCGATCGTGGCACGGCGCGATGGGGCGACGATATCCACAGTGGCGTGAGCATCGCCATAACAACTGGTGAGTAACCGGCCGCCACCGCCGGCCGCCGCCATCGCCGGTCGTCGCCGCGTGCGGATAGGTCCACCTGCGACGGACTCCGGCTCGATACGATGACCCGTTCCGGATCCCGGCACCGCAGGAGCCGCACATGCACCACACCGCACCGGCGCCGATCGCGGCACTGCTCGCCGGCTACCGGCCGCGCACCGCCGCCGAGAGCGCCGACGTGCGCCGGGTCCTGGACCTCGTGGCGGCTGGTGACCCCTGGTCCCGTGAGCTGCCGCTGCACGTCACCGCGTCGGCGTTGGTCGTCCATCCGCCGACCCGGCGCGTGCTGCTGCGGTGGCACGTCCGGATGCGGTCCTGGTTGCAGATCGGCGGCCACGGGGACCCCGGCGAGCGTGACCCGCTCGACGTCGTGCTGCGCGAGGGGGCGGAGGAGACCAGCCTCGACGACCTGGTGTGCTGGCCGGACGGCGCGGTCCGGCAGGTGGTGGTCCTGCCCGTGCCGGCCAGCGCCACCGAGCCCGCCCACGAGCACGCCGACCTGCGGTTCGTGCTGGCCACCGGGCAACCCGAGCGGGCCCGGCCCGAGCAGCCGGCCGCCGCGCTGCGCTGGCTGAGTCTGCCCGAGGCACATGCCCTCACCGCCGAGCCGAACCTGCGCGAGCTGTTCGCCCGCGTCGAGGAGTTGCTCGACCAGCACGGTTGACCCTGCGAAGGAACCCCTTGAGCTATCTCGACCTGCTCCGCCGCTCGTCCGTCGCCCGGTTGCTGCTGGCCGCCGTCGTCGGACGCCTTCCCACCTCGATGGTCGCGCTGGCGTTGACCCTGACGCTGCGGGAACACGGCATCGACTTCCGGTTCATCGGGGCGGCCCTGGCGGCACTCACCGTGTCCCAGGCGGTCGGCGGCCCGGTGTTGAGCCGGCTCGTCGACCGGCGGGGCCAGACCTCCGTGCTGGTGCTCGCCGCGGTGGCGTCGTCGGCCGCCGTGGTGGCGGTGGCGCTGCAACCCGACAACCGGGCCGTGGTGCTGGCCGGCATGGCGGTGACCGGCTTCGCCACGCCGCCGTTGGAGCCCTGCCTGCGTGCGCTGTGGCCCGGGCTGGTCGGGCCGGAGAACCTGCAACGGGCGTACTCGCTGGACTCGGTCGGCCAGGAGATCATCTTCGTGGCCGGCCCGGTGCTGGTTGCCGCGACCGTGGCGGTGTGGTCGCCTGCCGTGGCGCTGGTGCTGACGGCTGCGCTGTGCCTGGCGGGCACCGCGCTGTTCGCGTCGTCGGGGCCGTCGCGGTTCTGGCGGGGCGCCCCCGGCAACGCCGGGCTGCTCGGCCCGCTGCGCAGCCCGCTGCTCGTGCTGCTGCTGGTCGGCGTGGGAGCCACGGTGGTGCCGATCGGCGCTCTCAGCATCATCATGGTCTCGTACGCGGAGCAGCGCACCGTGTGGGGCGGTGCGAGCATGCTGCTGGGTGTTTCCGCTGTCGGAGCGCTGGCCGGCGCGCTCGTCACGGGTCGCGTCCGATGGAAGAGCACCGCCACGAGCCGGGTCATCGTGTTGAGCGCCTGTCTCGGCGGGGCCTACCTGCTGGTCGCGTCGCTGGCGCCGGTGTGGGCGATGGTGGTGATCGTGTTCGTCGCCGGGTTCTTCCTGCCGCCGTTGCTGGTCATCGCGTTCTCGCTGATCGACGAGCTGGCGCCGCCCGGGACGATCGTCGAGGCGTTCGCGTGGCTGGTGACGCTGTTCGCGATCGGGTCCGGGTGCGGCGCGGCCATCGCCGGCGCGGTGCAGGACCAGTCGGGTACGCGGGCGGCTGCCGTGGCGGTCGGCGGCCTGGCCTTCGTCGGCACCGCCGTGCTCGCGCTGTTCCGCCGCGCCCACCTGGCCCGCGCCCGGGTGGCGGCGACCTGATCGATCCACGGGGTGCGGAAGAGCCGGCGCGCGGCAAGAGCACCGCCGCGCTCGGTGTGGCGACGCACGAGGTCGCCAGGGCCTGCCCTTTGTCAGCCCCCGCTGACGCTGGTCTGGTCCACCGGCCCGATCCGGTGGGCGCCCGTGTAGACGTTCATGGTCCGGCCGCGCAGGAAGCCGACCAGGGTCATGCCCGCCTCCTCGGCCAGGTCACCGGCCAGGGTGCTGGGGGCCGAGACCGCCGCGAGCAGCGGCAGCCCGGCCATCCACGCCTTCTGGGTCAGCTCGAAGCTCGCCCGGCCGGAGACCAGCAGCAGGTGCCCGGCCAACGGCAGACGGCCCTGCCGGACGGCCCATCCGACGACCTTGTCGACGGCGTTGTGCCGGCCGACGTCCTCGCGTAGCACCACCAGCTCCCCGTCGCCGGTGAACAGCCCGGCCGCGTGCAGCCCGCCGGTGCGGTCGAAGTGGCGCTGGGCGGCACGCAGCCGGTCCGGCAGCTCGGCCAGCAGGGCGGCCGGCACGGTGAGCGGGTCGTCCGCGACGGCGTACGGCGAGCGGGTCCGCACCGCGTCGATGCTGGCCTTGCCGCAGACCCCGCAGGAGCTGGTGGTGTAGAAGTTGCGGGTCGGGTCGGCGGCCGGCTCGGGCACGCCGGGGGCGAGCACCACGTCGACCACGTTGTAGGTGTTCGGCGTGTCCGGGCCGGCGCAGAGCTGCGCGGTGCGCACGTCCGCGTCGCCGCGGATGAGCCCCTCGGTGAGCAGAAACCCGATCGCCAGGTCCAGGTCGTCGCCGGGGGTGCGCATGGTCACCGCCAACGGCCGCCGCCGGCCCGGTCCGGCGGGCCCGACCCGGATCTCCAGCGGCTCCTCGACGGAGAGGCTGTCCGGTCGGCGGGTCGCGACGCGGGCCGGGTCGGCCGCGTCGAGGTCGATCCGCAGCACGTTCCGCCGGTCAGTCGCCCGTCCCATCCCGCCATCCTGCCTGACCGGCCGCCCCGGCGAGGTCGCGGACCCTGGCCGCCGCCTGTTGCGGCCGCGCCGGAGAGGAGGCCGGTGCCGACGAGGCGCAGACCGTGGCCGGCTGACCCACCGGCCGGCCACTGGCCAGCGCCCCGACGGGACTCAGGGTTCGGGTTCAGACGTTCGGTGACTGGCCGAGGTCCACACCGCTGACCGCGCCGATCGAGTTCACCGGACTGCTCTGGGTGAGGGTCCGCCCGAAGCACACCGACCACGAGTTCGCCCCGACCCCCGACGACGAGCAGACCCAGTCGCCCAGGTAGGCGCCCGAGGAGGTGTACAGGTCCATCGCTGCTGTCACGGAGTAGAGGCTCGATCGGTTGTTGCGCACGATGACCGCCGCCTGCACGGCTCCCCCGCCTGCCGACCTGATCGCGCAGACCTGGGCGAGCACGTTGGTGACCACCGTCTTGGTGCCGGCGCAGTGCCACGTGCTGGGGCTGGAGGTGATCGGGTTCGTGTTGCCGTAGGCCCGCCAGGAGCCTGACTCCGTGGCCGCGGCGGGGCCGGCGGTCGCCACGCTCAGCCCGACGACAGCGGTGGTTACGGCCGTCAATTGCGCGGCCATCCGTGCGATTCCCATGTCGATCCCCTTCTGGCTGCGAGACGAAAGGAACAGGTCGAAGCCTAGTGGGGAATTCCCGATTGTGGTTAGACGCACTTTTTACATTGACTTTACTTAATGACCTTGTTTGTCGGTCGGCTCCTCGGAGTCGCCGGCCAGGATGCTCTCCAGCCAGCTCACCACGAGTTCGGCCACGGCGTCCGGCGGGGGCATGGCGATGCCGAGGGCGTTCTCCCGTCGCCACAGCTCGAAGATCACCCGCTCCTGCGGTTCGACGACGGTGTGGCCCTCGTCGCGCAGCGCCTCCACGTGCCGCCGGGTGGTCTTCTTCGTCCACATCGACCTGTTCATGCTCGGGAAGAAGATCGCCGGGCGTTCGCTGGCCAGCAGGGCGGTCTGCGCGGGGGTGCCGGCCAGGCCGAGTGCCGCGGCGGCGATCGTGGCGGCGGTCGCCGGCAGGACCACGATGCCGAGCGAGCGCCGGGCGAACTCGGTCGGGTTCAGGGCCGGGTCGCCGCTGGCGTACACCTCGTCGGCGTACCAGGCGGCGACCTGGGGCTGCACGAACCGCTCGGCGCTGGCGGTGAGCAGCACCCGCAGCGGCAGGTCGATCTCCTGGCGCAGCCAGGACAGGTAGCCGGAGGCGGCCATGGCGGCGCTGGAGCCGCAGATGATCACCGAAAGCGCGTCGTCTCGCATCCGGACAGCGTCGCGGCGCGGCGACGCCGGGGACATGGGGGAACGGCCCCATCTTCGCCCCCGCCGCGGAGCGGGAGTTTGGGTGTCGCTCCCCATGCCGCCGGGCGCGCCCGGCTGGCAGGTTCGTCCTCAGCCGGCCGCCCCAACGACCAGCCGGCCGAGGAGGTGAACGGAAATGAAGAAGATCACGATCCGCAAGACGGGCTCCATCAAGCTCACCACGTCGGCGCCGCTGTACTGCACCGACTGCTGCTGACCGGTCCGGCCGTCCCGGCTCCCGAGCCGGGACGGCCGTCGCCGGGTCCACCCCTGGGAGGCCACCCCGAAAGGCCCGGTCCACGCGCTGGAGGAGCGATGTCAAGCACCCGCCTGGAGTTCCATCCGCTCACCTACGTGCCGGAGCGGGACGGGGTGACGGTCGGCCGGGTCGACGCCACGTCCTTCGCCCTGCTGCCCGAGGACGGCGTCGCGCTGCTGCGCCGGCTCGCCGACGGGATGCCGGTCGGTGAGGCGGAGCAGTGGTACCAGCGCACCTTCGGCGAGCCCGTCGACATGGCCGACTTCGTCGACACGCTGCGCGAACTCGGCTTCGTCCGCGCCGACGGGGAACCGCCGGCCACCGCGCCGAAGGTACGCTTCCGCCGGCTCGGCCGGGCCGCCTTCTCCCCGCCGGCCTGGGCGGCGTACGCGCTGATCGTGGTCGCCGCCGCCGTGGCCATGGTGTCCCGGCCGGAGCTGCGACCGCACGCCTCGAACGTGTTCTTCGTCCCGTCGCTGCTGGCCGTGCAGCTCGGACTGGCCCTGTGCCAGTCGCCGGCCATCCTGTGGCACGAGTGGTACCACCTGCTCGCCGCCCGCCGGCTCGGCCTGCCGACGAAGATGCGGGTCGGCCGCCGGCTCTACTACGCGGTGGTGGAGACCGAGCTGGACGCCCTGCTCACCGTGCCGGCCCGGCAGCGCTACCTGCCGATGCTGGCCGGGCTGCTGGCCGACGCGGTGCTCTTCGGCGCGCTGGTGCTCGTGGCCTGGGCCGGCCTGTCCGACGGCCTGTCCTGGCCGGGGCGGCTCGCGCTGGCGGTGGCGTACACCGTGCTCCTGCGGATGTCCTGGCAGTGCTACGTCTTCCTGCGCACCGACCTGTACTACGTGGCGACCACGGCGCTGGGCTGCACGAACCTGGACGAGGTGAGCCGCGCCTGGCTGCGCGACCGGCTCGCCTGGCTGCCCGGGGTGCGCCGGGCGGACCTGGCCGACGCCGACTGGTCCCCGCGCGACCGGCAGCTCGCCCCCTGGTTCGCGCTGATCACCTGCGGGGGAGTGGCGGCACTGCTGATCACCGTCACCCTGTGGACCGCGCCGCTGGTGCTGGAGTTCGCCTCCCGGGTCTTCACCGCCCTGGCGCACGGTTCGCCCACCGGCCCCGGCTTCTGGGACTCGGTCGGCTCGCTGCTGCTGGTCGCGTTCGAGATCGTGCTGCTGCCGCTGCTCGCCGGGCGTACCCGACGGCGGCCCGCCCCCGCCACGGAGCCGGCAGCGGCCGGCTGACGGCCCCGCCCGGCCCACCTCCCCCGACACCCACCGCGAACAAGGCCCACCAAGCGAGGAGCAACGGCATGACTGCACATCAATGGCGGATCGGGCCGGCGCCGGTCGACGGCGAGCAGGTCGATCTCGCGGTCGACTCGCACCGGGGCCTGCGCGGCCCCTACACCGGGCTGGGCAGCGTCCTGCGGCAACTCGTGCCGCAGGCGTACGAACGCTGGCCCGACCTCGTGCAGCGGCACCTGACCGAGATCCTGTCGGCGGCCCCGGAGCTGCGCGGGACGCTCGACGCGGCCCCCGAGACGCTCACCTCGTTGGCGGTGCCCGAGGAGCGGACCCGGATCTATCCGGCCAACCGCACCCGCCGGCTGGCCCACGGCGCGACGGAGTTCCTCGCCGGGTACGCCACCCGCGCCGGCCGCCTCCCGCTGCGGCTCGCGTTCGACCGGGTGGACCAGGCGGACCCCACCGACCAGGAGTTCCTGGCCATCTTCCTGCGGCGGGTGCGCCCCGACGTGGTGCGGGTGCTCGTCGGCACCGACGGCGCACCGCTGGAGCCGGAGCTGACCGGTGCCCTCGACCGGTACGCCGACCGGCTGCCGGAGCTGCCCCGCGCCGCCGGCCCCGCCGGGCGCGGACCGGAGGCGCTGCTGCGGGCGTACGTCGACGCCGACGGCACCTCCACCGACCCGGCCGAGTCGGCCGCGTACCGGCAGGCCGACCCGCAGGTGCGGGCGGCGTTGCACGACGCGCGCGCCGCGCTGCTGCGCGAGCGGGGCGAGTGGAGCCTGGAACTCGGCGCGATCCCCTGGCACCTGGAACGCGGCAGCGACCCCGCCGGGGCCGGCGCGGAGGCGCTGTACGAGGCGGCGCGGCACTGCGGCGCGCTGGGCTACTACCACGCGGTGATCGACTACGGGACCCGTGGCCGGGCGATCGTCGACCCGGACACGCAGATGGAACGGTTCTGGCTGCTCAGCACGCGGGCGAGTTCGGCCATGGTGGTGCTCGGCCGCACCGTCGAGGCGGAACCGACGTACCTCGACCTGCGCAGCCGGTACGCGGACCCCGAGCTGCAGATGTCCACCGGGTACGCGCTGGCGATGCTCTACACCCGTTTTCATCCCGAGGAGCTGAAGGACCACCACCTGGCCCGGGGCTACATCAACAACTCCATCGCGCTCGCCTCGCTGCTGCCCGACCCGCAGAAGCGCGCCTTCCACTCGGTGTTCCAGAACAACGGGCTGGCGCTGATCGAGATGCGGCTCGGCCGGGTGGCGGCGGCGCTGCGGCTGGTCGACGACGGGCTCGACCGGCTCGACCGCGAGCTGCCCGGCGACAAACACCGGCTGCACCGCTCGGTGCTCGTGCACAACCGGGGCAAGGCGTACCTGGCCCTGGGCCGCCTGGACGAGGCCCTCATCGACCTGACCCGGGTCATCGAGCTGGACCCGAACTACGCCGACTACTACTTCGACCGGGCCGACGTGCGGCGGCGCCTCGGCGACCTCACCGGCGCGGTCGCCGACTGCGACACGGCGATCAGCCTGTCGCCGCCGTTCTTCGAGCTGTACTACAACCGGGCCGACCTCAAGGCCGAGCTGGGTGACGTGGCCGGGGCGATCGCCGACTTCGGCTACGTGGTGGAGCTGGAGCCCGACCAGCTCGACGCCCGGGTGAACCTGGTCAGCCTGCTGCTCGACGACGGGGCCGTCGACGCCGCCCGGCCGCACGTCGAGGAGGGCCTGCTGCGCCACCCCGCCGACGCCCGGCTGCTGCACCTGCGGGGTGTGCTGGCGCTGGCCGACGGGGCGGAGGCGGACGCCCGCCGCTACCTCGACGAGGCGCTGGCGGCCGACCCGGGACTGGTCGCCGCGCTGGCCAGCCGGGCCGCCCTGGCGTTCGACGGCGGGGACCACGGGAGGGCCGTCGCCGACCTGACGGCCGCGCTCGCGGTGGACGGCGACAACCCGGACCTGCTCTACAACCGGGGGTTCGTCCACGAGGCGGCGGGCCGGTGGGCGGAGGCGGTCGCGGACTACGGCCGGGCGCTGGAGCTGCCCGGCGCGGACCGGGCGGAGCTGATCGGCCGCCGCGCCCGCTGCCAGTCGGAACTCGACGGGACGGCCGCCGGAGGGCCCGGCGGGGCGGCGGGGCGGCCGGACCTGGCCGGCGCGCGATGACCACCGTGGTCCCCCGGCACGCGGTGACCGGACCGGAGCGGGCCACCCCCGCCGACGGCGCGGGGCCGGACCGGGCGGCTCCGCGCGGGTCGGGTCCGGAGCGGGCAACCCCCGTCGGCGGGCCGGAGCTGCGGGAGTTCATGCGCAGCTGGGCCACCGGCGTGGCGGTGGTCACCAGCCGCGCGGCCGGGCACCCCGTCGGCTGCACCGTGAACGCGTTCACGTCCGTGTCCCTGCATCCGCCGCTGCTCCTCGTCTCGCTGGCCCGGACCAGCCGCACCCTCGCCGCGATCACCGCCGAGGGCGGGTTCGCGGTGAACCTGCTGGGCCGCCGGCAGCGCGCACTGGCCGACCGGTTCGCCACCGGCGCCGTCGAGGACCGGTTCGCCGGGGTGGCGCACCGTGCCCTCGACGGGATGCCGCTGCTCGACGGGGCGATGGCGGCGGCCGTGTGCGCGGTGACCCAGCTGATCGCCGTCGCCGACCACGTGCTGGTGCTCGGGTCCCCGTACTGGTGCGAGGCCACGGACGACGCCGACCCCGCCGTCTTCCTCGGCGGCCGCTACCGGACGGTCAGTCCGGCCTGACCTCCTCGCGGACCCGGGCGGCGTAGCGGTTCAGCGCCGCCCGGTTGGCCTGCTCGGTCTTGGCGATCAGGCTCGCCACGTGCTTCTCCACCGTGCGTGGGGAGATGAACAGCTCGCTGGCGATGCTCCGGTTGTCCGACCAGTCCGCCATGAGCTGGAGCACCTCGTATTCCCGCTCGGTCACCCCGATCATCCGCAGCGGCTGCGGGACCCGACTGTCGGTGCGCCGGTGCGGCACCACCACCCCGAGGTCGCGCAGCTGGGCCCGGCAGGCGCGGGCCGGTGCCGGCACCCCCGCCAGCCGGAAGTATTCCTCCGCGCCGCGCAGCCAGTCGACCGGCTCACCCCACCGGTCCGCGTGGGCGCAGGGCGCGACGAGCCGCAGGCCGAGGTGGAGCGCCACGGGGTGGGCGGGGGTCCGGCGGAGGGCCGCCACCGTCGCGCCGGCCGCCTCCCGGTCACCCCGCCGCCCCAGCAGCACCGCCCTCGCCAGCAGGGCGAACTGCCGGTTCCAGTGCAGCCGCCCGGCGGGCGTGCCACCGGCGTCGTCGCCGAGCCGCCGGTCGGCGTCGCCGGGCAGCACCGCCAGGAGCAGGGCCAGCCCGTGCTGGCCGGCGAGCGGATAGGGCGCGGGACAGCCTGCGTCGTACGCCGCCGCCCGGTCCAGCTCCCGGCGCGCCCGCGCCGGGTCCTCCTCCAGCAGCGCGCACACCGCCGCGGCCATGCCGTGGGCGAGGGCCGCCACCGGCTCGCCGTCGCCCGACAGGCCGGTCAGGGCCGCGTCCAGCTCGTGCCGTCGCCCCCGGTGCCCCGCGCAGACGGCCCGGACGAGCGACAGCAGCGGCGCGGACTCGCCCAGCCCGAGCCGCTGCGCGTCGGTCGTGCACTCCTCGACGAGCCGTTCGGCCTCGGCGTACTCGGCCCGCAGCGCGTGGTCCCAGGCGAGCCGGACGTCGACCGCGTGGCGCAGCGCGTGGGCGCCGAGCTGCCGGGCCCGTTCCGCGCTGCGGGCCAGCGCGTCGGCGTCACCGGTGAGCAGCCACCGCTGCTCGGCGAGCAGGGCGGCGGCCCGGGTGCGCCACAGCGGCAGGTGGTGCCGCTCGGCGATCCGGCGCATCCGGGTGAAGCAGGGCTGGGCCCCCTCCGGCCCGGTCCGGCGGGCCAGCACCCCCCGCGCCTGCCAGCTGAGGCAGGCGACGCCGGGCAGCCCGGCGCTCTCCGCCGCCGCGGCGGCACGCGTGGCGAGCCGGGTGGCCCGCCCCGGGGCGTCCAGGCCCAGGTGGGCGGCGACGGCGTCGACCGGCGCGGTCTGCCGCTCGGACGCGCCGGGGCCGAGCAGCGTCCGGGCGGAGTCGAGCTGCGCGGCGGCGTCGGTACGCCGCCCGGCGAGCAGGGCGAGCCGGGCGAACAGGACGTGTACGGCCGCCAGCCGCTCGGGCGGGACCGCCGGGTGGCACAGGTCGTCGAGGCTGTCGAGCAGCCGCAGCCCGCGTCCGGCCTCGCCGCTCTCCAGCAGCGCGCACAGCAGCTCGTGCAGCACGTCGGCGCGCAGCGCGACGTCGACCCCCGTCGCCGCCAGCCGCCACGCCCCGTCGAGGGTCTCGGCGGCCGACCGGAGCCGCCCGGCGTTGAGGTCCCGGCGACCGGCGAGGGCGAGCAGCCGTACGGCGCCCGGCACGTCGCCCGCCAGCCGGGTGAGCCGGGCCGTGAACCGGCACCAGTCCCCGGGCAGGCCCGGGTGCAGCTCGTTCACCGCGTCCACCGCCTGGTGTGCCAGAGCGGCCCGGTCGGTGGGGGTGAGCTGGCCGAGCAGGGCGACGGCGGTGGTCATGGTGCGGAACGCGTACCAGTCGTGGTCGCCGCCCTCGGCGGTGACGAGTCCGGCCGTGACCGCCGCGCGCAGGTGTCGGAGCAGGTCGTCCTGCCCCATCTTCAGCGCCAGGCCGAGCACGGAGACCGGGAACCGCTCGCCGATCACGGCCGCGGCGGTGAGCAGGTGCCGTCCGGCGGGGCCGAGCCGGTCGGCCTGGTCGGTGACGCTGCGCCGCACGGTCGGCGGCACCTCGGTGCGGACGCCGTCGACCAGCCGGCACCCGTCGCCGTGCACCGCCAGGTTGCCGCTGTCGAGCATGGCGCGGAGCAGCTCCGCCGCCAGGAACGGGTTGCCGGCGCTGTCGCGGCAGAGCCGGTCGAGAACCGCCTCGGCGATCCGCTCGGGGGCGAGGCCCAGCCGGGACGCCACCAGCAGGCGCACGGCGCGCCGGCTCAGCGGTTCGAGGCGCAGGACGGTGCCGCTGCACCGCCGGCCCAGGGCCTGCGCCAGGTCCCACGCCGGCCCGGGCTCGGCGCGGAGGGTGGCCAGCAGCAGCACGCCCTGGTCGGCGAGGTTGTCGGCCAGGTACTCCACCACGGCCAGGGTCGCCGGGTCGGTGTCGTGCAGGTCCTCCAGGGCGAGCAGGCAGCCCCGCCCGGCCCCGGTGACCGAGAGCAGCCGCAGCACCGCCTCGGCGAGCAGCACGGGCGACGGTGGACCCGCCGTCCCCACCGACAGGTCCTGGGGGATGAGCCTGCCGAGGGCGGACCGGTAGGGCCGCAGGCTCGCGTGTTCCAGGGCGGGCTCGGTGCGGGACAGGGGGGCGAGCGCCTCGGTCAGGGGGCGCAGGGCCACCGCCGGGCCGGTCGAGCCGGCGCGGCCCACCAGCACCGCCATGCCGGCCTGCCGCCCGTGCTGCGTCGCCTCCAACGTCAGCCGGGACTTCCCCAGGCCGTCGCCGCCGACCACGAAGATCGCGCCGCCGCATCCCGCGCGGGCCTGGTCCAGCGCCTCGCGCAGCAGCGCGCGTTCGGAATCCCGGCCGACCAGGACGGGCAGCTCGGTGTGGTCACCTGCTGGCATGTGGCACCTCCGTCCACCTCGAAGAACGTCACGCCCGGCTGAAGGAGCGGTCGTGATCGGCCGGACCCGACGAGTGGGGCGGACTTCGAAACGTAACGTTCCTGAGTCGTCACTTTAGGAAGTAAGCAACAAGATTTACAGGCCCGCCGGATCGACCTGCGGCGCTCCGCCTGTCGACTGCGCGACATGCCCCCTCGGCCCCACCGGGCGGTACGGTGGCCGCGTGGGGGACTGGGCGGCGGTCGTGCTGGCGGGCGGGGCCGCGCGCCGGATGGGCGGCGTGGACAAGCCCGGGGTGCCGGTCGGCGGCCGGCCGATGCGCGACCGGGTGCTCGACGCCGTCGCCGACGCCGACGTCCGGATCGTGGTGGGCCCGGCCGGCCCGGTGCCGCCGGGCGTCCGGTCGACCCAGGAACGCCCCCCGGGAGGCGGGCCGGTGGCCGCCGCCGCGGCCGGCGTGTCCCTGCTGCCCGTCGGCACGACGACCGTGGCGCTGCTCGCCGCCGATCTGCCCCTGCTCACCCGCGACGCGGTACGCCTGCTGCGCGAGCAGCTCGCCGACCCGACCGTGGACGGGGTGTGCCTCGTCGACGGCGACGGCCGGCGGCAGCAGCTCTGCGGGGTGTGGCGGGTCGCGCCGCTGCGGGCCGCGTTCGGCCGCCTCGCCTCCGCCCGGGGCGGCTCGCTCGGCGGCGCGGCGGTGCGGGCCCTGCTCGCCGGGTTGACGGTGCGCGACGTGCCCTGGTCCGGGACGGGCCCGCCGCCCTGGTTCGACTGCGACACTGACGAGGACGTACGCCGGGCGGAGGGGTGGACACGTTGACGACGCTGGAGGACTGGGTGACGGCGGCCTGCGCGGAGCTGGGCCTCGACCCGGCCGAGGTGCCGGTGCCGGTGGTGCTCGACCTGGCCCGGGACGTCGCGCACCAGGTGCTGCGGCCCGGTGCGCCGGTCTCCGCGTACCTGCTGGGGGTGGCCGTGGGACGCGGGGCCGATCCGGTCGCGGCGGCCGACCGGCTCAGCGCGCTGGCGGGCGGTTGGCCGGTCGAGCTGGGGGAACGGCCCCCGGCCTGACGGCTGCCCCGGCCCCGGCCTGACGGCTGCCCCTGCGCGTCGATGTCCGATCCCGGTCCGGCCTGATCCGGGTTCCGGGCGGCCTGGGTAGGGTGACCGCAACGGACGGAGGCGATCATGACGGTAGGCCACCCCTCGACGCCGGCCTCGGACCCGCCCGGCGGCACCCCCGGGCACGACGGCGAGCCGGAGCACGGCGGCCCGTCGGCGTCCGGCGGCCCGGCGGAGCACCAGCACGAGTCGATCCTGCTGGACGAGCCGACCACGGCCGACCTGCGGGCGAAGGTGACCCAGGCGTGGCGCGAGTTCGCCCGGGCGCTCGCCGAGCGGCTGCGGGAGCTGCCCGCCGGCACGCACGTCGAGCTGACCCTCGACCCCACCGCCTCCGGCACGGGCGACGCCATCTACTCCATCAGCATCGACCTCGCCGACGACGGCCGGCTCTCCGCGTGGGCCGTCGGCAACGCGACCCTCCCGCAGGGCTACCGGCTGGACCGGGCGGCCGTCGCCGACATGGTGGCGCTCGGCTGGTCCCCGCCCGGGGTGGTCGAGGGCTCCGGCGAGCACTTCGGGCTGACCGGCGACACCACCGAGGCGACCCGGCTGGCCGCCCTTCTCTCCCGCACCCTGCGGGACGTCTACGGGGCCCCGCACCCGGCGTTCCTGGTCTATCTGGTGCACGACGCCGAGGGCGGGCCCGTGCCGATGGAGCCGCTGGGCACCGCGCGCAGCGAGTTCGGCCCGGACCAGGACGTCGAGGCGGACCTCGACGAGGCGCTGGCCGCCGCCCAGGGGCCGCGCACCGACGTGCTGGCCCTCGCCGAGCAGGTGCGGACCGTGGTGTCCGCCATGCTCAAGTCCGACTCCGACAAGTTGCAGGTCGACTCCGACGGCGACATCAACATCCGGGCCGGATCGGCGATGGTCTTCGTCCGGGTCCGCGACAACCCGCCGCTGGTCGACGTCTTCTCGCCGGTGCTCACGGAGGTCGAGCCCACCGAGCGGCTCTACGTGAAGCTGTCCGAGCTGACCAACCGGATGCCGATCGGGCGGCTCTACTGCGCCGACGACACGGTCTGGGCGTCCATCCCGGTCTTCGGTCGCGACTTCCAGGCCACCCACCTGATGCTGGCCGTGCAGGTGATGACCGGCCTCGCCGACGAGCTGGACGACCGGCTGCACGGCGAGTTCGGCGGGAAGCGGTTCTTCGGCGAGGGCGACAAGCCCGGCCGGCGGGACCAGGGCGAGCACCGCACCGGCATGTATCTCTGAGACCGCCGGCAGGGCTCTCCGCGGCCGGCTGACCTCTGCCGCCCGCAGGGCTCCCCCGACGACGCGGAGGCGGGTGGGGCCCGGTCGGCCCGAGTGCCGGGCCCCACCCGCCGGCTCGCAGGGTCAGGTCGCCGGGAGCCAGGCGATCCTGACCGGCCCGGCGACGCCGGCCGGGTCGTCGGCCCGCAGGCCGACGTCGGAGACGGTCCAGAGGACGCCGCCGACCAGCAACGACCGGCTCACCGGGGCGCGCCCGGGGTGGGTGACCGTGCCGGCCGGCACGATGGTCGCCCCGGCGACCCGCAGCAGGAGCAGCCCGCCGTCGTGGACGGGGAGCGCCACCAGCCCCGTCCCGGGGTCGTACAGGAAGGCGTGCGGGTCGAACTCCACGGCCGAACCGGCCCCCGGCACGTGGTGGCGGGCCAGCCGGGTGGGCCGGGTCGGGTCGGCGACGTCGAACAGCGAGACCTGGAGGCCCTGCGCCCGCCCGTCGGCATCCGCCTCCTGTCCGACCCCGAGCAGCCGCCCCGGCCCCGCCGGGTGCAGGTAAGCCGAGTACCCGGTGATCTTCAGCTCGCCGGTGACCCGGGGCGCCGCCGGGTCGGTCAGGTCGAGCGTGTAGAGCGGGTCGGTGCGCCGGAAGGTCACCACGTGACCGGTGGGGCCGAGGTAGCGCACCGAGTGGATCCGCTCGCCCCGGCCGAGGCCGGTGACCGCGCCGACCCGGGTCAGCAGGTCGCCCCGCCGGGCCAGCACGTACACCCCCGACTCGGTCGTCGGGCGGGACCACCGGTCGTCGCCGCTGGTGGTGGCCACCCGCAGGTGGCCCTGCCACTCCGACAGGGCGTACTGGTCGAGCAGCGTGCCCGGCACGGTGCCGGCGGCCAGGTAGCGGGGGCGGCCCGGCGCGCGGGTGTCGAACTGGTAGATCGCGGTGCCCGGGTCGCGTCCCGCCGGCCCGCCCCAGCCGCGCGGCCGGAGCTGGCCCGGCCGCTGCCGCTGCCCGGCGAGGTAGAGGCTGCCGGCGGTGCCGTAGACGGTGTCCGCGTCGCCGGCCACGCTCACCGGGTCGCCGTCGCCGAGGCGGCCGGCGGCCAGGTCGAAGCTGAGCACGGTCAGCAGGGCCGTGCCGGTGGTGTCGGCGGTGGCGGCCAGCCGGTCGCAGCCGACCCGGCCGCCGCCGCGCCGGTCGCCCTCGGTCCAGTCGTACGCCGGCAGCCACGCGTCCAGGTCGGCCCGGCCGATCGCCGCCCGGTTCGCGGCCAGCCGCTGCGCCTCGGTGGCCCCGTCGCCCGGCTCGGGGAGGACCAGCCGGGCCTGGGAGCGGACCACGACCCGGGCCGTCGGGCCGGTCAGCCGCGCGTCGAGCAGGCTCCCGTCGATCCGGTACGTCCCGACCAGCGCGGGCCGCCCGGCCAGGTCCACCAGGAGCAGCCTGGCCCCGGTGGGCCCGCCCGCCGGCCGGCGGGCCGACGTGCCGTTCGGGAGCATCGGCGTGCTGCCCCGGAGCAGCACCAGCGCCCGGTCGCCGTGCAGCAGCAGGCTGCCCTCCCCTGGCCCGGGTCGCGCGTCGTCGCCGGTCAGGTCCAGCCGCCCGCTCGTGCGCCGGGTGGCCGGGTCGACGACCCGCAGCACGCCCCCGGTGACGGTGACGATCCGCCGGCCGTCGGTCTTGACCAGGTCCGGCTCGTCGGCGCCCGGCTCGTGGACGTTGGTGCCGGAGTGCTCCGGCGTCGCCCGGGCACCGTCTCCCGCCCTCGAAAGCGCCAGCGGCTCGCCGGCCCCGCCCGTGGCGAAGCCGGTCCGCCAGCCGGGCTGGAAGCCCCAGGGCCCGACCGAGGCGGAGGCGGCGGCGCGCAGCCGGGCCAGCGCGTCGGCGCAGGTGTCGAAGGAGACCAGCCGGGGCGCGGCGGTCGGCGGCGCCGGCTGCGGGGCCGGCCCCGCGGGGGCGCTGCCGGCGAGCAGGGTCAGGGCGGCCAGCGTGCCGACGGCGGTGACGGTTGCCCGGGTCATGCCGCTTCGACGCCGCGTGCCCGACTCCGGTTCCCGCGCCGCCCGAGCGGCTCAGGCCGGCGTCCCTCAGGTGGAGGGGCCGACGCCGGGGGACTCGGCGAGGCGGGAGAGCACGATGGTGCTGCGGGTGGAGGTCACGAACGACTCGGCGCGCAGCCGTTCGAGGGCCTCCTCCAGGTGCGAGATGTCCGCCGCGCGCAGGTGCACCAGCGCGTCGGCCTCCCCGGAGACCGTGTACGCCCCGACCACCTCCGGATGCCGGCGCACGGCCACCCCGATCTGGGCGGGGGTGGTCCGCCCGGCGCAGAACAGCTCGACGAAGGCCTCCGTGGTCCAGCCGACGGCGGCCGGGTCGACGACGGCCGTGAATCCCCGGATCACCCCGGCGGCGCGCAGCCGGTCCACCCGGCGCTTGACGGCCGGGGCGGAGAGCGAGACCCGGCTGCCGATGTCGGCGTACGAGGCGCGGGCGTCCGCCACCAGCAACGCAATGATTCGCTGATCCACCGCGTCTATCTGCAACGTTCCGCCCTCAGGAAGCAATGGTTGTGGCTGTTACCAAGGTTCAAGGCTACCTACTCTTGGTTTCCGTGAACCAGCACCGGATCCCCAGAAAGCGGACATATCTCATGTGTTCGCCCGAGCATTTCGCCGTCGCGTACGCGATCAATCCGTGGATGGACGTCACCACGCCCGTCGACGCGGCGCTGGCGGTCAAGCAGTGGGACCGGCTGCGCGAGACGCTGCTCGGCCTCGGCCACGACGTGCACCTGCTCACCCCCGAGGCCGGCCTGCCCGACATGGTGTTCGCGGCCAACGGCGCGTTCGTCGTCGACGGGACGGTCTACGGCGCCCGGTTCAAGCACGAGCAGCGGGCCGCCGAGGCCGCCGCGCACCGTGCCTTCTACGAGGAGCGGGGCTGGCACTTCATCGCCCCGAACGAGACCAACGAGGGCGAGGGCGACTTCGCGTACCTGCCGGAGGCGCACGGCGGGCTGGTCCTCGCCGGCCACGGCTTCCGCACCGAGCTGCCAGCGCACGCCGAGGCGCAGGAGGCGCTCGGTCGGCCGGTGGTGTCGCTGCACCTGGTCGACCCCCGCTTCTACCACCTCGACGTGGCGCTGGCCTCGATCGACGACGGGAACATCGTCTACTACCCGGGCGCGTTCTCGGCGGCCAGCCAGCGGGTCCTCGCCCAGCTCTTCCCCGACGCGATCGTCGCGGACGACATCGACGCCCTGGCGTTCGGCCTGAACCTGGTCAGCGACGGGGCGAACGTGGTCCTGAACAGCGAGGCGTCCCGGCTCGCCGGCAAGCTGAAGGCGGCCGGCTACACCCCCGTGCCGGTCGAGTTGACCGAGGTGCGCAAGGGCGGCGGCAGCGTGAAGTGCTGCATCGCGGAGCTGCGCGACTGACGGGCGCGACCCACCCGCGTACGGGCCGGTCCCACCTGGGGGGAGACCGGCCCGTGCGGTGTCGTCGGGCGGGCGGTCAGCCGAGCGTGGCCAGCTCGTTGATCAGGACGTTGGAGAGCACCTGACCGTCGCGCTGCACCTTGCGCAGGTACCACTTCTGCTGGGGTGTTCGTGGCTGGTTGAACTGCCACGCCCCGCGCGGGCTGTCGATCTGGCCGATCTTGCCCAGCGCCAGGTTGACCTGCTGCGGGGTCGGGTCGCCCCCGGCCAGCCGGATCGCCTTGTCCAGCACCTGCGCCGCGTCGTACGACGCCATCGCGTAGGTGGTCGGGGACGCGCCGTGCGTCTTGCGGTACGCCGAGGCGAAGGTGCGGTTGGCGGTGTTGTTCAGGTCGGCGGAGTAGTTCAGCGCGGTCACGATGTTGCGCGCCTCCACCTCCTGCACCTCGTCGAGCACGGTGCCCTCGGTGAGGAAGCCGGGCGCGTAGATCGGGCCCGTCCACCCCTCGCGGTAGAGCTGCTTGATGAACTGCACCGCCGCCGGCCCGGCGAAGTGGCAGAAGATCGCGTCCGGCTGGCGGGCCAGGGCGGTGCGGATGTCGGCGGTGTACGCCGTGCCGCCCGGCGTGCTGCTGGTGTCGGTCCAGATCACCGGGTCGGCGATCCGGGGATCGCCCGTTCCGGCGGTGCTGAACTGGGCCTGGAGCCCTTGGATCACGTCGCGGGAGCCGAGGTTGTCGGGGGCGATGATGGCGACCCGACTGCCGGTGGGCAGCCGCTGCGCCATGTACGGGCCGATCGCCCGGCCCGGCTCGTCCAGCACGTAGGAGGTGCGCCAGATGTAGACGACGCTCTGGAGGCTCTTCGGCGAGGCGTTGGAGCCGACCAGCGGCACCCGGGCCTTCTCGACGGTGTCCCGGATGCCCACCATGACGGCCGAGTTGACCACGCCGGTGAGCGCGAGCACGCCCTGCTTGAGCAGGCTGTCGACGGCCGCCTTGCCGGTCTTGGCGGTCTCACCCTCGTCGGCGGTCACCACCGTCACCGGATGCCCGCCGAGCTGCTGGCCGTTGAGGGTGAGATAGAGCTGGAAGCCGTTGACGATCTCGTCGCCGATGGCCTTGAAGCCACCGGTCTGCGGTGCGATGAGACCGATCTTGACCGGCTTGCCGGTGGGGGCCGCCGGCCCTTCGTCGCCGTCCGTGGCGCAGGCGGCGGTCAGGCCCGTGGTACCGAGGGCGGCCAACAGTTGGAGTGCCCGCCTGCGGTTCATCTGGGACACCGAGTTCCTTCCGGGAGCTGAGCAGGGCCGATACCGTCCCCTCGGCGTTCTACCCGTTCGGCGACGCTGCGTCAATGTTCAGTGATCAAAGTGCAAGGTTCGCAGCCCACGGGCCACCTCCGGCCAGGCGGCGGACTCGGGATCGATAAGACCGAAATGCTCGCATTCGGGAAGCTCCACGAGCGTCACCGGGCCGCCGGCCGCCCGCGCGGCGGCGGCATATGACCGGCTCACCCCCACCGGCACCTGCCGGTCCAGCAGGCCGTGCAGGATCACCGTCCGTGTCGGGGCGGGCACCAGCAGGCGGGGGTCGGCGGCGGCGTACCGCTGCGGGTGCTCCGCCGGCCCGCCGCCGAGCAGCGCGGCCACCGCCCCGCCGTCCAGGTCCAGCCGGTACGCCTCGGCCAGGTCCGCGACCGGGGCGAGCGCCAGCACCCCCGCCACCGTCCCCGGTGCGGTGGCGGCGGCGTACAGGGCGAGGTGGCCGCCGGCCGAGTGGCCGACCAGCAGCGGCGGCCCCGGGCGCAGCCGGCCGCCCAGCACCGGCCCGGCCAGCCCGGGCAGCGCGGCGACCCCCGCCAGCACGTCCGCGAGGGTGCCCGGCCAGCCGCCGCCCGGCTGTCCGGTGCGCCGGTACTCCAGCTGGGCCACCGGATAGCCGAGCGCGGCCAGCGCCGCCGCGAGCGGCCCGGTGTGGCCGCGGTCGTACTCGGCCCGCCAGAAGCCGCCGTGCACCACCACGACCAGGGGGAGCGGCGGGCCGTCCCCCGCCGGGCGGCGCAGGTCGGCGACCTGGTCCGGGTGCCCGCCGTACGCGACGGTGGCGTCCGGCGCGGGGGCGGGGCGGTCGAGCACGGAGCGCGGGTCGGCGGGCATGCCGGCGACGGTAGCGCGGCAGAAGGCCCCGAGGGTGCCCGGTCGGGGAACACCCGCGACCGGTGCCGGTCCCGGCGAGCGGGCGGCCCGTCGCCTGGGTCAAGATGGAACGCATGACCGAAGCGCACTCCGCTGGACAAGACGACGAGCCGGGCCACGACGGCACCGGGCGATCCGGCACCGTGGTGGTGGTCGGCCCGGACGGCCGCCCGGTCGGCACCGTGCAGACCGACGAGGCCGCAGGCGAGGACCCGACCCGCCTGGTCGAGCAACCCGCCAAGGTGATGCGGATCGGCAGCATGATCAAACAGCTGCTGGAGGAGGTCAAGGCAGCCCCGCTCGACGACGCGAGCCGGCACCGGATGCGCGAGATCCACGAACGGTCGATCGTCGAGCTGAAGGAGGGCCTCGCCCCCGAGCTCCGCGACGAGCTGGAGCGGATCTCGCTGCCCTTCACCGAGGACAAGGCGCCCAGCGAGGGCGAGCTGCGGATCGCCCACGCCCAGCTCGTCGGCTGGCTGGAGGGGCTGTTCCACGGCATCCAGGCGGCCCTGGTGGCCCAGCAGATGGCCGCCCGCGTGCAGCTGGAGCAGATGCGCTCCGGCCGGCAGGCGCTGCCCAGCGGCCCCGCCGGGATGATGCCGGGCATGCCGGGCATCGGTCAGCCGCAGGGCGGCGAGGGACACAGCACCGGGCAATACCTCTGACACCGTCGCGCGCCGGGCCGTCGCAGGCCCGGCGCGCGTCTCAGCCCACCCCGAAGACCTTCTCCAGGTACGCGGCCACGCCGTCGGCGGAGTTCGCCGCCGTCACCTCGTCGGCGATCGCCAGGACGGCGGGGTGCGCGTTCGCCACCGCCACCCCCCGGCCGGCCCAGGTCAGCATCGGCACGTCGTTGGGCATGTCGCCGAAGGCCAGCACGTCCCGCTCGTCGATCCCGAGCCGGGCGCAGTACCAGGCCAGGCCCGCCGCCTTGGTCACCCCGGCCGCCGAGATCTCCACCAGCCCCGTGTACGACGAGTGGGTCGCCTCGGCCAGCCCGCGCAGCGCCCCGGCGACCACCTCCACGAACACGTCCGGGTCCTGCTCGCCGGCGCGGGCCAGCAGCTTCACCGCCGGCACCGAGTGCAGCTCCTCCGGCGAGGTGATCGCCCGGATCGCCTCCGCGTCGGCGTCCCAGCGCAGCGGATAGCCGGCCTCGTGCCGCATCTCGCGGCTGTCCACGATCTCCACCGCGAAGCTGACCCCGGGCACCTCGGCGCGCAGCCGCCGGGCCACCTCGGCGAGCAGCTCCGGCGCGAGCGGGTCGGCCCGGAGCACCTCGTCGGCCACCGGGTCGTACACCACCGCGCCGTTGGCGCAGATCGCCGGCAGCGGCTCGGCGAGCTGCTCGTACACCAGTTGGAGCCAGCGGATCGGGCGGCCGGTGACCAGCACGACCGGCGTGCCCCGCGCGGACATCCGGGCCAGCGCGTCGCGGGTGCGGGGGCTGAGCGTCCGCTCGTCGGTGAGCAGGGTCCCGTCGATGTCCGTGGCGACCAGCCGAGGTGTCTCTCCCATCACCGGGAGAGTAGTCGGTCCAGGTAGACCGCGACTCCGTCGTCGTCGTTGCGCAGCGTCACCTCGTCGGCGGCGGCGCGGACGGTCGGGTGGGCGTTGGAGACGGCCACCCGGGACCACCCGGCCCACTCGAACATCGGCAGGTCGTTGGGCATGTCACCGAAGACCAGCACGTCGGCCGGGTCCACCCCGAGCCGCTGCGCCACGACGTGCAGCCCGGACGCCTTGTCGACCCCGGGCGGGGAGATCTCGACGAAGCCGAGCCCCGCCTGGGTGAGCGCGGCCACCTCCGGGCCGACGATCCGGCGGGCGGTCTCCAGCAGCGCGTCGACGTGGTGGTCGGCCGTCCGGGCGAACGCCTTGA
Organism: Micromonospora sp. PTRAS2; assembly: GCF_054052245.1. Lineage (NCBI taxonomy): Bacteria > Bacillati > Actinomycetota > Actinomycetes > Micromonosporales > Micromonosporaceae > Micromonospora > Micromonospora sp. PTRAS2. The sequence goes on from NZ_JBSWBU010000001.1 coordinate 995,524, forward strand.
TCACGTCGGTGGCGAGGCACTCGTCGCGGGTACGCGGCTCGAACAGGTCCGGGTACGGCCAGCTCGGGTGGTAGTCGCCCCAGAGCGGGGCACCGGTCTCGCCGGACGCCTCGACCATCACGGTGAGCGGGCCGACCTCGGCCTCCAGGTCGGCGAGCAGCCGCGCCAGCACCTGCCGGGAGAGCCGCTCCTCGCGCAGCACCTCCGGCCCGGCCGGGTCGCTCTGGTCGACCACCCAGCCACCGCCGGCGAGCACCAGGAAGTCGGCGGCGCGGATGTCGTTGCGGGTCAGTTCGGTGAGTCGCGGGCCCCGGCCGGTCGCGCCGACCACCGGGATGCCGGCGGCGCGCACCCGGTCGAGCACCTCATGGGTGTACGCGGAGACGGTCTCGTCGCTGCGGACCAGCGTCCCGTCGAGGTCGGTGGCGATCAGCTTGGGCAGCCCCGGGCGGGTCATGGCTCCTCCTTCGCCCGCCGCCGTCGCGCCGGCCCTGTCTCTGGGTCGTCGGTGCCTCGACCAGCAGTGACGGCGGGCAGCCACCGTACCTCGCGTAACCGGGCGCGGCCATGGCTTCCCGACGAACCGGGCGGCAACTCGACACCACACCCAGGTTGCGCGCGCCCCGGGCGCTATTCCGGGCGGGCGAAGGGGACCGTCGGCTGCACCGTGAGGTCGGCCGGCCCGGGGGGCAGGTCTGCCTCCTCGGCGGGCGGGTGCTCCGCTTGCGGCGCGCTCTCGTCCGGTCGCCCGGCGTCGGTCCGGCCGGCGAGGTACAGCGCCGCCGCCAGCAGCACGCAGGCGGCGAAGGCCGCCACCAGCCCCCGGCCGTACTCGACCTGGAAGCCGTCCTCCGAGGAGTAGAGGGCCCGCCGGCCCGAGTCGTCCAGCGACACCGACGTGGCGACCAGGACGCCGATCAGGGCCGTCGACAGGGCGAGGCCGGCGACCCGCGCGTCGTGCCGCACGGCGGCGCTGCCCCGCAGGGCCAGGGCCGCAGCCGTGACCAGCGCGAACAGGCCCACCAGATAGCCCAGCCCGAAGCCGCCGACGTCGGACACCCCGCCCGGCACCCGCAGCGTGTCGCCCTCGGCGGGCCCCCCGGTCGGCACGGTCATCACCAGCCACTCACCGACCAGCGAGGCGAACGCGGCCACCCCGCCGAGGCCGGCCGCCACCAGCGGGATCCGGCGGTCCCGCCCGAGCCGGGACAGCGGGCGACCCACCCGCCCCGGCGGGGCAGGCTCGGACCCACCCCACTCCACGACGGTGGCACCGCCGGCCCGGCTGTCCTGCCGGGGAATGGAAAGATCGTCGGACATCGGCCACCTCTCCGCGTTCGCGGGCCTGAACATCGTGGTCCTGAACCTCGTGGGCCTGAGCCGAATCATGACACAGCAGGCACCGCGTGGCCGGGAACGCGACCGCCACGATCGGTGTGGCCGGATCACGGGCAGCGGGTCGCCCACCGCCCGGCTTTCGGTTAGCGTCGGCTCATGCCTATCCGTACCGCTTCCGCACGCTGGCAGGGCGATCTCACCGAGGGTTCCGGCACGGTCCGCACCGGCAAGGGCGGGCTCCAGGGAAACTACTCCTTCAAGTCGCGGTTCGAGGAGGGCGAGGGCACCAACCCCGAGGAACTCATCGGGGCGGCCCACGCCGCCTGCTTCTCGATGGCGTTCTCCAAGCAACTCGCCGACGCCGGCGCGACCGGCACGTCGGTGGAGACCACCGCGAAGGTGCACTTCGACAAGACCGACGCGGGGATGACCGTGACCCGGATCGACCTGGAGACGGTCGGCCAGGCCCCGGGGCTCGACGAGGCCCAGTTCGCCAAGCTCGCCGAGACCGCCAAGGAGAACTGCCCGATCTCGCGCCTGCTCTCCCCGGGTGCCCAGATCAGCCTCACGGCCCGCCTCGCCTCCTGAGGCTCCCCGCACCCACGTGACACGGAACGGTCCCCGTCCGCACGGACGGGGACTTTTCCGTACGAGAGGGATCTTGGGCCCCGTTCGCGGGGCCGGCTCGGGGACAATGGGGGCGTGGCGGTCCAGATGAGCCGGGAGCGCTTCGAGGAACTGGTCGGGGACGCCCTCGACGAGGTCCCCGAGGAACTGCTGCGGCTGATGAGCAACGTGGTGATCCTCGTCGAGGACCACCCGCCCCCCGGCGACGAGGACCTGCTCGGCCTCTACGAGGGGCACGCCCTCACCGAGCGGGGCTGGGACTACGCGGGCGTCCTGCCGGACCGCATCTTCATCTACCGGCACCCCATCCTGCGCATCTGCGACAGCGAGGAGGACGTCGTCGACGAAGTGGCGGTGACCGTGGTGCACGAGATCGCCCACCACTTCGGCATCGACGACGAACGGCTGCACGACCTCGGCTGGGGCTGACGGGTCGGCGTCGGAGTCCCCTCCGTCCGGTCCGCGTCGGCGTCCCCGTCCCCGTCCCCGTCCGTCCGGTCCGCGCCCCGCGACGGCGGGCCGGCCCCGCTCGGCCGATGTCACCGGTTGCGCTGGTCACCTACCCTCCGGGCAGAAACCCCGAGTCAGGAGGCACTTCCATGCGCAGCGCGCTGTTCTCCGCCGAGAACCTGGAGAAGGAGTCCACCCAGCCCGGCATGCGGCTGCAGAACTCCAAGATGTTGAAGATCGAGCTGAACGGTGAGGCGATGGCCCGGGTCGGGTCGATGGTCGCCTACCAGGGTCAGGTGCAGTTCCAGGCGCTCGGCTCCGGCGGCCTGGGCAAGTTCCTCAAGCAGAAGCTCACCGGCGAGGGCGTCCCGCTGATGAAGCTCACCGGCCGGGGCGACGTCTTCCTCGCCGAGCTGGCCAAGGACGTGCACATCATCGACCTGGAGCCCGGCGACGCCCTGTCGATCAACGGATCCAGCGTGCTGGCCTTCGACTCGACCCTGCAGTACGACATCCGCATGGTCGGCGGCGCCGGGATGGCCTCCTCGTCCGGCCTGTTCAACTGCGTCTTCACCGGCCACGGCCGGATCGCGATCACCACGAAGGGCACCCCGGTGGTGCTCAACGTCGACGCCCCGACCTACGTCGACCCGCAGGCCGCCGTCTGCTGGTCGGCCAACCTCCAGACCGGCTACCACCGGGCCGAGCAGCTCGGCCTGGGCACGCTGCTGGGCCGCAGCACCGGCGAGGCGTTCACGATGAGCTTCGCCGGGCAGGGCTTCGTGGTGGTGCAGCCCTCCGAGGAGCCGCCGATCGCGGGCAGCGGCGCCCAGGAGCAGCAGGGCGGCCTGCTCGGCGGCCTGCTGAGCTGACCCGTCGCCGCGCCGGCGACGAGCTGACCCGGGCGGGGCGCCCGACACGGGGCGCCCCGGTCTCAGCTCGCCGCCGCGAGCCGGGCCGGCGAGGCCGGGGTCAGCTCAGCTCGCCGGCGCGCAACCGGGCCAGCCAGGCCGCCGCGTCGGCGTAGTCGGCGTCCGACAGGCCGGCCGGCGCGGGGATGGGCCGGTCGCCCGCCGGCTGCGCCCACCGGTGCCTTGGGTACGACCCGAGGAACCGCACCTGGGCACAGACCCGGCGCAACCCCTGCAACGCCTCCCCGAGCCGCGGCTCGGCGACGTGGCCGGTGCAGTCGAGGAAGAAGACGTACCGGCCCAGCGCCTCGCCCGTCGGGCGGGACTCGATGCGGGTCAGGTTCACCCCGCGCACGGCCAGCTCCATCAGCACCGACAGCAGCGCGCCCACCCGGTCGTGGGCGATGTAGACGGCCAGCGACGTGAGGTCGTCCCCGGTGGGGGGCGGGGGCGGGCCCGGGCGGGACAGCAGCGCGAACCGGGTCACCGCGTCGGGATGGTCGGCGATCTTGTCGGCGAGCACCGCCAGCCGGTGCCGGGCGGCCCCGATCGGGGCGCAGATCGCCGCGTCGTACTCGCCCGTCGCCGCGCCCGCCGCGGCGGCCCCGTTGGAGAGCACGTCGACCACGACCGCGTCCGGCAGGTGGGCGCGCAGCCAGCCCCGGCACTGCGTGGACGCCTGAGGATGGGCGGCCACCGAGCGGATCTCCTCCGGCGACGTCCCCGGGCGGGCGCCGAGCACGAACTCGACCGGCAGGATCACCTCCCGGGTGATCACCAGCGGTTCCCCCTCGGCCAGCTCGTCCAGGGTCACGCCGACCGCGCCGCCGATCGAGTTCTCCAGCGGCACCAGGGCCGCGTCGGCCTCGGAGGCGCGGACGCTCTCCAGGGCCTCGCCGACGCTGCGGGCGGGCGTGCGGGTGCCGCGCTCGGCGGCCGGCACGGTGCGCAGCGCCTGCTCGGCGAAGGTGCCCTCGGGGCCGAGGTAGACGAAACGGGTGGGCGGTGTTCCCGGCATGCCGCCAGCCTACGCACCCGGCACGGCACCGGGGACGGCGTCGCAGGCGAGTGCCCGGATGCCGGGCGGCCCGGCCACCCGTACCTCGATGGTGCAGACGTCGGTGCCGGCGGTGACCAGCTCCAGGTCGCCCGGCCAGCCCCGGGTGACCACCTGCAGCTCCTCGTGCCCCGTCACCCGCAGCACCGTGTACTGCCAGTCCCCGGCGCAGAGCGGGCCCTCGCCCGCCCGTACCGCGACCGAGCGGGACAGCACCCCGGCCGGGCCGCGCAGCAGCGCGACGACCCGGTCCACCGACGGGCCGTCGGGGCAGGGGCCGGCGACCAGGTCGGCGGCCGGGGTGGTCGGCGGCCCCGCCGCCGGTGGGGTGGGCGGCGTCGCCAGGCCGGTGGGCGGGGCGGAGGCCGACGGGGTGGGGCCGGGCGTGCCGACGCTGGGCAGGGTGGCGGGCTGGCGCAGCTCCGGCGGCGTGCCGCAGCCGGCGAGCATGCCGGCGAGGACGGCGAGCAACACGACCGCGCCGGGCACCCGGAGCGAACCGGAGCAGCCGGGCACCCGGGAGTAACCGGCGTGACCGGGCGCGCGGGACGGACCGGGGGCGCCGGGCGCGCGGGACACCGGTCGGTGCGGTGCGGATGGCGGCACGAGCCGATCCTTGCATCGGAGAACGTCGTTGTGGCCGGGTGGCCGAGCTCATCGTAGGAGTCATCGGCGCGGCCGTGAAGGCCCACCGGGCGGGGTCTCGCGCGGGCGACCGCCCGGGGGGCGTCAGTCGAGGACGCGGTGGCCGGCGCGGCGCAGCGCGGCGGTCGCCTCGCCCAGCCGCACGGCCGGGACCAGCACGTGGTCGGTGTCGTACGTGGAGAACGCCACCGGATCGACCCGCGCCTCGGTCAACGGGCCGATGAGCGCGGCCAGGGTGCCGGTGACCGCCTGGCCGAGCGGGCCGACGATCCGCAGGCACCGCCAGTCGGTCTCCACCTCGGCCGGCGCGCGGGGGACCGGGCAGATCACGGAGACCCCGTCGGCGGCCCAGCTCACGCTGACCACCTCGGCGTCGCCCAGTTCGCCCCAGAGGGCGGGCCCGAGGACGGCACCGGCGACCAGCCGGCACACCGCGTATTCCCCCGGCAGCAGAGCGACATCGACCATGAGGGCACCCTACGGCCTGGCGGGTGTCCGCCACAGCTCCCGGGGGTGCGGCGGATGCCACATTCGCCCAGGTCAGGCCCGCAGTGCGGCCATCGCTCCACAGGGCAGCCGGATCGGGCCGCAGCGGAGCCGGGTCAGACCTCGGAGAAGAAGGTCAGCGACCCGGCGACCCGTCCGTCGGTGAGCACCGGCGTCGAGATGGCGTCGACCGTCGGGTCCGTCCGGCCCGCCGCCGCGGCCTGCACCCGCAGCAGCCCTCGGGCGAGACGCCCGGAGTGCAGGGCGAGCAGCGGCGGGATCTTGTCGGTCTCCTGCTCGGTCAGCTCGCCCCGGTGGGCGGTGAAGTCGAGCAGCCGCAGGCAGCCGTCGAGCAGCGGCAGGCCGATCACGTCGTCGGGACAGCCCAGGCAGAGCAGCTCGCAACCGGACGCCGACACCGCGACGACCCGGGTGTCGGCGTCGATCAGGAGGCAGGGCTCGTCGGCCCGGGTCACGGTGACGGACCACTGCCCGAAGTTGTCGGACTCCTGCTCCAGCGGTGTCCGGGCGGTGGGCGCGAACACTTCCGAGAGCGAGAGTTCGACGTGGGCCACCGCGCCTCCTATGTACACCGACGGTCTGTCCACGCTAACCGGTCGTCGTGGGTCCCGCCGACCGCGCTGGGGCCGCCGGGACGCCGGGGATCGGTTGCCCTCACCCGGGCGTCCGGCGCCGGCGCGGCCGGTGGTTGCTCCGGGTGCGGGCCGGACCGCGTGGCGTCGCGGGAGACGTTACCGGCGGTTGGCCGGCTTGTCAGCCGCCGTTCGGCCGCCGTCGTACCACCGGTAGTCGCCCGCTGGACGGTACGTGCCGTTCATCCAGGTCCCCGGGTGCTGCGCCACGCGGGCGAGTTTCTCGGCCGTGGCCGGGGTGATCCGGTTGCCCCCGGCCACGAGCAGGCGGTCCAGCTCGCGGTGGGTGGCCATGAGGCAGTCCTTCGGCAGGCCGTACACGCTGATGACGCCGGAACCGACGAAGGTCAGCACCGGCGTCACGGGAATGGGCAGTCCCACCGCCTGGGAGAGCACCTTGCTCGCCCGCTTGGCGTCCCGGCGGGCCTCGGCCACGTACGGCGGGCGCTTGCCGTTGATCTGCACCACGTCACCGGCTACGAGCACCCGGGCGCGACCATGGTCGGCGATGGTCACCGCGAACAGGCCGCCCGGCCCGATGGCGAGGAACCCGGCCCGGTCGTCCTGGGCGGGGTCGAGGAGGAGATCCGTGGTGTCCGTGCGGGGCCACTCGACGACGTGCCACCCCGGCCCCAGATGGTCGAGCCGGCCCAGGGCGCGGGCCCCGGCCGCTTCCAACCGGCGGGCCCCCCGCTCGGCGCGCCGCCGCCGGGCCCACTCCAGGGGGCTCGGACGGGTCGGGTCGAGCACCCCGGGGGCATCCGCCCTGGGGTGTGGCACCGAGACGGGCGGCAGTGCCCGTGCGGTGGGTGCGGCTCGACGTGCGGGAAAGACAGTCATCGCGACCTCCGGCAAAAGGTCCCTCGAAGTTATGTCCTCACTACCCTACGTTGACATACCGGGTACCCGGCAAGTCGGAGCGCCGGAGTGAGTGCGGATGAATGCCATATTCATCCACAGACGTTTTACCGGATGCCGCCAAACCCTGCCCTACCCTTGGCCGGGTGACCCACTACGTGGACAGTGAAGTCGGCCGCCTCGGCACCGTGCTGCTGCACCGGCCGGGCCCCGAACTGGCCCGACTCACCCCCCGGAACAACGACTCGTTGCTGTTCGACGCTATCCCATGGGTCGGACGGGCACAGGAGGAGCACGACGCGTTCGCCGCCGAGCTGCGCGCCCGCGGGGTGGAGGTGCTCTACCTCGCCACCCTCCTCGCCGAGACCCTCGCCGTCGCCGAGGCCCGCACCGAGCTGACCGAGCAGGTGCTCAGCTCGCCCCGGCTCGGCGACACCCTGCGCCGCCGGGTGGCCGACCACCTCGCCTACCTCGACCCCGCCGCCCTCGCCGACGTGCTCATCGCCGGGCTCGCCCACGAGGAGCTGCGGATCAGCCGGGAACGGCCCGGCGGGCTCGTCTACTCCCTGATGGACCGGCACGACTTCGTCATCGATCCCCTGCCCAACCTGCTGTTCACCCGCGACTCGTCACTGTGGATCGGCGACCGCGTCGGCGTCACCAGCCTGGCCATGCCCGCCCGGCGGAGAGAGACGAGCATCACCGACGCGATCTACCGGCACCACCCGCGCTTCGTCGGCACCGAGTTCGTCTACCACCCGGGGCTGGAGCACCTGGAGGGCGGCGACGTGCTGCTGCTGGCCCCAGGCGTGCTCGCGGTCGGGGTCGGCGAGCGCACCACCCCGGCCGGCGCGGAGCGGCTCGCCCGGCAGGTCTTCGCCGCCGGGCTGGCGCACACCATCCTGGTGGTGCCGATCGCCCAGGAACGCGCCACCATGCACCTGGACACCATCTGCACGATGGTCGACGTCGACGCCGTGCTGATGTACGCGAACGTGGCGAGCAGCCTCGTCGCGTACACGGTGGTCGCCGGCCCCGACGGCGAGCCGCAGGTGGACGGCCCCGCGCCGTTCCTGCGGGCCGCCGCCGACGCGATGGACCTCGACCAGCTCCGGGTGATCGACACCGGCCTCGACCCGGTCACCGCCGAGCGGGAGCAGTGGGACGACGGCAACAACACCCTCGCCATCGCCCCCCGGCTCTGCGTCGGCTACGAGCGCAACACCGGCACCAACGCGCAACTGGAGCGGGCCGGCATCGAGGTGATCCCGATCGCCGGCTCCGAGCTGGGCTCCGGCCGGGGCGGCCCGCGATGCATGTCCTGCCCCCTGGTCCGGGAGTAAGGAAGGGCCCCCTGTTAACGCAAAACGTTGTACAGGGGGCCCTTCCTAACACTTCGCTCAGCGCAGGGTGAGCTGCCGGCCGAGCAGGCCGTGCCGGGCGCGGCGGCCCGCCGCGTCCAGCGGCTCCTTCTCGGCGAGGGCCTCGGCGTAGCGCTCGGCGAACTCCCGCACCGGCTCCTCCCAGTCGGCCGCCGGGACGTCCTCGGGCAGGTCCCAGACCGGCACGAGGCGGCCGTGGGCGCGGAACATGCCGGCGAACTTCGTGCCCCCGGCGAGGGGCAGCGTGCCGGCGGCGCTCAGCCGCGCCAGGGCGTCCAGCGCGGCGTCCTCGTCGTCGGGGAGCACCCAGCGCACGTGCGCCTTCTCCGGCACCTGACACCAGTACGCCGCCCGCGCCGCCGCCAGCCGTACGGTCGGGTAGATGGCCGCGTTGGCCCGCTCCAGCGACGCCTGGACGGTCGGGTCGTCGGCCGCCCCCGGGTCGAGCCAGAACTCGAAGCCCTCGTGCATGCTGATCTCCAGCGGCCCGTCGACCAGGATGTCCTGGAGGCGGGGGCCGGGGCCGGGCAGCGGCGGCACGGTGACCGTCCGGCCCGGCTCGGTGCGCAGCGCGCAGAGCAGCGCCTCGGCCAGGTCCCGGGAGACGTCGCCGGACTGTTGGTGGCGCTGGAGCCCGACGAAGACCCGACCGTCCGCCTTGGTCATCGCCGGGGCGGCCATCGGCAGCACGGTGGCCAGGGTGACCGGGCGGTCGCCGTGCTCCTCGACCAGCTCGGGGACGAGCCGCAGCGGCGCGGACGCGGCGGGGACCAGCTCACGCAGGGCGATCCACTCCGGCTCGTCGGCCAGCCCCTCGAACGGTCGGGGCACGAAGACGTCCCGCACCTTCTCCCGCTTCCCGGTGGCGCTGACGTCGGCGGCCCGCTGGATCCTTCTACGCTTGCTCACGGCGAGACAGCCTAGAGCCCACGGCCCGCCGGGGTGGGGAGGACCCGCCCCGCCCGCCCGGCCCGCGTGGCTCAGCCGGTGGCCCGCGTGGCTCAGCCGGCGGCGACGAGATCGGTGCGGGGCGTGGCGGCGGGGTCGAACTCGGCCCACACGCACTGCCCGAGGCCGTCCCGGTCGACGCCCCACCGGCTGGCCAGGCCCGCGACGATGTGCAGGCCCCGGCCGTCGACCGCATCGGGGCTGGCGGCCCGCACCAGGGGCCCGGCGGCGGCCCCGCCGTCGGTGACCCGGAGCTGGACGAACTGCCCGTCGGGGGTGCGGCGCAGCCGCCAGGCCACCCGGACCACCCCGCCGGGGAGCGCCTCGGCATGCCGGACGGCGTTGCCGACCAGCTCGGCCAGGACCGCCACCAGGTCGGCCAGGAGCATCGACGGCACGACGTCGGCCAGCTCGTCGGCGAGCCGGTGCCGGGCCAGGCGCGCACCGGTCGGGTGGTGCGGCACCACCACGCACCACGACCTCTCGACCGGCTCTCCCGCCACCGTCGCTTCCTCTCGCCCCACCACACCCCGGCCGCGGAGACCTGCCTCGCCGCCGCGGCCCCGGCCCCGCCGGCCGGGCTCACCCGCGTGGCAGCCGGACCTCTGCGACCGTACCGCCACCTTCCCTCGGCCGGAGGGACACCCAGCCGTTCTGTTGTTCAACGATCCGGCGGACGAGATAGAGGCCGAGCCCCGCGCCCGGATATCCCCGGCGGTCGCCGGACTCGCCCTGCCAGAACCGGTCGAACGCCCGCTCGACGTGCTCCGGCCGGATGCCGATGCCCCGGTCGCTGACCCGCAACGACACGGTCCGCTCGTTGCCTCCGGCGGTGATCTCGATCGGGGTGCCGGGCGCCGAGTACTTGTCGGCGTTGGTCCCCAGCTCGGTCAGCACCGTCGTCAGCGACTGCCGGCTGCCGAGCGCCTTCGGCAGGCCCTCGGGCACGTGCAGGACGACCCGGCGGCGCAGATCGGTGGGCAGGTCGGCGACGGCGGCCCGGAGCGCCTCGCCCAGGTCGAACGGGACGGACGGCTCGCCGGGCCGGCCCTCGGTGGCCGAGGTGAGCAGCCGGTCGACCAGCCGGGCCAGTTCGTTGGCCCGCTGCCCGATGACCCGGGCGGCCTGCCGCCGGTCGGCCTCGGTGAGGGAGTCCCAGTGCTCGGTGAGGGTGTCGGCGTACCCCTTGATGACGGTGACCGGCGTGCGCAGCTCGTGGCTGGTCACCGCGACGAAGAGGTCCCGGTCCTGGTCGCGGAGCTGCTGGTCGGTGATGTCCCGGAAGGTGACCACGCGCAGCGCCCCGGGGCCGGGCAGCTCCCCCGAGGTGATCTTGATCCAGCGGCCGTCGGGCAGCCGGTGGTCGAGGACCTGCCCGGACGGGGGGAGGGGGAACGGCAGGGCGCGGTTGAGCGACTCCGCGACCGACCGGCCGGTCACCTGGGCGGCGGCCGGGTTCCAGAGCCGGACGCGCCCGTCCCGGTCGACCACGGCGAGCCCGTCGGCCAGCGCCGCGACCACCGGGCCGTCGCCGTGCACCGGCAGCCCGCTCTGGTCGCTGTACATGTGGGCGATGCAGGAGGCGATGTACGCCACCACCTCGTGCTGCCCGGCGGCCGTCGAGTCGTCGTCGTCCGGGTAGAACGCGTGCAGGCTGCCGACGGTCAGCCCGCCGATCTCGGCGCGGGCGGCCACCATCCGGCGCAGCCCCCGGTCGACCAGCTCGGCGCCGATCGGGCCGGGGATGCGGTCCACCCGGATGTCGCGGACCCGCGGGCCGGAGAGCAGGCAGACGGTGGCCGGGTCGGTGGGCGACACGGGCCGGCCGACGGCCCACTCGGCGCCCCCGGTCGCGGCGATCACCCGGCCGCCGGTGGGCGCGAACTCCACGAAGGCGGTGCTGGCCGCCCCGATCGCCGGCTGGACCACCTGGAGCAGCCGGGCGAGGACGGGCAGACCGGCTTCACCAGAGTTGATCATCTCGATAACCCTGCCATGGCCGGTTATCAGGGCGGCGAGGTCGGTACGGTCCGGCATGTCCCGAGTGTGCCGCGCCGGCCCGCTCCCCGACACCCCCGCGCGGGCGGCCCCGGCATCCGCGCCGCCCGGCGAACCCGGCCTGACCAGCCAGCGGACGACGCCGCCCCGCCGGTTCACCGGCCCCGTCCGGTGCGGAGCCGACCTCGGCGGCCGGTGCCGCCCGACCCGTTCACCGGCCCAGCCGGGCCAGCGCGTGCGCCGGCCGGTCGGTGATGATCCCGTCCACCCCGACGTCGAGCACCAGGTCCAGTTCGGCGGGCTCGTTGACGGTCCAGACGTACACCTGGTGGCCGGCGGCCCGCAGCGCGGGAACCAGGCGCGGCCGGGCCCGGACCAGCTCGACCCCCGGCCCGGCGATGCGGGTGCCGAACGGCAGCCGGCCGAGCCGCAGCCAGCGCGGCAGCACCTCCAGCAGGAGCACCGTGGGCAGCCCGGGGGCGAGGTCGCGGACGCGGCGCACGGCCAGCGGCGAGAAGGACATCACGGTGACCTGGACCAGGGCGTCCGGGTCCGGCTCGGCCAGGCCGTAGCGGCGCAGCAGGGCCACCAGCCGGCGCTCCACGTGCCCGCCGTACCGCGAGGGGTGCTTCGTCTCGATCAGCAGCCGCACCGGGCGGCCGGCGGCCAGCACCGCGTCGAGTAGCCGTTCGAGGGTGAGCAGCCGGGTGTGCGACTCGTCGGGCAACTCGTCGCCGTCGGGCGGCACGCAGCCCGGGTGCCAGGAGCCGAAGTCCAGCGCCTCCAGCTCCGCCAGCGTGCGGACGCTGACCAGGCCGGTGCCGTTGCTGGTGCGGTCCAGCCGCCGGTCGTGGACGCAGACCAGGTGCCCGTCGCGGGTCAGCCGGACGTCGCACTCCAGCCCGTCGACGCCCTCGTCGAGGGCCCGCAGGTACGCGGCGAGCGTGTGCTCCGGCAGGTCCGCCGAGGAGCCGCGGTGCGCGAAGACCAGGGGGTCACCCATGCCCGTCGCCCGTCGCTCTCAGATGACCTGGCCCGGCCCGCCGTCCCCGGCCACCACGGGTCGGCCGACGGCCGCCCACTGGCGCATTCCGCCGTCGGCGTTGCGCACCTGGTCCCAGCCGTTGTTCCGCAGGTAGGCCACCACCTGCGCCGAGCGCCCGCCGGAGCGGCAGATGACCGCCACGTCGCGGTCGGTGGGCACCTCGGCCATCCGGGCGGGCAGCTCCATCATCGGCAGGTGGTGGGCGCCGGGAGCGTGCCCGGCGGCCCACTCGTCGTCCTCGCGGACGTCGAGCAGGTAGGTGTCGTCGGCGATCTCGGTCACGGGCACGGTGGGAACCTGGGGTCCGAACACGGTCACCAAGCCTAGAGCCTCGCCCGGCCGTCCGGTCGGGGGCGTGCGAATCCGGGCGGGTCGGGACGAATCAGCAGGTCAGAGGCGGGTCACCCAGCGCGGGTTGGCCTGGACCCAGCCGGGCATCCGGGCGCCCCGGACCGCCTCGAAGAGGGCGCTGCCCCCGCCGTCGAGCACGACGTACGAGATGCCGTCGATGGTCTGCGGGTGGGAGGGGATCTGGACGCCCGTCAGCGCGTTCGGGGGGAGGTCCCGGAGGGTGAGCAGCAGGTCCTCCAGGGGCACGCCGTTGGTGTCGACGGTCAGCGACGCGCCGACCGCCCGGATGAGCCGGTCGAGCCGCACCGGGTCGCGACGCAGGTTCGTCTCGCCGGCCCGGTCCAGCATCGCCCGCAGGAGCTGCTGCTGGTGGCGCTGCCGGTCGTAGTCGCCGCCGGGCAGGTCGTAGCGCTGCCGGACGTAGTCCAGCGCCCGCGCGCCGTCCATCTGCTGGCAGCCGGGGCTGAACAGGGTCTGGGTGTGGATCGAGCGGACCTCGGTGTCGACGCACATGCGCACCCCGCCGAGGAGGTCGATCACCTGCCGCAGCCCGGCGAAGTCGATCAGGGCGGCCCCGTCGAAGCGCAGCCCGGTGAGCCGGGTGAGGGTGGCCGAGAGGAGCTGGACGCCGGCCTCGCCGCCGCCACCGTGCTCGTACGCCGCGTTGAGCTTGTCGCTGCCGCCCCCGTAGCCGTTTCCCCCGGGCGGGATGCTGACCAACAGGTCGCGGGGGAACGAGACCAGATAGGCGCTCTTCGTGTCGGCCGGCACGTGCACGACCAGGATGGTGTCGGAGCGTTGGTCGTCGCCGGCCGCGCCGGGCCGCCGGTCCGAGCCGACGAGAAGGTAGTTGAGCGCCCCGTCGAGGTCCGTCCGGTCGCGCCGGGCGTCCGCGTCGAGCAGGTCCTCCTGGGTCACCGTGCGCTCGTACCGCTGGCCGAGGGCCCGGAGCCCGACCACGGTGCCGGCGGCCAGCAGCGCCAGGGCGAGGCCGACCCCGAGCAGGACCCGGCTCCAGCGGGGTACGCGTCGACGGGCCGGTCCCCGCCGTCCCCGTCCGGATTCCCCCGACCTGGCCGTGACGCCCCCCGTCGCCGCACGTGAATAGTTCTCACGTCAGGCTACGGGGGGCGTCGGGTCCGTCGGAGGGTTTCCCCTGATCAGGGTGCTACTTGCGGGTCGACAGCACGCCCGGATTGGCGTAGACGAACTCGGCGAGCTTGTCGTTCTTGATCGCCTGGAACATCTCCATGGTCTGCGGGCTCAGCGACTCCTTCGTCCCGCTGGCGTTCGCGTGGAACGTGCCGCCGTTGGTCCGCAGCGTGGTCAGGTCGTTGCCGGTGACCCCGCGCATCGTGTAGATGAAGTCGATGATCGGCACGCCGCCGGTGTCCAGGACGAACGCCTTGCCGGCCGCCTTGATCAGCCCGTTGAGCTTCACCGGGTTGGTCAGCGTGCCGTTCTCGGTCGCCTTCTTCGCCATCGCCTTGATCAGCTGCTGCTGGTTCTGCTGGCGGTCGTAGTCGCTGTTCGGCAGGCCGTAGCGCTGCCGGGCGTAGTCGAGGGCCGCCCAGCCCTTCATGTCCCGGCAGCCCTTCTTGTGCACCACCGGGGTCATCGGCTTGCCGGTCTTCCTCGCGTCGGCGTTCCACATCGGCTTGCCGTCGACGTACGACATGTGGTGCGACTTGACCTCGTGGCTCACGCAGATCCGCACGGTGCCGAGGGCGTCGATGACGCCTTTGAATCCGCCGAAGTTGATGATGGCCGCGCCGTCGAAGCTGATCCCCGTCATCTTCTTGATCGTCTGGGCCATCAGCTGCGCGCCGCCCTCCCAACCGCCGCCGTTGCGGGCGCCTGCCTGGAAGGCTGCGTTGATCTTGTCGGTGCCGCCGCCGTAGCCGCTCTTCTTGAACGCCGGGATCTGCGCCTCGGTGTCGCGCGGAATGGAGATCAGATACGCCTGGTCGTGCGAGGCGGGGATGTGCAGCACGATGATGGTGTCGGCCCGGACGTCGTCGGCGGCCCAGCGCTCGCGGGCGTCCACGCCCAGCAGCAGCATGTCGATCGGGCCGTCCAGGCTCGCCCCGCCCTCGGCGTCGGACTTGCCGGCGTCGCCGAGCAGGTTGCGCTGCGCGATGTTGCCGGTGGCCTGGCTGATGAACGCCTTGCTGCCGACGATGGCGATCCCGCTGGTCATCATGAGGATCGCGCCGAAGACGACGGTGAGGCGGGCCCACAGCGGGTCCTTGCGGCGCTTCTTGCGCTTACGGGCGGGGACGTCGGCGGGGGGTCGGCCGCCGCTGCGGGGTTGCGACGGGATGGCCGACGGAACCCGTGCGACCGCGCCGACGGGCTCCTGCGACGGAGGGCGACGGCTGGTATGAACCGGCATGCGTGCTCCAGCTCGCGTGATCGGGGGGCGGGACCACTGTACGTACCGCTTCCCGTCAAGGCGAGTTCGTCCGCCGGCTATTCGCAGTTATCCTGGCAGTTGCCTGCGGAATTCACCCGTTCGGTCAATCGAAAGCAGCCGGTCGGCGGTAGGGCCCCCGGTGGAATGGGGTCCGACCGCCGACCGGCGCTGACGTGTGTCGAAGTAACGACCAGCCGAATCCGTCTCCGTTACCGGAAACTCGTCACCCCGAGCTGCCCTCCGGCGGGTTGGCCTTCACCCACTCGGCCATCTTGTCGGCCGTCATCGCCTGGTACATGGCCAGCGCCTTCTCCCGGTCCGAGACCACCACCGACTCGCCGTTGATCGTGTCGCTGCCCGAGTTCGGGCTGGTGACGAAGATCAGGTTCTCCCCGCGCAGGCTGCGGAACTGCAGCGCCATGTCGACCAGCGAGAAGCCCTGGTCCACGGTCACCGCGTCCGTCACCGACTGGAGGAACGCGTTGAGCTTCTTCGGGTTGGTCAGCGTGCCCGTGCTGGCCGCCTTGTCCATCAGGGCCTTGAGGAACTCCTGCTGGTGGCGCATCCGCGCGAAGTCGCCGTCGGGGAACTGCTTGCGCTGCCGGATCCAGTCCAGCGCCTCCGCGCCGTTCATGTGCATGGTGCCCTTGGTGAACTTGCGGAACGGCTTGTGGATCGAGGTGATCGACCGCTCCACCTTCAGGTCCACCCCGCCGAGCGCGTCGGTGACCTGCTTGAACCCGGCGAAGTCGATCGCCATCACGTTGTCGATGCGGACGTCGGTGAAGCACTCCACCGTCTTCACGGCCAGCGGCAGGCCGCCGAACGCGAACGCGGCGTTGATCTTCGCCCGCTGCCCCGAGGCGCAGTCCGCCTGGGCGTTCTCGGGGATCGGCACGTACAGGTCGCGGGGGATGGAGACCAGGTAGGCGGACTTGTGGTCGGCCGGGATGTGCATGACGATGATCGTGTCGGCCCGCCACTGGCTCTGCTGGTCCACCGGGGCGTCCGGGTCCCGCGAGTCGCTGCCGACCAGCAGGATGTTGAGCGCACCGTCCACCGCCTTCGGCGGTCGGCCGCCGGTCAGCTCCGAGAACGGGTCGGTGCGGGCCAGGTCCTGGTTGAGGTTGCGGGTGTAGAACCACGCCCCGGCCCCGCCGAGCAGCGCGAGGACGAGCACCGCCACGCCGGCCACCAGGCCGATCCGGCCCCACCTCGGGCGCGGCCCGCGCCCACCGGCCCGCCGGGGAGCGCCCGGCCCACCCGGTCCCCCGGGGCCGTCCGACCCGCCGAAGCCGCCGCCCCGGGGCCGGTCGTCGTGGGTGGGATACCACTGGGCCCCGGGCACGCGGGCGCGCCCCGAGCCTTCCTGGCCGGGGCCGGGCACCGGGGCACGCCCCGCGCTGCGACGCAGGTGTGGGATCGGAACGCCGGCGGAAGCGGTCGCTGACATGTACCCGAGGGTACGTAGCCCCGTCGAGTGTCGCCCTCAATCGCAGGTCGGCCGGCGGGCCGCGTCGCGCCGACCGGCTACCCTAGCCGCTCGCGGAAGTGCTCGATCGTGCGTCGGAGGCCGTCTTCGGGCGCCACCGCCGGCTCGTATCCGAGCAGTTCACGGGCAAGGGTCAGGTCGGGGCGGCGCATCTCCGGGTCGTCGGCCGCCCGGGTGACGTACGTCACCTCGGACGTGCTGCCGGAGAGTGACACGATCAACTCGGCCAGTTGCCGCATGGTCAGCTCGTGCTCGGTGCCGCAGTTGACCGGGCCGGTCTCCGTCGAGTCGAGCAGCAGCAGGATGCCGCGCACCAGGTCCTCGACGTAGCAGATCGACCGGGTCTGGTTGCCGGTGCCGTGCACGGTGATCGGCTCGCCGCGCAGCGCCTGCGAGATGAACGTCGGGATCGCCCGGCCGTCGTCCGGCCGCATCCGCGGGCCGTACGTGTTGAAGATCCGCACGATCGCGGCGTCCAGCCCCCGGTACCGGTGGTAGGCCATCGTGGCCGCCTCCGAGAACCGCTTCGCCTCGTCGTAGACGCTGCGCACGCCGATCGGGTTGACGTTGCCCCAGTACGTCTCGCGCTGCGGGTGCTCCTTCGGGTCCCCGTACGCCTCGGAGGTGGAGGCCATCAGGAACCGGGCGCCGTCGGCGACCGCGCGGTCCAGCAGGTGCAGGGTCGCCACCGACCCGACCCGGAGGATCTCCACCGGCAGGGTGGCGAAGTCGGTGGGGCTGGCCGGGGAGGCCATGTGCATGATCGCGTCGAACCGCTCGGCCAGCGCCGGGTGGTGGGTCGGCAGCCCGTCGGAGATGTCCGCCTCGACCAGCGTGAAGTTCGGCTTGTCGTGCAGGTGGGCCACGTTGTCCTTGGAACCGGTGACGAAATTGTCCAGCGCCACCACCGTGCAGCCGCGGGCGACGAGTGTGTCGACCAGGTGCGACGGCACGAAGCCGGCGCCGCCGGTGACGAGGACGCGGTGACCGGGACCGAAGCGCGGGGCAACCTTCATGCCGACCAGCCTATACAGGCACGAGATGGAAGGAAGGGCCCCCTGTTAACGCGAAACGTTGTACAGGGGGCCCCTTTTAACCAGCTCGGCCGGTGCGGAGCCGAGCAGGCTCGGTACGCACCCGGGCCGGTGCGTACCGGCCTCAGTGCGCGCCGGCGCCGGTGAGGGAACGCACCTCCAGCTCGGCGTACTTCTCCTCGTCGCTCTCCTTGGAGATCATCGTGCCGATCCACCCGCACAGGAACCCGAACGGGATGGAGAGGATGCCCGGGTTGGACAGCGGGAACCAGTGCCAGTCGTGGTCCGGGAACATCGACGTCGGCGCCCCGGAGACCACCGGCGAGAAGAACACCAGCAGCACGGCGGCGAGCAGTCCGCCGTAGATCGCCCAGACCGCGCCGGAGGTGTTGAACCGCTTCCAGAACAGGCTGTAGAGGATCGCCGGCAGGTTTCCGGAGGCGGCCACCGCGAACGCGAGCGCCACCAGGAAGGCCACGTTCAGGCTCTGCGCGTAGATCGACAGGGCGATCGAGACCGCGCCGATGACCAGCGCCGAGACCCGGGCCACCCGGACCTCCTGGCGTTCCGATGCCTGCCCGTTCTTGAGGACGTTGGCGTAGAAGTCGTGCGCCAGGCTGGACGACGAGGCCAGGGTGAGCCCGGCGACCACCGCCAGGATGGTGGCGAAGGCCACCGCCGCGATGATCGCCAGCAGGGTCGCGCCGCCGAGGTCGCCGCCGAGGAAGGTGATGCCCAGCTTCTCGGCGAGCTGTGGCGCGGCCGTGTTGCCGGCCTTGTCCTGGGCGGTGATCGCCGGGCCGCCGACCAGGGCCGCCGCGCCGAAGCCGAGGGCCAGGGTGAGCAGGTAGAACGCGCCGATGATGCCGATCGCCCAGAGCACGCTCTTGCGGGCCGCCTTGGCGGTCGGCACGGTGTAGAAGCGGATCAGGATGTGCGGCAGGCCCGCCGTGCCGAGCACCAGCGCGATGCCGAGCGAGAGCAGGTCGACCTTGTTGTAGAACGTCTGCGTCGCGTTCCCGGCCACCTCGACGCCGTAGCGCAGGCCGGGTTCGAGGAAGGCGCTGCCCTTGCCCGAGGAGGCGGCGGCGTCGCCGAGCAGCGACGACAGGTTGAACTTGTACTTCGCCAGCACCAGCAGGGTCATCACCAGCGCGCCGGTCATCAGCAGGAACGCCTTGACGATCTGGACGTACGTGGTGCCCTTCATGCCGCCCACGGTGACGTAGATGATCATCAGGGCGCCGACCATGATGATCGTGGCGACCTTCGCGGTGTCGGCGTCCATGCCGAGGAACGTGGTGCCCGGCTTGATGCCCAGCAGCAGCGCCACCAGCGCGCCCGCGCCGACCATCTGGGCCAGCAGGTAGAAGATCGACACGGTGATGGTGGAGACCGCCGCCGCCGTGCGGACCGGCCGCTGGCGCATCCGGAACGCCAGCACGTCCGCCATCGTGTACCGGCCCGAGTTGCGCAGCAGTTCGGCGACGAGCAGCAGCGCCACCAGCCAGGCGACCAGGAAGCCGATCGAGTAGAGGAAGCCGTCGTAGCCGTAGAGGGCGATGATGCCGGCGATGCCGAGGAACGACGCGGCCGACATGTAGTCGCCGCCGATCGCCATACCGTTCTGGAAGCCGGAGAAGGACCGGCCGCCCGCGTAGAAGTCGGTGGCGGTCTTGGTCTGCCGGCTGGCCCAGATGGTGATGGCCAGGGTCACCGCCACGAACACCAGGAACAGCGTGATGGTGAGGTTGCGGGCGGTGCCGCTGCCCGCCTCAGCCGCGAGGACCGTGTTCATGGGTCACCTCCCCCATCTCGGCGCGGATGCGGTCGGCGACCGGGTCGATCTTCCGGTCGGCGAACCGGGAGTAGAGCCAGGCGATCAGGAACGTCGAGACGAACTGGAGCAGGCCGAAGATCAGGGCGACGTTGATGTTGCTGCCGAACAGCCTCGTGCCCATGAAGTCCCGCGCGTACGCGGAGAGGATCACGTAGAGCGCGTACCAGAGGAAGAACGCGACGGTCATCGGGAAGATGAAGCCGCGCAGAGCGCGACGCAACCCGGCGAACTCGTCCGAACGCTGTACGGCGAGGTACCGGTCCGCCGTGGACGCGGCCGGGCCCGCCGTCTCCGGCTCGGCCGGTGCGTCCGGCGGGGGTGTGTCCGTGGACATCTGTGGATCACCACCTTCACAGGCGTAGGGGGTTTCGCGCACGGTAGGAACCGCGCGCCCCGCCCGGGAAGACGTGGATCGACGAGGGTCTCCACCTGCGCCGAGCGGTCGCCTGCCTGCGCCGAGTGACCCAGGTCACTCCGGTGACCGGTAGTGGCTGGTCAGGTCAGCTCGTGGTAACGACCCCGGTAGTGCAGCAGCGGGTCGCTCTCCCGCGTCAGGTCGATGCACTCGATGGTGGCCTCGACGAGCAGCGCCCAGCCGTACTCGCGGGCGGTGTCGAGCCGGCACCCGGCCCAGCCTGCGGCGTCGGTGGGCACCGGGCCGTACTCGGTCTCGGTCCAGACGCCGGTGGCGAAGAGGCCGCCCGGCGACGGGAACAGGCCGGCGAACCGGTCGGCGAGCTGCCGGTGCGGCGGACCCAGCGGCGCGACGGCGAACCGCCCCGCCGCCTCGACCGCCGCCCACAGGTCCGACTCCGCGTCGACCAGGCCCAGTAGCCGGTCCGGCTCCCCCTCGGCGACCAGCGTGGAGGACACGGTCAGGCCGGCGGGACCCGGCGCGGTCCACAGCGTGACCGGCGCGGCGAGCCGGCCCCGCAGCCGCCGGGCCGGGGAGCGCTGTCCCGCTGGTACGGCGAACGGGTCGACGTGGTGGATCTCGGCACCCGGCTCTGGATTCACGTGAAACATTGTGACCCCACCCGGCCCCCGCCGGCCGCCGGTCGGACCCTTCCGCCGTGGCCCGCGCCCAGGCCCGGCCGCCGCCGCACCGCGACGGTCGCAGCCCTTCCGTCCTCTCCGGCACCGCAACCCCCTCGCCCCCTTTGCTCTGCACCCGGATACGCAGCGCTCACCGAGCGCAACCGATGGCCGTATGCCTCGGCTCCGTCGGCCCCGCACCCTCGCAGCTCAGGAGGGTGCTGCGCGGCTGGGTGCAGAGCAAAGGGGAGGTGCGGGCGTGGAGGGTCAGGAGAGAGCGACCACGGAGAGCAGCGAGACACGGTGACCCGGCAGCGAGACACGGTGGCCCGGCGGCGCGGCGCGGGGCCGCGCGGTCACTCGTCCGAGCGCAGGGCGCGGCGGGCGGCGGCCAGCACCTCCGGGTCGGTGCAGCCGGCGGCGTACCCGGCGATCCGGCGGCGGATGTCCCGGCCGAGCAGCCAACTCCCGACCCGGTGCGCGACGGGGTGCAGGAACGCCGGCCGGCAGCGGAAGTGGTACCGCCAGGTGGCGACCGACGTGCCGGGCTCCGGGCCGGGGGCGAACCGCCACCCGCCCGCGAACATCTCGAAGAACCACGGGCCCCGGACCATCTTCATCCCGACGTGGCTCGGCGGCGCGAAGGAGACGTACTCGCTGACCATCGTCAGGCCGTGCCGGGAACGGGTGAAGGTGCGCACGCCCTTGCCCGGGCGCGTCGCCCCGTCGGTGAAGTGCTGCTCGCGGACGAACGGGTCCCAGCGGTACCGGGCCGGCGCGACGGTCTGCGACACCGCGAAGGCCAGCTCGGGCGGCACCGGCACGGTGATCACCGACTCGACGACAGGCATCGTCCCATTGTGCCGCCCGTCAGCCAGGCAAGCTCGGGCGCGTGTGCGGGGGGCTCCTATCGTGCCGGGCATGAGTCCCGTGACGCCGCAGCAGCTCGCCCAGACCCGCGTCGTGGCCGCCGACGCCGTGCTCCGCAACGAGGTGGACTTCCGGGGCTATCCCCACCGGCACCTCGCCATCGCCGCCCGCCCGCGACTCAGCAGCAGCGGCGTCACCCAGCTCCTGGAGGCCGTCGAATACCTCGCCCACTACGGGTGGGAACTGGTCAACGTCAGCTCCTCCAGCAACAGCGGCCTGTTCTACGCGTTCCTGCGCCGCCGCTGAACCGCGGCCCCGCCGCTGGGCAACGCTCAGCGGCGCGGGGTCACGGCCGTCAGCAGCTCGGGGGCCCGCCGGTCCAGCACGTCACCGGCCAGGTACGCGCCGAGCAGCGCCGCGCCCAGCCCGTACGCCAGCCCCAAGGGCGTGGCCAGCCAGAGCCAGGCGTCGCCGAGCAACGCCGCGGCGACCACCATCGGCACGCTCGCCACCGCCGTGCCCAACATCGACAGCAGGGTGAGGAAGCTCTTCGCGACCCCGGCCCCGCTGTTCATCGCGAACGGGTTGCTCGTCTCCGGCAGCGAGTACGCCCCCAGCACCGAGACGAAGGCGCTGATCGCCAGCCCCGCACCGTACGTGGCGAGGAGGCTGCCCGCCATCACGCCCAGCCACGCCGGCCGACCCAGCAGCATCCCCAGGATCACGGTGACGACGGCGAGCATCGGCAGGACGTACACCGAGAAGGCGGCCATCCGGGCCCGCAGCTCCAGCCGGCCGGGGACCCCGGCGACCACGTTCGCCGCGTACGCGCTGCCGTCGAAGCCGAACTGGTTGGCCAGGGTCACCGAGGCGAGCAGGCCGACGAAGACCATCGAGATGCTGACCAGCACCGGGGACGAGTCGGGGGCGGCGAACTCCATGCCCTCCCCGGTGGAGAAGCTCGCCCCGCCGAAGTTGACCATCACCGGCACGAAGATGCCGACCACGGCGATCGTGATCAGGTTGGCCCGCCGCCGGGCGTCCCGCCACCAGTAGCGGCACTCCCGGGCCACCAGCGCGCCGAAGCGGTCCCGCCGTGCCCAGCCGACGGCCTTCGGAAAGAGCTGCCCGACCGCGCCGGGAACGGCCCCCGCCGCACCGCCCGCCGCCGCGCCGCCGCCGGTCTTCGCCGCGCCGCCGCGCACCTTGGCCCCGCCGCCGCGCACCCTGATCCGGCCGCCGCTGGCCGCCCCGACCATGGCCGACTCCAGCGACCGGGACCACCACCACAGCAGCGCGCCGATCGTCAGCGCGGTGATCAGCAGCTTCACCGGCACGGCCCAGGCCCGCCCCTCGGCCACGTCGATGCCGACCGTCCACGGCGCGCCGAACGGGGTCCAGCCGACGACCCGGGCCACCCCGGTCAGCCGGTCCCAGTCGGCCTGCTGTACGGCGGCCACCACCACGATCTGCAGCGGGCCGAGCAGCGCGGCGAGCACCGCCAGCAGCACGGCCGCCAGGTCGCGTACCCGACGGGAGCGCAACATGGTCGCGAACGCGCTAGTCATCGCCCGGCTGGCCGCGACGCAGAGCAGCAGCCCGGCGACCACCCCGACGGCCGCGACGAGCGCCGCCGCCGCGCCGCCGAGCAGGCCCGAGGTGAGCACCAGCCCGCCGGTCGCGATCAGCGCCGCCGCCGCCGGCACGCTGACCAGCGCGGCGGCGAACAGCCCGGTGACCAGGGTGCGCCGGGACAGCGGCAGCAGGGCGAACCGGGCCGGGTCGAGCGTCTCGTCCACCCCGAAGAAGACCAGCGGCAGCAGCAGCCAGCCGAGCACCAGCAGGCCGCCGCCGAACGCGGCGGCCATCAGCGCGTACGTCGGCTCGTCGGCCAGCCCTGGGGCGGCCAGCAGGAAGAAGCCGGTGGCGGCGAACCAGAGCCCGGCGATCATCCCGCCCACGAACATGGCGATGCGCCAGCCCTGGCCCCGGAAGTTGTTGCCCATCACCCGCAGCTTCAGCCGGACGAAGTGCCGGGCCGAGACGGGGCGGACCCGCTCGGCCGGTTGGCCGCCCGGCCCGGTCACCGCCATGGTCGCGCCCCGCTGGTCCGCGCCGGTCACCGGGACAGCCACGCCAGCTCCTCGCCCGTCGCTGTGCGCCCGCCGACCACCTCGACGAACACGTCCTCCAGCGAGCGGTCGCCGCGCACCTCGTCGAGCGTGCCGACCCGCTTGATCGTCCCCTCGGCGAGGATCGCGACGTGCGAGCAGAGCCGCTCGACGACCTCCATGACGTGGCTGGAGAAGATGACCGTCCCGCCGCCGACGACGTACCGGTGCAGGATGTCCCGGATCAGGGCCGCCGACACCGGGTCGACCGCCTCGAAGGGCTCGTCGAGCACCAGCAGCCGGGGCCCGTGCAGCAGCGCGCAGGCCAGGCCGATCTTCTTCTTCATGCCCGCCGAGTAGTCCACGACCAGCGTCCGGCCGGCGTCGCCGAGGGCGAGCACGTCGAGCAGCTCCGCCGCGCGCTGGTCGACCACCGCCGGGTCCATGCCGCGCAACAGACCGTGGTACGCCAGCAGCTCCGCCCCGCTGAGCCGGTCGAACAGCCGTACGCCGTCGGGCATCACGCCGAGGAGCTGCTTCGCCCGGACCGGGTCGGTCCACACGTCGTGCCCGAGCACCCAGGCGCCCCCCGCGTCGGGGCGCAGCAGTCCGACCGCCATGGACAGGGTGGTGGTCTTGCCGGCCCCGTTCGGGCCGAGCAGCCCGTAGAACGAACCGGCCGGCACGTCGAGGTCGACGCCCGCCACCGCCACCTTGCCGTCGAACCGCTTGGCGAGGCCACGCAGCGCGAGCGCGGGGTGCTCATCAGTCATGTTCCGACCGTATCCGGCGCTGGCCAGCGACCGCTCCCGCCCAGGGACGACCTGCGCCTCCTCCCCGGGCAGGAGGCGGCTCGGGTAGGTTGACGAAGGTCGTTCTTCGGATCCCGGTGCGAGGTGGCAGACAGTGCGGACGAGACTGGTGAACCCGAGCGGAGCGCCCGCCCCGGCAGGGCCCTACTCCCAGGTCGCCGAGGTGCGCCTCGGCGGTGCCACGCTTCTCGTGCTCTCCGGTCAGGTCGCCCTCGACGACGACAACCGCGACATCGTCGGGCCGGGCGACATGACGGCGCAGGCCGAGCGGACCCTGGACATCATCGGTCAACTGCTCGCCGCGCACGGCGCGACCTTCGCCGACGTGATCAACATCCGGACCTACCTCACCGACATGGCCCACCGCGCCGAGTACGCGGCGGTGCGCGGGAAGTACTTCACCGGTGATCTTCCGACCAGCACGACCGTCGAGGTGTCGAAGCTGTTCCGCGACGACGCGCTGATCGAGATCGAGGTCACCGCAGTCGTCAGCGCCACCTGAGCGCCGGAGTGTGAGAGGGGAACCCCTCTCTACCGGATGCGTTAAGAAGGGGCCCTTCCTTCGGAGCGGAGCGCCTCGGGGGAGTGCAGGCGCAGCATGGTGCCGGCCACGTCGGCCGGCAACCGCCGCCGGGACGCCACCGACACCGCGATCATCACCGTGAACGCGAGCGGCACCGTCCACGCCGCCGGCTGCGCGGTCAGCGTGGCCGGCCAGCCGGACAGCGGCGGGCCGAGCACCGTGACCAGCACCGCCCCGATCGCCGCCCCGCCGCCGGCCAGCACCCCGGCGGCGGCCCCCACGTCGGTCAGCCCCCGCCACCAGATGCCGAGCACCAGCAGCGGGCAGAAGCTGGACGCGGCGACGGCGAAGGCCAGCCCGACCACCTGGGAGACGTCCATCCCCGACACGTTCAGCGCGAGTGCCGCCGGCACCCCGCCCGCGATGACCGTGGCCAGCCGGAAGCCGCGCACCGAGCCCCGCCCCAGCACGTCCGTGGAGATCACCCCGGCGACGCTGGTGAGCAGCCCGGACGACGTCGACAGGAACGCGGCGAACGCCCCGGCGGCGACGAGCGCGGCGAGCAGCCGGCCGGTCAGGCCGTCGCCGAGCGCCGCGCCGGGCAGCAGCACCACCACCGCGTCGGTCTGCCCGGTCACCAGCAACTGCGGGGTGTAGATGCGGCCCAGCACCCCGTAGAGGGTGGGCAGCAGGTAGAACACGCCGACCAGGGCCAGCACCACCAGCGTGGTGCGCCGGGCCGCCGCCCCGTCGGGGTTGGTGTAGAACCGCACGAGCACGTGCGGCAGCCCCATGGTGCCCAGGAACGTGGCCAGGATCAGCGAGTACGTGGCGAACAGCCCCCGGTCGTCGTCCCCGGCGGCGCTGGGCAGCAGCCAGTCCGCGGCGTCGGTGGCCGTGCCGGAGACCTGCGGCACCGGGTCGCCGGCGGCGAAGTCGAGCCGGTCGCCGGGGCGTACCTCGCGGATGTCGCCGTCGGGGAGGGTGAGGGTCGCGCGGTGCTCGACCACGACGGTGGTCGCGGTCCGGAACGCCGGCCCGTCGGGCGGGGTCACCGCCGGGCGGGCGTCGGCCTGCCACTGCAACACCAGGAAGATCGCGGGTACGGCGAGCGCGGTCAGCTTCAGCCAGTACTGGAACGCCTGGACGAAGGTGATGGCCCGCATCCCGCCCAGCGCCACGTTCGCGGTGACCACCACCGCCACCACGAGCGCACCGACCGGGTACGCCGCCCCGGTCAGCGTGGCCAGGGTCAGCCCCGCCCCCTGCAGCTGCGGCACGAGGTACAGCCAGCCGATGAAGATCACGAAGGCGGTGGCGAGGGTCCGCAGCCGCCGCGACCCGAGCCGCACCTCGCAGAAGTCCGGCAGGGTGAACGCCCCGGAGCGGCGCAGCGGCGCGGCCACGAACAGCAGCAGGGCCAGGTAGCCGG
Organism: Micromonospora sp. PTRAS2; assembly: GCF_054052245.1. Classification (NCBI taxonomy): domain Bacteria; kingdom Bacillati; phylum Actinomycetota; class Actinomycetes; order Micromonosporales; family Micromonosporaceae; genus Micromonospora; species Micromonospora sp. PTRAS2. Next base: position 1,021,838 of record NZ_JBSWBU010000001.1, read on the forward strand.
CGGCGAAGCCGACGGGGTACCAGAGCACGTCCACGCCGTACTTGAGGATCAGCCCAGCCACGCCCAGGAAGCTCGCCGCCGACAGGTACTCCCCGCCGATCGCGGCGGCGTTCCAGGTCGGGCTGACCGAGCGGGAGGCGACGAGGAAGTCGGAGGTGGTCCGGGCCAGCCGCAGCCCGTAGAAGCCGATCCCGACCGTGACCAGGGTGACCGCGACGATCGCGGGGACGACGTACCCGTTGCCCATCTCAGCGCTCCGGCCGCTGGACCAGGTCGGTGAAGTCCTGCTCGTTGCGCTCGGCGAGCCACACGTACGCCCAGCCGACGGCGATGAGGAACGGGAAGGAGACCAGCCCCAGCAGCAGCCAGGGCAGGTTGATGCCGAACACGGTGACCCGGCCGACCGAGGGCGCGATGGCGAACAGCCAGGGCAGGCCGCCCAGGCCGATCAGCACCACCAGGCTCAGCCGCAGCGCCAGGGCGAGCTGGGCCCGCACCAGGCCCCGGACGAGCGCCTCGCCGACCCGGGTCTGCTGGGCCAGCTCGGCGCGCGCCCGGTCGGCGTCGGGCTCCCGGCGGGACACCTCGGCCAGCACGATCCGGGTCCGGCCGGGCGCGGTCGGCGTTGCGCCTGTCGCCTGGCCCGGGGTGCCGCCCGGCGTCTCGTCCCGGGCCGGTGCCCGGGGTGCCGGTGCGGGGTCGTCGGGTGCGGCCACCCCGGCAGTCTGGCCCGATCGGTGGGAATGTCAAGACCGGTGTGGCCGCTGGGCGCATCGCCCCGGTTCACCGGTTCCCGCAGTCGACGGCCGGCGCGCCGATCGGCCCCGCCGCGAGCAGGTCGCGGGCGGTCGCCCGGCCCAGGTTGGCCGTCCAGGCACCGTCGGCCGGCAACGTGCCGGCGAGGTCCCGCAGCGCGCACGAGCGCAGCGGCTCGGGCAGCCGGGCCAGCGCCGGCACCGCGTCGGCCGACAGCCCCGACAGGTACGACACGTCGATCCGGCCGGTCTGCCGGTGCCGGTCGACGTTGCGTTCGGCGATCAGCCGGTCCGGGTTCACCGCGGCCAGCCCGAGCAGGGCGAGCACCGCCGTGCCCACCACCAGCACGGGCAGCCGGCCCGCCCGCAGCAGCAGCACGGCCACGCCGACCAGCACGAACAGGGCCCCGAGCCACAGTTCGACGGCGGCCACCACTAGGCGCAGCCGGGTGGCCCCGTACGCGTCGGCGTAGACCTGCATCCGATACAGCGCCGAGGCGACGACGACCAGGCTGAGTGCGGTGAGCGTGCCGAGCAGGACCCGGACGAGGACTCGGTCGGCGCGGGTGGTGCGGGGCGCCCAGCGGGCCGCCCCGGCGATCACCAGCAGGGTCAGCGCGGAGACCGCGAGGAGCTGCCAGAACCCGCCGCGGGCGTACTGGGCGTAGCTGAGGCCGGCGGTGCGCAGCACGTGCGCGGAGCCGCCGAACAGCACGGCGAGCTGCACCAGCACGAACGCGGCGAACAGCGCGTCGAGCAGGGCCAGCGGCACGGCCCACTCCAGCCGGCGCACGGACCGGGCCGGGGCGACCCGCAGCCTGTCCAGGTCGGCCGGCGCGATCACCAGGTACGCCGCGCCGAGCAGCCCGCCACCGACCAGGGCGACGCGGAACAGCCAGCCGACCGCCCCGCCGACGCCGACCTCGGGCAGCGCGCCGGTGAGCAGGTCCGCGAAGACCGCGTCGGCGGAGGCGAGCAGCAGGCCGAAGACGAGGAGCAGTCCCACCGAGGCGGCGCCGGTGGCGAGCGCGCGCCGCAGCGTCGAGGCGGCCGGGCCGACGCGGCGCGCACCCCGTACCGCCCAGGGCAGCGCCCGGAACGGGGCGGCCGGGGTCAGCGCGACGGCGGCCAGCATGCCGAGCGGCGTCCGGGCGCCCACCACGGCGAGCGCTCCGGTGACCACGGCGGCGAGCAGGCAGAGCGTGAAGAGCCAGCCGGCGGCCCGGACGTACCCGACCGAGACGAGGGCGATCGTCGCGGCGGTCCAGGCCAGCCGGGCGGCCCGCCCCGGCGCCCCCGTGGCGTCGGGACGGGCCACCCCCGCTGCGTCCCCGCCGCTCTCGGCGGGAGCTGGGGCCGTGGCCGTGGCATCGGCCGGTGCCGCCGGTGCCGCCGGTGCCGCCGTGGCGGCAGGGGTGGACTTGGCGCGGGCCGCCGTCACCAGGGCGGCCGTGGCGACGAGCGCGGCGAGCGGCCAACCGAGGCCGGGGCGGTCGAGCGGGACGACCGTCGCCGCGACGACGGCGGCACCGCCCACCGCGCCGAGCACGACGGGCCGAGCACCGCTTGTCGCCCCCGACGCCTTCAGATCTTGGTACGAATGCGCCCTCATGGGGGCCGTTTCGTACCAAGATCTCCCGGCGGGTTGGGGTGCAACAGGCATGGTGACTCCTCGGTCGGGCCGGGAAGGGACAAGTCGGGCCGGGAAGGGAGAAGAGCGGAAGAGACCGGGTCAGAGCGGGGCGGTGGCCGGGAGGGTGACCCGGATGCGGCAGCCCGGGGGTGCGCCGGGCGACTCCGGGTGCGGATCGAGGACGGCGATCGTGCCGCCGTGCAGCTCCACCACCCAGCGCGCGATGGCCAGCCCCAGGCCGGTGCCGCCGCCGGGTGACCGGTCGCCCCGGGTGAACCGCTCGAACACCCGGGACCGCTCCTCGACCGGGATGCCGTCGCCCTCGTCGGCCACCTCGAAGTGCAGCCGGCCGTCGCGTTCCGCCGCGCTGACCAGCACCGTCCCGCCGGGCGGGCTGTGCCGGGCGGCGTTGTCCAGGAGGTTCGCGAAGACCTGGTGGAGCCGCCCCGGGTCGGCGTACCCGGTCAGCGGGGCCGTCGGCGGGCGGAGCCGGAACCGGACGTCGCGCCCGACCCCGGCGGACGTCGCCGCCGCGTGCTCCACCGCCTCGCCGAGGAAGTCGACCAGGTCGATCCGCACCCGGCGCAGCGGCACCACCCCGGCGTCCAACCGGGACAGGTCGAGCAGGTCCGCGACGAGGTGGCCGAGCCGCTCCGTCTGGGCCAGCGCGGTCCGCAGCGCGGCCGGCTCGGTGGGCGCGACCCCGTCGACCAGGTTCTCCAGCACCGCCCGCAGCGCGGTGATCGGGGTACGCAGCTCGTGCGAGACGTTCGCGATCAGCTCCCGCCGACGCTGGTCGGCGGCGGCGAGGTCGGCGGCCATCTTGTTGAACGCGTGGGCCAGCTCGCCCACCTCGTCGCGCGAGGTGGCGCGCACCCGCCGGGAGTAGTCGCCCCGGGCCATCGCCCCCGCCGCCGCGGTCATCTCGCGCAGCGGGGAGGTCATCCCGTGCGCCAGCACCTGCGACGTGAGCAGGGCCAGGCCGATCGCGGTCAGCGAGGTCATCGGCGGCAGCCAGCCGATGGCCCACCAGAAGTAGCCCATCCCGGCGGCACCCGACGCGACCAGCAGCAGGCCGAGCTTCACCTTGATCGAGCGGACCGGGTCGAGCGGGCGGGGCAGCACCTTGTTGAGCCAGGTCACGAGGCGGTCGGTCACGGCTGGACCTCCAGCGCGTACCCGACGCCGTGCACGGTGCGGATCAGGTCCGCGCCGAGCTTGCGCCGCAGGGCCTTGACGTGGCTGTCCACGGTGCGGGTGCCGGAGCCCTCGGCCCAGCCCCAGACGTCGGCGAGCAGCCGCTCCCGGGGCAGCACCGTGCGCGGTCGGCCGGCCAGGTGCACCAGCAGGTCGAACTCGGTGGGCGTCAGGTGCACCTCGACGCCGGCCCGTGACACCCGACGTTCGGCCTGGTTGATCTCCACGTCGCCGACCGTGAGCGCGGCGGGCGCGGCGGCCGCCGCCCGCTCGACCCGGCGCAGCAGCACGTGCACCCGGGCGGCCAGCTCGCGCAGCGAGAACGGCTTGGTGAGGTAGTCGTCCGCGCCGACGGCCAGCCCGACCAGCAGGTCGGTCTCGTCGTCGCGGGCGGTGAGCATGAGGACCGGCACCGGCCGGTGGGCGCGGACCGCCGCCGTGGTGTCGGGCGGCCCGGCCTGGATCCGCCGGCACACCTCCAGGCCGTCGAAGCCGGGCAGCATCACGTCGAGTACGACGAGGTCGGGCTGCCACGCCCGGAACCGGGCGACCGCCGTGGGGCCGTCCCCGGCGGTCTCCACCGTGAATCCCTCGGCCCGCAGCCGGGCGGCGACCGACTCGGCGATCGTCCGCTCGTCCTCGACCACCAGGATCCTGCGTTCCCTCATGGCAGCTGACTGTAGGCAGCGGCTGTGGAGATCGGTGGGGAGCGTTGTGAACAACCTGTGGAGAACTCTCCACACCTGTGGATAACCCGGTGGACAACGCGGATCGGAGCCGGCGGCAGCGCGCCGCCGGCCCCGACCCGTGCCAGCTCAGCTCGTGGGGACGACCAACTTCACCGGGAGCGTGCCGGTCGTTGGCACCGGTGAACCGGCTGGCCGCATCCCCTGACCAGTGGGTGTGGTGGTGACGACGGCCTTGGGGAGCAGCTTCGGACTGAGCACGGTGGTCTGGTTGGCGACCACCTCGACGCCGAGGAGATCCTGGGAGAAGTACGACTTGTCCGGCGCGTACAGGAAGATGTCGTGCCGGCCCTGGGGCACGCCGGTGAGGGTGACCTGGCCGTTGTAACTGCACACTTCCTGGTAGTCGTTGTACGCGGCGTGGGCGCAGAAGTTGGTCACCCGCGCCCCGGTGACCGAGTTCACCGCCGAGATCCGCACCGATCCGGTGCCGAGCAGGCTGTCCTCGATGCTGGTCTGCTCTCCGCCCCGCACCACCACCGCGTCGGCGCTCTCAAGGTCGAGCTTGCCCCGGTAGTGCTGCTCCCGGCTGCCTTTCCTGAAGCGCACCTTGTACGAGCCGGCGAGCAGGGTCGGGATCGTGAAGGTGCCCGTCGCGTCGGTCCGCGCGTTGATTCCGTTGTACCCGTTGACCGTGGTGACCGAGACGTCTGCCGAAGTCAGCGGCGTGCCCGAGGTGGTGGTGAAACGGCCGGAGAGGCTGCCGGTCGGCAGCACCGTCTCGTCGACGACGGTGTCCGCGTCGGCCGTGACCTCGAACCGGCCGGCGTCCTCCCGGTCGAGCTTCCCTGGCACGTACTGCTTCTGGAAGGAGCCCTCGACAGGTTCGAAACGCAGATGGTAGGTGCCGGGCCGCACCCTGATGCGGTACCGCCCGTCCTCATCGGTCCGCCCCGCGCCCCACTGGGAGCCGTCGGCCTCGCTCGCGTTGACGCCGAGGTCGGACACCGGTTGGCCCGAGGTGTCGGTGATCTGCCCGGTGAGGAAGCCGGTCGGCAGGATCTGGTCGTCGGCCCGGGCCGTCTCGCCGGCGGTAACGATCACGTCGTCGGCTTCTCGCAGCTCCGTCGTCTGCCGGTAGTACTGCTCGATACCGTCGGCGTAGAACATGACCGTGTACCGGCCGGGGGCCAGGCCGGTGACCGTCCAGTCTCCGGTGCTGTCCGTCTGGGCCGAGGCGACGTGCTCGTACTCGCCACTGGGGTAGACCACGAGGGGGATGTTGGTGGCGGCGGCACCGCTGCTGGTGGTCAGCCGTCCGACGATCGTGCCGGTCTCCGTCGCGAACGCCGGGGGCGCCCCGGCCAGCACGACGGCACCGACAAGCATGCCTGCGACGGAGGCGCGACGTAGGAGAGGTAGGCGCATCTGCGTCCCAACGTGAGAGGTGGGGACGGCCACCGCAGGCTCCGCTCAACCCGGTCCGGCGCCCCCGTGCGGAATCGGTAGCAGCAGAATATACGCACGATGATCGATCGGTCACCGAAAGTGCGTCGCCGGAACCCCCGGCCGCGACCGTCGGCGGCGGGTCGCCCGGTCAGCGGTTCCAGTCCTGCTTGGCGGCGCGCACCAGCTTGTCCTTCAGCTCCCGGGTGTGCCGGCGGCTCACCGGCAGCTCCGCCGAGTCGATCACCACCACGTACCCGGAGTTGACCAGCCGCAGCTCGGCGATGAGCTTGAGCTGCACCAGGTACGACCGGTGGGTGCGGACGAACCCGGCGTCGGCCCAGCGCTCGGCGAGGGTGGCCAGCGACACCCGCACCAGGTGGGAGCCGTCGGTGGTGTGCAGCCGGGCGTAGTCGCCCTGCGCCTCCACCCAGCGCACCGCCGAACGGGGCAGCATCCGCGTCGTCCCCGCCAGCTCGATCGGGATCGTCGGGTCCTCCTCGGCGCGGGCCAGCGCCGCCGGATGCGTGGCGACCACCCGGGAGCCGATGACCCGGCGCAGCGACTCGGCCAGCCGCTCCGCCCGCACCGGCTTGCGCACGTAGTCCGTCGCGCCCAGGTCGAACGCGTCCACCGCCCCGTCGTCGTACGCGGTGACGAAGACGATCGCCGGGGGCCGGGCGAACCGGCGCAGCACCCGGGCCAGCTCCATCCCGTCGAGGCCGGGCATCCGGATGTCGAGGAACACCACGTCCACGTCGGCGTCGCGGAGCACCCGCAGCGCCTCGGTGGCGTCGCCCGCCGTGTGCAGCCGGGCCACCCGGGGGTCGGCCCGCAGGTGGTACGCCAGCTCGTCCAGCGCCGGCGGCTCGTCGTCGACGGCGAGCACCCGCAGGAAGCCGGGGCTGGTCACGAGGCGACCCGCACACCGGGGTGGAACTTCGGCACCCGCATGCTCACCTTCGTGCCCGAACCGAGGCCCGTCTCGACGACCAGGCCGAACCGGTCCCCGAAGGCCGAGCGGAGCCGCTCGTCGACGTTCGACAGGCCGACGTGCTGGCCCGGGTCGTCGGCGGGGTCGCTGCCGGCCCCGGCCAGCTCGGCGATGCCGGCGGTCAGTGTCGTCGGGTCCATGCCCACTCCGTCGTCCTCCACCGTGATGTGGCATTCGGCGCCCGCGTCGCGGGCCTCGATGCTCACCATGCCGGTGCCGGGCTTGCGGGACAACCCGTGCCGGACGGCGTTCTCCACCAACGGCTGGAGGCAGAGGAACGGCAGGGTCACCGGCAGCACCTCCGGGGCGATCTGCAGCCGCACCTGCAGCCGGTCGCCGAACCGGGCCCGTTCGATGGTCAGATAGCGGTCGATCGAGCGCAGTTCCTCCGCGAGGGTGGTGAACTCGCCGTGCGCCCGGAAGGAGTAGCGGGTGAACTCGGCGAACTCCAGGATCAGCTCCCGGGCCCGTTCCGGGTCGGTGCGCACGAAGGAGCCGATGGCGGTCAGCGCGTTGTAGATGAAGTGCGGGCTGATCTGGGCGCGCAGCGCGCGTACCTCGGCGCGGGCCAGCCGCTCCCGGGAGGCGTCCAGCTCGGCCAGGGCGAGCTGGTTGCCGGCCCAGTGCGCCGTCTCCAGGGTGGCCTGCACCAGCCCCGGGGCGGGCGGGCCGTCGGCGACGGCGATCAGCGCGCCGACCACCCGGCCGTCGGCGCGCAGCGGCGCGACCACCGCGCCCCGCACCGGGCAGTCGACCCGGTCGCAGTGCAGCTCCGCCTCCCCCAGCACCGTCGACCGCCCGCCGGAGGCCGCCCGCCGGGCCGCCGCGACCAGCTGGTCGGCGTGGTGCGTGCCGCGCCCGTCGAGGGCGAGCAGCGCGTCCCGGTCCGTCAGGGCCAGCCCGGCCGCGCCGACGAGGGCCCGCAGATGGCGTACGGCCTTCGCCGCGCCCGCCGCGCTCAGGCCCGTACGCAGCGGCTCGGCGGCCAGCCCGGCGGTGTGCAGCACCTCGTAGGTGGCCCGCTGGGTGGCGGTGGCGATGCCCCGGCGGGCGCGCAGCCGGACCACCGCGTACAGGGCGGCGCCCAGCGCGGTGACCAGGGAGACGACGCCGAGCACGGCGGAGAGGTTGCCAGCCACCCCGCGATCCTGACGGCTGTCGTCGCCGCGCGCTAGTACGCGCCTTTGCGGGCCAGCACCACGCCCACCGTGCGCCACAGGATGCTCAGGTCGTATGCCAAAGACCAGTTGTCGACGTAGTAGAGGTCGAGCCGGACGGCCTCGTCCCAGGACAGGTCGGAGCGGCCGGAGACCTGCCACAGCCCCGTCATGCCGGGCCGCACCAGCAGCCGGCGGCGCACGTCGCCGAGGAAGTCGCCGTCGTCGGCGGGCAGCGGACGCGGCCCCACCAGCGACATCTCGCCCCACAGCACGTTGATCAACTGGGGCAGCTCGTCGAGCGAGGAGGCCCGCAGGAAGCGGCCCACCGGGAAGACCCGGGGGTCGTGCTTCATCTTGAACAGCATGCCGTCGGTCTCGTTCTGGTCGACCAGGCCGGCGAGCCGGTCCTCGGCGTCGACGTACATGGTGCGGAACTTCCACACCCGGAACGTGCGGCCCTCGTGGCCGACCCGGGGCTGGCGGAAGAAGACGGGGCCGGGGTCGGAGAGCCGGATGGCCGCCCCGATCGCCAGGAACACCGGCACGAGCAGGAGCAGGCCGAGGCCGGCGGCGACCCGGTCCATCAGGTTCTTGGCCAGCAGCGCCGGGCCCGACAGGGTCGGCTCCTCGACGTGCAGCAGCGGCAGCCCCTCGATGGGGCGGATGTGCACCCGGGGGCCGGCGATGTCGGTGAGCTGCGGGGCCACCACCAGGTCGACGCCGGAGCCTTCGAGCTGCCAGGCCAGCCGGCGCAGCTCGCCCGGCTCGGCGCTGGCGGAGCCGCAGACCGCGATCGTGTCGCCGCCGACCTCCCGCACCAGGGCGAGGACGTCGCGGCCCGCGTACACCGGGACGGGGGTCTGGATGCCCCGGGCCGCCGCGTAGCCGTCGGTGATGTGGATGGCCACCGGGACCAGCCCGGCGCTCGGGTTGCGGGTGACCGCGGTGTAGACCTCCAGGCACTCCGGCAGGGTGCCGACCAACACCATCCGGTGCCCGGCCTGGCCGACCCGGCGGCGCACCGCGTGCAGGGTGAACCGGGCCAGGATGCGGCCGAACAGGATCAGCACCAACGCCCCGAGCAGCGCGAAACCGACGGTGTAGCGGGACAGGTCGGTCTTGGTGGCGAACGCGATGAACGAGACGGTGGCGGCCACCGCCACGCCGGCACGGATCACCCGTTTGAACTCGTCCGGCCCGAGCCCCATGTAACGCCGGTCGTAGGCCCGGTTGCCCCAGAGGATGACCAGCCAGCCGAGCGGCAGCAGCAGGAACGCGACCGTGTAGAACCAGGTCGGGTCCGCCTGGGCGTTGTAGAAGCCGGCCCGGGCCTGCCCGAACGCCTCCTGCGCGGCCCAGTCGGCCAGCACCACGGCGAGGAAGTCGACCAGCAGCAGGGCGGCCGTGTAGGGGCGGTGCCAGCGGGAGACGCGCCGGCGGGCCCGCGCCCACGCCGACCGGGGGACACCGTTGTGGGACGGCGGTGTCGGCGGCTGGATCTCGAAGCTGTCGACGTGCCGCACGAGTTGGCTCCGGCCTGTGTTGGTTACCGGGCGCTGGAGGCTAGTCGTCACCTCACCCATGTCCTCCCGCATGACGCGCGCCGCTCACTCGCAGTGAGGGCCCGGGTCGCCCACCGTTCAGTTTCCCACGCGGGGCCCGCGCCGGACGTCGACCCGAGGGAGTTCGCGCCCAGTGCGCCGCATGGGATCCGGCCGGCTCCACCTCAGGTGCGAAAAGCCGGGGACCGGGCCACTATACCGATGGATGACGGACCGGGTAGAGGCGCGGACCGGGAGGATCGGCGCTCCGGAGGCGAATCCCCTCCGTAACCCCCGGGTGTCGTTACTCACCGTACGATTCGCGACAACCGTCGGTCAGCCAACGGCTTCCCGCCGGTCTGACAGGTCGGGCAATATTGCAGGCTCGAATCGGCGAAACTGACCTCCCGGACCGTATCGCCGCAGACGGGGCACGGCAGGCCGGTGCGGGCGTGCACGGCCAGCCCCGAACGCTTCTCACCCTTCAGTTCCGCCGCCCGGTGTCCCAGCGACCGGGACACCGCGTCGCCCAGCACCCGCCCGGTCGCCCCGTGCAGGGCGGCGACCTGATCGTCGGTGAGCCGGTCGGTCAGCGCGAACGGCGACAGCTTCGCCGCGTGCAGGATCTCGTCGGAGTACGCGTTGCCGACCCCGGCCAGCACCGACTGGTCCGTCAGCACCCCCTTGACCTGGCCCCGCCGGCTGCGGATGCGCGCGGCGAACGTGGGCAGGTCGGCGGCGAGCGCGTCCGGGCCGAGCTTCGCCACCCCCGGCACCGTCGCCGGGTCGGCCACCAGGTAGGCGGCCAGCTTCTTCTGGGTGCCCGCCTCGGTCAGGTCGAAGCCGGAGCCGTCGTCGAGCCGCACCCGCAGCGCGATCGGCCCCTTGCCGGGGCGCAGCGGCACACCGGACGGGAACGACTCCCGGTAGTGCAGCCAGCCGGCCCGCGCCAGGTGCACCACCAGGTGCAGGTCGCCGTCGAAGACGACGTCGAGGAACTTGCCGTGCCGCCGCGCGTCGGTCACCGTGCGCCCCGACACGGCGGCCGGCGCCGGATCGTACGTCTTCAGGGCGCTGATCGCGGCGACCTCGACCCGGTCGACGCGCCGGGACACGGCGCGCTCCCGCAGGTAGCCGGCTAGCGCTTCCACCTCGGGAAGTTCGGGCATCGTTCAACGGTAGCCTTCCTTCCCGTGAGAATCGTGGTGGCGCACAACCGGTATCGGGAAGCCCAGCCGTCCGGCGAGAACACCATCGTCGACGCGGAGATCGCCCAGCTCCGCGCGGCGGGGGTGGAGGTGCTGCCGTTCCTGCGCAGCTCCGACGAGATCCCGAGCCTGCCGAAGACGGCGAAGGCGCTGCTGCCGATCTCCCCGATCTACGCCCCCCGCGCCCAGCAGGAGCTGAGCCGGCTGATCACCGAGCACCGGCCGGACGTGCTGCACCTGCACAACCCGTACCCCCTGCTCTCGCCCTGGGTGGTGCGGACCGCGCACAAGCACAACGTGCCGGTGGTGCAGACGGTGCACAACTACCGGCAGGTCTGCTCCTCCGGGCTCTACTTCCGCGACGGGGTGATCTGCCAGGACTGCCGGGGCCGGGCGCTCGGCGTGCCGGCGATCGTGCACCGCTGCTACCGGGGGTCGCGGGCGCAGAGCGCGCTGATGGCCACCACCCTGGCCGTGCACCGGGGCACCTGGCACTCGGTGGACCGGTTCATCGCCCTCACCAGCGCCGTCGGCGACCACCTGCGCGACTACGGGGTGCCGGCGGAGCGGATCGTGGTGAAGCCGAACGGCATCCCCGACCCGGGCATCCCCGCGCCGCTGGGCGACGGCTTCCTCTACATGGCGCGGCTCTCCCCCGAGAAGGGGCTGGGGCTGCTGCTGGACGCCTGGCGGCGGCACCCGGACGGTTCCCTCGGGCCGCTGCGCATCGCCGGGGACGGCGAGCTGCGCCACCTGGCCGAGGCCGCCGCCGCCGAGCGCGCCGACGTCACCTATCTGGGGCCGCTGGACCGCGCCGGGGTGCGCGCCGCCATCGACGCCAGCGCGGTGATCATCGCCGCGTCCACCTGGCACGACGTGCTGCCCACGGTGATCATCGAGGCGCTGGCCAGCGGGCGGCCGGTGCTCGGCACCGCCCTCGGCGGCATCCCGTACCTCGTCGGCGCGGACGCCCCCCGCGAGCCCGCCGGCACCGGCCCGGCCGCCGTCGCCACGGCCGCCCCCGGGGTGGGTCGCGTCCCGCTGCCGCACGGGGTGCAGGAGGGCGAGACGGGCTGGGTGGTGGCCCCGGAGCCGGCCGCGATGGCCGCCGCGCTGCCGGTGGCCCGCGCGGGCGCGGCGGCGCTGGCCGCACCGGCGCGGTTGCGCTACGAGCGTACGTTCCACCCCGACGTGGTCACCAAGCGCCTCATCGACGTGTACGCCTCGCTGGCGCGCTGAGCTTTCCCGAGCCTTTCGGCGGCTGCTACGAGGCGAGCCGCTCGGGTGCGTGGCGGCGGGGGTCGGTCGGCTCGATGGCGCGCACGGGCCTGTCGACCTCGGCCTTGTTGATCTCGGCCCGGTTGATTTCGGCCCACACGGCGTCGAGGGAGAGGCCGAGGACGTCGGCGATCGCCGCGATGGTCGAGAAGGCCGGGGTCGCCACGCGCCCCGACTCGATCTTGCGAAGGGTCTCCGGCGAGACGCGGGCGTCGAGCGCGGTGTGGAGCATCGAGCGGTCCCCCCGGGCGTGGCGCAGCAGGGCGCCGAGGCGCTGCCCGCGCTCGACCTCCTCGGGGGTGAGCGGCAACCTGACCATGCGGCCGATTCTAGTACCGGGATAGTATGGCCGGGATAGTTATTGGTGGCACGAGGAAGGCGCCGCATGATCGAGATCCTGAGCCCCACCCAACTGCCCCGGGCACGGGAGGCCGGCGCCCTGGTCGCCGAGATCCTCCAGACGCTCAGGGGCCGCTGCGAGGTGGGCACCAACCTCCTCGACATCGACCGGTGGGCCCAGGCCATGATCGTCGAGGCCGGGGCGTCGTCCTGCTACGTCGACTACGCGCCGTCCTTCGGGCGCGGGCCCTTCGGCCACTACATCTGCACCTCCGTCAACGACGCCGTGCTGCACGGGCTGCCCCACGACTACGCACTCGCCGACGGCGACCTGCTCTCCCTCGACCTCGCCGTCTCCGTGGGCGGCGTCGTCGCCGACTCCGCGATCAGCTTCATCGTGGGCGACTCCAAGTCTCCGGAGAGCGTGTCGCTGATCGCCGCGACCGAACGCGCGCTCGCCGCCGGCATCGCCGCCGCCGGGCCGGGGGCACGCATCGGCGACATCTCCCACGCCATCGGCACGACGTTGCAGTCCGCCGGCTACTCGGTCAACACCCAGTTCGGCGGGCACGGCGTCGGGTCGACCATGCACCAGGACCCGCACGTGTCCAACACCGGGCGACCCGGCCGGGGCTACAAGCTGCGCCCCGGGCTGCTGCTGGCCCTGGAGCCGTGGATCATGGCGGACACCGACGAGCTGGTCACCGACGAAGACGGGTGGACGCTGCGCAGCAAGACGGGCTGCCGCACGGCGCACAGCGAGCACACGATCGCCATCACCGAGGACGGGGCCGAGATCCTCACCCTGCCGAGGCAGGCGTAGTCGTGCCGCCGTAGAACGGTTTGTGGGTACAGTGGTGGCGTTGTCGGCACAAGGGAGGCGTGCGATGAGCACCGTGTCTGTGCGCGAGTTCTCCTACAATCCCAGCGCGATGTTCGCCCGGGTGGAACGGGGCGAGACGATCGAGGTGACGCGGCACGGCAGCGTGATCGCCGTGCTGCTGCCGGGCGCTGGGACGCTCGGCAGATACACCTCCCTGGTGGCCAAAGGCGTGATCCGCCTCAAGGCGACCACCACGAGCGACCTCGACCGGCTACCCCGTTACGATGCACCGCCCGATGTGTCGCCCCTTGACCTGCTGCTGGCCGACCGCGAGGACGACGAACGTTGATCTACCTCGACTCGTCCGCCCTGATCACACTGCTCTCCGGCCGCACCTACGCCACCGAGCTGCAAGAGTTCCTGGAAAGCCGGGCTGGTGTGCCGATGGCGACCAGCTCGGTGGGATTCGTCGAGACGGTACGCACCCTCGACCGGATCGGCGACTATCCGGACGCCATGCAGATGCTGGCCCGAAACTTCACCGAGATCCTGCTGACCGAGGAGGTTCGGGATCTCGCGGCAGCTCTCCCCACCGGGATCCGCACGTTGGATGCCCTGCACGTGGCGAGTGCCCAGGTTCTCGGTGATGCGCTCGACGTGCTGGTCACGTACGACAAGCGGATGGCGGACATCGCAGCCTCGGTGGGCGTGCCGGTCGCGGCTCCCGGCACCGACCAGCCAGCCACCTGACCCTGTGACACGGCAGCGGGGTGAGGGGTGCAAGGTCGTGCCCGATCGCGGAAATAGTGGCCTCCAAGCGGCCACGATGCCACTCCTTCCCTGATCGAGCGCGATCTTCCGCCCAAGGTGTCGCCCCTCGGTCTGCTGCTGGCTGACCGCGAGGACGACGAGCGGATCGGCTACAGGCCGAGAACCTGTCGGACGCACTCTTCGACGCGGTGGAGCTCTGCCGGTGCCAACCTGCCGAGTCGTCGGCGCAGGCGAGGTTTGTCGACGGTGTGCAGGTCGGTGCAGTTGATCCGGCTGGTCCGTCAAACGTGACCTCACCGCACCTGACCTGCCTGGCTGCGGTTAGGTCGACGTCCGGTCACCGCTGGGTGTTGCCTCCCGGGGCCCACTCGTTGGCGAAGGTCTCCATCTGCCGGATGACCAGATCGACGGCGGCGCGCTCGTGGTCCGGCGGGTAGTCGTAGCGAGCCAGCAGCCGGCGGATGTGGCTGCGGAGCTTGGCACGCACCGGCTCACGGGAGAACCAGTCGACCGTGATCGACGACTGGATCGACCGGACCAGCTCCCGGGCGATCTCGGCCAAGGTGCCGATGCCCATGAGCTCGGTGGCCGCGCCGTTCTGCGCGACGGCGTCGTAGAAGGCCAGCTCGGCGTGGTTGAGCGGAGGGTCGAACTGGTGGCCGCGCCGGGCGTCCGCCGACACCTGCTTGGCTAGCTCGACCAGCTCGACGATGAGCTGCGCGCTGGTCAACTGCTGGCGCATGTAGCGATTCATCAGGTCTTCTAGCTGGGCGGAGAATCGCTCCTGACGAACCACGTTGTGCTTGGTGACCTCACGCATCTTCTGCTCGATCAGCCGACGGAGCGCGGAGACGGCGAGGTGTGGGGTCTCCGAGTCCCGCAGGCGCTGCAACGCGACCTCGTTGAGCTCGGTGATGTCGAGTTTGCCGAGGCCCGCCTCCTCGTAGATGTCGGTGATATCGGCGGCGTCGACCACCTCGGCGGCGAGCGCGGCCAGGTAGCGCTCGACCTGAGCCGTGTTGGGCAGGCCCCTGGCCTCCCGGTCGGCGGCCTCCTCTTTCACGATCCAGACCCGGACGTCCCGGAAAAACTGGATGTCGCGGCGCAGGCGCTGGATGTCGCCGGCACGATCAACGAAGTAGTTGCTGCTGGAGCAGAGCGCGTAGAACCGCTCCAGCCGGCCCGCCGAGTCGCGGAACCGCTGGTGCAGCGGCTTCGTGCCGGGCTCGACGACGTTGCCAGGGGTGCGCGGATCGCGCAGGAAGTTGACCGTCTTCCGCACCGCCCGCAACCAGCGGGCCGGGATCTTCGCATCGTCGAGGATCGCCCGCCACTTGACCGGGGCCACCATGGCCTCGATGGCGGCTATCTCGTTGTGCACCTCGCTGACCGCCCGGTCGATGTCCCGGCCCAGGGTCTGGTCCTCCTGGTCGCTCGGGGTGTATTCGGTGAGCGCCTTGCGCAGGTTCTCGGTCAGCGGGGCGTAGCCGACCAGCAGCCCGTCCTGCTTCTCCCGGAAGCGACGGTTGACCCGGGCGAGCGCCTGCATGAGGTTGGCGCCCTTCATCGGCCGGTCCATGTAGATGGTGTGGATCGGCGGCGCGTCGTAGCCGGTGAGCAGCATCGAGTGCACGATGAGCAGCTCCAGCGGGTCGTCCGGGTTCTTGGCGCGGGCCTGGACGATCTTCTGCTGCGACGGGCGCAGGTGATGCGGACGGAACATCTCCTCGTCGCTGGGGGCGCTGTGGAAGACGATCTTCATCTTGCCCTTGTCGACGGCCGGGTCCGCCCAGCGGTCCTGCTGCTTTAGCTCCTTGATGGCGTCGAAGACCCGGACGCAGATCTCCCGGGTCGCGCAGACAAGCATCGCCTTGCCCGGCCCGCCGAGCTGAGGCTTCATCAGCTCGCGCCGCTTCTCCCAGTGTGCGACGAGGTCCTTCGCCAGGGTCTCGACCCGGTCGGGGGCACCGTAGATGGTGTTCATGGTGGCCGCGTATGCCTCGGCCCTGCGCCGCTCGGCGTCGTCCAGGCTGGCGGTGAGCGTCTCCACCTGCTCGTCGATGCTGTCCGGGTCGATGTCCGGCGGCAGCGACACCGGGATGATCCGCGGCTCGTGGTAGACCCGCACGGTTGCCTCGTCGTCAACGGCGCGCTTGAGGTCGTACACGTCGATGTAGTCACCGAAGACGGCGCGGGTGTTCACCTCGGCGCTGGCGATCGGCGTGCCGGTGAAGGCGATGAACGTGGCGTAGGGCAGCGCGTCGCGCAGGTGGCGGGCGTAGCCGTCGAGGCTGTCGTAGTGGCTGCGGTGCGCCTCGTCGACGATAACCAGGATGTTGCGCCGGTCGGAGAGCAGCGGATGCGCCCGCCCGGCCTCCCGCTCTTCCCGCGTACGCCCGAACTTCTGCAACGTCGTGAAGATGATGCCGCCCGCGTTCCGGTTCGACAGCTTGTCGCGCAGCTCGGCGCGGGTCTCGGCCTGCTCCGGCTCCTGGCCGAGCAGCAACTGGCTGTCCTGGAACGTGCCGTAGAGCTGGTCGTCGAGGTCGGTGCGGTCGGTGAGTACCACGATGGTCGGGTTCTTCAGCGCCGGTTGACGGCTGGTCAGCGCCGCCGTGCAGACCATCTCCTCGGACTTGCCGGAGCCCTGGGTGTGCCAGACGACGCCCGCCTTCCCGTCGCTGCGCGAGGCCCGCACGATGCACTCGACGGCCCGGACGACCGCGAAATACTGGTGCGCCTTGGCGATCCGCTTGCCCTTCGGCGTGAAGTTGACGAAGCCGCCGGCCAGCTCCAGGAAGCGCCGCTGGTTGAACAGGCCGTGGAGAGCGACGATCAGCGCCTCCGGGCCGTCGTAGTCGGGCGCGGTGGTGTCGACGGGAACGCCCTCGTCGTCAACGTTCCACGGCGCGAAGTGCTCGTACGGGGTGAACGGGGTGCCGTACTTCGCGGTGATCCCGTCGGAGACCAGGCACAGCACGGCGTACCGGAACGCCAGCGGGAACTCCGCGAGGTACGTCTCAAGCTGAGCGTGCGCGCCGGTGAGGGTGGCATTCTCGTCGGCGGCGTTCTTCAGCTCGACGACGGCGACCGGCAGCCCGTTGAGGTAGAGCACGACGTCGAGCCGCCGCCGGGAATCACCGTCGATGATCGTGACCTGGTTGATCGCCCGGTAGACGTTGCGGCCGGGGTCGTGCAGGTCAACCAGGCGCACGGTGGGGTTGTGCTCGGCACCGTAGGCGTCGGTGTAGACGATGGAGATGCCGTGCACCAGTCGCTTGTGCGCCTCCCGGTTCTCAGCGAACGCCTCCCGTGAGGCGACTTCGGTAGCGGCCCGCACCGCGTCGGCGACCGCTGTGGGGGGCAGGTCGGGGTTGAGTCGCTCGACGGCCGCCCGGAGATCCTGGAAGAGCACCAGTTCGGCCCAGTCCCGCCGCTGCCCCGACCCAGGCGCGAAGTCCTTCCCGGCATCCGGCTCCCAGCCAAGCTCGCCGAGCTGATCCAGCGCGAGTGCCTCCCAGCCAGCCTCGGTCAATCGCCCATCCAACCCCATCCCAGCCCCTCCCCGTGAACCTTTGTCTACCTAAACTGCTTCTTCGACAACCTTTTCGACGTCCTTGACCTTTAACCGACCCGACATCAACTCCGGCAGTAAAATGTCTCGCAGACGCTCAAGCGCACGTGACTCCTCCATGAGAGACTTTAGATGGCGGAAAGCAGCTCCCGCCTCGTCTCCAAAGGCCGATAGCTGGCCGGGATCCGGTCGGCGGACGAAAAACTGCGCTGCGTCGACAGCGCTCACTCGCTGGCGTCCAGAAGAGCCGGCCATCTTGCGGATAGCGTTCGTTCGGAAGCGTTGATCTCGTGCAAGGAAGTAGGATAATTCGTGAGGTATTCCCTTCCTGGATCGCATCACGATGAACTCGGTTGACCCGACCCCGACTTCATTCTCGTTGAGGAAGTTCACGAATCCTGTTTTGCCATTCTCTAGGCAAGGGGTGATGCGGGCCAGTAGTGTGTCCCCATTCTGGAAGCGACTACCGCCCTTAGGGGGACGGTGCGCCCACGTTCGGATAGATGATTGGCGTGTAGGTAGGGCCGCCATGTCGACGTAGACCGCGCTCTCCAAAGCGGGGCGCGGGGTTCGCGGATTGAAGTCGATCAACTCGGTGATGGCGCACTCGCCCTCGTCTGTCATGCCCAGGGCGGCGAACTTCGCCTGAAATAGCCTCTCGTAGGCTGCCGCGATGCGATCATTTACTCCAATCTTGGCGTCTAGTGCCCCCAGTGCTTGCACTATGGCTCGTTGCGTTGCAAGTGGCGGCAGTGGAACGCGCAACGCCCTTATTGAAGTCAAAGGCGTTGCGATGCCGGGTACGCCTACCGTTGAAGTGTTCGCGAGGATGGATCTCTGGCCAGCAGGTGAAATAAACCAATAGTAGTAGAATTCGGGAACTGCAACCGACTCGTCTAGTCGGGTTTTGACCTGGCTTGAGCCAATAACATAGCGATCGAATCTTGGCCTTCGCGGTATCATTGAGACCTGCCCAATAGTGCCGCGATGTGTGAATACTAAGTCTCCGGGTGCTACGTTGGCGGCCATGAGCTCATCCGCCTTATGGGGCTCGATGTAGACGAAATCCTCGTCGGCGAAGATGCCGCGAGCGAGATTCACGCCGCGAACTACAGGCACTCCAGTGGAAACGTAGTTCTCTTTGGTTATCTTTGAGCCGAATGGTCCCATTGAGAATGCGGATCGATCTGATGACGAGAGAGTTCGATACTCAACAACTGGCCAGTCAGACATCGAGCCTCCCGAGCTGGCGGCGCACGACAGTCTCAAGGTGGGCCGATTCGTCGAAGTAAGTGCAAAGCTCTTTGGTGAGTCGATCGATCTGATCGCCAATTGGCTCGGCATTTGAGAATTCTTCCGTTTCGGCCGCTTCGACGTAACGGCCGGGAGTGAGGACATAATCCTTAGCTACGACCTCCTCTAGACTCGCGGAGTAGCAGAAGTCGGGCTGGTCCTCGTACGTCTGGCCCTTGGCCTTTGCGGACTTGGTGCCGCGCCAGGCGTGGTAGGTGTCGGCGATCTTGGCGATGTCCTCGTCGGTGAGGACGCGTTCGGTGCGGTCGACCATGGTGCCGAGCGCGCGGGCGTCGATGAAGAGGACTTCGCCGCGTCGGTCGGCCAGCGCCTTCGCGCCCTGCGGTGACTTGTCCTTGGTGAGGAACCACAGACAGGCGGGGATGGCGGTGGTGCGGAACAGGTTCGGCGGGAGGGCGACCATGCAGGCCACCAAGTCCGCCTCGACCATGGCCTTGCGGATCTCACCTTCGCCGGACTGCTTGGAGGACATCGAGCCGTTGGCGAGGACGACGCCCGCGCTGCCCCGGTCGCCCAGCTTGTAGAGCATGTGCTGGAGCCAGGCGTAGTTGGCGTTGCTCTGCGGCGGCGTGCCGTAGCGCCAGCGCGGGTCGGACTCGCGGCGCGCCCAGTCGCTCATGTTGAACGGCGGGTTGGCCATGATGAAGTCGGCCCGCATGTCCGGGTGCTTGTCGTCGGCGAACGTGTCGCCCCAACGGTCGCCGATGCCTACCGGGTCCATGCCATGGATGGCGAGGTTCATCTTCGCCAGCCGCCAGGTGCGCTCGTTGGCCTCCTGGCCGTAGATGGCGATGTCGTGGGTGTGCTCCCGCCCGGCGTGCTTCTCCACGAACTTCTTCGACTGCACGAACATGCCGCCGGAGCCGCAGCACGGGTCGTAGACCCGGCCCTCGTAGGGCTCCAACACCTCGACGAGAATCCGCACCACGCTGGACGGGGTGTAGAACTCACCCGCCCGCTTGCCCTCGGCGCGGGCGAACCGCTCCAGGAAATACTCGTACGTCTCGCCGAGGACGTCCTGCGCCTTGCGATCGCCGTGGCCGGTAAATCGGGCGTCGCTGATCAGGTCTACGAGTTCCTTCAACCGCTTCTGGTCGACGTTGTCCCGGTTGAAGATTTTTGGGAGGACGCCCTTCAGCGCTCGATTCTCCTGCATGATCGCGTCCATGGCGTCGTCGAGCAGTTCGCCGACGCCACTGGGCGCGTTCTCCACCAGGTAGTCCCACCGTGCAGTTTCCGGGACCCAGAAGACGTTGGCGCTGGTGTACTCGTCGCGTTCGTCCAGGAAGGCGGCGCGCCGGTTCTCCGGGATGTCGGAGAGGCTGGCCTCGATCTGGTCGCGGCGTTCGGCGAACGCGTCCGAGACGTACTTGAGGAAGACCAGGCCGAGGACGAACTCCTTGTACTGCGCGGCGTCCATGGAGCCGCGCAGCTTGTCGGCGGCCTTCCAGAGGATGTCCTGGATCTGCTTGGTGCTGGACACGCCGAACAGTTCGGCCTGTCCGGTGGCGCGTTTACGTGGTGGCACTGTGTGTTCCGTTCTCTCGGTCAGGAGTTCGTACGGTACAGAGTCGTGAGGGTGCCGTCGGCGAAGCCGGTCACGGCGAGCGCGCGCAACTCGGCCAGGAGGCCGGCCTGCCGGTGGAGCAGACGCTCGCGTTCCTCCAGGCGGCGCAGCACCTCGTCGAGGCGGGTCGCCTCGTCCCGGCTCAGGTCGGGGATCGTGGCGTCCCCAAGCCGTGGGCCGCGTACTGCGCCGGGGCTGCGTGCGGTGTTGCGGGCGGTGGCCAGGAGGGCCCGCAGCACCCGGGGGGTCAACGAGTCGCCGCGAGAGATGCGCAGGCCGCAGGCCGGGAACTCGATCACCGAGAAGCCGCCGTCGTCGAGGAAGACGCCGAACCGGGGCACGCGGGTGACCACGAGGTCCCCCGGGTCGGTGAAGGTGACGTGCGGGTATTCCGCTGCGAGCACGAGCCGGTCCATCCAGCGGTCGGACGCCTGCGCGAGGACTTCCGCCGCGCCGATGACCCGGTGGTGACCACGAGGTCCGACATGCTCAGGGCGGAGGCGGTGCCCGGCAAGTTGGCGGACCCGGCGCGCCGTTCGTAGCGCCGCGAGGGAAAGCTCCTTCGGCCTGACTCCGTCGCGCTGCGCCGCCCCGGTGTTCAGGGGGCCGTGCTCCGCCGCGTACTCGATGGCCTCCTGCTCGGCGTCGGCGAGACGGCGCTCGACCTCGCCGACGAGCGCGGGGCGGTCGTCGGCCAGCCGGGTCCGCAGGGTGACCGATGCCGGCCCCGGCGGCCGGAGTGCGGCACCCCGGTGCAGATCGAGGCTCTCCAACGGGACGACCCGGCCGGTGCGCGGATCGTGGCCGTCGGGGCGGTGCCCCTCGGCGCGCCAGAGCAGGATGTCCTCGGCTGCGGACTCGATGGTGGGTTGGTCGAGCGCGGTGCCGCCGAGGTCGGCGAGCAGCACGCGGCCCCTGGTGGTGGGATTCGGCTCGCGGGTCAGCAGCCACAGCGCGGCGGGATAGCCAGGCCTGGCCGGATAGACACCGCCCGGCAGCCGCACGATCGCCTCGACGACACCGCTGCGCAGCAACGCCGCTCGGCGCATTACCGCAGGCCCGTCCCGCAGCCTGTCGACGAGGCTGCTGGCGGGGCCGACGACGATCGCCGTGCGGCTCTGCCCGAGCAGATCGGCGATGGCCTCGACCCGGTCGAGGTCGGTGAGGGCGTCGCGGCTCTCCACCGGCTGGTAGGGGAGCCGGGTGACGATGAGGTCCGGGTCCGCGAACTCCTCGCTCAGCTCGTCGGCGCGCACGTCGAACTGGAACTCGGGCAACTCGGCGAGGAGCAACTGCCGGCGCACCA
Organism: Micromonospora sp. PTRAS2; assembly: GCF_054052245.1. NCBI lineage: Bacteria > Bacillati > Actinomycetota > Actinomycetes > Micromonosporales > Micromonosporaceae > Micromonospora > Micromonospora sp. PTRAS2. The sequence goes on from NZ_JBSWBU010000001.1 coordinate 1,043,430, forward strand.
GGCGAGCGAGTTCGTCGTCGGCGACGGCCGCGTTGACGCGCAGGTTGTCGCGGTCCTGATCGGTCACGAGCGCGGCCAGCAGGTCGCCGCTGCCCGCGTTCGCGTCGGCGATGGTGACGGTGCCGTGGGCGCGGAGCCGGGCCGGCAGGTCGGCGACCCGGCGGATCAGGGTGACCGTCTCCGGGGTGAGCGCGTCGGCCGTCAGTTCCGGCCAGCCCAGTCGGTTGGCGGAGCTGAGCAGGAACCGACAACTGCGCCAGGGGTCGTAGGCACCCTCGATCAGTTGCTCGACCAGTTGGGTGAGCCTGGCAGGATCAGGCGCGTCGGCCAGCTCGCGCAACAGAAAGTCGTCCTCGGGATCGAGGCGGCGGGCCAGCGGCAGGGGATCGGCTGGCAGCGTGCGGCCGGCGAGGTGGCGGAGGCACAGCGCGGCACCGAGGACGACGACCGTGCGCCGGCCGCCGTGCCGCCGGGCGAACGCCGCCAGCGTGTGCATGGACTGCTCGGCGCGCAGGGTGTCGGGGTCGGCGTGGCCGAGCCCGGTCTGGAGCAGCCAGGCCACAACCGCATCTGCGGAGAAGAGCGGTTGGCCGTGGTCGCCCGAGACAGGTGCGGGGAAGTCGGGGTGCCGCCGACGCCAGGTGATGACCGCTGGCTTTCTGACGCGTGCGAGCAGTGCGATCTCGCGTTGCGACATCAACTCCGGCTCCATGGCTCACCTCCTCGCTCTGGCGGTCACGGTATGAGTTCTCAGGAAGCTCAGTCGATTGAAACCTTGTTATCCCCGGATAACAGTAAGTAGGAAAGTCTAGGCGACCGATCTGCGATTCCCTCGATGCGCCAACAACATCAGGGGGTCTGATGGACGACACGCTCACGCTCTACCAGGAACTCTCCGACCGCCTTCAGCGGTCCCAGGTGCCCCGCGAGGTCGGCGACCTGGTCCGTGCCGCCTTCCACGGCGATCAGGGCCTCGACGCCGTGCTGCGGGGTGAGGCCCTTCCCTCGTCGCCCGAGCCCGGCGAGTCGGTCGACGCCAAGCCCCAGGCGTTCCTGGAGGAGATCCGGGCCGCCGGCTTCCGCGGAATCGGCCAGCCGGTCACGGTCGGGCGGCTGCCCAAGACCGGGCTCACCGTCTTCGTGGGCCGCAACGGTTCCGGGAAGTCCAGCATCGCCGAGGCCATCGAGTACGCGCTGACCGAGGACTCCGCGCGCTGGGCGCAGCGCCCGTCGGCCTTCCGCGAGGGCTGGCGGAACCTGCACCACGAGGGCGCACCGGAGATCCGCCTCAGCCTCCGGCTCGACTCCGGCCAGCAGGTGACGACCCGCCGCACCTGGCCGGCCGGTTCCACCGACCTGACCTGCGCGACGGTCACCACGACCATCGGCGGCGCCGCGATGCCGCCCGGTCAGGTGCCGCAGTGGCTCGGCCAGGCCGCCCGCTACCGGCCGTTCCTGTCCGCCCGGGATCTCGAACGGATCATCACCGCCACGCCGGCCGAACTGTACGACGCGATCGCGCCGATCCTCGGCCTCGGGGCGCTGCGCGACACCGATGCCCGGCTGAGGCTGCGGCGCAAGGACTACGAGGACCGGGCCAAGGCGCTCAAGACGGCCTTCACCGAGCTGCGCGAACAGCTCGGCAGGCTCGACGACGAGCGTGCCCGCGACGCCCTGAGCGCCCTCGGCACGCAGGCCGGCCGGGCCGACCTGACCAGGCTGGCCGACCTGGCCCGCAGCGACACCGCCGCGTCGGAGGAGCACGCGGCGGCAGCCGCGCGGCGGCTCGCCGAGCAGGACCTGCCCGACCTCGGTCCGGCGTTGGCCGCGCTGGCCGAGGCCGAGGCGGCGGTGCGGCGGGCGAGCGCCACCGACAGCGGCGTCGCCGACCGGAGCGCCCACCTGCTGCGGGCCGCACTCGACGTGCACCACGACCGGGGCGACGGCCCCTGCCCGGTGTGCCAGGCGGGCACCCTCGACCAGGACTGGCGTATGCAGGCGGAGAAGGAACTCGACCGGCTGGCCGCAGCCGCCGAGGCGGCGCGTAGGGCCGAGCAGGCACTCGTACACGCCCGCCGGGCGGTCGACGGGCTGGTCGGCGCTGTGGGTCGGCTCCTGGCACCAGTCGCCACCGCGCTGGCACCCCACCTTCCCGCGCAGAGCACGGCGATGCGCGAGGCTCTCGCCGTGCTCGGTGCCGACCGGGCCGCCTGGCCCGGCGTCGTCGCAGCACACACCGCGCTCGCGTCGGCGGCAGCCGACTGGCTCGCCCAGCGTCACGACGCCTGGCGTGAGCCCGGTGCCGCGATCCGGCGCTGGGTCGACGCCGCGACCCTGGTGCGGGCCGAAGCGCCGGCCCTTGCCCTGCTCACCAAGGCCCGGACGGCGCTCGACAGCGCCGACAAGGCGATGCGCGCCGATCGACTGGCCGACTTCGCCGTGCAGTCGGACCGGATCTGGCAGAAGCTGCGGCAGGAGAGCAACGTCGAGATGCGCCACCTGCGGATGGAAGGAGTGAACAACACCCGTCGGGTCCTGTTCCCCGTCGCCGCCGACGGCGTCGAGACCAACGCCCTCGCGGTGATGAGCCAGGGTGAGCTGCACGCCCTCGGGCTGGCGGTCTTCCTGCCCCGCGCCTGCGCCGAGGCCAGTCCGCACCGGTTCGTGATCATCGACGACCCGGTGCAGAGCATGGACCCCACCAAGATCGACGGCCTGGCCGAGGTGTTGCGGGAGATCGCCCTGACCCGGCAGGTCATCGTGTTCACCCACGACGACCGGCTGCCGGAAGCGATCCGTCGGCTCGACATCGAGGCCGACGTCCGCGCGGTGACTCGCCGGGAGGGCTCGATCGTCGAGGTCCGTCCGGTCTCCGACCCGGCGGACCGCTACCTCGACGATGCCCGCGCCTTGGTCGCCGCCGAGATCCGGGACGAGGTGAAGGATCTGATGGTGGCCGGGTTCTGCCGGTCCGCGATCGAGTCGGTGAGCATGGATCGCTACCGGGCCGCCCAGCACGAGCGCGGCACGCCCTACCACCAGATCCAGGAGGAGCTGAGCCGGGCGCACAGCGTCCAGGACCGGCTCAGCCTCGGGCTCTTCGGCCGCATCGTGCCCCGGTCGGACCTCTTCGCCCGGCTCGACCGCGACTACGGCGCGCAGGCCACCCGGACGGTCAGGGCGGTGGCGCAGGCGGTCCACGGTCATCGGACCATGCCCCTCCAGCCCATGGTCGACAACACCGCCTCGCTCGTGCGGCGGTTGCGATGACGACGTCCCCGTACCTCGCCGCCGCCGACCGCATGCTCACCAGCGTCATCCGGGGCGCGCGAGGAGCCTGGCCCAGGGCGTGCGCCTGGCTGCTGCGCCATGAACTGGAAGCAGCGATGGACCGGTACTGGGCCCGGATCTGCCCGGAGATCGGACTGACCCGGGCGCAGCGGCCGAAGCTGCTGCTGCTCGCCCACTACGCCGGCCCCGAGCTCGGGCACCGGGCCAGCTACCTGTGGTGGGCGCTGTCCCGCGCCGGTCACCACCACTCCTACGAACTCGGCGTCACCGCAGCCGAGCTCGCCCGACTCCGCACCGACCTTCTCGACCTCGTCACTCTTCTTGACCACCTGGAGGCCCCACATGCTGAAGCGGGACTACGCCCTGCTGATGCTCGGCGTTGAGGCGCTGGCCATCGTCGGCGTCGTCTACTACCTCGTGACGCTCGACCTCATGAGTCTTGCCTGGTCGGCGTCGATCATGATCGCTATCCCAGCCTGGGTGCTCGCCGTGAAGGCGCCGACGACGTGCGGCGTGACCACCCAGAAGGGCGGCCGGTGCGGGCGGAAGGTCAACGGGGTGATCTTCGGTTGCGGCCGGTCGAACCACACCTGGGCCAAGTTCTTCGCCCGCTTCGGCTGGCGCCGTCAACCGGATCCGAGCGGGTCGGCCACGCGGGGGAAGCTCTCCGGGGCGACCCCGGAGACCCGCGAGGTCGTCACGGTGCGAATCGCCGAGGACTGGAAGAGCACCGCAGCGTTCTGGCTCGCCCTCACCGCCACGACATGCGCCCTGGTCAGCGCCACCGTCGATGCGACCAACTTCGTGCGTTCACAGGACCAGCCGAAACCGCCGGCCGCCGTCTCAAGCTGACTGAGCGCCCGAACGAGCTACCGCCCATCTGCGTCCGCCGCTCGGCAGTCAGCGGCGGCGCGGATGACGTTGCGGGCGGCGGTCGCCACCCGACACTCCGGAACCCGGCACACCCGGCAGCGGCCGTCCGGCCCGGCCCGATGGTCGCGCAGCACCGCCCTGGCGGTCAGGATCAGCCGGTTGCGGATCTGGGCCAGCGACAGGAACGGCCCGGTCATGCTCAGGTCACCCCGACGGCGGCGGCGAGCTGAACGATCGCGGCCGGGGCGTGCGGGTCGCGGGCCACCTGGGCGAGCACCTCCCGGGCGGCCGGCCGGTGGCGTACCTCTGCGGGTGCCAGCCGGTCCGCGTCGAGCAGCACCCGACCCGCGCGGGCCGGGTCGTCGGCCCAGGCGTAGGCGCGGGCCGCGTCGACCAGATGCGCCGCGCGGTGCTCCAGCGGCAGCCACCGCCAGCCGTCCCGCCTGGTCGTCCGCTCGTGCCAGGCGACCGCCCCGCCCGCGTCGCCCAGGTCGAGGGCTGCGGCGGCGCGGGCCAGGTCCACGGCCGTCGGCCCGAACGCGGTCCGATGATGATCCTGGCCGTCGCCCACCCGGGCGGCCATGCCGGCGGCCTCGTCGAGCAGCTCGTCGGCGGCGCGGTCGTCGCCCCGGCGGGCCGCCGACAGGGCCCCCTGCACCAGCAGCGTCCCGCACAACGACAACGCCCCGGGGGCACCCTCCGCCGGATCGGCCGGTGCGATCCGGTACGCCGCAGCCAGCACCGCCGACTGCGCCGCCCGAGCCCGCCCAGCCGCACGGAACACCTGACCGAGCTGCACCGCAGCGGCGGCCACCAGCACGGGATCGCCGGTCGCGGCGGCCATCGCCCGGTCCGCCGCCAGCCAGCCCAGCTCCACCTCGCCGAGCTTCACCAGCACCGACGCCGTGAGCCGGTACCCCTCCACCAGCAGCGGCCCACCCCACCCCGGATCGTCCGCGGCGGCCCACTGCAAGCCTGCCAGCAGGCCCGGCACGGCGGCGATCACCTGCGGATACCGCGCATGCTGGAACGTCACCCACGCGTGCTCGACGTCCCGGGCCAACCGGTCCGCCGGCACGGCACCGTGGCGGGCCGGCGGCCGACCCAGAGCGATCTCGTACGTCGACAGGGCCTCCCGGATCCGCGCCACCCCCTCGACCCGCTCGGCCATGGCGGCGGGCTGGGCGTCCCGGCCGAGGAGCACGGCGGTGTCGATCCGCAGCACGGCGGCGATGTCCCGCAACGTCGACACCTTGTCCAGCGACCGCACACCCCGCTCGACCTTGTCGACCCAGGACTTCGACCTGCCGAGCCGATCGGCGAACACCTGCTGCGACAGCCTCCGCCGTCCCCGCCAGTACGCCACCCGCCGGCCCACCGGCAGCAGCTCAGGGCTGTTCACGCTGCCACCGCCGGTCCGGCTTCGCCCGGGTGCTCTCCTCGGCGGGTATCCGCTCCGCCTCGGCCTGGGCGAGGATCCGCTGCCGGGCGGCCTCCCGCTCGGCGGCCTGGATCTGCTCGCCCCGGTCCTCGCGCTCGGGCTTCCGCCGCGCCGTCACGACCAGCGCCCCGCGCGGTGGTTCCCGGCGAGGGCCGGCAGCGGCCGATCCGGCAGGTAGGGCACCCGGGCCACGCCGACGGCCCGGTATGCCGCCGGCCGATCCGGAGCTGTCCTCGGTGGGCAGATGCAGTCGGGTGGGTTCGCGCGGCGGCGCTCGAAGGGCCAGAGCCGGCGCAGCAGACCGGGGCGCGTCGGGTTCTTCGCATGCCGAGCCATGAGTCCTCCCGAAAGTGGTATCGGCTTACATGCAGAGAGTGACAAGAGTGGAGCGAGAAGTCTAGGCTTACACGGAAACTTTCCATGGAGGATCGAGGTTCGCCTTGTGTTCCTTGATCTGGGAGGCGGAGAGGGGAACACTGGCGGTGTTCACGACTCTGGAGGTAGACGTGGCGAGGGCAAGCGGCCCGACGATCGCTCGATGGCAGCTCGGCCGAGAGTTGCACCGGCTCCGGGAAGCGGCGAAGGTCTCACACAAGGAGATCGCAGCCGAGCTGGGCTGCTCGGAATCCAAGGTCTACAAGATCGAGTCTGGCGACGTGGGCGTGAGTCGGGCGGACGTGATCGTGATGCTCACGCGGTATGACGTCACTGACGAACGGGTTCGACAGACCGCCCTCGACCTTCAGCGTCAAGGCAAGGAGCGCGGCTGGTGGGCGAAGTTCGGTCAGCTCCCGAACCCGTACAGCATGTACATCGGGCTGGAGTCTGCGGCAACAGCAGTGCGGAACTTCGAGTTGGCTGCTGTGCCGGGATTGCTCCAGACCGAGCGGTATGCCCGCGCCATCTTTGACCAGCAGCGGATGACCGAGGCGGCAGCGGAGCGAGAGAAGCGTCTCCAGGTGCGGATGGCACGACAGGTGTGTCTGACGGAAGAGCCACTACTCAACCTCTGGACGATCATCGACGAAAGCGCACTTCACCGCGAGGTCGGCGGGCGGGAAGTGCTACGGGAGCAGCTTCTCCACCTGGTCGACATGAGCAAGCGCGACAACATCGACATCCAGGTTCTCCCGTATGCCGAAGGTGCTCACCCTGGGATGCTCGGCTCGGTCGCCATCCTGGAGTTTCCGCAGGACGTGCACACCCCGGTTGCCTACGTCGAGAGCTTCGCCGGAGACGTGTATCTGGAGCGTGAAGAGGACATGCGCCGGGTTACCCTGGCCTATACGCACCTGCACAGCTCGGCCCTCAGCTCATCGAAGTCCCGGCAGTTGATCGCCGAGGTGGCCAGGAGTCTGGCGTAGCAGAAGAAGGGACGACCATGAAGCCGAAGTGGCGTAAGAGCACCCGTAGCCAGAGCAACGGTCAGTGCGTCGAGGTGGCGGACCTCCGCGACGGGGTGGCCGTCCGAGACAGCAAGGACAAGTCCGGCCCGACGCTGGCCTTCGACGCCCAGGGCTGGCGCGCGTTTATCGGCTCCCTCAAGACCAACTAACGCCGCCTCCCGCATCGACACACGGCACTGTGCCCCGGCTCCCTTCTTCGGAGCCGGGGCACAGTGCTTTCCTGAGCAGTCGAGGGCACGTCACCGGCGGCTACTACGGCAGTGGGCGTTCGAGGTTTCGCTGAACGAAGCGGACGGACGTGCCGGTGCCACCACCTGATCGTCCGCTTGGCGGGCGTCCTTTCGGATCTGGCCTTGGCCGGAGGCCGCACCGTAGCCTCGGTGGTTCTCACCACAGTGGACGGTCATCGGGTCGCCCACGCCGCAGACGCTCACTCAACGACCCGCGCGCCAGGACGGCGTAGCGGGGACGTGACGATCTAAGGAGTTCAAGGCATGGCAGCAGATGCCTTCGACGGGCCGGTTTCGGAAGCAGCCGTACGTGGGCAGCAAGTCCTTGACCTTCTGCACAAGGCAATCGACATGCAGAGCCCACTGGTACGCAAGAACATCACCCGGGCCCGCCAGCGGAACCCGGAGGCGACGCCGGCAGAGGTGATCCGCAATCTGGAGCGGATGTACGTGAGTGCCTTGACCGCGACGGGTGCTGCGGTGGGCGGAGCCGCAGCGGCACCCGGCGTCGGCACGGGTGTCGCACTGGCACTGTCGGCCGGCGAGGCCCTCTCGTCTCTTGAGCTGAGCGCCCTCTTCGCGCTCTCGGTCGCCGAAGTCCACGGGGTCCCCATCGACGAGATTGAGCGTCGCCGAACGATCGTCCTGGGAATCATGCTCGGCGGGTCCGGCTCCGCCACCATCACCAAGGTCGCCGAGCGTACGGGGCAACACTGGGCACGTCAGATCGTCGCCATGGTGCCGGGCGAGACTCTGCGCCAGATCAACAAGGTTCTGGGGCGACACTTCATCACGAAGTACGGGACCAAGCAGGGAATCATCGTTCTTGGTCGAGTGGCGCCGTTCGGCGTCGGTGCTGTGATCGGCGGTGGCGCCAACGCCGCCCTCGCTGCTCTGGCTGTGCGGGCCGCTCGTCGCGCCTTCGGCGAACCCCCGGCCAACTGGCCAGCCTGACCCGCCAACACACTCCCTCTCCACATCCCACTACGCGCCGATCTTGCACTTTCGGCCCCTCGGAAGGGTGCTTCACCCCTTTTGCCGGGGCCGTAACTGCAAGATCGCTGCAGGGGTGGGCAGGTGGACCGCGAATCGGTGGCGTGCGGCGGGTGTGAACAGCGTCGGGGTGTTACTCGTTCCAGCGGACACCCCAGTACGCGGTGACCTCTCGAAGGTCGCCGCCGTATCTGATCGCGCCTTCCCGCTTCCAGTCGCAGTCGACCAGGCGTATCGACACGGCCCGCTCCTGGGGGTAGCCGAAGACGATCGCATGCTCGACAGTCTGACCGAGCAGGCACATCTCATCCTGGGGTGGATCGGTCGGCAGGCCGTTCAGGTACGCCGAAAGCTCATCGACGCGCTCAGTGAGCTTCCTGCTGGCGTCCAGCCGTAACGGGATCACGCTGCCGTGCCGGTAGGTGCAGAGGAGCACCTCGGTAGCCCCTGTCGGCACCAGATCAGCCGTACCGCCGGACGGCGAAGAGTGCTCGTCCCAGGCATCCGGGCAGCGGGCGGGGCCACTCTCGGTGTTGTCCATGGAGGCCGGCTGGGCCTGTGCCTGTGCCGGTCTCTCCTGACCGTGCAGCAGGGTGAAGGCCGCACTGAGGCAACCCACGGCCAGGACCGCTGCGGCTATCGCGAGACGCCGCCGCCCGAGTGGGAATCCTGCATTGTCGACCGTTTGTGCCACCGACAACTACCAATCACCGACTCTCGTGCCACCGACATCATAGGTGCCCCCGGTGGGACCGCTGCTGACTCCGTCACGCGGTGCCGGGGCGCTTCTGGCGGCGAAGGCCGTACCGGAGTGCGGAGCTTCAGGGGCGCCTGGGCATCTCACGCGTCCGGGTCATCCAGAGAACGACAGGTGTGGAGCCGTGTCGCGTACCAGCGCCCCGCAGCCTGTCATACGGGGTTGGCATGATCACCTGTGCGCGGTCCCGGGGTGCCGGTCGCGCTGGGCGACAGCTATCCGAAGGAGACGTCGTGTCCGACTGGGACGACCTGCTTGGTCACGCGTTCGGGCTGCTGCTCGGCCGGCCGTTGGCGGAGTTCGACGCGGCGGGGACGTACGCGGTCTTCCACTACGACGACGAGACCGCCGGCGATGTGCTCGAGGACCTTGATCCCGCAGAACTCGTCGCCGACGTCAACGGAAGGTCAGGCGACAACGGCGGCGACTGGCTCTACCCGGACCGCTGGATGGATGACCTGGCCAGATCGGCGTTCATCGCCACGGAGGTGCGGCCCGCCGCGCTCCAGCCGCTGCTGACCGTCACGACGGACGACGACCGGGCCCTGGTGTGGGGCAGGGACATCGGCAGGGCGCTACAGGCCGGCTCGCTGAGTCTCGACGAACTCACCCCCGATGGCTACCGGCTGTTTCCCCACCTGCTTTTGCGGCCACGGACGGACGGCTCGCTGTTCGACGCGATGCGGGCGGCGACGTGGACGATGAGCGCTCCGGACGGCCTGTCCGACATCGGCGAGAGCCTCGTGCGGGAAGGGTACGTCACGTCCGAGGCGAGTGTGGTTGACCCTCGCTGGGAATCGGCCCTGGACCAGGTCGGCGACGATGCGCTACGACGGCATCTCCGCGGGCTGTGCCTCGACGCTCACTGGGCACGGATGGCCGGCGCGTACTACCTCGGCCCCGGTAAGTGCCCAAGCGATTTCGGGCCGATCGCCGCCCTGCCGGGCAGCAAGGCGATCGCCGGCTGGGAGTTCGGTGAGGGCCAGGGCGCCATGGTCGTCATGCACCTGAGTGAGCCTTCCGTCGGGTCGCACGGATGACGCCGGCCGGTCGGGCGACCCGCTGAAGGTGGTCCGCCCCCTCCGCCCGCCACGACGCACCGATCTTGCACTTTCGGCCCCTCGGATACGTGCTTCACCCTAATTGCCGGGGCCGTAACTGCAAGATCGCGGTGGGCGGGGCGGGGCGGGAGCGCGGACAGCGGGGACGGAGCCGGTCCCGTGAGGGGATGGGCTGGCCTGGAGTCGCAGCCGGATCGGGTCGCGCCTTCCCCAGGCTGTCCGCGTGCGTTGAAAGGTTGTTGATGCGCTCGCGGCCTTCCTGCTGGTGGCTGGACCGTGTTGGTCGTCGCCCGAGCCGGTGCCGGTTCGCCTGCTCACCGGCCCACCGGGTGCTTGACCCGTGTTATCGACGGAACCTAAACTTTCGATCTGTTATCGCTAACAGTGGCGTCAGTCGATGAGAGCCGACGGGTCATTGACGCCGGGGTCAAGGGCAGTCCCCAAGGCGACGCTGGAGGGCGGTGCCGACCGGTCCGGGCAGGACCGGGGCACGCGCGTATCACCACCACCAGCCAGGAGGACGCAACATGACGCAGGATCAGACCGAGTCGGTCGGCGGCGAGCGGCGCACGCTGAGCCGGAGAACCGTACTGACGACGGTGGGGGCCGTGCCGGTCGCGGCGGCCGCCGGGACGCTGCTGGGAGCGACGGGAGCCTCGGCCGCGCCCGCGACCATCAACCTGTCGGCGCAGCGGCAGACCATCAAGGGGTACGGCGCCATGGCCCACGCGGCCTGGATCGGCGACCTGACGGCCGCCCAGCGGGAGACGGCCTTCGGCACCGGTGAGGGCCGCCTGGGCTTCTCCATCCTGCGGATTCCCGTCGGCGAGAGCTCGGCTGACTTCGGCCGCGACCTCGCGACGGCGAAGCGCGCCGTCGAGCTGGGGGTGACCGTCTTCGCGTCGCCGTGGAACCCGCCCGCCAGCATGATCGAGACCTTCACCCGGGGCAGCCAGACCAACGCGAAGCGGCTCCGGGCCAGCTCGTACGCCGCCTATGCGCAGCACCTCAACGACTTCACCACGTACATGCGTAACAACGGGGTGCCCCTCTACAGCATCTCCGTGCAGAACGAGCCCGACTACGCGCACGACTGGACCTGGTGGACCTCCGCCGAGATGGTCAAGTTCCTGCGGGAGAACGCCGGCTCGATCAGCACCAAGGTCATGGCGCCCGAGTCGTTCCAGTACATCAAGTCCATGTCGGACCCGATCCTCAACGACGCCACCGCGCTGGCCAACGTGGACATCATCGGGGCCCACCTCTACGGGACGTCGTACTCGAACTTCCCGTACCCCCTCTTCAAGCAGAAGGGTGCGGGCAAAGAGCTGTGGATGACCGAGGTCTACTACCCCAACAGCAACACCAACTCGGGTGACGCCTGGCCCGAGGCGCTCGACGTGGGCGAGCACATCCACCGCGCCATGGTGGACGCCGAGTTCCAGGCGTACGTGTGGTGGTACCTGCGGCGCAGCTACGGCCCCATGCGCGAGGACGGCCAGATCAGCAAGCGCGGTGCCATGATGGCGCACTTTGCTCGGTTCGTCCGGCCCGGCTACACGCGGATCGACGCGACGGCGAACCCGGCGTCGAACGTCTACGTGTCGGCGTACCGGGGTGGCAACACCGTCGTCATCGTCGCCGTCAACAAGAACACCTCGTCGGTGAGCCAGCAGTTCACCCTGTCGGGCGCCACCGCGTCCGGCAGCGTCCAGAACTGGCTGACCGACGCGAGCCGGACCGTCGCGCCGCAGAACGCGCTCACCATGTCCAACGGCTCGCTCACCGTCACGCTGCCCGCCCGCAGCATCATGACCTTCGTGACCAGCGTGAACGGCACCCCGCCGCCGCCCACCTCCACCCCCACCCCGACCCCCACCCCCACGTCCGGCGGGGGCACGGGTCCCCGGGTCGCCTACACGATGAACTCGTGGGGCACCGGCTTCACGGCCAGCATCGACATCACCAACACGGGCACCTCGGCGATCAACGGCTGGACGCTGGCGTTCACCCTGCCCTCGGGCCAGTCGATCACCTCGGGCTGGGGTGCCACCTACTCGCCGTCCAGCGGCCAGGTGAGCGCCCGTAACGTCGACTACAACGGCACGATCGCCCCCGGGGCCACCATCAACATCGGCTTCCAGGCCAACACCAGCGGCAGCACCGCCGAGCCGACCGCCTTCACCCTCAACGGCGTCGCCTGCACGGTGGTCTGACCGGCACGCTGGCCACCTGAGATAGCTGGAGACCGGGTGCGGTTCCTCCGTCGGGGAGGGGCCGCACCCGGGTGCTCAGGTCGTACCATCGGTGCTTTTCATTTGTGAAACGGCGGCCCGGCGGGTGGGCTGCCGGTCATCGGGCCGGGCCCGTCTCTGGCGGTGTCGACGAGGCGGCGGGCCGCGCACCGTGTGTGCGCGACCCGCCTGGGTACGGTCGGACTCTGCTCGCCTGGGCCTACTTGTAGACGATGTTGGACGACGTGTACTTGCAGTACGTACCGTCGGGGCCGCTGCCCGTCTTGACGGGTTCCTTGCCGGTGTTGTTGCCGGTGTAGCGCTCGCAGATGGCGATCTTCTTGCTGCTGTCGCCGTAGATGGTGATGCCCGAGAAGGTCGCGGTGTCGCCGTAGTTGGTGTTGATGCCGGCGAGCGACTTGCCGGGCGCGGTCACGGTGACGTTCTGGATGACGACCGTCCGCTTGTACTGGGTCGAGCAGTTGCCGCACGACCGGTACAGCTTGCCGAAGTTGCTGACGTCGAAGTTCTTGATGGTCAGCTTGCCGCCGCCGTTGTGCTGGAACACCTTGTCGGAGGCGGACCGGGCACCCCCGCCGTCGACGGTGTAGTTCGCCGACGAGCCGCCCTTGAACGTGGCGGCGTCCTCGCCCACGTCCTCCCACCAGACGTTGATCAGCGTGCAGCTGCCCTTGCAGTGGATGCCGTCGGCGGCCGGAGAGCCGATGATCAGGTTCTTGACCACGGCTCCGTCGGCCAGCTCGAAGAGGGGCTTCTGGCTCTCGCTCTGGCCGCCGTCGCCCATCGCGCCGCCGGCCTTGTAGCGCACCAGGCCGAAGTCCTTGGTGCCGCTGACCGGCTGGGTGCTGGTCACGGTGGTGGTGCTCTTGGGCGTCGGCCAGGTGGCGGCCTGCGCGCCGGTCTGGGTTACGGCCAGGCCGGTGGCGACCAGTCCTGCGGTGACGAGCGGCAGCAGGGCGAGCCGCCACCGCCGGTGGCGGGGCGTCGCGCCGTTCTCACGTGTGGTCACGTGTCCTCCGAAGGGGATCAAGGGACGGGGTGGTGTGACGGACGTGCGTCCGCGTGCGTAGGGACGCCTTCCCGTATGCGCCGCACGCAGTGGGAAAGCGCTTGCCTACGAGTTGTTACGGTACGACAACCGTCGATGGCGCGGAAGGGGTTTCCCTGGTGGGTGCCGAAATCGGCCCCCACACCGTCACACGTTGTCGAGGACGAACGACCGCATGAGGGTGGCGCACTCGGCCGCGTGCGTCTCCAGCAGGAAGTGCCCGGCGTCGTAGACGTGCGCGTCCATGCGGTCGAGGGCGCGGTGGTACGCGAGAACCTCGTCGACATCGAAGTACGCGTCGTGCCGCCCCCACAGCACGAGCGCCGGCGGCTGGTGGTCCCGGTGGTACGCGGCGATCTCGCCGAACCGGGCGCGGTGGTTGGCATAGTCGCCGAACAGCGCGAACTGCGCGTCGAGGTTGCCGGGCCGGCCCATCCGCTCCCAGTCGAGGTGCCACGACTCGGGCGCGTGCAGCGTGCGCAGGCGCTCAGGCAGCCCGGCGACGTACTGGTCACGGGTGCCGGCGAAGGTCAACCAGTCCGGCAACTCGGCGCGCCTGTCGTCGGTCGGGTCGGCCCAGTACGCCCTGGCGCCGTCCCACTGTCTGCCGAGGCCGTCCTCGTGCGCGTTGCCGCTCTGCACGACGAGACCGCGGACGCGATCCGGCGCGCGGGTGGCCAGGTGGTATCCCACCGGCGCGCCGAAGTCGTGCAGGTAGACGAAGAAGCGTCCGACCCCGAGCTGGTCGAGGAGACTCCCGATCGTCCGGGAGAGGTTCTCGAAGGTGTAGTCGTACTCCTCGACGGTCGGCGACGAGGACATCCCGAAGCCGGGAAGATCAGGCGCGATGACGTACGCGACGTCGGCCAGCGTCGGCATGACCTCGCGGAACGAGTGCGAGGAGCTGGGGAAGCCGTGCAGCAGGAGCACGGCCGGCTGGCCGGGGTGCCCGGCCTCGCGGAAGAAGACCTCCAGCCCGTCGACGTCGGCCCGTCGATGGCGCACCTTCTGCACCGCCCGCACCGCGCCGCCCCCGTCCCGCCCCGCGCGCACCCTCGCGCCCCGCGCACTCTCCTGCCCAGCGCACCCTCCCGCCCAGCGGCGGTTAAGAAGGGGCCCCTGCTATGCAGAATGCGTTAACAAGGTGCCCTTCCTTACAACGAGGCGCGGGCGGAGAAGGCGATGCTCGCCAGCAGGAAGCCGCCGTTGACCACCGTGAACGCCACGATCACCCAGAAGGTGAGGGCCGGGGCGAACGCCAGCACCAGGCCCGCCACGAAGATCACCGCGCCGTAGTCGCGGACCAGCTTCACCAGGCGCACCGGCAGGGAGGTCGAGGTGACCATGCTGGCCGCGTTCGGGCCGGACTGCATCACCGACGTCACCAGGTTGACCATCCAGGTGCCCGCGAAGAGGGCGACCAGCCAGGTCGGCGTCGATGGGCGCTGCGCCACGGCCGTGGCCGACAGGGCGGCCACCAGGGCGATCTGGGCGGCCACGTCGGCGAGCACGTCGACCCGGGCGCCCGCCGGGCTGCCCGTCTTGGTCACCCGGGCGAGCTGCCCGTCGGCGCAGTCCAGCGAGTACGCCACCTGCCAGCCGACCAGCGCCGCCAGCCCGACCGCCCACGCCGGGACGGTGCCGGCGGCCACCTCGTCGGCGAGCGCGACCACGGTCACCGAGGCGGCCAGCCCCAGCACCAGGTTGGCCAGCGTCAGCGCCGTGGGGCGCAGCCCGAGCCGCTGGGCGACCAGCGCGAACACCGCGCCCAGCCACTGGCTGACCGACTCGCTGAACAGGCCACCGCCCCGGTTGACCCGGTGGAAGTCGGCTACGGAGGGGCGGGCGGGATCAGCCAAGGTCGCGGAGTGCACCGGCGTAGTCTGCCAGCCGCTCCCGCGTCTCGGAAGCCGACATCGCCAGGTGCTCCAGGATGGTGTACCGGTCGGGGCGGGTGGCCGGCGCGAACTGCACCGCCTCGACGAACTGGTCGTCGGTGAGCCCCACCTCGGCCGGGAGCCGGGGCAGGTTGTGCCGGGACAGGCAGGCCGACATCTCCGCGAAGCGGCGTACGTCGCCGCGCAGGAACGTGCAGAACAGCGCGCCGAGGCCGGCCAGCTCGCCGTGCGAGGCGGTGCCGGGGAAGAGCGCGTCGATCGCGTGCATGATCTCGTGGCAGCCGCCGCTGGACGGGCGGGACGTGCCGCACACCGCCATCGCCAGCCCGCTGGAGATCAGCGCCTCGGCGAGCACGGTGACGAACGCGTCGTCGGTCATGTCGCCCGCGTGGGCGAGCACCGCCTCGGCCCCCATCCGGGCCAGCGACGCGGCGAGGCCGTCGACCGGCTCGCCGCGTACCTGGCGGGCCAGCTCCCAGTCGGCCAGCGCGCTGATGTTGCTCACCACGTCACCGATGCCGGCCCGGTTGTGCCGCTCCGGCCCCGCCTCAACGAAGTCGAGGTCCACGATCACGGCGATCGGGATGTGCACCCCGTACGAGCCCTTGATCCCGCCGGTGATCAGCGACGCCACCGGGGAGGCGATGCCGTCGTTGGCCAGGCTCGTCGCCACGGTCACCATGGGCAGGCCGCGCCGGGTGGCCGCGTACTTGGCCACGTCGATCGTCTTGCCGCCGCCGATGCCGACCACCGCGTCGTACGACCGGGCGCGCAGCTTCCCGCCCAGGTCGTCGGCGGCCTCCAGGGTGCCCCCGGCGACGGTGAACACGTCGGCCGAGCGCAGCGACGGGCGGATCAGCTCGGCGATCTGCCCGCCCTGCCCCGGCCCGACCACCACGGCGACGTCCCCGCCGGAGGAGATCCGCCCGTCGGCCAGGATCGCCGCCAGGTCGGCCACCGCGCCCCGCCGCACGTCGATGTGCAGCGGGGTGAGGATCGTCCGGGCTAGTAGCGGCACGCGATCTCCCGCGCGCGGGCCAGGTCGTCGTGGTTGTCGACCTCCACCCAGGAGACGTCCCCGATCGGCGCGGCCCGCACCTCGCCGCCCCGCTCGGCGAACTCCTGGTAGCCGTCCTCGTAGTAGAGGTTCGGGTCGCGCCGCCAGGTCGCCTCCAAGGCGTCGGCGAGCGCGTCGGCCACCTGCGGCTCGATCAGCGTCGCGCCGATGTACTCCCCGTACGCCTCGCCCGGGTCCATCAGCTTGGTGATGCGGGTGAGCTGGCCGGCGGCGTCGAAGGTGGTCTTCATCTCCTCCTCGGCCAGCGTCTTGAGCGTGTCCACGGCGAGCAGGATGCCCGGCCCGCGCTCGGCCAGCAGGGTCCGCTCCACGCTCACCGGGTGCACGGTGTCGCCGTTGACCAGCAGCACGCCCTTGGCGAAGTGCTCCCGGGCCAGCCAGAGCGAGTACGCGTTGTTCCACTCCTCGGCCTTGTCGTTGTGCACGAGGGTGAGCGTGACGCCGTGCCGCTTCTCCAGCTCCGCCTGGCGGGTGACGACCGCGTCGGCGGCGTACCCGACGACGACCACCACGTCGGTGAGGCCGACCTCGGCGAGGTTGCGCAGCGCGATGTCCAGGATGGTGGTGTCACCGTCCACCGGCACCAGCGCCTTGGGCAGGGTGTCGGTGTACGGGCGCAGCCGACGCCCCGCACCGGCCGCGAGGACCATCCCGATCATGCAGTTGCCTCCCTGGTTCGACTCCGGGTCACCGGTGGAGGATAGCGCCGGGGCCGACCCCGCCCACCGCCAACCGGGGCGTCAGCCCGGCAGGGCGGACAGGTCCGCCAGCATCGTCAGCCGCTCCTCGGCGGTCAGCGCCGCGTACGGGCCGGCGGCCCGGCGGTCCGTCTCCAGCTCGATGGCCAGCCGCTCCGGGCCCGCCGGCAGCTCGCTGACGGTCAGCGCGGTGTGCCCCGCCGCCGTCCACGCCGCCGCGTGCGCGTCGGCGCGGTGGTAGCGCAGCGTGCCCAGCCGGTTGAGCAGCAGCACCCCCGGGGCGGTGCCGTCCGGCTCGTACGGCGGCGCGGTCACCGCGAACGCGTCGCCCAGCACGTCGGTCTCCTCCTCGGCGCTGACCAGCGCGTGCGCCAGCAGCCGGCCGAGGGTGTCGACCAGCCGGAGCACCCGCTCGTCGTGCCCGGCCCACAGTTCCTCGGTCACCTCGGCGTGCACCTGGAACAGCTCCGCCAGGAAGGCGAGGCCGCGCTCGGTGGCGCAGAGGCAGCCGTCGGGGCGGCGGTGCAGCATCCCGTACGCGACCTGCTTGTCCAGCGCCCGCTGGCAGGACGCCGGGTCCCGGTACCGGGTGACCGCGGCGAAGCCCGCCGGGTCGACCGTCCCGCCCGGCGCGGCCAGCCGGGTGCGGAACTCGACGAGGAAACCGGTGGCCGCCGGCCCGCCGTACCGCTGGCTGAGCTCCGCGCCGCCCCCGTCCCGCCCGGCGAGGATGCCGGCGGCGAAGACCCGGTCGACTGCCGGGGCGACCAGCCCGGCGAACCGGTGCGGCGGAAGCTCGACGTCGTCGCTCACAGACCGATCGAGCGCAGCGCCGCGAAGCCGTCCTCGGCGATCCGCCGGATCAGCCCGTCGTTGACGTCGCGGTGTTCGTCCAGCACGGCCAGGTCCCGCTCGGTCAGCCAGCGGAACTCGGTGTGCTTGCCCGCCTCCAGCCGGGGACGGGCCAGGTCGCCGTCGACCCGGACGAGGAAGTCGCTCTCGACGCGGGCCAGCCCGTCGTTGCCGGTCCACCGGTATTCGCCGACCGTGCCGAGGATGTGCGACACCGTCCAGCCGGTCTCCTCGGTGACCTCCCGGCGCAGCGTGTCCTCGATCTCCTCGCCCGGCTCCAGGTGGCCGCCGACGATGTCCCAGGTGTCGGGGAAGAGGACCCGCTGCGGGGACCGGCGCTGGAAGAAGAGGCGGCCGTCGTCGTCGACGATCAGCGCGCCGGCGCAGCGGAGAGGCTCGGTGGGCACGTCACGACAGTAGCGAGCCGGGGCCGTCAGGGCGATGCCCCGTACGGCCCCGGCTCGTCACCGCTGGCGTCGTGCTCGGGTCACGGCCCGAATCTCGCTCGGGTCACGGCCCGACGAAGACCGCCTTCGCCCGCCAGTCGATGCCGCTGAGGAGGCGGCTGCTGCGCAGCGTCCAGCTGCCCGACGGCGCGCCGTTGACCCAGCTGGCCGACGACAGGTTGCCCAGCAGCCGGCTGACCAGGTAGATCCGGTCACCGGAGACGAAGACCCCGCCGGAGTCGGAGAAGCCGGTCGTGGCGGCGGTGAACTTGTCCGCCCCGACGGTGCCGCTGTCGGGGTTGAACCAACGCCAGTACAGGCCGTTCTGCCCGCTGAGCGTGTAGTAGAGCCGGCCCTTGGTGTAGAACATGCCGGTCACGTTGGCGATCTCCGGGTAGAAGCTCACCGTGTTGCCGGCGTACGTCTGGCCCTCCGGCCCGGAACCGGTCACCACCGTGTCCCACAGCTCGTCGTGGTACGGGTCGACCTTCGTCGGGGTGCCGAAGGTGGTGCCGTCGAACGTGCGCCGCCACAGCGCGCCGCTCATCCCGTAGAACAGGGTGCCGCCGACCCAGAAGGCGCTCTTCGCCGACGACCAGGCGGTGCCGTCGGTGTTGTCGACGGCCGTGGCCGCGCCGATCGCGCTCGTCCCGTCGTACGTCCGGCTCTGCACCGCGTTGACCGAGCCGCTGCTGAACCCGGCCAGGTAGACCTTGCCCGGCAGGGTGGCGGTGGCGGTGGAGTGCGGGGCGGCCCCGCCGCTGAGCGGGAAGAACGCGATCCTCCCCCGGCGGTACTGGAAGTTGCCGATGTATTCCTGGTCGGAGCCCAGCCAGATGCCCTCCGGGGTGACCAGCAGCTTCGCCACGCCGTAGCCGCGCGGGTGCCGGCCCGGGTTCCACGACAGCGGCAGGCCGTTGAGCGGGTCGAGCGCGGCGATGCTGGGCCGGGCCACCGCGCCCGCGAACGCCGAGTTGGTGGCGGAGGTGTTGTTGAGCCAGCGGAAGTGGCCGCCGACGTAGATCGCCTGCTCGGTGATGCTCACGGAGAGGAACGTGTCGCCGCCGGTGTAGGCGACCCAGGTCGGCTGGACCGACGTGCCGGTGGACGACGTCTCGAAGCGGGCCGCCGCGTCGCAGAGCGTCCCCGCGTACGGGGCGCCCGTGCTGACGATGACGAAGTAGCTGCCGTCGGGGGAGAAGCTGACGTCCCGCACGTACGAGTCGAACGACTTGTAGGAACAGCGCGGCTCGAACCGGTTGGTGTTCCACGACGACACGGTCGCGGCGGACGCACCCAGGTCGAGCCGGACCACCTGGTCGTGCAGCACCCCGTCGGCCTTCTTGAAGTTGCCGATCACCACGAGCTGGGTGCCGTCGGGCGAGACGGCCAGCTTCTCGGGCCCGATGCCGGCGCTCGCACCGCTGACCCCGTCGTAGTTGTGGTGCTCGGTCAGCGAGGTGGTGAGGTAGTCGTCCACCACGCCGGTGACGGCGTCGAGCGAGGCCAGGCCGGCGCGCGGCTTCGTGGCGGCGGTGGTGAAGATGCCGCCGACGAGCAGCCGGTTGCCGACCTTGACGACGTCGTTGACCAGGCCGTTGAAGGCCAGGTTGGGGAAGCTGGTGACCACGCTGCCGTCGGCGAGGTTGAGCAGGGCCAGCTTGCGGCGGTTGGTGCCGTTGACGGTGTTGAACTTGCCGGCGAGGTAGACGGTGCCGGCGGTCGGGCCCGCGAGGATGTCGCTGACCTCGTTGTCGACCACCGGGGCGAACGCGGTGTCCACCTGGCCGGTGGCCTTGTCGAAGGCCAGCACGTAGTTGCGGGCGATCGTGACGTCCGAGTTGCGGTTCTTCACCTGCGTGAACGAGCCGCCGACGATGACCTTGTCGCCGGCGTCGTGGATGGCGAAGACGGTGCCGTCCACGATGTTCGGGGTGAGGGCGGAGGGGACCGCACCGACCACGGTGGTGTGGTCGGGCGCCGCGGGGGCCGGGCCGGCGACGAGGATGCCGGAAACGGTCAGGGCGGCGGCGGTCAGGACCGCGAGAGGTCGGCGACCAAGCGCCGGGAAACGGGCCACGGGCAACTCCGGATGAACGGCGGAGATCGATGTGAGGTGCCTCCGTGCGAGCGGGCGAACCCGTTCGGTGACCGCCGGGCGCTGAGGCGGCGACCGGGGGACGGAAAGCTCGATGACACAATCGCGCACGGAAGGCGCGGCGTCTACCCCGGGTTGCGTCTTGTGGCCGACAACGCGTCGGCCGTTGCCGGGACAGCCGGTCGCGCCGGACGAAAAGACGAGTTCACTGGGTTCGTGGGCCGTGCGCCGGGGTGGGGGGCGGCGGCGCGGAGAACCACGGGTCGGCCGTCAGTTCCCGGAATGCGGCCAGGCCGTCCGGGTCGTCGTTGAAGGTGCTGTCGTACGCGGGCTTGGTCTGCTTAGCGGCGAAGTAGACGACCGCCTTGATCTGCGGGTGCCGCTTGATGTAGTCGCCGGCCTCGCGCAGCCACGCGCCGCGCTGCCCCGGCGAGCCCGGGTAGGTCACGCCGAACTCGCCGATCACAATCGGACGCGGATGCTGGGCGGCGAACGCCATGAACTTGTCCATCTGCGGGGCGAACCCCTCGAACCCCTTGCCCGGGTAGACGTCCGTGCAGAGCCAGTCGACCTGGTCGTCGCCCGGATAGTACGCGGCGGCGTCACGGGAGGAGTCGACGAACCCCTGCACGTGCGGGCACCAGACGAAGCCGGCGTTGGTCGCGCCGACCTCGGTGAAGATGCCCCGGATGCGCTTCCAGGCCGCCACGTAGTCCTCGGGCGAGTGGATGCTCTGTTGCAGGTTGGGCCGGTCCATCTCCCACCGCCAGCGCAGCAGCAGCGGCACCCCGAACTGCTTGATCTTCTCGGCCCGCTGCCGGATGAGCTGGTCGTAGACGCCGTCGCGGATCGACCGGGTGTCCGCGCCGGACCAGGAGATCATCTGGAGCTTCCCGGCGGCCTGGAAGGCGTGCTCGGTGGGGCCGGGGAAGTCGTCCTCCCACTCGTGGAACATGTGCGCCAGGTTCACGTTGCCCTGGGTCTGTGCGGCGAACGCGGCGAGCGCCTCGACCCGCCCCTCCGGGGTCTGCCAGTCCGGCTTCACCCACGCGCCCAGCCAGGCGCCCTTCGCGGGCAGCTCCGGGCCCCGGCCCGTGGTGGCCAGGTCGTCCGTCGTGCGGGGGGACACCGTCGGCGCGGCGCTGGACGGGGGCGGCACGAAGTCCGGGGCCTGCTCGGAGCAGGCCGTGACGGCCAACGCCGAGGCGAGCAGGAACGCCGCTGCCCTGTGGAACCGCTTCATCGTCTGCCGCACCTTCCCCATGCCGCCGACGTGCCCGGCGGTCGTTTCCGTGGCTGTGAGACCCGTGCCGGGCCTCAGCGTCGGCGGCCCCGGCGCAGGGCCCGCAACGCGTCGAGCTGGAGCACCCGCCGCAGCCGCCACGCACCGGCGAGATAGCCGGCGGTGCCGAGCACCGCGAGCACCGCGAGGGTGACCGGCCCGGAGTCGAGCACCGCGCGGGCGATCAACGCCGGCACGCCGAAGCACGCCACCGCGAGGCCGGCGGCGGCGAGCGTGCCCCGGCCGAACGGGTGCAGCCGGTACGCGTGGTGCAGCTGCGCCAGCGGCACCAGGTTGGTGATCACGATGGACGCCGACCAGGCGACCGCCGCGCCCATGATGCCGAAGCGCGGGATGAGCAGCACGTTCAGCACCACGTTGACCAGGGTGCCGGCCAGCGCGTTGTAGAACGTCCAGGACGTGCGCCCGGCCATGTTGAGCACCGTGTCGACCATGCCGCAGCCGGTGGCCACCAGCATCGTCAGGGCCAGGAACACGGTCACCCGCGCCCCGGCGGAGTATCCCTCGCCGAACAGGTGCAGCATCGGCTCGGCGAACACCGCGAACAGCAGGTACGCCGGCCAGGCCAGCAGCACCAGCCAGCCCGTCGCGGCCTGGTAGAGCCGGCCCGCCGCGTCCCGGTCGTCGCGCACCAGGTGCTCGGCCAGCCGGTGCTGCACGGCGGTGGACAGCGCCTGCCCGGAGAGCTGCCCGAGGGCGAGGAACCGGGTGGCCGCCGTGTAGAGCGCCGCCTCGGACAGCCCGCGCAGCGCGCCCAGCAGCACGATGTCGAGCCGCTGCACCGCCATCTGGGCCAGCCCGCTCAGCGCCCGGGGCCCGCTGTAGCGCCAGTACGGCCCGAACTCCTCGCGCAGCGACACCGCCGGCACCTGCGCGCCCCGTTCGGCACGCCGCACCAGCCGGGCCAGCCACACCGTGGCGACCAGGCCGGCCGGCAGGTAGGGCGCGACCCAGGCCAGCGGCAGCGCCGTCGTCGCCGAGAGGCCGAGGACGGCGGCGAGCCCCACCCCGGCCACCTGCAACCCCGTGCGGCCGAGGCGTTCGATCAGCAGCAGCGGGCGCATCTTGCCGAAGCCCCGGCAGGCGGCCAGGGCGAAGTCGCACAGCGCGGCCACCGGCACGAAGACCAGCAGCACCCGCAGCGCGCGTACCGCACCGGGCACCGGCTCGTCGAACGTCAGCGCCACGATCCGGGGGGCCGCCCACCAGCCGGCCACCGCGATCAGCGTGCCGACCCCCAGCACCGGCAGCAGCCCCACCAGCACCGACGCGCGCAGCCGCTCCGGCTGGCCCAGCGTGCGGTAGCGGCTGATGAAGTAGACCGAGCCGACGCCGGTGCCCAGCCGCGCCGCCGCGTACGCGATCATGAAAGCGCTGGTGGCGGCGAAGAAGAGGCCCGCGTCGGACATGGACCAGCCGCGGGTGACGATGATGTTCAGGCCGAACCCGGCGACCGCCGCGACCGCCACCCCGAGCAGGTTCGCGACCCCGTGCCGCGCCGCGCCGCCCAGCTCGCCGGCGGCCGACCGGGCCGGGGCTACCGTCGCCACGACGGCACGCGTCCCCACCAGGTGCTCAACCGCTCGTCGTACGGGGCGAAGTGCTCCTCCAGGCGGGTCCGCAGCGCCGGATCCATGGGCGAGCGGGACCGCGCGTTGTGCTTGCCGAACGAGATGTCCGCCCAGTGCGGCAGGCCGAGGAAGTCGCACACCGCGTCGAACGCTGGCCGGGGCTCGGCGAAGAAGTCGTCCGCGTCGATCACGTGCAGCCGGTCCCGGCCGAAGATCGACTCCAGGCGTTCGAGCTGCTCCACGTACTGGCCCCGGGTCAGGTACGCGTTGTGCTGGAAGTGGTGGCTGTGCGCCGTCGGGTCGGCGAGCAGCCGCTCCCGTTCCCCGGCGATCCGCTCCTGCTCCAGCTCCAGGGCCCGCTCGAAGCCCTCCGTCTCGAAGCCCCGCGCCGCCTCGTGGGTGTGCGCCGAGTACGCCCGCTCCACCGGGTCGCGCAGCAGCACCAGCAGCCGCACCCCCGGCAGGTCCTTCGCGATCCGCTCCCCCGCGAGCGGGTGGAACATGTAGTACGGGCTCGACTCGCCGGTCACCCCGCGCACCCCGACCTGCTCGCGGACCGCCTCGGCCCGGCGCACCGTCGGGAAGTGCCCGAGATACCAGTCCATCCCCCGGTCGTAGCCGGTGTCGAAGTAGTGCACGCCCTTGTGGTAGACCGCCGGCAGCACCGCCGGATGCTGCGACAGGGTCTTGAACAGCGAGGTCGTGCCGCAGCGCTGGGCACCCACGATGAGGAAGTCGGGGGCGAGCCGCGACCCGGCGGTCCACCGGCCGTACGTCCGGCTCACCGACCGCACCGCGCGCCGCGCCTGTGCCTTGACCAGCGTCACTTCGCCACTCCTCCCGCACCCGGCCGTCCGGCCAGGTGTTCCTCCACCGCCGGCAGCAGCCAGGCGTCCACGTGTCCCAGCCGGGCCCCCGCCTCGGCCTGCCGGTCGCGCAGGTAGCGCGCCGCCAGCTCGACCAGGTAGAGCACGGCCACCAGGTCGGCGACCCCGGCCGGCTGGCCGAACGGGGTCAGCTCGTCGGCCGCCCCGGTGATCAGCCGCCCCGCCGCCGCCCGGGGCTCCACCCCGGCCCGGGTGATCGCCGTCTGCACCCGCCGGTGCAGGGCGTCGAACCCCAGCGGCACGTCGTCGGCGAACCGCTCCCAGTCCCACACCAGCACCCGGCCGTCGGCCAGGGCGGCGCTGTTGCCGCCGTTCCAGTCGCCGTGCCAGGCCCCCAGGCCCAGCACCGGGTCGACGCGGCGCACCTCGTCCAGCACCGCGCGCAGCCGGGCCGCCTCCGGCCGGTCCCCCAGCGCCGCCAGCTCGGCTCCGAGCCGCCGGTCGTGGGCGCTGCCCGCGTACGGGCGGTGGTCCACGCCGGCGCAACGGCTCACCGCGACCATGGCGGCCCGCTCCGCCTCGGCGGCCGGCGCGGGCGCGGCCCGGGGCAGCCCCACCGGCAGGGCGCTCTGCACCAGCAGCGCGTGCCCGCCCCAGACGCCGTGGTGCAGCACCTCGGCCACCTGCACGCCGGGCACGGCGAGCGTCGCCAGCCGGGCCAGCGCCGCCGCCTCCGCCTCGACCAGGGCCCGGGTGAGCGGGTCGACGCCGAGCTTCGCGTACCCGATCGGGACGCCGGCGGCGTCGAGGAGCTGGACCACCGGCTTGCGGTTGGCCCGCGCCGGCCCGATGTGGATGCTCAGCAGCGCCGGGCGGCCCAGCACGGCGGCCAGGTGCGCGTCGAGCGCGCCGCCGCCCGCGTTGCCGCCCGAGTCGACGACCAGCCGGTCCCGGAACGCGAGCCGGCCCAGCCCGGTGCGGAACGCGGTGGCCAGCACCGCGCGGCGCAGCCGGGCCTTCGCGCTCTGCGCCTCCGTGGAGTGCCGCACCGCGCCCGCCGCCGCCCGCCGGGAACCGGCCGGCACCAGCAGCCGCGGCCGCGCGGCCGAGGGCACCACCGCGAAACCGGCCCGGCCGCCGCGCCGCAGCGCCGGTCGGGCCGGCGCCGGCCAGACCAGGCCGGCCAGCTCCGGCAGGTACGCGCCGCGCGCGTCGGCGCCGGGGGGAGGGGTGAGCATCAGCGGAACCGCCGTTCGGGCCGGGCACCCGGCGCGGCCGGCGCGGACGCGGCCTCGACGGCGGCGAGCCGGGCCTCGCGGCGCTCGGCGCGCAGGTGCAGGTCGTTGCGGGCGAGCAGCGCCACGCTGATCAGCCCGTACGCCAGGGTGGTGTTCAACGAGCCGTAGAGGAACTGGAAGAACAGCATCAGGATCAGCACCAGGCTGCCGGCGATGCCGATCGGGGTGTTGTCGTGCCGGAACCGCCACAGGCACCACAGGAAGAACGCGCTGTAGCAGAACGCGCCCACCCAACCCTGGCCGGTCAGCAGGTTCCACACCTGCCCGTTGCTGCCCAGCTCCCGGTTGCCGCACTGCTTGCACTCGGCCGACTTGCCGATCGCGATCGACCGGTTACTGCCGATCAGGGCGCGGTTGCCCCCATAACCGAGCACCGGCGAATGGTTGGCCGCCTCGACCGCGCCGCTGGACAGGGTGGCCCGGATGTCGTCGCTGTGGCCGTTGGCCATCCGCTCGTTGAGCAGGTCGCCCAGCGGGGAGGCCAGCACCGCCACCCCCATCAGCCCGCTCGCCAGCGCCAGCCCGACCAGCACCACGACCCGGCCGCGCAGCGCCAGCCGCACCGCGACGTACACCGCGCCGACCACCAGCCCGATCCACAGCCCCCGGTTGAGCGAGTAGACGATCGGGAAGACGGCGGCGACCACCACGAGGTAGCCGGTGAGCCGGCGCGGCCCCCGGCCGAGGACCACCCAGCCGACGATGAACCAGATCAGCAGGATCGCCATGTTCTCGCCCCAGGTGTTGGTGTATTCGAAGGGGGCGGCCGGGCGGGGCGAACTGGCTTCCCCGGCGAGCACCTCCTGCACCTGGGCGACCTCGACGTGCATCAGCCGGTTGACGAACGGTTCCTTGGCGATGGCGGCGGGCAGGATGTAGTTGAGCGGCGCGACGAACTTGAGCTGCGGGAACAGCGCGCCCACGTACCCGCCGATCACGGTGACCACGGCCATGAAGCCGAACAGCTTCACCAGCCGGCCCCGGGGCAGCTCCCGCTCGCTGAGGTTGAGGACGTAGAGCATCGTCACCGTCAGGGCGGTGTAGTTCATCACCCGGATGCCCCAGCCGATGAATCGGCCGGAGCCGCTCGGGGGGAGCGTGTTGGGCGCGGTGATGCCGAGCATCAGCCCCGAGAGCACCACCCAGGCCAGCAGGATCAGCCAGATCCCGAAGCCCGGCGGCACCTTCACGTTGCCGCGCCGGTAGAGCTGGAACGCCATCGGGATGGCGAGGATCGCGAAGATGAACGAGGGCAGGCCCAACGCCCACCACACCGGGTAGAGCACGAAGAGCGCGGTCACCGGCCAGGCGACGGGCAGCCGCAGCGACCAGCGCCGGGTTGGCTCCGGCGGGTGCTGCGCGGGGTGCTGCGGCGGGCCGGCCGGACGCCGTCCCGCCGGTGCCGGCTCCGGTGCCGGCCGGAGCGGGGCGGCCATGGTCATGTCACGCTGACCTTGGCGGTCTTCGGGGCGTAGATCACCCAGGCCGGGCCGGGCTGCGGCCGGACCTGGAAGCCGCCCTCGTCGGTGACGTTGCAGACCAGCTTCTGCCCCGGCTTGCTCCACTGCGCCTTGGCGCTGGACGGACCGGAGACCACCAGCGCCGGCCCGGAGCCGTAGACGTTCGCCCCGGGCAGCGAGCGGGGGCTCGGCTTACGCACGGTGAGCGTGCGGTATTCCATCGTGAGCACCACCACCGAGGCGACGCTCACCGTGACCTTGCCGATCCTGCCCCGCCACGACGCGCTGGCCGCGTCGTACGTCCAGGTCTGCGTGGGGTGCCCAGGGGCGGCGATCGTCAGCTTGCCGGCCGGGGCGACGCCCTGGCTGGCAAGCGGCGCGCCCGGGGTGGCGTGGTCGAGGACGGGGGTCGGCGCGGCGCCGCCCTTCGGGGCCGCCGCCCGCAGCGCGGCGGTCGACGCCTGACCCGACGGGAACGCCCCCTCGCGCTGCGCCGGGGTGACGCCCTTCAGCTCGGCGGCGGCGAACTGGTTGAGGAAGCCGGTCGGCCCGCCCGCGTAGCCGACGAAGGGGTGCAGCACGCCGACGGTGCGGATGTCCACGGGGCGGATCTCCGCGACCGGGCCCACCTTCGCGGCGTCCCGGGACTGGTAGACCGCCGTCAGGTGCAGGCTCTCCGACTCGGCGAACTCCTGGTAGACCACGTCGGCCTCGGCCAGCCCGACGGGGCTCGTGCCGGGCGTCACCCGCACCGGCACCACCACCGCCTGGCGGCCCGCGACCTCCTCGGCGACCGGCTTGCCCGACAGCGGCGCGGTCGGCAGGCTCGGGGTCGGGGTGGGCCGGGGGGCCGGTGAGCCCGGGTCGACCACGTTGGTGGCCCCGGGCGGCTGCTCCTCGGCGCAGCCCGCGCCGAACGCGGCGACCAGCGCCACCGAGAGCGTGCTGCCCAGGGCGCGCCGGCGGTTCACTCCCTGTCCTCGACCGGGTCGAGGGCCATCGAGTATCGGCCCGGGTCGACACCGTCGGAGTCCCGTGACGACCGGTAGACGGTGGACTTGCCCGGGGGTTTCGGCTGCGTCGTCGGCCGGGCCGGCGGGACGGGCGGCGGGCCCTGGACCGCCGGGGGCGGCGTCGGCCTGGCGGAGGCCTGCGGGCCGGCCGGCGGATGGGCGTCCCGGCCGCCGGCCGAGGGGCGGTGGTCGGGGCCCCCGGCCGACGGGCGGTTGTCCCGGTTGCTGGTGGCGGGGCGGGGCAGGATCATCGTCGACTCGATGTTGGGCGGGCCGGCCTGCGGTGGCACCGGGTTGGGCCGCGGGCGGGGCGACGGCGGGCCGTCCCGCCGCGCCGCCGGGGCCGCGGGCGGGGCCGGGACGCGCTCGGCCAGCCGGGGGGCCAGCACCGCGCCGAGCACCGGCGCGTCGACCTGCTCGAACTGGTGGATCGCGGCGGTGATCTCACTGCTGCGGGTCTGCCCGCCCTCGATCACCAGGATCACCCCGTCGACGTGCCGGGCCAGCGCCTGCGCCTCCACCGCCGCCGTCGGCTGGGCCGTCTCGATCAGCACGTGGTCGAAGCGGGCGGCCAGCTCGCCGAGGACCTCCAGCATCATGGCGACGGGCAGCTCCACCTCGGTGTCAAGGGCACCGGGGAACAGCACCCGCAACTGGCCGAGGCCGGGGGCCGGGGTCAGCGCGGTCAGCGCCGACACGTCGTGGCGCAGCACGTCGGCGAGGGTGTGCCGGGGCTTGATCCCGCCCAGCATCGTGGGCAGCGGGGAGTCCCGCTTGGTCGTCACCACCGCCACCTGCGCGCCCGTGCGGGCGTACGCGGCGGCGAGGTTGCCGACGACGAAGCCGGCCGCCGGGCCGGGCGAGGTGTCGGTGAGCAGCAGCTGGCGGCCCCGGCCGGGCTGCGGCTCGGGCATGGTCGACAGCAGCACGTTGCGCAGCCGGCCCAGCTCGCGGGAGACCTCGTGGCCCGCCGGCAGGATGGTCAGCCCGGCCTGGCCGGTCGGCAGCTCCAGCAGCATCGGCACGCCGAGCCGGTCGGCGACGTCCCGGCCGCGCCGCACGCGGGTGTCGAGCCGGTCCAGCACCAGGGCGACCACGATGCCGAAGAGCAGCCCCGCGCCGAGGCCGCTGGCCAGGTTGAGGGTCGTGTTCGGGGAGCTGGGCTTCCGGGGCAGCGGCGCGTCGGAGATGATCTCGCCGGGGTCGAGGGCGGTGCTCAGCAGCGGGCTCAGCCGGCTGTTGAGGCTGGCGAGCTGGTTGGTCAGCACGTTGCGGTCGGCCTCGGCGCGGGCGCGCTCCACCGAGTTCGGCGGCGCGGCGGCGATCTTGCCGGCGACGGCGGCGAGCTGTTTGTTGGTCTCGGTGATCTGCTGCTTGAGCGCGGTGGTCTCGTTCTCCAGGGACCGGGTGGCCGTGGCCAGCCGCAGGTCGAGGTACGCCTGGGCGAAGGAGTGCGAGCCCGCCTGCGCCGCCTCGGGGCTGGCCGCCTCGAACGCGATCTGGAGCACCTGGCTGTTCGGCGGCACCGTCACCGACAGCGACCGGACCAGGTCCTCGGCGGGGATCTCGGTCTTCATCAGGGCCTCGGCCCGCTCGGCGACCACCAGGGAGCGGACGACCTGCGCCTCGGTGTCAAGGTTGACCTTGGCGCCGGGGTTGGCGTCCGGGCCGACCTGGCGGACCAGCAGCGACGTGGTCGACACGTAGGTGCGGGTCTGCACCTGGCTGACCAGCATGCCGGCGCCCGCGCCGAGCAGCGCGGCCACCACGAGGATCCACCACCGGCGGCGTAGCCACTCGAGGTAGGTCATCAGGGTGGGGCCGTCTGAGTCGCGCAGATCGGCGTGGTGAGACGAGGGCATCGGGGTGTGTCGCTCCCTTTGGACCGGACCGGCCAGTCGTCCGTGACGGGCGGCGTCACGGCGGAAACCTGAGTCTCCCTGATCCGGGCGGTCAGGGGAAGCCGACGAAGCGTCGCTTTCCAGCAACGGCGTCGCAAGGGAGGATAGGCGGGTGCGGTTTTGCTACCACATCCAGAGCCACCGGTCGCCCGAGCAGCTGAACCGGCTGGTGCACGCGGTGAAGAAGTACAGTCCCGACAGCATTGTGCACGTCAGCCACGACGTGAACGGTGCCCCGCCGGACCTCGCCGAGCTGCGTTCGATGACCGACGTCGTCGTGCAGATGCACGAGGGTGGATACGGTGACTTCAGTCATGTCGACCGCTACATGGCCGCCGTCGACTGGCTGAACGACGAGGGGGTGCAGGTCGACTGGCTGGTGAACATCACCGGTCAGGACTACCCGCTGCGGCCCCTCGGCGAGTCCGAGGCGGAGCTGGTCGACTCGGGCGCCGACGGGTTCATGGAATATTGGGACGCCTTCGGGCCGGAGAGCCACTGGCCGCGCAGCCGCGTCCGCTCCCGCTACCACTTCCAGCACCGCCGGGTGCTGCCGCTCAGCCCCCGGGGCAAGAAGCTGCTCCGCCCGCTCCAGGCGGTCAACCGGGTGCAGCCCCTGGTGCGGGTGCACGTGTCGTACGGGCTGGCCCTCGGCCGCCGCGCCCGCACCCCGTTCGGCCCCGACCTGCGCCTGCACGGCGGGTCGGCGTTCTCCTCGCTGAGCTGGCCCGTGGTGGCCTACCTGCGGGACTACTTCGACCGGCGACCGGACGTGGTGGAATATTTCCGACACTGCCTCTCCCCGGTCGAGGCGGTCTTCCAGACGATCGTGTGCAGCGCCGACCGGTTCAACCTGGTGCCGGACTGCAAGCGCTACTTCGACTTCCGCAACAGCACCTTCAACCACCCCAAGTCGCTGACCGCCGAGGACCTGCCCCTCGCGCTGGCCAGCGGGGCGCACTTCGCCCGCAAGTTCGACTACGAGCGGGCCCCCGAGCTGATCGACACCCTCGACGCCCACCTGGCCGCCGCCGCGGCGGCGTAAGGAAGGGCCCCCTGTTAACGCTTCCGGTATAGGAAGGGCCCCCTCCTAACACCTCACCTAGCGGTAGCCGTAGCGGCGGCGCAGCGGCCAGGTCATCGCCCCGACCAGGCGGCGGGGCCCCGGGGCGTACTCGCGACGCCACTTCTCGTCCAGCGCCAGCGTGATCGGGCCGCTGCGCATCCGGATCCGGCCGCCGGCCACCGCGTGCGAGCCGGCCTGCTCGAACTCGTTGTCCCGCAGGAACTCCAGCGGGTCGACGACCCTGGTCACGTCGGCCGTCAGCGCCGCGATCCGGCCCAGCTCCCCGCGCGGGTCGCGGACCAGGTCCTCGTACCGGACGGTGACCCGGGGCACGCCCCGGCGGCCCAGCGCGGCGACCATCGCGTTGACGGTGACCCAGCGCCGGGCGGTCAGCCGCGCCGACCGCTGGTTCATCCGGCCCTTGGTCGAGGTGCCCTCGGGCAGCTCCACCACCTGGCTCCACGAGTACGCCACTCCGCGCGGGTCCCGCAGCACGTGCACCAGCCGCAGGTCGATCTGCGGGGCGCGGGCCAGGATGTACGCCAGCGAGGGGCGCTTGGTCGAGTCGACCACCACCCGGGCCCCGGACACCTCGGCCACCGCCCGGTAGAGCGGGGTCAGCAGCTCGACGTAGCGGTCCAGGTCCCGGCGGAAGGCCGTGGACATCCCCGGGTTCACGATCAGCGGGATCTTGGCGGTGGCGTCGACCCGGCTCTGCAGCGCCCGCACGTCGGCCACGTCGATTTGCGACCACCCGCCGTACGCCCGGCGGCCCACTTCGCCCCAGAACGGGCACGCGTCGAAGTGCTCGCCGCAGGCGCACCGGAAGTTGCGCTCGACGCCGGACTGCCAGAGGTAGAACAGCTCGCCGACGTCGCAGTGCCCGACGAACTGGCCGAGCATCAGGTCGAGCAGCGTGGAGCCGCTGCGCGGCATGCCGCAGACGTAGAGGACGGTGACCGGGTCGGGGGCCACCCCGTCGCCGGCACCCTGCGCTGCCTCGGCCGTCTGGTCGGTCATCCGCGATCCCCTCGCCCCCGGTGCTGTCAGCGGCAGTCTAGGTGCGCAACGGGGGAGCCCGGCATTGGCGGAAGGTCCTGCTGGCAACCATCCGACAGGCCGGATGATGGTGAACGCCACTTATGTTTCAGTTCCGGAGGCCGCTACATTGTGGCGGCGTCGCGCCGTCCGGTCGACCGCCCCCGGTGGGCGCGTCCCGGGGCGCGGTGGGCCCTCGGGAGGCGGGTGGACGTGGAGTCTGGTGAAGTCATGCTCGTCGGTTCCAGCGGCGGGCACCTCGCCCAACTGGTGGCGCTCGCACCGTGGTACCGCGACCGGGCCCGCTCCTGGGTGACCTTCGACACCCCGGACGCCCGCTCGCTGCTCGACGGCGAGGACGTCGTCTGGGCATACCACCCGACCACCCGCAACTTCAAGAACCTGGCCCGCAACCTGTGGCTGGCCGTGCGGGTGTTCCGGGGGCGGGACGTCGCCGCGGTGGTCACCACCGGCGCCGGGGTCGCCCTGCCGTTCGTGATCGTGGCCCGGCTGCGCGGCATCCCCACGGTCTACATCGAGGTGTACGACCGGATCGACACCCCGACGCTGTCGGCCCGGCTGTGCCGGCCGTTCCTCTCGGCGATGCTCGTGCAGTGGGAGGAGCAGCGCCGGCTCTACCCGAAGGCGACCGTGGTGGGAAACCTGCTGTGAGCCTGCCCATCCCGCGCCAGCGCGGCAACTCCCCGGCCCCCCGCACGATCCTCGCCATGGTCGGCACGGACGTGCACCGCTTCGACCGGCTGGTCGACTGGCTGGAACGCTGGCACGCCGGCCGCGACGCCGCCGCGCCGGAGGTCCGCCTCGTCGTGCAGCACGGCCGCAGCCGCGCGCCCCGGCTGCCGGGCGGGGCGCCGTTCCTGGCCCACGACGAGCTCCAGCGGGCGATGACCGAGGCGGACCTGGTGGTCTGCCACGGCGGTCCCGCCACTATCACCGAGGCCCGTCGGCACGGGCACCTGCCGATCGTGGTGCCCCGGGACCCGACCCGCGACGAGCACGTCGACAACCACCAGCAGCTCTTCGCCCGCCGGCTCGGCGCGGCCGGGATGGTCAAGCTCGCCGAGGCCGAGGCCGACCTGGTCGAGGCGCTCGACAAGGGCGTGGCGGACCCGCTGACGTACGCCCTCGCGGCCGACCCGGACCGGCCCGACCCCCGGGTCGCCGCCGCCACCGAGGTCGGCCGGATCGTCGAGGACCTGGTCCGCGCCAGCCGGGCGCCGGGGCGGCGCAGGTGGTGGCGGTGAGCGCCCGGGTGCTGTTCGTCGGCGGGCTGGGGCGCAGCGGCTCCACCCTGCTGGAGCTGATCCTCGCCCAGCACCCCGACGTCTGCGCCGTCGGCGAGGTGGTGCACCTGTGGGAGCGGGCGCTCGGCGGCGACGAGCGGTGCGGCTGCGGCGAGCGGTTCACCGCCTGCGACTTCTGGCAGCGCGTCGGCGAGCACGCCTTCGGCGGCTGGTCGGCGGTCGACCGTGCCGAGGTGCTGGCGCTCAAGGACGCGGTGGACCGCACCCGGCACATCCCCCGGCTGGCCCGCGCCGAGCTGCCCGCCGCGCAACTCGACGAGGTGCGCCGCTACGCCGACCTCTACACCCGCATCTACGCCGCCGCGATGGCGGTGACCGGCGCGCGGCTGGTGGTGGACTCCAGCAAGCACGCGTCCACGGCGTTCGCGCTGCGCTGGGCCGACGACCTCGACCTGCGGGTGCTGCACCTGGTGCGGGACAGCCGGGCGGTGGCCTACTCGTGGGCCAAGCAGGTGCGCCGGCCCGAGGTGGTCGACGCCGAGGCGTACATGCCGACCTTCTCGCCGTTCACGGTGAGCAAGCTGTGGACGGCGCAGAACGCCGCGTTCCACCTGCTGGCCACCCGCGCGCCGGTGGTCCGGCTGCGCTACGAGGACTTCACCGCCGACCCGCGCGGCACGGTCGCCCGGCTGCGCCGCTTCGCCGGCCTGCCCGACGACCCCGAGGCGCTGCGGGTGCTCGACCCGTCGCCCGCGCCGCTGCGCCGGGCGCACAGCATCGCCGGGAACCCGCTGCGGTTCAACGCCGGCCCGCTGCGGGTCCGGCAGGACGACGCCTGGCGCACGGCCCTGCCGTCGCGCAGCCGGGTGGTGGTGAGCGCCGCGACGCTGCCCCTGCGTCTGCGGTACGGATACGTCGGCCTCGGCCGCCCGGGTTCCACGGAGGCACCATGACCGAGCCGGTGAACGACGCGGGCGCGACGGCCGAGTCGGGCGCGACGTACCCGTCGGTGACCGCCGTGGTCCCCACCCGGGACCGCCCCGAGCTGCTGCGCAAGGCCCTCGACGCGATCCTCGGCCAGGACTACCCGGGTCGGGTCGACGCGGTGGTCGTCTACGACCAGTCCGAGCCGGACCGGTCGCTGGCCGACGATCCCCGGATCACCGTGCTGGTCAACCAGCGCACCCCCGGCCTGGCCGGCAACCGCAACACGGGCATCCTGGCCGCCACCGGCGACCTGGTGGCGTTCTGCGACGACGACGACGAGTGGCTGCCCGGCAAGCTCGCCGCGCAGGTGGCGGCGCTCGCCGCCGCCGGCGACGGCGCGTTCGTGAGCTGTGGCATCCGCGTCGACTACGACGGCCGCCAGGTCGACCGGGTGCTGCCCGTCGACCGGGTGCCGCTGGCCGCCCTGCTGCGCGACCGGCACACCGAGCTGCACCCGTCGACGTTCCTCATCCGCCGGGACGCGCTGCTCGACGGCATCGGGCTCGTCGACGAGGAGATCCCGGGCAGCTACGCGGAGGACTACGAGTTCCTGCTCCGGGCCGCCCGGCACGCACCGCTGGTCAACCTGGCGCAGCCGTACGTGACGGTGCGCTGGCACAAGCAGTCCTACTTCGCCCAGCGCTGGGAGACCATCTCCGTGGCGTTGCAGTGGCTGCTCGGCCGCTATCCGGAGTTCGCCACCGTGCCGGCCGGCGAGGCCCGGGTCAGCGGGCAGATCGCGTTCGCCCAGGCGGCGCTGGGCAACCGGGGCGAGGCCGTGCGCTGGGCGCGGCGCACGCTGTCGCGCAACCCCCGGGAGCCGCGCGCGTACCTGGCCCTGGCCGTGGCCAGCCGGGCCGTCGACCCCGACCGCGTCCTGCGTACGCTGCACAAGCGCGGCCGGGGCATCTGAGCCTCGTCAGGAGGCGGCGCACCAGGCCCGCCACGCCTCGCGGCTCGGCGCGTCGAGGAGCCGGAAGTCGCCGCCGGCCACCTCGTAGTCGTAGTACGCCACCCACAGCGGGCGCTGCGCGTCGAGGTAGCGGCTCATGGACCGGATCCACGCGGCCCGGCCGGTGCCGCTGCTGTCGCCGGCGATGCGGACGCTGCCGGTCTCGGCGAGCCCCCACGGCTTGCCCAGCGCCTTCGACTTGTTGATCATCGGGGTGAAGACCTGCGCCGGGTCGGTGTACCGGTCGTACTTCCCGCCGCTGTTGTAGCAGTCCCAGCCGAGCACGTCGATCGCCTCGCCGCCCGGCCAGTAGTCGTCGAAGCTGCGCCGGGAGTTCGGGTTGAGCGTCCAGCACATCAGGATGAGCGTGGACCGCAGCCGGGCGTTGCCGGCCCGGTCGGCGAGGCCGGCGAGGCGCTTCCACGCGGACCGGTACTGGGCGGCCGTGTACGAGCCGCGCTCGATGTCGTCCTCCGGCTCGTGGAAGTAGGACCAGTAGACGTCGAGGTCCCGGGGCACGGAGCGGAACCAGGAGGTGAGCCGCGAGTCGTGCTTGCCGGCGGCCACCTCACCGGGCGGGGCCTTGAACGAGACGACCACCGTCCGGTCGGCGACATCGGCGCGGGAGCCCGACCAGGACGGCGGCAGCCCCGGATAGAAGACCCGCACCATGCGCAGCGGGCCGTAGCTGCGGTCGGACCGGGCGAGCCCGGCGGCGAAGCTCTCCCCGTTCTGCAGGTAGATGCTCGCCCCCGGCAGCGTGTTCCGGCTGCCCGGGAAGCCGCCGGACTTGGCCCCGCCGCTGGTGCTCGGGCTCGGTGAGCCCGACTTCGGGCCCGCGCCGAAGCCCTCGTTGCCGCCCGGGGTGGGGCGGCTGCCGGAGGCGGCCGGGCCGAGGCCGGCCTTGCCGCCGGTGGCGTCGGTGCCCGTCGGCGCCGGCCGGCCGGGCAGGTCACCGTTGGTGGCGAGGGCGACCGTGGTGCCCAGCGCGAGCGCGCCCGCGGTCAGCGGCAGCAGCCACCAGCGGCCCAGCAGCAGCCGTCGCCGGCGACGGGGCGGGTCGGGCTCGGGCGGAGCGGGCGCGAGGGTGGGCGCGGCGGTGGGGCCGGTGCTCATGACCCTCCTCGGATCGGCGGTGCCGGAAGCGGGCGTCGTCAACGGTAGCGGTCGATGGCCGCGAGCAGGGCCCCCGCGTGCTCCGGCCGGCACACCAGCAGGTCCGGAAGGCGCGGGTCGTCCCGGTTGTAGCGCAGCGGCGAGCCGTCGATCCGGGACGCGTGCATCCCCGCGCCGAGGGCCACGGCGACCGGGGCCGCCGAGTCCCACTCGTACTGGCCGCCGGCGTGCACGTACGCGTCGACCTCGCCGGTGACCACCGCGCAGACCTTCACCCCGGCCGAGCCCATCGGCACCGCCGTGGCGCCGATGCCCTCGACCAGCTCGCTGACGAACGCGGGCGGACGGCTGCGGCTCACCGCGATCCGCAGCGGCCCGTCGACGGCCGGCGCGGCCGGCACCCGGTTGCCGAGCACCAGCGGCGCGCCGTCGGGGCCGGTCCGGGCCGGCATGCCGACCGCGCCCGCGACCAGCGCGCCGTCCGGGCCGGCCGAACGCTGCCACAGCGCCACGTGCACCGCCCAGTCGTCGCGCCCGGACTCGGAGAACTCGCGGGTGCCGTCCAGCGGGTCGATGATCCACACCCGGTCGGCGGTGAGCCGGGTCGGCCGGTCCCCGGCGGACGGCTCGTCGGCCCAGGCCCGCCGGCTGTCCGCCTGCTCCTCGGAGAGCACCGCGTCGGCCGGACGCCACCGGGCCAGGGCCGTCGACATCAGGTCGTGGGAGACCTTGTCGCCGGCGTCCTTGAGCGCCTTCGCGTCGGCGAAGCCCTGCTCGGCGCGGAGCGCGGTCAGCGCCACGCCGGCCTCGCCGGCCAGCCACTCGGCGAACGCCTGGTCGTCGAGCCGACCCGTACCGTCCTCGGTCACGTGAACCTCACCACTCCTTGAGTGCCACCGCCGGACCGTCCTGCGCCGT
Source organism: Micromonospora sp. PTRAS2 (assembly GCF_054052245.1). NCBI lineage: Bacteria > Bacillati > Actinomycetota > Actinomycetes > Micromonosporales > Micromonosporaceae > Micromonospora > Micromonospora sp. PTRAS2. Next base: position 1,080,570 of record NZ_JBSWBU010000001.1, read on the forward strand.
CCGGCGGACGCCATCCTTCGGCGGTCGCGCGGTCGCGGCCAGACACCGGTCCGATAATCGACAACGAGTGTCGCGCACGTTCGGTGTCTCCCGCTTCGGCCGTTCGCCGCCCGTGTGCTGCCCGCATGTTGAACTTGGCGTGTATGCCGGTCGGAGCGCCCGGGCCAGGCCCTAGGCTCGTCCGCATGACCGCCGAGCAGCTGATCTCCTTCGCCCGTGGCGCTCCCTCGCTGGACATCGTCGATGTCGAGGGGCTCAAGGCCGCCGCCGTCCGCGCCTTCGACGCCGACCCCGCCGGGGTCACGGCGTACGGCACCTCCGTCGGGTACCCGCCCCTGCGGAAGTGGATCGCCGAGAAGCACGGCGTCGAGGCGGACCAGGTGCTCGTCACCAACGGCTCGCTCCAGGCCGACGCGTTCCTCTTCGACCACCTGGTCCGGCCCGGCGACACCGTCGTGGTGGAGCGCCCCACGTACGACCGGACGCTGCTCAACCTCCAGCGGATGGGCGGCGAGGTCCACGGCGTGACCGTCCAGCCCGACGGCCTGGACACCGCCGAGCTGCGCAAGCTGCTGGAGTCCGGGGTACGCCCCAAGCTCGCCCACGTCATCCCGAACTACCAGAACCCGGCGGGCGTCACGCTGTCGCTGGACAAGCGGCGGGAACTGCTCGACCTGGCCGCCGAGTACGGCTTCACCCTCTTCGAGGACGACCCGTACGCCGACATCCGGTTCCGGGGCGAGCCGCTGCCCTCCATGCTGTCGATGGACACCCGGGGCGTGGTGGTGCACGCCTCCAGCTTCACCAAGACGGTCTGCCCCGGCGTACGGGTCGGCTACCTGGTCGGGCCGGCGGACCTGATCGGCGACATCGCGAAGAAGGCCACCAGCCTCTACATCTCGCCGGGCATGGTGTCCGAGGCGATCGTGCACCAGTTCTGCGTCTCCGGCGACATCACCCGCTCGATCGAGAAGGTCAGCACCGCCCTCGGCGAGCGGGCCCGGGTGCTCGCCGAGTCGTTGCGCCGGCACATCCCCGAGGCGCGCTTCGTCGAGCCGGACGGCGGCTACTTCCTCTGGGTCGAGCTGCCTGAGGACGTGCTGGTCGACCGCCTCGCCCCGGCGGCGGCCGAGCGCGGCGTGGCGGTCGTCAAGGGCAGTGACTTCGTGGTCGACGGTGGGCAGCACGCCCTCCGGCTGGCCTTCTCGGCGGTCACGGCCGACCGGATCGACGAGGGTGTTCGTCGACTCGCGGAGGCGATGGCGGCCGTTCGGGGCTGATTGCCTGTCAATTTGGTCACAACACGGTGGTGTGGGCCGGGTGGGGTCTCCCGCCCGGCCGATCCACGGCCCACAATGCTGCGAGCGCCGTTCACACCGGCCGGCCCACCTGCCCCGACGCGGACCCGGCGGCCTGGCCGGCGGCGCGCGAGGCATCACCCCCGCCCCCAAGGGCGCCGGGTGGGCCGGGTCGCCCCTCACCCCCCTGATGCGACCCGGCCCACCCGGCGCCGCCCCGCCCGGTCCCGGCGGAAGTGGCGGTCGGCCCGCCCCGGGCGGCAGCGCCGGCTGGACCGCCCTGCGGCGGGCGGCGGTCGGCCCGCCTCCGGCGGGCGTACCCTGCAACCCGCGGCGGCATCGGCGGTCGCGGCAGCGTGGGGAGGGGGTCGCCATGTCGGACCGGACGGAGCGGAACGAGGCCACGTCGCCCACGGGCGCGCGGGCGATCAAGCCCCGGGCCTGGGCCCCGGTGCGGGCGATGACCCGGATCCTCAACGCCGACGGCAGCCAGCGCACCGCCGTACCGGCCGGCACCGGCACCGGCCGCAGCGCGGTCATGGACTCCGCCCTCTACGTCGATGGCCGGCGGCAGCCCGGCGACCGGCACTACGCGGAGGCGCTGGCCGCCGCCCGCCGCGAGCGCGGCTTCGTCTGGATCGGCCTGCACGAGCCGGAGCTGGCGGAGATGACGGCGATCGCCGCCACCTTCGGCCTGCACGAGCTGGCCGTCGAGGACGCCGTCAAGGCCCAGCAGCGGCCCAAGCTGGAACGCTTCGGCGAGGTCAGTTTCCTGGTGCTGCGCACCGCCCGCTACTGCGAGCACGACGAGCTGACCGAGAACTCGGAGGTCGTCGAGACCGGCCAGGTGATGCTCTTCATCGGCCCGAACTTCGTGATCAGCGTCCGGCACGGCGACGCCTGCCGGCTCGCCCCGGTCCGCGCCGACCTGGAGGCCAAGCACGACCTGCTGGCGCACGGCCCCTGGGCCGTCGCGTACGCGATCACCGACCGCGTGGTCGACGTCTACCTGGAGGTGGCCGACCAGCTGGAGGACGACCTGGACGTCCTGGAGGCCGACGTGTTCGACCGGCAGAGCAGCGGCCGGATCCAGCGGATCTACCAGATGAAGCGGGAACTGGTCGAGTTCAAGCGGGCCGTCGTCCCGCTGCAACGCCCGCTGATGACCCTCACCGCGCAGGTCAGCCGGGAGATCCCGCAGGAGGTGCGGCGCTACTTCCGGGACGTGCAGGACCACCTCAGCCGCACCGTCGAACAGGTCAACTCCTACGACGACCTGCTCAACTCGATCCTCCAGGCGCGGCTGGCGCAGGTCACGGTCGACCAGAACAACGACATGCGCAAGATCGCGGCCTGGGCGGCCATCGCGGCGGTCTGGACCGCCATCGCCGGCATCTACGGCATGAACTTCGAGAACATGCCGGAACTCAAGATGACGTACGGCTATCCGGTCGTGCTCGCCCTGATGCTCGCCATCTCGCTCGCGCTCTACCGCTGGTTCCGCCGCAACGGCTGGCTCTGACGGCTCCGCCGCAACGGCTGGCTCTGACGGCTCCGCCGTCGCGGCGGCCTGTGACGACAGCGCCCACGGCGCGGGACGACGGGGGTCGTCGCCGCGCCGCGGGCGGTGGCACGAGGGTCAGCGGCGGCCGCCGGAACCGGCCGTCTTCTCCTTGTTGAGCGCCTTGTCGAGGTTGTCGGCCGGGCGGCCGGAGACGTCGCGGGCGCCCTCGGCGACCGAGGGGACCTTGTCGGTCGGGTGGACCACCGGCTGGGCGGCGGGCCGGGGGGTGGCGGAGCTGGCCGAGGGGGTCTCCACGACCAGGGTGTCCACCTCGTCGCGGGCCGGCTCCAGGGTGCGGGTCGGGTCGTACTCGGACCATTCCTGCTGCTCGCGGCGGCGGCGCAGCGCCATGGCGCCGGCCAGGCCGGCGACCGTGCCGGCGGCCAGCAGGCCGACCATCGTGCCCCGCGAACGCTTCTGCTTCCGCTTCGCCTTCATGCTCTTCGCCTTGACCTTCCTGCTCACGGCGGCCTGCCGCGCGGCGGCGGCCTTCTTCCCCGCGACGGCCTTCCCGGCCGCCTCGGCCTGCGCGTTACGGACGGCCAGGGCGAGCGGCGCGAGGGCCGCGACCGTCGACGCGAGACCGCTGGACGCCCGGTCCCGCACCACGAGGGCGGTCGGCGCGACGGCTCCCCGGGCCGCCTGGACCCGCGGGCCGACCGTGGCGCCGGCACCCTTGGCGGCGTACGTCGCAGCCTGCCGCAGGTGGCCGATGCCCTGGTTCAGCTCGGCCCTCGCCAGCTGCCCCTGGGTCTTGCGCCGCACGATTCCAAACACGGTCCCACCTCCTGGGAGTTGTTCCTTCGTCATCCTCCACCTTCGGATGCCTCCGCACTGCCAGAACGGGCACATGGGAGGATCCGCATGGAACTGACCAACGACTGAGGAGTACCCGTGGCCGAGGCTGTCTACGCCACCTTGCACACCAACGCCGGCCCGATCCGGCTGGAGCTGTTCCCCAACCACGCGCCGAAGACGGTTCGCAACTTCGTGGACCTGGCCGAGGGCAACAAGGAGTACATCGACCCGCGTACGGGTCAGCCGGGCAGTGGGCCGTACTACGACGGCACGATCTCGCACCGGGTGATCAGCGGCTTCATGGTCCAGATGGGCGACCCGACCGGCACCGGTCGCGGCGGCCCGGGCTACAAGTTCGGTGACGAGTTCCACCCCGAGCTGCGCTTCGACCGGCCGTACCTGCTGGCGATGGCGAACGCCGGGCCCGGCACCAACGGCTCGCAGTTCTTCATCACCGTCGGCCCGACCCCGCACCTGAACAACCGGCACACCATCTTCGGTCAGGTGGCCGACGAGGCGTCGGCGAAGGTCGTCGACTCGATCGCCAACACCCCCACCGGCCCGAGCGACCGCCCGCTCCAGGACGTCGTCATCGAGCGCGTCGAGATCGAGCGCGTCCCGGCCTGACCGGCTGCGCGAGGTACCTTTGCTCGCATGACCGAGCGCCCCGCCGCACCGGGAGGCAGCAGCCGTGAGTGAGTCCCCGCCGACCACCCCGGTCTGCTACCGGCACCCCGGCCGGGAGACGTACGTCCGCTGCACCCGCTGCGACCGGCCGATCTGCCCCGACTGCATGCGGGACGCCTCGGTCGGGCACCAGTGCCCGGAGTGCGTGGACGAGGGACGCCGCAGCGTGCGGCCGGCGCGCACCGCCTTCGGTGGCGGTGCCGTCGGCCGCCTCGGCTACGTCACCAAGGCACTCATCGCGCTCAACGTGCTGCTCATGCTCCTGTCCATCGCCTCCGACCGGGGCGGGGACGCGCTGGCCGGCGGCTCCGGGTTCGGTGGCCTGATGGGTGGCAGCACCCCGCTCACCGACTGGGGCTCGGTGCTCGGGCAGGCTCTCTTCCCCGACGGCAGCGTGCACGGCATCGCCCAGGGCGAGTGGTACCGCCTGGTCACCGCGATGTTCCTGCACTACGGCATCGTGCACCTGCTGCTGAACATGTGGGCACTGTGGGTGCTCGGGCGGTCCCTGGAGGCCAACCTCGGCCCACTGCGCTTCCTCGCCCTCTATCTGATCGCCGGCCTCGGCGGGAACGTGGCGGCCTACCTGTTCAGCGCCGAGAACGCCACCACGGCCGGCGCGTCGACCGCGATCTTCGGCCTCTTCGCCGCGCTGATCGTGATCGAACGCCGGATGGGGCGGGACATCTCCTCGGTGCTGCCGGTCCTGGTGATCAACCTGGTCTTCACCCTGACCGTGCCGGGCATCTCCATCCCGGGTCACCTCGGCGGCCTGGTGACCGGCGGGGCCATGGCGCTGGTGCTGGCGTACGCGCCCCGGTCCCGGCGGACGCTGTTCCAGGTCGCCGGCGCGGCCGTCCTGCTGGTGGCGCTGCTCGCCCTGGCGGTCGTGCGCACCCTGATGCTGACCGGCTAGCCGGCCAGTCCAACCCCGGTCGGCCCCGGTTAGCCCCGGTCGGCGGGAGGCGGCGGGCCCTGGCCCGGGAACGCCGGCCGCCGCACAAGCTGTGCCCACGCTCCGTGCGTCACAGCGGGGCGAGTCCCCGCCGGCCGGCCGATCTCACTCCGCGTGTTCTCCTGCCGGCTTGCCACCACGCCCGACGCCCCCTTTGCTCTGCACCCATATAAGCAGCATCAGCCTGAGCTGCGTTGATGCGGGATGGTCAAGGGTGGGGGGTGGTGACGATCGGTTGCGCTACGTAGACCGTTGCGTATCCGGGTGCAGAGCAAAGGGCCGGAGCAAATGGTTGGCCCCGCGCTGGCTCGTTGCTTTCCGTCACCGGGCCCGAGAATGATCGTGGTGCCTCCGAGTGGCATCGGCGGAACGGCGAAGCGGCGGGACGGCGGGACGACAGGGCGGCAGGACGCGGAGCCGCCGCCGGGCCGTCGCCCGGACCGCGGCGGCGGCTCGGGCGCGACAAGCTAGGGGCGATCCAGCCCGCCCGGTCTGCCCACGCCGCCCGGCTCACCCATCCCGGTCGACCGGGCGCGGGCGGCGCGCAGCGCGTCGGCCACCTCACCGGGCGGGGCGTCCAGGTCGTAGCGGCCGAACAGGTGCAGCGACTCGCCCGCGTCGATCTCCAGGATCTCCGTGGACAGGCCCAGCCGGGGCCGCCGGTCCACGGTGATCGCCTCGACGGCGGCCCAGTCGAGGCGACGCCGGCCCGCGAAGCCCCGGACCACCGTGATCCCCGCCGGATCGACCGCGAGCCGCACCGGGGCCAGCAGGTCCCGCAGCGCCCAGCCGACCAGTCCGGCGGCCAGCACTCCGGCGAGCACCAGCCGCACCCGGTCGCCGTCGGCGAACACCAGCCCGAGCCCGACCAGCGCCGCCGCGCCGACCAGCTTCAGCGCCGGCAGGGTGGGTGGGACCCGCCACTGCCGGGCCGACGGTGCTGCGGGGGTCAGTGCCGACTCCATCCCACCAGGATGCCAGCCGGCCCACCCGTGACAGGGCCCGCCCGCGACCGCCCCGACCGCCGTGGGGGGACGGCCGGGCGACGGAAGACGTACTATCGGGGCAGCCAGGTTACCGGGGAGTAAACATGAGTGACGCGGTCATCGTCGGTGCGGTACGCACCCCGGTCGGGCGGCGCGAGGGCAGCCTCGCCGCCGTACACCCGGTCGACCTCTCGGCCCACGTGCTGCGCGCCCTCGCCGAGCGCACCGGGATCGATCCCGCGCAGGTCGACGACGTCGTCTGGGGCTGTGTGTCCCAGGTCGGCGAGCAGTCGTGGAACGTCGCCCGCAACGCCGTCCTCGCCGCCGGCTGGCCCGAGTCGGTGCCCGGCACCACGCTGGACCGGCAGTGCGGCTCCAGCCAGCAGGCCCTGCACTTCGCCGCCGCCACCGTCCTGTCCGGGCAGGCCGACTTGGTCGTCGCGGGCGGCGTCGAGTCGATGACCCGGGTGCCGATGGGCTCCAGCGTCGTCGGCGGCACGCCGTTCAGCGCCCAGGTCCGCGACCGCTACCGGGGCGTCGAGGGCTTCGCCGGGGACGAGCCGCTGCCGTTCAACCAGGGCGTCGGCGCCGAGCTGATCGCCGCCCGCTGGCACTTCTCCCGGGCCCAGCTCGACGAGTTCGCCCTCGCCAGCCACGTCAAGGCCGCCGCCGCGCAGGACGCCGGCGCCTTCGACCCGGAGCTGGCGCCGGTGGTGCTGGCCGACGGCGGCAAGTTCGCCGCCGACGAGGGCATCCGCCGGGACACCTCGCTGGCGAGGCTGGGCGGGCTGAAGACCCCCTTCCGCGCCGACGGCGTGGTCACCGCCGGGTCCGCGTCCCAGATCTCCGACGGCGCCGCCGCGCTCGCCGTCACCACCTCCGAGTGGGCCAGCCGCCACGGCCTGCGCCCGCTGGCCCGGGTGCACACCGCCGTGGTCGCCGCCGACGACCCGGTCACCATGCTCACCGCGCCCATCCCGGCCACCGCGAAGGCCCTGCGCCGCGCGGGGCTGGGCATCGAGGAGATCGGGGTGTACGAGGTGAACGAGGCGTTCGCCCCGGTGCCGCTGGCCTGGCTGGCCGAGACGGAGGCGGACCCGGAGCGGCTGAACCCGCGCGGCGGCGCGATCGCCCTGGGGCACCCGCTCGGCGCGTCCGGGGCCCGGATCATGACCACGATGCTCCAGCACATGCGCGACAACGGCATCCGCTACGGCCTGCAGACCATGTGTGAGGGCGGCGGCATGGCCAACGCCACCATCGTCGAGCTGCTCTGAGCGGGCGGGCGGGGAAAACCCCTCGCCGGCCGGCACGGCGCTGCCTACCCTGCCCACCGTGACCAACGCACCGACGCCCCCCGCCGACGCGCTGACCCCGCCCGCCGGTGCACCGACGCCGTCCACCGACTGGGCCGACCCGGGCTGGCAGGCCCGCGCCCACGACTGGGTCGCCGGGCAGCTCGACCGGGTCGGCCGTCGGGTCACCGGGCCGGTGGAATCCCGCCTCCGGCCCTGGTCGCTGGTGTGGCGGGTGCCCACCGACGCCGGCCCGTACTGGTTCAAGGCCAACAATGCCGGCACCCGCTTCGAGGCCGGGCTGCTCGGCGCGCTGGCCCGGATCGCCCCCGGCCGGGTGCCCGACCCGGTGGCGGTCGACGCCGACCTGGGATGGTCGCTGCTGCCCGACGGCGGCGAGACCCTGCGCGACGCGCTCGCCCGGCACCGCGACCCGGCCGTCTGGGAACGTGTCCTCCCCCGGTACGCGGCGTTCCAGCGCGCCGTCGCGCCCCGGGTCGGCGAGCTGCTGGCCCTCGGGGTGCCGGACCACCGCCCCGAGGCGCTGCCCGCCCTCCTCGCCGGGCTGCTCGACGACCCCGACGCCCTGCTCCTCGGCGCGCAGGGCGGCCTCACCCCCGAGATGTCGGCGCGGCTGCGGGCGTTCCTGCCCGAGTACGCCGACCGCTGCCGCCGGCTGGCCGCGTCCGGGGTGCCCGCCAGCGTGCAGCACGACGACCTGCACGACGGCAACGTGTTCGCCGCCGACCACCGCTTCTTCGACTGGGGGGACGCCTCCGTCGCCCACCCGTTCGGCACGCTGCTGGTGACCCTGAACTCCGTGGCGCACTCCTTCGAGCTGCCCGACGGCGACCCGGTGCTGCTGCGGCTGCGCGACGCGTACCTCGAACCGTGGACCGACCGGCACGACCGGGCCGACCTGCGGGAGGCGGCCGCCCTGGCGGTCACGGTGACCAAGGTCAGCCGGGCGCTGTCCTGGCGGCGCGCGCTGAGCACGCCGGACCCGGCCCGCGCCGAGTACGCCGAGGCGGTCCCCGGCTGGCTCGCCGAGCTGTTCGAACCCGACCGCCTCTGACAGTCGTCCACCCCGCGCGTGGAAGTTCCGTAGATTGGCGGTTGCCCATATCAGGCGCGGGGCGGGCTCGTTGGTCACGTCATGGACGTCTTCTCCCGCACGTTCCTTCCGGCCGCCGCCGAGACCGGGCTGGCCGTGCAGGCCGTCAGCCGGCACGTGCCGGTCTTCCGCCGCTGCGTCGGCGCCGGTGACGCCAGCGTCCTGGTCGCCCGGTGCGGCCGACCCGACCGGGCGGCCGGCGAATACCTGCTGCTGCTCACCCACCGCCGGCTCGTGGTCACCCGGCAGACCCGGGTGCTGCACCGGCTCCGCCTGCACCTCAACGCCGAGCTGGGCGAGCTGAGCGACGTCACCTGGAGCGCCGACCCGCGTCAGCCGGCGATCGAGCTGGCCGCCACGGCCATCGACGGCGTGCGGGAACGGTTCGTCATCCGCGTCCAGCACCCAAGGCAGGTGTGGCAGCTCGACGCGCTGCTGCACCACGCGTTCAGCACCCGGCTGCGCAACTCGCGGGAGCGGGTGGTGGCCGCCATCGGCGACGCGCCGACCGCCGCCCGGGGGGCCGCGTTCCGGCCCGTCGTGGTGCACTGATCGGGCCCTTACCTGATCCGAACATGTCCTGACACCCTCCGTCGGGCGGTGGTCGGCAATCATGGTCCGGTGACCGTCGACGCACCGCAGCGCGGGCTGGTCCTCGTCGTCGAGGACGAGCCGGCGATCGCCGAGCTGGTTCGGCTTTACCTGACGCGGGACGGTTTCGGCGTCCACCTGGAACGCGATGGCGCGGCGGGGCTGTCCGCCGCCCGCCGGCTGCGCCCGGTCGCCTGTGTCCTGGACATCGCCCTGCCGGGGCTCGCCGGCACCGAGATCTGCCGGCGGCTGCGCGAGGCCGGCGACTGGACGCCGGTGCTCTTCCTCACCGCGCGCGACGACGAGGTGGACCGCATCATCGGTCTGGAGCTGGGCGCGGACGACTACGTGACGAAGCCGTTCAGCCCGCGCGAGCTGGTGGCCCGGGTCCGGGCGGTGCTGCGCCGCACGGCGGGCGTGCCGGAGGGCGTCGAGCGGCCCCGGACGGTCGGCCCGGTCACCCTCGACCCGACCCGCCGCACGGTGACCGTGTCCGGCGAGCCGGTGCAGCTCACGTCGACCGAGTTCGACCTGCTCGCGCACCTGATGGCCCGCCCCGGCCGGGTCTTCACCCGCGAGGAGCTGCTGGCCGGCGTCTGGGGCTACGCGGCCCACTCCGGCACCCGCACCGTCGACGTGCACGTGGCGCAGGTCCGGGCGAAGCTGGGCGGGGCGGCCGGGGTGATCCGCACGCACCGGGGCGTCGGGTACGCCGCCGATGGCTGACCGACCGGCGACGCCGGGGGAGTCCGTGCCGGCCCAGCCCACCGTCGCGCTGCCGGTGATCGGCCCGCGTCCGGCCGGCCCGCGCCGGCGTCGCCCCGGGCGTACCCTCACGGCCCGCGCGGTGCTCGTCACCTGCGCGGTCGCCCTCGTCTCGGTGCTGGTCACCGCGCTCGTCGCGGTCCCGCTGGCGGTGCGCGGGCAGGAGCGACGCGACCAGGAGGCGCTCGCGGCGCAGGCGCGGCTCGCCGCCGACGTGCTGCGCGTGCGGGCCCCGAGGCAGCGGGACGCGGCGGGCGAACGGTTGATCCGCCAGCTCCAGGAGCAGGACATCTCCGTGTACGTGATCCGCGCCGGCACGGTGGACCACGCCGGCCTGCCCCGGCAGGTCGTCAACCGGGTCGCCGCCGGCAACACCGTCTCCGGCCGGCGGCTGGTCTCCGGCGAGCGCGCCCTGGTCGAGGGGCGGCCGCTGGCCGGCGGGGACGGCGTGGTGCTGACCCGGCCCGCCACCCCCGGCCTGTGGGGGCGGGTCGTCCGGGGCCTCTGGCTGCCGCTGCTCGCCGGGCTGGCCGCCGGCCTGGCGGCCGGCATGCTGCTGGCCCGCCGGCTGGCCCGCCCGATCCGCGTCGCCGCGACCGCCGCCGCCCGGCTCAGCGCCGGTGACCGGGCCGTACGGGTGCCCGTCGAGCCACCCGACGAGGTCGCCGAGCTGGCCCTGGCCCTGAACGGGCTCGCCGCCGCGCTGGCCACCAGCGAGGACCGGCAGCGGGAGTTCCTGCTCTCCGTCTCCCACGAGCTGCGCACCCCGCTCACCGCCATCCGCGGGTACGCCGAGGCGCTGGCCGACGGGGTGATCGACGCGGACGACACGCCGCGCACCGGGCGCACCATGCTGGCCGAGGCCGAGCACCTGGACCGGCTGGTCCGCGACCTGCTCGCGTTGGCCCGGCTGGAGGCCGCCGACTTCCCCCTCGAACCGGTGCCGGTCGACCTGGCCCGGCTGGCCGCCGACGCGGAACACACCTGGGCCGACCGCTGCGCGGCGGTGGGGGTGACGTTCCGCATGGAGATCCCTGACGGCGTGGTGCCCGCGTACACCGATCCGGGGCGCATCCGGCAGGTGGTCGACGGGCTGCTGGAGAACGCGCTGCGGGTCGTACCCCCAGGTGCGCCGGTGGTGCTCGCGGCCCGGCCCGCCGGAGCCGACCCGGCGGCCGGTGGGATCCTGGAGGTGCGCGACGGCGGCCCCGGCTTCACCGACGACGACCTGGCGGTGGCGTTCGACCGGGGTGCGCTGCACGCGCGTTACCGGGGGGTACGCAAGGTCGGCAGCGGCCTCGGGCTGGCGCTCGCCGCCGGGCTGGTCCGCCGGCTGGGCGGGGAGATCTCCGCCGGTCACGCCGCCGAGGGCGGCGCGGCGTTCACCGTGCGGCTGCCGGCCGACCCTTACCTGACCCGAACATCGCGCTGACACCCCCTGAGCACCGGGGCGGGACGCTGGGACCCTCACCGACGAGAGGGATACCCATGGCACGTCACGGATTCGCGGTCGCCGCCACCTCGCTGCTCGCGGCGGTCGCCCTGGGCGTCACCGGCTGCGGGCCGGCGCAGGTGGCGCAGGACGCCTCCAAGGAGGTCGCGGTCGACGTGTCCGCCGCGCTGGGCGCGGAGGGACAGGCGCTCACCGCGCTGGGCTTCGACCCGGGCGACCTCGACCTGGTGGCCGCCCCGGCCCCGGCCGGCTCGGGCTCGACACAGCCGGGCGCGCCCGCGCCGGCCAGCGGTGAGCCCGACGCGAAGGAGAAGCGGGGCGAGCGGGCGCAGGAGTGGCGCAAGCGCCGGCAGGCGCGGGTGCTGCTGCGGAAGAAGAACACCCTGCACGGCGAGGTCGTGGTGGGCACGAAGGACGGCGGCACGAGGACCGTCGCCGTGCAGCGCGGCGAGGTCACCGCGATCGACGGGGACTCGATGACCGTCAAGTCCACCGACGGGTTCACGATGACGTGGACCTTCGGCGACGACCTGCGGGTGGTCGAGCGGCGCAAGACGATCCAGCCGGAGGCGGTGCGGGTCGGCGCGACGGTCGGCGTGGCCGGCGCGAAGGACGGCGACGCCGCCAAGGCCCGGCTCGTCCTGCTCAAGTAGGCGGCAGGGCGTACCCGACGTAGCCCCGCCAGGTCAGCGTCCAGCCGGCGGGCACCAGGTCGGCGCAGACCTTCCGGGTGCCCGTGCAGACGATCGCGTCCGTCGAGGCGGGGTCGGCCGGCGGCCGGTCCGGCAGCACCGACTGGAGCGCCACCAGCTCGGGCGGCCGGCCGTCGGCGTCGCGCAGCAGGAGCCACCACGGGTACTCCCAGTTGTCGTTCTGCTGCACCAGCCCGACCCGCCGCGCACCGCTGGCCCGGACCGCGTCGGCCGCCGCCCGGAACTCGTCGGCCCACTGCGGCCGGCGCAGGAAGCGGGTGTCCCACTCCGAGGTGGTGAAGACCGAGCCGGCCCCGACCAGCCGGCGCGGGAAGCCGTACGACAGGGCGAGCACGCCGGCCAGCGCGGACCCGGCCAGCATCGCGACCGCCAGCCCGGCCGCCACCGACCGCCGGCGGCCCGAGGCGGAGGAGGAGCCGCTCGCGGACTCCGACTCCGACGCCAGCCGGCGGCGGAAGAGCGAGTCCAGCCAGAGCCCGGCGAGCGGGGCCGCCAGGACCAGGGCGTACAGCAGGAGCCGGTTCCCCCACGGCTGCCACTTGATCATCGCGGTGTGCAGCGCGACGGCCGTCACCACCACGATCGCGTACCCGCGCAGGGCGCCGGCCGCCGTCGGGCTGACCCGGGCCGGCCGGGCCAGCGCCAGCGCCGCGCCGACCAGCGCCAGCGCGCCGGCCAGCGGGAACGCCACCCGGTCCTCGTCGGGATACCAGGACGGCACCGGGAAGGTCTCCCGGCCAAAGGTGATGGCCCGGTCCTGCGGGTCCACGCCGATCGCCCGCGCCCCGGCCATGATCGCCTCGGCGGTGCCCGCCCGCACCGGCGCGACCGGCGTGTCCAGCGCGGTGTGCCCGATCCGCAGGGCGTTGACCAGGACCGACGGTGGGTCGTGCCGTTCCATCGGGATGGACTCGCGCAGCCGCGGCGGCCCCAACGGGTGCCCGAACTCCGCCTGCACGCGGGCCAGGAACGGGCCGACCACCAGCAGGGCCACCAGCACCACCAGCACGGAGCCGGCCACCGTCCGGGCCACGCCGCCCGCGCGGGACCCCGGCGGCTCCGGGGCGCCGCCGCCCGCCCCCGGCCGGGCGACGTCGTCCGAGCCGATCGGGGCCACCTCGTCGGCCCCGCCGGTCGGCAGACCGACGCGACCCGCGCCGACCAGGGCCGGCCGGGCCGGTCCGTCGACCCTGGCCCCGGCCCGCCGGTCGCGGTCCGCACCCCGCACGATCCCGCCGAGGTACGCCAGCCGGAGCTGGCCGATCCCCCAGAGCAGCAGCAGCGGGCCGACGCCGATCAGGCCGCTGGTCTTCGTCACCGCGGTCAGTCCCGTCGCCGCGCCGAGCAGCAGCAGCGTGCCGACCCTGGCCCGGCGGCGCAGCCCGTCCAGGGCGAGGGTCGCCACGCAGGCCACCCAGGCGGCGCAGACCAGGTCGGTCTGGGTGCTGGTCGCCTGCAGCGCCACCATGGGCGTGGTGCCCAGCACGAACGCGGTGAGGAGCTGGGCCCGCCGTCCCCCGCCGAGCTGCGCCGCGATCCGGGCGACGGCCAGCAGGCAGCCCACCCCGGCGGCCCACTGGACCAGGTTGTGCAGCGCGTCGCCGCCGGTGAACAGGCGCAGGTGCAGCAGCAGGTACTCCGCACCGGGCGGGATCGTCACCTGCCGGTGGATCGCGGTGGGCCAGAACTCCAGGCTGCCCTGGGCCACCCAGTGCTCCACCTTCGGCAGGTGGTACGTCTGCGAGTCGAAGTTGTTCGGCTCGGCGAGCAGCGCGATCAGCAGCTCCACCAGGACGAGCCCGCCGACCGTGCCGGCGAGCAGGCGCTCGCCCCGCCCGGCCGTACGCCACCGGTCCGCCAGCCGGGCCCGGACGGCGGCCAGGTCCCGGGCGGCGCCGGACCCGGTTGGTGCGGCGGTGCGGCGGCGTCGCCAGCCCGCCGCCGTCACGGTGGCGGCGACGAAGATCAGCCACGCGACCGCGAACGCGGGCAGGGTCAGCAGGCGCAACGCGCCGAGCAGCTCCACGGTCAGCACCGCGAACGCGCCGGTGACCACCGCGGCCCGGACCACGGCGAGGCGCAGCGGGGCGACGGTGTCCGGCCGGGCGGGGCGCAGCGCCACGGCGAGGGACAGGACGGCGACGAGCGGGGCCGCCACGAGCAGGGAGCCGGCTGCCGACATGGCGCGAAGTAAACACCATCCGGCTGAACGCGCCGAGCCCGACGCCCGGCGGTGCTGCACCCCGCCGCGCTGAGCTGCCAAGCTAGGCTAGGCCGGACGTGTCGCCGTTAGCGTGGAGATTCCCGTGAAGCTCTCGATCCTCATGCCGGTCTACAACGAGGAAGAACGCATCGCGGATGCCCTCAAGCAGGCACTGGCGGTCGACTATCCGTGCGAGATCGAGCTGGTCGTGGTCGACGACGGCAGCCGCGACGGCACCGGGGAGGTCCTCGGCCGAGCCGACGACGCGCGACTGCGGGTGATCACCCACCAGCGTAACGCCGGCAAGGGCGCGGCCATCAAGACAGCGGTCGACAACGCCGAGGGCGAATACATGGTCATCCTCGACGCCGACCTGGAGTACGACCCGCAGGACATCCCCAAGCTGCTCGACCCGGTGCTCGACGGCCGCGCCACGGTGGTCTACGGCAATCGCACCTTCGGCAGCCACAGCGCCTACAGCTTCTGGTATGTGATGGGCAACAAGGGCGTCACCATGGCGGCCAACGTCCTGTTCAACTCGTACATCGGCGACCTGGAGACCTGCTTCAAGCTGATGCCGGTGGCGCTCTACCGTTCCCTCGACATCCGCTCGCGGGGCTTCGGCATGGAGGCGGAGGTGACCGGCAAGCTGCTGCGCCGGCGCATCCGCCCGTACGAGGTGCCGATCAGCTACCGCGCGCGTGGCCGCGAGGAGGGCAAGAAGATCACCTGGAAGGACGGCGTCGAGGCGATCTGGATCCTCGGCCGGGAGCGCACCCGCCGCCGCCCCGCGGGCGCCTCGCAGCACTGATTCCGACGGCTCCGCCGTGCTGGCGGTCATGCGGGCCGTGCCGTTAGCCTGGTCGAGTTGAAGTCCACTTCAATTCAAGGCGACGTGATGCAGGAATCCCTGACCATCGGCCAGCTCGCCGCGCGCAGCGGGGTCGCACCCTCGGCGCTGCGCTACTACGAGCGCCTCGGCCTCATCCGGGCCGACCGCACCGGCGGCAACCAGCGCCGCTACGCCCGCACCGAGCTGCGCCGGGTCGCGTTCATCCGCGTTTCCCAGCAGGTCGGCGTCTCGCTGGAGGAGATCCGCGAGGCGCTGGACTCCCTGCCCGCCTCCCGCACGCCCACAGCGGCCGACTGGGCCGAACTCTCCGCCGCCTGGCGGGCCCGGCTCAGCGAGAAGATCCGCCTGATGACCAAACTCCGCGACGACCTCGACGGCTGCATCGGCTGCGGCTGTCTTTCGTTGCAGCGCTGCGTCCTCTACAACCCCGACGACAAGCTGTCCGGCGAGGGCCCCGGCGCCCGCCTCATGCTCCCCCGCTCTGCCGGCCCCGCCAGCCCCGACGACGCCTGCGTCGACTGCACGCCCGCTCCTGACCCTGCGTCCGCGTGCGGCGACTGCGTCGCCCCGGCCGCCGTCTAGCGTCTCCGCGACCTGATCGGTTCTCCTCTCCTGCATCTGCTCGCGAGGAGCCTCCTGCGCACCGGAAGAGCCGAGGGGTGCCGGCGGCGAACGGGGATCCGCTCGTACGTCGCGGAACTGAGGAATTGCACGGCGACCCCGCGATCGGATTTCAGCGCTTGGGCTCTCCGGAGTCGGGTGCCGCGAACTGCGATTTCGGGACCGACATCCCTTGACTGTCGTGGGCCCGGCCGGGCTTCTCAGACGGCTTTGCCCGCGCAGGAATTCTCCTGTTCGGGCGCGCCGCTTTTCGTGTGCGATTGTGCGTCGATCGAGGTCAGGCCGTGGGCTTACGGAATAGCTCGATCATGGCTGCGTAGCTGTTCTCGGCGTGGCCGTCGGCCACCGCCCGGTCCGCCAGTGTCTTGAAGAACCGCGGCAGTTCGGAGTGAATGCCGAGGTGCTCGCTCTCCTCGGCGAGGTGCTCCATCGCCGCTTGGTGGACGGTCATCGTGGCATCCGTCGCCTCGTACCTACCCTCGTCGACCTGGGGGGGCGTAGGCGGTCACGTATTCCGTGATGGCGCTGATCATGGTGTTCGCCAGCGGCGCGAAGGTCTCAGCCTTCACCTTCGCCGTCCCGAGCAGGGCGGCACCGTGCAGGAATCCGTTCAGGATGCCCCACATGATGCCCAGCAGCGCCATGTCGTAGAGGGAGGAGAGGCCGTGGTCCTCGTCCAGGTAGGTCGTGGCCGCCGGGGCGATGGCCTTGAGCGTCGACTCGTGTGCCTCGAAGGCCGACTTGTGGCCGCTGTAGAGCAGAACGGCGCCGTCGGTGCCGATGACCGGGGGGATGGCCATGATCGCACCGTCGAGGTACGGGATGTTCCGCTGCGCGGCCCACTCGGCGGTCTCGCGAGCCTGCGTCGAGGTGGCAGTCGTCAGGTTGACCAGGACCCGGCCGGCGAGCGCGGACTCCACGGGGCGGATCAGCTCGTGGACCGCGTCGTAGTCCGAGACGCAGACGATCACCAAGGGGCTGGCGGTCACCGCGCTTTCCAGTGTGTCGGCGAGCACTGCGCCGTCGGCGACGAGTCGCTCCGCCTTTTCCGGCGACCGATTCCAAACCGTGGTGGGGTGGCCTTCCTTGAGGAATGCGGCGGCCAACGCCTGGCCCATCAGCCCGAGGCCGACGACAGTGACCGGGGGTCGATCGGCATTTGGATCAGACATCATCCACTCCCGTTAATTGCTCTGCTGTAGGTGTCGCGACTACGGACTCGCGTATGTCTGAATGGTGGCATCGCTGGATGGGTGTCGACAGTGGCAGGAGTGACAGAGTTCGAAAATATCCTGCCGTAGACTGGCGTCCATGGGTCCTGGCTCCGTCGCGATTGCGGTGATCAACGACACTGACATGCAGGTGTGCGAGGTGTACGAGACGGCCATCGCCTACGCCGTCTTCGGTGATCCTCATCCCGATCTCGCCGATCCCTGGTACGACCTGCGTTTGTGTGCGGTTTCGCAGTCTCCCGCCGCGGAGGCGCGGGGCTTCTCCGTGCGTGCGAATCATGGGCTCGACGACCTCGTCGAGGCCGACACCGTGATCGTCCCCTCGGTGCCGGACGCCGTCATCTCCCGTGGTGAGCCTCTGGCAGATGACTTCATCGACGCACTGCGTCGGGCTGCCGACGCGGGCGCGCGCATGGTGTCCCTGTGCACCGGCGCGTTCGCGCTCGCCGAGGCGGGGCTGCTGGATGGCCGGCGGGCCACCGCCCACTGGTCGCAGACCGCCGATCTGGCGAAGCGGTACCCCAAGGTGAACGTGGACGACTCGGTGCTCTACGTCGATGAGGGCAACGTGCTGACGAGCGCCGGAATGACCGCTGGGCTGGATCTCTGCCTGCACCTCGTGCACCGTGACCTCGGCGTGCGGGTGGCCAATCAGGTGGCCCGCCGGATGGTGGTCTCCGCCCACCGGATCGGTGGTCAGGCACAGGTCGTGGGCCTCTCCGTGGCGGTCACCGACGACGACAGCCTCGGCGTGGTGATGGACTGGGCGGCTGCCAATCTCGACCAGCCGTTGACGGTCGGTGACCTGGCCCAGCAGGCGGGGATGAGCACCCGCGCCTTTTTCCGGCGGTTCCAGGCGGCCACCGGGATGACGCCGCTGAAGTGGCTGCTTGACCAGCGGCTGTCTCACGCACAGACCCTGCTGGAGACGACCGAGCTGTCGATCGAGCGGATCAGTGAGCGCAGCGGCATGGGCACGGCGGCGAACCTGCGCCGCCACTTCACCATCAGGGCCGGCGTGACTCCCACCAACTACCGGAACGCGTTCACCGCGACCCCGAGGCGTCGTCACCAGGGACACTGATCGCCGGGTGGGCGAATGGACACCAGCGGTGACCATGGCGAGCCCGAGCGTCGTCGGGGTGCCCGGACACCGCGCCCGGAGGCGCAGCGGCCCGTCCGGGCACGAGAAGGCACTACTGGACGGTCAGCAGCACCTTCCCCACGTGGGCGTTGGACTCGACCAGGCGGTGCGCCTCGGCGGCCTCGGCCATCGGCAGCCGCCGGTCGACGACCGGGCGGACCATCCCGGCGGCGACCAGCGGCCACACCTGCTCGCGTACGCCCGCCACGATCTCCGCCTTCTCCGCCAGCGGCCGGGAGCGCAGTGCGGTGGCCGCCACCGACGCCCGCTTGGCCAGCAGCGCCCCCAGGTCCAGCTCCGCCTTCCGGCCGCCCTGCATCCCGATCACCACCAGCCGGCCGCCGGTGGCCAGCGCCGCCACGTTCCGGGCCAGGTAGGACGCGCCCATGATGTCGAGGATCACGTCCGCGCCCCGGCCGTCGGTGACCCGGCGGACCTCCTCGACGAAGTCCTGCTCCCGGTAGTCGATCGCGTGCGCCGCGCCCAGCCCGAGCAGCCGCTCGTGCTTGGCCGGCCGGGCGGTCACCACCACCGTCGCACCGAGCGCCGCGCCGAGCTGCACGGCGAACGTGCCGATCCCGCTGCCCCCGCCGTGCACCAGCAGTGTCTCGCCCCGCGCCAGCCCGGCGAGCCGCACGACGTTCGACCAGACCGTGCACGCCACCTCGGGCAGCGCCGCCGCGTCGACCAGGTCGACGCCGTCCGGCACCGGCAGCAACTGCCCGGCGGGCACGGCCACCCGCTCGGCATACCCGCCGCCGGCCAGCAGCGCGCAGACCTCCCGGCCCACCTCCCACCCGGCCACGTCGGGACCGATCGCGCTGACCACCCCCGAGCATTCCAACCCGGGGTACGCGGGCGCGCCCGGCGGGGGAGGGTAGTGCCCCTGCCGTTGCAGCAGGTCGGCCCGGTTGACCGCGCTGGCCCGCACGTCGACGATCACCTCGCCGGGGCCGGGCTCGGGGTCGGGCACCTCCGCCCAGACGAGTGCGTCGGGTCCACCGGGCTCCGGAATCGTGATCGCGCGCATGGCCCAGTCATACCCGATCCGGCGCGCCCTCCACGTTCGGGCTGTCCCGGTCCGTCGACGCTCGGTGCCGGTGGGACGGTGAGTCGCGGGTTGGCCGGCTTCTGGCAGACTAGGCAACGGTCGTGCCCTGCGGGGCACGTGCCGGGAGGGTTCGCCTAGTGGCCGATGGCGCTGGTCTTGAAAACCGGTAAGGCAGCGATGTCTTCGTGGGTTCGAATCCCACACCCTCCGCTCTCTGGACAGCAGAAACGGCCCCTGACCAGCGCGGACGCCAGCCAGAGGCCGTTTCGTCATTCGTGAGTGAGTCTCACTTCGTCCCGCTCGGGGCCGTCGCGTCTCGCTGGTCGTGTCGTATTCGTGTCGGCGCTACTCGGCTTCCTCGGTGCCCAACGCTCCCTCGATCCGCTTCCGGGCCGCTTCGTCCTGGCCGTCGATGCACGAGGCGTAGACCTTCAGCAGGACGTGGACGCTGTGCCCGGCCCACTGCGCGACCTGGGTAGCGGGCACCCCGGCGTTGAGCCAGAGCGACACGGCGGCGTGCCGCAGGTCGTACGGCCGGTGCGCCAGCGGTGACCGCTGCTGGGCGGGCGTCAACGCTGCCTCACGAGCCTGCCGCCAGGCGCGCAGGTAGGTGCTCTTCGACACCGGGGCCACCCTGGCACCGGCGGCGTTGAACATCCGGCCGTTGGCGTTGCGGCAGTGCTCCCGTAGGTGGTGCCGCAGGATGCGAACCAACTCGGGGCAGGCCGGTACGTCGCGGGTCGCCTTCTTCGCCCGGTGCTTGAGTTCCCGGTCCTCCAGCGACGTGCCGTCGTCGCTCCAGTCCTCGCCCACCTGCTGAGTCGATCCGCTGAGGTGGAGCCATCCCCACCCGGTTTCGGGTAGCTCGCACTCGTCGGCGCGCAGGTGGATCACCTCGGAGGGGCGAAGCGCGGCGAAGTACATGCAGGCGAAGAAGCCTTCCAAGTGCGGATCGCGGTTCCGCACCGCCGAGAGCAGAGAACGTGCCTGTTCGGGATTCACCACCACCTTCCGGTCGACCTGGTCGGTGTTCTTCGGCGCTCGCCACTGGATGAAGTCCATCGGGTGGGCGTCGAGATAGCGAAGTTCGACGGCGTACTTCAAGGCGCTGTAGAGCACGGCCCGTTTCCTCGCAACGGTGTTCGCGGCGGCAGGGCCGCCATCGATCCGGACCGTAAGCGCGTCGAGCGCCTTTCGGGTGGTAGCGGGGTTCGCCACGTCGGACAGCGGGAGGGTGTTCGCGGCGAGCCAGCGAACGACCGGCGCGATCTGCTCCGGTGGCAGGCCGTTGTCGCGGTCGCGCTGCAACTTGTTGAAGGTCCAGGTGTAGAGGGCGTGCCGGATCTCGGCGTCATCGGGTGCGCCGCGCGACGTGGCGAGCAGCGCGAGCGTGGCCGTGGTGAGCGCGTCGGCGATGCTCTTGCGCTGAGTTGCGGCAGCACGCGGCCACTTCATGTCCACGAACGCGACAGCCAGGTCATACCAGTTGCGGGCGTTCAGTTCCCGGGCCATCGGCTCCGGCAGCCCGCTCTTCTCGTCGAATGCCGTTCCCTCGCGCTGGGCAACGACCAGCTTCGACCGGAAGCTCTCGGCGAGCGCCCCGGTGGCGTACGTCTTCCGGAAGGACTTGCCGGCGACCCGCCATCGAACGGTGTAGGACTTCTTCTTGCCGGCGAGGCTGTTGGTCAGGATCGCGTGAATGCGTACGTCATAGCTGCTCAAGCGGCCTCCTCGTGATCGTTGAGCCAGTTGTCCAGGTCGCGGCGGCGGACGTAGAGGCTGCCGTTGGGGTACTTGATGGTTCGGGGCGCGCGGCCGGTGGCCTTCCACTTGAAGAAGGTCGACCGGGGTACGCGGAGTTCGTCCAGGACTTCGGCGAGGGTGAGCAGGTTGCCGGTGGGGGTGGTGCGCTTCGGCCTGGCGGTCACGGGCGGGTGTCCTCCCTAGTGCGTGCAGTTCCTGCGGCGGGGTAGCTGTTCCGGCCGTTGCAGGGCAGTCCCCGGCGCGGAACGGCTCAGGAAAGCGGGGCAGAACGATGCCCCACCTCTGGGGCGGGCAGAAGATCGACTGCTGGGCTACGAGTGCGATCTCGGCATCGCAGGCCGAATGGGTGCGCTAGTTGCAGAACCTCGTAAAGACGGCATAAAGTTCGAATCAGGTCAAAGAAACATGACAAGATGCACTAAAGGTGCATAAGCCCTTGCTGAATGCAAGTTGCAGAGCGAGAAAAAGCCGTGCGCCAAATCAAGACAAAAAGTGTTAATTCCGTCAAGAAAGGGCACGAAGAGTCGCACAATTAAGTGCGATTTCATCATTGATGAGGGTGGCCTTGCGTAACCCCAACTCGTTGCCCTAGTGCGCAGGTGAATTGCCTGCGAGGGAGGGGGCGGCACCACGGGCTAGGCATGGGCACGAGCGCCGCCCCCGACCTGCACTCGCACTCAGCGAAAGCACAGGTTGATGGGATTAACGAAACTATGGCACCAAAAGCAGCGGTCGAAAGAGACAAGGCGGCGCAAGCGGCGTAAGCAACTGCCCTGGTGGGTTCCGGTGCTTGCGGCCCTCGGGACCTTCCTGAGCGGGCTGGCAACGCTGATCGTTGCTCTCACGCAGGTTATTCGCTTCTGACCCGCTGCTGGCACCTGGTGAGGGCGGCTCCCCACGGAGTCGCCCTCACGTCGCTAGGAGCTACGGCGGGCCGGGGGTATCCGTACCATCCGTACCAACCTCGTTTTGCCTGCTCAGGGGCGGTACGGATTGGATCGCGGTACGGATTAATGCGTACCGGGGGCGGCGGTGAGGGTGCGTCGTGGTACGGATCGATCCGTACCAGCGGGGTTATCCGTACCGGGGATGACCTGCGGAAACGAGGTTGGTACGGATGGTACGGATACCCCGGTGGAGGGGGTTTCGGGTTGTGGGCAGTAGCGCTGCCAGGCGTCGGTGAAGGCGTCGCGGGTGTAGCCCTTGGCCTGCCCGACGGGGAAGCGGATCGTGTCGGAGCGGATGTCGAACTCGCGAAGCAGGTCGCCGAGTTTCTTACCAGTCAGGCCGTTGGGGCCGCTGTCGGCCCACGGTGCTTCGGGGTCGCCGTTGAGGGCGGCGAGCAGGTCGGCGCTGGGCGCGGCGGGCGGGTCGCCGAGGGTGGCGAACGCGGTACGGATGTCGGCCAGGAGACGAACGCGTTGGGAGACGTTGCCGGCGTCGTCGGCTTCGGCGGTCAGGACGGTGACGGCCTGGCGAGCGCGGGCCGGCCAGGTGCCCCCGGCGAGGTCGGCGACCGCCACGAGGGGTTCCCAGGTGTCGGCGGCCCGGTCCTCTACCGGCATGGGCGGTTCCGCGGCTTCGAGGATGGCGAGGTTCGCGCGGAGCCATCCGGCGAGGCGTTGGGCGACGGCGCGGAGGGCGGGGCCGTCGCGGCGGTGTCGGTAGGGGGCGACCTGCTCGCCGGGGGCGCGGCGGCGCATGCGGATGACGACGGCGCGGTCTTCGATGGTGTCGGGCATCGCGCCGATGCCGGCGAGGGCGGCCATGGCGAAGGTGGGGATCTTCTCCAGGCTTTGGGTGTTGTTGTCCCATCGGATCGCGGGCCGGTTGCGTTGGTGGCCGGCGTTGAGCAGTCCGCGTAGGTCCTCGTTGGCGTCGGCGTTCTTCCCGCCGAACAGGGTGTCGGCCTCATCCACGAGCAGCGTGGGTGGCTGTCCGGTGCCGATGGCCCGGTAGACGGCTGCGGGTGAGGCGTTGACGGTGATGAGCGGGTCGTGGCAGGTGCCCTCGACCACGTCGAGAAGACGCGACTTCCCGCACCGCTTCTCCGGCGCGCGGATGACCAGTCGGGGCGCGTGTGCCCACGCGGCTTGGGCGTGGGTCGCGGCGATCCACAGCGCGACGGCGTCGACCGCCTCCGAGCTGGGAAGGATCACGTACTTGGTGAGGCAGGCGTGTACCTGGTCGAGAATCGCCGCGCCGTCGTGGGGTTGGTCGGTGGTGCTGGTCGTGTTCATGCGGCGAGTCCTTCGGCGTGGAAGCCACCTCGGATGGCGGCGCGGATGTCGCGGTCGGTTTGCTCGGCCTGACGGCCGGCGGTGGTGAGGGCGGCGATGGCGTCGTCGTGGCTGATCGCGTCGGCCGCGACCATGCGGGCCACACCCCGGGCGGCCCCGTAGAGGGTGGTCCGGCGGGTTCCCTCAGCGGCGGTGGCGATCGCGTGCAGGTGCGCGGCTAGCAGCCGGTCGGGGAAGGAGATGCCTCCCGCCGGGCGGGTGCTGGTCGGGACGTGCGCCGGGACCGGGGTCGGTGCCGGCGCGACCGGTCGGCAGGCATCAACCAGCGCGGGGGGCATCTCCTCCATCACCCTGTCCGGCGTCCACCGGTAGGGGCGGCCGGTGCGCGGGTGCACCGACGGCGGCAGGACCACGTACCCGCCGTCGGCTTTCACGTCGACGCCGGGCCCTAACCCTTGGCCGGGTTTGCCCTGGCTGCACGGCACCGGGTCGCCGGGGTGCCGGTAGTACAGGTGCCACCCACCCGACCCCGTGACCACGTACGCCGTCGGCGGCAACAGGCCCCGGCCGATCAGCGCGTTCATGGTGTCGCGGCCACCGTGGGCGGGGTCGACATCAACCACGACGGCCCCGGACGCCGCACCGGTGCGCAGGGCGAGTTGCCCCGTGGGAACGGCGTCCACGATCGCGGCAACCCGGTCGGGGTGGGTGGTGGCGGCGTAGAAGCCGTGGCAGGTCAAACACGGGCAGGCGTCGCGGTCATGGTCGGGGCCGGCATCGGTACAGGGTGGACAGTTGGCAACGGGTCGTTTCGACCGAGCGAGCATGAACACCGGCCAGCCCCGGGCGGCGTAGTCAAGGGCGGCGGCGAGCAGGTCGGACATGAGGTGTCTCCTTCCTGGCGCAGGCGGGCCGGTGGCCAACGCCGCACGGACGCTGGCCAACCGGCGGTGAGCGCGCGAAGCGCGCCGATCAGGCACTTCGGGTTAGGCGATCCGGCGCGGCCGGCTCTCCGGGCGGCGGGCGTCCAGCGGGATGACCGGGGCGAGCCGTGCCGCCGGGGCCGGGGTGGGGGCGGTGTCGGCGGCGGACAGGAGCAGGGTCATGACCTGCTGCCGGGTGCGGCCCGGTGCACGTTCCCAGGGCAGGATGGCCGCGTGCAGGTCGACAACCGTGCGGGTGCGCAGGTGCCGGGTGAGGTGGTCGACGGCGGCGGCGTACGTCTCGGCGGTGGTGGGGCCGGTGATGGCGAACCAGCGCGGTCGGCCGAGCAGGACGGCGCGGATCGCGCCGTAGATGCTGGCGGGGTACATGCCGGAGCGGACCACCCGGCAACCGCCGTGGGTGCAGCCGTGGTGTGGGTCGTAGAGGCCGGGGCCGGGGTGCCAGCCGTGCCGGCGCAGGTAGCCGGTGGCGGCACGGAGGGCGTCGGCGGGGGACTGCGGTAGGTGATCGGTCATCGTGATGACCTTCCTCAGCGTTGACTGTGGGTAGTCGCCTGTGGGTGTGCGGAATCGCGCCGGGTGGGTCCGGCGTGTGTGGGGTGTGTGGGGTGTGTCAGGCGTGTGGGGCAAGGGGGGTGCTGGGGCCCGTTTTCGGGCCGGGACCCCCTGTTGTGGTGTGTGGGTGACACGCCCTCACGGGCAGGTCAGGGCGTGGGACGGGGGGTGGGACAGGGCGTGTGGGTCACACGGGTGTGTGGGGGTGGTGGTGTGTGACCCACACGCGGGTTTGTGTGGGGCTAGGCGGCGCGCTGTCCGCCGGTGCGGTAGGCGTCGATGGCGTCACGCAGCGTCGCGGAGTGGTATCCGGGCTTGACCGCGTCGCCGATGCGGACGCTGCCGGTGGCGTTGTGCCGCTCGACGCCGACCTCTCGCAGGAGCCGGTTGAGTTCGGTGCCGAGGGTGGCCGGGTCCATGTCGAGGCGGGTAGCGAGTTCTCCGGTGTGGATGCGTCCACCGTTGGCGTCGGTGGCCTCCAGCGCGCGGGTCAGCAACTCCGGCACCGGGTTGAGGTGGTTGAGGGCGGCGGTCATGTCGATGCCGAGTTCGCTGACGTTGCGAGCGGCGATGGTCTTGAACCGGTCGAGGGCGGCGTCGAGGGTGTCGCCGGGGATCGGGTCGAACAGGTGGGCGATATCCGCTCCCGCGCCCCCGCCGGCCGGCGGGGTGCCGGTGGCCGGGGCGGTCGGGGCGGTCGCGGCCGGAGCGGTCGCGGGTGGGGTGATGGTGATGGGGGCGGTAAACAGGGTCGGCATGGTGCGCGCCCACCGATCCGTGTAGGCGCGGGTGCCCTTGACCGCGACCTTGCCGGCGAGCTGCGCCGAGATGGCGTCGAGGTCGGGTCGCCAGGGGGCGACCGCGACGGCGGCGGCGTCGATCCGGTTGGGGTCGGTGCGGTAACCCTTGAACGGCATCGGCGCGGCCTCGCCGGGGTTGCCGGCGAGCAGAAACCCGCAGCCCTGGTAGGGGGCGGCTTCGGCGTCGATGTTGTACTTCCAGCCGAACAGGTAGTTCAGTTCCTTCTCATCCGTGACCCGCATCCCGATCCTGATCCGGGCCTGCTCCTTGATGGCGATGGGCAGGTAGTCGTCGGTGGCGCGCAGCGCGCAGCACAGGGTGCGGACTCCGGCGGCGCGGCCGGTGTCGCTGATCTGGGCGAGCATGTTCACGATGTGCGGCGGCACGGTCTTGATCTCGTCGACCACGATCACGATCTCGGGCAGGTCCGGCCCGACCGGGATCTTGTCGTCGTTCGCCGCCCGCATCCGCTGCTGATACGCGGGCTTACGACCGTTGATGATCTCGATCGCGGCGCGAACCATGATCTCCGCCTCGCCGATGCTGGTAGCGACCCAGTCCACAGCGGGGCGGGGCGCGCGGCCCTCGGCGTAGGGGGTGACCCACGGCCGGGACAGCCCACCGCCGGCCAGGTCGATCTGCCACACGAGGGTGTCCACGCACCGCACGAGCTGCGTGTTGATGGTCTGCAACTGGTTGGTCTTCCCGCTGTCGGTCTGTCCGACCAGCACACCGCAGGCGTAACGCAGGTTGATCACGGCCTGTTCGCCGTTGCGCAGCGGCCCGATCGCCAGGGGGTTGTTGATCGATAGGGGGCTGTAGTCGTCCAGGTAGTGATCCTGGGCGAGGGCGTTGACGGTGGAGACGTGCAGCAGCACCGCGCCGCGGCTGTCGCCGGGTTCGACGGTGACCTCGCAGCCGTGCGGCAGCCGGGCGTCAGCGGCCAAGCCTTCGGTGCGGCGGGCGATGTCCCGCCACGTCGCACCGCCCGGCGGGAGGTCGGCGTCGAGGGTGAACCCGGTGCGGGTCGCCCACCCCTGCACGTTGCGCACCCTCACCTTGACGTCGGTGACGCGGGCGATGCGGGCTTCCCACACGGCGGCGACCCGGTCGCGGCGCGCGGCGGCGT
The DNA here is from genome assembly GCF_054052245.1 of Micromonospora sp. PTRAS2. Lineage (NCBI taxonomy): Bacteria > Bacillati > Actinomycetota > Actinomycetes > Micromonosporales > Micromonosporaceae > Micromonospora > Micromonospora sp. PTRAS2. The sequence continues at coordinate 1,107,326 of NZ_JBSWBU010000001.1, forward strand.
CCATGGCGGCGGCGTGCTGCTGGGCGGCGGTGGCGCGGCGGCGGCGAGTACGGCCGATGGCGGTAGCGACGGTGCCGAACCCGGCGGTGCCGGCGGCGAGGGTACCGACCGCCCACCCCGACCACACCGCATCCGTCATCAGGGCGGTGGTCGCCCATGCGCCGGGCATCATCCAGCAGCAGCCGCGCCACAGCAGCCGGTGGCCGGGCAGGTCGTCGGCCATGCCGGCGGCGACCGCGCCGGCCGCACCGAGCGCCCCGCCGATCGCGGCGAACGGGCCGGGCACCTGCGCGGCAGCGGCGATGCTCGCCGCGCCCAGGGTGGCCCCGGCCGCGTTCAACGTGCCCCAGGCGGGGTGTGGGTGCCGCCAGTGCCAGGTGGACAAGGCGTAGGCGGCCCACGACATGGCCCGCCCCCGGGCCGGCTTCCCAGCGGCGGTGGGGTTGGTGGTCGGGTTGGGGGTGGCCCCCGGCACGCTGGCCGGGGGCACCATCTGCGGGTTGGTGTCGGTGGTGGTCATCAAACGTTCCACTCCTGCTCGTTGGTGCGCGGGGCTTCCTTGCGGGCCAGGTCGCGTTCGTGGACCTTGCGGAACACCGGGGCGATCGTCTCGGCGGCGGCGATCGTGGCCCGCTGAACCTGGTAGAGCGCGGCGAGGGCTTCCACGACGCGCGGGTCGACGGGCCGCTCGGCGTGGGTGCGCAACGCCATCGCCTTCAAGCCCTCGGCGATGTCGAGCATCGCGGCGGGCATCTGCGCCAGGTGCGCCCCGAACTCGTACATGTCATCGGGGGTGTACCTGCTCGCGGCCGATCGGAACTCCGATGCGGCCCCGGGGAGAGGGAAGTTACCCATAGGTGCGCCACCTCCAGCGGTGATCTCCAGCGACCCGACCTGACCGGCCGGGCCGTTGCCGTTCGTGGGGTTGTTACGCTCGCTGGCCTTCCGCGCCTTGCGGGCTTCCTCGGCGAGGCGGGCGGCTTCCTCCGGGCCGCCGATCGGCTTCGGCGTCGGCTTCGGGCCGGTGGACATGCCGCGGGGTGTGGCACCCGTGCGGGGACGCACGCCCGTGATCGGCTGCGGCTTCCGGCCCTTGCTAGGGCTGCCCCGGCCGAACAGGCCACCGCCGGTGCCGCCCTTGCCCGCGCCGGGCCTGCCGCGTCCGAACAGCCCACCCCCGGAGGTGCCCTTCCCGCCGGTGGGCTTGCCCCGGCCGAACAGCCCACCGCCGGTGGAGCCGTTGCCCGTGCGGGGCTTGGTCCGCCCGAACAGCCCACCGCCGCCGGTGCCACCAGCACCCTTGCGGCCGGTGGGTCTGCCCAGGCCACCGGCGGCAGGGCGGCCCGCGCCGCTGCTCTTCCCGCCGGGCCTGCCCCGGCCGAACAGCCCGCCACCGGGGGTGCCCTTCCCGCCGCCGGCCCGACCCCGACCCCGGGTGGTCGTGGGGATACCGCCAGCGGCAGCGGCCCGCCGCGACGACCGCGCCACCTGACCGGTACGGCCGGCGGCGTCGCGCTTGCGGTCGCGTTTGCTCTTACGGTCGGCCATGGCGAGTCCGGCGGCGGCGGTCGCGGCGGCGGCCAGCAGCAGCGCACCGACACCACCGGCACCGGCCCACACCGCCCCACCACCCACGGCCAGGACGTCAGCGGCAGAAAGCAGCAACGCCCCACCGGGAAACCCGGACGGGCCGTCACCGTCCGGCGGGTCACCCCCGGTGTCGTCGGCGGTCGGCTCTGCGCCCGGCGCGTCGCTGTCGGCCAGGGGCAGGCCATCGCCCCCGGCGTCGCCACCGTGGTCCGGGTCCGGGTCGGTGGTGGGCGGCGTGGCGTCGGTCGTGTCGGTGGCCTCGATCGTGTCGGTACTCACCGGCGACCCGCCCGGCAGCGCAGCAACCACCGCACGATCCCGTAACCACCGGCCGCGATCAGCAGGGCCAGCAACAGCCACCCGGTGAGCTGCGCATCGCGTGCCAGCCCGAACCCGGTAGCGAACACGACCACCGGGCCGCCGACCGTCAATCCAACGGCCAACCCCGCCCGCGAATCCTTCGACCCGACCGCCGCCGCAGCCACGCGCGGCCGGTCAATCTGCTCACTTCTCGGCACCATCACCGGTGCCTCCTCTCGTTGGAAGGGGTAGCGGTTGAGCGCCGGTCAGCCGAGCAGGACCAGGGCTGCGGTGACGGCGGTGCCGGCCAGGCCGGACAGCAGCAGGTCGACGGCGATACGAACCCGCCGGTACTTGGCCACCGTGGTTCGGGACAGCCACACCAGCTCGTGTGCTCGCAGGGACGCCATGCTCAGCGGCGGCAGCGCGGCGTCGGTCATCAGGTCCCCCGGCGCGCTGGTGGCGTAGCGGATCAGGCCGTGCCCGCCGCCGAGGGACGGGCGGACCGCGCCGGCCAGCAACCCGACCGCGACACCGATCACCCCGACCGTTGGGGCGCCGGTGGCGAGGGCGGGGCCGGGCAAGTCGGCGCGGGCCAGCACGGCCAGGCCGACGGTGAGGGCGGTGCCGGCGAGCGTGAGCAACGTCGACGCTTTCGCGTCTACGCGGACCAGCTCGGCGCGCACGGTGGCCAGCTCGGCGGTGAGGAACGTGGTGTCTGGCACCATCAGAGGTGCCCTCCCTTCACATTGGGTTGGGTGACCGGACCGGCGGCACAGCACTGGTTTCCAGGCCGTAGGGGCTGTGCCGCCGGGCGGGGTTAGCTACGGCTACGGCGGTTCGTGACCAGCAGCGCGGCCGACGCCATGACCATCAGGCCGTCGACGGCGAGGGGGCCGATGGCGATGGTGAGCGGGTCCTCGCCGAAGTGCTCCAGCAGCCCGGACAGGTGCCGGTAAGACACCACGGCGGCGACCACCGCGACCGGCAGCACACCGGCGACCCGGGCGACCACGGAACTGAATCCCTCGCCCCAGGGGATGCGGGTCAGGATCTCCACCGCGACGAACAGGGCCACCGGCCAGAACACCGACAACGCCACCGCCAGGGGCGACGGGGACCACCCCGGGTCCGGGGCCCACCCGAGCGGTGCGCCGTCGGGCGGCTTCGGCAGGTAGGTGTGCGCCACGTTCGCCGCGATCGACACCACCCCGCCCAGGATCACCCCGACGTAGGCCCACCCCCGGCCCTGGGCCCGATTGCCGGCCCGGCCGGGGCTGATCTTCGTGCCCGGGTGACTGACCACCGTGACCTGCTCGACCTGCTCGACCGGCGCGCTGTCCACGGCGACGGCCGGGGCCTGCGGGGCCGGCGTGGTCTGCTCGGCCACGATCGGCGGGGGGGCCGGGTTCGGGCCGATCGGCTCCGGGTAGTCCAGCCGGGGCGCGGCAGGTTCGTCGGCGGTCGTCTCGGGGGTCAGCAGCGCGCCGCGCACGATCATCGCGGTGCGCAGCGTCTCGGCCCGGGTACGGTCGGCGTGCTCGGACTTGAGGCGGGCGAGCAGGTCGTCAGCCTTCGCCGCGCCAATGCGGAACTCCCGCATCAACCGGTTCCGCGACGGGAACTCCTGCCCGGCGGGCAGCGGCAGATCACGGGCGGCCGGCAGCAGCGTCTCCACCGGCTGCGGATAGCGGGTGCCGTTGATGGTCGGGGCGGTCATGCTGCTTCCTCCTCAGGAAACGCGGCCGGGTCGGCGCAGGTCAGGCACTCGCCGAGCGAGCGCGGGATGTAGTAGGGCCGCTCATGGCCGCAGATGCGGCAGGTACGGCGCGCGGTTAACGCGGCGCGGACGGCGCGGAGCTGGGCGGGGGTAGCGGTGCGCTTCGGCCGTGCCAGATCAACCCGGTACAGGTACGCCGTACGGGTGCCGCCGACGCCACGCCAGAGCACCTGAGCGGCGACCGGCTGCCCGGCGGGGCGCAGGCCGGCGGCGCGCAACTGACGGCGGGTGGCGTAGCCGGGCGGGGCACCTCTCCACCAAAAGGTAGGAATGCCGTAACGGTCGCCGTCCGGATCCCAGTACGCGGCCCGGATCCGCGACATCAGGCAACCCGCGACGCGCTCTGGCCAGCGGGACAGACGTGCGTGGGACGAGCGGACAACTCGGCGGCGGCGCGGGTCACCCGGGCCTCAGCCCGGCGCAGCCTGCGCCAGTCCAGCGCGGTCGGCCCGCCGTCGTCGGCGGCGTAGAGCATCGCGATCTCGGCGTCGAGCAGGTCCAGGTTGGCCGCGATCAACGGCCACTCCTGCTTGATCGCGGCCAGGTCGGCGGCGGTCGGCCCCGTGGTGGCGTCGTGGTCGGTGGTCACTTCGATCGGTTCCTTCCGGTACGGCGAGAGCGCGACGGCTGCCGGCAGGGCCGGCAGTGCTGCTCGTCGGGGGCCAGCGGGGCGAGGCCCCGGCACGCGGTGCAGGTGCGCCAGGTGGCGCTGGACTTGGTCGTGACGCGGACACACGCAGCGAGCACGGACATAGCGAGATCACCTCTCCCTACAGGTCAGGTCAGGTAGACAGCGCGGGGCGATCACGCCCCGGTCACGCACGGCCCGAACACAGCGGGCCGGGGAACCCCCTGGGGCGTACGCCGCGCCCTCTAACAGCGCGGCCCCCGCCCAACACAGGGAGCGATCAGTGGCAGAAGCAACCGCGCGCCAGATCCGCCCACTCGGCCCGCTCGCTCGGGATCTACCGAGGTCGGCCACCGTGTGGATCAAGGCAGGCATACCGCAGACGAATCAACGCGGCGCTTCGTGCTGTGAAGTTCTCAATGAACGTGCACACGGCAGCCCGTACGCGCACGCCGCAGCCGAAGCCGCAACGCCGACGCCGCCAACCAACCGGCAGGTTCACCCCCCTAAACCCTGGGATCCAGGGGGGTGGTGGCGACAAGTTGAACACGCCCCGCCAAGGCCAGTCAACCCCCCTTAACAAGCCAGTTCGCCCCCACTGACAGGACGGCAGGCGTTCGGGCGGGTCAAGGCAGCTCGGGTAGAATTAGCCCCCTTGACGAAGGGAGCGCCGGGTGAAGGACCCCGCAGCGGTAGCCACCGTGGGCGACACGCGAGAGCGAGCAAAGGCGGCGCACACGCTGATCGAGGACTACCAAGCCGCGATCGCCGAGCTGTCACGGATCCGGCGGGAAGCCCTTGAGCAGCTCCTGGTCGACGGCATGACGCAGGCGCAGATCGCAGACCTGCTCGACATGTCTCGGTCGCGGGTCTCGCAACTGCTGTCCGCTGGCACCCGGCCCGAACGCGCCTTCCTCGGCACCGGTCGGCTGACGGTTGCCATCGGCGGAAAGCAGGAGTCTGGTCGGCACGACCCGGGCGACATGCTCTCGGCCGAGAGCTTCGCGGCCTACAACGTCCTAGCGGACCTGGCCCGGACGGTCGGACTAGATGCCAACTACGAGGTAGTACCGCCCCCAGGGTTCGTGCACCTGAATCGCCCGAACCTCATTGTCCTTACCTCGCCACGACTCTTGCCTTTCGTGGGTCAGGTGATGGAAGCAGATCCGCATCTGCGGTTCGGCTCAGACGAACGCGGTTGGTACCTTATCGACGGCGAAACCGAATACCGCTCTCCCCGCGACGACGGGCAATCGGCGGACTACGGCTATGTTGGTCGCTTGCCCCGACCTGATGGCAAGGGATCGTTCCTTTACCTCGCGGGCACCCACGCACAGGGAACGCTAGGCGCTGCTCACTTCGTCGCCAATAACCTTGCTCAGCTCCATAAGGAGCTTAAGAGCCGCCGATTCTCGATGGTGGTTCGCTGCGAGTACGACCCGGCCAACCCAAGGAAGATTCTTTCCTGCGAGCGCGTAACTCCGATCTATCGCCACGAGAGCTGAGAAGCATGCGAATCCTTGCAGCGTCAGAGCCGTCCAAGGCAGACAAGCTCAATGAAGACTGGTTCTCGGCATCGCCAAATCTGGTCGTGGTGCTAGACGGTGCGACCGCCCGGACCGACACCGGTTGCATCCACGGCGTCTCCTGGTATGCAGCGCAGCTCGGAGCCGCAGTCTCAGCACAGGCAAGCGATCCGTCAGTCGCGTTGCCGGCAGCATTGGCAACGGCGATCAAGGTTGTTGCTGAGAAGCACCCCGACTGCGACCTAACGAGTCCCGGCACACCTTCGGCTGCCGTGGCCGTTCTCCGGCGCACGCCGAGTCACCTCGAATACCTGGTTCTCGGAGATGTCGGCATCATCCTTGCCTCCGACTCGCACCTAAGTGTCATCATCGATGACCGGGTAGACAAGACTGCGCAGGCAGAGCGTCGAGAAGCGGACGAATACCCGATCGGATCGGTCGAGAAAGCCGATGCCCTGATTCGAATGAAGCATGCTGAGCTAGCCGCCCGAAATGCTGAGGGTGGCTTCTGGGTTTCGGCAGCAGATCCTACGGTCGTTAGTCACGCAATCGTTGAGGCAGTGCCCATCGAAACCGTCACTCGGTCGGTCCTGTTGACCGATGGGGCTGCAAGGCTTGTGCGGATGTTCAATGACGTTAGCTGGAGGGAAATGCTCGACCTATTGGAGCATCAAGGGCCAACCGAGGCGCTCCGGCGCGTGCGCCAGCTCGAAGAGTCCGATCCGGTCGCCCTCCAATGGCCGCGCAATAAGAAGAGCGATGACGCTACGCTCGTATACGTAGCCGACCCTCGATAGATTCCACTCTTCGGCCTGCCGCGCGGTCGTCCGGTCACCGGGGGCGCGGCGGTGCGCACCAAGCGCAGCGAGTCAGCGGTACCTTGTTACCAGCAGCCGGGCGGCACGGGCGGAGGGATCTTGGGCGGGAAAGTGAATGAAATCGGCGTTGTTGATCTTTAGCGGTCCAGGTCAGGAAGTCTGTTCCCCGCGCACGCGGGGGTGATCCGCAGCTCGCGAAGCTGATCGCCTGGCTGACCGTCTGTTCCCCGCGCACGCGGGGGTGATCCGCAGCTCGCGAAGCTGATCGCCTGGCTGACCGTCTGTTCCCCGCGCACGCGGGGGTGATCCGGATACGCCTATCGCGTACCGACGCACCCGCTTCTGTTCCCCGCGCACGCGGGGGTGATCCCGCCCACCTCACCTGGATGCGCGCCGGCTCGTACTGTTCCCCGCGCACGCGGGGGTGATCCGGTGTCCGACAACCTGTACGACGTCGACGGCGTCTGTTCCCCGCGCACGCGGGGGTGATCCCACGTGCGGGCCGTGCGCGGAGGTCGACGGCCGCTGTTCCCCGCGCACGCGGGGGTGATCCCCGCCTCGCCCCGCACCCGTACGAGGCCGATCACTGTTCCCCGCGCACGCGGGGGTGATCCCTCCCGCAGTCGCTCCCGAGCGATCGTGTGGAACTGTTCCCCGCGCACGCGGGGGTGATCCCGAGATCCGCGCCTGCGGCCACACCGAGCGGCACTGTTCCCCGCGCACGCGGGGGTGATCCGATCGTCGCCATCGCGTTGGCCCGCACCTCGGGCTGTTCCCCGCGCACGCGGGGGTGATCCGGTGCGGTACGCCTGCCAGGTCGCCGGCCCGAACTGTTCCCCGCGCACGCGGGGGTGATCCCTACGAAAGGTAGGTGTATGGCAGGGGAGACGCCTGTTCCCCGCGCACGCGGGGGTGATCCGGGGGAACTGTCGGACCTGATCGGTAACGTGATCTGTTCCCCGCGCACGCGGGGGTGATCCCTGGGTGGAATGGCCGCAAGGGGTGTTCCTGCTCTGTTCCCCGCGCACGCGGGGGTGATCCGAGAGAGCGCACCCGTGCTCGGTACGGACTGCCCTGTTCCCCGCGCACGCGGGGGTGATCCCGGTCCACCTGGCCCACGAGCCTGGGGGTTGCGCTGTTCCCCGCGCACGCGGGGGTGATCCGAAGCGGCGTGGGATGCCCGGTCGGCCGTGGCCCTGTTCCCTGCGCACGCGGGGGTGATCCGCTCTTCCGCTCCAGCTCGTGCTGACGCTGGAGCTGTTCCCCGCGCACGCGGGGGTGATCCGTCCGGTTCTCGCCAGGGTGGCGAGCCGGGCGACTGTTCCCCGCGCACCCGGGGTGATCCCGCCAGCGTCGCCGGCAGGTTGTAGCGGGCCGCCTGTTCCCGCGCACGCGGGGGTGATCCGCGGCGACTGTTCGGATTCACCTCCGGCACCAGCTGTTCCCGCGCACGCGGGGGTGATCCCCCGGGCACGGTACTGGCCACCCGCAAGGCGGACTGTTCCCCGCGTACGCGGGGGTGATCCGCTGATCGATGCGATCGACCGGCACGGCACCGCCTGTTCCCCGCGCACGCGGGGGTGATCCGCTGATCGATGCGATCGACCGGCACGGCACCGCCTGTTCCCCGCGCACGCGGGGGTGATCCCCGATCGCGTACACGCCGAGCCTTGCCGGACCCCTGTTTCCCGCGCACGCGGGGGTGATCCCCACGGGCTCAGCGCGTCCGCGACGGCGACGCACTGTTCCCCGCGCACGCGGGGGTGATCCGGGTCGGGAGTGGGACACGGTCCGGATCGCCGGCTGTTCCCGCGCACGCGGGGGCGATCCGGACTACACGTCCGGGGCGACCGAAGGTGAGCGCTGTTCCCCGCGCTCTACTTTCGCTCCCTCCACGTCGTGTACGTGTCGGCTGTCACCGATCAGGTTTCGTTGGAGCAGGTCAGCGCCGTGTGACTCTCGGTCTTGAAAACCGGTAAGGCAGCGATGTCTTCGTGGGTTCGAATCCCACACCCTCCGCCTCCTGAGCAGCGGAAACACCCATGAAGGGGTGCCGAGGCACGATGTGGTGGCCCGCCATATCGCGGTATGGTGATTGTATGGCTTCTAGGAAGATCACCGTCACCCTCCCCGAAGAGTTGGTCGAAGCGCTCGGCGCGGCCGCTAGTGAGGATGGGGTGCCGCTGTCGAGGCTGGTCGCCAGCGCAGCGGAGAGCGAACTCCGGCGGCGGGTTGGTCGACGGTTGGTCGCGGAGTGGCAAGCCGAGCATGGAGCGTTCACGGTGGAGGAACTCGCCGCAGCGCGCGCCGAGATGGCCGCCGCCGACGCCCAGGCGCTCGGTGCCGCAGGGCAAGCTGCCGCGTGAGCATTCCCTACGTCTACGACGCCGGGGTGCTGCTCGCGATCGACGGCAACGACCGGCGGATGTGGGTTATCCACCACCTGGCCGTGGAGGAGGGGCGACGCCTGCTCATCCCGTCCGTCGTGGTGGGCCAGGCGTGGCACGATGCCCGTCGGCAGGTCCAGCTCGGCCGGTTCCTGCACAGTTGCGAGGTCGTTCCGGTCGGGGTCGAGCTGGCGAAGGCGGCCGGTGTCCTGTGCGGCAAGGCGGGCACGCGTGACGTGGTCGACGCCTGCGTGGTCAATGTTGCCCTGGCCTGCGGTGGCATCGTGTTCACCAGCGACCCCGAGGACATCGCGCAACTGTCGGCGGCCGCAGACGTCAAGCCCGGGTTGGTCATCCGCCGCCTCTGATGGTGGATGCAGACACCGTCGCGTCAAGGGCTTTGCAGGCAGCGCGACGATAAGGGACCGAAAGCGTGCCGGTGGTCGATAGGCGGGACGTCGCGGGGTAAGAAGGGGCGCAGGAAATCGCGCCCACCGGAAGGACCATCCCGATGTCCCTGGAACGACCGATCGCCCCGGACCCGTACGAGCTGCTGCCCACCGTCGCGTCGTTCGCCCTGACCAGCGACGACGTGCACAACGGCGAGCCGATGGCCGCCCGGTACGCCCACGGCAGCGTCGGCGGCGAGAACGTCTCGCCCCACCTGGCCTGGTCGGGCTTCCCAGCCGAGACGAAGAGCTTCGTGGTGACCTGCTTCGACCCGGACGCGCCGACCGGCAGCGGCTTCTGGCACTGGGTCCTGGTTGACGTGCCCGCCTCGGTGACCGAGCTGCCCCGGGGCGTCAAGGAGGCCGACCTGGGCGGCGCGTTCAGCGTCCGCAACGACTACGGCGACACCGGGTTCGGTGGGGCCGCCCCGCCCGCCGGCGACCGCCCGCACCGGTACGTCTTCGCCGTGCACGCGGTCGACGTCGAGCGCCTCGACGTGGGCGCGGGGGCGAGCTGCGCGTACGTGGGCTTCAACCTGGCCTTCCACACCCTGGCCCGGGCGGTGATCCGCCCGACGTACCAGGTCAAGGACTGACCCAGCCCCACCCGTTCCCGCGATCTTGCACTTGGGGCCCGCCGCTCGCGGCCTTTGCCCGTTCTGTCGGGGCCCTAAGTGCAAGATCGCCGCAGGAGGGGGTTCGGGTCAGGCGGGGACCCGGGCGACGGCGAAGACGGACTGGCCGAACGGGGGGCGGACCAGCTGCTCGGCGGCCTTGGTCGCCGGGAGGACCAGGGTGTCGTAGACCTTGACCATCGGGCCCTCCTTCGGCATCAGCCGGAAGACCTTGGTCGCCATGAAGTAGCCGATCAGGCCGAGCGCGTTCGCGTAGTGGATCTTCTCCACGGTCAGGCCGGCCTCGGTCATCGCGGCGGCCAGGGTCTTCTTCGTGTACCGCCGGACGTGGCCGGTGGCGATGTCCGCCGGGCTCATCGCGAACTCGAACGCCGGCACGATGATGATCACGTTGCCGCCGGGCCGGACCAGGTCGCGCATGCTGCGCAGCGCGCCCACGTGGTCCTCGATGTGCTCCAGCACGTTGTACGAGACGGCGGCGCTGTAGTCCCCCCGCTCGGAGTGCGGCAGCAGCATCTGCCGCACCTCGATGGTCGGCTGCTCGGCGAGGCGCTCCTTCAGCGCGATCAGCCGATCCGGGTCGGCCTCGGTGGCCGTGAACCGGGGAAGGTGCGCCGACCACTCCAGGGCGTAGTCGCCCAGCCCGCTGCCGATCTCGATAGGGTTGTCACCGAGGTGCGGGACGGCCAGTTCGACGAACCACCTGCGGTGGTTGACCGCCGTCGCGAGCCCCTCGAGGACCTCGGACTGGACTCGCTGATCCCCAGTGATATCTGCCATGCGTCGATTCCTCACGGTGTGACTCGACCTGCCCCGGGACCGACAGAGTGAACCATCCGAAGCGGACGGCGGGGAAATCGGGGCACCGAAGTGGCCGAATTGCGGTCGGGGGTGGGCACGAGATCGGCGGTCGGCGAACCCGGCACATAGTACGCCAGTCCCCAGAAACATGTCACGTCAGTGCCAAACCCTGACTACTCTACGAATTGTCATGACTACTAATCAATCGGGCCGCCCCGACGGCGAGGCCGGGGGCGGCGAGGGCGGCTCCCCGGCGCAGGGCGCCCGCGAAGAGCGGCGGGCCGGTGTTGCGGCGACCCGTCGGGGCCGCTGGGTGGACGCCGCCGCCGTGCTCAGCTTCGCGCTGATCGCGTTCTGGGTGACGCTGCGCTTCTGGTCGAACCCGGCGCACGGGGTGCGGGACAACCGATCCGATCAGGCGCTCTTCGAATGGATGCTGGCGCACGGCGCGCGCGTGGTGACCGATTTCGCATACCCGTTCGGTTCGGACCGGATGAACGTGCCGGACGGCGTGAATCTGATGGCTAATACATCCGTATTGTCCATTTCATTGCCAATGACGCCGATCACCGTCCTGTTCGGTCCGCGTACTGCATTCCTGGTCTTTCTCACCGGCGGCATGATCGCCACCGCGACCGCCTGGTACTTCGTGCTCTCCCGGGTGCTGATCGGCGCCCGGGGGCCGGCCTGGCTCGGTGCCGGCTTCTGCGCCTTCGCCCCCGCGATGGTGTCGCACGCCAACGCCCACCCCAACATCGTCAGCCAGTTCGTCGTGCCGCTCATCGTCTGGCGCACCCTGCGGCTGGCGGACGGGGGCCGGTGGCTGCGCAACGGCGTGCTGCTCGGCCTCGTGATCGTCTGGCAGGCGTTCATCAACCTGGAGATCCTGCTGATGACCGCGATCGGGCTCGGCGTCGTGGTCGTCGCGCTCGCCCTCGGCCGGCCCGACCTGCGCCGGCAGGCCCGGCCCTTCCTCGCCGGCCTCGCGGTCGCCGCCGTTCTCTCCGCCGCCCTGTTGGCCTACCCGCTGTATGTGCAGTTCTTCGGCCCTGGCGCCTACGAGGGGTTGTCCCGGCTGATCCGCGGCTACCGCACCGACCTGGCCGCGTTCACCGCGTTCGCCCGCGAGTCGGTCGCGGGGAACCCGGAGGCCAACCGGGAGCTGGTGAAGAACCCCACCGAGGAGAACGGCTTCTTCGGCTGGCCGCTCGTCGTGCTGGTGGGCGCAATCGTATGGTGGCTGCGGCGCAGCCCCGTGGTGCTCGGCCTTGCTGCGGTCGGCCTCCTCTTCGCCGTCCTCTCGCTCGGCCGCGAGATCCAGTTCGAGGGCCGGGCCACCGGGGTCGCCGGCCCCTGGGCCGCGCTGGAGGACCTGCCGATCCTGCACTCCGTGGTGCCGACCCGGTGGGCGCTGGCGACCGTACCGATCGTCGGGGTGCTGCTCGCGCTCGGCGCGGACCGCGCCCGCCGGCTCGCCCGGGACCACCCCGCCGCCCGGCCGCAGATCCGCTTCGCCACCGCCACCGTGCTGACCATGGCGCTGCTCCCCGCGTTCCCCACCCCGCTGCCCTCGGCCCGCCTCGACCCCGTGCCCGAGTTCGTCACCTCCGGCGCCTGGCGTCCGTACGTGGCCGGCGGCCGCAGTGTGGTCACCCTGCCACTTCCCGACACCGACTACCCGGACCCGCTGCGCTGGTCGGCGGCCACCGGGCTGGACCTGCCGCTGGCGCGCGGCTACTTCCTCGGGCCGGACACCCGCCCCCGGGCACCGGAGGGGCGGATCGCCCTGTTCACCGCGCCGCCCCGCCCCACCAGCAGCTTCTTCATCACCATCCGGCGCACCGGCCAGGTGCCCCCGGTCACCCCGCTGACCCGGGTGAGCGCCGTGGACGACCTGCGGTACTGGCGGGCGGGGGTGGTCGTGCTCGGCCCGCACGAGCACGCCGACGCGCTGCGCCGGGGCATGACCGAGCTGACCGGCATCCGCCCCACGTACACCGGCGGGGCCTGGGTGTGGGACGTCCGCCCGCTGACGAACTGAAGCCCGGCCGCGGGCGGTTGGCGAGCGGGGGCGGTTGGTGGGCGCGGGCGGGGGGGCCAGCGGAGGCGGTGGCGGGTCAGGCGGTGCGGAGGCAGCAGCCCTGGCAGACCTTGGGCCGGGGCAGCGTGAACGCGAGGCAGCAGGTGCGGCGCTGGACCGTCGGCTCGCCGGCCGGGCCGGGCACCAGCTCGACCAGGTCCGCCAGGTCGAGCGCGTCGAGCAGCGTCTCCACGTGCCGGGCCGCGGGGCCGGGCAGCGCGTCGGCCGCCCGCAGGACGCCGTGCGCGATGCCGGAGGCGACGGAGCCGAGCAGCGTACGGGCGCCGATGCGGACCTCGGCCTGGATGGCGGCGACCAGCGGGGCGAGGTGGGCGTCGAGCAGCGAGGCGCGAAGCGCGGCCAGGAGCGCGGCCTCGTCGGCGACGACCCGGATCTCGGGGAGCCCCGCGAGGGCCAGCGGGTCGCCGGGGAGCACCGCGACGGTGGTCGACCGGCGCAGCCCGAGGGTGACCAGCGGGCGATGGTCCTCAAAGTGGATCAACACGTCGGCGGGGTCGAGCAGCGGCACCCGGCGGGCCGCCGCCCAGCCGAGGACGGCCGGCAGGGCCGCCCAGTAGCTGTACGACTTCCAGGCCAGGGCGGCGCAGGCGTGCGGGGTGCCGCCCCAGCGCAGCGCGGCGGCCGCGAGCAGCTCGGGCAGCCGGCTGCCGTCGACGAGGGTGGTGGCCGGGGCCCAGCCGAACCGGTCGTCGGTGACGAGCAGCCCTGGGGCGAGACCGGGCAGGTCGTCGGTGCCGAACATGGCGCGCAGGGTGGCGGTCACCGGGGCGAGCGGCGTCGCGGTCTCCCGCGTGGGCAGCACCGCTGTCACCTGATCCCCCCGCCTCTGCGCCCGCCGGACACGCCGGCCAGTGAACTAAGGCTAGCCTAACCATCCCGGTCGGATAAGGAAAGCCTCACCTGGGTGCTGGAGGGAGGCTCCGGTCACTCCGGCGGCCCGTCGACCGGGAGGGTCATGCGCCGCTACTACCCGGCCCGGGGCGGCGGAAACGCGGGGCCCGCGGCCCGGGGTGGCGGTCGAGCCGCAGGGCCGGCGGGCGGAAGCCCGGGGGCGGCGGGAGGCGCGAGGCCGGGCTCGGGTCGCGAAATGATTGACGTTCGTGGGTGAATTGTCAAGTTGAGTGTCGGCAAGATGTCATTCCTGTGCGCGTTCACGTACGGAACGTGAAACTGATACTCCCCGGCGTTGAGGAAGCTGATGACGACCTCTCCCATCGAGCGGGCCGCCGAGTCGTTCGCGGCCGAACTTGCCCGGCACCGGACCGAGCGGGGGCTGTCCAAGAAGCAGCTGGCCACACTGATGGGTTTCGACCCGTCCTACGTCAGCCACGTCGAGGGGCGACGGCACCGACCCACCGAGGACTTCGCCCGCCGGGCCGAGGCCGTCCTGGAGGCCAGCGGCGCGATCTGGCAACGCTTCCGGGAGTACGACGAACTGCGGCACGGCCGCTCCGCCACGCCCGCCCGGGACCACCCCGCCCCCGGCCAGTGGATGCCCCCCGGCACCGGGCTCATCGTCGAACGCGAACAGGCCGTCCTCACCCACACCGACGGCGCCTACCACTGCCTCATCCGCCGGGAGCTCTACAACGCCGGCACCGAACCGGTCACCCGCTACCTCGTCCGGGTCGCCGTCGACCGCTACCCCAACGACCCGGGCCGGTCCAACCGGCACCACCGGGAGCACCCGCTCACCTTCGCCGAGCTGCAACTGCGGGCGCACCGCGACGACGGCGGCGGGCAGCCCGAGCCGATGCACTGGCGGGCCAAACACGACCGGGACGCGTTCAAGGAGATCTGGCTGCTCTTCGAGAACGACGAGGGCCGGTTCCCGCTCTACCCCGGCGACCGGGTCACCATCGAATACGCGTACCAGGTCGGCCGCGAGAAGTGGGGCCCCTGGTTCCAGCGCGCCGTACGCCTGCCCACCCGGCACCTGGCGGTGCGGCTGGACCTCCCCGCGGAGCTGGACCCCCAGGTCTGGGGGCTGGAGACCTCGCTCTCGGCGGAGGAAGGGCCGCTGCGCCGCCCTGTCGTCCGACACGACCGCGCCGACCGGGCCGTCTTCGACTGGGCGACGGAGGACCCGCCGCTCAACGCCCGGTACCGGCTGCAGTGGCGGTTCCGCAGCCGCCCGCCCGACTCGGACCCGGGCGGCCCGGCCGGCGTCGCCCGGGTGCGGGCCAGCGACCGGATGCGCGGGCTCGGCATCGTCCAGCGCGGCGCGGACCTGCTCCGCCAGCCCAGCCGCCAGTTCGACCTGCCCGCCGAGGAGGGGATCGCCCGGGAGGTCGTCGAACGGCTCGGCTCGGCACTCGTCCGCCTCGACGAGCTGCACCCGTTCAGCAAGGGCGTCGGCATCGCCGCGCCGCAGCTCGGCCTCGCCTGGGCCGCCGCCGTCGTGCGCCCGCCCGACCGGGCCGCCGAGCCGGTGGTGCTGCTCAACCCCCGGGTCGTCGACTCGTCCCCCGAGACCGACGAGCAGTACGAGGGCTGCCTCTCCTTCTTCGACCACCGCGGGTTGGTGCCCCGGCCGCTGCGCATCGACGTCGAACACGCCCAGTGGGACGGCGCCCGCCTCATCACCTCGTTCGAGTTCGCCATGGCCCGGCTCGTGGCACACGAGATCGACCACCTGGAAGGCCGCCTCTACGTCGACCGGATGACGCCCGGCGTGCCGCTGGTGCCCGTCGAGGAATACCGCGAGACCGGCACCCCCTGGCGGTACTGAGCCGAGGCGACCCCGGACGGGGCGCGGGTGACTTCGCGCCGAGGCGGGCACGGCATCCCTGGCCGAGGCGGGGTGACCTCGCGCCGGAACGGGCCCGGGCCGAGAGGGGACCGGGTCGCGTGCCCCAGGGGGCGGGGGCACGCGACCCGGTCTTTTTCGGGGGGAGGAAAGCTTCTCTGCCGCCGACCCCGCCCGGCTTGCCGACCGGGCGGGGAACGACGGCTGCCGGCCGACCTACAGGTCGCCGAAGGTGTCGTACCGGATGTTCGGCGGCGGGACCTCGTCCTCCGCGAGGGCTCGCAACGTCGACCGGACCATCCGGGCCGAGCCCGAGACGTAGCAGTCGTGGGTCGTCCACGGGCCGTAGCGGGTGATCACATCGGAGATGTCACCCCGCTCGCCGTCGAAGTCCGGCTCATCGCTGCACGCCGGCGTCACCGACAGCCACGGGTGGGCCTCCACCAGCTCGCGGAGCCCGGCCAGCCCGTACAGGTCGGCGGCGTGGCGGGCACCGTAGAAGATGTGCACCCAGCGGGTCCGGTTCCAGCCGGCCAGCTCCTCCACCAGCGCCTTGATCGGGGCCAGCCCCACCCCGCCGGCGACGCAGAGCACGTCCCGCTCGGAGTCGCGGTCCAGGACCATCGAACCCATCGGCGCGGCCACGCGCAGCAGGTCGCCCGGCCTCGTGCGCCGCACCAGCGCCCCGGAGACCCAGCCGGCCCCCGGGGGCGTACGGACGTGGAACTCCAGGACGTTGTCGTCGTTCGGGGCGTTCGCCACCGAGTACGTCCGCCACACCCGGGGCAGGTGCCGGGGCACCTCGACGCTGACGTACTGGCCGGCCCGCCACCGCAGCGGATGCTGGAGGGCGCGCACCGTCAACACCGCGGTGTCCTGCCCGTGCCGCTCGTGGGTCAACACCTCCGCGTGCCAGAACGGCGGATTGTCGTCCGCCGCGGCCCCGGCCAGCATCTTCGCCGAGATCGCCCCGTACGCGTCCCGCCAGGCCTGGTCGTACTCCAGGTTCCAGCCGTCGCCGGCGGTGCTGCGCAGCGCGTCCAGCAGCGCGACACCCATCGTCTCGTAGTGCGCCGCGTCGACGTGGTATTTCCGGTGGTCCCGGCCGAGCGAGCGAAGATACTCGTCGAAGCTCTCCGGATCGTCCACCACCTGGGTCGCGGTGACGATCGCGTCGAGGATGCGGTCACCCTGGCCGGTCATCTCGACCGGGAAGAGCGGACGCAGCGCGGGGTCGAGGAGGAAGAGCCGGGCGTAGAAGTGACCGCTCAGCCGGTCCCGGTCCTCCTCGACCAGGGTCCAGCTCTCCTTCAGCAACCGCGCGACATGGTCCACGGGGGCGCTCCTCCTGACGGCGGATCGGGCTGACGGCGATCGGGCACCCATAGAATGTCCACGGAGCGTGCCCGTCGGTCGCACAGAATGTGCGATCGCCTCACACCGCCCGGTTGACCCGTGTCCGCCGGGCCGGGTGGTCGGGCACAGTGGTGCGGTGACCGTTGAGGAGCTCACCCGCCCGGTGTCCCGCCGGGTCCTCGGCACGGAGACGCTGCTGGTGCTCGGGCTGTCGCTCGGGCAGTCGGCCGTCTACGCGCTCGTGTCGATCATCGCGAAGCTGACCGCCGACGGCCCGCTGTCCAAGCAGACCGCCGCGCTGAACACCTCGCACTCGGCCCGCCCCTGGCTCGACCTGACCTACCAGCTGCTCGGCATCGTCTTCGCGCTGCTGCCGGTGCTGCTCGCCGTACACCTGCTGGCCCGCGACCCCGGCGACCCCGGCCGTACCCTCGGGGTGGACCTGCGTCGGCCCGGCTCCGACCTGGCCCGCGGCGCCGGCCTCGCGGCGCTCATCGGCCTGCCCGGCCTCGCCCTGTTCTGGGCCGCCGCCCAGCTCGGCGTCAACGCCACCCTCGTGCCCGCCGGCCTGCCGGACGTCTGGTGGGCCGTCCCGGTGCTGATCCTCGCCGCCGCGCAGAACGCCGTGCTGGAGGAGGTGATCGTCGTCGGCTACCTGGTCACCCGGCTGCGCCAGCTCCAGTGGCGGCTCGGCGCGGTGCTCGCGGCCAGCGCCGTGCTGCGCGGCTCCTACCACCTCTACCAGGGCTTCGGCGCGTTCGTCGGCAACGCCGTGATGGGCGTCGTGTTCGGCCTGTTCTACCTGCGCACCAAGCGGGTGATGCCGCTGATCGTCGCGCACACCCTGCTCGACGTGGTCGCCTTCGTCGGCTACGCGCTCCTGCCGAAGGCCTGGTTCAGCTGGCTCTGACCGGCCCCGGGGGCGGCACCTCCGGAGCCTGGGTCGAGGCCGGGCGCGGGCGGTAGGCGGCGACCGCCCGCGCCGCCAGCCGCTCGGCGGCGGCCGAGTCGCCCGCCGCGGCGGTCAGCACCGCCGCCCCCGGCAGCAGCCGGGACGCCACCCGCACCCCCAGCCACCCGCCGGGCCGCCCGGTCAGCGGCGCGGCCAGCTGCCAGACCGCTCTCGCCGCCTGCGGCGCCCCCGCCTGCCCCGCCGACCCCCGTCCCGTCGCCGTCCGCCCCGCCCTCGTCCGCTCTGCCGCGTCCAGTGCCGCCCGGGCCTTCTGCGCATCCGGACGCACCCGGGTCAACACCAGCAGCTCCACCGCCCGCTCGGAATCGGCCGGATCCCGTCCGTACGCCGCCGCCAGGTGCAGCACCAGGTTGGCCTGCGCCCACAACACCGCCGTCAGCTCCACGACCGGGGCGAACAGGCCGGCCAGCGTCGCCACGGCCCCACCCGCCCCGGCCAGCCTGACGAATCGCCGGGTCGCGAGCCGGGCCAACCCGTCCGGCGTAGCCGCCGGGTAGGCGGCGCGATGCCACGCGGCCCAGTCGGCCGCGCGCGGTCCGAGCGACCGCACGGCGGCGAGGGCGAGCAGCTCCGGAGCGAGGTCCGGGTGGTCGAGCGCCCACCCGGCCGTCGCCCACGGGCCATCCTCGGAGATACGCGCCGACGCCGTCCCCGGTGCCCGTCCACCCGCCCCGGCGTCGGCCTCCGGGGCAGGGCCCGGGCGGGTCGGCTGCTCGGACACGGACCCGGGCACGACCGGGGGCACCGGCCCGGCCGGGGTGGTGGTGGCCCCCTCCGATCGCTTTCCTGCCGGCGTGGCCCGTCGCGGCCCGCTCGCCTTCGCGGCTGTTCCGCCCGGCGTGGCCGCCCTGCCCGGCGTCGCCTTTCGGGCAGGTGCCTTCCGGGCAGGTGCCTTCCGGGCAGCCCGTGGCCGAGGGGCCGGGCGGGTGGCGGTGTCCTCCGTCGCAGCCTGCTCAGCCTGCCCGGCCGGCTCCACCTCGGCGGGCCCGGTCGGCACCTCCCCGGCGTCAGTGTGTGGCTGATCACGTCGCCCAGCCGTCCCCTCGGCCGGCGCGGACGACGGCTCCGAGGCCGCAGAAGAAGCCGGGGCCGGCCGGGCCGCAGCCCGCCCCGGGCCCGGCGGCGACGATGCCGGCTGGCCGGGTGCGGGCGGCTGGAAGATCACCCCGGGGGCCGCTCGCGGCCGGCGCGACCGGGGGCGCGGGGCAATCGGAGCTTCGGGGGCCTCGGGGCCCTCGGGTGTCTGATCCTCCGTCGGCGGTGGCGCGGGATCGGGGACGACCGGCGGTATGAAGGCCGCCTTCGGTGAACGGCGTCGTCGCGCACCCTCACCAGGCTCGCGGCGGGACGGGTCGCGCGGCGACTGCTCCTCCATGTCGATGGAGCCTAGCCCCGATCCGGGAGCCGCACAGCGGGGAAACGCCTGCGTGGGAGGCACCCGTCCGCCCGGCACCGGACGATCTTTTCCGCCCGGCCGGCAGCGCTGCGATAGTCGCTTTGCCCCGGAAGGGTGCGGGCCTGTATCCTCGGGCGCGGTGGTCTACGGGCCACCTGGGAGACTTCGCCTAGTCTGGTCTATGGCGCCGCACTGCTAATGCGGTTGGGGTCTTAAAGCCCCTCCCGGGTTCGAATCCCGGAGTCTCCGCGCGAAAGCCGGTGTGTAGACTGGCCCAGCAGCAAGCGCCCGTAGCTCAACGGATAGAGCATCTGACTACGGATCAGAAGGTTAGGGGTTCGAGTCCCTTCGGGCGCACTTCACGATCAAGGCCGTGACCAGCGGAAACGCCGGTCATGGCCTTGATCGCTTTCGCGGGTTGGGACGGATCTTCCCAGGGTTTGGAATCTGGTGCTCCGTTGTCGATGTGCCGTTCCGGCGGTGGTCCGTGCCGGTTGGTGCCGACCAGTGCGTTTGCGTGTCGGCTGGTCTGGATCATGGTTGGCGTGCCAGTGCGTAGGGGTGCGGCTGCTGGCCACTGTGGTCGGTCTTGTGGATCTTGTTCGGCGGGCTGGACGTCTGCCGAAACGCGCCGACTGCGCTACCCGACCAGCAGCGGGAGCGCGGCGAAGGTGTGGTCCCGCCACAGCCGCCGTGAGGTTTCCTCCGGGTACGCGACGACCGCCGGCCGCTCGTCGAAGACCCGCGTGCTGCGACCGGCGTCGTACGACGGCCACCCAGGGTCGCCGTTCGCGGCGAACGCCGTCCACGCCCCGCGAATCTGCCCGGACAGCTCCTGCGCCGCCGGGGTGGGCGGATCACCGATCAGCATCGCGGGTTGCCCGCTGGTCAGGTTGCCGAAGACCAGCGGCACGTCCAGGCCGTGACAGGCACCCAGGCTGCCGCCCAGGCCCGGCGCCGGCCAGGTCAGCTCGTAGAGGTAGGCCCGGCCGCCACCGGCGAGTTGCGCGTCGGCCAGGTGCAGGCTCGGCATCCGGAACAGCCAGTCCGCGTTGACCAGCTCGTACAGTTGCTCATCGGTCGCATCAGGGAACGCCTCCCGATATCGGCTGGAGCCGTCCGTGCCCGGGGCCAGCATCCGCAGCGCGGTCTCGGCCTGCTCCGGCGTGACCTGGCCGAGCACGCCGTCGAGCAGGCTGAACAGCCGGTGCTCGTCCCGGGTGTGTCCGACGAGCAGTTCGACGTCCCGCGCGACGCCATCGGCAAGCGCCCGCCAGGGGGTCGCCGGCAGCACGTCACCATCGACGACCGGCGCGAACGGGATCGGCCGGTGGGTGATCCGCCCCCAACGCTCCCGCCACTGGACGATCCTGGCCGAGATCGCCTGGCCCACGGCCGGCAGCCGGGCCGGAGCCACCGTCGACAGGTCGGCCAGGGTCGGTCGCACCCCCAACTCGGCGGCGCAGGCGGCGGCGATGTCGGCGGCCAGGTCGGGCGAGAAGAACGTACCCGGAATGCTCTGCGCGACCACGCGCCGGAACAGCCCGGCGGCGCGCGGCATGGCCAGCAGCGCGGCGACCGAGCCGCCGCCGGCCGACTGCCCGAAGACCGTCACCCGGTCCGGGTCGCCACCGAAGGCGCGGATGTTGTCCCGTACCCACTCCAGGGCCGCGACCTGGTCGAGTAGCCCCCGGTTGGCCGGGGCCCCGTCGATCTCCCCGAAGCCCTCGAAACCGAGGCGGTAGTTGAGCGTCACCACCACGGTTCCGCTGCGGGCGAGATGCCCGCCGTCGTACTCCGGAAGGCCGGAACAGCCGACGAGGTAACCACCACCGGGGATCCACACCATGACCGGCAACCGCGCCGCCGGGTCCGGGGCCGGCGTCCAGACGTTGAGCGTCAGCCAGTCGTCGCCGACGCTCTGCGGGGACATCCCGAACGCGCCGGGCTGCGGGGGCGGCGGACCGTAGGCG
This sequence comes from Micromonospora sp. PTRAS2, assembly GCF_054052245.1. Lineage (NCBI taxonomy): Bacteria > Bacillati > Actinomycetota > Actinomycetes > Micromonosporales > Micromonosporaceae > Micromonospora > Micromonospora sp. PTRAS2. The sequence goes on from NZ_JBSWBU010000001.1 coordinate 1,128,788, forward strand.
ACCGCCGGACGCACGCCCTCCCATCGGCGCCCCGGCTGCGGCGCGGCGAACCGGAGGCCGCCAACCGGAGGCTCGGCGTACGGGATGCCGCGAAACACCGCCAGGCCCGCCTCCCGGCAGCCACGCAGAACACCGACCACGGTTCGCACTTCCGGCTCGGACTCCGACTGCATGGTGGCCCCTCCCCGATCCCGGTCGGCCGCAGCATCCCAGCGCCCGCCGACCACCGGCAAACCATTTAGGTCTTTCGCAGACCGGCGCACATCGACTACTGTCGATTTTTGTGGAGCAATTGGCGCAAGTCATGTTTTTCGACACCGCAACCGCGTGACCCGGCGCGCATTCCCACCCTCAGCAATCGTCAGTGGACGACTCGGCACCCGTCCGCGCCATCGCAACCGAAGGCGCGGCATCGAGACCAATCGGAGCAGAGAAAGGTGTTGGGATGATGATGCAACCCGTTCCACCGACCGTTCGGCGGCTGCCACGCGCCTTGGTGGCGGCCGGCCTCCTGGCAGCGCTTCTGGGTGCCGTCTCGGCCCCTGCCGCGGCGAGTCCGGGCCCCGTCGCACGTGGCACGGCGGCCGTTGGTGACTGCCCGTTCATCAACACGCTCTGCCTGTTCGAGGGCGCCAACTTCACCGGGGAGCGGCTCACCCTGAGCTCCCTGGTGTCGCCCGGTACGTGCGTGAGTCTGGTGGACGCCGGGTGGGGAGACCGTGCGCGTTCCGCGATCAACACCAACAGTCGGAGTGCTGCGATGTTCATGAACGACGACTGCGCCGGAGGGGCCTTCGAGGTCCCTGGCAACAGCTCCCTGCCGGACTTCGGAGGCTTCACGCCCGAAAGTGCCTGGGTGCCTCGGTAAGGCCACCGCCGGGTGGCACGCGACCGCATGCCACCCGGTTCCTCCGGCTCGGGAGTGTGTCGAGATTCCGGCTCTGTCGCGATCCGGCTGGTCAGGTCTCGCCGACCGGCGGTGCTCCGGTGTCCGGGAACCAGCCGGACAGCCCGGCCTCTGTGCAGCCTGGTCGAGACAGGCGTGACTGCGGGGGGATCCCCGTTCGACCAGAGGAGAGCCATGCTTGGAAAGAGATGGGCGGTAGTAGCCCTAGCCGCCGTTGCCGCCGTAGCCCCTCCGGCCGGGCCAGCGGCTGCCGCCACGACTACCGACCGACCCGCCAGCGCCGATGCGGCCCAGTCCTCCGGTCACCGGCCCGTGAGCACGGCGGCACCGGTGGACGGCACGGCCGTCGGCGTGACTCCCGCCGTCGGGATCGAGGCGATCCTCGGCCCCGACACCCGGGTGCCGGTCGGCCCGACCACCACGTTTCCCGCCAGCGCCGTCGTTCGGCTGGTCTTCACCGGCGGCCAGTGCACCGGCTTCATGATCAGCGAACGTACCGTGGCGACTGCCGCCCACTGCCTGCACTCCGGCGGCTCCAACGGCACCTGGCGTACCAACGTTGTCGCGTACCCCGGGCACGACGGCACGACGGCACCCTTCGGCGGGTGCGCGGCACTCCGGCTCTTCGTCCCTTCGAACTGGACGGGCGCGAACAATGCCCCTGGCGGTGGCGACCCGGCCTTCGACTACGGAGCGGCGCAGCTCAACTGCGCGATCGGCACCAGGACCGGCTGGCTCAACCTCGGCTATCCGACCCAACCGGTGACCGGATCCTGCACCAGGACCCAGGGATATCCGGCCGACCGGCCCGGACAGTGGGCGAGCGACGACGCCGTCCGGGCCGAGGACGCTGCCGCTCTCTACGTCCGGCATCCCTTGGTCAGCGGGCTGGACGGAAGCCCTGTCTTCTTCACGCCCGACCCGGATGACTGGTGCCCGGTGCGGCCGCCGCTGGTGGTCCCGTGTCCGTGCCCGCCGCCGCCCTGCGTGTGCCCGAGCCCGACGGTGCTGGGGATCCTCTCCCGGGGACCCTTCGGCAGCGGGCCCAGCGCCACCAACAACGTCGCCGTCCGGATGACGCTACCGATCATCAACAACTTCATGCAGTGGCGTTGACCCCTCCGACCGGCGCTGTCGGGGCGCGCGGCGAGATTCCGTCGCCCGCCCCGACAGCGCTTCGGCCCGCTGGTCACTAAACCGGGCGGGCTCCGCCGCGCAGCCGGTCCCGGAGTTGCTCGGCATCCGGGTGGCCGAGCGGCTCCAGGATCTTCAGCGCTCGCCGCCAGGCCCGCCGAGCGGGGCCCGGCGCACCGGCGGCACGGTGGCTGTCGCCGAGATGGGTCAGCGTCGTCGCCTCGTAGTAGCGCTCGGCCGCTTCCCGCCACAGCGCGAGCGCGTTGCGGTAGCAGCGGATCGCCTCCGCCTGCTGCTCCAACCGGTGGTGCGCGTAACCGAGGCTGTCCCAGGTGTGCGCCTGCCAGTACCGGTTGCCGACCTGCCGTTGCAGCACCAGCGCCCGCGTGCAGTAGTCGATCGCCTGACGGTGGTTGCCGAGCTGGCTGTGGTACCAGCCGATGTTGTTCAGCGCGTTCGCCCTCCCGTTGGGGTTCTCCGCCGCGGTGAACAGGTCGAGGGCCTGCTCCGCGTGCTGGAGCGCCTGCTCGTACCGGCCCAGCCGCTCGGCCAGGATGCCGAGGTTGAGATGAGCCCGAGCGCTGCCGATCGCATCGCCGAGGCCGGCGTAGAGCCGCAGTGACCGGCGCAGGTGCACCCGGGCCTGATGGTGGTCCCCCAGCCGCAGGCAGGCTACGGCCCGGTTCCGGTGGGCGCGGGCCTGCCCGTCCCGGTCGGCCACCCTCGACGCGGCGAGCAACGCCCACTCCTGGACCATGAGCTGCTCCTGCCAGGCCCCGAGCCGATCGAGGTACGTGTTGACGACCCAGGCGAGCTGCCAGGCGGGTGTGTCGAACCTGGCGTCCGTGGCGAGGCCGATGACGGTCAGGAGGACTCGGTGCTCGCCGGTGAACCAGCGCCAGGCCGCCGCCCGGTCGATGAGCGCGGTGACCGCCGTGCCGGGCCGGGCCGGGGCGGGGCTGATCGGGTCCCGCTGGTCGTAGAGGAGCAGGTCTGCGGCGTACCCGGTGTGCAGGTAGGAGTCGACGAGCCGGCCGAGCGCCTGCCGTCGGGCCTGCTCGGGCTCGTGTTCGGCGACCAGCTCGGCCGCGTAGGCGCGCAGCAGATCGTGCAGGACGTACCGCTGTGGGAGATGCTCGGAGAGCAGGTTCGCGCGGACGAGCGCCGCCAGGGTCCGACCCGCCTCCGCCACCGGTGCGCCGACCAGGCTCGCGAGCGCCGGCACCGAGACATCCGGCCCGGGGTGCAGTCCTAGCAGCCGGAACGCCCGCGCCGAGGTCGCGTCCAGATTGCGGTACGACCAGGAGAAGACCGTCCGGACGTCGGTGGCCGCATCTTCGTGGCTGAACCGGTCGAGGCCGTCCGACCCGGTCAGCTCGTCCGCGAGCCGACCGAGGCCGAGAGCCGGCTGGACGGCGGCACGCCCTGCCACGATGGCCAACGCGAGCGGCAGCCCCGCCGCCGCGTCGACGATCCGGTTCGTCGCCTCCGGCTCGTTCTCCAGCCGATCCGTGCCGAGTCGCCGGGACAACAACTCGTGCGCCTCCCGGCGCGGCAGCGGGTCGAGGAGGAGCGGAATCGCCCCCTCGATGGTCACCAGCCCCGCCAGGTGCCCACGGCTGGTGACCACCACCAGACATTCCGGCGAGCCGGGCAGCAGGGGGCGGACCTGGTCAACGTCACCGGCGTTGTCGAGCAGCACGAGCACCCGTCTGCCGGTCAGCACGCTGCGGTACAGCCCGGAGCGGGCATCCTGTCCCGCCGGGACGCGCTGCGCCGGCACTCCGAGAGCTTCGAGGAACTCGCGGAGCACCTCCGCGGGGCTCGCCGCCGGCCCGGTCGCGTCGAACCCACGGAGGTTGACGTAGAGCTGTCCGTCGGGGAAACGGTCGGCAACCTGGTGCGCCCAGCCGACCGCCAGGCTCGTCTTGCCGACCCCGGCCGTACCGCTGATCAGGCAGACCATCGTGGTGCCCGGGGCGCGGTGCCGCCGGTGTTCCAGCAGGGCGTCCAGTGCGGCGAGCGCCGCCCTGCGACCCACGAAATGGGGTACGGCCGCCGGCAGTTGCCGGGGCGTCACACTGTCGAGGGCGCCCGCCCCTTGTCCGGTCGGTGACGGTCCGGGAACCGGCGGCTCGGGTCGGCTGGCCGGCGCGGCACCGCCGGACCGGCGGCCGATCTGGGCGTGGGCGGCGGCCCGCAGCCGATTCTCGGTGTGGGCGGCGTCGGCGATCCGCAGCAGCCGCCAGTGTCTCGCATCCCAGTGCCTCATCTCGGTCAGCTCGGCGGGGAGGCGGACACCGGTCCGGCCGGCATGCGCCACACATGCCTTGACGAAGGCGACGACGAAAGGCCAGTCAGGCAACGACTTGGCGTTCAGCTTGTCGCTGATCGTCGAGCGGGCCAAGGGCTGCCCCTGCGCTGTCGAGATGGCGACCAGGGTGTTCAATGACGGGGACCCGGAGAGCTGCCGGAGGCGTCGGAGTTCGCCGGCGAACCAGGCCGACGCCTGTTGCGCATTTCCGCCCACTTCGCTCACCCGTCCGAGCCCTCCACGCCGGACGAGTCTATCAATGCATAGAGATTCTCCTATGTCGCATTGACGTCGGCAGTTGGCGTCCGTCCACACCGCCGTGTCATCTGCGACAAGGTCTGCTTGACCATGACCTGGCGGCGCTGAGCCTCCAGGATCTGCTGCGGACCGTCGACGTCGCCGTGGTCCTACCGTGTGTACTCGGCGTGTAGTTCGGCGTAGGGGCGGCGGCGGTCGGGGTGGCGTCGGATTCTGCCCATGCCGATCTCGGCGCAGCAGTGCGTCGTGGGGTTGTGGGCGCGGTGTGCCGGGCACTCCTCGGCCAGGGCGCGGACCTGGTCGGCTTGCAGCTCGAACGCCTCGCGGCTGCCGGTGAGCACCAGCGTCTCGGCGGCGATGTCCCACCGCAGATGGTCGCGGAACTCCTGGTGCCAGGCTTTCAGGTGGTCGGCGGCAGGCCGTGCCGGCCATGCTCGGCCGGGCAGTACGACGGTGTGCGGTCTGCCGGCCCCGAGCCGGGAGCGGACCTGTTTCCAGCGTGACGGCGGGAACGCGAGACGGTGGTGCAGCAGCACCAGGTCGAGCGGGCGGCCCCAGGCATGGTCGGTCGGCAGTTCCGCGCGACGCAGCGGGAGGTAGATGATCGTTCGTGGCGACCGGGCGGCCAGGCCCCACGCCTGGGCGAACATCACCGCGGTTTCCTTGTCGAGGCAGAACTGCGCGCCGAGACGGCCCTCGTAGAGACCGGCGAACCTCGGTGACCTCGCCGGCTGCAGGACCCGGTACTGGTGGTGTCCGAGCTGCACCGTGCTGATCGTCACCGGCCACCTGCGCCCGCCCAACCGTTGCGTCACTCCAGCCGTATCCTCTCGACCTGCCGTCGGTCCGCCGGTCTGTGCGGGCATTGTGGCCGTAGCCCGCGTGGCATGGCGAGGGACTTTCCGGATGGTGCCGGGCACGGTCGTCACGTTGACGCGCGACGGCCCGTGAGCGTCGCTATGCGGCGGCTCTCAGGGGCTCGAGGGCGGCCAGGACGAGGTCGAGCCCGAACATGAACTCCTCTGCCGGGTCGTAGCCGGCAGCGACGAGCGCCGCAGCGGACTCGTTGAGGTAGGGGAACTCGTCGGGAGGAAGCTGGGGCAGGAAGACGTCCTTGGCCATGTCCGTGAATTCATCGGCGGTGTCGAACGGCAGGCTGGCTTCCTGCAGGGCGAACCCGTAGACGTAGACGTCGAGCAACCAGTTGGCGTGCGTCGCCATCAGAACCGAGAAGCCGGCCCTCCGCAGGCAGGCGGTGACCGCTTCGCGGTGGCGGAGGTGCGCGGGCCCCGGCGATGTCCGGGACTCCATCAGGCCGATCGCCCACGGATGGCGTGCGAGGACCTGTCGGGCCGATAGCGTCCGCCGTCGCATCGCCGACTGCCAGTCGGTCCCCTCGGGCGGGAGCTCGATCTCCTCGAACACGACGTCGATCATCGCGTCCAGCAGCTCCTCCTTGTTCGCCACGTAGTGGTAGAGCGACATCGCTCCCGCGCCGAGCACGCCAGCCAGCCGGCGCATGCTCAGCCCGTTGACCCCCTCGCGGTCGGCGAGCCGGATCGCCTCGACCACCACCCGCTGCTTGCTGAGCCCCGCGTCTGACGCGACCTGGCGTTGCTTCCTGGCAGACACGGGTCTCCTCGCTCCCTCGAACGGCTTGACAATCGTACACCGTACGAGAATAGTACGGTGTACGACGTACGGTGTACGAGTCAGTGCGGGTCGCAGCTTGGACGCGAGGAGGCCCTGTGGGGAACGAACAGCGATCGAACGCATCAGCACGCCTGGTGCCAGGGGCCGGTCCGGCCGAGGCGGTGACGATGCGGGCCGCCGTCCAGCACCGCTACGGCCCGCCCTCGGTGCTCACGTCGTCCGAGGTCGGGCGTCCGCTGCCCGGTCGAAACGAGGTGCTCGTCCAGGTGGGCGCGGCCTCGGTACATCCTGGCGACTACTTCGTCATGACCGGAAAGCCGTACGTGGTGCGCCTGGTGTTCGGCTTCCGCCGGCCGCGTCACGGGATCCCCGGCAGGGACCTCGCCGGCGTCGTGGCAGCGGTCGGAAAGGACGTCACCGCTCTCCGCCCCGGCGACGAGGTGTTCGGCTGGAGCACGGCCGGAGCGCTCGCGGAGTACGCCTGCGTCCCGACGGACCACCTCGTGCCCGTGCCCGCCAACCTGTCGGCCGTGGATGCGGCGGCGGTGCCCACGTCGGCCATGACGGCGTTGCAGGCGTTGCGCGACATCGCGAACGTTCGACCGGGCCAGACGGTGCTTGTCACGGGCGCGTCGGGCGGCGTGGGCTCCTTCGCCGTGCAGATCGCCAAGGCGTTCGGCGCCGAGGTGACGGGTGTGTGCAGCCCCCGCAACGTCGACCTGGTCCGGTCGCTCGGCGCCGACCACGTCGTCGACTACACGAGGACCGACTTCACCCGCACCGAGAAGCGCTACGACGTCATCCTCGACAACGTGGAGGCGCAGCCCCTGGCGGCTGTCCGCCGCGCGCTGACGCCCACCGGCACCCTCATCCCCAACAGCGGACACGGCGGCCGCTGGCTCGGCCCCCTCGGTCGGATCGCCAAGGCGCGCCTGCTGTCCGGGTTCACCCGTCAGCGGTTGAAGCCCTTCACGTCCGTCGGGAAGCGCAAGGACCTGCTCACCCTGGCCGACCTGCTCACGACCGGGCAGGTCACACCCGTCATCGACCGCACCTACCCCCTCGACGAAGCAGCCGATGCCCTCCGGCATGTCGCGGCCGGCCACACCCGAGGGAAGGTCGTCGTCACCATCTGACGACCAGACGACGAGCACGACTCACCCCGCGCGTACGACCCAGACCTGCCGCCACTCGGGCGGACGGACCGCTCCTCTCGAAAGAAGAACCGATGACCATCCGAACGACAACCCCGGACCTGCTCGACAGCCCGCCGATCCCCGTGCAGGCCAAGCTCGCCGCCGCATGGACCAGCTTCATGTTCCTCTACGTCTACGTCGACTACTTCCACCTCTACAAGCCCGGGACCATTGACGGCATCCTGGTCGGCGTCGTCTTCGAGTTCGACATCAGCCCGGCGTTGATGACCGTGTTCCTCGCGCTCATCGCGATCCCGGCCCTGATGGTGATGCTCTCCATGACGCTGACCGCCCGGGCGAACCGCACCACGAACCTCGTCGTGGCATCGCTGTACGTCCCCGTCACGGTGTTCAACGCGGTGGGGGAGTCCTGGGACTGGGCCTCCTTCTACGGCCTCTCCATCGGAATCGAGGTGCTGCTCCTGGCCTTCATCCTGCGCTCCGCCTGGACCTGGCCCCGCCGCGTCGCATCGCCGGTGACCACGGCAGCCACCGTGTGAAGAGTATGGACAGAGCCGCGACGTCGATCTGTCTGACCGGGCGGGTTCGGAAGGCGGAGCGTGAACACGGCTCCCGCCCCGGCGGTGCCGGAGACCTCCGCGGTACCGCCGTGTGATTCGGCGATCTTACGGACGATGGCGAGCCCCAGACCGCTGCCGCCCATTTGCCGGTTGCGGGATTTCTCGGCCCGCCAGAACCGTTCGAAGACCAGGCCACGCTGTTCCTCCGGAATTCCCGGCCCGGTATCGGCCACGACGATCTCGGCGTGCACACCCCCGGTCTGCGAGGAGATGGTGACCCGGCCGTTGGCGGGCGTGTGCCGGATCGCGTTGGTGATCAGGTTGCCGATGGCCTGCCGGAGCCGGATCGGATCGGCGCTGAGAGTGCCGGGTGCGGCATCGACGACCAGCGCGACGCCGGCGGACTCGGCGGCGGGGGCGAAGGCGTCCGCCACCTCCTGCAGCAGTTCGGGCACCTCGACCTGCCGCCGGTGCAGCTTCAGCTCGCCCGCGTCGGCTGCGGCGAGGTCCTGGAGGTCCTCGATGACGTGCTGGAGCAGCAGCGCCTCGTCCAGCAGCGAGCTGACCAGGTCCACGTCCAGTTCGACCACGCCGTCCTCGGCCGCCTCCAACCAGCCACGGATGTTCGTCACCGGCGTACGCATCTCGTGCGCGATGTCGCCGACCATGTCGCGGCGTAACTGCTCGACTCGGCACCGCTGCTCGGCCATCTCGTTGAACGCGTTGCCGAGTCGGGCGATCTCATCGCGCCCGGAGACCCGGACCCGCGCCGCGGTGTCGCCGTTGCGCATCCGCCCGGCCGCAGCGGTCAACGCGTGTAGCGGCCGGACCAGGCGTACCCCCACCAGGACCGTGACACCGACCGCGACGAGCAGCACCAGCCCGGCGACCCCGAAGATCCGTAGCCGGTTGGCCGGGGTGAGGTCGAAGGCGCCGACCGGCGTCGGGGTGCCCGGTTCGGTGACGAACAGCAGTACAGGCGGCGCGACGTAGTCGGCCATCTGGGTGCGCCGTGCCTCGGAGACGCAACCGTTGACGTCGTCGCGCTGTTCGGCGGTGATCGGGCCGGCCCTGGTCGGGGTCCACTGTCCGTCGAGGTCGGCTCGCACCGCTGGCATCCGCTGGCGGCCCAGGCATGTGTTGACCAGGTCGTCGAGCTGACCCAGCGCTCTCCGCTCGGTGGGGGTCGGCTCAGCCAACGAGTCGAACTCCTTCGCACACCGGATGTCGCCGGTGACGGCGGTGCCTGGGGACTCGATGCGGGGCCGCCCGCCGGGGGCGACGACGATCTCCGCGTCGGTGTACGCCGGAAGTAGCCCTTCCGCCGCGATCATCGGGACTGCGGTGGCGACATCCGCGGGGCTGCGCAGACAGTCCCGCGCTCTTTCCGCCTTCTTGCGTAGCGCGGCGCGTTCGGCGTCCGGTAGCTGGTACGGGCCGGTCGCCCGCGCGTCGATGCCGCCGCGTCCCGCTGTCGCGGCCAGGCTGGTGTCGACGTCGAGCGGGTCGACGGTGGCGGAGGCCCGCTGCGGCAGGGCTCCCTCGCCGGACGCGGCGATCGGGGCGCGGTTGCGGTCGGTCAGGACGACTCGTCGCTCGGTGGTCGCCGCGAGGGACCGCACCAGTGGCAGCACGCCCGTCCAGTCCCGGTGGGTCGCGGCGTGCCCGAGCAGGGCGTCGTAGATTCTCGCGTCGTCGGCGAGCGCCCGACCGCGCTCCTGCTGGAGCGCCCTGGTCGTGTCGCGTACGGCGAGCCAGGCGGTCGCCGAGATCGAGAGTACGGAGATCACCACGCTGAGGCCGAGCAGCCGGACCAGGAGGCTGCCGCGCCTGTGCCGCTTAGTCATCGGCGAGTTTGTATCCGATGCCGTACACGGTGAGCAGCCGTACCGGGCGGCGGGGATCCGCCTCGATCTTGCGGCGCAGGTTCATCACGTGCACGTCGACCGTGCGGCCGGTGATGTACGAATCGAGCCCGTGCAGCCGGCGGAGCAGCTGATCGCGGCTGAACACCCGCCCCGGCTCCGCCGCGAACGCGCTCAACAGGGCGAACTCCCCCGGGGTGCACACCACCGGGGCGCCCGCGACGGTGACCTCGTGGCGTACCGGATCAAGCAGAAGGTCGCCCACCCGCAGTGACGGCGCGACGGGCCGCGCAGCCGTGGACCGGGTCCGGCGGAGCAGGGTGCGGACCCGCGCCGCCAGTTCCCGCGGGCTGTAGGGCTTCGTCAGATAGTCGTCGGCGCCCAGGTCCAGGCCCAGCAGCAGGTCGTCCTCGGTGCTGCGGGCGGTGACCATCAGCACCGGCACCTCCGAGTCCCGACGCAGGATGCGGCACACGTCGAGTCCGTCGACGCGCGGCATCATGACGTCCAACACCAGCAGATCCGGCGGGCAGTGGCGGATCTCGTCCAGGGCGGCCCGGCCGTCGTGGACCACCGACACCCGGTGGCCCTCGTGCTCCAGGTATCGCCGGAGCAGCTCGGCCTGCTTGGGGTCGTCCTCGGCGACGAGCACGTGCGCGTTCACGGCGGCGAGTCTATGAGGCGTCAGGGCATCGAAACAGGTCGAAAACGGGACCACTACCGGATCACAACAGGTCTCTGACAAGTGGCCACCAGGATCTCCCTGCCGCCGGAAGGGGTGGCGCCCTCGCCCTCGGTGTGATCACAGACGGTCGTCCCGCCGTCCGGGCCGTCCGACTCGCTCCAACGGAGACCCTGTCCCTGCGAAGGAGAAGAAGTTGTCACTGTTGAAAGGCCTGGCCGCAATGGTCCTGGTCGCAGCCGGTCTGGTGCCCACGTCGCCCGCCCAGGCGAAGGGCCGCGCCTATCCGGTCCGGTCGCTCGACTACACCCTCGGCGACAGCGCTTTCACGGTCGCCGGCTTCCATACCGACGGCCCGGACTCGCCGACCCTGGCACCGATCGAGCTGACCGGCAACGTGCATTACCCGGCCACCGGCAACGGGCCGTTTCCGCTGGTGGTGCTCTCGCACGGCTACTGGGGCACGTGCGCCGACCGCGCCGCCGACGCCGAGGCGGCTCGCATCGAGAAGGAGTCGCCGGACGACTACTACGACGATCCGCGCTGGTTGGAGGCCTTACACCGGCTCTGGCAGTGGCCCTGCGCGCCCGGTGTCGCGGCGCTGCCCAGCTATCGCGGCTACGACTACCTCGCGCAACAGCTCGCCGCCCAGGGCATGATCGTCATCTCGATCAGCGCGAACGGAATCAATGCCGGCCAGATCGGCACCGAGGCCGACAACGCCCGCTCGAAACTCATCAACAAGCACCTCGCGCTCTGGACCGAACTGGCCCGCACCGGCCGTGGCGCCCTGGCCGGCCACTTCAGCGGCCCGGAGCCGGACTTCAGGGGCAAGATCGATTTTTCCCGTACGGGAACACTCGGGCACTCACGTGGCGGCCGTGCGGTGGCCTGGCACGCCGCGGACGTCCACCGCACCGATCTTCCGGCAGGCGTACGACTGGCCGGCGTCCTCGCCCTCGCCGCCGCTGGCTCGGGCACCGCCACCAACCCGGGTTCCCCGGACGCCAAGCTCTACCGGGTGACCTCGGCGCCGCTCGCGGTCTGGGTGGGCGGCTGCGACAGCGAGCAGGGCCTCGACTACGCGAGATTGGCAACCGGTCACACCCGAAAGCCGATCTACACCTGGCACGTGCGCGGCGCCAACCACAACTTCCTCAACACCCAGTGGTCTCCCGAGAGTGGGCAGGTCGGAGCAACCGACGACCAGGGCTTCAGCCCGGAGCCCGGCTGGTGCGGCACCCCGACGTTCCCGGACTGGGACCCGGACAGCGGCATGCCGGAGCCGCCGATCGAGTGGTCGCACGTGACCCGCAAACTGACCGAGACCGAACAACGCCAGGTCAGCGCCGGTTACGTCACCGCGTTCTTCCGTTCGGCGCTGCTCGGCGATCAGCAGGCCGAGGCGGTCATCAGCGGCTGCGTCGACCCGTACGCCTCCTTCACCGTGGTCGACGCAGAGAAGATCGATCCCCAGCTTCGCCGCAGATCGCGGTAGCGGCCGGTGTGGGCCGCGCCCCGAAGCGGGGTGCGGCCCACACCGGCGACCGGACGTTCCCGTCAGGAGACGGCGCAGCTGACGCCGTTGAGGGTGAAGGACCCGGGCTTGGCGGTGTTGCCGGTGTGGGTGGCCTGGAAGCCGATGTCGGTGGATCCGCCTGCTGCCAACGTGCCGTTGTACGAGACGTTGCGTGCGGAGATCTGACCGCTGGAGCCCGTGAAGGTGGCGTTCCAGCCGCCGGTCACGGTCTGCCCGCTGGGCAGGGTGAACGCCAGGGTCCAACCATCGATCGTCGTTGTGCCGCGATTGGTGATGTGGATGCTGGCGGTGAATCCGTCGTTCCAGGAGTTCATCGTGTAGCCCACCTCGCAGGCACCGGACTGGCCCGGCGGCGGGGTGGTCGGCGGAGGCGTGGTGGGCGGCGGGGTGGTCGGCGGCGGGGTGGTGGGCGGCGCGGTGGAGAAGGTGATGTTCGAGACGTAGGCGTTGATGTTCCAGGTCGCGTCCGAGTCGGTCTGGCTGGTGACCGGCTTGTCCTGGACGGTGAAGTTGCTGAAGTGCACGCCGCTGATGTTGACGGTCGACGACTTTCCGTGCAGGTTGACGACCTTCTTCACGTCGGAGGAAACGTTCGTGAAGTAGGCGTTCCGGATGGTCGAGGTGTTCTTCACCGTCCGCCAGGACGGCGGGCGATCCTCCTGAAGGTCGATCAGGCTGTCGGTCTGTTCGACCCTGACGTCCTCCCACCGGGTGTTCGAGACGACGGCGGTGTCGACTGCGTCGATCACCATCGAACGCCCGGCCTTCACCACGTCGATGTCGCGGAAGACGATCCCGTCCATGGAGGTGCCTTCGGTCTTGGTGCCGATCTTCGCGCAGGCGGAGTTGCTGTAGCAGACGATGTGCTCGTGGATGACGTTCCTGGTGTTGATCGTGCCGCTGTTGGCGAACTCGTTCTTGGTCGCCATGTTGTCGTCGCCCGTGTAGAGAAACGCGTTCGACAGCAGGCTGTTGGTCGACTCGTCGAAGTCCACGCCGTCGGTGTTGTTGTATCCCGTCGTAGGCCGGCAGTTGATCAGTTTGTAGTTCTTGATGGTGACCCTGTCGCTGCGGTAGACGAGCGTGTTCCAGTAGCTGGAGTCGCGGACGGTGACACCGTCGACCAGGATGTCGGAACTCTCCTCGATCTTCAGCAGGGCCAGATTGATGCCCTGGGCCCGCAGGTACTTCCCGTTGCCGTCGATGACGCCGCGACCCAGCAGCTTGGCGTTTCTCACCTGGTATATCCGGAGGGAGGCGTGCTGCATGCCCTCGATGTTCACCCCACCGCTGCCGGTGTTGAAGTCCGCCTTCTGGTTCGAGCCGTAGAGGACCGCACCGGTCGCCAGGTAGAGGGTCATGTTGCTCTTCATCCACAGCTCACCGACCTGGTACCGGCCCGGCGGCACGTACAGGATGTTGCGGGTCGCCCCGGACGCGGCGTCGATGGCGCTCTGGATCTTGGTCGTGACGAGCGTCGCCCCGGTGTTGTCGACGCCGTAGTCGGCGAGGTTCTTGACGTTGGCGTCCCCCAACTGGGGCGCGTTCGTCTCGGGCGCGTCGATCAGGATGAACAGCAGTTCCTTGGAGTCGAACTGGACGATCAGGTAGTTCGGGCCGCTGTTGAAGGTGATGGTGTTGCCGCTGCGGGCGACGGCGAGTTTCCGGCTCTTGGGGCTGACGGTGTAGGAGCTGAAGCCCTCGGCGACAGTGACCGAGAACTCGGCCGTGCCCGCTCCCGCCATGGAGCAGTGCGCGTAGTGCACCTGCATCTCAGGCGCGTACTTGGTCATCTTCTCGACGAACAGCGGCGCAGTGTCCGCCGTGACGGTGTAGAGCGGACTCTTCGTTGCGCCGCGCAGGGCGGGATCCGCGACGCAGCCGCCGGCGGCCAAGCCGGGTGAGCTGTTCCCGGCTTCGGTGGTCGCACCGTAGACCGGGGCCACCAGGGCACCGGTCCCGACGCCACCGATGGCGAGGAGAGCGATCGTTGCCCAGATCGCGAGGCGTTTGTTCTTCATGGGGACCTTTCTCGGGATTGACGGAGATTTCCGTACGGCCGCACAGCCGATTGCTTGTCACGACGGCGGAACAGGCCAGCCCGGGATGCCCGTCACCGGGGCGCCGCTTCTCGTGGTGGTGAAGAGCTCCGGTCGCCGAGAACCGTCACGCTGCCAGCTGCGGCGGAGTCGCCCGACCACCGCCCGCGACGGCGACGGCGGCGGGCCGGAGGTGACCTTTCCGTATCGCTCTGTTCATCGCTCGGTTTTCCTTGCCAGGGGGATCGGGAGCGGAGGAGCGGCGTCATCCAGAAACTTTCTACGCAGACGCTACGCCCTGACGTCGACGTTCGTCAATGAGTGGGTCGCTGCGGGCCGGAAACTATCGGAGCAGAACCGGGAAAGTTTCCGTCTCGCCGGTAGTGGGGCCCGAGTGGCGTGCCCGGACGGCGATCCTGCGGCTCCGCACCGTGTTCGCGTTGGCGGCGACGCGCTGCGTGCGTCGCGCTCGGTGGCGGTCCATCCCGTGGCCCGACGCTGGGCGGGGGTGGCACGCGGGTGGTCCTCGACCGGACGCGCCGGCCGCAACCTTGCCCCATTCATGCATGTGCATCTATTCTTTGGCGGCCATCGACTGCCAACGCAGGCAGTCGAAATATCGTCGAATCGCTTCGACAACCCAGCGTGACGGTTGGTTCGAAGACGGGAGATGCTTGTGAAACCCACACTCAGGAAGGTTCAGTTCGCCTTACTGTCCGGCGTACTGGCGCTGGCCGGAACCACAGCCGTGCTGCCGAGTGCCGCGTCGGCCGACAGCATGGCCCAGCTGAACGCCACCCAGCTCGTCGCGAACATGGGGGCGGGCTGGAATCTGGGGAACGCCCTGGAGGCCAACGTCAACGGGATCCCCAGCGAGACGGCATGGGGCAACCCGGTAGTGACGCAGGCCTTCATCGACCGGGTGAAGGCGGCGGGATTCAAGACGATCCGCATCCCGGTCTCCTATCTGGGAAACATCGGGTCCGCCCCGAACTACACGATCAACGCCGCCTGGCTGAATCGGATCCAGGAAATCGTCGACTACGCCTACGGTCGCGGTCTGTACGTGCTGATCAACATGCACGGCGACGGCTACAAGACCGTCACCGGCTCCTGGTTGATCTGCGACTCGTCGAACCAGACGACGATCAGGGACAAGTACCAGAAGGTCTGGCAGCAGGTCGCGACCAGGTTCCAGAGCTACAGCGAACGCCTCATCCTCGAATCCATGAACGAGGAGTTCGACGGACAGTACGGCAATCCCACCCAGCCGTGCTACTCGAACATCAACGCCTACAACCAGATCTTCGTGGACACGGTCCGGCGGACCGGCGGGAACAACACCTCGCGCTGGCTGCTCGTCCCCGGCTGGAACACCAACATCGACTACACCGTGGGCAACTACGGCTTCGTGCTGCCGACGGACCAGAACCGCTCGTCGTCCATCCCGGCCAACGAGCAGCGGCTCATGATCTCCGTGCACTACTACGACCCCTGGGACTTCGCCGGTGAGGAGAACGGCACCATCACGCAGTGGGGGCCGGCCGCCACCAACCCGGCACGGAAGTCGACCTGGGGACAGCAGGACTTCATGGACGGGCAACTGAAGAAGGTGCGTGACACCTTCGTCTCGCGTGGCTACCCCGTGTTCGTCGGTGAGTACGGTTCGGTCGACAAGACGTCGGCCGACTCGACGAACAACAGGTACCGCGCGGACTACGCGCGCACCCTGGTGTCCAGCGCCAAGAAGTACGGTGCGGCCACCGCCTACTGGGACAACGGCTACAACGGGGCGTACGGGTTCGGGCTGTTCAACCGCAGCAGCGCCACGGTCACGCAGCAGGGCATCATCGACGCCATCATGAGCGCCGTCGGCAGCACCACCCCGACCACGCCGCCGACCACCGCCCCGCCGACCACCCCGCCGCCGACCACCCCGCCCCCGACGACCCCGCCGCCGTCGGGCGGGCGGTCCTGCTCGGCGTCGTACACCCTGACCGGTGAGTGGCAGGGTGGCTTCCAGGCCGAGGTGCGGGTGACCGCGGGTAGCTCAGCGATCAGCGGTTGGACGGTGACCTGGACGTTCGCGAACGGGCAGCAGGTGTCGCAGGCGTGGAGCGCGACGCTGACCACCAGCGGCTCGACGGTCACCGCCCGCAACGTCAGCTACAACGGTTCGCTCAGTGCCGGCGGCAGCACGACCTTCGGCTTCCTGGGGTCGTCGAGCGGCACCAACGGCGTACCGTCCTTGTCCTGCGCGGCGAGCTGAGCAGGCCGTGAGCCGACGGGCCGGGCGTCGTCGACGCCCGGCCCGCGCGGTCGCGGCGCTGAGGCCCGGAGCGGTCGCTCGCGTGCCCCTGCCACCCGCCATCGACCTGGTCGGCGCGGCAGCCGTGCGGGTCAGAGCGCCGGGGACAGGTACAGGAGGCGGTTGGGCGAGCCGGCCCCCGGGTTGATCACGACCGGGCTGGCGACGCCGAACAGGTAGCTGGCCACCTGGGCCGGCGTCCAGGTCGGGTTGTTGCTGAGCACCCGGGCGGCAACGCCGGCAACGAGCGGCGCGGCGTGCGAGGTGCCGCTGATCGTCTGGGTCGCGGTCGTCGAGCTCCACCAGGCCGACGTGATGCGCTCGCCGGGAGCGAAGATGTCCAGGCAGGGGCCGAAGTTCGACCAGCTTGCCCGGTTGTCGTTCATCAGCGTCGCGCCCACGGTCAGCGCGGTCGGCACCGACGCGGGTGAGACGGTGCAGGCGCTCACGTTCGAGTTGCCGGCGGGGACCGTCACCGTGATGCCGTCGGCGACCGCGTTCGTCACGGCGGCGTCGAGCGCGACGGTGGGGCTGGTCAACACGCCGATGTTCGCCACGGCCGGCTGCCCGGCGGGGTGGTTGGCGATCATCCAGTTGATCCCGTTGATCAGCATCGACAGCGTGCTCGGCAGGGCGCAGTCGAACACCTTGACCGCGACCAGCACGACGTTCTTGGCCGCCCCGAAGGTCGTCCCGCCGACGGTGCCGGCGGCGTGGGTGCCGTGCCCGCTGCAGTCGTTCGCCGGAAGCGTGCCGTCGACGGCGTCGTAGCCGTATACCGCCTGGCCGCCGAAGTCGGCATGGCTGATCTGGATCCCGCTGTCCACGATGTACGCCCGGACGCCGGTCCCGACGCTGGTGAAGTTGTAGGTGCCGCTGAGCCCCAGCGATGCGTCGACCCGGTCGAGGTTCCACGGCGCGTTCGTCTGGGTGGTGGCCAGGCTGGTCAACCGGTCCTGCTCCACGGCCGCCACCGCCGGGTCGGCGGCCAGCTGGCGGGCCACCAGCTCCGAGGTCCGCACGGAGAAGCCGTTCAGCGCGTCGCGCCAGACCTGGTCCGGGCGGAAGCCGTACCGGTCGGCGAGGCGGGCCACGCCCGCGTGTCGATCGTCGACGGAGCCCCCACCTTCCTTCAGGGAGACCACGTAGCTGCCGGGCACGCGGGCGGCGGCGCCGACGCCGAGGATCTCGCCGGCCGTCCCGGACGGCGCTTCGGCGATGGGTGCCGCGGTGGCCGGTCCGGCAGCCATGGTGAGGAGCATGGTCGCGGTGGCGAGCGTGGCCGTGACGGCGGTTCCGGCGCGACGCCCTCGGGCGAAGATCGCGTGACGGTGGATTCCCATCTCCCAGCCTCCCTTGTTCCGGCCATTCCGGCGGCCGCGCGACGTGCCGATCGAATGGCCCGGAAGATTTTGGGGGAGCGTACAACGGATATTCGATCTGATTCCACGGGCGAATTCGCCGATCCCATCGAGATCAGTCTTTTTGAGCGTGGGGTGAGAAGAGTGCTGGTCTGATGTATCAGGGTTCTTCCGGGCCTCGACTGCGGCTGTTGTCAGTGGGAGGCCGCGGGTGCCTCGCCAGGGGTGTGGTCGGACGTCGTCGGCCCGGGCTGGCGCAGGGTGGCCGGAGGGCGCCTTCCAGATCTGCCGCGCGCCATACAGTAGGCGGACCGTCTGGCTGTCCCTTCGATCGATGGTCGCCGCGCCGCAGGCGTGTAGCGTTCGGTGTCGAAGCGGTGACCTCGGTTCATGCGGCGTCGGGAGGAACACCATGATCTCGGAAACGGTGGAATGCGCCTACTGCGGGCAGCCCAAGTCGGATCGAGTGCGCAAGTGCCCGCATTGCGGCAACGGCTGACAGGCCGTTACCGCACCTGCATCTGCATGACCTGCCCCTCGGGGTCGGTGCGAACCGCGAACGGCCGCTGATCGGCAGTTCCCTCCGCGGACCACGACCTGTCCACCAGTTGTACGACCTGCAGGATCTCGATCGTCCGATATCCGACCGAGGTGAGGTGGGCCGTTATCGCCGAGGCGATGCTGGCAGCGCTCACCGGGGGTTGCTTCACCAGGATTCCGCGTGCGCGCAGCTCAAGCGCCACGGCCTTCAGCACGTCGTAGGTGAAGTTCCCGGCCACACCAGCCAGAACGGCGTCGCGGAGAAAGTCGGCGACGCCGAGGGTGTGGGCCGCGTCCGACAGTTCGTCTCCGGCAACTCCATTCAGCACCAGGGAGGAACCGTCGTCCAGCGGAACGATCAGTTGCGTCATGCGGACATGCTGGCAGACCCGCGCACCGTGATCGTAGGAGGACCGTGTGGAGGGTTACCCCGGATCCGGACGCGTGTGGTGGCTCGGTTTCTGGCAGACCGCCAAGCACGCCCACTGGTGGCTCAGCGCGGACGTGCGCCCGTCCGGCAGTGCCGATCCCCTGGCCGTGGGCTCGATCGACCTCGACCGGCTGACCGAGCCCCTGGCCGCCCTGGCGGCTTCGCTTCCGGACCTCGTCGCAACGGAACGGGCGATGCTCGCCGACCTCGACCGCCGCATCAGGGACGCGGTTCCCCGGGGCGACGACGACGCATCGGTGGCGTCCGCCATCGCGAGCCGTATCGAACTCTCCCGTGAAAAGGTCGCCCTCTTCAACGCCGCTGCCCGACGCGCCTGGACCGGTGCGATGGTCGATCCGGCCGGCAACCTCGCGTTGTGCCGCGAGCTGGGTGGCATCCTGCTGCCACAGGAGCTGCGAGATCGGCTCAGGACGTCGCACGCGGACGACACGACGCTCGTCGTAGCTCCTGGCCCCGGCCTGTCGAGCGTGCCGTGGGAGCTTCTCGTCATCGACGACGACCACGACGTCCGGCTCGTCGAGCGCGCCAGCGTCCTCGGTGGAGTGAGCCCGGCCCTGCTGGTCAACCTGGCCAGGCCGGCACCGCCCTGGGCCGGCGGCGGCCGGGCCGTGCGAGTCGTCGATCCCACGGCGGCCGGGAGCCGAGCCGGGGGCGGACGCATCTACCCCGACGGGGTGCCCGAGGCGTGGCGCAGCCGCAGTGGCGACGACGACGCGCTGCTCGGCGCGGGTGCGACCATGGGCTGCTCGCCCACGGAACTGGCCGCGACCCTCCAAGCGGAGGAGTGGGCCCGCCTGGTGTTCGTCGGCCACGCCTCCGCCACGGACCCGGCGATGCCGACCTCGGCGGGCCTGGAGCTGGCCGTCGACGTGGAGATTGGGGACTCGCGGCTCACCGCCGGGCGGTGGCTCAGGGAACCCACTCGGTGGCCCGCCCCTCGCCGGGTGGGCTTCGTCGCCTGCCAGTCCGACGACGCCGGTTACGCCGAGCAGATCGGCCTCACCCTCGCGGCGTTGAACGCGGGCGCGCGTACCGTGATCGCCACGCGGTGGAGCCTGCCGAGCGACGGTTCGGAGCGCCTGGTGGCCGGCGGGGCGCCGATCGGCTCGGCCACGACCGCGCTCGCGCTGGCCGTCGACGCGGCACTGGGCGCGACCGATCCCGTCGGGGCCGTCGGCGCGTGGCAACGTGACCGGCTCGACTGCTGGCGCTCCGCGAGCAGCGACGCCGCCCGCCGCCTGCACGCACCGTTGGTGTGGTCGGCCCTGGTGGCCTACGACGTTCCTGACGCCGCGGTCAGCACGATCCCAGGACTCGACCAGCCCGTCGTGCGGCGGCCGGTGCCCGAGGCACCACGTCGCGACGTCCCCCCGGAGCCGCCGGCCGGCGACCCCGCCGAGGTGGCGAAGAGCAGCCTGGCGGCGGGCGTGGCGGCGTTCGGCCGCGCCGACTGGCAGGAGGCGCGCGAGCACTATCTTGTCGCCCTCGCCGCCTTCACCGCCTGCGGCGACCCGAAGGGCGTCGCCGACGCCACGACCAACGTCGGGAACACCGCCTACTTCCTGGGAGACCTGGAGGAGGCCGCCGACCGGTACCGGACGGCACTGCCTCTGTACCGGGACCTCGGCCTCGATCGGCAGACGGCCGTCGTCGGGCAGAACCTGGGCAACGTGTCCTTCCAGCGCGGTGAGCTCGACGTAGCCGCGGAGCAGTACCGGGCGGCCGCCGAAGCCCTGCTCAGGGGTGGCTTCCGCCGCCACGCGGCGGACACGCTGGTGAACCTGGGTGCCGTTCTGATCGAACTCGGCCGCCCGCACCTCGCCCTCGAACACCTGGACCAGGCAGGTGCCCTGTACCGGGAGACGTGCGACGAGAGCGAACTGGGCGGCAAGCTCGCCGAACTCGACCAGAACACCGGGCTGGCGCTGGCCGGGGTCAAGTCCTTCGAACGTGCCCGCGCCCACCTGCTCTCCGCACTGCGGCACTGGCAGACCGGCGAACCGTCGGCGGAGCGGGCCGCCCGCGCCAACCACAACCTGGGTCTCGTCGCGTTCCGCGCGGGCGACCTGCCGGAGGCGCAGCTCAGGTACGGCCTCGCGCTGGAGCACTTCCACACGGTGGGCAACGAGCACGAGGCGGCCGACGCCAGGCTCGGCCTGGGGACCGTCGCCCGGCACCGGGGCGACGTGAGCGGAGCCCGGTCGAACTTTCGGCAGGCACAGGAGCACTACCGCAGGACGGGGCAGTGGCTGGCCTACGCCCAGGCCGTGTTCAACGAAGGGCTGACCCATCCGGGTGACAGCGGCCAGAGGTTCGATCTGCTGGCCGGCGCGTGGGCGGCGATGCAGTCGATGTCGTGGCGGCTCGCGCACGTCAGCGAGCGGGCGGCCTGGCGCGCCGCCCTCGACCACGCCAACTACGAGGTCCTGGAGTCCGCTCGCCTCAGTGGCCGCGCCCGCCAGTTCGCCGAGTTGCTCGAGTCGCTGCGCATAGCCGGCACGCTGCGCCGCGTCGGGCCGACCCCACTGTCTCCGGCGCTTCCGGCAGAGGCCGACCGGGACGCCCCGTTCGTGGAGCCGCTGCCGTCGATGACCCTCTCCGCCGGACCGATCATGCCCTGGGCGCCGTCGTCGGCCGCCGACGAGGCTCCCTGCGACGCGCCGCCGTGGATCGACTGCGGCTGGCCCCCCACTCTGGCCGACGCCGTCGCGCGCGCCGAGGAGATCATCGCCGTCGCCGGGTCGGCGACGCTGCCCCTGCGCAGGGGGGCGGTGTCGCTGGTTGCGCTGCTGAACCGCCACCCGCAACAGGAATGACCCACGACCGAGACAGCACGGGTACGCAATCCGACCAGACCACGGAGGTGGCTCACCCCATGTTCCCACTCGAGCTGGCGCACCAGGCCAAAGGCACGCCCGTGGAGACCCTGTACAGGATCGTCGAGGCGGTGGGCCTCGTGATCACCGTGCAGGGCTCCGGCGATCTCGACCGGATCGTCGGCGACGTGGTGACGGTGGCCCCGCGCCTCGCCGAGGACCACGAGGTCAGAACCGATGGCCTGATCATGAGCCGCGTGGGTCTCTACCGCGTCCTCTGGGGCGCCCTCAGGTGGCCCGGCGGAAGCCTGGCCATCCTGGCCCCACTCTCCCTGCACGACAGGCAGGACGTCAGCGAGTGGACCCGGCACTTCATCAGAGAGGTGCTCGATCCGATCCAGACCCTGTCGCGGCAGGGCTATTCCGTCGGCGGAGGCGGCAAGGGAATGGTGACCGAGGAGGACTTCTGCCGCGCGTTCCAGCAGGCGTACGTCTAGCACTCCGTCCTTTCCGAGGCCCACCGCCCGGCACCGCGGTCGACCGACGGGGGCCGGCACCCGCCACGGCCCTGCCGCTGCGGGTGGGTGGGCCGTGAACCTGATCGGCCGTTCGCCCGACTGTTCCTGGTGACAGGAGGACGAGATGACCGATGAGCTGCTGGTGGTGCGCGCCCAGCTTGGCGAGCGGGCGGCGTTGGCCGAGGTGGTGGCCCGATGGCGCTTGCCGGTGTGGCGATACGTCCAGCGCATGCTGGGCGCCGACCGGGCCGACGACGTCAGCCAGGAGATCTGGCTGGCCGTCGTCCGTGGTTTGCCACGACTGCGGGAACCCGCCCGGTTCACGCCCTGGCTGTTCGCCATCGCCCGACGCTCGGTGGTCGACCGCCTGCGCACGGAGTACGCCAGAGAGCAGGCGACGCTGCTTCACCACGACAGCGTCGCCGAGGATCCGGGCGAGGCTGTGGCGGCCCGCGCGGAACTCGTCGACGCGCTCACGAGCCTGCCGGTGGTGGAGCGGGAGATCCTCGTCCTGCACTACCTGGAGGACCTGTCGGTGCAGGACTGCGCGCAGATCTGCCAGGTTCCGGTCGGCACGGTCAAGTCGAGGCTGAACCGGGCGCGTCGCCTGTTGCGGGAACACCTGGACGGGAAGGGGTACCGGTCATGACCGACGAGCCACGCCTGTCGGCGCGGGAGATGCTCGACCATCTCGACACGACGCTGGCACGGAGAACGCGCGTCCGCGCGGTGACGGCGTTGCTGGCCGGACTGGCCGGCGCGGTGTTCGTGACCTCGCTGTGGGGGAGCGAGCCGGGTCCGCTACCGGGCCGCACCCACCTGTCGTTCGCGCTGTTCACCGTGTTCTGCCTGGCCTGGGCCTGCTACGGGGGCTGGCTGCTGACCCGCAGGGTGCCGCTGTTCGCCACCGAACAGGTGGTCGCCGCCTGGATCGCCCTGGCCGCCTCCGTCGTCACCACCGCGATCGCGGCCGTCGCGGCGGCCCGCAGCGGTGCCGGCCTGGGGTTTGCGCTGGCGTCCGGGGGCCTGTTCGTCGCGGTGGCGCTGGTGCTGGCCGTGCGGGCGCACCGCCGACGTGCCGCGCTGCTGCGTCGCAGGCGGGAACTGACGCAGCGGGAGCGGTCGTGACGTCGTCGTCCGGAGCCGCCGGCTGACTCCTGCGCCGTCATGCTGAGGGAGGGCCGAAGTGCCGGGTGAGCGAGGCGCGCAGCGTGTCGGCGTCGCCGGCGGACCAGGCGACGAAGCAGTCGGGGCGTACGAGCAGGGCGGTGGCGGTCGTGCCCTCCAGCGGGCCGGTGACCACGTCGACCCGGTCGCGCCACCCGGCGGCGGTCTCCGCGTAGGTCCCCGTGGAGTCCAGCAGCAGCGGCCGGGCGGTGCGGGTCAGCTCGGCGAGCCGCGTCGGCCCGTGGTCGCCGTGCACGACCACGTCGGGGGCGCTGCGGCCGGCCAACGGGTCGGCGGGGTCGGCGGGGTAGCGGACGTCCGCGCCGGACATCAACCCCGCGATGTGCCCGGTCACCTCCGGCAGGCGGAGCAGTTCGGCGAAGAGCTGCCGCAGGCCGGTGATCTCGTCGCCGGGGCCGATGAGCGCCGACTGCGCCTGGGTGGACATGACGACCCGTTCGGCGACGGGTCGGCGCTCGGTCTCGTAGGTGTCGAGCAGGCCCGGCGGTGCCCAGCCGCGCACCGTGGCGGCGAGCTTCCAACCCAGGTTGACGGCATCCTGCAGGCCCAGGTTGAGGCCGGGACCGCCGATGGCGGGGTGCACGTGCGCGGCGTCGCCGACCAGGAGCACCCGACCGGCGCGGTAGCTGGCGGCGATCCGGGTGTTGCGGCCGGTCAGCCGCCGGAGCAGACCGGGGCCGTCGGGAGCGCCGACGGGGAGGTCCGCGCCGAGCACCCGGGCGACGCTGGCGCGTAGCTCCGCCAGCTCCATCGGAGCGTCGTCGCTCGTCGGCGCGTCGGGCCACTCCGTCGTGGTCAGGAGCGCCGGGCGGCCGGGGAAGGGGGCCCAGGCGACCAGGCCGCGCGGGGTACGGGTGTGCTGGAACGGCGGCACGACGCCGTACCCGGGGACCTGCAGGCCGCCGGTCGCGGGGTCGAGGAAGGACGCGGGGACGGTCACGGTGGCGGTACGGGAGACCGACCGGTCGTCGGTGACGCCGGGAAAGTCGATGCCGACGAGGCGGCGCACCGTGCTGCGACCACCGTCGGCGCCCACGAGGAACCGGGCGGTGAGCTGCGTACCGTCGGCAAGGCAGACCTCGACCGCGTCGGGCCGTTGGTGGAGGTCGACGACCTCGTGGCCGCGGCGCAGGTCGACATCGAGCTCGGCGGCCCGGGCGACGAGGGCGGCCTCCAGCTGGGCCTGCGGCACGCCGAGCACGTAGTGCGGGTTGTCCGCGAGGACCGTGAGATCCAACGGGAACGCACCGAAGGTGAAGGCCGGCTGCGGGGACGGCGGGCGGCTCTCGCCGCTGAGCCGCGCGTAGAGGCCACGCCGGTCGAGCAGGCGGACGACCTGACCGACGAGGCCGTTGGCGCGGGGCTCACCCCCGGGCGTGGGACGGCGCTCGAGGACGACGGGACGGACGCCGGCGAGGGCCAGTTCGCAGGCGAGCATGAGGCCGTTGGGGCCGGCCCCGGCGATGAGGACGTCGATCATGATCGTGGTCCCTTCAGGGTGTGCGTCATCGCCACGACGGGCGCGGCGCGCTGCCGGCCCGCCGCGCAGGTGTGACGCGACTGAGGCGTGGGTGGGACGGTGGCCCGGGCGGGGGCCGGGCTTCAGCGGGGCGGCGCCGGGAGGCCGGCGGCGACCTGGGCGAAGGCGTCGGTGATGAGGCGCTCGATCGGGGTGGGCGGGTCGCCGCCGTCGAGGTAGTGCTGCATGGCGACGCCGACGGCGGCGCTGGCGGCGGCCGCGACGAGCCTCGGATACATGTCGGTGGCGAGGTCGGTGCCGGTGCGCTCGGCGACCGCGGCGGCCAGCCCGGCCTCGGCGATCGCGGCGGCGCGCAGCCGCTCGCCCTGCAGCGCGGGCTCGGCGAGCATGGTCCGCACGCCGGCCACCCACTGGGCATGGGCGGGGGACGGCATCGCCTCGACCTCGGGGCCGGGCGTGAACTGTTCCAGTGCGGCCGCGGTGAGCGCCACCCAGAGCGGCTCGTCGGCGGGGCGTTCGCGCAGCGCCGCCGCGGTGCGCAGGCTGCGGTCGAGGTGGCGGCAGGCGATCGCCTCCGCCTTGCTGGAGAAGTAGTTGTTGAAGGTGCGCGGGGAAACGCCGGCAGCCTCGGCGATGTCCTCGACGCGGACGTTGTCGTAGCCGCGTTCGGCGGTGAGGTGGATCGCCGCCCAGCTGAGCGCCGCCCGCGTCTCGGCCTTCTTGCGCTCCCGCAGCCCCGTCATGCCGCCACACTAGCACTAGTTGCGTGAGACGCAAATATGCGTGCTCCGCAGGAATTCGTCGTCGGGGCGCTGGCCGCCAGCCAGGACTGGGGCCCAGACCAGGGAGAACCCCGGTCCGTACGCCGCGCCGGCGGCACACACTGCTAACCGTCCGGCTGAGCAGCCGGACGCTCCATCAGGGTGAAGAGGGGTACGACATGAGGCGCAAGACCGTGCGGATCGACACCATCCCGGCCGACGGCGTGGAACTGGCCGACGAGCAGCTCGCCCGGATGCTGGGTGGCCTGCCGAGGCGGGACGCCGGGGGTTCGTCGAAGACCATCGACGACATCCCCAGCGGGGGCCGGAACGACACCGACAGCGACTTCTGATCGGCCGCCGGCGCCGACCCGCCCTCCCCGGGCAGGCCGGCGCCGGCCGCTCCGGGCGGCGGGGAGGCGTCAGTCCGCGAAGAGGTCGCTGGCGGGGGCGTGGTGCGCGATCTCCCCGTCGAACACGTACCGGACGCTGATCTGCCAGCCGTCCGGGTGGTCCGGGGCCGACTGGTGCCCACCCGGGTGCACCCGGACGTCCTGCCCCGCCACCGAGACCTCGAAGGCCAGGTGATCGGCGCGGAGCCGGACCGCCTGGTAGCCGTACCGGCGGCGGATCGCGACCGCCGCCGCGGCAGCGGTCCAGACGGTCGCCGGCACGGTGACCCCGTCGCCGCCCAGGCAGCTGAGGTCGAACCGGCCCTGACCGGTGTGGACCATGCCGACCAGGACGTCCGCCCCGGCACCCCGGGTGGGCTGGCACAGGTTGCGGGCCAGGCCGGCCCAGTGCCGGGCCGGTACGTCTACCGCGTTGACGACGAGGTGGTCGGAGGTGCCGCTCTGGAGCTTCACGAAGCGGATGTTCATCGCGTTCTACCTGTCCGGGAGAGGCGGGCGTCTTCAGGAGGGGCGGGCGCCCTGCGGGATGGCCGGCGGCGCGACCACCGCCGCCTGGTCTGCGGCGCGACGGGCCCGGTGTTCGGTCCCGACCACGGTGGCCAGCGCGGCCACCGCCACCGCCAGGAGCACGGCGGGGAGCCCGTACCGGTCGGTGAGCGCCCCCACGGCGATCACGGTGACGGTCATCCCCGAGAACGCGACCCCGTAGAAGAGGACCATCACGGCGGGCAGGTCGCCCTGGTCGGTGCGGGCCAGCACGACGCCGAAGGAGACCAGGTACACGATCTCGAAGACCATCGTGTAGACGAAGTAGCTGGCGAAGGCCGGCGCCGTCCGGTGCGTGGCGAACGGCACCAGCATCAGTCCGGCGGTCAGCGCGAAGAGCAGTCGGACCGGCAGCCGCCAGCGCGCCGGCAGGCCGACCATCACCAGGACCATCCCGGCGACGATCCCGGAGACGCTCACCGCCTCCAGCCAGGCCGCGCCACTGGCCGGCGTGCCGAGCCAGGTCAGGGGGAGCCAGACCCGGGCGATCTGGTTGACCCCCTGGAAGAGCACCACGGTCGCGACCAGGTAGCTGAACGCCCGGGTCAGCTCCGTGTCCCGCCGCAGCACCCCCAGCGAGCGACGCCACACCCCGGCCGCCACGCCGGCTCCGCTGCCCGGGGCGGGCGCGGGCGGCAGGGCCCGGCAGCAGGCCGCCGAGACCGCGAAGCCCACCGAGGCGAGCGCGGCCACGACGACGACCGGCACCCGGCCGATCACCATCCCGCCGACCAGGCCCCCGGCCGTCGACCCCAGGAAGTACGCGCTGTTCAGCAGGGTGTTGCCCCGCTCCACCAGTTCGTCCGGGAGGTATGTCTTGATGGCCACCCCCCGGGCGGACTTCGTCGTCATCTCCAGGAAGCCCCGGGCGACGAGGAGCAGGAAGACCGGGAGGAAGGCGGCCCCGAAGACGACCCCGATGCCGAGCGACACCACCACCGAGACCAGGTCGAGCCGCACCATGAGGGTCCGGGTCGGCAGCCGGTCACAGAGGCGGGTGGCGATCGGCATCAGCACGATCAGCGGCAGGAACTGCGCGGCGAAGACCAGCCCGGCGGCGAGGGCCTCCCCGCTGCGCTGGTAGTACGCCACCGAGAGCGCGACGAGCAGCAGGCCGGTCCCGATCGTGCTGACGAACATGCTGCTCCACAGCGCGACGAACGGCCGGGACCGGGCCAGCGTGCGGAGGCTGTCGCGGGTTTCCATCGTGCCGCCTTCCCTCACTCGGGCGTGCCGGTCACCGGATCAGCGGTACGCCGACGCTCTTCTCGAAGAGGCCCAGCAGGTTGTCCGCCTCCCGGCTCGCCTCGGCCAGGTCCGCGCCCCGCACCTGGTAGCGCGCCAGGATCTCCAGCTCGGCGACCTGCGCCCCGGGCGTCAACCGGTACGGGTCGAAGGCGATGACCCGGTCGTCGTACTGGTCGAGCCACTCCAGCGGGATCTCGTCGGCGAGCCGGCCCGCCCGCAACGGCATCAGCTTCCGGGTCGTCACGCACGAGGTCGCCACCGGCAGCGGCTCCTCGACCGGCTGGCCCAGGTGGATCCGGAGCAGGCTGTCGTGGATGTTCACCCCGGTCACGTGCTGGTAGAGGCTGGGCATCACCCCGCCCATCAGCCGGGGGTTCGCCTCGACCAGGACCGGCCCGTCGGCGGTGACCATCAGCTCGATGTGGAAGATCCCCAGGTCAAGGCCGAGGGCCCGGCAGACCTCCTCGGCGTACGCGAAACACCGGTCGGCGGTCGCGGGCGTGACGTCCGCGGGCATGAACGCGCCCATCTCCACGCACTCGTTGGTGATCGCCCGGGGGCGGCCGGAGAGCATGAACCGGTAGAAGCGCCCGTTCCCGGCCCCCAGCTCGGCGGAGACGAGGTCCCCGATCAGGTACTGCTCGACCAGCACGCCCCGGGTGAACTGGTCGTGCATCAGCCGGGGGAGCCGCTCGACCTCGTCGAGCACCCGGCGGGCCGCGTCCGCCACCTCGGCGGGCGTGTCGGCGCGGAACGCGAGGATGCTGTCGGCGCCGCTCGGCGGCTTCACGATGACCGGCAGGCCGATCGCCTCGGCCGCCTCGACGGCTTCGGAGACGGTGGACGAGACCGCGTAGCGGGCGGAGGCGAGCCCGGCGGCCGCGAGCCGCTCCCGGGTGCGTCCCTTGTGCCGCGCGGTGACCACGGCGTCGGTGTCGGTGAACGGCAGGCCGAGTTCCCGGGCCATCAGCGCGGTGGCCTCCACGCAGAACTCGTTCTGCGTGATGACCGCGTCGACCGGCTCCTCGGCCAGCACGGCACGGACCGTCGCGGTGAGCGCCGCGACGTCGCTCGCCATCTCGATCCGGCGGCTGCGGTGCACGGCGGCCAGGACCGCCGCGGTCTCGGCGTTGTCCGGGTACATCCGGTAGTCGGTCGAGGTGATCAACGTGACCCGGTGCCCGGCGGACAGGGCCCGCCGCATGGCGTCGATGCCCGGCACGTTCGAGTCGACGAAGAGAATGTGTGCCATCGGTCCACTCTCCGGTGGGTCAGTGCTGGTGGATGGGGAACCGGCCGGCCAGCTCCTCGACCTGGGCCCGGACCTCGGTCTCGATCTTGGCGATGTGCTCGGGCTGGTTGACCAGGCCGTCGAGGACGTCGGCGACGAGCCCGGCGAGGACGCGCAGCTCCGCGTCGCGCAGCCCCCGGGTGGTCACCGCCGAGGTGCCGAAGCGCAGCCCGGAGGTGACCGACGGCTTGTGCGGGTCACCGGGGACGAGGTTCTTGTTGCAGGGGATGCCGGCGTTCTCCAGGCTGCGTTCGGCGACGTTGCCGGTGAGGCCGTGCCGGCGCAGGTCCACCATGACGATCGGCGTGTCCGTGCCGCCGGTGACGATGTCGTAGCCACGGTCGGCGAGGACCGCGCCGAGCCGGCGGGCGTTGGCGAGCACCGCCTCGGCGTACTCCCGGAAGTCCGGTCGGAGGGCCTCGCCGAAGGCGACCGCCTTCGCGGCGATGAACTCGGGCAGCGGGCCGCCCTGCACGCCCGGGAAGATCGCCGCGTCCAGTCGCCGGCCCAGGTCGGGGTCGTCGGTGAGGATCAGGCCGCCCCGGGGCCCGCGCAGGTTCTTGTTGGTCGTGCTGGTCACCACGTGCGTGTGGGGGAAGGGTGAGGGGTGCACCCCCGCCGCCACCAGGCCCGCGAAGTGGGCGATGTCCGCCAGCAGGTACGCCCCGATCTCGTCGCAGACGGCCCGGATCCGGGCGAAGTCGACGGCCCTCGGGTACGACGAGCCGCCGACGACCACCAGCTTCGGGCGGTGCTCCCGGGCGAGTGCGGTGAGCTGGTCGTAGTCGATCAGGCCGCTCTGCGGGTCGATGCCATAGCTGACCACGTGGAAATACCGGCCGGAGAAGTTCGAGCGCAGGCCGTGGCTGAGGTGGCCGCCCGCATCCAGCGACATGCTGAGGACGGTGTCGCCCGGCTGGAGCAGGGCGAAGAAAACCGCCTGGTTGGCCTGGGTGCCGGAATGTGGCTGGACATTCGCGTACCGGCATTTGAACAGTTCTTTCGCCCGGTCCCGGGCGAGGTTCTCGATGACGTCGAGATTGTCCATTCCGGCATGGAACCGCTTGCCCGGGTAGCCCTCGATGGTGGTGAAGGAAACGATCGATCGAAACGCTTCCCGAGTGGCCATGCTGGCGTAGTTCTTGGGGGCGAGCAGCTCCAGTTGGCGCTGCTGGCGGCCCTCCTCCCGGCTGATCGCCTCCTGCACGCCGGGGTCGGACCCGCCGAGCCCGGCATTGAAGAATGCGTCGACCGGCTCGGTGAACGCGCGCATGGGCATCGCCCCTCCATCGCGGATGAGAATGCGTTGAAGCGGATCGGTTGACCGGGGTCCGCGAGAATCCAGGGGCGTCTCTCCCTGTGACGGGGGTAATTCAAACAGTAGCGATGGTCGATGTCAACACTGCTCATACTCTTCTCTTCCTGTTCACGGAAAGGCCACATGGGTCGATGTCTAACGATTGTTAAGTCGCGCCCGATCGGCCGGCGTCCAGGATGGACGGTGGTGAGCTGCCGCTTCCTCCGCAGCGGTGCTCGTCGAACCGGGGCGGCTGACGGCAGTTACCGGATTAATGTGAATCCGTGATTGCGGGACGGCGCATTGCCGGTTCGGGCCGGACGGCGACGCGCCGGTCGCCAACTCCACCGACGGCCGGCCCGGCCCGCCGGAGTCGTACCCCTGGTCCAGACTGCGTGGCGTGGACCTGACGCATGCGTTCGCCGCCCTGCTCGGGCGGTCCGATCTTCCCGCCGGCTCCTACGACGCCTACTACGGCGGCGACACCCTCGACGAGTTCCTGCTCCCGGCGCCCTGGCTCACCCCGGCCGCCCTCGCGTCGTCCGCCCCGGTCGCGTTGCCGGACGTGGACGCCTGCTATCTCGACGACGACCATGAGGCACTCGCCTGGGAGTTCGACCTGGCCAACTCCCTGTTCGCGGTCGAGTGGGCCGACGACGTGCTGCCGGCGGCGTTCCTCGCCGACGTGCGGGCGGCCGACCCCGACATGCTCGTACGCGGCGCCGACCTGGGCGTGCTGCTGGCCCGCCACGGCATCGACCTGGCGGACGAGTCGGCGCAGCGGCTGAGCTACCGCATCTCGGCGCTGCTGCGCCTGGCCACGGACGGCACCCTCCACGACGCCATGCGCATGGCGACGTTCACGCACCGCCTGCCGGTGCTGGCCGAGCTCGGCCCGGACGGCCAGCGGCGGGTCGAGCAGGACTGGGAGCAGGCGCTGGCCGGGGTCGAGCCGCCGGAGCTGCGCGACCACCTGCGCCTGCACTGCCTGGAGCCGTTCTGGTCGCGGGCCGCGGGTGCCTGCTATCTGGGCGCGAACGAGTGGCCGACCGGCACCTCGGCCCTCGACGGTCGACGCAAGCTGGTGGCGGGCTGGGAGTTCGGCGAGTCCCAGTCCGGGGTGGCCGTGGTCGGCTGAGCAGGATCTGAACCCCGCCCCGCCCCGCACCGGTTGGGCTGTCGTGCCCGGCCGGAGCTGGCAGGATGGTGCGCAGGAGACCGGGGCGGGCGGGGCGAGGAGTGGTCATGAGCGACTGGAACGAAAAGGTCATCGCCGAGTTCCGCGCCAACGGTGGACGGGTGGGCGGCCAGTTCGCCGGTGCGCCGCTGCTGCTGTTGCACACCGTCGGCGCCAGGAGCGGCCAGGCCCGCGTGAATCCGATGATGTACCAGGAGGTGGACGGCGGCTACGCCGTGTTCGCGTCCAAGGCCGGCGCGCCCACGAATCCCGACTGGTACCACAACGTGCTCGCCCATCCCCGGGTGCGGGCCGAGATCGGCACGGAGACGGTCGAGCTGGTCGCCAGGGTCGCCGCCGGGGAGGAGCGGGAGCGGATCTGGAGCGCGCAGAAGGCCGCGTATCCGGGCTTCGCCGACTACGAGCGGAAGACCGACCGCCGGATCCCGGTCGTCGTCCTGGAGCCCGCGCCATAGCCGGTGGCGGTGTGCTGACATGCCGGGTCAGCCCTTCACCGCGCCCGCCGTGAGCCCCTCGGTCAGGAAGCGCTGCCCGAAGGCGTACATGATCACCACGGGGATGCTGACGAGCAGCGACGCCGCCGCGAGCTGCCCCTGCGGCACCACGTCCCCGGTGATCATCGACTGCATGCCGACGGGGAGGGTCTTGTACTCGTCCTTCGTGATGAACACGAAGGCGAAGAGGAACTCGTTCCACGCGTTGGTCAGGGTGAACAGCGCGACCGCCAGCAGCCCTGGTTTAGCCAGGGGCAGCACCACCCGGCCGAACGCCTGGAGGCGGGTGCAGCCGTCGACCAGCGCGGCCTCCTCCAACTCGACGGGGATCGACGCGAAGTATCCGGTCAGCAGCCAGGTGGCGAACGGAAGCGTGAACGTCGGGTACGTCACCACCAGGGACCACAACGAGTCGGTGAGCCGCGCCCCGATGAGCAGCTGGTAGAGCGGGATGAACAGCAGCGCGCCCGGCATGACGTAGGTGATCAGCACCGTGACGGTGAAGCCCTGCGCCCCGCGGAACCGCAGCCGGGCCAGCGCGTAGCCGGCGAGGGCGGCGCAGACCAGCGCCACCACGGTGGACGCCACGGACACCAGAACCGTGTTGAGATACCAGCGGCCGAAGGGCTTGGTGGCGAAGAGGTCGGTGAACTGCTGCAGGGTCCACGGGGTCGGCCACAGGTCGTGGACGCGCATGACGATCTGCCCCTCGGACTTGAAGGCCGTGACGGCGATCCAGTACAGCGGGGCCAGGACGAAGAGCAGCAACAGGGCCAGGGCGGCACCGGACGCCAGCCCCGACACCAGCGACGACGACCGGCGGCTTCCCCGTGCACCGAGCGCCGAGACCACCCGGCCGACCGCCGCCGCGACCAGTAGGAGCACGCCGAGGAGCAGCGCCGCCTTCCAGGCGATGTGTGGCGACGCCCAGACCAGCAGGCCGGCGACCACCGCGGTGACCGCCCACGGCAGGGCCTTCCGCGCGGTACGGGCCGTCGACGCGCTACGGGCCTTCCGCGCCGCGCGGGCCCGGCGGGGCGGCTCCGTGCCGGCGTCCCGGCGCAACAGCCGGACCAGCACGTACACCAGGCCGCCGATGACCGGCAGCATCACGAGCGTGACCGCCGCCCCCGCGCCGTACTGCAGTTGCAGGATCGCCTTCGAGTACGCGACCAGCACGTACGGTGCCGTCGCGTTTCCGGGGCCGCCCTGCGTCAGCAACCAGATGAGGTCGAAGTTGTTGAACGTCCAGATCGACGACAGGGTCACCGTCACGGTGATCACGTGGCGCAGCCCGGGCAGCGTCACGTGGGCGAACCGCTGCCACGGCGAGGCACCGTCGACGGTCGCCGCCTCGTAGAGGTCCGCCGGGATGGCCTTCAACCCCGCGAGGAACGCGACGGTGAAGAACGGCACGCCCTTCCACACGTTGACTCCGATCACCGACGGCATGGCCAGCGACGCCTCGGACAGCCAGCCCGCCGGCCAGGCTTCGACCAGGTGCGCCCTGGCCAGCAGCGGCCCGATCCCCGAGTCGGTGAGCAGGATGTTGACGCTGCCGAAGATCGGGTCGAGCAGCGCGCGCCAACTGAACGCGGTGACCACCGTCGGCACCACCCACGGCAGCAGGAGCAGCCCGGCCAGCACGGCCCGACCACGGCGCAGCTGGTGCAGCAGCAGGGCGGCCGACAGCCCCAGCACCACCTTGAACACCTCGGCGTAGGCGGTGAAGACGAACGAGTTCACCACGCCCGTGCGGAACTGCTCGTCGTCGGCCAGGGCGGCGTAATTGGCCAGGCCGACGAACACGCTGTGCTGCCCGTGCCGTTCCGTGGCGCTGGTGACGATGGACCAGGCGATCGGCACGAGCACGAGGCCGCCGACCAGCACGGCCGTGGGCGCCAGGAACAGCGCCGCGAGCCGCCAGTCGCGGCCCAGCCGTCGCTGGGTGGCGGTGAGGGAGCCGGACCCCGGCGGCGGGGGCGCTGCCGCCGCCGGGGCCGATGCCGACCGGGTGGACGTCACTGCGGCAGCCCCTGCTGGGTGAAGATCTGCACCATCTTGGCGTGGGCGGCCTGCACGGCCTGCGCCGGCGGCGTGCCCTGGATGACCTGCTGCATCATGTCGGTGAGGACGTAGGCCCCGACGGCGGCCTGCTGGCCCGCGCTGGCCTTCTGCGGGAAGTCCAGACCGTTCTTCGTGGACAGCGGCAGCGTCTGCTGGGTGATCTTGCGCATGACGGGGAACGCCGGGTCGCCGCTGGTGAAGAAAGGGTCGGCGTCCCAGACCTTGTCCCAGGCGGGCAGCGCCAGGCCGGGTGCCTCCTTCGCCACCCCGAGCAGCGCGGGCGCGGTGATCAGGTACTGCGCCAGGAGCTTGGCGAGTGCGGCGTTCTTGGCGCCCTTGAAGACGACGAAGCTCTGGGACTGGCCGAGCAGCAGGGACGTGTCGGTGGCCGGCCCGGTGCAGTCGGCGAAGACGTGGGTGTTGGCGTAGACGGGGTTCTTCTTCGTCTTGGAGTCCGCGTAGACGCTGAACTGGTTGCGGGTGTAGCCGAGGATCCCGGCGAGCCAGTTCTCGTTGTTGCTGGAGTCGGTCCAGGCGGCCACGCCCGGCGGCAGCATCGGCTTGAACCGGGGGTTGGTGTAGATGTCGGCGAGGAAGGTCACCGCCTGCACCGTCTCGGGCGAGTCGAACGTGACCTTCCTGCCGTCGTTGGAGGCGATCGCCCCGCCGTACGAGTTGATCAACGCCTCGATCATGCCGTTGGCGTCGCCGGACCGGTTCACGGTCATGCCCCAGCCGAACCTGCGCTTGCCCGGATCGGAGATCGCCAGGCACACGTCCCGCAGCTCCTCCCAGGTGTAGACGTCCTTGGGGGAGATGCCCTTGTCCTGCATCCAGTCCTTGCGCAGGAACGACCCGATCCCGATGAAGTGGTAGGGGATGGCGAACCATCTGCCGTCGAAGACGCAGTAGTTCTTGGACTCGGCGGTGGGTTCGCCGTACTTCGCCGTCAGCGCCTGGACGACGTCCGTCACGTCCTCCAGGTCGCCCAGCGCCTGGAACTGTGCGACGAACCGCGAGTCGGTCATGAACGCGAGGTCACGTGCCACGCCGCCCTCGACCTCGGCGTGGATCTTGGCGACCGCGTCACCGGCGTCGGCCTGCACCAGGCTGTTGCCGATCTTCGTGCCGGTGGCGTCGGCGAAGTTCTTGATCGAGCTGTCGAGCGCCGCGTTCGCCGCCTCCGAGTACAGCTTCTGCGACAGCATCCCCATCGAGGAGCCCCGCAGCGCTGCCGCAGCGTCGATCAGTTCCTTCGGGACCTCGGCCTGCACGCGGGGCGCCGACGAGGTGTCCCCGCACGCGGCCAGGCCGGCCGCGCCGAGCAGTCCCACCCCCATGCCCAGAAAGCCGCGTCGGGTGCGTAACGGGTAGTCCTCCATGGCCTGTCGCCTCCTCTGCCTCGCCGCTGCACGCCGGAGGCGGCCGAGAGGCGTGCTGCCCTCTCTGGGCGCAGGCGACCCGCACCCGAGGGTGCTTGCCCGGTCGGGTGGTCGCAGCCGGTCTCTGGCGCGCAGTCATCGGAAAAGTTGCCCCGGTGCGCGGTGGCCCTCCCCCGACCTGTTCCGGGACACGCGCCGCTGGCCCGACACGTCGGCTGGCCGGCGGTGCGCTCACTTTACACATTTCGGAAAGTCGCGCCTAGGGGTCAAGCGATTTTCGGAAACCCGGAATTGCATCTTTGAAGATCAATGTCAAGGGTCGCCGACGCGGTCGCGGTCGGCGGGTGAAGCAATTGAGAACGATCACTTTTTGGGTCGGCGGCAGCGGGGCCTGCGTTGCGGCGGCGCGGGCCGGCCGCCTCGCGCGAGGCGGGCCTTCGTGCTCGTCGGTGGCGGTGGCGGGAGCCGGATCGAGCGAGGAGTCTCGATGCCTTGACACCCCGGATGAGATCGCTAACACTGGGCTGCAACGTGGAGTTAACAGCCAGAAAACATGCTGCCTGCAGCGTTCCGGGAGGCGTCGTGACCGTGGTTCCACGGCGAGTGGCACGCGTGGCCGGCCCATTCTCGACCAGGATCACGCCACCCGGTGGATATGCATCGGCTCCATCGCGGAGCGGCCGGCCGGCACGTCGGTTGCTGATCGCGCTGGTGACCGCGCTGGCAGCGATGGTCGGCGGCGTCGCCGTCATGTCGACACCGGCCGTTGCCGCCACCAGTCAGTTCCGGGGCATGAACTGGGCCGTGCTGGGTGACAACTTCAGCACCGGCCCCCTCGTCGTTCAGGGCCTGAGTTCGTCCGACAGCAATGCGACGGTACGGGCCAAGGCGAACGCCCTCTACGACGACATGGCCGCCACCATGGGGGTCAACACCATCCGGCTGCCCATCAACACCCACACGGTGGGAACGGCGTGGTGGGAGGCATACCGAGGCGCCATCGACGCCGCCACCGCCCGCGGCTTCAAAGTCATCCTTGCCTACTGGGAGGACGGCGCCGCCTCCGGCGGCAGGATCACGAACCTCACCGCGTGGAACGCGATGTGGTCCACCGTGACCAACGCGTACGGCTCGAACCCCAACGTCTACTTCGAGCCGATGAACGAGCCGCACGGCTACAGCTCGACGGAGTGGCGCAACGTCGCCGCCAACTGGCTCAGCTACCACTACTCGGCGGTGCCCGGCCGCGTGCTCATCGGCGGCACCGGCTTCAGCCAGGACCTGCGGGACATCTGCAACGACAGCCGCTTCAACGCGACGCTGCTGTCGTTCCACTACTACGCCTTCTTCTACGGCGAGATGACCTACGACGCCTTCCGGAGCCACATCCAGGCGCGGCTCGGCAACTGCGCCTCCCGGGCGGTCGCCACCGAGTTCGGCGCGCCCATGAACGACGGCCGCAACTACGCCGACGCCAACAGCACCGACAACTTCGTCCGCTACATCCGCGCCATGGCGCAGGTCATGCGCGACAACCAGATGGGCGGCACCTACTGGCCCGCCCTCGGCGGCAAGCCCGGCAGCATCGGCTACGACTGGTACTCGATGTACTCGCTCGGCGGCAGCGGCACCGACCTCAACCTCACCGTCCGCAACCCCTCCGGCGCCGACCGGATCCGCTACGGGTGGGGCGACACCATCGGCAGCGAACCCACGACGCCTCCGCCGGCCACGGGGACGTACTACCGGGTCACCGTGCGCCACAGCGGCAAGGCCATGGACGTCCAGCAGCCGAACACCGACAACGGCGCGCGCGTCGGCCAGTACACGTACGGCGGCAACGCGTGGCAGCAGTGGCAGTTCCAGGACGCCGGTGGCGGCTACTGGCGCATCGTCAGCCGGCACAGCGGGAAGTGCCTCGACGTGGTGGGCGCATCCACCGCCGACGGTGCCGAGCTGATCCAGTACACCTGCGGCAGCGGCACGAACCAGCAGTTCCAGATGGTCGCCAACGGCAGCTACTTCCAGCTCCGGGCGCGGCACAGCGGCAGGTGCGTGGACGTGCCCGCCGCGTCGACCGCGGACGGCGTGGTCCTCAAGCAGTACGCGTGCAACACCGGCACCAACCAGCAGTGGTCGCGTACGGCCGTCTGACGACCGGCCGGTCGTGTCCGTCGGCGGCGCGGAAGTGATGGCTCGGCGCACCTTCCGGCCCCGACCTGACCTTGGAATACTCCCGGCATGGCCAAGTTCGGACGCCGGTGGGCGTGGGTAGCCGTCCTCGTGCTCGGCGTAGCCCTGTACATGC
Organism: Micromonospora sp. PTRAS2; assembly: GCF_054052245.1. Taxonomy (NCBI): domain Bacteria; kingdom Bacillati; phylum Actinomycetota; class Actinomycetes; order Micromonosporales; family Micromonosporaceae; genus Micromonospora; species Micromonospora sp. PTRAS2. Next base: position 1,166,564 of record NZ_JBSWBU010000001.1, read on the forward strand.
TGGTGCTGGCGACGCTCGTCGACACCCGGAACATCAACTTCGTTCCGGCGCTCATCATGCTCGGCTCCTCCATCGCCCCCGCGACGTTCCTGACGTTCGCGCAGGGTCGCTCGGGCCACTGGCAGGTGCCCGGGTCCGTGATCGCGGCGGCGGCGTTCTTCGGCGGCATCATCGGCGTGGTCGCCGCCGGCTGGCTGGAGTACGACACCCTGCGCAGCCTCGGCGCCCTGCCGATGCTGTTCGTGGGGCTGATCGAGGAGACCGCCAAGCTGGTCGCCCCCGTGCTGATCCTGCTGTTCTGGTGGCGACACCGCTCGGCCAGCAACGGCCTGGTCATCGGCGTCGCCAGCGGCGCCGGGTTCGCCGCCCTGGAGACCATGGGGTACGCGTTCACCGCCCTCGTCCAGTCCCAGGGCAACCTCGGCGACGTCGAGCAGACGCTGCTCGTGCGCGGGCTGACCGCCCCCGCCGCCCACCTGTCCTGGACCGGGCTGACCGCAGGCGCGCTGTTCGCGCTCGCCGCCGCGCCCAGCGCGCGCCGGGTGATCGTGTTCGGGGCGACGTTCGTCGCCGCCGTGGCGTTGCACGCCTGCTGGGACACCTTCGCCAGCCAGATCGCGTACGTGGTCGTCGGTCTCGTCTCGCTGGGCTGGGTGCTGCTGCAGATGCACCTGTACCGGCGGGCCGATTCCCGGGCCCGGATCGCGGTCGCCTCCGCCCAGCCGGCGCACGGCTGACCGCCGGGTGAGCCCGGTGGGGTCGGCCGACAGCCTCGCCGGCCCCACCGCCTCCGGGGGTGCGCGGTGCGCGTGCCCGCCGAAACGGCGCTCACGGTCGTCGATATTGCCGGAACGGGTGCGGCGTGCTGGAATGGATCACATCGCCGCAGCACGGGGGCAACCGCGCTGGGAACGGTGAGCACGGGAGCATCGCAGCGCCGGCACCGCGCCGCTTCGGCGGGCGCGTGCCGCATCGCCGGGCAGTTCCGCGACGACGGGCAGGTGCCCCGTCGTCCGTTTCCCGTCCCGCCACAACCGAGACGTGCGACCTCCGACCCGCCGTAAACGGCCGAGGCTCCGGACGTCATGGAGGATGACCATGCGCAGTTTCCTCGCGGTGCTCACCGCCGCCCTGATCATCGGCAGCGCGGCCGGCAGCGTCCCGGCCGGCGCGTCGGGCGGCTCCCCGCGGTCCTGCGACCGTGACCTGCTCTTCTGCGAAGACTTCGAGCGGCTGCCGATCGGTGGCCCCAGCACGTTGAAGTGGGGCGTCGACACGCGCAACGGCACGCTCGCCGTCGAGCGGGCCCGCCACGGCAACCAGGTGCTGCACGTCCACACCGTCGACAACGGACGCGCCTTCCTGCGCGTCGACGACTTCGCCGCACCGGGTAACCGCTTCTTCGGCCGGATGCGCCTGCGCGTCGACGCGTTCCCCACCGCCCCCGACTGGGCGCACTTCACCCTGGTGGAGGCGACCGGCACGGGCAGCTCGGAGGTCGTGCGCCCGGTCGGCGGCCAGTACGCGCCGACGGTCCCCGGCACCTTCTGGGGCGTGGGCGCCGACGGCGGCCCGACCGGCGACTGGACCAACTGGCGGGAGTCCGCCCCGGTCACCGAGGACACCTGGCAGTGCTTCGAGTGGGAACTCGACCCGGCGGACAACCGTGTCGCGGTGTGGATCGACGGCGTGGCGAACCCGGAGCTGACCGCCTCCACGACCGAACACGGCGGCAACGACGTTCCCTTCGTCCTGCCGGCGGTCGACACGGTCAAGATCGGCTGGCAGCTCTACCAGGGCGGCACCACGCCGGGCGAGTTCGACCTCTGGATCGACGACATCGCGCTCTCCACCAAGCGGCTCGGCTGCTGAGGCCGGGCGGGAGCACTATCGTTCTGGCGTGCACATTCGCTTCGATGTACCCGCCGACCCTGCCTACCCGGGCCGCGTGGCTGCGGCGCTCAGCAGCGTCCGGCTGCGGAGGTACGGCCTGGTCGGCGCGGTGCTGACCGTGGTCGGGGCGATCGGGTTCGTCGTCTCGCGGGGGTCCGCGCGGGGCGAGCAGTTCTCGTCGCTGTGGCTGTCGCTGCTCGTGGGCGGCCTGCTGTCGATGCTGTACGCGCCGTGGGTGCGGTGGCGGGCCCGGCGGCGGTCCGGCAGCTATGCCGTCGAGGGTGGCTACGACATCACCGACGACAACATCATGATGCGCAGCGGCTCGGAGTCCGGCGGCATCGCGTGGGACGGGGTCGACCAGGTGCGGGTCACCCCGGAGTTCTGGATCGTGTACGTCGGCCGGACGCCGGCGACCGTGATCCCACGCGGCCTGATGTCCGCCGAGGACGCCGAGACGCTGCGCACCTTCATGACCGCGCGCGGGCTGCTCCAGGACCGGTGACCCGTCCTGCACCGACGGGCCCGTCGGTGCAGGACGGTCCGGATCCCGGGGCAGCGGGGAGGGACCCGCGGCCGGCAGAATAGGCCCGGTGAGGGCGGTCTCCCGGTGGTTGGTGTACGGCTCGGTGGCGCTGTGCGCCGTGGTGGCCCTGCTGGCGGCCGGCGCGTACTGGTTCTTCCTCCGCCCCTCGGATCCGCTGCACGACAGCGCGGTCGCCGACGCCGCCACGAAGGTGGACGCCGTGGAGCAGCGCTTCGACTACGACCACATCTACAAGGCCGACGACTTCGTGCACTCCGCCGGCCAGCACCCCGACGTCACGGTGCTCTCGGTGCGGGGCGAGACCCACTGGCAGACCGGCGTGACCCTGGTGCTGCGGGTCGTCGGGCACGGCGTCGAACTCGGCGCGGACCGGTCGGTGATCGACGAGCGGGACGTGCCGATCTGCTTCCGCCTCGAACTGGGTCCCGACGAGGACAGCCGCGACGACGACATCGACTGCCCGGACGGCGAGCCCGTGCCGGTCAGCAGGGACCCGTCGCTGCGGGGCGTCGACGACCGGCTGGCGAAGGCGCTGGAGAAGGCCGAGCCCACGGAGGCGTCCGTCCGGGCCGCGCTCGCCGGGCTCGGGATCGATCCCGCCGTACGCCAGGAGGTCCTCAGCCAGGGCGGCCAGGTCGGCGTGGCCCTGCGGGCGGCGCAGTACGACTGCGTCATGGCCCGGGTCACCGCCGACGGTGCCCGGCTCTGGCGGCCGTCGCACACCCAGCTCGCGCCGGGCGAGCTGAGCTGTTCGGCGCAGGTGGCCCTGAGCGGCGTCTTCGGCCGGAACTGACGGCCGCCCCGCCGCCGGGGCCCAGGACGGGAGGCGTCAGCGGCGGAACAACGACGGCTGACGGGCCCGGGTGGTGCCCATCATCATCGCCTCGGACACCATGTCGTACGCGCCCCGCCAGGCGCTCGCGCGCGCCTCGGTCCACGCCTCGCCCAGCTCGGCCGCGAACGACTCCAGCAGCAGGTCGCGGAAGAGCCGGTAGTGGGCGGCGCGGACCCCGTACCCGCCGTGCCGGGCCCCGAGCAGCCGGGCCCGGGCCAGGAACCCGTCGAGGTCCGGGATCGCCGCCACGATGGTCTGTAACTCCTCGGCGAACTTCTCCCGCTGGCCGGCCAGCTCCGCGGGGAACATCGCCCGCAGTTCCGGGTGGTGGGCGAACACCCGCCCGTAGAAGTCGTCGGCCACCGCGTCCAACCGGGGGCCCATCGCCCGCAGGCTGTCCCGCACCAGCTCCACCTGCTCCGGGCTCACGCCCCACCGTCCTCTCCGGCGCGGGCCCGACCCACCGGGCCGATCATCTCGGCCAGCCCGCTCCGGCTGTTCACCCCGCACTTGGCGTAGATGCTCTGCAGGTGGTTGTCCACGGTGCGCACCGAGATGACCAGGGTCTCGGCGATGCTGCGGCTGCTCTGGCCCCCGGCGACCAGCAGCGCGATCTCGCGTTCCCGGGCGGTCAGCGGCTGCTGCGCCGACGAGGTGAGCAGGCCCGGAGTGCGCGCCCCCTCGCAGCGCGCGGCGAGCGCCGCCGCCTGGTTGGCGCACAGCGCCGCCTGCCGGGGGCGGCCCGCCGACCGGTGCAGGTCGGCGGCGGTGACCAGCGCCTCCGCCGCGAACAGGTCCGCACCGCACGCCTCGAACGCGCGGGCTTCCGCCGCGAGCGCCTCCGGGTCACGGTCGAGCACCGCCCGAGCGTGCCCGACCCGCGCGGCGGCGAGCTGGCCCTGCACGCCCGACACCGTGAGCAACTGCCGGGCGGCGTCCTGGTCGCCGAGCCGCACCGCGTCGTGCAGCAGCTCCACGGCCAGCCCCCGCCGGCCCCGGCCCAGCGCGGTCGCGGCCCCGGCCAGCAGCTCCTGGCGGGCCTCCCGCTGCTGCCCCGCGCCGGCCAGCGCCCAGGCCCGGGCGGCCGGCGTGACGAGGTCGCGCTCCGAATCGTCGAGCGGGTCGTCCGGGGCCGGCGCGCCCTGCCAGGCCAGCGAGACGACCAGCCCGGACAGCGCCCCGCCGAGGGCCGCCGGGCGGCCGGTCCCGCGCAGCTGGGCGAGCGCCTCCCGGAAGTGCCGTTCGGCGGTGGCGACCCGGCCGCGCAGCAGCGCGAGCGCGCCGAGCTGGGCCGAGAAGACCCCGATCAGCGAATCGACGCCGTCGCCGACCGCCAGGCGCAGGCCCCGCCGGACGGCCTGCGTCGCCTCGTCGAGGCGGCCCTGCCGCAGCAGCGCCTCGCCGAGCACGGTGAGCTGGGTGGCCGGGTGCGACACCACCATCCGGTGGTCGAGCCGCTGGTGCAGGTCGACGCCCCGTTCCGCGCCGGCCACCGCGTCGACCATCCGCCCGGCGTCGACCAGCAGGGTGGCCTGCGTCCGCAGCCACAGCACCCGGCTGAGGTCGTGGTGCTCGTCGGCGGGCTCGTCGCCCAGCCGCCGCAGCGCCGAGTCGGTGTCCGTCTCGTTGAGCAGCAGCGCCTCCACCGCGGCGAGCGCCGGATGGTCGGGCGGCACCTGGGCGCGTACGTCCGCCAGGCAGGCGTCCGCCCCGGCCACGTCGCGCAGGCCGTGCAGCAGGTTGAGTGCCCGGGTCACCGCGAGCCGCAGCAACGGGGGACCGCCGGCCACCCCCGCCGCCGCGGCGAACGCCCGCTCCGCCTCGACGTAGCGGGCCTGCTCGTGCAGGGCCGCGCCGAGCAGCAGGCCGACCGCCGGATCGGGGCCGTGCCGCAGCGCGGCCTCCGCCAGGCGCGCGGTGCGGGGCAGGTCGTGTGCGAACCGGGCCAGGTGGGCGGCCCGGGCCAGCAGGTCCGGGTCGGCGGTGCCGGTCGCGTCGAGCCGCCACGAGGCCAGCCGCAGCGGGTCCCCACTGCGCCGGGCCCCGTACGCCTCGATCCGGTCGGCCTGGGTGAGCAACAGCGACCGGGCGCGCAGCCGGGGCATGGCCCGTTGCAGCGCCTGGGCGTGCAGCGGATGGACCAGGGTGAGGTCCTGTCGGCGGCCGTCCTCCCGGACCTGGACCAGGCCCTGCTCCTCCAGATCGGCCAGGACGTCCATCGGTGCGTGCGCCAGCAGGTCGTCCACGCCCAGCGGCTCGCACAGGGCCAGCAGTTCGAGCACGGCGCGGTGCCCGGGGGTCAGGGCGTGCAGCCGTCGGCTGACCATCTCCACCACGCCGGCGCTGCCGGTCAACGGGCCGGTCAGCCGCCACGTCCCGTCGGTGCAGACGAGGGTGCCGTCCCGCTGCCCGCAGCTCACGAGTTCCCGCAGGTAGAGCACGTTGCCCTGGCTCGCCTGCCAGAGCGCCTCGCTGGCCGCGGCGCTGACCGGGCCGCCGAGGGCGAAGTGGAGCAGGGTCTCGACGCTGCGCCGTTCCAGCGAGTCGAGCCGCAGCCGCAGCGCCCGCCCGTCCCGCCACCGGCTGTCCAGCGCGTCCGGCACCTGGCTCTCGGTGCGTTGGGTGGCGATCACGAAGAGGCTTCCGTCGGCCAGCAGGAACTGCAACAACGCCAGGGAGACCGTGTCGAGCAGGTCGACGTCGTCCACCGCGAGGACGAAACGCCGGCCGCCGGTCTGCTCGCGCAGCCGGTGGCGCACCGCCTCGAAGAGTTGGTGCGGATCGGCCAGTTGGACCTGGGCCGGCAGCAGCGGGGCCAGCGCGGACAGCGGTACGGCGGAGGCGCTGGCGGTGGCGGCCACGTGCGCGACCGGGTGGCCCCGGGACTCCGCCTCGGCCAGGCACTCCCGCGCCAGTCGGCTCTTGCCGACCCCGGACGCGCCGGTCAGCAGCACCGCGTCGAGGTGCCCGGCGACGAGCGCGTCGGTCACCTGTTCCACCTCGGCGTGCCGGCCGACGAACGGCCAACCGATCGCGGTCGCAGTCGCCACCGTCGCCCCCTGTCCTGCCCGGTCTCCCCGGTTGCCGGCAGCACGGCCCGCCAGCCGGCCCGGCGGGGCCAATCCTCGCACCCGTGGCGACGGCCGGTGATCGTCCGAAGGCACAGCACGGCTCGGGCGGCCGGTGGTTCCGGCCGCCCGTTGTTCCGTACGGATCACCAGGTCAACGGGGCGGAGCGGACCTGCGGGCGGAGCATCACCACGAGGGCGTCCGGCACGGGCAGGTTCGGCCGGCGGCGGGCGGGGCGGCGGCGACGGGGGAGACGGTCGCGGCCGTGACGGCGGCGAGGGCAGCCGCGGCGAGGCGTCGGCGGCGGCGTCGGCGGTGTCTCTCGGCACGGGCAAAGGTGGTGTACGGCATGGCTTCGTCGCTCCTGGACCGGTGAACCGGGAGCCCGGCTCGCTGGAACCAGTCTCGGGGCGACGCCCGGCCGCATCCTGAGCAACGACTACTCAACCCGGCCCTGACCCGGCTACCTACCTTGGGCGAGGGCCCGGATCGAAAGCGCGGGAAGCACGCCGAATGTCCTGCTCGGCCAGGTATCTATAGATGATCATTGATATAGTGACCTATTGGTGCGATGCTGGTGGAAAGCGCTCTTAACCCTATATTGAGCGCCGGAGAAGGAGGATGTGCTGTGCTTCCACCCCAGTCCGATCAATCCGGTCGTCGGTCCCCCTCGGCCGTCCGCCGGTCCGTGCAGGCGCTCGTCGTGGTGTTCGCCATGCTGGCCGGCACGCTGACCTGGGCCGGCGCGGCTCAGGCCCACGGCACCATCGTCAGTCCGGCAACCCGCGCCTACCAGTGCTGGCAGGCATGGGGCAGCCATCACACGGATCCGGCCATGCAGCAGCAGGACCCCATGTGCTACCAGGCATTCCAGGCCAACCCGGACACCATGTGGAACTGGATGAGCGCGCTCCGGGACGGCCTCGGCGGCCAGTTCCAGGCCAAGACCCCCGACGGGCAGCTGTGCAGCAACGCCCTCAGCCGGAACGACAGCCTGAACAGGCCCGGCGCGTGGAAGAAGACCAATATCGGTAGCAACTTCTCGATCCAGCTCTACGACCAGGCCAGCCACGGCGCTGACTACTTCAAGGTCTACGTCAGCAAGCAGGGGTTCAATCCCGCCACCCAGAGTCTCGGCTGGGGGAACCTCGACTTCATCACGCAGACCGGGCGCTACGCGCCGGCGCAGAACATCACGTTCAACGTCTCGACCTCCGGATACACCGGCCACCACATCGTCTTCGTCATCTGGCAGGCGTCGCACCTCGACCAGGCCTACATGTGGTGCAGCGACGTGAACTTCTCCTGATCGGCAAGACCGACCGCACTGGCACTGCTCCGGGCCGGAACGCCGTTCCGGCCCGGAGCAGTGCCCGCTGCTGCGTGGCCGGGCCCCCGCGCGGACGCGGCCCGCGCAGTCCTGAGCCAAGGCTCAGCTTCATTGCGCCGTAAGAGTTGGTCGGTCATCAATGTCTTGAGGCGATGGGAGCGCTCCCGTAACATACCTGACGCGGCTGTTAACGGTCACATGTAGAGGCCACCACCAATTGCAGGCCGCCGTCCCATCAGGAGGATGCCTTATGGCAAGATCCAAAGCGACCAATGTGGGTGTGGTGTCCGCTGGCGTCGCGTTGCTGGCTTCGGCGACGGTCGCCGTGGCATTGCCGGCCAACGCCGCAGCCGCCGGCTGCTCGGTGAACTATGCCGTGTCGTCGCAGTGGGGGGAGGGCTTCGGCGCCAACGTGTCGATCACGAACCTGGGCGACCCGGTGAGCAGTTGGACGCTGACGTGGTCCTACGGCGCGGGGCAGACGGTCACGCAGGCGTGGAACGCGACGGTCACCCAGAGTGGCGCCGCGGTCACCGCGAAGAACGTGAGCTACAACGGATCGATCGCGACCAACGCCTCGGTGTCGTTCGGCTTCAACGGGTCCTGGTCGGGCAGCAACCCGGTGCCGACGAGCTTCGCCCTGAACGGCGTGGCGTGCAACGGTGGCACGACGCCGACGACCCCGCCGACGGGGTCCCCGACCACCCCGCCGACGACGCCGCCCCCCACGACGCCCCCGCCGACGACGCCCCCGCCCACCGGCACCTGCAACCTGCCGTCGACGTACCGGTGGTCGTCGACGGGCGCGCTGGCGCAGCCGAAGTCCGGCTGGGTCTCGCTGAAGGACTTCACCGTCGCCCCCTACAACGGCAAGCAGCTCGTCTACGCGACGACCCACGACTTCGGCACCAGGTGGGGCTCGATGAACTTCGGGCTGTTCACCAACTGGTCGGAGATGGCCACCGCGAGCCAGAACACCATGTCCTCGGGGACGGTCGCGCCGACCCTGTTCTACTTCGCGCCGAAGAACATCTGGGTGCTGGCCTACCAGTGGGGCGGGGCGGCGTTCAACTACCGCACGTCGACCGACCCGACCAACGCCAACGGGTGGTCCGCGCCGCAGACGCTGTTCACGGGCAGCATCACCGGCTCCGGCACCGGGCCGATCGACCAGACCCTGATCGCCGACGACCGGAACATGTACCTGTTCTTCGCCGGGGACAACGGCAAGATCTACCGGTCGAGCATGCCGCTCGGGAACTTCCCGGGCAGCTTCGGCTCGTCGTACACGACGATCATGAGCGACACCCAGGCGAACCTGTTCGAGGCGGTGCAGGTCTACAAGCTCCAGGGCCAGACCCGGTACCTGATGATCGTCGAGGCGATGGGCGCGCAGGGCCGCTACTTCCGCTCGTTCACGGCCACCAGCCTGGACGGCAACTGGACGCCGCAGGCGGCGACGGAGAGCAACCCGTTCGCCGGCAAGGCCAACAGCGGTGCGACCTGGACCAACGACATCAGCCACGGTGAGCTGATCCGCACCAGCGCCGACCAGACGTTCACCGTCGACCCCTGCAACCTGCAGCTGCTCTACCAGGGTCGTTCCCCCAGCTCCAACGGCGTCGACTACGGCCTCCTGCCGTACCGGCCGGGTCTGCTGACCCTGCAGCGCTGACAGCGCGAGCCGACGCTGACGGCGTGAGTCAGCGGCCGGCGTGAGTTCGATCGAGCGGCGGGTCCGGCGCAGGCCGGGCCCGCCGCATCGTGTCCGGCCTGCGCCGGGCACCACGAGCGCTCGCTGCGCTGCAATAATGTATACTTTGTGCAGCTATTGCTGATGACGGCGCCGTGACTCCGACCGCTGTCGACACCGCGAGGATGGAGCCCGTAGGCGTGGCCGAGCCGATCGGAACGGCGGACCGCTCGCTGTCCGCCCAGATCTACGAGCACCTGCGCACGGCGATCATCGAGGGCGAGATCGCACCCGGCACCAAGATGCGCGAGCAGTGGCTCGCCGACCAGCTCAGCGTCTCCCGGGTGCCACTGCGGGAGGCCATCCCGCTGCTGGAGGCCGAGGGGCTGGTCTACACCGCGCCCCGGCGCGGCACCTTCGTCACCCAGTTGACCCTGCGGGACGTGGACGACCTCTTCGACGTGCGGGAGAGCCTGGAGACCCTCGCCGCCCGGCTCGCCGCCCAGCGCAGCGGCCAGCCCGAGGCGAAGGAGACCGTCGCCGCGTTGCAGGACAACCTCCAGCGCGCCAAGCGTGCCGTGCAGGACGGCGACGATCCCGCCATCGCCGCGACCAGCGCCGAGTTCCACCGGCTCGTCGTCGAGCTCTCCGGCAACGCCCTGCTGCGCACCATGATGCGGCCGATCAGCGGCCGGGTGCAGTGGCTGTTCCGGCTGACAGCCGCCCGGGACCCCAGGGCGGCCTGCCGCGCCCACGAGAAGCTGCTGCGGGCGATCCTGCGCGGCGAGGTCGAGCGGGCCGGCGAGCTGGCCTTCGAACACATCGCCAGCGGGCGCAAGCCGTCGCTGGTCCTGCTCGCCGACGTGCTGCCGCTGGACGGCCGGGCCGCTACTTCAGCCCGGCCGTCAGCATCCCGCGCACGTAGTGGCGTTGCAGGCTGATCGAGAGCAGCACCAGCGGGATCGTGATCACCGTGGCCGCCGCGAACATCTCGCCGTACATCGGCTGGTTGTTGGCGTTGGTCTGGAGCGCGGCCATCGCGACCTGGGCGACCTGGCGTTTCGGGTCCTGCATCGCCACCAGCGGCCAGAAGTAGTTGCTCCACGACCAGATGAACTGGATCAGGGCCAGCGAGGCCAGCGTCGGCCGCACGTTGGGCAGCGCGATGCGCCAGAACAGCGTCCCGACGCCGGCCCCGTCGACGGCGGCGGCCTCGAACAGCTCCTCCGGGATGTCCCGGAACCCCTGCCGCATGAGGAAGACCCCGAACGGGTTGCAGACGAACGGCAGGAACAGCACGGGGTACGTCGACAGCAGCCCCAGGCCCTTGACCACGTCGTACAACGGGACGACGGTCGCCTCGATCGGGATGAACGCCCCCACCATGCAGAGCGCGAACAGCGGCTCCCGGAACCGGAACCGGATGCGGGCGAAGGCGTAGCCGGCCAGGGTGCAGACGACCAGCGACCCGAGGACCTGCCCCGCCGAGGCGACGAGCGTGTTCCACATCGTCCGGCCGAAACCGAGCTCACCGAAGAGCCGGCCGAGGTTGCCCAGCGTCGGATCGCTCGGCAGCACACTGCGCCAGGTCAGCGGGTACGCGTCCGCGACGACGCTCGCGGTGGTCTTGAACGCCGACAGCGCCATCCACAGCAACGGGAAGCCGAACAGGACCGCCACCAGCACCATGCCGAGCGCGGCGGGCAGCCGGCGTACCCCGCGCCACAGCGGCGCGGAAGCGGAGCGACGCCGCGCGGTGGCCGGCGGCGTCTCGGGGCGGGACAGCGCGACGGCCGGGGCGGCCGCCGTCCCGGCGGTGCGAACGGTCATGTCTTCTCCCGCAGGGCGACGCCCTGGATGAGGGCGACGACGCAGACCAGCACGAGCATGCAGACCGTGGTGGCCGCCGCGACGCCGTGGGACGAGTACTGGAACGCCTGTTGGTAGGCGTAGTAGGTGAGGTTGGTGGTGGCGTCGTCCGGGCCGCCCTGGGTCATCAGGTTGACCGGGGTGAAGATCCGGGTCCCCGAGATCGTGGAGACGAAGAGCGCGACCAGCACGTAGCGGCGCAGCAGCGGCAGGGTGATGGCGCGGAACCGGCGCACCGGGCCGGCCCCGTCCAGGCTGGCCGCCTCGTGCAGCTCCGGCGGCACGTTCTGCAGCCCGGCCAGGAAGATCAGCACGGCCAGCCCGACGTTCTTCCACGCCGACATCACCACGATCGCCAGCAGCGCCTGCGACGGCGAGGTGAGGAACGGCTGCGCGTCTAGGCCCACCATCCGCAGCGCGGAGTTGAACAGGCCGTGCGTCGGGTCGTACAGCTGGTTCCACACCAGCACGGCGACCGTCTCCGAGGCCGCCAGACCGGCGATCACCATGATCCGCAGCAGCCCACGGGCCGGCAGCCGCGAGTTGATCAGCTGGGCCAGGCCGAGCGCCAGCGGGATCTCCACCACCAGCGTCAGGACGATGTAGAGAACCGTGTTGCGCAGCGCCGCGACGAACTGCGGGTCGTCGAGGAGCGCCGAGTAGTTGGCCAGGCCCACGTAGCCCCGGCTGGCCCCGGTGAAGGGATTGAACGACTGGAGGCTCTGCCAGCCGGCCACCACGATCGGATAGAACTGGAACAGCCCCAGGCCGACCAGCAGTGGCGTGACCAGCAGCCACCCGGCCCGGGAGGAACCCTCCCAGGCCGGGCGGCGAGCCACGGGTCGCACGCGGTGCCGGACCCCGATCGTCATGGGTCTACCGGTACTTCGCGAGCAGGTCGTCGATCTGCTTGGCCGTGGTGTGCAGCGTCGCCGCGGGGTCGGCGCCGAGCGCGATGTTCTTCACCGCCGGGTTCATCGCGTTGAAGTAGTCGAAGTAGCCGACCGTGCGGGGCACGCCCGAACTGGCCTTGGCCAGGGCCACCGCGAGCTGCTGCTTCTCGCCCTGGTATTCCTGCATCTGGGTGATCAGCGAGGTGCGCGCCGGCACCGACCCCCACATCCGGGCGAAGCCGATCCGGTTGGCGTCGTTGCACAGGTACGCGACCAGGGCGACGGCCTCGTTCGGGTTCTTCGACCCGGCCCAGACGATCGGGGAGTCGGAGGCGTTGCAGCCGAACAGGGTCCGGCCCTTCGGCATCGGCGACACGCCCCAGTCGAACTTCGGCTTGCCGCCGGCCGACTCGTAGAGGTTCGCCATGCTGAACGAGTCCATCGACAGCGCGGCGGTGCCGGCGGTCAGCTGGTCGGGCACCGCGCCCTTGGGGGTCAGGTCCTCGCTGAAGAAGGTCTGGTAGTTCTTCATGCCCTGGATCGCGCCCGCGCTGTCGACGTACCCGGTGACGCTGAACCCGTCGTCGCTCACCCCGGCCCAGGTCTTGTACTCGTCGGAGTCCCTGGCCGCCGCCGGGTCGCCCATCATCCGGATCCAGAAGCTCTCGTGCTGGGTGTAGTTGGAGCCGGGGCCGCCGTTGCCGGCCGTCGACGCCGCCATCGCCCACAGCGAGCTGTCCGTGGCCTTCAGGTTCTTGGTGAGGGCCCGCATCGCGTCGATCATCTGCTCGATCGTCCAGCCACCGTCGATGCTGGTGGTCTCCGGCGGCGGGGCCACCTTCGCCTTGGCGAACAGGTCCCGGTTGAACAGCAGGACCTCGACGTTGTTGTCCCAGGGCAGGCAGTAGAGGTTGCCGTCGGCGGAGGCAGCCTCGCGCAGCGGGGCGTAGATGTCGGTGAGGTAGGTGTCGGTGAAGTAGCCGGTCAGGGGCAGCGCGATCTTGCCGGCGGCGTAGGCGGGGGTGAAGTCGTTGCGGCCCATCATGACGTCCGGCGCGTCGCCCGAGGCCACGTAGACCTTGAGCTTGGTGGGCAGGTCACCGTAGGGGACCAGCTCCTCCTTGATCGTGATGTTCGGGTACGCCGCGGTGAACTTCGCGTACAGGCCGGTGAAGAAGTCGTTGACCTCGGGGGAGTAGCTCTGCCGCATGAAGCGCAGGGTCACCGGCTTGGCGGTCAGCTCGGGGCCCTGGTAGCCGCCGAGGTCGATCTTGTAGCCGCCGGGGCCGGGGCCCGTCGCGACGGGGGCGGCGCTCGCCCCGGTCGCGGCGGAGCCGGTGTCGGAGCCGCAGGCCGTCAGCGAGGCACCGAGGGCGGTGAGGCCGGCGACACCGGCCACGCCCCGCAGGAGGTGGCGACGATCGACGCCCGAACGACGAGCGTGGAGGGGGGAGGTGCTCATCTGTGGTGGATCCTTCCTGAACCGGGGGTCAGCAGCGAGCGGGCGGCGGCGGTGGTGGCCGCCAGCCGGTGGGTGGGCCGGGCCTGGTGTGCGCGCAGGCCGGCGAGGCGGGCCGGGTCGAGGGCGGCGGTGCACCGCACCGCCTGCCGCAGGACCTCGGCGTAGTCGGACAGGGGCAGGTCGGGGTGGTCGGCGTGCCAGCCCGGGTCGAACGGGGCGGCGGTGAACTGGCCGCGGTGCAGTTCGACCCAGCGGGTCGGGGAGTGCGGGCGGAGGGTGTCGATCAGGGCCGGCCAGTCGACCTGGCCCTCCCCCACCGGGCAGAGCAGCCGGGTGGCCGTGTCACCGTCGAGGACGAGCACGGCGTCGTCGAGGATCAGCTGGGCGACCGCCGCGCCGAGGCGGCCGGCGGCGGCGACCGGATCCTCCAGGTTGACCAGGAGGTTCACCGGGTCCAGCGACGCGCAGGCGACGTCCGCGCCGACAGCGTCGACCAGCCGGGCGACCTCGCCGCCGGTGATCTCCTCGTGGGTCTTGAGGGCCAGGCGCAGCCCGTGGTCGCGCAGGACCGGTGCGAGCCGGCGCAGCAGTCGCGCGGTCAGGTCGAGCTGCTCGGGCCAGGGGGTCAGCCGGTCGTAGCGGTCCTCGATCCGGCCGACGATGACCAGCAGCTCCCGCCCGGGCAGCAGGGCCGACATCTCGACCATCCGGGCCAGGCCGGCCCGGACGTCGCCGTCGCCGGCGGCGAGCAGCCGGGCGTCCTGCCCGACGCGGAACGGGTGCAGGTTGACTGAGCCGACCGCCACCTCGACGCCCCGCTCGGCGGCGGCGTCGCGCCGGGCGGCGATCTCGCCCGGGTCCAGCGTCGGGCTGACCTCGAAGACCGAGCCGAAGAGGCAGGCGGCGAAGCCGTGCCCGGCGGCGCGGGCGATCGCGGTGTCCGCGTCGAGCCGCTCGTCGGCGAGGCTCCCGGCGAACACGCCCAGGCGGTCGGCGTCGGTCATCCGGCCAGCCCCGCCTCGGCGACGATCGTCCGCAGCACGTCGGCGCTGGCCCGCGCGGCCTGGACGGCCTCGTCGAACCCGAAGGTGTCCGGCGCGCACTCGTCGAACGTCGGCAGCGTGCCGGTGGCGATCAACGCGTCGCTGTGCCGGGCCAGTTGGAGGTAGTCGCCGAGTTCGGCGACCGACATGTCGGGGTGGCCGGCCTGCCACGCGGGGTCGAAGACCTCGACCAGGGTGCGGCCGCGCAGCGGTATCTGCTCGGTGGTGAAGGTGGGGTAGGTGACGGCCACCTCGTCCCAGGGCTGCGCGTTCTCGATGGTGATGGTGAGGTCGGGGTTGGCCGCGTGCAGGATCGGCAGGATCGCCCGGAGGTCGACGACGCCGAGGCCGACGGTCCGCTCCTGGTAGAGCACGCCGTCGGGGGTCAAGCTCAGCGCGGCGTCCTTGATGTGGGTCTGCCGGACGTACGGGGCCACCCGCTGGGCGGTGCGCAGCGGGTGCTCGCCACGCTGGAGCAGGTTGGAGGTGTCGAAGACGATGCCGAACGTGTCCGGGCCGGCCGCCTCGACGAGGCGGACCACCTCGAAGCTGGTGATCTCCTCGTGCGTCTCCAGGTTGACGTGCACCCCGTGGTCGCGGGCGATCGGGGCGAGCCGGCCCAGGAACTTGGCGGTGGCCGCCAGCTGGTCGGACCAGTCGACGTCGGTGCGGAACCGGTCGTAGGCGTAGCGGCCGCCGTAGGGCTTGTAGTTTGCGGTGCCGGCCCACAGCTCGGTGATGCCGACCCGGGCGCAGGCGGCGATCATGCGGGTGAAGCCGAGCAGCGTGTCGCCGTCGCCGGCAGCCCGCAGCTCGGGGGCCTCCGCCATCGCGTACGGGTTGACCTTGCCGAGGCCGGCTTCGAGGTAGAGGCCCAGCTCGTCGGCGCAGTCCCGCACGTCGCGGAGCACGCCCGCGTCGAGGGTCGGGGTCATGTCGAGGACGGTGCGGAAGAAGATGCCGTCCATGCCGAGTTCGTGCGCGTACCGGACGTTGTCGACCGGGCCGCGCCCCACGCTCCCCGGTATCTTGCGACCGTCGATGCCGATCCGCATGGCTGTCGGTGCCTCCTGTGGTCGTCCTGGCGGTGGCGACCGCAACCGCTGCGAGTTGTATACAGAACACAAGTCACAGAACAATTTCCGCGTGTTGCAGTCGTGTTTCCGGGGTCGGCAGGTGTTGGACCGTGTGCCACCATCGGCGCCATGACCAGAATCGACACCGCCGTCTCGCCCGGCGACCTCGACCGCGCCCCGGCCGGGGCGCTGGCCCGGCTCGCCACCGAGATCCGGGCGCTGCACCGTCGGATGCACCCCGCTGACGTGGTCGTCGTCGATGTGCCGAGCGGCGTCCTGGCGATGGGGCGGCACGAGGTGCCGGCGCTGGCGATGCTCTTCGAGCACCACGACGCCGACCCGTCCACCGCTGCGGTCGCCCGGGAGCGCGCGGTCGGGTATCTCGCCACCGGGCGGCTGGAGCGGGGCTGACCCGGCCCCCGAAGCATCGCCGAAACAATCGGCTTCTAGTGTTCTGTATACCAAGAAGCCGAGGATTCCGGAGGTGTGCCGTGCAGGCAGTCGACCAGGACCAACTGATGAGCGAGGCGCTGGACATGGCCCGCGAGGCGCTCGCCGCCGGCGACCATCCGTTCGGGTCGGTGGTGGTCACCGCCTCGGGCACGGTCGCCGAGCGCAACCGGGTCGTCTCGACCAGCGACCCGACCGCGCACAGCGAGGTGATGGCCCTGCGGACCGCGGCGGCCCGGTGGGGCATCGACAGCCTCCGGGGCGCGCTGCTGCTCACCACCTTCGAGCCGTGCCCGATGTGCTTCGGCGCGATCCTGGAGGCGGGCGTCGGCGCGCTGGTGATCGGGGCCCGCCGCACCGTCGGGGAGGCCCCGCTCGGCGACTACACCGTCGAGGCGCTGCTGGGCCTGCTCGGGCGTGCCGGTGACATCGCCGTCGCCCAGGACGTGCTCGCCGCGCCGATCGCCGAGTTCTACGCCACGGCGGGCTGAGTGGGCACCGCTCCCCGCCCGCTGGCACTGCGCGCCGCGCGGATCCTCACCGGCGACGGCGAGCCGGCCCGACCCGACGCCGTGGTGCTGGTGCGCGGCGGCGCGATCGAGGCGGTGTGCGCCGCCACCGACCCGTTGCCCGACGACACCGTCGTGCTCGACCTCGGCGACGCCACGCTGCTGCCCGGCTTCGTCGACGCGCACGCCCACCTCACCCTGCCGGCCGACCGGCGCGGCTACGAGGCGGTGCACGAGCTGCCCGACCCCGACCTGCTCGCCTTCGGCCGCGCGAACGCCGAACGCCACCTGCGCTGCGGCGTGACGACGGTCCGCGACAACGGGGCGCGCGGCACGCTCGGCGTCCGGCTGCGCGACCTTCTCGCCGGCGCCCCAGCCGCGCCCCGGGTGCTGGCGGCCGGGCGTCCCCTCACCCCGCCCGGCGGTCACTTCCACTTCTGCGGCGGCACCGCCGGCACCCCCGCCGAGATCCGGGACGCCGTGCACCGGCTGGCCGACGAGGGCGTCGACCACATCAAGATCATCGCTTCGGGCGGCGGCACCGCCGGCAGCCGGCCCGAGGAGTGCACCTACTCCGGGGAGCACCTGCGCGCGGCGGTCGGCGCGGCCCGGGCCCGGGGACTGCGTACCGCCGCGCACTGCCGGGCCGCCGAGTCGGCACGCCAGGCCGTGGCCGCCGGCGTCGACTGCCTGGAACACCTGGACTTCCTGCGCCCGGTGGCCGGCGGCGACCCGACCGTCGAGTACGACGCCGAGACGGTGCGGATGATCCGCGACGCCGGGACGTACCTGAGCATGACCATGCAGGCCGGCGGCTACGACACGCTGCTCGACCAGCGGGGCCGACCCGACCCCGACGAGCGGGTCGTGGCCCGGCTGGAGCGGTACTTCCGCGACAAGCTCGGCGTGCTGCGCCGGCTGCTCGACGACGGACTGGGGGAGCGGATCGTGATCAGCACGGACGCCGGGCCGGCGGACACCCGGTTCGGCCGGTTCCACCTCGGTCTCGCCCTGGCCGCCGAGGCGGGCTACCCCGCCGCCGACGTGCTCCGCGCCGCGACCACCCGGGCCGCCGAGGTCTGCGGACTCGGCGCGAGCACCGGCCGGATCACCCCCGGCCACGCCGCCGACCTCGTGGCGGTCGGCGGCGACGTGCTGGCCGACGTCGCCCGCGCGGCGGACGTCCGGCTGGTGCTGGCCCGGGGAACCGTCGTCGGCACCGGGATCCCCGCGTGAACGCCCACCCGGTGGACCTCGCGTCCCGCGCCCTCGGCGGCTCGGTGCCGTGGGCCACCGACGAGTTCTTCGCCGAGAAGGAACGCCTCGTCCAGCCCGGCCCCGCCGCCGCCCACCCCGAGTTCGGCCCGCGCGGCAAGGTGTACGACGGCTGGGAGACCCGCCGCCGCCGGCCCCGGGCCACCGCCGACGACGCCGACCGGGTGATCGTCCGGCTCGGGGCGAGCGGCGTGGTCGAGCGCCTCGTCGTCGACACCGCGCACTTCACCGGCAACTACCCGCCGCTGGTCTCCGTCGACGCCACCACGGTCGACGGCCACCCCGCGCTCGCCGACGTGCTCGCCGCGCCGTGGCAGCCGCTGCTGCCCCCGTCACCGGCGGCCGGCGACCAGGAGAACAGCTACCCGCTGGCCGACCCCCGGCGCTGGACCCACCTGCGGCTGGCCATCCACCCCGACGGCGGGGTCGCCCGGCTGCGGGCGTACGGCCGGGTGCTGCCCGACCCGCGGCTGCTGACCACGACCGTCGACCTCGCCGCCGTCAGCAACGGCGCGGTGGTCGAGGACTGCTCGGACCGGTTCTACTCCGACCCGACGCACCTGCTGCTCCCCGGCCGCGCCCGGTCGATGGGCGAGGGCTGGGAGACCGCCCGCCGCCGCGACGACGGGCACGACTGGGTGCTGGTCCGGCTCGGCCTGCCCGGGACCTGCGAACAGGTGGTGGTCGACACCACCCACTTCCTCGGCAACTCGCCCGACGCCGTGGAAGTGACCGGCCGGGTCGCCGGCACCGACGACTGGGTGCCGGTGCTGCCGCCCACCCCCGTGCAGCCCGACCAGCGCCACCGGCTCCCGGTCGCCGCCGGCCCCGAACTGTCGCACGTGCGGGTGGCGATCCACCCCGACGGCGGCTTCGCCCGGCTGCGGGTGCTCGGCACGGTGTCGGCCGCCCGCCGCCGCGCGGCCCTGGCCGAGTGGCAGACGACCGGCGGCACCGGAGGACCAACGTGATCGTCCTGCGGGCCGACCGGGTGGTGACCCCCGACGGGATCCGCCCCGCCGCCGTGGTGGTCGGTGACGGCCGCGTCCTCGCCGTCACCGACCGGCACGCGCCCGTCGACGGCGACCAGGTCCGCCTGGCCGACGACGAGGTGCTGCTCCCCGGGCTGGTCGACAGCCATGTGCACGTCAACGAGCCGGGGCGCACCGAGTGGGAGGGGTTCGCCAGCGCGACCGCCGCCGCCGCGGCCAGCGGCATCACCACCCTCGTCGACATGCCGCTCAACAGCGTCCCGCCCACCGTCGACGCCGCCGCCCTCGCCGCCAAGCGGGCCGCCGCCCGGGGTCAACTCGCCGTCGACGTCGCGTTCTGGGGCGGCGCGGTGCCCGGCAACGCCGACCGGCTGCAGGCGCTGCACGACGCCGGGGTCGTCGGGTTCAAGTGCTTCCTGGCCCCGTCCGGGGTCGACGAGTTCCCGCCGCTGGACGCCGTCGCACTGCACACCGCCATGACGACGGTCGCCGGCTTCGACGGGCTGCTCGTCGCGCACGCCGAGGACCCGGACGTCCTCGCCGCGGCACCGCCGCCGGTCGGCCGCCGCCACCTCGACTTCGTCGCGTCCCGGCCGCCCGAGGCGGAGTCGCGCGCCGTCGCGCGGCTGGTCGACACGGCCCGCCGCACCGGCTGCCGCGCCCACGTCGTGCACGTGTCCAGCGCGGCGGTGCTGCCGCTGCTGCGGGCGGCGAAGGACGAGGGGCTGCCCGTCACCGCCGAGACCTGCCCGCACTACCTCGTGCTGCGCGCCGACGAGGTCCCCGACGGGGCCACCGAGTTCAAGTGCTGCCCGCCGATCCGGGACGACGCCAACCGCGCCGCGCTGTGGGCCGGACTGCGCGACGGAACGATCGACTGCGTCGTCTCCGACCACTCGCCGTGCACCGCCGGGCTCAAGGCGCTCGACACCGGTGACTTCGCCGCCGCGTGGGGCGGCATCGCCTCCGTACAGCTGAGCCTGCCGCTGGTGTGGACCGAGGCCCGGCGGCGGGGAATCGGCCTCGACCAGGTGGTCGGCTGGATGGCCGCCGCGCCGGCCGCCCTCACCCGGCTGTCCGGACGCGGGGCGATCACCGCCGGCAACCGGGCCGACCTGGTGGTGTTCGCCCCGGACGAGACGTTCGTGGTCGACCCGGCGCGGCTCGCGCACCGCCACCCGGTGACCCCGTACGCCGGTCGCCGGCTGCGCGGCGTCGTCCGGCAGACCTGGCTCGCCGGCCGACCGGTGCGACCCGGCGAGCGTCGGGGCAGACTGGTGGCCCGGACATCGACGGAAGTCTTCGGGTAGGAAGGACGACAATGACCGTCATCGTCAGCGGGCCGGAGGTCGACCGGGCCGGGGAGATCCTCACCCCCGACGCGCTCGACTTCGTCGCCGGCCTGCACCGCCGGTTCGCCGCCACCCGGGCGGAGCTGCTGCGCAGCCGCGCCGAACGCCGCGCCGAGGTCGCCCGCACCGGGCGGCTCGACTTCCTCCCGGAGACGGCCGACGTCCGCTCCGGCGACTGGCGGGTGCCCCCGCCCCCGGCCGGCCTGACCGACCGGCGGGTCGAGATCACCGGTCCCACCGAACGCAAGATGATGATCAACGCGCTGAACTCCGGCGCGAAGGTGTGGCTGGCCGACCTGGAGGACGCCAACACGCCGCACTGGCACAACGTGGTGTCCGGCCAGGTCAACCTGCGCGACGCGATCGCCGGCACAGCCTCGTTCACCGCCGCCGACGGCCGGGAGTACGCGCTGCGCACCGACGCGCCGCGCGCCACGATCGTCGTCCGGCCCCGAGGCTGGCACCTCGACGAGCGGCACCTGCGCATCGACGGGACACCGGCGGTGGGGGCGCTTGTCGACTTCGGCCTCTACTTCTTTCACAACGCGCGGGCGCTGCTGGCCGCCGGCTCCGGCCCGTACTTCTACCTGCCGAAGATGGAGAGCCACCGCGAGGCGCGGCTGTGGCACGAGGTCTTCGCCGCCGCCGAGGAGCACCTGGGGCTGCCGGCCGGGACCATCCGGGCCACCGCGCTCATCGAGACCATCCCGGCGGCGTTCGAGATGGCCGAGATCCTCTACGAGCTGCGCGAACACGCGGCGGGGCTCAACGCGGGGCGCTGGGACTACCTGTTCAGCATCATCAAGTACTTCCGCGACGCCGGCCCGGCGTACGTCCTGCCCGACCGCGCATCGCTGACCATGACCGCGCCGTTCATGCGCGCGTACACGGAGCAGTTGGTGCGGACCTGTCACGCCCACGGCGCGATGGCGATCGGCGGCATGGCGGCCTTCATCCCGTCGCGCCGCGACCCGGAGGTCAACGCGCGGGCGCTGGCCAGGGTCCGGGCCGACAAGCAGCGCGAGGCCGCCGACGGCTTCGACGGCTCCTGGGTCGCCCACCCGGATCTCGTCCCGGTCTGCCGCGAGGAGTTCGACGCGGTGCTGGGCGGGCGCCCTCACCAGCTCGACCGGCGCCGCGACGAGGTGGCGGCCGACGGCGCCGCCCTGATCGACCTGTCCGCGTCGGTCGCGCCCCCGACGGCCGCCGGGCTGCGCGCCAACGTCTCCGTGGCGCTGCGCTACCTGGCCGCCTGGCTGGCCGGCAGCGGCGCGGTCGCCATCGACAACCTGATGGAGGACGCGGCGACCGCCGAGATCTCCCGCTCCCAGGTCTGGCAGTGGGTGCACGGCGCGGTCACCCTCGACACCGGCGAGCCGGTCACCGCGGAACTGGTGCGGCGGCTCGTCGACGCCGAACCGCTCGGCGGGCCGCACGCCGACGTGGCCCGGGAACTCTTCGTCGAGGTGGCGCTGGCCGACGAGTTCGTCGACTTTCTCACCCTGCCCGCCTACCGGATGATCGACTGATGGTGGACCCCGCAGTCCTGCGCCGGCTCGACGCCCTCCTCGCCGACGACGACCGGCAGCGGGCCGCGCGCTACCCGGGCCTGGCGCCGACGGGCCAGCCCGTGCACACCGTCTACGTGCCGGCCGACCGGTACGGCCCGGACACCGTCGACGAGTGGCGGGCCGCCGCGCTCGCGGCGCTCGACCGGCACGGCCCGCTGCCCGGCGTGGCCGACGCGCTGGCCGCCCGGGTCCGCGCCAAGCTCGCCGCCGAGCCCATCGAGGACCTGCGGATCGACTTCGAGGACGGGTACGGCGTCCGGGACGACGCCGAGGAGGACGCCGCCGTCCGGGCCGCCGCCACCGCGCTCGCCCGGGGGCCGGCGCCCCGCCACGTCGGGCTGCGGATCAAGTCGCTGGAGCCGGCGACCCGCCGCCGGGCGGTACGCACGCTCGACCTCTTCCTCGACGCGCTGCTGCGGCACCGGACCCTGCCCGACGGGTTCCGGGTGACCCTGCCGAAGGTGACGTCGCTGCCCCAGGTCGAGGCGATGGTGCAGCTCTGCGCCGAGTTGGAGGCCGCCCACCGGCTGCCGTCCCTGCGCTTCGAGATCCAGGTGGAGACCCCGCAGGCCGTGCTCGGGGCCGACGGCACCGCGACCGTCGCCCGGATGGTGCACGCCGCCGCCGGGCGCTGCGTCGGGCTGCACTACGGCACCTACGACTACTCCGCCGCGCTGGGGGTCGCCGCCGGCTGGCAGAGCCTGGAGCATCCGGTGGCCGACCACGCCAAGGCGGTGCTCCAGGTGGCGGCGGCCGGCACCGGGGTCGCGGTCAGCGACGGGTCGACCAACGTGCTGCCGGTCGGCGACCGCGCGGCGGTGCACGCCGGCTGGGCGCTGCACCTGCGGCTGGTCCGCCGGTCCCTGGAACGCGGCCTCTACCAGGGCTGGGACCTGCACCCCGGGCAGCTGCCCACCCGCTTCGCGGCGACGTTCGCCTTCTATCGGGACGGGCTGCCGGCGGCTGCCGGGCGGCTGCGGGCGTACCTCGACCGGGCCGACAGCGGCATCCTCGACGAGCCGGCCACCGCCCGGGCGCTCGCCGGGTTCCTGCTGCGCGGACTGGACTGCGGGGCGCTGGACGACGCCGAGGTGGTCGGCCTGGCCGGCGTCGACCGCTCCCACCTGCGCGAGACGGCGGGTGGCCGGCCGATGAGTTTGGGATGATGCGCCGGTCTGCCTACCGAATCACCTGATCCCAAGGGGGCATCCGATGGCGAAGGTCATCTCCACGCTCTTCATCTCGGCCGACGGGGTGGCCGAGATCGATCCCGACTGGCACATGCCGTACTTCGACGAGAACATGGGCCGCGCCGTCGGCGAGGACTACGACGCCGCCGACGTGCTGCTCATCGGCCGCGAGACCTACGACAGCTTCGCCGGGGCCTGGCCCGACCGCGAGGCCGCCGGTGGGGACGACGCGCCGTTCGCCAAGCAGCTCGGGGACATGCGCAAGGTGGTCGTCTCGCGCCAGCCGTTGGAGTTCTCGTGGCGCAACTCCGAGCTGGTCGACGGCGATCTCCTGGAGGCTGTCGCCTCGCTCAGGGCCGACGCCGGCATCCGGGGCGTTCTCATCCCCGGCTCGATCTCCGTGGTGCAGCAACTGCTCGCCGCAGGGCTGGTCGACGAGCTGCGCCTGCTGGTGCATCCGGTGGCGGCGCGCAAGGGGCGCAGGCTGTTCGACGAGGGGGACGCGCCGTACCACCTGAGGGTGGCGGCGACGGAGGCGTATCCGACGGGTGTGCTCCGCGTGATCTACGCCCCCACCGCGGCGCCCGGGAAGGTCGGCTACGACGAGATCAAGGACCAGGTGCCGGGCGGGAGGTAGCGCGCGGGTCGGGTCAGCGGCTCCGGCGGCCCGGGTAGGCCGGTCGCGTGGGACGCCCGGAGCCGCGCCCCGCAGCCGGCCGCTCGGCCCGGGGCGGCTGCGGCGCGCGCCGCCGGTCGGCGAGGTTCCAGTGGGAACGCTCGTAGAGCGCGATCCCGGCGCAGACGGAGACGTTCAGCGATTCCGCGGCCGGGTTGATGGGGATCGACACCGAGTGGCTGGCGATGCTCTCGAAGGAGCTCGACGTGCCGGTCTTCTCGCTGCCGAGCAGGAGCGCGAGCTGCTCGTCGGCGTCGCGCAGGTCGCCGACCGCGAGGTCGCCCTCGGTGTCGAAGGCGACCAGGGGGACGCCGGTGCGCCGGAAGTGGGCGATGGCGTCGGCGCGCGACGCGAGCACGATCGGGAGCGAGAAGACGTAGCCCCGGCTGGCCCGGACCAGGCGTCGGTCCGCGATGGTGGTGAGGTCGCTGTCCACGAGCACGATGCCGCCGGCGCCGAGCGCGAAGGACGTGCGCACGATGGCGCCGATGTTGCCGACGATCTTCACGCCGTCCAGGACGATGATGTCGCCGGTCGTGCGGGCCAACTCGTCGAAGCTCCACGGCCTCGGGACCCGGGCGATCCCGAACGCCTTGGGCTTCTTGTCCGTCTTGAACAGGTCGTTCATGATCGGTGCCCCGACCAGGCGGACCGGGATCTCCCGCTGCCGGCAGGCCGCGAGCACCTCGCCGGGCAGTGGGGTGGTCTCCACCCCGTAGACCTCGATGAACTCAAGCCCGGCGCGGATGCACTCGACCAGCGGCTCGGCGTCCTCGATGAGCACGGTGCGGACGACGGACCGCGAGGGTTTGGTGACGTCGGCGATCCGCTGCACGGCCGGATCCGACCGGTCGGTGATGACGTCGAGGTTTACCACGAAATCGACCCTAACAGAGGCGTGATCGGCCCCGTCCGTGGTGGACCGGCCGTTCGTGGTGGGCCGGCCCGGCGCCACCGAGTCGCTTGCGCCGCCCGCCGGCCGCCGCTAACGTACAACCATATGGTTGTAGAAATGGTGAGCGGGGAGCATGCCGACCGCGTCTTCCACGCCCTCGCGGACGCCACCCGGCGCGACATCGTCGCCCGGGTGATCCGCCACGCGGAGTCCGTCTCGGCGCTCGCCCGGCACTACCCGATGAGCTTCGCGGCCGTGCAGAAGCACGTCGCGGTGCTCGAAAGAGCCTCGCTCGTGACGAAGGAGCGGCGGGGGAGGGAGCAGCTCGTGCACGCGGACATGACCGTGCTCCGCCGGGCCGCCAGGCTCCTCGACGCGTACGAGGAGATCTGGCGGGAACGTGTGGCCCGCATCGACCAGCTGATCGCCGAAGACTGAGAGGGAACCGAACCATGCCCGTGACGAGCATCCAGAAGGACGCCGAGGCGTTGACGCTGACCTTCGTCGCCGAGTTCGACGCCGGGATCGAGCGTGTGTGGCAGGTGTGGGCGGACGCCCGCCAGCTGGAGCGGTGGTGGGGGCCGCCGACCTGGCCGGCCACGTTCGAGCAGCACGACTTCGTGGTGGGGGGCTGGTCCCATTACTACATGACCGGCCCGGAGGGCGAGAAGGCGCGCGGCTGGTGGCGGATCACCGCCCTCGACGCGCCGCATCAGCTGGAGTTCGACGACGGCTTCTCGGACGAGCACGGCACCCCGACCGACACCGACCGGCCGACCCACGCCGTCGCGACGCTGACGGCCGACGGTACGCGCACCCGACTGACGCTGGTCAGCAGCTTCGTCGACGCCGAGCAGCTCGAGCGGATGGTGAACATGGGCATGGAGGAGGGCCTCCGCGAGGCCCTGGGCCAGATCGACGGCCTGCTCGCCGGGTAGGGCCAGCCCCACCCGAAGACTCGGTCCAGCGTCCTGGTTCGCACCGGTCCCCTTGGCTAGCTTGGGCGCATGACGTCGACGACCACGCTGCTCAGGGCGGTGATGCGGCCTGGTTTCCTCCTGTCGACGTGGCCGTGGCGCGGGATCGCCTACACCCTGACCACGGCCGTGGCCTCGGGTCTGCTCTGGCTCGTGCTCTCCGTCCCGCTGGCTCCGCTGGCCCTGGCCATCGGGGTGCTGAGGACGGAAGGGGCGCGGGCGGTCGAGGCGGCGCCACACTGGTGGGCCGGCACCTACGTGTCGGTCGCGGTGGTGCTCAGCCTGGTCGGGGTGGGCCTGCTCGCGCTGACGGTGCCGAGGCTGGCCACCGCCGTGGCCGGCATCGAGCGGTGGCGGTTGCGGCTGGCCGACGACGCCCCGGCGGTGGCGCGTCGAAGCGGCAACCTCTACACCGACCCGGCCACCTGGCGTTCCGTGGCCTATCTGCTGCTCCTCGGCATCGTCGCGCCGGTGTGGCTCGGCGTGCTGGGCCTCGCCGGCCTGCTCGTCGTCTCCACCCCGATCGCGGTGCACTACCGGCTGGTCACCATGGAGTCGACGGGCAGCGCGGTCAGCCGCGCCGTCCTGGGGCTGGTGTTGATCCCGGCGGTGCTCTATCTGACCTCGGCGTTCGGCGGCGGGCACGCCGCGCTCGCCCGGCTGCTGCTGTGCTGCGAGCCCGACCCGGCCGCAGCCGAACTGGTCGAGGTGACCCGGTCCCGGGCGCGGCTGGCCGACGCGTTCGACGCCGAGCGGCACCGCATCGAGCGTGACCTGCACGACGTCGCCCAGCAGCGGCTGGTGAGCCTGACCATGCAGCTCGGCCTCGCCAGGCTCGACCTGCCGAGCGGCTCGCCCGCGGCGGTCGCGGTGGCCTCGGCGCACGACCACGCAAAGACCCTGATGGCGGAACTCCGCGACCTGATCCGGGGCATCAGCCCACAGACGCTGCGCGAGCTCGGGCTGCGGGCCGCGATCGAGGAGCTCGCCGCCGGCAGCCCCCTCCGGGTCCACGTCGACGTCGACCCGGGTCGGTTCCCGCCGGCGGTGGAGACGGTGGCCTACGCCGCCGTGTCGGAGGCGCTCGCCAACGCCGTGAAGCACGCCGCCGCCACCGAGGCCACCGTCGCCGCCCGACGATCCGGCGTCATGCTGACGGTCCAGGTGCGCGACGACGGGCACGGCGGCGCCGACCCGTCGCGCGGGTCGGGCATCACGGGCCTCGCCGACCGGGCGGCCGCAGCCGGCGGTCGGCTGCTCATCTCCAGCCCGCCCGGCGGGCCGACGACCCTGCGGGTGGAGTTGCCGTGCGCGTCGTGATCGCCGAGGACTCGGTCCTGCTGCGCGAGGGGCTGGTCGGGCTGCTCTCCCGGTTCGGCTTCGACGTCGTCGCCGCCGTCGGTGACGCCGCCGCCCTGGTGACGGCGGTGGAACAGACCGCCCCCGACCTCGTCGTCACCGATGTCCGCATGCCGCCGGGCTTCACCGACGAGGGGCTGCGGGCCGCCGTGGCCCTCCGCGCAGCGCGCCCCGACCTCGCCGTGGTGGCGCTCAGCCAGTACGTGCAGCACAGCTACGCCGGCGAGCTGCTCGGCTCGGGCCAGGGCCGGGCCATCGGCTATCTGCTCAAGGATCGGGTGGCCGACGTCGCCGAGTTCGCCGACATGCTTCGGCGGGTGGCCGAGGGCGGCACGGTCGTCGATCCCGAGGTGGTGCGTCAGCTGATGCTGCGGGGCCGAGACCCGATCGAGCACCTCTCGCCCCGGGAGCGCGAGGTGCTGGCGTTGGTCGCCGAGGGCCACTCCAACGCCGCGATCGCCCGCATGCTCACCCTGACCGAGGCCGGCGTGGGCAAGCACATCGGCAACGTCCTCGCCAAGTTGCGCCTGCCGGTCAGCGACGACACGAACCGGCGGGTCCTCGCCGTCCTCACGTACCTGCGGGGTCGACCGTGACCCACGACCGGGACGGCGGGCCCCGCTCACCCACTCGATCGATCCAGGGAGCCCTCGTGATCAGTTCCGCTGCCCCGCCGCGCCCGGCGGGCGCCTCCGGCCGGGTCATCGCCGCGCTCGGCGTACTCGCCGCGGCCCTGGTCGTCGCCTTCGTTGTCGCCCCGCCCGCGCTGACGGCGGACCGGGCGGGTGGCATCGTCGACAGGCGCGACCTCAGCGAGGCCCTGCCGGCGGCGTTCGTCGCATACTGGCGCGCCGGCGACCGGGACCTCCCCCCGGACCTGGCGCGGGTGGTCGACTACTGGTCCCGCTACCACCTGGTCAAGGCCGTGCTCGCCGCGCTGTTGCTGACCGTGCTGGTCGCCCTTGGCTTTCGTCTCGCCAGGGCGTTCGTGACGACCGGCGGTCTCGGGGCGGGGAAACGGGCCGCCCTCGCGGCGGCCGGCGTCCTCGTCGCGGTGCTCGCGCCGTTCTCGTTGGCGATGGTGATGGCCAACGTCCAGGGTGCCGTCGCGCCCTTCGCCTCGTTGCTGCCGATGCTGACCGAAGGCGTGACCGACGCGGACCTCGCCGACACCCTGACCCAGGTCGAGCAGGGACTGGCCGAGTCGGGCGGCACCGGCGGCAGCAGCTCGCCCGCCCTCGACCTCATGATCGACGACTTCTCCTGGTATCACGAGGCGATGGCCGGGACGGCCGCCGTCGTGGCGGTCGTCCTCGTCGCCACGAGCGTGCTGGCCTGGCGGAGATTCGCGGCGACCCGCCCCGCTGACCGGCGGAAGCGGCAGGTGCTCGCGGCGTACGGCCTTCTCTCGGCGCTGTTGCTGCTGCCGGCGGTCGCACTGGCGGTGGCGAACGCGACCACTGCGGCGGACCCGGCACCGGCGCTCCTGGCCTTCTTCCAGGGCGGCTGGTGATCGGGGTTCCCCCGGTCAGGTCGTCTGGTGCCGGGGAGCGTCCCGGACGGGCCTGGTCACCTGCTTCGACACGCAGGCCGGCAGCCCCACGGTGCTGAGCGCCGCGCGTTGCCGGTAGGTGCTGGGCGGCATCCCCACCAGCTCGGTGAAGCGGGTGCTGAAGGTGCCCAGCGACGCGCAGCCGACCGCGAAACAGACCTCGGTGACGCTGAGGTCGCCACGGCGCAACAGCGCCATCGCGCGCTCGATGCGTCGCGTCATCAGGTAGGAGTACGGCGACTCGCCGTAGGCGAGGCGGAACTGGCGGCTGAGGTGGCCGGCCGACATGTTCGCCCCCCGGGCGAGCGCCTCCACGTCCAGCGGCTGGGCGTAGTCCCGGTCGATCCGGTCGCGGACCCGCCGCAGCCGCGCGAGGTCACGCAGGCGCTGGGCTTCGGCGGCACCGCTGGTCACTCCCGGGATCATGCCACCCCGTCCGCGCCGCGACGAAGGACCGTGCCGCGGGCATCGCCATCTCCTGCGGTCGCTCCCTCCTGAGCGCCGATCGGTGACGTAGAGTGGCCGTCTCGCTCGACGGCCCACCCCACCGGGCTCCCTTTGCTCTGCACCCACCTGCGCAACAGCCACGTAGCGTCATCGGTCGTCGCGGCCTTGATCGTCCGTGCTCTGGTGTGAGTGCTGGTCGGGCGAGGTGCTGCGCCGATGGGTGCAGAGCAAAGCGGTCGAGGGCGTCGGTGGGGGCCGGAGGAGAATCACGAAGAGTCAGGTCGACTGGCCGCAGGGTGTGCGGCCCCGCGCTCATCACGGGGAGTGCCCAAGGCATGCCGGGTTCCGCGGCCCACCGGAGGCTGCCCAGCCGGGAGGGCCCGGCCGAACGGCCGGGCCCCGGTGACCGACGGACGCCCGGGTCAGGGCGTGGCCACCTGGATCCGCACCGGCACGGAGTCCACGCCGACCAGCCCGGCCGAGTCGAAGACCTCCAGCCACACCGACCAGGTGGTGACATTGCCCGCGCCCAGGCCCAGCTCCGCGCTGAAGCCGGCGCAGCTCTTCGGCAGGACGATGTCGTCGACCGGGCCGCCGGTGGGCACCGCGCTGCCCTGGCAGAGCACCTTCTTGACGCCGCCGTCGCCGTACGCGGTCCACCGGTAGCGGGTCCCGGCGACCGCGCCGTCCTCCACGTCGGTGGCCGTGCCGGCGAACGCGACGACCTTCGGCTTGCCGTCGATCACCGACAGGTCCAGCGCCGCCGCCGGCTTGGTGATCGTGGCGGTCGGCCGGTTCTGCCCGGCCAGCAGCGCGGTGACCGTGAAGCTGCGCTGCGCGCTCGCGCCGCCGGCCGTGAACGTCGCCGTGTACGACCCCGCCGTGACCTTGCTGGCCGGCAGGAGGGCCAGGTGCCCGGTCTGCTGGTGGACCACCGTCCCGCCCCGCCGGACCGTCCAGGACGCCTCGGCGTCGGGCACCGGCCCGAACGCGTCCGGGTCGTTGGAGGTGCCCGCAAGGCTGACCGACTGTCCCGGGGCGATCGTCAACCCGACCGGCGGCGAGACGATGGCCGCGGTCGTCGGGCTGTCCACCACCGTGACGGAGACGGTCGCCGAGCCGGTGCGCCCGAGGCCGTCGGTGGCCTTGGCGGTGATGACGTGGGTGCCGGGCGACAACGACGGCACGAACGTCTGCGACTCGTGGCCCAGCACGCCGTCGAGGCTGCTGATCCAGGTGATCGGGAGCTGCTTGCCGAGGAAGTCGGTCGCCTTGCCCCACAGGTCGACCGACTGGCCCACCCCGACGTGCTGACCGGTCGTCGGCGCGCTGATGCTCACCGCGGGCTTGTCGACCTTGGCCCCCAGTGCCTTGGCGACGGCGGCCAGGGCGTCGATGCGGCGCTGGCTGCCCGTCACGTGGGCACCGAGCCCGCCGACGTGCGCGGTGTCGTTGAGGATGTCCCGGACCTGCGCGGCGGTCAGGCTCGGGTCGGCGGCCATCACCAGCGCGGCGACGCCACCCACGAACGGCGCGGCGACGCTCGTGCCGCAGGCGTCGGACCGGGTCTCGTTGACGGCCGGCTTGCCGGGGTCCTTGAGTCCCATGACGCAGTAGGGGCCGTAGATCTCCACCGAGGTGGTCAGGTCGCTGGTGCCGTAGTTCGACTTGTTCGCCAGCGTCGCGTCCGTCCTCATGCCGCCCACGCACATGACGTGGGTGCTCTCGCACGGCACGTAGAGGGTGTCGCCGTCGATGTTCACGGCGTCGTTGCCGGCGGACGAGACGATCAGTGCGCCCGTGTCGCGGACGTGCTTCATCCGCCGGTCGGTCCACTTGCTGGCGTGGGACTTGCCGAGGTTCACGTCCCGGGTGAAGCTGAGGTTGACCACGTCCGGGTGGCTCGCCTCGGCGGCCTTCTCCAGCCGGCGCAGCACCGTCCAGTAGTCGATGCCGTTGCGCACGGCGACCAGCTCGTCGACCACCGGCCCGGCCGGCCCGGCGGTGCCGTAGCCGTTGTCGACCCGGCCCATCGCGGCGAGCACCACGTCCGTGGCGTGCCACGGGCAGGGATTGCCGCCCGTGCAGTCGTTGGTGTTGGTCTTGCCCCACTCCACCGAGTGCAGGGACACCTTGGTCGGGAAGTCGGGGTTGGACTGGAACCCGCCGTCCTGCACCAGGTACTTCACCTGCTTGGTCAGCTTGCCCTTGGCCTCCAGCAGCTGCCAGGCCGGCGCGACCCCGATGTCCATCGCGCCGCCGTACTCCATGAACATCCAGTCGAAGACGTTGTTGGTGATGTCGGGGGCCTCGTAGACCTCGCCGTCGACGATGCCGGTCGGCTCCACCAGCCAGTCGAGGACCAGCTCGGTCCCCGCCCGCCACTCGGCGGCGGCGAGCGCGAGCAGCCGCAGCGCCCGCTCGTCGCCGACCCGGTAGGCCCCGGACTGGCCCGGCTCGGTGACCCGCAGGTCCTCGACCAGCTTGGCCGGGTCTGCGCGGTCGGCGTCCACCCGGACCAGGTGGTCCTGCCCCTGCTCGTCCGGCGCGAACGAGTCGAGCACCTGACCGCCCCAGCGGGTCAGGAACGCGTCCAACTCGGCCTGGTCGGCGACCCGCACCATCACCTCGTCGAGCACCAGGCCGGCGGGCGAACCGTCCGGCCCGGCCACCACGCCGAGCTGCCGGTCGGTGCCGAGCCGGCCGACGGGGTCGATCGGCAGCCGGGGAGCGGGCAGCCCCGGGTCGATCCGGAAGGCCAGCGGCTCGCTGCCGGTGCCGCCGGGCGTCGCGGCCGAGCCGGCGGGTGCCGGCGCGGCGGTGGTGGTGGTTGGCGCCGGCGCCGCGACGGCGGCCGCCCCGGTGTTCGTGACCATGCCTGCGGCGAGCGCCGCCGCCACGGCGGCGGCCAGGATCCGGCGCGGTACGGCGGCGGTACGGCGGCTGGCGGGTGTCGGTGTCATGAGCGTCTCCTCGGTGTCGGCGGTGCGCTGACACCGGTGGGAGCGTGGACGGGTCGGCATGCCAACAGAAACGCACCGGGATTTATCTTTTCCGTTCTACTGGACCGGTCGGAGAGAGCGGTGGGGGCACGGATGGACACGGCGGCACAGGACGACAGGGCGCTCGTCGAGGCGGTGCGCCGGGGCGACCGGGCCGGCCTGGAGGGCATGTACCGGCGGTACGCCGACCGGCTCTACACGTACGCGCGGGTGCTGGTGCGCGAGCCGGAGGCCGCCGCGGACGTCGTCCACGACGCGTTCCTCACCGCCAGCGGGCGCATCGACCAGCTCCGTGACCCCGACCGGCTGCGGCCCTGGCTGTACGCGATCGTGCGCAACGAATGCCTCCGGCAGTTGCGGGAGCGGTCCCGCTCCTCCGCGCTGGAGGAGGCGGGCGACCCGGTCGCCGACACCGTCGACCCGGCCGCCGGGGTCAACGCCGACCAGGTGCGTGAGCTCGTGCACAGCGCGGCGGCGGCGCTCAACCCGGGCGACCGCGAGGTGGTGCACCTGGCGATCCGTCACGACCTGTCCTCCGTCGACATCGGCGCGGCTCTCGGGGTGCCCACCAACCACGCCCACGCCCGGCTGTCCCGGGCCCGGTCGCAGCTCGAGCGGGCGCTCGGCGCGCTGCTCGTCGCCCGCAGCGGGTCCCGGGACTGCCCGGCCCTCGCCGGTGTGCTCGACGGTTGGCAGGGGCGGCTGACCCCGACCCTGCGCAAGCGGGTCGCCCGGCACATCGACGGCTGCGCCACCTGCGGGCTGCTCCGGCGCGAGCAGCTCAACCCGGCGGCGCTGCTCTCCGCGTACACGGCTCCGGGGTTCCTGGTCGTCGCGGACACGGTGTGGCCGAGACTGGCCGACTCGGTGTGGCCGGGGTCGCCCGACGGCGGGCCGGCGGAGGCGGCCGACGGTGGGGTGCCCGGGTCGGCCGACGGCGGGGTCGGGCCGTCCGCCGCCGACGCGGCGACCGCGTCGCCGCCGGCACCGGTCGAGCCCGCCGGCCCGCCGCAGACGGCCGGGCCGGACAGCGGGCCGGAGGAGGGCGCGGCGTCGGAGGAGGGCGGGCACACCGCGAGGTCGGCGGAGCGGCCCGCCGCCGGGCCCGCCACCGCGTTGGTCGGGGGCGGCGCGGCGGCTCCGCGGGCCGGGGCGGCGGCTCCGCGTACGGCGTCGCGGTCCCGGCGGCGGCGTCGGCTGGCGGCGAGCGCCGGGCTGCTGGTGTTGCTCGTCGCGGCCGGCACCTGGGCGCTCGGGCCCGGTCGTCCGGCCGCCGACCGGGTGGCGGCGACCTCCGGCGCGGCGGCCGACGGAACGGCGACGCCCCCGGTGGGGTCGGCGGGCTCGGCGGGCCCGACCGACGCCGCCGCGCCCGGTGGCTCCGGCGCTCCGGCGGGGCCGGGACCCGAGCCGGACGGCACCGGCGGCACGTCAACCGGTGCGCCGCCGCCCGGCGCTGCCGGTCCGGTCGCCGGACCGGGCTCCGGGCCCGGACCGACGGCTTCGCCGACCGGGTCGCCGGTCGCGCCCCGGCCGACGGGCACGCCGAAGCTGGCCACGGCGTTCACGCTGCGGGCGAGCGCGCACGTGCGCTGCGGGGCGGACACCTACACGCTTGTCGTGCAGGCCACCGGCAGCGCCGCGATCGAGGCGGCCCAGGTGCGCTGGACCGCGTCCGGTGGGACCGCGTCGAGCCGGGCCATGACCGTGGACGGGACGTCGGCGCGGGCGAGCGTGGGCCAGCTCCGCGCGTCGGCCCTGACCTGGACGGTGCGGGCGACCGCCGCCGACGGCCGCACCGCGCAGAGCCCGTCCTACCCGGTCACCGATCCGTGCCTGCGGCCGGGCTAGCGGGGCGGAGTCGACGCGACCCCGCCCCGCCCGTGCCACCCGCCGGGGCCTGCCCGGCCCGGCCCGGCGTCAGGCCGGTCGGGCCCGAGCGCCCGGGCGGCCGGCTGCGGCGCGTGGATCAGGCCCGCAGCGTCCAGCGCTGGTTGGCCTGGCCGCTGCAGGACCAGAGAATGATCTTGGTGCCGTTGGCGGTGCCCAACCCGCTGGCGTCCAGGCAGAGCCCGGACTGGGCGTTGGTGATGGTGCCGTCGGCGTTGACGTTCCACTGCTGGTTGGTGCCGCCGTGGCAGTCCCAGATGATCACCGGGGTGCCGTTGCTGGTGCCGGCGCCACTGGCGTCCAGGCACTTGGTGCCGTTGACCGTGAGCTGCCTGCCCGCCGTGTAGGTCCAGCGCTGCTGGGTGCCACCGTGGCAGTCCCACAGCTGGATCTGGACGCCGTTGCCGCCGTTGGTCGGCACGTCCAGGCAACGGCCCGACTGGGTGCCGACAACCGTCACCCCGGCCGCCGGCGGCGGGGTCGTCGGGGTCGGGGTCGTCGGGGTCGGGGTCGGCGTGGTGGTGGTGCCGTCGAGGCCGAGGAAGGCGATCGAGTACGCGATCTGACCGGCCTGCGGCAGCTCGTGCCCGACGCCGCTGATGCTGATGCCCTCGACCGTCGCCCGGGTTCCCGTGTCGCCGTACCGGGTGCGGGTCCAGTTCGACTGCGGGCGGTCGGTGAACGCCGGCGTCTGGCTCAACCCGTGCAGGTTGGTCCACTGCTTGATTTCTTCACCGAAGTTGACGTACGACAGGGTGGTGTCGGTGGTCCCGTGCAGGAACTGCATCCGGGGGTACCGGCCCGTGTAGCCGGGGTACATGGCGCGGGCGGCGTCGCCCCACTGCTGGGCGGTCTTGGTGATCTGCCCACCGGCGCACTGGCCGTTCCAGGTGTTGGTGCTGCTGCCGGTCGCGAAGCAGGTGGCGGGGACCCCGCTGAACGCCGAGCCGGCGGCGAACACGTCCGGATACTCGGCGGCCATCACGTTGGTCATCATCGCCCCGGAGGAGAAGCCGCTGACGACGACCCGGGCGGGGTCGACGTTGTGCCGCTGCTTCGCATAGTTGACCATGGAGATGATGCCGTCGGAGTCGCTCCCGCCCCCGCGCCGCAGCCCCTGCGGCGAGTAGACGTCGAAGCACTTGCTGCTGCGCGTGACCTCGGGCAGCACGATGATGTAGCCGTACCGGTCGGCGGCGGTGACATAGTCGCGGCCGTTGCCGTTGAAGATCGCCGGTCCGGAGCCGCCGCAGTAGTGGATCAGCACCAGCAGCGCCGGCCTGGGCGCGACGTTGTCGGGCACGTAGAGGTACATGTTGAGGCCGCTGGGGTTGTTGCCGAAGTTGGTGACCTGGGTCAGGGCCGCCGCCGAGGCCGGCTGCGCGGCCATCAGCACCGTCATGGCGAGCAGTGGCACGACCGCGAGGGCCGCCACCGCCCTGAGTAGACGCTTCACGGACATGGGCTCCGATCTGGTGGGACGGGGATGGTGGTGGGGTGGGGCTAGCCGCCGAGCGTCACCTTGAGGATCCGCTCGTTGCTGTTGTTCGGGACGCTGTCCTTGTCGCCGCCGGTGCTCGTCGTCAGCCACAGGTTCCCGTCGATGGTCGGCTCGACGGTGCGCAGGCGGCTGTAGGTGCCGACGAAGTACTGCTGCACGTCGGTGAGGGTGTCGCCACTGATCACCTCCCGGTACATCCGGTTGCCGCGCAGGCAGGCGAGGTACACCACGTCGCGGACGATGGCGAGGCCGCTGCACGAGGCCTCGGCGACGGGGTACGTGCGTACCGGTGCGAGGTAGTTGGGGTTGGCGCAGTCGCCGACCGTGCCCTCGCAGGCCGGCCACCCGTAGTTGCCGCCCCGGACGATGATGTTGGTCTCGTCCATGACGTTGTTGCCGAACTCCTGCTCGAAGAGGCGGCCCCGGGAGTCGAACGCCAGCCCCTGCGGGTTGCGGTGGCCGTAGCTCCACACCTGGTTGCCGAACGGGTTGTCCGCGGGCACGCTGCCGTCGGGGCGGATCCGCAGCACCTTGCCGGCCAGGTCGTTGACGTCCTGGGCGCGGTCCGGGGTCTGCCCGTCGCCGGTGGCGGCGTAGAGCATCCCGTCGGGGCCGAAGCGCAACCGACCGCCGTTGTGGTACTTGTTGCGCGGGATGCCGGTCACCAGCACCTGGAGGCTGCTGGTCTGGAGCGTGCCGTCGTAGCGCATGCGGACGATCCGGTTGTCGGTCGTCGTGGTGTGGTAGATGTACAGCCACCGGTCGGTGGCGAAGGTCGACGCCACGGCCAGCCCGAGGACGCCGCCCTCGCCGTTGGTGCCGGCGGCGTTCGGCACCGAGCCGATGCTGCGCTTGTTGGTGCCGTCGGGGTTCATGGCGACGACGTCGAACAGGTCGCGCCGCCCGTAGAGGACGGTGCCGTCGGCGAGCTGCACCAGCCCCCACGGCAGGTCCCGCTCGGTGGTGACCACCGTCGTGCCGCAGACCGCGCTCGTGCAGGCCGAGCCGGTGCGTACGGTCACCGGGGCGCTCGCCGTCGAGGCGTTGCCCTGGGCGTCGCGGGCGACGACGGTGTAGCTGAACTGGGTGTTCGCCGCCAGCCCGGTGTCGGTGAACGTGGTGGCGGGCGGGTTGGTGGCCGTGCCGGTGACGGAGCCGACGGTCGTGCCGCCGCGCAGGACGTCGTACCGGGTGACGGCGACGTTGTCGGTGGCGGCCGACCAGGTCAGGCGCACGTCGGTGCCGTTGGCGGTGGCGGCGAGGTTGGTCGGCGTGCTGGGCCGGGACGTGTCGACCTGGCAGAACGGTGGCGTGACGGTGAGCGTGGCGCTGGCCTGCGACACGTTGCCGGCGGCGTCCCGGGCGTTGACGTACCAGCCCCAGGTGACGCCCTGCGCGACGGTGAGCGTGGCGGTCAGCGTGCTGCCGCCGACGGAGGTGACGAGCTGCCCGTCGTGGTAGACGTCGTAGCTCGTGACGCCGACGTCGTCGCGGGCCGCGGACCAGGTGAGCGTGACGGACTGGCAGGTCAGCCTGCTGCTGCGCAGGTTGGTCGGCGGGGTGGGCGGCCTGGTGTCGGCGGCGGACCGGGCGGCTGCGGCCGTCGACCCGCCGGCCGGCGGTGGCGCGGCGATGGCGGGTGCACCTGCCAGGACGGTGCAGGCGCTGGTCAGCAGTGCGAGGGTGGCGAGGGGGCGGGTTGGCACGTGATTCGTCCCTTCCGGTGGATCCTGGCGGTCAGTACGGGTAGCCGGGCACGTTCAGCCGCACGCTGTAGAGCCCGGAGTCGTTCGTCGGGCCGGAGGTGACGTAGAGGGTCCGCCGGTCGGACCCGCCGAATGCCACGTTGGTGGTGCCCGTGGAGCCGGAGCGGACGGTGCCGAGCTCGACGCCCGTGGGCGAGTAGACGTGGACCAGGCCGTCGAAGCCCGACGCCCAGTACACGTTGCCGGCGCAGTCGATCGTGCCGCCGTCCGGGCCGCCGACGTAGTTGACGAAGACGCTGCGGGGGCCGGTGCTGCCGTCGGGTGCGACGGCGTACTTGTAGATCTTGTTCTCGCCGTAG
Source organism: Micromonospora sp. PTRAS2 (assembly GCF_054052245.1). Classification (NCBI taxonomy): domain Bacteria; kingdom Bacillati; phylum Actinomycetota; class Actinomycetes; order Micromonosporales; family Micromonosporaceae; genus Micromonospora; species Micromonospora sp. PTRAS2. Next base: position 1,203,977 of record NZ_JBSWBU010000001.1, read on the forward strand.
GCGCCCACGTAGAGCGTCGCGCCGTCCGGGGAGAGCGCGATGCCGTTGGGCTGGCGCAGCGCGTCGTCGACGAGCGACACCTGGCCGCCGGAGACGCGGAAGACGCTGGTGCGCCCGCTCATCTGGTCGGCGCGGGCCCCGCGCTGGAAGTTGGGGTCGGTGAAGTAGACGACGCCGTCGGCGCGGACCGCCACGTCGTTCGGCGAGTTGAACGCCCGGCCCTGGTAGTTGGCGGCGACCACGCCGCGGGTCAGGTCGTCGATCCGGTACGACGAGACGCTGCGCTGGTCGTGTGTGGCGGCGACGAGCTGCCGCCCGTCGGGGCTGAGGGCGAGCCCGTTGCTGCCGGAGTTGGCGAGGAACGTGTCGAAGGTCGCCGGCGGGGTGAAGCGGCGGATGGTCGACGGCTGGACCCGCTCCGGCCCGGTGGCCGCGCCCATGTCGGACACCAGCAGGTAGCCCCGGTCGGCGAGCCAGACGGGCCCTTCGAGGAACGAGAAGCCGCCCCGGATCTTCGCCGCCGTGACCGAGGTCGCCGGCAGCGGCGGGCCGTAGCTGGCGCCGGACGGGCAGACGCCGGGCGGGGCCCCGGGTGGCCCGGCCAGCGCGGTCGTGGTGTGAGCGCTCACATGGCCGGCGCGAAGAATCTGCGGGGGCGAGGCGGCGGCGCCCACCGGGACGACGGCGGGCAGGGCGAGGCAGAGGCTGGCCAGCGCGGCGAGTGTGGGAGTCGGGACCATCGGGGGCTCCGATCGGCGAGGGCCCGCCGCCGATGGCGGGCGCGGGGTGGTGCGGCGACGGATCCGCCGAGTGGCTCCGGTGGTGGCGGGGCGAGCCCGTCGGGCACGATGGGGACATCGGGCAGCATAAGTCCTAATCCATCGATCCGCATGATTTCGTTGCCGCCAACTTCCCATGTGGGCGCGGTGGGCCGCAGTGCTTGAGTTCAGCGAAATGGCCCGGTAATATCGCCACGCTTCAATGGGTTGCCGTCGAGGTGAGCAACTTCTGCGCCCCGGCCGTCCGGACTGTCGTGGGTGGAATCGACGTTTCAGGGTTGCTCATCTACCCTCAGGGCACATCCGGTCTCAACTTTCGTGGGCCGGCGTCGGTTCGGCAGCCATGGGTGTCGTGTGTGGTCTCCCCGCCAGTCTGTGAGCGACCATGGCCGTGTACGGAGGGGTCGAAGCGTTGACCAGCGAAAATGTGGCGCCTCCGGGCGTCGACACCACCCGGCCCAGCATTGCCCGGGTCTACGACTACTACCTAGGCGGCAAGGACAACTTCGCGGTCGACCGGCAGGCCGCCCAGATGGCCATGCAGATCACGCCGGACGGTCCCGAGGCGGGGCTGGCCTGCCGGGCCTTCCTCCGTCGATCGGTCAGATTCCTCGCGGCCGAGGCCGGCATCCGGCAGTTCCTCGACATCGGCTCCGGGCTGCCCACCCAGGGCAACGTGCACGAGATCGCCCACGAGGTGGACCCGAACGCCCGGGTGGTCTATGTGGACAACGACCCGATGGCCCTCGCCCACGGCCGGGCCCTGCTCGCCGACGCCCGCACCACCACCGTGCTCGGGGGTGACGCCCGCCGGCCCGAGGAGCTGCTGGCGCAGCTCACCGAACGCAAGCTGATCGACTTCGACCAGCCGGTCGGCCTGCTGCTCCTGGCGATCCTGCACCACCTCAACGACGAGGACGACCCCGCCGGCGTCGCCCGGCGGCTCGTCGCCGCCCTGCCCTCCGGCAGCTACCTGGCCATCTCCCACTTCCACGATCCGGGCGACGCCCAGCCGGAGGTCTCGGAGCGGGCGCGCGCGGTGGAAAAGGTGTTCAACGCGACCCTCGGCACCGGCCGGTGGCGCACCCGCGAGGAGATCATGGGCTTCTTCGGTGACCTGGAGCTGCTGCCGCCCGGGCTGGTCCCGCTGGCGGAGTGGCACCCGGACGGCGAGGAGGACCCCAAGCAGACCGCCACCTACCACACCATCGTCGGCGGGGTGGCCCGCAAGCCCTGAGTCCCGTCGGGCGGCGGCTCCGCGCCCGAAGTCCGTTCACGATGTCCGGGTGTCCGTCCACGACGCCCGGCGAGCGGGCGGCGGACCTCCTCGGGGGCCCGCCACCAGGTGCGGGGCTGCGCCACCCAGGTTCGGCTGTCGGTGCCGGCCCCGCCCCCGGCGCCCGCCCAGGCCGGCAACTCCTCGCCGAGCAGGGCGAACCACCGCTCGGCCTGTTCCACCCACGACCGGCCGGCCGGCGTGAGGTGGACGTGGAAGCGGGGGTGGCGGGCCAGCCAGGCCCGCACCGCCGCCGATCCCTGCACGGCGGCGTCGTCGCAGATGACGTGCACGTCCAGTGCGGCCGGCACCGCCCGGTCGACGGCGAGGAGGAACCTGCGGTACTCGGCGGACCGGTTCCCCCCGCGCCCCGTCGCGGCCCCGCCGGCCGGCGCGCGGGGGGCCGGCACGGTCGTCGGCCGGCTCCACCCGGGCCCCCGTGCCGGCGGAGCGTCGGCCGTGCACAGCACCACCGCCCGCCCCGGCGGATGCCGATAGAGGCCGACGACGCCGACGACCCGCGCCACGAACCGCGGGTCGGCGGCGAGTCGGTGCCCGTCCTGGACGTGCGGCCGCAGGTCGAACCGCCGCCAGATCCGGCCGACCGTCGAGGCGGACAGCCCGCTGTGCGCGGCCATCGACGCCCGGGACCAGCGGGCCGCCCGCTCCGGCTGCGAACCCAGGGTGGCGGCCACCACCTGCTCCACCCGGCCCGGCCCGATCGTCGGGGGCCGGCCGGCGCGCGGTGCGTCGGCGAGGCCCGGCAGCCCGCGCGCCACGAACCGGGACCGCCACTTGCCCACGGTCGGCGGTGACACGCCGAACCGGGCCGCGACCTCCGCGTTGCTGGCCCCGTCGGCGCAGGCCAGCACGATCCGGCAACGCAGCGCGTACGCCTGTGTCGAACGGGCGGCCCGCGCGCCCCGCGCCAGCCGTGCCCGCTCCTCCTCGCTCAGCATCAGCTCGGCCTTCGGTCGGCCCTTTCCCCCCATGCGGCCGATGGTACATATATGTAAACGAATTTGTGGCGCAGATATCCGGACGTCGCAGGTGGTGGGACGAATCGATGTCCCTTCTGGACAGCGTCAGGCCCCCTCGGTATGGTCCCGACGAGTTCCCAAGCGAGGGATTCGCTCGCTGCTGCAAGGTCGCGGTGGCCCGTGGAATCACATTGACATGGAGACCGCTTCAGTGACTATGACCGATTTGCAACTGAAGATGACATCCATCTGCGCCGACGTGCTGAACCGTTCCACCCTCGGGCCGGACGAGGACCTCGTCGCGCTGGGCATGGACTCGGTCGCGGCGGTGGAGATCGTGACCCGCGTCGAGACGGCCTACGGGGTCGACGTCGTCGACGTCATCTTCGACAACCCCACGGTGAACCGCCTCTGTGACCTGGTGGGGGCGACCGCCGGCAGCGACAGCACACATGCCTAGTCCGCTGGACGAGCCGGATCTCGCGGTCACCACGAACCTGCTCGACCTCGTCCGCGCCGCCGCCGAGCGCCACGGCGACCGCCCGTACCTGGTCCCCGCCGAGCCGGGCGGCCGGACGGCGAGCTTCGCCGACGTCCTGACCTTCACCCGGGGCTGCGCCGCGCTGCTCGACGAGCACGGGGTGCCACCGGGCGGCCGGGTGGCGGTGGTCATGCACAACTCCTCGCTGACGGCGCTGCTGTTCATCGGCGTCATCGCCGCGCAGCGCGTCCTCGTGCCGCTCAACCCGAAGTCGGGGCCGGGAGAGCTGGACGCGCTGCTCGCGCACTGCGCGCCCGCGCTGGTGCTCGCCCCCACGCCGGTCGCCGCGAAGATCGGCCCGGGGCCCCGCCGGGTCGCCGTGGACGACGCCGAGGCCCTCCTGGCCGACGTGCTGGCGCGCGGCGCGGCGTACCAGGGGGAACTGACCGCCCCCCGCGACGGCGGGGCGGGCGACGCGGAGATCGTCTACACCTCCGGCTCGACCGGGGTCCCCAAGGGCGTCGTGCTGTCGCACCGCAGCCTGCTCGCCAACTCGCTGGCCATGGTGAAGTGGGCCGACGCGGGCCCCGACGACGTCTTCCTCAACGTCGTCCCGCTGTTCCACGCCGGCGGGCAGGGGTTCCCGACGCTCACCCCGCTGTGGAGCGGCGGCCGGTCGGTCTGCGTGCGCTCCGAGACGGCGCTGGTGCGGTTCTGGCACTACGTCGACCGGCACCGCCCGACCTGGACGCTGGTCGTCAACGCCTACCTGGCCAACCTGGTGGAGCGGCCGGAGCGGCCGGCGACCGACAGCCTCAAGGGCGTCCTCGCCGGGGGCTCGGCGCTCGGCCCCGAGCTGATCCACCGCTTCGAGGACACCTTCGGCATCGGCGTCCACCAGGTCTACGGCATGACGGAGATGACCTCCCTGACGACGGTGGAGCCGCGCGACCGCCGGCCGGGGGAGCCCCGCAGCGCCGGGCTGCCCGTGCCGTTCGCCCGGGTGCGCGTGGTCGGCCCGGACGGGCGGGACGCCCCGGCGGGCGAGAACGGCGAGGTCCTGCTCAGCGGCCCGAGCATCTTCACCCGCTACGAGGCCGCGCCGGAGCTCACCGCGAAGCGGCTCGACGACGGCTGGGTGCGCAGCGGCGACCTGGGGCACCTCGACGAGCGCGGCGAGCTGTCCATCGTCGACCGGATCGACAGCATGGTCATCGTCAGCGGCGAGAACGTCTACCCCGCCGAGATCGAGAACGCGGTGCCCCACCTGGCGGGCGTCGAGGACGCGGTCGTCGCGGCGCTGCCGCACCCGGTCACGGGCGTGGAGCTGATCCTCGTCTACACGCTGCTGCCCGGCGCCGTCGCCGACGACGACGCCTGGCGCGCGACGCTGCTGCGGTTCCTGAGCCCGTTCAAGGTGCCCCGCAGGTTCGTCGCGCTCAAGGAGATCGGCGTCGACGCCTTCCCCCGTACCCCGCTCGGGAAGATCCAGCGGCCGGAAGTGCAGCGGCTGGCCGTCGACAGTCTTTCCCCGACCCGGACCTGATTCGGGCCACCAGAACTCCACGCGATTAGGCGGGAATGCCGTAACGGTGCGGCAGATCCCTTTCTTTTCGGCCGGCACCATTCGGGCTTTAGTCGACAGGAGGTGGTTTGTCATGTCAGTCGAGATTCTCGACGACGAGGAAGTCGTGGTGCGCACCCCCGAAGAGTTCAAGCGCATGCCCCGGGCGTACCAGAAGGCGCTCATCAGCCAGGTCATGATCAATACGGAGGGCGAGCTCTCCGGCGGCGACGACTACACCATGATGTTCATCCCGCTGGCCCCCAACGCCGAGGAGCGCCAGGTGTGCGCCGAGCGGGCGGCGGAGGAGTACGACCACTACAAGATCGGCAAGCGGGTCCTCGCCGAGATCGGCATCGACACGACCTACATGGAGGAGCAGACGATCGAGGAGCGGCGGCTCTTCTCCGACAAGCGCCTGCACCAGTGCACCACGTGGGCCGAGCGCGGGATCTACTCCTACATCGGCGAGGAGAGCGCCCTGCTGATGATCAGGGAGTTCGCCGAGAGCAGCTACAAGCCCTGGGCCGACGCCGTCCGCACGATCATCCTGGACGAGAAGATCCACATCGCGCACGGCGCGCGGGTCTGCCGCAACCTGGCCACCACCGACGAGGGCCGCGAGCAGCTCCAGGCGGGCCTCAACCGCCTGTGGCCGGTGTTCCAGGGCCTCTTCGGCACGCCGGACTCCGAGCGCTCCAAGCGGGCGGTCCGGTTCGGCCTGCGCAGGACGACCAACCGCGAGGCCCTGGAGAAGTGGTTGCAGACGGTCACGCCCCGCATCCACTCCCTCGGGCTCGTCGTACCGGACTGACGGAAGGGACGACCGCGTCATGCCCACCCCTGTCGCCATCAATCCACGCCCGCCCTCCCGCAAGGAGGCCAAGGCCCGGCTCCAGGCGCTGCTCGCCGGCCGCCCCGACCTGGCCGGGCGGCTCGCCGCCGTCCGGGACATGGGCCTGCGGGTCACCGCGTCCGAGGTCCACCTGACCACCACGTGCAACATCCGGTGCAAGGGCTGCTGGTACTTCGAGGGAGGCTTCGACGCGGCCGTCCCCGAGACGTCGGACCCCGTCGTCATCTCCGACTTCGTCGACTCGCTCGTCGCCCGGGGCGTCACCCAGGCGACGCTCATCGGCGGCGAGCCCACGCTGGTGCTCAACCGGGTCGTGCCGTTCGTCGAGCGGCTCCCGTACGTCACGATCTCCACCAACGGGATCCGGCCGCTGCCGCGCGCCGGGTTCGAGGACGTCGCGGTGGCGATCAGCCTGTTCGGCGGCGGCCCGCTCGACGACTCCCTGCGCGGCTACCGCCCGAACGGGTCGGCGTTCACCGGGCTCTTCGAGACCGCCCTCGGGCACTACCGCAACGACCCCCGCGTCATCTTCGTGTACGCGCTGTCCGAGGAGGGCCTGCAGTACGTCGAGCCGACGGTGCGGGCCATCCAGGACAACGGCAACCAGGTCACCTTCAACTTCTACTCCGACCACGGCAGCGACCACGCACTGCGGATCGACAACGAGCAGCGCACCCTCGCCGAGGCGCTGCGGATCAAGGAGAAGTATCCGGAGACCGTGGTCAGCCACCCGTACTTCATCGAGACGCTGATCACCGGGCGCAGCCACTGGGGCGGCCAGTTCGGCTACGACGTCTGCCCGAGCATCAGCGTCGAGCACCCCGACCACGCCGACCGGATCGCCAACGGCAACCCCGTCCTGGACGGCTTCGCCGTCTACGGTGCCGACTACCAGACCCTCCAGTTCTGCTGCACGTCCGGCAACTGCGCCGACTGCCGCGACAGCCAGGGCGTCTACAGCTGGCTCCTGGTCAGCGCCAACCGGTTCCTCGACGACGTCGGCCGGCTGGAGACCTGGCTGGACCTGGCGGAGAGCTACTGGCGTCAGTGGTACTGGGCGCAGCGGCACCACGCCAACTTCGCCCGCCGCGCGCCGCTGGCCGCGTAGCCAACCCATCCGATCGAAGGAGCGCCCCGCATGTCTTCCCCCTCTGCCCCGATCACCGAGTCCGTCGTCGCCGACCGGCTCCGCGTGGAGCTGATCGACCTCGGCGTCGACGAGGAGGCGATCACCCCGGACGCCAAGTTCGACCAGCTCGACATCGACTCGCTGGACGTCGCCGACCTGATGGCCATGGTCGTCAAGGAGTTCAAGGTGGAGATCCCGCGTAGCGAGCTGGCCGACGTCACCATCGGGCAACTCGTCACGCGGATCGTCGCGGGCGCGTCACATTGACCTCCCTGCTCAGCCTGGACAAGCGCCGCTACCTCGTCACCGGCGTCCTCAACAACGAGTCGATCGCCTGGCACGTGGCGGCGGCCCTGCAACGGGAGGGCTGCGAGGTCGTCCTGACCTCGTTCGGTCGGGTGGCCCGCATCACCCGCAAGGTGGCCGACCTGCTGCCGTCCCCGGCCGAGGTGCTCGACCTGGACGTCATGTCCGACGAGAGCGTCGCGTCCCTGGCCGAGCAGATCGAGAGCCGCTGGGGGCAGCTCGACGGCGTGCTGCACAGCATCGCCGCCGCGCCGCCCGACGCGCTGGGCCCGGGCTTCGTCAGCGCGCCGGCCAGCGGCGTGCTCGACGGGTTCCGGGCTTCGGCGTACTCCTTCCAGCAGCTCACCACCGCGCTCGCGCCGCTGCTCGCGCGCGCCCCGGGCGGCGGCGCGGCGGTCGGCCTGACCGTCGACTCCACCCGCGCGCTGCCCGGCTACGGCTGGATGGGGGTCTACAAGTCGGCGCTGGAGGCCGTCGCCCGCTACCTCGCGCTGCACCTCGGGCCGTCCGGCATCCGGGTCAACCTGGTCGCCGCCGGCCCGGTCGAGACCGTGTCGGCGCGCGGGGTGCGCACCTTCGCCGAACTGGCCGACCAGTACGAGCGGTGGGCCCCGCTGGGCTGGGACCGCGCCGACCCGGCGCGTGTCGTCGGCGCGGTCCTGTTCCTGCTGTCGGACCTGTCCCGGCACACCACGGGGCAGGTGGTGCACGCCGACGGCGGCATGCACGCCGTCTTCGGCGGGGTCGGCGTGTCGCCGGCGACGGGCACCGGCGTGCCCCCCGCCGCGACGGCTCAGGCCGGCGGGACGACGGCGTCGCGCGGCGAGACCGCGACCGGCTGACACACACTGCGGGGAGCGACCGTGCGTCTTGTCATCAAGGGGACCAGCGAACCCCTCGTGGGGGAACTCGACATACCGGCATCGAAATACCATGCCCACCGCGCGCTGATGCTGGCGTCGCTCGCCGACGGGACGAGCCGCATCCACGGCGCCTGCGGCGCCGGCCACGTGCGCCACACCATCGGCGCCCTGCGTGACCTCGGCACGTCGATCACCGTCGACGACGACACGTTCGTGGTGCGGGGCGGCCCCTACCGGCCGGTCCGGCCGGAGGTCTCGGTCGGCAGCTCCGGCACGACGCTCTACTTCCTGACCGGGCTGGCCGCGCTGGCCGGGTCGCCGGTCACCATCACCGGCCAGAAGTACTTCCGGCGGCGGCCCATCGGCCCGCTGCTCGACGCGCTGGCCGGCATCGGCGTGGAGATCGGGTCCACCGGCGGGCTCCTGCCGATCCGGGTCCCGGCCCGTCCGCCGACCGGGGGCCGGGTGGAGATCCCGGGCACCCTCTCGCAGTGGATCTCCAGCCTGCTGCTGGTCGGCCCGTTCGCCACGGGCCCGACCGTGGTCGACGTCGTCGGCCCGTTCAACGAGCGCACCTACGTCGACCTGACCATCGCGATGATGCGACGGTTCGGCCTGCACGTGAGCGTCGGCGCGGACGGGCGGCGGTTCGAGATCGAGCCGGGGCAGCGGGCCACCCCCGCCGAGATCCACCTGCCGCCCGACGTCGGCGCGGCGGCCTTCGGCCTGGCGGCGGCGGCCCTGCACCCGTCCGACGTCCTGTTCCGGGGGCTGCCGGCCGGCCCGTCGGGCGAGGTGGACCACCCCGAGGCCGACCTGCTGGACCACCTGCGCGAGATGGGCCTGCCGCTGCTGCGCGACCCGGCCACCGGCTGGACGCGGGTGCGGCACGACGGGTCGCGGCTGGCCGGCGTACGCGTCGACTGCCGCGCCGTGCCCGACATGCTCCCGGTGCTCAGCGTGCTCGGGGCCCACGCCCGGGGCAGCACCGTCCTGGAGAACGTGGCGCACGTGCGGCTCAAGGAGTCCGACCGGGTGGCCGCGATGCTCCAGCTCAACCGGATGGGCGGGCGGGTGCGGCTGGACGCCGACCGGCTCGTCTGCGACGGCGTGGACCGGCTGCGGGAGGCCGACCTGTCGTCGTTCAACGACCACCGGGTGCTGATGGCCCTGGCCGTGGCCGCGTCCCGGGCCTCCGGCGAGAGCCGGCTCACCTACCCCAACGCCCACCGGATCTCCTACCCGCAGTTCCTCGACCAGATGAACGCGGTCGGCCTGAACATGTCCGTCGACCGGGCACCGGTCGACAGGCCGCCGGCCGACCGGGAGCCGGCCCGGCCGGCGGCGCTGCCGTCCCCGGCCCGGCTGGCCGCCACCGGCCCCGCCGACCTGGTACGCCGGCACGCCCGCGCCCACCCGGGCACCGCCGCCGTGATCGAGGCCGCCTCGCCGGGGCGGCCGGGCGGCGTACTCACCTGGCGGGAGCTGGACCGGCGCGCGGACGCCGCGGCGGCGCTGCTGCTGGAGCTGGGCGTCGGGCCGGGCGACGTGGTCGCCTGGCAGCTGCCCAACTGGCACGAGTTCGTCGTGCTCTCCCTCGCCACCCTGCGCGTCGGCGCGGTCTGCTGCCCGATGATGCCGTTCTTCCGTGAGCGGGAGGTCGACGACCTGCTGCGCCGCTCGCGGGCGCGGGTGTTCGTGGTGCCCGCCGCCTTCCGGGGGCGCGACCACGTCGCCGAGACCGCGTCGGTGCTGGCCGCGCCCGGCGCGCCGGCCGTGGCGCACGTCCTCGTCGTCGGCGGCGACGGCCCGCTGCCGGCGGGCCCGGCGTCCCCGGGCCCGGAACCGGCGGGTCCGGTGGCGCCCGTTTCGCCGCCGGAGGGCGGCCCGGCCGCGCGGTGGCAGCGGTTCGACGCGGCCCTCGCCCGGCAGCGCCCCGACGCGGCGGCCCTTTCCGCCCGCCGGCCCGCCCCGGACGCCCTCGCCCAGCTCATGTTCACCTCGGGCACGTCCGGCCAGCCCAAGGGCGTGCTGCACCGCGCCGACACGCTGACCCGCGCGGCGGCCATGCAGGCCCGCCACCTCGGGCTCACGGCGGCCGACCGGTTGTACGTGCCGTCGCCACTGGCGCACCAGACCGGCTTCCTCTACGGCATGTGGGTCGGCTTCGTCCTCGGCGCGCCGGTCGTGCTGGAGCCCATCTGGAGCGGCCCCGCCGCCCTGGCCACCCTGCACCGCACCGGCGCGACCTTCGTCCAGGCCGCCACGCCGTTCCTCGCCGACCTGGTGGACGCCGTCGAGACCGGCGGCGGGCCGCCCGAGGCGCTGCGCGTCTTCGTCGCCACCGGCGCGGCGGTGCCCCGCACGCTGGCCGAGCGGGCCACCCGCACCCTGGGGGCGGCGGTGTGCGGCGCGTGGGGCTCCACCGAGTCCTGCCTCGGCACGCTCGCCGCGCCGACCGACGAGCCGGCCCGCGCCTGGGGCACGGACGGCCGCGCGCTGCGCGGCGTGCGGATCCGGGTCACCGGCGACGACGGCACCGTCCTGCCCGCCGGCACCGAGGGCAACTTCGAGGTCGGCGGCGACTGCCTCTTCGCCGGCTACCTCGACCATCCGGAGTGGACGGCCGCCGCCCTGACGCCGGACGGCTGGTACCGCAGCGGGGACCTGGCGGTCATCGACGAGGCCGGCTTCGTGCGGATCACCGGCCGGGTGCGCGACGTCATCAACCGGGGCGGGGAGAAGATCCCGGTGGCCGAGGTGGAGCAGCTCCTGCACACCCACCCGGCCGTCCGCGACGTGGCGATCGTCGCGATGCCGGACCCGCGCCTCGGCGAGCGGGCCTGCGCCTTCGTCGTGCCGCAGCCGGCACCGGAGGCAACCGGGCCGGAGGCAACCGGACCGGCAGAGGCGGCCGGGCCGGCAGAGGCGACCGGGCCGGGGGGTTCGCCGGAACCGCTCACCCTCGACGGGATGCGGCGGTTCCTGGACGCGCGCAAGGTCGCCAAGCAGTACTGGCCCGAGCGGCTGGAGACCGTGCCCGAGCTGCCCCGCAACGTGGTCGGCAAGGTGCAGAAGTTCGTGCTGCGAGACCAGCTCAAGCAGATCATCAGCGAGGAGGCCACGTGACCGACGACGACGGCGAGGCGTTCGCGACGCTCGCCCGCGAGGTCGAGGCGTTCGTCCGCGGGCCCGGCGAGGAGTACGCCGAGACCATCGAGCGCACCCGGGCGGTGCCGCCGCAGCTCTGGGACGACCTGCGCGACCGTGGCTACCTGCGGCTGGCCGCCCCGGCCGAGTACGGCGGCGCCGGGCTCTCCTTCACGCAGTACCTGCGGCTGCTCGAACTGTTCTCCATGTCCCACGCGTCGCTGCGGATGATCGTGCACGTCTGCAACGGCGTCTGGCGGGCCATGGACCAGTTCGCCACCGACGAGCAGCGCAAGCGGTTCGTCCTCCCGCAGGTGGCCGGCGACCTGCGGGTGGCGTTCACCCTCACCGAACCCACCGCCGGCACCGGGGCCGACCTGCGCGCCAGCGTGGTCCGCGACGGCGACACCTATCTCCTTTCCGGCGAGAAGCACCTGATCACCTTCGGGGTGAGCTGCGACTACTGGCTGCTGTTCGCCCGGCTCGCCGGCACCACCGGCAAGGACGGCACCGTCGCGCTCATGGTGGACCGGCACGTCCCGGGCGTCCGGGTCGAGCCGATGGCCGACACCATGGGGGTACGCGGCACCGACCACGCCCACCTGATCTTCGACGGGGCCCCGGTGCCGGTGGCCAACCGGCTCGGCGAGGAGGGCGCGGGCCTCGCGGTCGCCCTCGGCGGCTTCCTCACCCCCAGCCGCATCGGCGTCGCCATGACCTGCGTCGGACTGGCCCGCCGCGCCCAGGAGCTGGCGGTCGCCCACGCGCGCCGCCGGGTCACCTTCGGCAAGCCGCTGAACGCCCGCCAGGCGATCGCCTTCGCGCTCGCCGAGAACGCCGCCGACATCGAGGCCGCCCGGCAGCTCACCCTGCACGCGGCGCGGCGGTGGGAGGCGGGGGCCGCCGACGCGGACGCGCTGTCCTCGATGGCCAAGCTGGTCGCCGTCGACATGCTGACCCGGGTCACCGACAAGGCGCTGCAGGCGCACGGCGGCATCGGCTACTGGGAGGGCAGCCCCATCGAGCGCGTCTACCGCGACGCCCGCGCCCAGCGGTTCGAGGAAGGCACCAACGAGATCCAGAAGACGGTCATCGCACGAGAGATCCTGGCGGAGCAACGGTGACGAGCTACCACGGCAAGACCGCACTGATCACCGGCAGCTCCCGGGGCATCGGGCGGGCCCTCGCGCTCACCCTGGCCCGGGGCGGCGGCTCGGTCGTCGTCAACTACAAGAAGAACGCGGAGCTGGCCGACCAGGTCCGCAAGGAGATCGAGCAGCTCGGCGGCCGGGCGCTCACCGTGGCCGCCGACGTCGAGCAGCCCGAGGAGATCGACCGGCTGTTCGCCGCCGCCGAGCAGGAGTTCGGCACCCTCGACTACTTCGTCTGCAACGCGGCGGCCAGCTCGTTCAAGAACATCATGGACCTGAAGGTGCACCACCTCGACCGCTCGTACGCGATGAACCTGCGCGCGTTCGTGCTCGGCTGCCAGCACGCGGTGCGGCTGATGCCCGACGGCGGCCGGATCGTGGCCCTGTCCAGCTACGGCAGCATCCGCGCCTACCCCACGTACGCGAACCTCGGCGCGGCCAAGGCCGCGATCGAGGCGTGGGTGCGCTACATGGCCCTGGAGTTCGGCGGGCGCGGCATCAACGTCAACGCCGTCAACGGCGGCATCATCGAGACGGAGTCGTCGCAGTACTTCTACGACGTGCCCGGGATGGCCCCGCTGTCCACGGTGCTGCCCAAGATCCCCAAGGGCCGGATGGGCACCGCCCAGGAGATCGCCGACGTCGTCGCGTTCCTGCTCTCCCCGGCGGCCGAGTACATCACCGGGCAGACGATCGTCGCCGACGGCGGACTGTCGATCGTCTCGCCGCCGTTCGTCCAGGACCTGACCGCCCCCCTGACATGACGTCCGGCCTGGAGCACGTGCTGCGCCCCGGCCGGATCGGCCGGCTGGCGCTGCCGCACCGCGTCGTCACCGGGGCCATGCACCTGGGCTGGGAGGCCCGCGACGACGGCGGGGCGGCGCTGGCGGCGTTCTACGTCGAGCGGGCCCGGGGCGGGGCCGGGCTGATGGTGACCGGCGGCGCGGCCGTCAGCCCGGAGGGCGCCGGGGGGCCGGGCTACGGCGTGCTCGACGACGCCCGCTTCCGCGCCCGGCTGCGGCGCGTCGCCGCCGAGGTGCGCGCGGCCGGAGGGCTGCTCGCGCTGCAGTTGTTCCACGCCGGCCGGTACGCCCGGCCGGCGGCGGGCGGCCCCCACCCGGTCGCCCCGTCCGCCGTCTACAGCGCCTTCTCCCGGCACACCCCGACCGCGCTCGACGCCGCCGGCATCGCCCACACGGTCGCGGACTTCGCCCGGGGGGCCGCCCACGCCCGCGACCTCGGCTTCGCCGCCGTGGAGATCATGGGCTCCGAGGGCTACCTGCTCGACCAGTTCCTCTCCCCGCTGACCAACCTTCGCGACGACGAGTGGGGCGGCGACCCGCGGCGGCGGTCCCGCTTCCCGGTGGAGGTGGTCCGGGCGGTGCGCGCGGCCGTCGGCACCGACTTTCCGGTCATCATGCGGATGACCGGTGACGACCTGATGGCCGGCGGCACGACCCGCGACGACGTCCTGGCGTACGCCCGCGCGCTCGCCGCCGCCGGTGCGGACGCCCTCAACGTCGGGGTCGGCTGGCACGAGTCCCCGGTCCCCACCGTGCAGGCCGTGGTCCCGCCGGGGCACTGGGTGCCGGTGGCGGCGGCGGTCAAGGAGGCCGTCGGCGCGTTGCCCGTGCTGGCCAGCAACCGGATCAACCGGCTGTCGCAGGCCGAGGCCGTCCTCGCCGGCACGCCGTTGGACCTGGTGTCGATGGCGCGGCCGTTCCTCGCCGACCCGGCGCTGGTCGCCAACGCCCGCGCCGGCCGGCCGGTGAACGTCTGCGTGGCCTGCAACCAGTCCTGCATCGACCGGTCGCTGGCCGACGAGCCGGTGTCCTGCATGGTCAACCCCCGGGTCGGGCGCGAGCATGAGCCGGCGGCGACGCCCGCCACGTCGCCCCGCCGGGTCGCCGTCGTCGGGGCCGGCCCGGCGGGCCTCAGGGCCGCCCGCGAGCTTGCGCTGGCCGGGCACCGGGTCACCGTGTACGAGGCCGCCGACGAACCCGGCGGCCAGTTCCGGCTGGCGGGCCGGGTGCCCGGCAAGGCCGACTACCTCGCCGCGATCGGCTTCCTCGTCGCCGAGCTGGCCCGGCTCGACGTCGAGCTGCGCACCGGCCGTCGGATGACCGCCGCCGACCGGGACCTGCTCGGCGGCTACGACGGGGTGGTCGTCGCCACCGGCGTGCTGCCCCGGCCCGTCGCCATTCCCGGCGCGGACCTGCCGCACGTGCTCGACTATCCGGCCGCCTTCGCCGACGGGGCGCTGGCCGAACGCGTCGTCGTGATCGGCGGCGGCGGCGTCGCCGTGGACGTGGCGCACCTGGCCAGCCACCCGGCCGGGCCGGCACGGCGGGTCACGGTGCTGCACCGGGGCCGCCGGCTCGGCTCCCGGCTGGGGCGCTCGACGCGGTGGGCGGTGCTCGCCGAGCTGCGCCGGCAGCGGGTCGACGTCGTGCCCGGCGTCCGCGACCTGCGGATCAGCCCGGCCGGGGTGCACTTCGCCGACGCCGAGGGACAGGAGCGCGTTGTGCCCGC
Source organism: Micromonospora sp. PTRAS2 (assembly GCF_054052245.1). NCBI lineage: Bacteria > Bacillati > Actinomycetota > Actinomycetes > Micromonosporales > Micromonosporaceae > Micromonospora > Micromonospora sp. PTRAS2. The sequence continues at coordinate 1,219,044 of NZ_JBSWBU010000001.1, forward strand.
CGACACCGTGGTGATCGCCGCCGGGCAGGTGCCCGACGACGGCCTCGTGGCGACGGTGCGCGCGGCCGGCGTCTGGCACCACGTCGTCGGCGGCGCGCGGGACACCGCCGGGCTGGACGCGGTGCGGGCCTTCGCCGAGGGCACGGCGGCGGCGGAGGCGTTCCGGCGCGCGCAGGACCACGCCGACCAACTCGCTGGGATCGAGGAACGGGTATGACCGTCGACGGGCCGGAACGCATTACCGCGCTCGGCGTGCTGCGGCGCACCGCCGTGGACCGGTGGCGCATCGTGCGGCTGCTGCCGCGCGCGGGCTGGGCGGCGGTGACCGCCGCCGTCGTCAACAACGTGCTGCTGGCCGCCGCGCCGGTGCTGTTCATCGTGATGACGAGCCTGCTCGTCGGGCGGCTGCCCGCCGCCGTCCGCGACGGCGTGGACTCGCCGGCGTTCGGGCGGCTGGTGACCGCGTTCGTCGTCGCCGCCGCCGCGCTCAGCGCGCAGCAGCTGCTGGCCCAGCTCCAGCTCACCACCGGGCTGCTGGTCCAGCGCCGCGTCGACGGGTGGGTCGCCGACGAGCTGATGGCCGCCGCGCTGAGCAGCCCGGGCATGGAACCGCTGGACGACCGGGCGCTGACCGACCGGCTCAGCGAGGCGTCCCGCGAGGTGGAGCAGGGCATCCAGAGCCCCGGGGCCGCCTGCGCCGGGATGCTGGCGCTGCTCGCCCGCTACGGCCAGCTCACCGGGTACGCGGTGGTCGTCGGCGTCGTGTTCTCCTGGTTCGCGGGCGTGGGCCTGCTCGCCGCCGTCCTGGCGTTCCGCCACGGCCAGCGCGGTGGCCTGCGCAAGTACGCGGCGATCTACGGCACGATCGTGGCCCGGGTACGCCGGCTGACATACTTCCGCTCCGTCGCCACGGGCAAGCCGGCCGCCAAGGAGATCCGCGTCTTCGGTCTCCTGCCGTGGCTGCGCGAGCAGTACGCGGCGGCGTACCTGGACTGGATGCGCCCGGTGTGGGCCGAGCGGCGCCGCGTCTACCTGCGGCCCTACTTCGGCTACACGGCCCTCGGGCTGGTGGTGCTCGTCGCGGTCCTCGCCGCGCTGGGCCTGGCCGGCGGGCAGCGGGAGGTCGACCTCACCCGGCTGGCGCTGGTCATCCAGGCCGTCCTGGCGGCGATCCAGCTCGGCGAGTTCTATCCCGAGGCCGACGTGCAGACCCAGTTCGGCATGAACGCCTACCGGGCGGTCGACGAGTTCCGCGCCGGCATGCGGGCCCGGTCCGCCCCGGACCAGGCCCCCGCCCTCGTTCCCGGGCCCGCATCGGCACCCCCGCCGGTGCCCGCGCCGCGCCCGGCCGGGGAGCCGGGCGCGCCGCCCGCCGCCGTGCCGATCCGGTTCGAGGCGGTGTCCTACCGCTACCCGCACCGGTCCGCGCCCGTGTTCACCGACCTCGACCTCACCCTGCCCCCAGGCAGGTGCACCGCGATCGTGGGGCTCAACGGCGCCGGCAAGACCACCCTGGTCAAGCTGCTCGCCCGGCTGGCGACCCCGACCTCGGGCCGGATCACCGTGGGCGGGCAGCCCGTCGACGCCCTGCCCGTGGCGCGCTGGCGCGGCAACCTCGCCGTGATCTTCCAGGACTACCTGCGGTACGAGGCCAGCGCCGCCGACAACATCGCGCTCGGTGCCGCCGGGCACGCCGGTGACCTCGCCGGCATCCGGGCGGCGGCCGAGGCGGCGGGCATCCTGGGCACGCTCGACGCGCTGCCGCGAGGGCTGGACACCCCGCTGTCCGGGCAGCTGCGCGGCGGGGTGGACCTCTCCGGCGGCCAGTGGCAGCGGCTCGCCATCGCCCGGGCGCTGTTCGCCGTCCGCCACGGCGCGTCGGTGCTCGTGCTCGACGAGCCGACGGCCAGCCTGGACGTCCGCGCCGAGGCGCGGTTCTTCGACGAGATCATCGCCGCCACGGCGGGCGTCACCACGGTCCTCATCTCGCACCGGTTCGCCACCGTGCGCCGCGCCGACCACATCGTCGTGCTGGCCGAGGGGCGCGTCGTCGAGCAGGGCTCGCACGACGAACTGTTGCGCCACGGCGGCCGGTACGCCCGGCTGTTCGAGTTGCAGGCGGCCCGGTTCCTCGACGACCGCCCGGACGACCACCCGGACCACCCGGACGGCGACGACCCGGGCGGCCCGGAGGGCGACGGCGCGCCGGCGGAGATCGGACAGGAACGGAGCCTCGGATGAGTCGCGGACTGCTGTCGGCCGCCTGGTCGCTGTGGCGGACCTCGCTGCGGCAGGACCGGCGCAAGGCCGTCACGGCGCTGGTGCTCGTCGTCGCCGGCGCGGCGGCGTGGCCTCTGGTGGCGATCATGCTGCGCGTCCTGTTCGAGGCCGCGAACGCCGGGCGGCCGGTCGCCGCGAGCCTCGCCGGGGTCGCCGTGGCGGTGCTGCTGATCGCCGGCCTCACCCTCGGCCACTTCGCGCACATCGCCTACTTCGAGCTGTCGGAGCTGGACGTCCTGCACCTGCACCAGGAGCTGATGGACGCCACCAACGGCTCGGCCGGGATGGCCCACTTCGAGCAGCCCGAGTTCGCCGACAAGGTCAGGATCCTGGAGGAGGACGTCGAGCAGCTCCGCGTCGGCCTCCAGGCCGTGCTGACCGGCGTCGGCCTGGCCGTGTCCATGACGCTGACGACGGCGGTGCTCGCCTCGCTGCACCCGCTGCTGCTGTTGCTGCCGCTGGTCGCCGTGCCGCCGCTGCTGGCCGGCCGGCGGGCGGAGCGGATGGTGGACCGGTCTCGCGAGGCCAGCGCCGAGTCCACCCGCCGGGCCCTGGGCCTGTTCCGCCTCGCCACCCACGCCGCGTCCGGCAAGGAGCTGCGGGTCTTCGGCCTGAAACAGGAGGTACGCCGCCGGCACGGCGCGTTCTGGCAGGACGCCACCCGGCGGCTGTGGCGCACGCAGGCCGTGGCGAGCCTCGTCCGCATGCTCGGGCAGTTGGCGTTCGCGGGCGGCTACATCGCCGCCGTGCTCCTGATCCTGCGCGACGCCGTCGCCGGCCGCCGGGGCGTGGGCGACGTCATCCTGGTCATCACCATCGCGGCGCAGGTCAACCAGCAGGTGGCCGCCGCGGTCGGTGTCCTCCAGGACCTCCAGCGGCTGCGCAGCGTCTACCAGCGGCTCGACGAGGTCCACGAACTGGTCCGGGCCGGGGAGCGCGCCGACCGGGACGAGGCCCGACCCGCCGGTTCCGCTGACCCGCCCGGCCCCACTGACCCGCCCGGCCCCGCCGGCTCACCCGCCCCGCCGGCCGGGTCGCCGCCGCCGGAGCGGCTGCGCGACGGCATCCGGCTCGTCGGCGTCGAGCTGCGCTACCCCGGCGGGGAACAGCCGGTGCTCGCCAACCTCGACCTGCACCTGCCGGCGGGCGCGACCGTGGCGATCGTCGGCGACAACGGCGCCGGCAAGACCACCCTCGTCAAGCTCGTCTGCGGGCTGCTGCGCCCGACCGCCGGCCGGGTCCTCGTCGACGGCGTCGACCTGGCCGACCTGCCGCTGCCCGGGTGGCGGGCCCGGATCGCGGCCGGCTTCCAGGACTTCGTACGCCTCGAACTGCCGGCCCGGCGGACCGTCGGCGTCGGCGACCTGCCCCGGCTCGACGACGAGCCGGCGGTGCGTGCCGCGCTGGAGCGCGCCGGCGCCGGCGACCTCGTCGGGCAGCTCGAAGCCGGCCTCGACACCCAGCTCGGCCGCGAGTACGCCGACGGGGCCGAACTCTCCGGCGGCCAGTGGCAGAAGCTCGCCCTCGGCCGGGCGTTCATGCGCGACGATCCCCTGCTGGTCGTCCTCGACGAGCCCGCCGCCGCCCTCGACGCCGAGGCCGAACACGCGATGTTCGAGCGGTACCGCCTCCAGGCCGCCCGGGTCGCCGCCGCCACCGGCGCGGTCAGCGTGTTCGTGTCGCACCGCTTCTCCACCGTCCAGTTGGCCGACCTGATCGTGGTGCTCGCCGACGGCCGGGTCGCCGAGCTGGGCGGCCACGCCGACCTGATCGCCGCCGACGGCCTCTACGCGGAGATGTTCGAGCTGCAGGCGAGGGCGTACCGGTGACCGGGGTGGACGCCGACGTCCGGCCCACCAGCCACAGCGAAGTCCGGAGGACCCGTCAGTGACCAGCGCAACGCACACCGCAGAGTTCGACCCCTTCTCCCCGAGCGCCATGGACGACCCCTATCCCGCGTACGCGGAGCTGCTGCGCCACGAGGAGCCGCTGTACCTGGCCGACCGCGACATGTGGCTGGTCATCCGGTACGACCACGTGCGCGCGGCGGCGAAGGACCACGGCGGCCTCTCCTCGGCCGAGGGGATCGCCTACCACCGGTCCACGCTGCCCGTGCTGTTCGGGCTCGACCAGCCCGACCACACCCGGATGCGCGGGCTGATCCGGCACGACTTCTCGCCCCGTGGCGTGCAGTTCTGGCGGCCGTTCATCGAGCAGGTCTGCGGCGAGCTGCTCGACGAGGCCGTCGCCACCGGCGACATCGACCTCGTCCAGCAGGCGATCATCCTGCTGCCCGTCAAGGTCGTCACCACGATCGTCGGGGTGCCCAGCGACAACCTCGCCAAGCTGAAGCTGACCGCCGGGGTGCTGGAGAGCTTCATCGCCAATGCGAAGGTCGGCGAGGACGCCCCGGACGACCCCGACGAGAACGCGCTGCGGCTGCGGGCCGCCAAGTCCGCGCTCTCCTCCGTCGCCGGCCTGTCCACCTTCCTGGGTGGGCTGCTGGAGGAGCGCCGGGCGCAGCCGCCCCGCAGCGACGTGGTGTCGAAGCTGTTCGCCGCCGCCGAGAAGGGCGGGGTGACCGAGAACGAGATCCTCTGGCTCTGCCTCACCCTGCTCGTCGGCGGCCAGGAGACCATGACGCACTTCCTGGGCAACATGCTGGACGCCCTGCTGAACCACCCCGACCAGTTCCGCCTGGTGCGCAGCCGGCCCGACCTGATCCCGGCGACGATCGAGGAGACGGCCCGCTTCTACCCGCCCGTGCAGAACGTCTTCCGCACCGCCACGACCGACGTCGTCGTCGGCAACACCACCATCCCGAGGGACGCCCGGGTCGAGCTGTCGTTCGCGGCGGCCAACCGCGACCCGCGCAAGTTCCCCGACCCCAACGCCTACCGGATCGACCGCCGCACCGACGGGCACCTGGGTTTCGGGGCGGGCATCCACACCTGCGTCGGCATGCACCTGGCCCGCCTCCAGGCGGCGACGTTCCTGCGCCTGCTCATCGAGCGCACCGACGACATCGAGCTGATCGGCGAGCTGGTCAAGATCCCCAGCCCGGCGTTCCGGGGGCTCGACCACCTGCCGCTGCGCCTCACCCCGAAGGGCGGTCGCCCGGCCGCCGCGCCGGTGAACGGGGGGCACCGTGCGTGACGCGACCACCGACGGCCCGCCGGACCCGGCCGTGCTCGACCTGCCGTTCGCCGTCGGCGAGGCCGCGTCCGGGCCGCTGACCTGGGCGCAGAGCGTGATGTGGGACGCGATGCAGTGGTTCGGCAAGGAGGCGAACCAGTTCAACATCGGCCAGCCCCTCGTGCTCGCCGAACCCGTCGGGCAGGCCCGGCTGCTCGCGACCCTGCGGGGCCTGGTCGAGGCGCACCAGACGCTGCGGACCCGGTACGTGGCCCGGTCGGGCCAGCCCCGCCAGGAGGTCCACGCCTCGGGGGCGTACGACGTCGTGGTGGCCGACGGGCACGACGACCCGGCGCGCGTCGCGGAGGAACTGGCCGGGCGGTTGGCGGAGACCGCGTTCGACCACGAGGCCGAGTGGCCGCTGCGGGTCGGCTGCGTCGTCGACGGGGAGCGCCGGGTCACCGCCGTGGCGCTCGTCGGGTCGCACCTGGCGTTCGACGGCTGGGCGTTCAACACGTTCGTCGACCTCCTGCTCGCCGGGCTCACCGGCGAGCAGGACCAGCCGGAGCAGGCGTCGCCGCCGGTCGCCGTGCCGCAGCCGGCGTCGCCCGTCGGTGCGCAGCCGTCGGCCGGTGAGGGCGTGCCGCAGGCGCTGGAGCAGGCCGCCTTCGAGGGCTCACCCGCCGGCCAGCAGCAGAGCCGGCTCGGGCTCCGGCACTGGGAACAGGGCCTGTCCGCTGCGCCGGCGTCCATGTTCGACCTGCCGCGCGCGGCCACCGGCGACCAGCCCATCGAGCGGCACCTGCTCGACTCGGCGGCGGTGGCCGCGGCGGCGGCCACCCTCGCGGCGCGCACCCGCACGTCGTTCTCGACCGTGCTGCTCTGCCTCACCACGCTCGTCCTGACCGCCTACAACGGCCACGACACGGCCGTGCTCAAGCTGATCACGGGCAACCGGCTCGACCGGCGCAGCCGCGACCTGATCGCGCTGAACACCCTGGACGCGCTGCTGGCGTTCACCGTCCCGCGCGACGTGGACCTGCTCACCGCCATCCGGCAGACGCACCGGCCGGCGTTCGACGCGTACCGCCGGGCGCAGTGCGACCCGCGCGCCGTCCGGACGGTGGTCGAGGAGGTGGGCCGGCGGCGGGGCGTGTCGTTCGACCTGTCCACCTACTTCAACAACGGGCACCGGGGCAACGACTGGGCCGTCACCGGCCCGGAACCGGGGCCGGACCGGCTCGCCGAGCTGCGCGCCGGGTCCCGCTACACGCGGCTGGACCCGCTGCCCCGCAGCGACATGAAGTTCATGGTCGCCGCCAGCAACGCCGGGGAGGGGGTCTGCCGCCTCGGCCTGCTGGTGGACACGACGTACCTGCCGGGTGCGCTCGGCGAGACCATCGTGCGGGGCATCGAGACGCTGCTGTGCGACGCGGTCGCCGACGAGATCGGCGTCGCCGAGATCCCCGGCCGGATCGGCCTCACCCCCGCCGTCCGGGGCGCGGACTGGGTGCGTACCCCCGCCGGCTGGGTGCGCCCCGCCGACGTGGCGGAGCTGGTCCGCGAGGCGGCCGGGGGCGTCGAGGTCGCCGTCCTCGCCGCCGGGCCCGCGCCGGACACCGGGCTGACGGCGTACGTCGCCGACGCCTCGGCCGTACCGGAGGAACTGCACCGGCGCGTGCTCGACCTGCTGCCGGGCCGCACGGGCGTGGCCGCCCCCGACGGGTACGTCGCCTGCGTGGCGGCCCCGCCCGCCGGGGCCGGGCCCGACGCCTGGCGGGGCGTGCCCGTCGCGGCGCGCGGCCCGGGGCGGCCGGCATGACCGGCCGGGTCCCCGGGACGACCGGCGGGAGCGGCGACCGCCGCACGGACGCCTGCCGCGCGGTCACGGCGATTGATAGTCTGCGGTGGGTCGTTCGATGCCTGAGAAGTGGGGCCGTGGCGGGATGGTAGGGGGCGACGTCGTCATCACCGGCATCGGCGCCGTCACGCCGCTCGGCCTCGACCGGGAGAGCACCTGGCACGGCCTGCTGGCCGGCAAGTCCGGCGTCGGCGCGATCACCGCGTTCGACGCCGCCGACCTGCCCACCCGCATCGCCGCCGAGGTGCGGGGCTTCGACCCGGCGGCGCACTTCACCCCGAAGCGGGCCCGCCGGATGGCGCGGTTCAGCCAGTTCGCGGTCGTCGCCGCGCGGGAGGCGGTCGCCGACGCGGGCCTGACCGTCGACCCCGACCACGCCGACCGGGTGGGCGTGGTGGTCAACGCGGCCGTCGCCGGCTTCGACACCGTCGAGGCGGCCACCCGGGGGCTCCTCGCGCCCGTGCCGTCCGCGCCCAGCGCCCAGTTCGTGCCGTCCTCCCTGACCAACATGCCGGCCTGCGAGATCGCCATCGACCTGGGCGCGCACGGGCCGGTCAACGCCAGCGCCCTGGCCTGCGCCAGCGGCGCGTACGCGCTGCTCGACGCCCGCCGCCTGATCCTCAGCGGCGAGGCGGACGTGGTCGTCTGCGGCGGCACCGACGCGGCGATCACCCCGGCCATGTTCGCCGGCCTGGTGAGCATGGGCGCGATGTCCGAGCGCAACGCCGACCCGGCGGGCGCCAGCCGGCCGTTCTCCGCCGACCGCGACGGCTTCGTCTTCGGCGAGGGCGCGGTGGTGCTGGTCCTGGAGTCGGCCGAGCACGCCCGCCGCCGGGGGGCCACCCCCTATGCCACCCTCGCCGGTGGCGCGCTGACCAGCGACGCGTTCCACGTGAGCGCCCCCGCCCCGGGCGGCGTGCACGCCGCCGCCGCGATCCGGCAGGCCGTGGCCCGCTCCGGGCTGCGCCCCGACGACGTCGACTACATCTGCGCCCACGGCACCTCGACGAAGGCCAACGACCGCACGGAGACCGTCGCGATCCGCGCCGCGCTCGGCGACGCCGCCGACCGGGTGGCGGTCAGCGCGCCCAAGTCGATGCTCGGCCACCTGATCGGCGCGGCCGGGGCACTCGGCGCGATGGTGTGCGCCATGGCGATCCGCGAGCAGGTCGTGCCGCCCACGATCAACCTGCACGAGCCGGACCCGGAGTGCGACCTGGACTACGTGCCGCACCAGGCCAGGGAGATGCCGGTGCGGGCCGCGCTCACCAACGCCTTCGGCTTCGGCGGGCAGAACTGCGTCGCCGTCTTCACCGAGCCACCGTCCCGAGGAGAGCCCAGATGACCGCCGAGTTCCGGTTGAGGCGAACCGACCACCCGACTCCCCAGCAGCAGCGGGAGGAGATCCTCGCCGATCCCGGGTTCGGCCGGCACTTCACCGACCACATGGTCACCGTGACGTGGACGCCGGACGCGGGCTGGCACGACCACCAGGTCACCGCGCTGGCCCCGTTCACCCTGCACCCCGGGGCGGCCGTCCTGCACTACGCGCAGGAGATCCTCGAAGGGCTCAAGGCGTTCCGCCGTGCCGACGGCAGCATCTGGCTGTTCCGGCCCGGCCTCAACGCGCGCCGGTTCGCCGCGTCCGCCGACCGGCTGGTCCTGCCCGAGCTGGACGAGGAGACCTTCGTCGAGAGCGTCGCCGCGCTGGTCCGCGCCGACGAGGCGTGGGTGCCGCCGTACGGCGGGGAGCAGAGCCTCTACCTGCGCCCGTTCATGTTCGCCGCGGAGGCGTTCCTCGGGGTGCGGCCGGCGCAGCAGGTCACCTACTGCGTGATCGCCTGCCCGGCCGGGTCGTACTTCCCGAACGGGGTCACCGGCGTGACGCTGTGGATCTCCACGAAGTACAGCCGGGCGTCGATCGGCGGCACCGGCGCGGCCAAGTGCGGCGGCAACTACGCCGCGAGCCTCGCCCCGCAGCGCGAGGCGCTGGGGCACGGCTGCGAGCAGGTGCTCTACCTGGGCGGCGAGCAGCGGCGCGACATCGACGAGTCGGGCACCATGAACGTCTTCTTCGTGACCCGCGACCAGCAGCTCGTCACCCCGAGCCTCGGCACCATCCTCGACGGGGTGACCCGCGACAGCGTGCTGGCGCTCGCCGCCGAGCACGGCCTCGACCCGGTGCAGCGGTCGATCGGCATGGACGAGATCCGCGACGGGCTCGCCGACGGCACGGTCACGGAGGCGTTCGCGGCCGGCACCGCCGCCGTGATCACCCCGATCATCGGGTTCAAGAGCGAGGAGTTCTCCGCCCCGGTCGGCGACGGCACCCCCGGCAAGTACACCCGCCAGTTCCGCACCCACCTGCTGGACATCCAGTACGGCCGGGCCGAGGACACCCACGGCTGGATGCACCGGGTCCTGTAGTGGGCACACCCATCGCGGTGGTCGGGATGGCCGTCCGCGCGCCGGGCGGCATCGCCGACCTCGACGCGTACTGGTCGGCCATCCTGCACGCCCGCGACCTCACCGGCGACCTGCCGGCCGACCGGCGCGACGCGTTCGGCGCGGCGTGGGACGGCATGGTCACCCGGGGCGGATACCTCGACGCGGCGTTCGACTTCGACCCGAAGTTCTTCGGCATCGCGCCGAAGGAGGCCCGGGTGCTCGACCCGCAGCACCGGCTGCTGCTGGAGGTCGCCTGGGAGGCGTTCGAGCACGCGGCGATCCCCGTCGCCGCCGTCGCCGCGTCCACCGGCGTGTTCGTCGGCATCACCGGCCGGGACTACTGGCAGTGGCTCTCCGGCGACCCCAACTCGTACTGGACCATCGGCAACGGCCACGCGTTCGCCGCCGGCCGGGTCGCGTACACCCTCGGGTTGGGGGGTCCGGTGTTCGCGCTGGACACGGCGTGCTCGTCGTCGCTGGTGTCCGTGCACACCGCGTGCCGGGCGCTGGCCGCCGGCGACTGCGACGTCGCCCTCGCGGGCGGCGTCAACCTGGTCCTCGCCCCGGGCACCACCCGGGCGGTGGCGCAGACCGGCGCGCTGTCGCCGCAGGGCCGCTCCCGCCCGTTCGACGCCGACGCGAACGGGTTCGTCCGGGGCGAGGGCTGCGGCCTGCTGGTGCTCAAGCGGCTCGCCGACGCCCGCCGGGACCACGACCGCGTCCTCGCGGTGATCGGCGGCACCGGCATCAACCACGACGGGCGCACGGCGACGTTCACGACGCCGAACGTGTCGGCCCAGGCGGGGCTCATCGACACCGTCCTCGCGGCGGCCGGCGTGTCCGCGCGGGACGTCGGCTACCACGAGGCGCACGGCACCGGCACCCCGCTGGGCGACCCGTCCGAGCTGGAGGCGGTCGTGGCCGCGCTCGGCCGCCGCGACGGCCGCCCGCTGTACGTGGGCTCGGTGAAGGGCAACGTCGGCCACACCGAGTCGGCCGCCGGGGTGCTCGGGCTGGTGAAGGCCGTGCTGTGCCTGCACCACCGCACGATCGCCCCGCAGGCCAACTACCGGGCGCTCAACCCGCGCGTCGACCTCGCGGGCACCGGCATCGAGATCGCGGCGGCGGCGGTGCCCTGGGACGACCGGCTGGGCCCCTGCGCGTCGACGAGCTCGTACGGGATGAGCGGCACCAACGCCTTCGCGGTGCTGTCCCCGGCACCGCCGCCCGAGCCGGCCGCAGCGGTGCCCGCCCCGCGCGGCTTCCCCGTGTCGGCCGCCACCCCGGGCGCGCTCGCCGAGCTGGCCGGCCGGTACGCGGCGCACCTGGCCGCCCTGCCCGACGCGGACTACCCGGCGTTCGCGTCGACCGCCACCGGCGGCCGCACCCGGCTCAAGCACGCGGTGTGGGTCGAGGCGGCCGAGCCGGCCGGCGCGGCGGCGGCGCTGGCGGCCCTGGCCGCAGGCGAGGCGCACCCGGCCGTGCGGGCGCTCGGCGCGGACGAGCCGGTGCCGGCCCCGCCCGGCCGGGCGGTCGTCTCGCTGCCCGGCTACCCGTGGCAGCGCGGCACCTACCTCTCCGCCCCGGCCTGAGCCCTCTCCGCCCCGGCCTGGGCGGCGAGCGTGGCCGCGCGGGCGGCCCGCGACGGCAGCGCGAAGTGCAGCGTGGCCATGGCGACCAGGCGGCCACGGTGGTCCGTGGCCCGCGCGTCCACGACCGCCGAGCGGCTGGCGATGTTGACCACCTCGGCGGCGACCCGCAGCACGCCGGGCTCGGCCGGCTCCAGGAAGCTGATGCTGCTGTTGGCCAGCGCCATCGCGGGCGCCGGCCCGACCAGCACGTTCACCGCGACGAAGCCGGCCAGGTCGATCGCCCAGAACATGGCCGGCCCGGACAGCGCCCCGTCGATGCGGCGTTCGAGCCCGTCGGGGCCGGCGGCGCAGACCACCCGGCCGCCGTCGATCGCCTCCACCCGGAGCCGGTCGGTGCCGGACAGGATCTCGGCGAGCCACGCCCGCGCCTCGTCGATCGCCATCACCGGTTGCCACGCCATGGCCACACTATAAGTCGTGATCGATCTTTTCCGGTCGTCTCGTACGGTGGGGCGATGGGGGAGAGAACGGTCCTGATCGTCGGCTACGAGGGCGCGGAGCTGATCGACATCGCCTGCGTCAGCTCCAGCCTGGACATCGCCAACCGCATCGGCGCGGACCCGCCGTACCGGATCGTGCTGGCCACGCCCGGCGGGCAGCCCATCACCTGCGACTCCGGCCTGCGACTCTGCGCCCAGGAGACGCTGGAGCGGTGCACGGGCCCCGTCGACACGCTGGTCGTCTCCGGCGGCCTGGGCCACACGCGGGCCGCCGCCAACCCGCTGGTGACCGGCCACGTGCGCCGGCTGGCGGCGCTGGCCCGCCGGGTCGCGTCGGTGTGCACCGGGGCGACCGTGCTCGCCGAGGCCGGCCTGCTCGCCAACCGCCGGGCCACCAGCCACTGGATGTACGCCGACCAGCTCGCCCGCAGCTATCCCGACGTCACCGTCGACCCGGAGCCGATCTACATCCGCGACGGCAACGTCGCCACCTCCGGCGGCGTCACCAGCGCCCTCGACCTCACCCTCGCCTTCGTCGAGGAGGACCACGGCATGGCCCTGGCGCGGGGCGTCGCGCTGGGCGTGGTCGCCTACCTGCAACGCCCCGGCGCCCAGGCACAACTGAGCATGTTCCTGGCCCGCTGCTCGACCGACGACCTCGTGGTGCGCCGGGCCCGTAGCCACATCGCCACCCACCTGGCCGACGACCTCGGCACCGCCGCCCTGGCCCGGCTCGCCGGGGTCAGCGAGCGGCAGCTCTCCCGGCTCTTTCTCGCCCACGCCGGGTCGACCCCCGCCCAGTACGTGCGGCGGGCGCGCACCGAGGCCGCCGCGCACCTGCTGACGTCGACCGCGCTGCCGCTCGCGGCGGTGGCCCGGCGGTGCGGCTTCGGCTCCACCGAGTCGCTGCGCCAGGCGTTCCTCACCCACTACGCGGTGACCCCGTCGCGTTTCCGGGCCGAGCGCCGCAGGACCGTCGACGCCCCGTGACCCCGTCGGGCGGGACCGGGGTTGGGCACCGGCCCTCGGTTTCTGTAACTATCCGTGGGGTGACGTTCACGGATGGGGTCGGCGTCGGGGGCGTCGGGATGAACGGCCGGCTGGGGGCCCTGCTGCGGCGACACCGCACGGACGCCGGCCTGACCCAGGAGGAGCTGGCCGACCTCGCGGGCGTCGCCGTGCGTACGGTGCGGAACCTGGAGCTCGGCCGCGTGGCCCGGCCGCAGCGCCGCACCGTGCAGGAACTGGCCGACCGCCTCAGCCTCTCCGAGCCGGACCGGTCCCGGTTGCTCACCGCGGCCCGCGGGGGCGGGTGGGACGACGGGGCGGGCTCCCTCCCCGGTGACCTGGCCGACTTCGCCGGCCGGGCCGGGGAACTGCGCCGGCTGGCCGGCGCGGCCGAGGCGGCCGGACGGTCCGGCGTCAGCCGGGTCGTGGTCGTCAGCGGCGCGCCCGGGGTCGGCAAGTCCAGCCTGGTGGTGCACGCCGCCCACGAGCTGGCGCGCCGCTTCCCGGGCGGGCCCCTGTACGTGGACCTGCGGGGCATGGACGACGAGCCGACGACCCCGGCGCAGGCCCTCGACCAACTGCTGACCGCCCTCGGCGTGGCGGCCCCACCGCCTGCCACGGACGCCCGGCTGACTCTGTGGCGCACCCTCGCGGCCGCCCGCCGCGGGCTGCTGGTGCTGGACGACGCGCGCGACGAGGCGCAGGTGCGGCCCCTGCTGCCGGGCGGGCCGGGCTGGCTGGTGCTGGTGTCCAGCCGCAACGCCCTGGCCGGGCTGGTCGGGGCGGACCGGATGCCGCTGGGCGTGCTGTCCGCCGCCGAGACGCGCACCCTGCTCGCCGCGTCGGTGGGTGGCGGGCGGATCGCCGCCGACGACCCGGCGGCGGCGGAGCTGGGCCGGCTCTGCGGCGGGCTGCCGCTCGCCGTCCGGGCTGCCGCGAACCGACTCGCGGTCCGGCCCGAGTGGAGCGCGCGGTGCTTCGTCGAGCGGCTCCGCGACGAGCAGCGCCGGCTCGACCTGCTGCGGGCCGGCGACATCCAGGTGCGGGGGGCGTTCGAACGGTCGTACCGGCTGCTCGACCCGTCCGTCCGGCGCACGTTCCGGCTGCTGGGCGCGGCCCCGCTGCCGGAGTACACCGCGCCGGTGGTCGCGGCGCTGTCCGGCGAGCCGGTGCCGGTCGCCGAGGACCGGCTCGACAGGCTGGTCGACGCGGGACTGCTCGGCACCGGCGCGGCCCCCGGCCGGTACGTCCTGCACACGCTGCTGGCGCTGTTCGCCGCCGAGCGGTTCGCCGGTGACGAGGCGGCCGGGGACCGGGAGGCGGCCCGGGGGCGGTTGGCCGCCCACCTGCGCGGTCGGGGCGCGGCGGCACGACCAGCAGCCAGCCCGGGGGCCGGCGGGCCCGGCTCCCTCAGGTGACCGGGTCGGTGCTCCCCGGCCGCCGCCGCACCAGGCCGAGGGTGATCGCCTCGCGGGTCAGCTCCGCCTTGTTCCCGACGTCCAACTTGGACCTGATCCGGGTGAGGTAGGTGTTCACCGTCGCCTCGGAGATGCCCAGCCGGCGCGCGGCCTGGGCGTGCGTCAGCCCCTGGGCGATCAGCGTCAGCGTCGCCGCCTCGCGGGGGGCGAGCGCCGGGCGGCCGGGCGGCCGGAAGCGCGCCCGGTCGCGGCCGGGGCCGGGCCCCGGCGCGCAGGCCGGGGCCCGACCTCCGCCGGCCGCCGGCCGCCCCGCCTCCGGGCCGGTCGCGCAGGCCCGGAGCCGCGCCGACAGCGTCGGGCACAGGTAGAACCCGCCGGCCGCGACCACGTCGAGGGCCGTCCACAGGTGGACCCGCTCGGTCGCGGTGGTCACCACCGAGCGGGCGCCGGCCCGGATCGCGTCCAGCGTCGCGCCCTCCGCGGACTCCGGCACCATCACCAGCGTCGGGTGCCGGGCGCACGACCAGCGGAGCACCTGCGGTGGCGGGTCGACCAGGACCACGACCGCCACCGTCCCGGCCGCCACCTCGCCCACCGCGTCGACGGTGCGCAGGCTCCGCACCCGGTCGTTGCCGTCGATGAGCTGGCGCACCCCGCGCCGGGCCAACGGCTCGGCCACCACCACACACACGTCGAACATCGCCCCACCCCTCGGTGAGCAGTCAACTACGCTGCGGGTGGCGGGGCGAGGCAAGATGACCGGCAAGAACGGGTTCACACCGACAAATAGCCGAGTTCCACCGCCCGCCGGGTCAGCTCCGCCTTGTTGGCCGCCCCGAGCTTGCGGCGCAGCCGCTTGGCGTACGTGTTGACGGTCTGCTCCGTCACCCCGAGGCGGTGGGCGACCTGCCGGTGGGTGAGGCCCTGCGCGATGCACCGCAGGGTCTCCACCTCGCGGGGGCCGAGCGACACTTCCGACCCGCCCGGCGACGCCCGGCCGCCGCCGTCCGGTCGGCCGCCGACCAGCGCCGCCACGCTCCGCGACAGGTACGACCCGCCGGTGAGCACCGCCGACCGGGCCAGCTCCAGCTCGTCGACGCCGTCGCCGTCGCGCAGGACGGCCCGGGCCCCGGCGGCGAGCAACGCCAGCGGGTCGACCGTGGTGGCGCGGGGCAGCACGAGCAGCACCAGCCCGTCGGCGGTGAGCGTGGCCAGCTCCGGCCAGCGTTCGCCGGTCAGGCGGTCCCACCGGACGACGACCGGCGCGGGGCCGGCGTCGGGTGGATCGACGGTCGGCATCAGGTTGCTCCCGGGAAGGAGGGGTGCCCGAACTCCAGCGTGTACCGAGCGCTACCGATGGTAGATGCCGGAGAAGTCCCCAAAATGACGGCTGTCCATGTCCCCCGCGCGCCGCGCACACTGTCCCCCGCGGCGTCGACGTCGCCACCTCCCCAGCACCGGCCGTCGCGCCTGGGCCGCCCCGGCGTCGTCGCCCCGCGCGGCCCGGTGTCGGCGTCCGGCGCGTGCCGGCGCGCGGTCGGCGTCGCCGTGGCGGCAAGGGAGACAGATCACATGATTTCGAGGGATCGCCCGATCGTTGCGGCAGAACACCCCCGCCTGTGGCTGCGGTGCTTCGGCGGATTCCGGCTGGAACTGGACGGCGTCCCGGTGGCCTGGTCGGGCGTCCGGCCCCGGGTCCGGGCCCTGATGCGCTACCTGGCGGCCGAGGCCGGCCGGCCCGTGCACCGGGACCGGATCATGGCGGCGCTCTGGCCGGAGCTGCCGGAACGGGCCGCCGTCAACAATTTGCACGTGAGCGTGTCGACGCTGCGCACCTTCCTGGAGCCCGGGGTGGCCCGGGGCGCGTCCCGGTTCGTCGTCCGGGACGGGGCGTCGTACCTGCTGGACCCGGGGCCGGGCGGCGGCAGCGACGTGCTGGCCTTCGAGGCGGCGCTGGCCGTCGCCCGGCACGCCGGGCCGACCGGCGACGCCACCGCGGTCACCGGGGCGCTGCGCGGCGCCCTCGACCACTACGGCGGTGACCTGCTGCCCGAGGACGGGACCGCCGAATGGGTGGTCGCCGACCGGGAACGGTACCGGGCGCGGGCGACGGAGGCGGCGGCGCTGCTCGCCCGGGTGGAACTGGACCGGGGGCGGGCGCGGGCGGCGGTGCTGGCCGCCCGGCGGGCGCTGGAGCTGGACGGCTACCACGACGACGGCTGGCGGCTGCTCGTGGCCGCGCAGCGGCGGGCCGGCGACGTGGCCGCGTCCCGGCGCAGCCAGCAGACGTACGAGCGGGTGCTGCGCTCGCTGGGCGTGACCCACCCGTCGGCCGCCCGGCCCGTGCACGTCACGGCCGCCTGAACACCTCCACCTCGGCCAGCGCCACCTCCCGCCCCCGCTGCGCGCCGTAGCTGGCGTCGATCGTCAACCGGAGCCGGGTCACCCCGCCCACCACGTGGTGGAAGGTCTGCGGCCCCGGCCGGTCGGTCAGCCGCAGCTGCCGGGCGCTGCTCGGGCCGTCCCCGGTCCACAGGGTCATCGTCAGCTCGGCCGGTCGCGCCTGCCGGACGAAGGCGTCCTGCTGCGGCGACGCCCCGGTGTGCACGATCAGGTCCATCAGCCGGATCGGCGGGTCGAAGGTCAGCTCCACGTACTGGCCGGTGGCGGGCCGGTCGGCGGCGGGCGCCCAGTAGCGGTTGTTCAGCCCGTCCACGACGGACCGGGCGGGGTGCCCGCGCGCCTCGCTGGAGGCCACCACGGCGCTGGGCAGGACGGCCTCGGGCGTCGCCGTGCGGTCCCGCACCGCATCGACGGCCCGGGGGCCGAACCGGACCGCCGCCCAGACCGCCACGGCGAGCAGGGCCAGGACGACCAGCACCGCGAGCAGCCGGCGCAGCCCGCCCCGGCCGGGTCGCCGCCGGGGCCAGCGCAGGCGACGCCACCACGGCACGGCCCCCGCCGGGCCCGTCGGTGCGGCCAGCGGCCCGCCGCAGCGGCGGCAGAACGACCGGCCCGCCGGGTTGCCGGTGCCGCAGGCCGGGCAGACCACGTCGCCCGGCGCGCCGGCGGTGTCCCCGGCGAAGTCGCGGACCACCGGCGCGGGGGCCACGGGCAGCCCCGGCTGCACCGCGCGGGGCTGGTCGGCGGCGGGCGGCGGCTCGGCGGGGGCCGACGCGGGCACCGGGTCGGGCGGCCCGCCGAGGCCGTCGTCGTCGGCGGGGCGCACGGGTACGACGAGCGCGGCGGCCCGCCGCGCGGCGGTGTCCCCGGCGTCCGCGACGGGCTCGGCGGCGGTGTCCTCGACGGCCGCGACGGGCTCGGCCCCGGCGTCCGCGGCGGGCTCGGCCGTGGCGTCGTGGACTGTGGCCGCCGTGGCGGGCGGCGGCGTGGGGTCGTTCCAGGCGAGGAACGCACCGCAGTTGCCGCAGAACCCGTCGCCGGGGGAAACCTCGGCACCGCAGTTGTCGCAGGTCCTCACCGAGCCCCGCCCGTCGCCGGTCCGCCGTCGGGCGGCAGCACCTCCACCGTGTACGGCACGTGCGCCGGCCGGTTCGCCTCGATGACCGCCCGCAGCCGCGCCGCGAGCGCCGGACCCGGCTCGGCGACGCGGATCCGCACCGTCAGGGCCGGCTCGGGCGACCCGGGCAGCGCGCCGCCGGGGGTGGCCGACCAGGCGGTGCCGCCGCTCTCGACGATCTCCGCAGCGATCCCCGTGGCCAGCCGCACCTCCTCGGCGAGCGCGGCGGCCGTGCCGCGTACGCGGTGCCGGCCGACCGCACCGGCGACCACCCGCCGCCGGTCGTCGCCGGCCCCGTCGGGCGGGCCACCGGCGGCGACCCAGCCGCCCAGCCAGTCCACGAAGTCGGGCGGGGCCAGCGCCGGGTCGAAGTACGCCCACAGGTTGTCCAGGGTGGCGTGCACCGGCGCGATCACCTGGTCGTACGCGCCGGTCAGGCGCTGGGCCAGGTCGTCGGCGGCGTAGACGGCGGGCAGCCGCCGACCTAGCGGATCGGGCGTGGCCAGCCCCTCGACGGCGGCGCGCATGCGAGCCCCTCCTGTTCAGGCACCCGACCGGTGCTCGTCGACGCGGACCTGGTGCTGGTGGGAGAAGACGAGGGCGTGCCGGTCCAGCTCGATCCGGGTCACCTGCTCGCCCCGGCGGCCCGTCAGCGGGTCGGCGGGGAACATGCGTACCTCCTCGACGACCTCGACCCCCGGCAGCCGTTGCAGCACCCCGAACACCTCGCCGGAGTGCACCTGCCGCCCGAACGGCCAACCGGTCCCCTCCGGCCCGCCGTGCACGGGGTCGAGATAGCGGTAGAGGGTGGCCGTCGCGACGGCCCGGAGCTGGGCGACGGCGGTGTCGGGGCGGGGGACGAGCCGGGCGACGACCGTGACGCCCTGGTAGAACGGCGGCTCCACGACCAGCCGCGCCCCGATCGGGCGGCGGGCGTCCAGGTGTTCGGCGATGGTGGCGAGCATCCCGTCCGGGGGGACGAGGTCCTCGAAGTGGAGGCGGCCCTCCTCGTCGGCGACGGCCTCCGGCACCACCAGCAGGCGTACGCCGCCGGCCGCGCTGCCGTCACCGGCGGGCAGGCACCGGACCCGGGCGGCGGCCGGGCAGGCCTGCCTTGCCAGCAGCTCGTAGTCGCGGGCGGTGACCGCCCGGTCCTGGGCCCGCAGCTGCACCGGCCCGCGCAGCCGGGCCTCCGCGACGGTCTCCCCGTCGACGCCGCCGGTGGCGGGGGCCCGGTTCTCCACCCGCGACACGTACGGCATCGAGCTGCGCAGCACCGCCAGGGCGCCCCGGGCGACGTTGCCGCTGTGCCCGCCCCCGGTGCGGTAGCGCCGCACCCGGATCCGGGAACCGGCCGTCGGCACGGCACCGTAGCGGCGCAGGGTGCCGTCGGGCTGCCGGACGGCCGGACCGAACAGGATCTCCCCGGCGGTGCGGTCGACGACGACGTGCCGGTCGCCCGGCCCGGAGCCGCCGAACGTCTCCACCTCCGTCCACTCCAGCCACCCCGTGCCGTCGCTGCTCTCCACCACCAGCGGGTGCTCGTCGGGGACGATGGGCGGCCGGGCCACCGTCAGCCGCTGGCCGGGCACCCCCTCCGCCTCGCCGACCTGCTCGCCGAGGACCGTCTCGGCGTGGACGGCGCCGACCGTGCCGCCGATCGTGGCCGCCTCCACGGAACGCACCGTCGGCGAGGCGGCGTAGAACGGCTGGCCGGGGCGGGCCGCCACCAGCCGGCACCGCAGCCAGCCGGCCCGCTGCCCGGCCACCACGGAGGTGACGTGGGTGGCGGGCACGTGCAGCACCACCTCGCCGGGTCGGTTCAGCCCGCCGGTGTCGTCGTGGTCGACCTCGCACGGCGACCAGCGCTCACCCGTCCACGCCTCCCACACCAGCGGCGGCTGGCGCGGGTCGACGCCGACACCCTCCACCCGGCTGTCCATCTGCAGCAGCACCGCGCAGGACGGCACGGCGGCGGAGAGGCCGACGAGCATGGCGTCGCCCACCGACGGGACGGCGGGGAAGCAGGACACGTCCCGGCCGTCGAGCAGCTCCTCGGTCCGGTCCGCCGGCGGGCCCTCGGCGGGGTGGCTGCGCAGCCGGGTCAGCTCGCAGGGCACCACCGCCAGGTCCGCCGTGGTGGTGAACACGACGGCCTCGTCGGTCTGGGTGCGTTCGGTGCCGACCTCGGTGCCGGCGCGCAGCAGCACCGGCTGGGTCTGCGGGCCGGACAGCCAGAACGTGACGTCGCCCCGGGCGGCCGTAGGCGGGAACGGCCGCACCCCGATCAGGTCGAGGAACGCCAGGTAGTTCTTCTCCGGCACCCGGTTGAGCCGGTAGAGCAGCTGGTCGACCATGTGGGCGAACGTCTCGACCAGGGTCACCCCGGGGTCGGAGACGTTGTGGTCGCTCCACTCCGGGCAGCGCTGCTGGATGAAGCGTTTCGCCTCGTCGACGAGCTGCTGGAAGCGGCGGTCGTCCAGGTTGGGCGCGGGCAGCGGCATCAGGCGGCGCCTTCGTCGTGGTTGCTTCCCCCGCGCGAGAGGGCGCTCTCCTCGTGGGAGGGGATGACGTAGAACGGGAAGACCAGGTTGCGCGGGTCGTTGGTGCCCCGGATCGAGTAGCGGACGTCGATGTAGAGCACCCCGGCGTCCTCGGCGTCGAAGTTGATCACCACGTCGGTGACGTCGATGCGGGGCTCCCACCGGTCGAGCGCCCGGCGCACCTCGAAGGCGATCCGCCCGGCGGTGTTCTCGTCGGCCGGGGCGAAGACGTAGTCGTGCACCCCGCAGCCGAACTCCGGCCGCATCGGCCGCTCGCCCGGCGCGGTGCCGAGGATGAGCCCGATCGCCTCGACGATCTCCCGCTCCCGGTCCACCAGGGCGATGCCGCCGGTGGCGTCGGTGCGCAGCGGGAACGCCCAGCCCGCCCCGATGAACTGCTCGGCCACCGCCGCCTCACCCGCCGATCAGCACGGTCGTCGCCCCGGTGCTCACCACGGCCTTGCAGGTGGTGGCGTCGCCGCGCCGCGCCGCCTGGTGCCCGCCGATCAGCACCCGACGCAGCGGCGGCGGCACCGCCGGCACGATCCGGTTGGTCAGCAGCAGCACGGCGTGCTGCGGCGGCTTCTCGCAGACGCAGACCGTGCCGACCACGGCGGCCGGTTTGCCGCCGATGAGCACGCTGGACACCCCGAGCAGCGGGGCGCCGGGCGTGCCCGGCGGCAGGGCCTGCCCGCCCGGCGGCCCGATGGTCCCCGTGGGCGGCCCCGGGGTGACCCCGGTGGCCAGGTGGCTGATCTTGTCACCGATGCGCGCGGCCGGCGGCATGAGCGTCCCTCCGGTCAGTTGAGCTTCACGAGTGGTGCCTGGATGTCGACCTGGATGCCGCCGTCGACGCTGACCGACCGGCCCCTCAGGGTCAGCTCGCCCGCCCCGGCGTCGAGGGTGATCCCCCGACCCTTCACCGTGACCTGCTGCCGGGCCTCGATCTCGACGCTGCCGTCGCTGTGCACCACCACGGCCGTACGCCGGTCGTCGAGGTGCACGGTCAGCCGGTCCCGGGCCGTGGTCAGCCGGATCCCACGGGGCCCCGAGGGCAGCGCCGACTCCAGGAACTCGATCCGGTCCCCGCGACGCGAGGCCAACGAGCGCCGGTTGATCCGCCCCGACGAGGCGTCCACCAGCGCGCCCTCGTGCACCGACGGCTTGTCCACCCCGTTGTAGAGCCCGCCGATGACGTACGGGCGGTCCAGCAGCCCCTGCTCGAAGCCCACGAGGACCTCGTCGTTGACCTCCGGGCAGAACACCCCGCCCCCGCCGACGCCGCCGAGCTGCACCGTACGCACCCAGTCCGTCTCGTAGTCCGGCGCGTCCGTCAGCCACGGGAAGCGCAGCCGCACCCAGCCCTGGCCGACGCGCTCGGGGTGCCGGCGGTCCACGTCGGCCTTGGTGTTGGTGACGATCGCGACGGCCAGCCCCGGGATCCGGGTCGCCCGCGCGGGCGCGGCGGCCCCCGTGGCCAGGCCCCACGTCGACCGGTCCTGCCGGCCGCTGACCGTCAGCCACGTCTCGTAGAGCTGGGCGGGGCCGAAGACGTGCCGGCTCGCCGTGATCGTGTACTTCCCCTCGAACGGGGCGCCCACCTGCTGCAACGACAGCGGCACCCCGGCCCGCAGCCGGGGGTTGCCCCGGATCCCCACCTCCAGCTCCGCGAACGCCGCCGTCACGTCGGCCGCCACCGCCCCGGCAACCGCCCGCGTCTCGGCCACCGTCCGGTACGGCACGTCCGCCACGCAGAGCCGGGCCGCGCCGAACGGCTGGGCCGCCTTCGCCGGGGTGGTGCCGATCTGCACCTCGTCGCTGGCGTCGGTGGCGACCTCCGTACTCACCGGCCGCTTCGCCCGCACGTCCCAGCCGCGCACCGTCACCCCGGCCACCTGACCCACGGAGGTGACGGTGGAACGCACCGACAGCAGGTTCTCGTTCATCTCCACCACGAACGGGCTCTGCTCGGCGGTGACCCCCGCGCCCGGCGCGGCGGCGGCCCGCACCGACCGGCGGAAGAAGAACCGGCCGTCGACCACCACCACCTCGGCGTCGTTGTCGACCGCGAGCATCTTGAGGAACTCCCAGTCGTTGACGTTCGGCTGGGTGACCGTCTCGTACACGGTGGGGGTGGGGTCGATCCGGCCCACCGGGATCCCGGCGGCGGCGGCGACCTCCCGGGCGATGTCGGAGGCCTTGCGGTTGACGAAGCTGCGCACCCGCTGCCCCCGCATCAGCCGGTGCGACAGGTCCAGCGCCCGGACGGTGGTGAAGGTGCCCACCCCGTCGTACTCCGACTCCAGCGTCACCACCTCACCGGCGAACAGCGGCAGCGGGGCGGCGTCGCGGCCGGTGCGGACCCGGACGGTCACGTCGGTGCCGATGGTCACCCCGTTGTCCCGCAGGAACCGGCTCTGCTGGTCGCGGAAGCGCAGGGTCGCCGTGGCGGCCAGGTTCGTGCTGTCCTCCACCACCGCCGACACCAGCCGGTCGGCCCAGGCCCGGGGCAGCGCGCCGGGCAGGCCCACCACCAGGTTGTTGGTGTGGTCACCGCTGGACATCGAAGCCCTCCCCGGTACGCAGTTCCTCCGGCGCGGGCAGCAGGAGTTGACGGCCGGGGCGCAGCCGCACCGGGTCGTCGATGTCGTTGGCCTCCGCGATGACCCGCCACGCGGTCGGGTCCCCGTACTCGCGGTGGGCCAGCAGCTCCAGGGAGTCCCCGGCGACCAGCCGGTGCACCCGGCGGGCGGTGCGGCTGCCCGACGTCGGGTTCTGCCCCGGGGTGGAGCCGCTGACCTCGTTGAGCGTCAGCGAGCAGGTCGCCCGCAGCGGGGTGCCGTCCGGGTCGAACAGGCTGTAGGTGGCGTTGACCTGGCTGACGTACGAGTAGAACGACACCGTCTGGAACTGCCCCCAGGCGAACTTCACCCACGGCGGGGACGGTGCCTTCGCCGCGATGCTCGCCTTGGTCGGCACGCAGCAGGTGAGCAGGGCGTCGACCCGGTCCTGGACGGTGCGGGAGTGGGTGTCCGTGGCGTCGAGGAAGACCTCCAGGGTCAGCGTCCGGGGCCCGGACCCGCTGAACTCGGCGACCCCGACGTCCGCCGCCCCGCGTACGACGTGCGGGATCCAGCTCGCCGACTTGGTCAGCGCGAGCTGCTGCGGGTTGAACATGAAGGTGATCGGCCCGCCGAGGGCGCCGCCCGGCTGGTTCCCGCCCGAGGTGGGCGGCTGGTACCGCTGCAGGTGCGCCGCCACCTTCCCGGCCCGTGATCTCATCCGCCGACCTCCAGGAAGCCGTGGTACGCCAGCTCGATGCTCTCGGTGGCCACCTCCGAGCGGTTCGGGTCGAACGACGGCCCGGACCACCGCACCAGGACCACGTCGGCCAGTCCCCACTGCACCAGCATCGCCAGGTCGGGCCGGAGCGCGGCGATCTGCGCGGTGCCCCGGCGCACCCCGCTGGGCAGTTGCGCGAGATAGCTGGAGACCTTGGCGGTGTCCCTGGTCAGCGGGCGGGTCAGGGTGACGTTGGAGTAGCGCAGCCGCGACGGCAACTGCCAGACGAACTCGTTGTTGCCGCCCTCCTGGTACTGCTCCAGTTCGACCTCGCAGCCGAGCCCGTCGCAGCCGCTCCAGTCGCCCAGGTCGATGCCGTCGATCTGGAGCCGGAAGTGGACGCTGGTCCCCGGGTCGTCACCGGCCATCGCCGTCTCCCCTCTCGTGCTGATCGGTGCGCCGGCTCATCGGGTGCCGTCCCGCCACCGGCCGGCCCGTTCCCGGGCGGCCCGCAGGTCGGCCCGGACCAGCCGGCCGACCGGTTCGACCAGGCGGTGGGCCAGGGCGTCCAGGTGCCGCCGGTCCAAGCCCCGCAGCAGGGTCTCGGGGTCCGGCCCCGGGTCCCGCTCAGGGGCGGTGCCGGTGGTCACGGCGGTTTCCCGCCGCTGGACGGCCGCCGGTGGGGCGGCCCGCCGCGCCGGCCCGCCGCCCCCCGGCCGGGCGCCGGCGCCGCTCGTCGTGCCGGTGCCGCTCGTCGCGTCCGGCCGGGCCGTGGCCCGCTGGACGGCCGCCGGGGTGCCGCTGGCGGCGCCCGTCGCCGTGCTCGTCCGCCGCGCCGGGCCCGTGGTGCCGTCCGGTCCGCCGGCCGCCACCGGGCCCGCCGCTCGCCGCGTCGGCAGCGGTACGCCCGCGAAGCCGGCCTGCCGACGCGACGTGCTCGGCGACGCGTGCGGTGCCGGGGTGGCCGCCCCGGCGAGGAGGAGCACGGGAGCCGAGCCCCGCCCGGTGCCCGGCCCACCCTCCGCCCGCTCGCCCTGCGAGCCCTGCCCGTCCTGCCCGCCCCGCCTGCTGCCGTGCCCGCCCTGCCTGCCGTCGCCCTGCCAGGTCCGGCCGTCGGGACCGGTCCCGGCCGTGGCCGCCGGACGGGGCGTGCTGCCCGCGCCGACCCGGGGGGCCCGCTGGACGGCGGTCGGGCCGCCCGACGACGTTCCCGCCCTGCCCGACGAGGGTCCCGCCCTGCCGGACGAGGGTCCCGCCCCGCCGGACAGCCCGGCGGAGGCCGGTTCGGGGCTGGCCGCGCCCCGTGTCCGCCAGGTCACGGGCACCCCGGTCCGTGCACCGGCCGGGACCGCACCGGCCAGTGCCGGCGCCCCGGTCAGCAGGGGCAGCCCGCGTCCGGTCAGCAGCGGAACCCGGCGCGGACCAGTCGGATCGGGCGACGCGCCCTGTGTGCCGGAGGCGGGCGGCGCGCCCGGCCCGACGGAAGTAGCCGGCACGCCCTGCACTGCGGAAGTGGACGGCGCGCCCTGCGCGTCGGGGGCGGGCGGCGCGTCGTGCGGTATCCGGGCGGGCGGTGCGTCGCGGGGTCGGACCGGTGCGGGCGGCGGTGCTCCCTGCGGGACGACGCCGGCTGACGGCACGCCCTGCGGCACCGGCGCGGGCGGCGGCACCGCGCGGTCTGCCGGGTCCGGGCCGGCGTTACCGGACGGGGCGACCACCGCCGGGGGACCGCCTGCGGTCCCGGGCAGGTCCGCCGGCCGCCACCGGAGCCGCTGCACCGCCGGCCGCGCCGGGGGGCCGGCGGCACCGCCCGACGCGCCGCCGACCGGGGGCCGGACCGGTACGCGTGGCGGCACGGGCATCGCCCGGTGCCGGTCGCCGCCCGTGGCGCGGTGGGGGTCGTCCGGCGTGCCCGGCGACGGCCGGGTTCCTTCCGCCCGGGTGGTCGGTGCGCCGGCCGGGGCCGGGCGAGCGGGCCGAGGGGTGTCGCCGGTCGGGGCGGGACTCAACGGCGCGGGGGCCGGCCGGTCGGCACCGCCTGCGGGGGCGACGGCCGATGGTGTGCCGGGCCGGGAGGACCCGCCTCGGGCGGCTTCGCTCGGGAGCGCGTCGTGGCTGGTGGGCGGGGCCGGGCGCACCACCGGGGGCGGGGCGTCGGCGGGCAGCGGCGGCCCCAGGCCGGCGCGTCCGGGACGGCGCTCACCGGGATCGGTCGACCCGGGACCGGTCGACCGGCGCGGGTCGACCTCCGGTCGTGGGCCCGGGCCGGTGCTCGTCCCGGCCGGCTCCCGACCGGCCGGGGCGCGCTGCACCGTCGGCGGGTGGCCGGACGGTCCACGGCCCGCCAGGTCGCCGGCGGTCGTGCCGGTGGAGGGTCCCGGTGCAGCCGGTCGCCCGGCCGTGCCGGGTCGGGCGGTCCCGGGCAGCGCGGGCAGCGGGTCGCCGAGGCCGAGCCGGGCGGCGGGGCGCACCGGCGGTGGTCCGCCGCGCCCCTGCCCTGATCCACTGTGGACGACCGGTGCTGCCGGCCCGCCATCCGGGGCACCCGGTGGGGATCCGCCGTCGGGCCCGGCGGGCGGAGCCGTGGCGTCCGGTCGGCCGGGCGGCATGCTGCCGGTGGCACCGCTGGGCGGGGAGCCGGTGAGATGGGCGGCGTCGGCGGGGGCGGGGCTAGGGGCGGCCGGAACGGTGCGGGTCCGGCCGCCGGTCGGAGCGACGGGCCCGGCGGGGCGCGGATCGGCGGCCGACGGGGGGCGGCCCGTCGAAGGGGGGACGGCCGCCGCCGTCGCGGGCGGCGTGGCCCGCTGGACCGTGGCCGGCCGATGGGCCGGTAGTGGCGTACCGGCCAGTCTGCGGACCGGGCCCGGTGTCGGCGCGGTGACCATTGCCCCTGGCCCTGTCCCTGCCCCGGCCGGCTTCGGGGCCGCCACCAGGGGCAGGCCCGAGGCACCAGCCGGTGCCGCAATCCCCGCCGGTGCCGCCGCCGGCTCCGGGGCCGTAGCCAGGGGCCGGGCCGACGCCAGGGTCGGAGCTGACGTCGAGGCCGGGGCCGACATCGGGGGTGGTGCCGCAGCCAGGGGCGGGACCGGCGTAGGCACGGCCGGCGTGCCGCCGGTGGCCGGATCGGCGGCCGGGTAGCCCGCCCCCCGGTCGCCGGCGGGGAGACCGGCGCCCCTCCGCTGGACGGCGGGCAACTGTGGAGCCGGCCCCCGGCCGGCGTCCGGTCGGGCCGGGCGGGGCCGGGCCAGGTCGTGGACGACCCCGAGCGGCGCCTGGTCGCTGACCAGGTGGTCGAGCGGCGTGCGCAGGGTCGGGTCGCGGTAGGTGGCCAGCCGGTCGGTGAAGCGGGGCAGGTCGGCGACCTGGAGCGGCCCCGTGGACACCGCCCGCATCAGCGGCGGCAGCGCCCGCCAGCCGGGGTCGCCGGCATCCGTGGGGACGCTGCCCGTGTCGCCGGGCGGCGGGCCCGCCGGCCCGGCCGGGGTGGGGGACGGGCGGGCGTCACCGACGGTGCCGGCCACCCGGGCGAGGGTGCCGGCGGCCAGCCGCCGCATCCTGTCGCGTAGCCCCATCGCGCCTCACTGACCTTCGTTCATCCTGGTGTTGATGCGGGCGATCTCCGCGACGTACCGGGCCCGCTCGGCGTGGGTGAGGGCGAGGATCTCGGTGCGCGGCCAGTGGAAGTGGTAGGCGACGTACGAGACCTCCTCGTGGAGCCGGTCGGCCCCGTACGTCACGATTCCCCCGGGCGACCACCGGCCAGGTCCACCTCGAAGACCGACTCGCACGCCGGGCAGGTGACCTCGGCGAGGGTGTGCCCCTCGGCGTTGATCCGCCGGTACAGGTCCTGCAGGAAGGCCAGGTCGGAGGCGAAGAGCCGCTCGACGACCTCCGCCCGGACCTGGGTGATCGTGCCCAGTCGGGTGATCACCAGGCTGAGCAGGACGATCGACAGGTACGCCGGGTTCTGCTTGACCCGCAGGTCCACCAGGGGCGCCAGCTCGTCGCGGGCCGTGGCCAGCCGCATGCTGCCGTCCCGGTGCACGGTGCCGTCCTCGTCGACGTACCCCCGGGGAAGTTGGAAGGTGAACTCCGTCTGGAGCCGGACGGGCGCGACCGGCGCGACCACCGGCGAGGCGGCCTCCTCCGGGCCGCCGGCGGGGTCGACGAGGGTGTCGAGGCCCCCGGCCGAGACACCACGGCGTCTCATTGCGCGCTGATCTCCTCGTAGACCACGGTGACCTTCTCGGTCGCTGCAGTCGGGTCGCCGGCCTTCAGCCCCGGCCCCTCCCACTTGCTCACCCACGCGTTGGACAGGTCGAAGCGCCGCGTCTCGGACTTGTCGGCGTTGTTGAGGATGATGCTGATGTTCTGCCGGGCCGCCTCCACCGCGCCCTTCAGGAACGTCTCCTTGATCCAGTCGGTGAAGGCGCTGCTCTTGTCGAGCCCCCGGGTGATGGTGACCTCGCCGGCCTTCCGGGCCCCCGGGATCTTCCGGATGATCAGCTCGCCGGTGGCGGTCACCGACTTGACCTCGATCGAGTCCAGCTCGACGGTCAGGCCGCTGACCTCCTGCACCAGCTCCACCTGGATGCCGCCCAGCTCCACCTGGAAGCTGTGCACGATAAGGGTGTCACCACTGGCCATCGTGGCCGCCTTTCGTCAGGGTTTGTTCGGTCAGTCGCTGACCAGGCTGGTGCTGTCGGAGAACTGCGCCAGCCGGAAGACGACGAACTCGGCGGGCTTGACCGGGCAGATGCCGATCTCGCACACCACCTGGCCCCGGTCGATCACCTCCGGGGGGTTGGTCTCCTGGTCGCACTTGACGTAGAAGGCCTCCGCGGCGGTCGCCCCGAACAGCGCGCCCCGCCGCCACTCCTCGGTGAGGAAAGCCGTGATGTTGCGCCGGATCGTGCCCCACAGCCGCTGGTCGTTCGGCTCGAACACCACCCACTGGGTGCCGAGGAGGATGGACTCCTCGACGTAGTTGAACAGCCGCCGGACGTTGATGTAGCGCCACGCCGGGTCGGAGGAGAGGGTGCGCGCGCCCCAGACCCGGACGCCGCGCCCGGGGAACGCCCGGATGCAGTTGACCCCGATCGGGTTGAGCAGGTCCTGCTCGCCCTTGGTGACGTTGTTCTGCAGGTCGACCACGCCCCGTACCACCTCGTTGGCGGGGGCCTTGTGCACGCCCCGCTCGGTGTCGTTGCGGGACCAGAGGCCGGCGAGGTGCCCGCTCGGCGGCAGGAACACGGCCCGGCCGGTGCTCGGGTCGAACACCTTCACCCAGGGGTAGTAGAGGGCCGCGTACCGGGAGTCGTAGCCGGTCTCGTCCTGCCGCCAGGCGCGCACCTGCTGGGCGGTCAACTCCGGCGGCGGGTCGAGCAGGGCCATCCGGTCGCCCATCTGCTCGCAGTGCGAGATCAGGGCGAGCTGGGCGGCCTTGACCGCCTCCAGGTCGACGACCCCCTGCTGGTACGCCCCCATCAGATCCGGCGCGGCGACCATGGTGATCTCGTCGATGGCCTCCAGGCCGGCCAGGCCGGTGCGGGAGTCGACGTCCCCGGCGAACTCGCCCGCGGTGAGAGCGGCCGGCACGGCGTCGCCGGGTGCGGCGGCCGGGGCCAGGGTGACGGTCTGGTTGGCGGGCCGGGCCAGCGCGTTGGCCGGACCGACCTCCTCCATGCTGATCAGCCTGGACCGCTCGCGGACCTGGCTGACCACCGAGGTCTTGCTGTTGCGCCGGAACGAGCCGTCGTACTCCTCGGCCACCTGGCCGTCCCGGCGCACGACGAGCCGGAACCGGTCCTCGCCGGCCCCCTCGCCCTCGACGTCGGCGACCTCCACGCTGACCTCGCCGCCGCCGGCGGGGAGGGCAGCCACCCGGAACGTGCCGAGCGCCGACGGTTCCCCGGCGGGCAGCGCCTTCTGCCCGCCCCGGCCGCCGGCCGTCCGGCCGGTCGACGGGTCGCCGATCCGCACCACGTAGCAGACGCCCCCGCCGTTGGCGAAGTACCCGTACACCGCGTGCGCCAGGTAGGCGCCCTCGACCATCCCGCCGAAGAGCTGGACGTACTGGCTCCAGTTGGTGACCAGGGTCGGCGCGTGGAAGGGCCCCTTCTCGGCGAATCCCAGGAAGGCGGTGACGGCGGTCCCGACGCCCTCGATGGGACGCGAACCGCTCTGCACCTCCTCCACGTACACGCCCGGGGACAGGTACGTCGGCATGCAAGCTCCTCTGCCAGGTCGGCGGACGCTGGCCAGCCTGCTCGGCCGGGGAGCCGGCGGGAAGGTCCCTACGGGCCGCGCGGGGGCAGAGTCCCGCGCCGCAGGGGCAGGGGTGCCGGTGCCCGCCGGACGTGCGCCGCCCGGCGGGCACCCGTCCCGCAGGCCGGCCCGGTCGCGCCGGCCTCTGATCCTGTCCGCGCGCACCTCGACCGGCCCGCGGAGCCGGGACTACCGTGTACGTCGATGCCCGCCCTCGCAACGAGGAGGTGCCGACGTGCGCGCGCAGCGGCCCGCAGCGACATCCAGCTCACGCGAGGAGCGGCCCCGCCCCGCCCCACCCGGCGGCCGGCGCGGCGACGCACCCGCACCCGCACCCGGCGTCGGATTCGCTGCGCGGCACAGCCCCGGGGAGATCCTCACGCTGCAACGAGCCGTGGGCAACCGCGCGGCGACCCGGGCGATCGAGCGCGACCGGCACGAGCACGGCGCGGCCTGCGGCCACGACACCCCCGCCGTCCAGCGCTCCACCGTGCACGAGGTGCTGCGTGGCGGCGGGCGGCCGCTCGACGAGGCGACCCGGGTCGACATGGAGGCCCGGCTCGGGTCGGACTTCTCCGACGTGCGGATCCACGACGACACGACCGCGCGCACCTCGGCGGCCGAGCTGGGCGCGCGGGCGTACACGTCCGGCAACCACGTGGTGCTCGGCGAGGATGGCGGCGACCGGCACACCCTGGCCCACGAGCTGACCCACGTCATCCAGCAGCGGCTCGGCCCGGTCGCGGGCACCGACAACGGCTCCGGCCTGCGGGTCAGTGACCCGGGCGACCGGTTCGAACGGGAGGCCGAGGCCAACGCCCACCACGCCCTCGCCACCGACGTCCCGGCGCAGGCCGACCCGGCCGCCGTCGAGCTGCCCGCCCTCGCCGGCCCTGGTGCGCAGACCCCGGTGCAGCGGGTGCCGAGGGCGGAGGGCACCAGGACGACCAACCGCAGCGAGCCGTACAGCGGCCGGGCCACCCGGTCGAAGTCCAAACCGGAGGCGGACCTCAACGCTCCCCGGCTGACCTTCACCTCCTCCTACACCGGCCCGGCCACCCAGCGGCTGGACACGCGCCAGTCCATCGGGTTCACCCAGGTGGCCACCCTGCACCGGCCGGACAACGCGGCGCTGTCGGCGGCGACGCTCTACGACTTCCGGCAGGAGGTCACCGACCAGTTCGTCGCGTACACGGTGGACGAGGACGGCGTGGCGGGCGCCCCGCAGCGCGAGAACCGGGCCTGGGTGCAGGACGGGCCGTACCGCCCGAACTACACCAACCCGGTCATCCAGACCACGCCGGCGGCCATCGTCTTCAACGACGATCCGGGCTTCTCCACCACCAGCGCGATCGGCGAGGGCAGTTGGCTCGCCGAGTACGAGGTGCGGTTCCGGTGGCGGGTCAGGCGGCGGGACGTGGAGAGCCAGACCTGGGTCAGCAGCCCGGAGATGGTGCACACCCTCACCTCCGACTTCGACCCGGACAACCCGCCGCAGAGCGACGCGATCGACCACTCCGCCGCCGGCGACCACGAGTGGACCGTCTCGCTCTGACCGGGTCGCGCCGGTCGTCGCGGTGGTGTGCCGGCCGGACGCGGCGGGTCAGCGGCGGTGCGGCACCCTGCCGGTCGGTGTGTCGCGGGGCAGCACCAGGCGGCCCAACTTGCGGTACTCGCGCTGGGCGGCGGCCACCAGCATCGCCATCGTCACCGGGCCGCCCGCCTCGGCGGCCAGATAGCCGGCGCTGACCACGCACGCCCGGATACCGCCCCCGCTCAGCTCGAAGTCCCGCGCGCAGCGGTCCAGGTCGACGTCGTCGGCCCGGGGCAGCTCGCCGCCGAGACAGCGGTCCCACAGCGCCCGCCGCTGCGCCGCGTCCGGGGTCGGGAAGTCCACGACGACGTCGAGCCGGCGCAGGAACGCCTCGTCCAGGTTGGCCCGCAGGTTCGTGGTCAGCACCGCCACGCCGTCGAACGACTCCATCCGCTGCAACAGGTACGCGCTCTCCAGGTTCGCGTACCGGTCGTGGGCGTCGCTGACCTCCGACCGCTTGCCGAAGATCGCGTCGGCCTCGTCGAACAGCAGCACCCCGTTCACCCCGGCCGCCTCGGTGAAGATCCGCTCCAGGTTCTTCTCGGTCTGCCCGACGTACTTGTCGACGACGGTGGACAGGTCCACCACGTACAGGTCGAGCCCCAGGTCGGCGGCGACCACCTCGGCCGACATCGTCTTGCCCGTGCCGGAGTCCCCGGCGAACAGGGCGGTCACCCCGTGGCCCCGCCCGCCGCCGGGGCGCAGCCGCCAGCCGCCCAGCACCTGCTCGCGGTGGCGGACCCGCAGCGCCAGCTCGGTGAGCTGCTCCCGCGCCGGGGCCGGGAGGACCAGGTCGTCCCAGCCGACGGCGGGCTCCACCCGCCGGGCCAGCTTCTCCAGCGCCGCCGCGTTCTGCGAACGCACCCCGGCCCGTACGTGCCGGGCGGCGACCCGGTCGGCACCGTCGAGCACCGCCTGCTGCGCCGCCGCGACCGCCGCCCGCCGCGTCTGGCCGGGCGACAGCACGTACGCCGACAGCTCCCGCTCCGGGTCGACATCGTCCGCCAGCCGCGTCGACCGGCCGGCCAGGGTGTCCCGCCACAGCCGGGCCCGATCTGCCGCCCCGACCGGGTGGGCGGTCACCAGCAGCGGGGACTCCTCCGCCCAGTGCGGATCCCAGCGCAACCGCCCGGTGAGCAGCACCGGCACCGGGAGGCCGGCGAGCCGGCGCAGCAGCCGGGCGGGGGCCGCACCCGCCGCCGGGTCGAGGGCGTCGACCGGGCCGAAGACCAGCCCGGCCCGCCGCAGCCGGGCCTCCCGCACGGCGCAGGCCAGGGCCTCCTCCGGCGCGGGGTCGACGCCCAACGCGTCCAGGTCGAGGGCGAGGACGCCCCGACCGGCCGCAGCGAGGGCGGCGGCGGCCACCTCGTCGGCCGCCCCGCCCGGCTCCTCGCGCAGGTAGGCCAACCGGTCACCGGCGCGGATCGCCGCCGCCAGCCCGGCGGCCACCGGCCCCGCCGACGCGCCCGGTCGCCCCGACCGCCGGAGCAGGCCGTCGAGCCGCTCGTCCACGCCGGCGTGCCCGAGCAGGTGCCCGGCCACCCGGTCCGGCACCCGCAGTGACCGGGTCAGGAAGGGCCGGTCGGGCTCCTCGACCAGGAGCAGTCCCCCGGCCACCAGCGGCCCGGTGTCGGCGAGGCGGGCGCGGGCCGGGCCGGCGGCCGGGGAGACGCCGCAGAGCGACAGGGCCAGCCCGGTCGTGGCGCGGCGGCGCGTCACGTCGTCGTTGAGGTAGCCGTACAGCTTCTCGTAGCGCCGGTCCAGGTCCGGCAGGAGCGCGATCAGCAGCACCTCCACGTCCAGCGGGCCCAGCCGGAACTCCTCGGCCACCTCCCGCAGCGGCACCCGGGTGCCCGCCGACCGGGCCCCGTCGGCCCACCGGTCGGCCGTCTCCACCGCCTCCGCCGCGATCTCGTCGGGGACGGGCGGGGCCGGGCCGTCGGCGAGCCGCCAGGCGTCGTCGTCGGAGACGTGCAGCCCGCGCAGCGGGTCGTCCGGGGCCGGGTCCGCCGCGCGGGCCGCCGCGACGGCCCGCCGGACCCGCTGCTCCACGAGGAACAGCCGGGCCCGCAGGTACGTGGTGCCGGCCGGCTCGACCTGTTCGGACCGCCGGGCACCGGAAGGTGGGCCCTCCGGCACGGCCGTACCGGGCTCCGCCTCGACGGCAGCGCTCACCGCCGGCCGCCCCGGATGGGCCCGCCCGTGCCCTGCCGGCGCTGCCGCTCGGCTGCGGTGCCCCGCGCCCGGCGTACCCCGATCGGGGTCGTGGCGTCCACCGGCTCGGGGTGGCGCAGCCGCCGCGTCTCCCCGCCCGCGACGGGCTCGGCCCGGTCGGCGGCGCGCAGCCGGAGCCCGTCGGTGACGGGCTGGGCGGCGAAGGTCGCGGACGCCGCGATCGGCGTGGTCACCACCAGGTCCAGCGACGGCTTCAGCGAACCGCCGAGGGCCGACCAGATGTCGGCGAGCCCCCGGTCCCGCGACGGCGGCACCGCGACGCTCATCGGCACGGTCAGCCCCAGCGCGGCCAGCCCGCCGACGAGCCGGGACGGCGGCAGCACGTCGTGCACGACCAGCCCGGCCAGCAGCACCGACAGCAGCCGGTGCTCGTCCTGCGGCTGCGCCGTCCACGCCGTCACCAGGTACGACAGGGCGAAGTACCGGGGCGGGCGGTGCTCGGCGACGACCGCGCCGTCGGCGTCGTACTCCTCGACCCGGCCCTCCCGACGGTGGGTCATCTCCTCGCGGACGTCGTAGAGGAACAGGTTCACCGTCGGGGCGTTTCGCCGGGCCTCCCACTCCCGGGTCGGCGCGTCGAAGGCGAGCTGCACGTCGGTGCCGGCGAGCATCTCCTCGGTCAGCAGCGCGTGCAGCGCCTCGTCCACCTCGTGGATCATCCTCGTCGTCCCCTCACCAGCCACGGAACAGCAGGCCGGGCGGCTGCTGGGCGGGCAGGATCACCCGGAAGTCGGTGCGGACGGTGCCGAACCCCGCGCCGGTGGCCAGGATCCTTCGGGGGCCGAGCTGGTCGCGCGGCACCACCAGCAGCTGCGCGGCGAAGGTGCCGTCGGCCGCCGGCACGGCCGGGTTCGCCGCCGCGGTCAGGCCGACGTCCCAGGCCAGCCGCACCGGCACGCCGGGCGGGAAGTCGGTGCCCCGGACCGAGGTGACGAAGCCGGGCGGCCCGATGGCCGGCACGGCGACGATCCGGGGCTGCAGCACCCGGAACGGCGCCTGGGCGGTGTCGTCGAGACCCCCGTCGGCGGCCACCGTGCCGCGCACCGTCGTCGACGTGGCCGCGCCCGGGGCCAGCACGAACTCCAGGGACCGGCGGGCGCCCGGGGCGAGGTCGGGGACCGGGCAGGAGGTCGCGGAGCACCCCGCCGGCCGGCTGCGCACCGGCACCCCCGCCGGCAGGGCGGGGGTGATCCGGATTCCGGTCGCCGGCCGGCCGCCGGTGTTGCGGACCGTGTAGGTCACCGTGACCGTCCCACCCACGTACGCCGGGACGGGGTCGACCGTGACCGTGATGTCGAGGCCCGCCGCCGGTGGGCTGGTGGGCGGCGGACCCGTCGGCGTCGCCGTGGCCGTCGGGGTCGGCGTCGGGGTGGCCGGGGGCGGGGTGGTCGTCGGCGGGGGGACCGGGACGACCGTCACCGGCACCGACGCCGTGTTGTCCGACGGCCGGGCGTCGGCCGTCCAACCACCGACCGTCCATTCCACCGGGTACGTCCCGGCGGTCACCCCGGTCAGCTCCACGCGTACCCGCACCGTGTTGCCCAGCCCGATCGGCCCCAGGTCGCAGCCCGGCGGGGCGAGCTGGCAGGAGCCCACCTCCGGCTCCAGCGCGGTGACCCGGACCCCGTCGGGCACCCGCAGGTCGAGGCGGACGTTCGCCGCCGGGGTCGGCCCCCGGTCGGTCACCGTCAGCGTCAACGTCGTCCGCTCGCCGACCCGCACCGGCGCGGGCGGCTCCGCCACGTCCGTGGCCAGGTCCACCGACCTCTGCCAGGTCGGCTTCCGGTGCCGGCCGGGGAACTCCCAGGTCAGCCCGTCGAAGACGGCGGTGTCGAAGTCGTACGTCTTGACGTACTCGGGGCTGGCCGGGTCGGTGTACCGGCGCGAGTTGAGGGCGAGCCGGTGCCCGTCCGGCGACCAGGCGACGTCCCGGGGCCGGTGCGGGCCGTCCGGCGGGGCGACCAGCGGGCCGGCGCAGCCCGCCCCGGGGGTCTGCGGCGCCAGCACCCGGCAGTCGTCGCCGTCGGTGCCGGTGACCACCAGCCCGTCGGGGCCCCGCCCGAACGCGATCCGGCCGCCGTCCGGGGAGAAGCTCGGGCCGTAGTCCGCCCCGACGCACCCGGGGCAGCCGATGGCGGTCAGGTCCCGCTGCCCGCTGCCGTCGCGGGCGTCGACCGTCCACACGTGACTGTCGGCCGCCGCCCCGTCCGGCTGGCCCCGCACCAGGGCCAGCGTCGACCCGTCCGGCGACCAGGCCGGCTGGCTGTCGGAGCGGCCCGGGTCGCCGCCCGACGGCACGGTGAGCACGCGCTGCCCGGTGGTCACGTCCGCCACCACCACCCGGCTGGGCCCGCCCGGCCCGGCCAGCGCGTACGCGACGCGGGTGCCGTCCGGCGACCACACCGGGTCGGTCTCGACGTCGGCGTCCCCGCGACCGGCGAGGGGAAGCAACCGGGGATTGCCGCCGTCGGCGTCGACCACCCAGAGGCGGGACACCCGGTTGCCGCCCACGGTCTCGAACCGGTTCACCACAATCCGCCTGCCGTCCGGCGAGTAGTCGGGGCGGGCCGTCCACGGGTCGCCGTCGACGGGCCGCCACAGCAGGTCCGGATCCGTCGCCGCCCCCGGGTCCTCCCGCAGCACGGTCAGCCCCAGGTCACGGGGGTCGGTGGCGTCGGGACGGACGTCCTGCAACGTCACCGTGTACCGGTCCGGTGCGGTCGTCCGGCTGACCACCAGCACCGGCGTGCCGGCACCCGGCGGGACATACCAGGCGGGGTGGCCGACGAGGCGGTCCTCGGCGAGGCGCAGCACCGCCTCGCACGGGCACCAGTCGGGGCGCGGCACCCCCGTGTAGACCAGGTCGGCCGCCCCCCGCGTGCCGTCGTCGGTGGTCCGGCTCAGGAACGCCAGGGTCGTCCCGTCCGGCGACCAGCTCGGCTGGTGGCTGTCCCACGACGGGGCGAGCAGCAGCCGGTCGTCGCCCCCGACGGTGTTGATCAGGTGGATCTGCCGGGCGTCCGGGTCCTGCGACGCGGCCGTGTACGCGATCCGGTCGTGCGCCGGGTCCGGATCCCACGCGGGCTCCCCGGCCCCCTCCGGCCGGGCGGTCAGCGCGGTCACCGGCCCGCCGTCGACCGGCATCCGGTGCACCTGCGGCACGCCCGCGTCGTCGCGCCGCTCGAACGCCAGCGTCGTGCCGTCGGGTGACCAGGTGGGCCGGCGGTTGTCGTTGGTGCCGTCGGTGACCTGCCGCAGCCCGGTGCCGTCGACGCCGACCACGAAGATGTCGTGCCAGCTCCCCACGCCCTCCCGGGTCTGCTCGAAGGCGACCCGGGTGCCGTCCGGCGACACCGACGGCGCCCCGGCGACCTGCACCGGGTCGTCCACCAGGCAGGTCGGCTCCCCCGAGCCACGGCGCACCCAGAGCTGGGCCAGCTCCGACCCGCGCCGGCTGACCCAGACGACCACGTCCCCCGTGGCGGACACCTCGTCGTCGAAGTGCGCCGGGCCGCCGCCGAACAGCGGCGGCGCGGTCGCCTCCGCCCCGGTGCCGGAGACCACGCCGATGCTGCGGTGCCCGGTGCCCAGGTAGGCCACCCGCAGGTCGGTGACCGGCGGCGGGTCGGCCGGCTCGGCGTACGACGCCCGGTCGGGCGGGACGCCCAGCGCCCACGCGCCCAGCAACGCGGCGACCGCCGTCGCGGCGGCGACGAGGGGAGACCTTCGGGTGGGACGCAATCGGCACCTCGACGGGAGACGGCGGGCGGGCGGCCACGTCGCGCAGGGCCCAGAGGGCCATCGTGGCCGCCCGCCGCCGCCCGGCACAGGGACCGCCGGCCAGGGACCGGGGCAGAACCGCCGCCGGTACGGGCAACGCCCGCCCGCACCGGCGACCCCGGTCCCCGCCCGGCCGGCCCGCCGGTGCGGCCCGGATCCGGCCGGTCAGATCAGGTCGTGCCGCAGCGCATACGCCACCGCGTGCGCCCGGTTGCGCAGGTGCAGCCGGGTCGTCATGCCGTGCACCACGTTCTTCACCGTCCGCTCCGAATACGACAGCTTCACCGCGATCTCCCGCGTCTCGAACCCGTCGGCGACCAGCCGCAGCACGTCCACCTCCCGCGAACTCAGCCCGCCCAGGCTCAACCCGCGCGGGTCGAGCACCTCCCGCTGGAGCCGGCGCATCTGGTTCAGCAGCCGACCGAGCAGGTCGGCGGGGACGCTCCCCTCGCCCCGCGCCGCCGACAGGATCACCTCGACCAGGCGGCCGGCGGACGCCTCGCTGCGGCGTACCACCCCCACCACCCCGCACTCGACGGCGGCCGACAGCTGGGCGTCGTCGATGGTGGCCGGCACCAGCACCAGCCGGTTCTGCTCCCGGCGCAGCCGCCGCAGGGCCTGCACCACCGGCGGGGTCAGGCTGTCCACGACGACCAGGGTGACCGCCGCGTCGGCGGCGTCCGCCTGGGCCAGGACCCTGACCTCCGAACGACCCGTGAGCTGCCCCGTCACGCCCGTCCACGAGATCGGATCCGTCGCGTGCACGTAGACCGGTATCCGCTGCATCCTCGCCTCCTCTCCCCGTGCCGACGGCCGGCGCGCCGACGGCACGGCGAGTATGGGCGCGATGTCTTTGCGTGTACTTAACGTCGCCCGGCGGGCAGCGACCTCTGCCCGCCGTCGTACCCCGATGGCCCCTGACAGGCCACAGAAGCGCTCCTACGCTCCAGCAGATGCGCGCATCGGCGAATCTGGCCAGCACCTCCGTGAGCGTCGCCCCCGGCGGCGAGGTCGAGGTCCCGGTCACCGTGCGGAACGCCGGCGACACGGTCGAGGCGTACCGGTTCGAGATCCTCGGTGTGCCGGGCGAGTGGGTGACCGTGCAGCCGCCCACCCTCAACCTCTACCCGGCGGGCTCGGACACCGTCACGGTCACCTTCCGCCCGCCCCGCTCCGCCCGGGTGGACGCCGGCGACCGGCCCTTCGGCGTCCGCGTGGTTCCCGCCGAATACCCCGACTCGGCGGTGGTGGAGGAGGGCGTCCTCACCGTCGAGCCGTTCTCGGAGCTGGCCGCGCAGGTGCAGCCGCCGTCGCGCAGCGGGCTGCGCGGGGCCCGCTACCGCATCGACACCGACAACCTCGGCAACGTGACCGAGCAGGTCGGCCTCGCCGCCGCCGAGGGCACCGACCAGGTGACGTTCGCGCTGCCCGCCGAGCCGGTAACCGTGCCCAACGGCACCCGCGCCGAGACCCCCCTCCGGGTACGCGCCCGCCGGCTGCTCTGGTGGGGCGCGCCGAAGGAGTACCCGTTCGCCGTCGAGCTGCGCACCTCGGACGGCCGGGCCCGTGGCCTCGACGCCGTCTTCGTCCAGCGCCCGATCATCTCGGCCGGGCTGCTGAAGCTGTTGGCGGCCCTGCTCGCGCTGCTCCTGGCGCTGCTGGCCCTCTGGTTCGGGCTGCTGCGCCCGCAGGTGGAGACCGCCGCCCGGGAGGCAGTGGAGGCGGAGCAGGCCCGGCAGGTCGCGCGGGGCGAACCGGTGCCCAGCGCCGCGCCGAACCCGGCCCCGACGACCACCCCGCCCGGTGCCGGCACCCCCGGCGACGGCAGCACCGACGGCAGCGGGGTGGGCGGCCCCGCCGGTGGCCTCGGCGGGGAGCAGTTCTCCGTCGCCATCACCTTCCGCACCAGCCCCAACGGGTCGGCGGAGCGCAGCTACACCGTCCCGGCGGGCAAGACGTTCCTGCTCACCGACTTCCTGGTCGACAACGTGCAGGGCGACGAGGGCACGCTGACGGTCACCGCGAACCAGGTGCGGGTGGTCACCTACGCCCTGGAGAACTTCCGCAACCAGGACTACCACTCGGTCACCCCGATCCGCGTTCCCGCCCGGGGCCGGGTGACCCTCACGGTGGTCTGCCGCCGCCCCGGCACCCCGGCCAACGCCCCCCGCGCCACCACCTGCCGCGAGTCGCTCTACCTCAACGGCATCCTCCGGGACAACCCGGACCCGGAGGACTGACCGTGAGCGCCTGGCCGCCGTTCCCCGCGCGCCTCACATCCGTTCCGGGGTGCGGATGCCCAGCAGGTCCAGGCCCTGCCGCAGCACCCGCGCGGTCAGCCCGCACAGCACCAGCCGACCCTCCCGGACGGCCCCCTCCGCGCGCAGCACCGGGCACCGCTCGTAGAACGCGCTGAACGTCGCCGCCACCCGGTGCAGGTGGCCGGCGAGCTGGTGAAACTCCAACGTCCGTTCCACCTCGACCACCACCGGGGCGAAGCCGAGCAGCGCGAACACCAGTGCGCGCTCCGCCGGGTCCGCCAGCGGCACCCGTACGGCTTCCACCGCCGCCGGCAACCCGTCCGCCCCCGCCCGCCGGAAGAGCGACCGGATCCGCGCGTACGCGTACTGCAGGTACGGGGCGGTGTTGCCGTCCAGGGACAGCATCCGGTCCCAGTCGAAGACGTAGTCCCGGTGCCGGTCGGTCGCGAGGTCCGCGTACTTCACCGCGCCGATGCCGACCGCCCGGCCCACCTCGGCCACCTCCGCGGCATCCAGCCCGGGGTTCTTGCGCCGGGCCAACGCGGTGGCCCGAGCCACCGCCTCGTCCAGCAGGTCGGCCAGCTTCACCGGGGCGCCTGCCCGGCTGCGGAGCATCCGCCCGTCGGCGCCGAGGACCGAACCGAAGCCCACATGTTCGGCGCGGGCCGCCCCGGGCAGCCAGCCGGCCGCAGCGGCTACCGCGAAGACCATTTCGAAGTGCCGCCGTTGCGGCAGGCCCACCACGTACAGCAGCCGGGTGGCTCCCAGCTCGCCGGTCCGGTACCGCAGCGCGGCCAGGTCCGTGGCCGGATAGCCGTACCCGCCGTCCCGCTTGCGGACGATCAGCGGCAGCGGCTCCCCGTCCCGGCCCACGGAGCCGGGCGGGAAGACGCAGGCCGCGCCGTCGCTGTCCCGGAGCAGCCCGAGCCGGTCCAGCTCCTCGACCACCGGACCGAGCATCGGCTGGTAGCGGCTCTCCCCCTGGAAGTCCCGCTCGGTGAGCGTCACGTCCAACGCCCGGTACACCCCCAGGAAGTAACCCTCGGACCGGCCGACCAGCAGCCGCCACAGCCGTACCGTCCGCTCGTCGCCGGCCTGCAGGGCGACCACCCGCAGCCGGGACCGGGCCCGGAACCCCTCGTCCGCGTCGAACTTCGCCCGCGCGGCCCGGTAGAACGAGTCCAGGTCGCCCACCGACAGCTCGGCCGCCCCGTCGGCCTCCCCGAGGTCCAGCAGGTGCTCGATCAGCATCCCGAACGGCGTCCCCCAGTCACCCAGGTGGTTGGCCCGGATCACCCGGTGGCCCCGCCACCGCAGCAGCCGGGCCGTCGCGTCCCCGATGATCGTCGACCGCAGGTGGCCGACGTGCATCTCCTTCGCCACGTTCGGTGCCGAGTAGTCGATCAGCACCGTCTCCGGTCCGGCGACGCGCGGCACGCCGAGCCGGGGATCGCCGACGAGCCCGGCGACCGCCGCGCCGAGGGCCTGGTCGGCGACGGTCAGGTTGATGAACCCCGGCCCCGACACCTCCGCCGCCGCGCACAGGTCGCCCAGGACCGCCCGGCCCAGCACCTCGGCGGCGATGTCGCGGGGCGGGCGGCCGAGCCGCCGGGCCAGCGCCAGGGCCGCGTCCGACTGGTAGTCGGCGTGCGCCGAGCGCCGCACGGCCGGGTCGACCGGGCCGCCGGCCACCGCCGCGAACGCGGGCGTCAGCCGGTCGGCCAGCAAACTCTCCAGATCCATGGGTACGCCGATCTCGCTCGGGCCCGCCGTCGGACGGACCACCGGAAGGGACTCCGAGGGAGCGAGAGCCTGATCGGGTACGCGACCGGCGGCTCGATCCGCCGGTCGCAGGAGAACGTGGGTCAGCTCAGCGTCGACGGGGGCTCGTCCGAGCCCGGCGTCGTTCGCGGCGCACCGATCCGACCGGGGCGTCCTGGGACGCGTCGGTGGTGGCGTGGCTGCCGCGGCTGATCACGTGGCGGAGCATAGCCGGCCGGCCCGGTGGACGCCGCCGCGTTTCCCGCTCCGGCCGGCCCGCTCCCGGTGTACCCGATGGGTCAGGTCCGGGTGCCCGCGGCCCGGCGGGCGCGCTCGGCCCGCCGCCGCACCTGCTGGTACGCCCCCGTCAGCCCCATCGCCCGACGGACCTCGACCAGGGTGCGCCGCACCTCGGCCCGGGTCCGCTCCGTGCCGTCGACGATGAGCTGGTCGACCAGCCCGGTGTCGGCCTCGATCCGGGCCCGCCGTTCCCGGATCGGGTCGAGGAAGCGGTTGAGCGCCACCGCGAGCTGCTCCTTGACCTCGACGTCGCCGACCCGACCGGCCCGGTACCGCTCCTTCAGGTCCGCCACCTGCGCCCGGTCGGGGTTGAACACGTCGTGGTACGCGAACACCGGGTTCCCCTCCACCGTGCCCGGGACGTCCGCGCGCACCCGGTTCGGGTCGGTGTACATCCCCATGACCGCCCGGCGGACGGTGGCCGCGTCGGCGGAGAGCGAGATCGTGTTGCCCAGGCTCTTGCTCATCTTCCGCTGGCCGTCCGTGCCGACCAGCGACGGCGTCTCGGCGGCGATCGTCTCCGGCACGGGGAAAACCTCCCCGTAGAGGTGGTTGAACCGGCGGGCGATCTCCCGGGTCACCTCGACGTGCGCCGCGTTGTCCTTTCCGAC
Source organism: Micromonospora sp. PTRAS2 (assembly GCF_054052245.1). NCBI lineage: Bacteria > Bacillati > Actinomycetota > Actinomycetes > Micromonosporales > Micromonosporaceae > Micromonospora > Micromonospora sp. PTRAS2. The sequence continues at coordinate 1,261,440 of NZ_JBSWBU010000001.1, forward strand.
GGGCACCACCTGCCCCTTCACGCAGAGGATGTCGGCGGCCTGGAGGACGGGGTAGCCGAGCAACCCGTACGGCATCTCCTCCTTGCCGGCGGCCCGGGCCATGTCCTTGAGCGACGGCACCCGTTCCAGCCGGGGCACGGTCACCAGGTTCTGCAGCAGGGTGTTCAGGTCGCCGACCTCGGGGATGGCCGACTGGAGGTAGAACGTGGCCCGCGCCGGGTCGACGCCGGCGGCGAGGATGTCCGTGACCATCTCTCGGGCGTTGCGGGACACCGCGGCGATGTCCTCGCGGGTGTTGCGGGTGGTCAGCATGTGCAGGTCGGCGATGATGAAGAAGCTCTCGTAACGCTGGTGCAGCCGCACCCGGTTGGCGATGCTGCCGACGTAGTGGCCGAGGTGCAGCCGCCCGGTCGGGCGGTCACCGGTGAGCATCCGTGCGACGGACATGGGGATGTGCCTTTCGTGCCGTGGAAGCGGTGGGAGGCGCGCGGGCGCGCACCGACCTCGGGCGAAGGCCCGTCGGAGGTCGGGTGGATCGGCTCGTCAGATCAGGGAGCCGGTGCGCCATCGCCCGCCGGCGCGGAACCGCAGTCCGCCGGCACGCAGGACGTCCAGGATGCGCTCGCGGCCGTCGCCGGAGCTGCCGGGCGGCACCGGCGCGGCACCCACCGGGAGGCCGTCGACGGCCTCCGGCGCGAGGGTGCAGGGCCGGACCACGCCTCCACGATAGACCGCCGGGCCGCCGTCCGTGCGCCCCTCACAGAGCAAACGGGGTACGCGTCGCAGGTCCGCTGGCATACTCGCGGACCATGGTGTTGTCGCGCGGCTGGGCGCTCTTCCTCGTCGGGGTCGGTGTGTGGACGTGGGTGATCTGGCCCCGGTTCGCCGTCGCCATCTGGAACGACCCCCGCGCGTGGGCCGGCGGTGTCGTGGGCGAGGGGACGCCCACCGGGTTCCTCTGGATCCACGCCCTGTTGATCGCGGCGTCGCTGGCGGTCGGCACTACGGTCGGTGTCCTCGGCGTACGGGGCTGGCGAGGCGCACGGAGCCGGGGCTGACCCGCTGAGCTGCGGGTATCTTCGGTCACGAATGGTGTGACGCGGGCCTCTACCCCCCGATTTGACGTTGAAACCCCGGGACGCGTAACTTTCTCTCTGCCAGCGCGGAACGGACGAAACAGGGCGAAAGTCCTGGGAGGCCGGAGCGCCGGACAGCACAGCTCGACCCTCCGGGGGCGAGCCGGGCGGGGCCACCGGATCTGCCGCAGGGCGGATTTGGAGCGGCGAAACCGACCGGGTAAGGTTGACGACCGGCGGGGAACCGGGCGAGATCGTGGGAGACCACGACGGCCGGCCTGCCAAATCCGATGATCACGAGCAGTGGTTCGCCGCCGCGCGCGCTCAGCGGGGCCGAATCCGTACGAAGCACGACAGACCGGGACACACGGTTTGACACGGCAGAGACGGTGAGGTAACGTAGTAAAAGTGCCCAGCGCGAAAGCGGGGGCGCGGATGAACGAGATGCCCCGGATGGGGCCCCCGGGTTCGGGGGTTTCGGATGGTGTGTGGTTGTTCTTTGAGAACTCAACAGGGTGCTTGATAAGCCAGTGCCAAGTAGTTTGATACCCCGCACTGGGTCGGCTTTGCC